>NZ_DRFS01000024.1 GCF_011050415.1 Halomonas sp.
GAACAGGTGCACCACCTTCGGCTTGCTTGAGGATCGACAGTATTTGGCTGTCAGAAAAACGTGATTTTTTCATGCAGAATCTCCCTGCGTTTAGCTTACGGAAAATTCTACTTTTGAGCACCCTGGTTTTTTGGGGGGATTACCGAGACGCTTGCGCGGCAACCGCCAGTTTCCACTTTCGTCAGCCATATATGTCAGTGAAAAACGAGTGACATCTTTAGAGCCAGGGAAGGCGTGTGGGTGGCTAAGAATAGGTGCCATTGAGACCCCAAACTTCGCAGAATCGTTAGAAGACGCGGGTGGGGTTGGGTGAGACTCAGTGCAATGATTACAGAGTTACGTACAAGGTATAATTGTAGTTATGTCTCTTGCACTAGCGTTAGCGCTACAGCTAAACGTTCTCGTTATCTCCACTCACAAATGAATAGAGCAGAATATCAGACCGATAGACCCAGCCCTGATTGGCCCAAAACGTCTGGGCGGCTTCGTTCTCGGGAAGGATCATCAGGTGGGATTTTTGGATGCCTTCGTTTTTGAGTGCTTCCAGGCACAGGCTTACCAGCCGTGTGGCGATGCCTAACCGTCGGTGAGAATCCGCTACCGATAAGTGTTGAACATAGCCGCGCTTGCCATCGTGGCCCGCCATGATCGTTCCTACCAACTCTTCTTCTCCTTCGCCTTCTACTTCTGCCACAAAGCTCAGACCGGGGTTGCGCAGCAGGTATTTCTCGATGCCTTCCCGAGAATCGGCGTCGCGAATCCTCACACCTTCACTCTCGCTCCACAGGGCAATGGCGGCGTCATAATCGTTGATGGTCATGGTGCGGTAGTGCATTAGGCGGCTCTCATTGGGTGGCGGCATCGTCTTGATCGTTTAACTGGGCTGGATTGCTAAAACTGTCCTTCTGTTCGGCCCATTTCAGTAAGGCATCCAGCGCGGGGCACAGCGTTTGCCCCCACTCGGTAAGACGATACTCCACTTTAGGCGGCACCAAGGGATAGACTTTGCGGGCCACGATGCCATCCGCTTCCAGTTGGCGCAGCTGTTGGGCCAGCATTTTTTGGGAGATATCGGGGATGAGTTTTTCAAAATCGGAGTAGCGCTGCACTTTTCCATCGAAGAGATGAAAGAGAATGATGAGCTTCCAGCGCCCATCCAGCATTTTTAATGCCTTTTCCACATCGCTTGCGGCAGTAGCGGGCGTATAAATCTTTCTCATTGGGAAGCCACTCACCTTTTTGTGCGTTCTTGATAATGCATAAGTCTGGGCAGAAGATTCTCTCACATTAGTCCTTACGAGAGACGACCATCATGAGTTTTTCACTGCCCAACGCTATTACCACCTACTTCAACATCAGCAACGGTGCGGACGATTCCCAACTTACCGATTGCTTTACCGCCGATGCCCGTGTGTTTGATGAAGGAGAGACGCACCGCGGGCGAACCGCTATTCAATCATGGCTGCGCGCTACCCGTGCCAAAATTGAGTATCGCGTCGAGCCGTTGAGTGTTTCCCATCAAGGCAACACGATGGTGGTTACCGCCACCGTGACCGGCAACTTCCCCGGCAGTCCGGTGCAACTGGACCACACTTTTCAGCTTGCCGATGGGCAAATCCAATCATTGGAGATCCACTAATGAACCTGAACTTGAACGGGCGACGCGTATTGATCACCGGTGGTAGCAAAGGGGTTGGCGCTGCCGTAGTGTCACTCTTTCGCGAGGAAGGAGCGAAGGTTCTAACAGCCGCTCGTACTCGGCCCGCCGAGCTGCCTGATGAGCTGTTTTTAGGCGCTGACCTGATGACGGCCGAAGGCTGTGCCACGGTGGCCGATGCGGTCAACGAACGCTTGGGTGGAGTGGATATTATCGTCCATGTGCTGGGTGGCTCATCCGCGCCCGGCGGCGGGTTCTCAGCTCTTGGGGAAGCGGAGTGGCAGCGGGAGTTTGATCTCAATCTGTTTCCAGCCGTGCGGTTGGATCGCGCCCTGCTGCCCAGCATGCTGGCCCAGGGCGATGGGGTGATTATCCACGTGACCTCCATTCAGCGTGAACTTCCCCTGCCCGAATCAACCACGGCCTATGCGGCTGCCAAAGCGGCGCTGTCCACCTATAGCAAGAGCTTATCAAAGGAGGTATCACCCAAAGGGGTGCGCGTGGTTCGCGTTTCACCGGGCTGGATCGAAACGGAAGCCGCGGTTGCACTGGCCGAGCGGATTGCCCAAGAGGCAGGCACCGATTACGCAGGCGGCAAGCAAATCATCATGAATTCGCTGGGCGGCATCCCGATTGGCCGCCCCTCGAAGCCTGCTGAAGTGGCTAACTTGATCGGTTTTTTGGCGTCACCGCTGGCAGCTACGATCACGGGAACGGAGTATGTGATTGATGGTGGTACGGTGCCTGTTGTTTGAGAATGGCGGTGGTATAGCACCCATTTAGGGGGAAGCAGCAGTTCCCCCTTCAAGTCTGTTCCAACCGTTTAGGACTTTATTAACAAAGCGAAATAAAAATTAGAAGCGCTTAGCCAACAATGGATGAAGATTTAACTCTGGATACTGCTTCGCCACATTAGCAACGTCATTTTTTGTTTCTGCGATTATCCACTCCCTCACCTGCTTGGCTGCGTCACTCAGCGGCTTTTTGCGCGAGTGAACCAGATGGCAAAGCCGTTCTGTGGCAATCGCTGTCGGCGTGGCGGGCACCAGCGAGCCGGTCTCCAGCCAGTGGGAAGCAATGTTCAGCCAGCCGATGGCGATGCCCTGGCCAAGCAGAGCCGCTTGGAGCACTACCGCATAGTCCGAAAACACTAACGAATGAGTCGTCCCATAAGCCTGCAGATGGAAATTGGGTAGCAGCTCGAACCAGTCTATTCGGCTGTCGCTCAGGCTGATGAGGGTGGTGGCAATATCGTTGTTGGGTGACTCAAGCTGCTGCTTGCGATAGGCGGGGCTGCACACCGGCACGAGTATTTCCGGCAGTAACAATGAGGCGTCATGCAGGATGTCTTCACCCGTGACGAAGCGTATCCCCAAGTCAACATCTTCGACTGAGCCGCTTACCGAGCCTGAAATCAATTGAAAACGTAGGTCAATATTGGGTAGCTGGGCCTGCAACTTGTGCATGCGCGGCATGAGCCAGTGGGTGGTGAAGGCAGTTGAGACCGATAACGTTACCGTTTCAAGCCCTGTGCTGCGGGCTCGGATCTCATGAATCGCCGCTTCGATATTACGAAAGCCATCAACCACGCCTTGGTAGAGGATAACCCCGCTCTCCGTCAGCTCGGTTTTGCCGGGCGTGCGCAAGAACAGTTTGACCTCCAGATACTCTTCCAGAAGCGCAAGCATGCGGCTGACCGCAGGCTGGGTAACCCCCAGTTCTACGGCGGCCTTGGTGAAGTTACCGCAGCGGGCCGCTGACTCAAAAACAAACAGAGCGTTGGCGCTGGGTAGTTGTCGGCGCAATGTAGGCATAACTTGAAGTTATGCTAATGCCAAGAATTTCGCAATTGTTACCTGAGTTTTTATCTGCTGTACTCAATGGCAACCGAAGACGTTACAACCATAAAAGGCGATAAACCCTATGGATGAGCGAGATAGCGTTGGTGTCTCCATACGCTCAATCAGTAAGCGTTATGGTGGCACGGTAGCCTTGAAGGACATAACTTTAAATATTGAGCCGGGTGAATTCGTATCGTTACTAGGCCCTTCAGGCTCTGGAAAAACGACACTGCTTGGTGCCCTGGGTGGATTCGTGATGCCCTCTTCAGGGTCGGTATGGGTCGGTGATCAAGACATGACCTACATGCCACCCCATAAACGCAACATCGGCATCGTCTTTCAGAGTTACGCGCTCTTCCCTCATATGAACGTTGGCGAAAATGTCGCTTTTCCCCTGCGGGCTCGTCGCCTACCCAAGTCAACATGGCCGGAGCGGGTGAAACAGGCTCTGGCGATGGTCGAGTTGGATGGCTATCAGGAGCGCGGGGTGTCGCAACTGTCGGGCGGTCAACGGCAACGCGTCGCTCTTGCCAGGGCGATTGTTTTCGAACCAAGGCTAATCCTGATGGATGAACCGCTATCGGCGCTGGATAAGCAGTTGCGCGAAACAATGCAGATTGAACTGCGTCGCTTGCATCGCAAGCTGGGGGCCACCGTCGTTTATGTCACCCACGATCAGCGTGAAGCGCTGACCATGAGCGACCGGGTGGCGATTCTTAAAGATGGTGAGCTGGTACAAATCGGCGCCCCTGAGACCCTGCACAACAACCCTAAAGACTCCTTTGTGGCCAGCTTTATCGGTGACTCCACCCTACTGCCGGTGACGCGTATCGATGAGCACAAGGTAAAGCTCGGCAATCAAACCCTGCTTTCCGCCAAGCCAATCTCACCCCATGCGGACCTGCTGCTAGCCATCCAGACCGAAAAATTGCTGATCGACGACGGCAGTCATGCACCCGACGTTAATCGCCTGACCTGCCGGGTTATCGAGGCTGTGTACCAGGGCGACAGTCTACGGCTGTTCCTCGAACTGGAAGACGGTACCTCCATCAGCATGCGCCAACCCAGTCATCACGCCGCAAGGCAACAGATTCCACCGCTCGGCGAGAACCTGAGCGTGGTACTGCATCCAGAGGACACCATCATCGTGCCTCGTGCGGGATGCTCCACTCCGGCGACCAACGTTGCCTGACACAATCGCGAAGTAAAACAGGAGTCATAGCCGATCATGGAACTTTCCAATTTTAAAGTTCTGACATTTGATGTCGTGGGCACGCTGATCGATTTCGAGAAGGGTGTACTGGAGGCGATCCGTCGTATTGGTGGGGCTGCGGCTCAGGATCTGGACGACAATACTATTTTTGACGCTTATAAGCGCGGGCGGGATCGCTACCCGGGGCGTTCAAGCAGTGCCATGGCGGATGTCTACCGCTCGCTAGCTGAAGAGTTAAAGCTGCCTGCCGACACGGCTTCGGCTGATACTTTTCAGTTGGCGGTGTTCCATTGGCCAGCCTTTGAAGACTCTGTGGCGGCACTGAAGCGCTTGCGCAAGCACTATCGCTTGGTCGCCATGACCAATGCTGATCGCACTGCGTTTTCTTGCTACTCCCATACCCTCGACGACCCCTTTGACGATAGCGTGACCTGCGACGAGACCGGGGTGGCCAAGCCCAACCCAATGTTCTTCGCCTACAACCGCGGTCGCCAGGCAGCTCACGGATATAAGTTTTCGGAAATTTTGCACGTTGCTCAAAGCCAGCACCATGACATCGGCATTGCTAAAGAGCTGGGTTACACCACCTGCTGGATTGAACGTCGCCAGGGTCAAGCGGGGTTCGGTGGAACGCCTGAGCCAAAACAGCTCACCACGCCTGACTTTCACTTCCCCACACTTAAGGCGTTGGCAGACGCCGTAGAGAAGGTGTGACATGAGTGGCCCGCAGCCTACCTCCCAAATTGCTTCGCTTTGGCGTGATATGGCGAATACCACTGCTAATTTTGCGCGTCTTGCCAACGATAAAACCGTTGATGTCGCCATTATCGGCGGTGGCTATACGGGATTGGCAGCGGTCCACCGGTTAGCAGAAAGGGGTGTCCAAGCACTTGTGGTTGATGCCAACCCGATTGGCTGGGGGGCAAGCGGACGCAATGGGGGGGTGGTGTCGGCGAAATTCCGGCTATCGTTTCCCAGTATCGCCCAGGCCCACGGCATGTCGGTAGCCAATGCCATGCACCGGCTCTGTCATGAAGCGGTAGATGAGGTGGAAACACTGATTCAGGCGTATCGCCTGCATGATGCCCGCTTCATCCGCTGCGGTAACCTGCGCTGCGCCCATACCGCCAAGGCGCTGAAAGTGATTACCGAAGAAGCCGAGTGGATGCGCCGGGAAATGGGTGATGACTCGCTGCGCTGCCTATCCGCTGGCGAGGTCGCCGAAGAGACCGGGTCGCATGGATTTACAGGTGGGGTTTTAGGGCTTGGTGTCGGCACGTTGCACCCGCTCGACTATGTGCGTGGCCTGGCGGAAGGAATTAATCGACGCCATGGCGAGCTGGTCTTCGAGCGCACACCGGCTACCAGCATCCGTCGATTGGATGATGGTGTACTTATCGCGACGCCAGATGGCGAGATCAAAGCGCAACAGGTGATCCTGGCAACCAATGCCTATTCAGACATCACCCCCGTCAGTGTGCCGATCAGGTCTCGCCTGGTGCCGTTTAGAAGTTCGATTATTACTACTGAACCCCTACCGGAGGGGCTGCAGGCGCGCCTGATGGTCAAGGAAAGAAGCTATGGCGAAACCCGCAGGATGATGCGCTGGTTTCGCAAGGTCGATGGACGGATCGTATTTGGGGGACGAGGGGCGTTCGGCAAACATGACTCTCAGGCGGCGTTCGACTCTCTCCAGAAAGCCATGGTGTCGCTCTTTCCAGAGCTCGCCGATATCGGTATTGCCTATCGCTGGTCTGGGCATGTGGGCATGACGCTAGATGCCCTGCCCCATGTGGGCAGGTTCGATGAGCGATTTTGCTACGCCGCCGGTTACAACGGCGCTGGCGTAGCTATGTCGACGTTGCTCGGGCGGTTGGCGGCTGACTACGCCATGGGTGAAAGCCCTGACGTGGCGCTGCTTGCCGCGGACCGACTCAAGGCCGTCCCGTTTTATCCTCTACGTGAAGTCGGTATTCGACTGGTAGCAGGTTACTACCAGTTCCTTGATGCAATCGGGCGCTGATTTGGCGTCGGAAGCATTTACTCAGTTGGAGATCGCATGATGAAAGATACTAACTGCTTTAAATACTTGCTTGGTTCTTCGGTAATGGTGGTCGGTGCGCTGGGTGCCGGGCAAAGCCTGGCAAACGGCCAAATTACCTTTGTCTCCCAGGGTGGCGCTTATCAAGAGGCACAAACAATCGCCATTCTCGACCCGGTTGCCGAAGCGCTGGGCATCACCATTAATCAAGAGAGCGCCCCCGACGCCTGGCCGATGATCAGAACCCAGGGCACCACCGGCCAAGCCGTATGGGATGTGGTCGATACCCCGCCGTTGAATTGTGTGCGAGGCGGCAATCAAGGGCTGATAGAGGAGCTCGACTTCAGCCAGATTCCCAACGCTGAATCAATGCCTGAAGAGTATAAGACGCCCTACTCCGTGGCCTACGAGTTTTACTCCAGCGTGCTGGCCTACAATCCCAATGCATTCGATGGCAATCCGCCGCAAAGCTGGGAAGACTTCTGGAATGTTGAGGAGTTTCCCGGCAACCGCGCCCTACGCAACCACCCGCTAGGAACGCTTGAAGCCGCTTTAATGGCGGATGGAGTCGCGCGTGAAGAGCTCTATCCGCTGGATGTTGACCGGGCTTTCGACAAGCTTGAAGAGATCAAACCGCATATCACCACCTGGTGGACCTCCGGCGGACAGTCAGCCCAGCTGCTCTACGACGGCGAAGTGGATATGTTGATGATATGGAATGGCCGAGTCAGTGCCATTATCAACGAAGGCGCCAATGCTGAGTTCACCTATAACGATGGCGTTCTACAGAACACGCATCTTTGCATTATCGAGGGTGCCCCCAACCTTGAGACCGCCGTCGAGTTCATCAACGCGGCTATCGACCCCGAGTATCAGGCCAACTTACCCCTCCACATCGACTACGGCCCCGGTAATCCGGCCGCCTTCGATACTGGCAAGATTTCCGACGAGCGGGCCAGGGAGCTGCCGAGCTTTCCTGAAAACGCCGAGCGTCAGGTGTTGATGTCATACGAGTGGTGGGCCTCCTCTGCGGGTGAGGAAGCTGAACGTCGCTGGCTGGATTTCATGCAGCGATAAGTGTGCCGCTGCCTTATCTCGCCATCGGGATACGGCAGCGCTCGTCGATTTTCCCAATAGGAGACATCCTTTGAAAGCGACCGATGTACACGACCATTATCCTCACGCTAGTAACCAGGATGCTTCGCTGGGCTATCGACGGCGAGAGCATGCACTCATGCTGCTTTTAATGTCTCCCGCCGTTCTGGTGGTTTTCGTGCTGCTCCTCATTCCTCTTGGTTGGTTGATCGGTCAATCGTTTTACGCCGACGGCTTCACGCTGGAGCACTACCAACGAATCCTCACCGAAAGGATCTACTGGAATACGTTCTGGGTCACATTCCGAATCAGCTTCATCGTTACGCTGCTGGCTCTGCTGATGGGCTACCCGATTGCCTACGCCACCTCAATATTACCGCGGCGATGGTCGATGTTGGTGCTGGCACTGGTGATTCTACCCTTCTGGACCAGCGTGCTGGTGAGGGCTTATGCCTGGCTGATTCTACTCCAGCGCTCTGGTGTGGTTAACCAATCGCTGATCAGTGCCGGCGTGATCGATACGCCGCTAGCGCTGGTGCATAACGAACTCGGCACGATCATCGCCACAGTGCATATCCTGTTACCGTTTATGGTCTTGCCGCTCTACGCCACCATGCAGAAAATCCCCAAAGACTTAATCCAGGCTGGCGCGAGTCTCGGTGGAAGTCCGCTGCACGTTTTCACGCGCGTGTTTTTTCCGCTCTCCCTTAGCGGCGTGCTGGCCGGCATGACACTGGTGTTCGTGCTGTGTCTCGGCTTCTATATCACTCCAGAGCTGGTTGGGGGAGGACGTACGGTCATGGCTTCCATGCTGGTCAGCCGGAACATCCAGCTGTACAGCGACTGGGGAGCAGCCAGTGCCGTCAGTGTCGTGCTGCTTATCTGTGTGCTGATCATTTTCTATGTGGTGAGCCGCCTTGTACCCCTTGAGAAGATACTCGGTGCAAAATGATTAAATTATCCTTGAGTCGAATAAGCTTTATTGGCTATGTGGTAGTGGTGCTGATTTTTTTGATCCTGCCACTATTGATCGTCGTACCCATGTCATTCTCGGACAGTCGCTTCCTTTCTTTTCCACCCAGCAGCTACTCCTTTCGTTGGTATGAGACCTTCTTCAATAATCCAGGGTGGATGTCTGCTGCGAAAACCAGTCTGATCGTGGCGTTTTCCACCGCATTAATTGCCACACCGATCGGCGTGGCGGCTGCTTATGCCATCAATAACTCCACACATAGGCTAATGCGCTACCTGAAGATTGTTCTTTTACTGCCCTTGATCGTGCCGATCATTATCGTCGCCACTGGGGTGTTCTTCATTTACGCTTTGTCAGGAATGCTTTACACCATCCCCGGCTTGATCATGGCGGACGTAATGCTGGCGCTACCCTATGTGATTACCGCGGTAACCGCAGGCCTGCACGGTTTCGACCAAACCCAGGAGATGGTCGCCAGAAGCCTTGGCATGAATCGCTTTCGCAGTTTCATGAGCGTTACTCTGCCGCAAATCATGCCCAGTGTGTTGACCGGCGCGATCTTTGCCTTCATCCAGGCCCTGGACGAAACCATGGTAGCGCTCTTCATTTCGGGTGGGCAGAACCAACCCTTGACCGTACGCATGTTCACTGCTTTGCGCGACGAGATCGACCCGACCATCGCCGCCATCAGCACACTGTTGACGGCCGCTTCCTTCGCGCTGGTGTTGCTGTTGGTACTGGCACGTAAGCAGTCCCCGGTGTAAAACACTACCCTGGTAGCGGTCACTGCCGATTAGCAATTATGTACAAGCATTCGGAAACGGTGCTGGCATAAGCTAGTGGTGTGACTAATCAGGAGGGGCGGCATGAGTAACGCAAGCCGGTTTCAATTCATCAAAAGCCAGCATGTGCCAACGCTGACGGTACTTCACGCGGCCATAGAAGACTTCAGCTACGACCGCCATGCCCACGAGGAGTATGCGTTCGGGGTAACGTTGGCAGGGCGTCAGGATTTCTTCAGCGGCGGGCAGTATCACCGTAGCCCTCCGGGCAACGTTATTCTGTTTAATCCAGAGGAGGTTCACGACGGCCAATCGGGCGGCGAGCATGCGCTGGATTACCTGATGGTATATGCGCACCCCGAACAGGTTAATGCCCTGTTTGCGGATGCCCTTGGTCGCGATAACACGGCTGACTTTCGCTCAAACAACACGCTTATTCAGGATGTTCAGTTACGCAACGCTATTTTGGAGCTGGCACGCTTAGTCACTTCTCACGTGGGGAGCTGTATTGACCAGGAAAACGCGCTTTATCAGGTGGTTGAACGTACCGTGCAACTTGGTGGTGTTTCTCACTCCCGCCAAGTAACCACTCGTCCCGATGCGCTGTTAGGTCTGGCGAAAGAGTATATCCATGCCCATCTAGACTCGGATATTTCTCTTGATGACATCAGCCAAGCGGCGCATCTATCGAAGTACCATTTCTTGCGCCTGTTTCGTCACCATTACGGCATCACACCACATCAGTACGTGATCAATTGCCGGATCAACGCGGCCCGTTCCGCACTAGACCTCGGCGCTTCCCTGACGGAGGTCGCTTTGCGCTATGGGTTTGCCGACCTCAGCCATTTTAATCGCCGCTTTAAACGCATTTATGGCATGACGCCCCACCAGTATCAACGCGATATCGCGCGTTAACCCCCTACCCGCCGAATTGTAAGAACAGACATTATTAAAGAGGCTTTACCATGCTAGGAATTGTCGCCTATGCCCTGGGCGCGATGTATTCGCCTGGGCCTGTGAATTTGCTTGGTTTGAACGTTGGCATTAATGGCCAAGCCAAAAAGTCGGTTGGTTTTTGCCTTGGTGTGGGCACCGCGATGCTGGTGTATCTGTTGGTTTTAGGCTGGGCGGGCGCTGCATGGATCAACGATGAAGCACTAGTCGTGGTAAGCGCGTTGGGGTGTAGCTATATTATTTATCTGGCAAGCAAAATCGCCCGTTCAAGTGCGGATTTAAGCACTAATTTAAACACTGATGTTAACAAGCACGATAACGCCCCTAAGCTATTAAACTTCCGCAATGGATTGGTAATGCAACTGCTTAATCCCAAAGCCATGATGGCTACCTTACCTATTACCACACTGCAATTTCCAGCTGCAGGCATTCAAGGGTTTAGCTTGGTGGTTTGGGCGTTGGGGCTGGCGTTGTTAGCCGCTGGCGCACCCGGAAGCTATATCGCGATCGGCAGTTTGATAGGCAGTCGCGTTAAAAGCCCCAGAATCGTTCAGGGCTTTAATTGGTTGATGGCGGGGCTGTTGTTTGCCGTAGCGTTATCGATCGGTATAGAGCATGTGTGGGTACCGCTCACTTCAGGTGCCAACTAAGGTGACTGCTTTATGGTCCACTCATCCATGCTTAGTACTCAGCACTTTAGCCATAAACGTCGATGAGGCGGGACACAGTCCAGCAAACTGAGGTGTCTCAGTGATGGCTTTCGGTGCCTCCGTTCGCGATAACTCCATATACCCCAGCCGATTAAAAAAATCGCTTGCGTATTGGTCAAAAGATAGAGGGCGCTTAGACCAGCGCAAACAGCCCTCTCTTCAACGTAGGCGACAAGCTTTCGGCTTCGCTTTTTAAATAGCTTATCCACAAAAAAGCCCCGGCAGTCACCAGGGCTTTATTAACCATTCTAATCGTTACAAACCAATGCCTAGCCGAAGTGCCTGAAGGCCATCGAACTGAACACTTACCTCGTCTGAAAACACAGGATGCCCTTGCACCTTAATATCCATAGCGGCCTGAGCACTACGATACGTCGCCGTTATAGTAATGTCGGCTGACGTACTGACAGGGGCCAATATTCCGTATTCAACATTATCGATGCTGACACCGGTGAGGCCACGATCATCTAGCTGCTGTTTTATTTCCCGCTCAACAACAACGCCGTAATAGAAATATAGGCCGGTGTAACCAAGCGCCAGAACGATTATCAGTGAAAAAAGCTTTCCCATGGTATGCCTCGGGTTTGTAGAATCTTAAAGGGTACGGTCTAGACTAAGTACGAAAACTGCCCGCATTCGCTGACTTTTCGCACCAAACCGAGGGGCCGCTATTAAATTTAGAACCATAAAATAATCTTAGGCCACTAGTGCAGTAGCCTAACGAACAACTCGTTCGCAAATTTTTCCAGGGTATCAAGATTATTACGCTTAGCGGTAAGTAAAGAAACCTCGCCTTAAACCAATATCCTTACAGCGTACTCACTCTTTTTTAGCCAGCAACAGCCCTACCCCTGCGCTGGCTAATAGAGTTGCGCAACCGCGGTTGAATAAGCGCCGCATAGCGGGGCGTGAAAACCATTGGTTTAAAAAGCTGCCTGCGTAGGCGTAACCGGCAATCGCTAGCCACTCCAGCAGCAGAAACAGGGCGCCTAATACTAAAAACTGCTGTCCCACATTCCCTGTTGGCTCCACAAACTGCGGTAGAAACGCAGTGAAAATCAGGATGGCTTTGGGATTACCTGCGGCAAGCAGAAACTCTTGTCGCGCCAGCTCAAAAAGATTTCGGGGCATAGCGCCAGCGTCATCATGTTCAGCGGTATCCGCCCCCCAAAGTTGATACGCCAGCCATAGTAAATAGAGGCCACCGACAATCTTAATGATCAGGAAGATCTTTTCAGAGGTATAGAGCAGCGTCGCCAAACCGGTCGCTGCCAGGGTAATCATGCCTACGAAGGCTATTAACCGCCCAATACCCGCTAAACAAGCGGCCCGAACGCCATAACGCTTGGCATTGGTTAATGACAGCAGGTTATTAGGGCCAGGCGCCATATTAAGGGCGAAGCAGGCAGGGATAAACAGCAGCAGCGTGGTTAGGTTCATAAAAACGCGCTCCTATCAGCTCGTATGAGCATTCACAGTTATTTCACTCCCGATTTACCTAGATTAGCCGTTAATTAAGACTTTTCTCAACCTTAAAAAAAGAGCAGTCCGGTTGGCCTGCTCTTTTAACGTAGCGTTCTTTTTACAGTGATTGTATCAACAAGCTTGCAGCTCGCTCTCTGTGCGGCATGTCCGGACACTTTCAGCCAGCTCGCTTACCAGGCCGTGTACACGCTCAACAGCTTCATCAGGCGTGCTGGCATTTTCGATGCAGTCGACGAGCGCAGAGCCAACGACGACCGCATCGCTATACCGGCCGATAGTGGCAGCTTGCTCGGCGGTGCGGATACCAAAGCCAACAGCGACAGGCAGATCGGTATGTTCGCGCAGTTTGGCTACCGCGCTTTCCAGCCGTTCTGGCGTGGGGGCACTACCGCCGGTCACCCCCGCCACCGATACGTAGTAGATAAACCCAGAAGTGTTGCTAAGTACCTTAGGCAGACGTTTGGCATCGGTGGTCGGGGTGGCCAGGCGGATAAAATCGATACCGTGCTGGGCTGCAGGCTGACAGAGCTCTTCGTCATGCTCCGGGGGTAGATCTACGACGATCAGGCCATCGACACCGGCGAGGGCTGCGTCGGTTAAAAAACGCTCAACCCCATAGCAGAAAATGGGATTGTAGTAGCCCATCAGTACAATTGGCGTAGTGCTGTTTTCTTCGCGGAAACGGCGCACCATTTCCAGCGTTTTGGCTTGTGTTTGGCCATTTTCCAGGGCGCGCAGCGCGGCTTTTTGAATCGCGGGACCATCAGCCATAGGGTCGCTGAACGGCATACCGAGCTCGATGATGTCCACCCCGGCGGAGGGCAGCCCGTGCAACAAACGACGAGAGGTCTCCGCGTCCGGGTCGCCAGCCGTCAGGTAGCTGACCAGCGCTGGGCGGTTTTGCTTTTTGAGTTCAGCAAAGCGGTTTTCAAGACGAGAAGCCTTTTTAAAACCATTGTTAGCATTGTCCTGAATCGTGCTCATACGTTTTTCACTCCGAATTTATCGCCAAGATGATGGGCCACGCTCATCATGTCTTTATCACCCCGGCCACTCAGATTAACCACCATTAAGTGCTCGCGGGGCAGCGTGGGCGCGCGCTTGGCGACTTCGGCTAGGGCGTGAGCGGTTTCTAGGGCAGGAATGATGCCTTCCTGACGACAGCAGATCTGGAAAGCTTCCAGCGCTTCGTCGTCGGTGGCGGAGACATATTCAACACGCCCCTGCTCGTGGAGCCATGCGTGCTCTGGCCCGATGCCGGGGTAATCGAGTCCAGCGGAAATCGAGTGAGCGTCGATAATCTGGCCATCTTCATTTTGCAGCAGGTAGGTGCGGTTGCCGTGCAGTACACCTGGCGTACCGCCGTTTAGGCTGGCCGCGTGCAGGCCACTTTTTACCCCCTTACCACCCGCCTCTACTCCGATCATCTTGACATCAATGTCATCGAGGAACGGGTGAAATAGCCCCATGGCGTTGGAGCCGCCACCAATACAGGCCACCAGCGAATCCGGTAAGCGACCCTGCTTTTCAAGCATTTGGCTGCGGGTTTCATGGCCGATGACTGCTTGGAAGTCGCGCACCATGGCAGGGTAAGGGTGTGGCCCGGCCACGGTGCCAATGATGTAGAAGGTGTCATCAACGTTAGTCACCCAGTCGCGCAGCGCCTCGTTCATGGCGTCTTTTAACGTGCCGGTGCCGGAGGTGACGGGGATTACTTCTGCCCCCAGCAGCTTCATGCGGAATACATTGGGCTGCTGGCGTTCGATATCGGTGGTGCCCATGTAGATCACACAGGGCAAACCAAAACGTGCAGCCACCGTAGCGGTGGCTACGCCATGCATCCCGGCACCGGTTTCGGCAATGATGCGTTTTTTGCCCATCTGCTTGGCCAGCAACACCTGACCAATGCAGTTGTTAATCTTGTGGGCGCCGGTGTGGTTTAGCTCTTCGCGCTTGAGGTAAATACTCGCCCCACCGAAGTGTTCGGTGAGCCGTTCAGCAAAGTAGAGCGGGCTTGGCCGCCCCACATAGTCGCCCTGAAAGTAAGCAAGCTGACGCTGGAATTCAGGGTCGTTTTTGGCTGTGGTGTATTCGTCTTGCAGCTCTAAAATCAGCGGCATCAAAGTTTCGGCGACAAAGCGGCCACCGAAGCTGCCAAACAAGCCGTTGGCATCAGGCATGCTCATAGATAAGTTTGCTGGCTGGTTCATCACGACCTCTGAATGCTATTTGGTGAGCGATTTTCAATGCATTGAAGGTAGCGCAGGCGGGCAGACATAAAAATCGATAAGATGTCACCAACATGTGAGTTTAGATCAACTGTTAGCAGGATATCTTATGCAACACAGTATGCCGCCACTTAGTGCATTGCGCGCTTTTGAAGCTACCGCCAGGCTGGGTAGCGTCACTTCCGCTGCCGATGAGTTAAGCGTTACCCATGGCGCTATTAGCCGCCAATTAAAAAGCCTAGATGAGCATTTTGGTGTGCCGTTATTTGCCAAAGCAGGCCGCGGTTTAATACTTACGCCGTATGGAGAGCAGCTACAAAGTGGCTTAAGCGAGGCGTTTACCAAACTCCGCGATAGTTGCGCAACGCTCAAGCGTGATGTGGAAGAAACGCCCTTCACTCTCGCTTGCCCAGGTAGCCTCTTGGCGCGCTGGTTGATTCCCAGGCTGGACCGACTGCACCGTGAGCTGCCTGAGCTAAAACTGAAAGTGGTAGTGAGCGAAACCGAGAAGCCCGGCATTCAGAGTGACGCCAGCGCCACCCTGGCGTTTTCCGAGCCGCCCTGGCCTGAAAAATTGGAGGTATTTGAGCTGATGGCGGAGCATATCTGCGCGGTGGTAAGCCCGCAGTTGGCGACACATATCGATTCCAACAAGCCAGAAACACTATTTTCCAACACCTTGCTATACACCGCTTCCCGTCCCCAGGCCTGGCCGCAGTGGGCCAATGCTCAAGGGCTTGAGTTGGCACAGCTTGAAGAGGCGCTAAGCAAAGGCCAAGGGTTTGATCATCTCTACTACTTAATGGAAGCCGCGGTGGCGGGCTTGGGTATCGCGATAGCGCCGAGGCTATTGGTGGAAGATGACCTAAAGAGTGGGCGGCTTATCGCGCCCTGGGGAAGTATTGAAACCCCTGCCCGCCTCTGCTTGTGGCTACCCAGTCAAACTGATAGCCGACGTAGCGAGCCGCTTGCGGAATGGCTGAAGCGGGAGTTAGGGGATGGAGTACTTAATCCAGAAATTACATAAGAAACGCTGCAAGTGTTTAAAAGTAAATATCACAGGCAGCCATCAATATAGCGCCAGCCACACCAGCCAACATGATATCGCTCTGCGTTGTGCTGGCGGCGGCAACGCCTAATATCAGGCTGCTAGTCGACACAATGCCGTCATTGGCGCCCAGCACCGCAGCACGTAACCAACCTGTTCGGTGAGGTCGGTGGTGCTCTATATGAACTGCCATGCTTAGGCGCGTTTAATTTAATTGTTGATTTCCTGGCGTGTCACCCGCAGCACCCTGCCTTCAAGGCTATCGGTAAGTAGATACACTGCGCCTTCTGGACCAATGCGCACATCTCTAATACGCTCGTCCAGTTCGCCGAAAAGGCCCTCTACATCTTCCGCGCTTGAACCGTCGGCAGATAAACGTACTCGGCGCACTTCCTTATCTACCAGAGCACCGACTAGCAGATCACCCTGCCACTCGGGGAAAAGTTCACCCTCGTAGATCGCCATGCCGGAGGGGGCGATAGAAGGCGTCCATTCTATTAAGGGCAACACAGTACCTGGGTACTCGTTGAACGGCGTAACCCGCGCACCGGTGTAATCCAGTCCGCCCGTTGCAATCGGCCAGCCGTAGTTAGCGCCGGCTTCAATGATATTGATCTCGTCTCCCCCGCGCGGGCCGTGCTCATGAGCAATCAAGCGCTGATTGGCTTCATCAAACACTAACCCTTGGGGGTTACGATGGCCGTAACTGTAGATTTCCGGGCGGGCATCGTCACGGCCTACAAAGGGGTTGTCTTCCGGCACGCTGCCATCGCGGTTAAGCCGCACGATAGTGCCGATATGGTTATGTAGGTTCTGCGCCTGTTCGCGGTAGTCAAAACCATCGCCTAGCGTCAGAATCAGAGTGTCGTCTGGCAACCACGCCAAGCGACCACCGAAGTGTGCATCGCCTTGCTTGGCAGGCTGCACTCTGAATATCTCTTCGACGTTATCAAGCCCCGTATCTGCCAGCGTGGCGACAGCTAGGCAGGTATGGTTAGCTGCCTCGCTGCCACAGGCGTAGCTGAGATAAACCTGTTGGTCGTCTTCAAACTGGGCTGATAGCAGTACATCAAACAAGCCTGATTGACCGGAAGCGTATACCTCCGGTACGCCACTTAAAGACGCCACCAGTGTGTCACCTTCGGCACTGAGTAACCGCAGCCGCCCTGGGCGCTCCGTCACCAACATGCTTCCATCGGGTAAAAAAGCTAGGGACCAGGGATGCTCTAAATCTTCCGCCAAGTTTTCAATAAGATACGACTGACTGGCGGATGGATCTTCTTGTGCCTGAGCAGATGAAGTAACCCCGAGCTGAGCGGTGACTAAACCGCTAACAGACAACACTAGGGCAAAACCAGAAAACCCACGCGGACGCCTAGCATTTAGCACGCGACGACGCATTAACGCATAAAGCCAACCGGCCAGCGCGGCACTAACCAGCATTGCGATCAACCCCGGCACTTCGCGCGTAGCCGCAATCAGCGTTGGCATAGGCGCAAAAGAATCGACAATTTTGACCGTAACTAAAAGAGCCACTGCAGCAGCGCCAGCGCTTAATAACGGCTGGAATCGACCGCCTAGCCAGCCCGAAATCAGCACAGCGGCAATTTGCGAAAGCAGAAAGCTTACTGAAAACAGGGCTGCGTAAATTGGCGCAAAAGTGATGATGTCATTAAAGGTGGTTTCTAGGCGAAGCATTATTGATATATCAACGCCCATGCTCTGAAGTGCAGCGAGATTGATTTGGGTTTGAACCACACTGCCCAGTAACACCCCAACCAGCAGGGCGATTAGAAAACTGATCAATGTGGTTCGCCACGTTGGCTTTTGAGTCATGGGTGATTTTCAATCCTAGGGTTATAACAACGATTAAATGCATGTAATTGCTTCAAATCCTAGCAGGTCTTTGATTGTCTATCGCCTGCGCATCACTAATGGCATGAAACCTTAAATCGTTTCGCAGTATAACGCGGCACAAATTTCGCTATTTGGCGTTAACGCTTGTGGCCCTGTAGGCTATTGAACGAGCACTCAATTAAAGGAGTTCGTATGCAACGTCATTTACTGGCTACGTCAATTTCATTGGGTCTTTTCGCTGGTGCTACCACTGCTGCGCTGGCTGAGACTTCGCCGCTGGAGCAACAGCTAAAAGATCTTCAGTCATTTCAAGTGATAGCTCACCGTGGTGCTAGTGGTCATGCACCAGAAAGTACCATGAGCGCCTATGAATTGGCTCATGAATGGGGAGTAGATTACTTAGAGCTGGACATTCAAATCACCTCCGATGGTGAATTGGTCGTGTTTCATGATGACACCATTGAGCGCACTAGCGACGGCGAAGGCGCCATTAATGATTACACGTTGGAAGAACTAAAAGCGCTAGATACCGGCACCTGGTTTAACGAAGAGCACCCCGACAGCGCTGACCCTGCCTTTGAAGGCGCTCAGATGCTAACGCTTGATGAGCTATTCGAGCGCTTTGGACACGATACCCGCTATTACATTGAAACCAAGTCCCCCCAACTAAACCCTGGATTGGAAGAAGCGTTGGTAGCGGTGCTTGAAGAGCACGATATGATTGAGAACGGTCGTGTATTAGTGCAGTCCTTCGAGCAGGAGAGCCTGCTCAAAGTACATGAATTAAATGCAGACGTGCCGCTAATTCAACTGGTGTGGTACCACCCTAGTGAAGAGGACAACACGCGCCTTGTAGAGTGGACTGGTGTAACGCCAGGGCCTGAAGAGATCACTGATGCGGATTTCCAGGCGGTTGCCGAGTATGCAGTTGGGATTGGCACCAACTACATGTATGAACAGCAAGTGGTGATTGACGAGTCGTTTATTCGTCAGGCTCAGGAGAATGGACTGCCCGTTCATATTTACACGGTCAACGAAGCTGAAGAGATGGAGCGTCTAATCGAGTGGGGAGTTGATGGTCTGTTCACTGATTATGCTGATCGCTTGCTAGAGCTTACCGAGTAAGTCATAGCCGCATAATGGCTATAACAGAATGGTTTGCGTAGCAGGTTGCTTAGCCATATAACGCCCAGCCTAGCCGGGCGTTTCTGTTTGCACTGTTTTACCCTAGCCCCAGTTGTTCCACTATCTGCTCCACTCTTTTGCGATCCACTCCCTGAAGCGTTTTGAGCGGCTGCGGTAAGCAGGATTGACTCACCACACCTGTTATCTCTGCAATAGTAGCGGCTACTCGCAAGCTGCCGCCGTACTCACGGTAAAGCGCCCATAGCGGCTCAAGGGCGTCGGAGATTGCCAAGGCCTGTTGCGTATCGCCCGCTTGTGCAGCCTGGGTTATGGCCAACGCTTGTTTAGGAAATAGGCCACCAAAAACGGAATACCAAGCATCGCAGCCTGCGCTTAAGCCTATGGCTGCTGCAGGGTCGCCGCTAATCCCTATCGTGACATCACTCGGAATAAGCTTGCGTAGCCTTGCAACACGCTCACGCGCCAGCGCGATATCGGTAACAACCGGTGGAATTTTGATAGAGCGAACGCTGGGCAGTTGAGCAATTCGACCATGTAGCTCATCGCTGAACTCAAAGTGGGTGGTACCTGGGTTATCGTAAACACACAACGGCACGCTCAGCGACCTATCAACCGTTTCGAATAGGCCAAAGACTTCATCATCTGTGAGTTTCTGATAAGAAACCGGGGCTAACAATACACCACTCGCACCTGCTTGCTGGGCATTCTCAACATTGACCAACACATCGCGAGTGCGCAGCGCACCAATGCCCACCACTATCGGTACACCACCTGCGTTTTCAACACTTAGTTTGGCAACACGTGCGCGCTCTTCACGGTTCAAATAAGCGTAGCTTCCAGTTGAACCAAGCACGCCAATAGAATCAACCTTTGCATCAGCTAGTTGCTCCATTAAGCGAATAAACTCACCTTCATTAATGCCCTGCTCGCTCATAGGCGTTAGCGGAAATGCGCTCAGGCCGGTAAACATAGTGAATTACCTTTCAATTGGCGGCTATGCATAGTATTGCGCTACGTTATAAGCCCCATTTTTGGCGGAAAAAACACCAAAGGTTTAGCAATCGTCTAGATTGTCAAGGATGATTTATACAATACCATCCTTATCTTATTCTAAAAAACCTCTTTAAGTCCCACCCTATTCCGTTGATATTTCAACCTGTAAAACTAGTCATTTTGTTGTAGTGTTTACGTATTAACTGTGCCGAAATGACATAATAGTATTCTGAGTGTCTTTTTTAGAAAATCTCAAAATACGCTTGACAAAAATAATGCTCTAGGGAACTTAAGGGGGATGCGACATCAACTCATACACGCAACCGTTGTGGTCAACGATCCCTGCATGGCGCTTGAACGTGGCGTTCTTTCGACTTCGGAACAGATATACTCGATGAGACCGTTCGTCTTCACCGTCTATTTGGGGCGCCAAATAGCTCTGTTAACGATAATGATCATATTGGTGATAGGCCTATCACTAACCTGCACCACGGCCTACGCTGGTGAGCAACCAGTGCTCTTAGTGGCTAATTCTGACGTTACAACTCGTAGGTTGAACCGAGATACAGCGCGAGCAATCATTGCCATGCGCCAACGTACCTGGCCTGATGGACAGGCAGTACGTGTTTTTGTACTAGACAATAACCACCCTGTACATGCTCGCTTTGCTAAAGAGCAGCTATCCGTTTATCCACATCAATTACAGTTAGCCTGGGATCGCATGGTTTTTTCTGGGACTGGCCAAGCACCTGATCGTGTTAATAATCAGTTGGAGATGCGCGAAAGGGTTGCTAACACACCAGGTGCTTTAGGGTATCTTGAAAGGGAGTATCTGGATGACAGTATCCAAGTCATTTCGATGGATTGAACACCGCCTATTGGCTATTGCGACGGGCGCGCTGGCCTTGGTTTTTTCCGCCCAGTCTCAAAGTGACAATAGTGTCCTGGATACGCTCCAAGTTCATGGCTTTCTGAGCCAAGCGTTGATTATTACCGATGAGAACGACTTTTTTGGTCCAAGTAGCGAGGGAGCGGGTAGCTTTGAGTACACAGAGTTAGGGCTTAATGCGTCATTACGCCCACACCACGACGTATTAATCGCCGCTCAAGTGCTGAGCCGCCGTGCTGGGGGCAGTAGTAGTGATGCCACTCCAAAATTAGATTACGGGCTCATCGACTATCAACTATCGTCCGACCAGCAACGTACCTTCGGTGTGCAGATAGGTAGGTTTAAGAACCCCTTTGGTTTTTATAATCAAACACGAGATGTAGCATTTACTCGGCCTAGCATACTACTTCCGCAATCCATCTACTTTGACCGTACACGTTCGTTAGGGCTTTCCGGAGATGGCATCAGCCTATATCACGAGGAAAGGCTTGCGAGCGGTATGCTGCGTACACAACTTGGAATTGGGCAAGCACAAGCAGGAGCTGATTTACAAAGCGCATTACGTTTAGAAGGCGTTCCTGGAACACTGGTTCCTAGGCAATCCGCTATAGGGCAAATTCGTTATGAGCATGATGGGGGGCGCATTATTGCGGCATTTAGCGCTGCTGAAGCAAAAGCAGAATTCGACTTCAGTACTGAACAACAGACAGACCTGACATTTCGCTTTCGTCCTGTTGTTATGTCATTACAGTACAACGAAGAACATTGGAGTTTAACGAGTGAGTTCGCCCTAAGGCCTACAAAACTAGGTGGTGTTGAAAACAGTTGGGTCAATGACGTAACGGGGGAAAGCTGGTATGTCCAGTATGCCAGGCGTTTCGCAGATGACTGGCAATGGCTGGTACGTTACGACAGCCTAATTAGCAATCGAGCAGACCGAAGCGGTAAATCTTTTGAAGAAAGTACTGGCGGAGCGGTTCCGGCCCATACCCAATTTGCTGAGGATATTACGCTGGGACTTCAATGGACGCCCCACCCAAGAGTATTGTTGGCAGGCGAATATCATCACATTGATGGCACCGGGTGGTTGCCGGTAAGAGATAATCAAGATTCAGCCCAAACTAGCCGCCGTTGGAATATGTGGTTATTCCAGCTATCGCTACGCTTCTAAGGTTTTTATCCTATTTTGGTTAGGAAGTCATAGCGATGAGAAAAGCTATTCTTTTGCGAATACCTAAGCACCTTAGCCTTACTTGGCGCGTGATCGCACTAAGTAGCCTCTTACTGCTGGCGCTCGTCATCCTATTCACATGGATAGGCCATGCCAATCTCACCCGCCAGTTTCAGGAAAATCGTACCCAGCATCATGACCGCCAACAGCGTGAGATACTTCTTGCATTGGAGAGGTCTTCAGAAAACCTTAGACAATTGGCAGGTTTAACGGCCGCTTCGGCAGGAATCGGTCTGCCCTTACAAGATCGCAATTTAAACGAATTTGAAAATGCATTCGATGCCCAGTGGCCTACGCTACAAATAGAAGCAGGGATCAATGAAGTTCTTGTAATCGATATTTACGGCAAGATTTTACAGAATTGGGGCAACAGCAGTGTAGAAGCTCAATTGCCTCTACAGCGCTGGATAAGTCAGGTCATTAACACCGAGCTACCTTTAACCACCCTTCGCTGCTCTGTCGATTGCCTGCAGTATGCTGCCGTTCCAACGCTTGTTGAAGGGGCCAGTGTGGGTGTTGTTGTACTAACCCGATCACTTGCCGATGTAACCCGAAAGGCAAGAGAGGTTTCTGGTAGCGAAGTAGCGCTATTAATAACAGAAGCAGAAACGGTTGAAGGGCAAGAAGCAGCAGATACACGACGCCTAGAGGCGTGGAACGGCCATCTTGTCGCGCTGACCCGCGAATATCATAGCCTAGCACCACTGCAGCGTGCCGCTGAAACCATACCTGTCAGTCGCCTTCAAGAAGCGCCGTTTAACCTTGAATATGATGGCAGAAGTTTAGAAATTAGCGCTATTCGCATTGATGACGATGCTGAGTCCAATAATCCTAGCTACTTTTTGTTGATATCAGACATTACCGAGCAAATAGACGCGATTCGCCAGGATACACAAACCCTATTGGTGATAGGCGTCATAGGCTGGTTATCCGCAGAGCTAATGCTTTTGGTAATTTTATTAGGGCCGATGGCACGTCTGCGTAGAGTTGCAAGGCTATTACCCACCCTTGCCAGCGGCGGTTTTGCTCATATTCGTTCCGCTATAACGGTTAACCCGCGCTCTTTACCAGACGAAATTGATATATTAGAAATCACCACGCTTGAGCTTTCCCAGCAACTTGAGATGCTCGAAGGAGAGGTTAAAGAACGGGGTGATCAATTAACCGAACGTTTTGAAGAGCTGGCTAAGGAACGGGATTTTGTTAGCAGCTTACTCGATACTGCCAGAGTATTTATCATCGCTCAGGATAGCGCGGGGCGTATCAGCCTTATCAACGACTATACCCGAGAAATGCTTGAGCTTGATGAACCCTCGCTACTCGGGCGTCATTTTGTAGATATCTTTGATGCTGGTAGTCCGTCGCCAGTGGGAAGTTTCGATACGCCACAGCAAGAGGAGCGCTCTCTACTGACCCCTAATCAACAGGTACACACTATTGCTTGGTATCACGCTCCTTTGCCATCGAATCAAAATGAGAACATGGCTAGAATTTCGGTAGGGCTAGATATCACTGAGCGCAAAGCCGCCGAAGCTCGCCTGCTATGGTTGGCGGAACGCGACCAACTCACCGAACTTTATAATCGACGTTATTTTCAAGAAGCCCTGCAAAAAACTATCTCACTTCGGAGCAAAGGAGCCGTTTTGCTACTGGATTTAGATCAGTTTAAAGAAGTTAATGAGCTAAATGGGCATCATGTCGGAGACCGTTTGTTAAAAGAAGTCGCCGACGTACTACTTTTGAATCTGGGACATCGTGGTGTTATTGCACGCTTGGGAGGGGATGAATTTTCACTACTTCTGGAAGGCGCCGATGCCGATCAAGCCATTAGAGTGGCACAACAAATAGTTCAGTTGCTTGATGGCATTGGCTTTACAGTCGCTCAAAGACGGCTACGAGCGGCGGCTAGTATTGGCATTGCTCTATTTCCTACCCATGGAAATTCCGCTGCTGATCTGATGGCAAGTGCCGATGTGGCTATGTATAAAGCCAAGGAAAACGGCCTTCAACAGTGGCACTTACTCTCAAGAGCAGAAAACGCCAAAGATGAGTTGCAGGAGCGCGTTTACTGGGTAGAGCGCATTCGTAATGCTTTGGAAGAAAATAGCTTTGAGCTTATGGTGCAACCCATCGTTAGGCTTGAAGACAATGATATAAAGCATTATGAAGTTTTACTTCGGATGCGTGATCCAGATGGTAGCCTAGTATCCCCCGGACACTTTATACCTGTTGCAGAACAGAGCGGTCAGATTGTTCAAATTGATAGGTGGGTGCTAAAGCATAGCCTCAGTGCTCTTAGCCAGATACAAGATCAAGGTATTACCTTGGCGGTTAATCTCTCCGGCCAGTCCCTACATGATGAAGGGTTGAAGCAGTACCTTTCAGATGAGCTAGCTTTGAGTGGAGCAGATCCGCACCATTTAATTTTGGAAGTGACTGAAACGGCTGCCGTTACCGATTTTTCTACTGCAAGAGGTGTATTGCAAACAGTGCGCGACCTGGGCTGTCGTACCGCTCTGGATGATTTCGGCGTAGGATTCAGCAGCTTCCACTATCTAGGACAACTTCCCGTCGATTACATCAAAATTGATGGTTCCTTCATCCGCAGCCTACTCATTAGTCCCGACAGTCGTGTCATTGTTCGTGCTATTGCAGATATTGCCGCTGGATTTGGTAAGCAAGCTATTGCTGAATTCGTTGATCAAGAAGCAATTTTACCGATATTGAAATCCTATGGTATTACTTATGGACAAGGATTCCATCTTGGGCGCCCTACTCCTCTCAAAACTACGTTTAACAATAAATAGTAAAAACTATACCTGTATTTTTTTTGATAATGTAAAATTAATAATACATATCAAACATAAGGTATAACATTAATGGAAGTAAACAACGAATCATCACAAACCTACTGCTCCACTAATGACTTATTCGCACTATTTAAAGAAGATTTCATTTTTAGCATTGCTATTTCTGACTTAGAAAAAAGTAGAATATACAAACTTCGCCATGAAGTTTATTGCCAAGAAATTGGTTACCATCCGCCTGAGATATCTAATCAGAATATTGAAAGTGACACACACGACTCACACTCGATTCATTGTCTAATTGAACATCGCCGCTCAGGACTTGCAGCAGGCTGTCTCAGGCTAGTATTACCTGCGCCACTGACTGAGGGGAAAAATAAAAGACTTCCATTACAAGATTTTGGAGAAAAAAGCCTCCCACATGAAACTCTGCATCCCGCAAAGCTTCCCTACCATAGTATCTGTGAAATATCACGATTCGCTATTGCAAGAGCATTCAGACATAAAGCCATAAATAATGAAACTCTCGACCTAAATGATATTAAACACCAATTCACAGACAAAGAAAGAAAGGCTTTTCCTCTAATAGTAATCGCCTTGTTTCTTGCAACTTATTCATTAGTCGGCCTAATGAATAAGCGCCATGTGTTTGCCATGATGGAACCGAGGCTGCCAAGATTACTTTCTATGTCAGGGTTTAAGTTTACAAAAGTAGGAACAGCAATCGAAATGCATGGCACTCGAAATGCTTTTTACATTGACCATGCTAAGGCTGAAAAGGAAATGCACAAAGACTTGATGCCACTATACCTGCATATTAGAAGAGTGTTAGCACCTCAAGTAGAGGAGCTTCTGGAGGCTAAGCAAAGCGTTTCTATTACTTAGCCCCCACAAGCATTAGGTGTTAGCTGTAGCTCCTCCAAAATTGGCTGAGCTAGGCGAATCCTGAAAATGATCAACAGAAACGCTGGTAAATTTTTCTAAGAAAAACACCAGCGTTTCTGGATGCCGAAAGCGTTCTTCAAAACGCTCTTGGCCATCTTTCGTACGACGAGTCACACTGGCTTGATACCCATCCTTTGATTTTGACACCTTAACGCTATTCTCACGACCACCCTCGCGATGGACCGCCGTCAGCGGAGATTCACCATCCAACATCGCATCTAATTGACGCGCAGCCGCCCTTTCTTCAGCTGTCGCCCATAAAGGCTGATCACGATCGCCATACTGAAACAACATAATGACCAGCAACACTGAAAAGATACTACTGGTAAGCATCCAGGTTAAGAAAATGCTAGATAATGGCGTTGTTAGCATTATAAATAACTGCACCACAATACCTACCGCCAATACTCCTGCCAGTGGCCGCCACATGCGGGGGTTCATAAACCCACGCTTGAGGATATATCCCCATAAACCGATGACTCCCAGCGCGCCCACCACTAGATGTAGGGGAGCCAGCATCGTTCCTCCGCCTGCTAATATGGCAATGACGCCAATGAAGAGCATTATCGTGTAAAAAGCTGCCAACAGTCGGTAAGCGCGGTCTAGGGTCATTGGTCAATCTCCATGCTGTGTGGCCGATGTCAGTAGTTGCGCACCGGCCTTTGTTGTTATCGTCAGGTATTGCTTACATCATGTATTTCTTAGTATAGGCAATGTCGCTAGTTCTTCATCGCGCGTCAATACCTAACTTTATGCTCAGCCATAACCCTTGCGTTAAAGTCCTTGCGCGCCTCTGCGCAGCCAGTCGTGCACGAATGCGAGCTTATATCGGGCGGCTTCCGAAAGTACAAAGGGGTATAGATCAGGCAGTCCCATAGAGCGGTTAACATGGTTAACCCCCACGGTGAGTGCTGCCGCAACATAAATCAAACGCTCAGCATCTGTTTCCGCATAAGGCTCCCACTGAGGGCTAGGAAGCTCAGGTGACGAAAGATCAGAGGCTGCAAAGCTATCGGCAATATCGGTTAAATGCAGTAGATGCGCCGCAGTCTCTGCCCAGTCTTCGTGTGGATGAGCAGAAGCGTAGGTAGTCAGAAAGCTCTCTTTCCAGTTTGGAGGCGGCCCCTGTGTATAGTGCCGCTGAAGTGCAGCGGTATAATCCTGACGCTCATCCCCAAACATCTCGCGAAACGCATCAAGAAAATCTTTACGCAGGCTAAGCCGCCACCATAGCATATGCGATATTTCATGGCGCATATGACCGATCATGGTGCGATAAGGCTCTTCCAGCGCTTCGCGGCGCGTGGTGACTAACACCGGATCTACCTCGGCCACACTAATTGTGACCACCCCTTCTATGTGCCCCATCGCTACGGGTTTGCGGCCTTCTGCCAGCAAGTGAAAAGCGGGCGGTGCGCCGGGGTCTTCTGGGCGGAACCAGTGCCAACGGCCAAGGTTATCCAGTACCCAGCGTTTAGCTGCTTCGGTTTTTGCCCAGTTCGGAATAGCGTTAGGTAATTCGGGATCAGGCGCTAGCGCAGTCATCGCACAAGAGCGGCAAAAAGCGCCCTCTTCAGGTGCTATCCAATTACACCCTATGATGTCTCGATTGATACAAAATGGAGGCATTGGCACAAAGGCCCTGGCCTGGGGATCATAGCCAACGGGAATTCCGTCGGCAGTCTCAAGGTTGTCAAACCAAAGGGAGCCTGAACCGACTGGGTTAGCAAATACGCGCATACGGTAGAGCTCCTGAAAACGGGGAAAAGAGAACATCAGTTAACTAACCAATCGTTCTCTTTCCCGAACATCCTGTTAAGAAAGTGTGCAACATCCCTATTTAGTTTCGAAACTATCTCAATTCCGAACTATTTCATTTCAAAACTATTTCATTTCAAAACCACGCTTGATCAAAAAATCGCGCATATGGGGACGCAGCTTGTTATCGAACAACGGTTTTAGGTTATGCGACCAATCAGAATCTTTGTTGCTGCTGCTACGGGCTTGGTAGTAGGCCTGCATGGTGGCATCGAAGGTTCGCACCTGCTCGCTGTCATCAGTGTAGTAGTCTTCTTTAAGAATCGCTTCTACTGCCAAGCGAGGCTTTATCTCAGGGTCTTGATCAGGGTACCCAAGGCACATTCCAAACACGGGATAGACGTGCTCTGGTAGGCGTAGCAGATCACTAATCTCTTGAGGATTGTTGCGGATACCGCCGATATAGCAGATACCCAACCCTTCAGACTCAGCAGCTACCGCTACGTTCTGTGCCATTAATGCTGTGTCCACAGTGGCCACCAGCAACTGTTCTGTCATGCCGCGGTTAACATTGGATCCCGTGCGTTCAGACGCCTCCGTAGGCCGCTTCATATCAGCACAAAACACCAAGAAATCTGAACAGCTAGCAATGTAACCCTGACCGCCAGCTAATTCGGCAATTTTTTCGCGGTTAGCCTGATTTTTGACATGGATAACGGTATACGCTTGAACATGGCTAGACGTCGCGGCGCCCTGGCCTGCTTGAATAAGTTCCACTAATAATTCGTGGGGAATTTTCTTGTCGCTAAATTTACGAATGGAACGGTGAGATTTTAGGAGATCAATAACGTTGTTCATGAAACCTCGCTTATCTGAATAACACTTAATTGAATACAATTCGAACTAGTGTAACAGATTTGTATAGCCTAATTGGGTTCGGTTAATGCTGAGCGCGCAAGCAATGTCGACATTGACAACAATTACTTGTCGACATTGTTATTAATATTAGATCTTAAATGTTTATAGTTGATGACTGAAAAAGGCTAACAGATTGATAGTAAATGATTAACCCACCCATGGTATGCATCATGCTCTTACACTTTGTCGACATAGCATAAGACAGCTATATACAACACCATTGCCACTTTGATGATGCAAGGAGCCTACCATGGCAACCGCAACAGACACCCCACAAACCATTAGCCACTATTTGCGCCCTATTGATCGGGAAGGACTTTTGGGCTTCGCCGAGAAAGGCCGCAGTAACCCTAAAATGCGCGGCACTAACAAAGTGCATACTATTTGCGAAGGCCAGTATCGCACGCTGAGCTATGTAGGTGAGCACCAGCCAGTCTTGGTTGATGAACCGCTACACCTATTTGGTCAGGATACGGCTCCCGCCCCCGGTGAAATTGTCCTTTCTGCTCTAGGGGGCTGCTTGGCTGTAGGAATTACCGCAGTCGCGACATGGAAACAGGTTAAGTTATCTAAATTGGAGATTTTTATTGAAGGTGATATTGGCAACCCTGCCGCCTGGGGAGCTGGGGGCGCTGAAATGATCCCTTCCGACATGGGTTTTCAGGATATAAGGGTAAAAGTGGTGATTGAGGGTGATGCTTCACGCGAAGGACTTGATGAAATTGTCAAACACGCTAATTTCTATTCCCCAGTCGCTAATACCATGCGTAACCCAGTCAACTTTCATATTGAATTGGCAGATAGCTAGCCAAATGGCTACAGCCATTATCGCAAAGTAAACCCAAGGCCATTCCAAAGCCCTTGCGCAGACAAGGGCTTAAAAATGAAGGCTTAGATTGAGGCCTTGCGATGGAGAGCTTAGCGATAAAGGGTTTTATCGATACCCAGTTTTTGTAGCCGGTAGGCCAACTGGCGAGGACTTAGACCAAGCTGCCGGGCTGCTTCAGTTTTGTTGCCACGTACATTACGCAGCACGGCAATCAACTGTTCGGGATCGGCATCAACCACACGCTGATATGGCCGTCCAGCACTACCAAGCGACAATCCATCTTGCAAAGCATGACCTATTCTCGCATAGGTCCGCGCAGGTGTTATTTCACCATCATCAATGCCGAACTTACTCGTATTTCGTACTGTGGAATTAATATGATGGTTAGGCCCAGGGTAGCGTTCAATTTGCGACTCATCGTGCAGGATGTGCTCTATATGAGCAGATGAAATACCCACGCCACGTGAAGTAAGCACCGCACGTTCTATGACATTTTCAAGCTGACGAATATTACCAGGCCAAGGATAGCTATCCAGGCGACTGACAACGCCTGAGTCGAAATTTAGTTGTCGATCATGGCGCAAATTGAACACGTTAAGAAAATAGTGTGCCAGCAGTGCTACGTCTCCCTCTCGCTCCCGTAGCGGCGGCAAACGCAGTGGCACAACGTTAAGGCGATAAAATAGGTCTAGGCGGAACTCGCCATTATTAACCGCCTGCTGAAGGTCCATATGAGTGGCGGTGAGTACGCGAATATCAACTGGGATTTCCTGATCCCCACCTACGCGCTGCAGGCTGCGCTCTTGTAATAGACGTAGTATTTTAGTTTGCAGTTCTAGAGGCATATCGCCAATTTCATCTAGAAACAAAGTGCCGCCATTAGCAGCCTCTACTTTGCCTGCACGGCTGCGTATCGCACCGGTAAATGCGCCTTTTTCATGACCAAATAGCTCAGCCTCCAATAAGTGCTCAGGAATGGCTGCGCAGTTGATGCACACGAATGGATTTTTGGCACGCGAGCTATGTGCATGGATCAGTCGTGCAAACCGCTCTTTGCCTGTGCCTGACTCGCCCTGAAGCATAATGGTGGCATCGCTATTGGCAACTTGGATCGCCTCATCAAGCACTTGCTTAAGTTTAGAACTGCTACCGAGAAGCTGATCTTGCACTTTGTGGCGCTCAAGCGCCGAGCGCAGCGCATTATTTTGATTCTCTAACCGCTCAGTACGCTGCCTAATCAACTCTTTGATGCGCAGCATTTGCCCAATCATGGCAGCAACAATGCGCAACAAATGCAAATCGGTTTGGATACCACGCGGGCGATTGCGCAGCCGATGGCACGCCAAAACACCTACGGACATTTCATCTAACAGGATTGGGACTGCGATAAATGCTACGACATCCTTTGGAAGCACATCACGAGTAACCGCTCGAAAAAGAAAATTATCTTCTTCATCAATGTTCTGCACCACACAGACACGCCCTGCCTCCATGACACTGCCAGTAATGCCTTCACCCCGGTGATAGACACCCCGCGCTTTTTCAAACGGCTGCAGCCCATAAGCGTATGCAATCCGCAGCATTTGATTATCAGCGTCAGGGAGAACCACACGGCCCCGGTTTAGCCCCGCTAACTGCGAGAGCGAACGTAGTACCGCCGGAATCGTGGTATCCGCTTCTAACGAGCTACCCAGAAAATGCGCCGCCTCAGAGAGAATTAAGGTATCTTGGTTAATATCCTGACTCTTATGTCTCAGAGGCGGCGTACTCATAGTGGTTCTCCCTTTAACTTCTGTTCGCGCAAGGCGTTTGAGAAGCTTATCTTAATCACTGTTTTGCCAACCTAGATATCGCATCAGCATCACGATAACGCTATCCAATAAGTAGCCAATAACGCCAATAATAAGTACTAAGGCGGCTAGTAAGTCATAAGCGAGAATATCCCGTGCATCATTAATCGCGTAGCCAAGACCACTTGTCACGCCCAGGTATTCGGCAGGCACTAACACTACCCAGGCGATACCTAACGCTAAGCGAAAGCCTGCTAAAATATCGGGCGCTACGGCTGGTAAAACAAGGCGCTGCAGGCTAGCTAGTGGTGAAGCACCGAAGTTGCGCGCGATCTTGAAGTACATTGGGTCGATGCGCTGAACCGCAAAGGCGGTTGAAAACAGAATCGGCCAGAGCGCAGCCATAAAGATCAGAAAAATAATTGCCCCGTCCCAGGTGGCAAACGCCAGCACCGCAATAGGCATCCACGCCAAAGGGCTAACCATTCGCAGTAGTTGAAAAGGGAAGCCGGTGATTTGACGTAATACCGGTGAAGCACCGACTAAAATGCCTATCGGCACCGCTACTAGCGATGCCCATAACAACCCCATCCCAATACGGTAAAGACTCGGCAATACGGTGCCCATCAATGTCCCTGATACAAACAGTTGCCAAGCCTGAGGTAGTGCTTGGGCTGGCGCAAACCCGGCAAACGACTGGGTGGCAGGATTACTGGCAATTAAGTAGCCCCCAAACCACCAAAAAGCTAAGAGAATTGCTAAACCGACCAACGGATACGCTATTTTGCTTAACAATTGGCGGCGAAGCTGAAACCATGGCATGGCACTTGGCCGGGCAGCCATCTCGGCGCTGCTGACACTATGACTCATAGCTCAATCCTCTCTTCGCGCTCCCAGCGCTGGGCTTCTGGCGTATTGGGTAAGTGCGCCTCCGGATACTGCTCCATCGCGCGTCGCACAAACCGAGAATCCACCAAATCATTTGCCACGAAATTAGGATCCAGCCCATTCAAGAACGTGGTATCACCGCCTACCAGAGTATCATTCATTGCACTAACCAGTTGGCGCGTGGCCGATGCATAGGGAAAAGGAGCGAAATCGATCCGACCACTACCCCACTCGCTATGGCGAATCGCCCTGGGGCTTGCGTAGTCATCAGCGCCATAATGGCTCATGGCACGAATAACGACCTCTGCAGGCATCGGCAGATAACCACGACCATCTCGCGATAGCATTTCGGCTGTTTCAATTTTGTTTTGCTGTGCATAAATGGACGCTCTTACTAACGCATTGAGTGTTTTCTGGGTCCATTCTGGGTTGGCTTCTACCTGGTTTTCATTCATGCATACCACACAGCAAGGATGGTTCTGCCAAATATCACCGGTGAAACGCAGCAATTTACCACCCGCAAGCAATTCACCTGCGGCGTTAAACGGTTCAGCAACGGTAAAACCATCAATGCGGCCGGCCGCTAAGGCGGGAGGCATATCTGCCGGTGGCAGAATCATGAGATTGACTTGGTTATCCGCCAAGGGCGCTGCCTGGTCTTGAATTACTGGCTCTAAACCGGCATTGCGTAGCGCCATCTGTAATAACGTATTGTGAATAGAGTACCAGTAAGGCACGGCGATTTGCTTTCCACCTAAATCAGCAAATTCCTGTGCTCCACTCTGCCCACTAACGAGTACAGCGGAACCATTGATATGCGCCCAGGCCATAATCTTAACGGGGAAATTATTGTTATAACGCATCCAAACAGGGATAGGGTTAAGCAAATGTACAAGGTTAAAGCGGCCTCGGGTAAACCCTTCCACCAACGGCGACCAGCCACGAATAAGCTCTGGCTCGGCCACTTTAAGCCCCTCCTCCTCAAAATAGCCTAACGCATGGGCGACTAAGAGCGGTGTTGCATCGGTGATAGGTAAATAGCCAATTCTTACGGTTCCGTCATCCGCCATCGCTTGGCGCATCATATTAGGCATACTCATCGCCGCCGCTAAACCACCAGCGGCAGCCAGACTATCTAGCATAAATCGACGACGACCAGTGTTAGACACTTGATAGTCTTGCGGATCATTAGGGTGGCAATTGCAAGGGGGCATAGTGATGACTCCAGCGATTAGCGGTTGAGAGGCAAAGACGAAGGGCGACCATTGTTTTGGTCTAAGGGCCTTTCATGGGCTGGCGTTTTGATTTTGTTAGCAATTGCATCGAAGCTTGTTTGACGTACCTGTGGCTGCCCTTCTACGGAGTGCTTAAAGCGTGCCATCAAGTCGTTGCGTAACTTAGCAAAGTTGGGATCGATCGGGTTACGGGGGTAGGCAAGATCAATATTCATTACGCTTTGAAAGGTGCCAGGGTTTCGTCCCATGACAACGACGCAGTCTCCCATAGTGAGTGCTTCGTCAATATCATGGGTAACCAACACAAGCGTAATACTCTTCTCACGAGCGATATGACGGACTTCAAGTTGCAAATTGCGCCGCGTGAACGCATCCAAGGCGGAAAATGGTTCATCTAATAAAATAACGTCAGGCTCAACGGCCAAAGAACGCGCCAGCGCAACGCGCTGCTGCTGACCACCTGAGAGATCTTGGGGGCGCGCCGAACCTTTATCACTTAACCCCACAAGCGCCAGCATCTCCTCTACACGCTGCGCTAGCGCTTCTGTTTTCCCGGTAAACTGCAGGCCCAGCGCCACATTTTGGCGAACGTTTAACCACGGGTATAACCCCGGGCGCTGAAACATCATGTTCCACTCTGGATGTGGTTTCGTGACTTGTTGACCGTTAATTCTTACGCAACCTTCAGTGGGCAACATTAAGCCAGCCAGCATGTGTAAGAGCGTGGACTTGCCACAGCCACTTTCACCAATCAGCGCGGTACTTCTCCCTGCCGCCATATCAAAGACCAAGTTCTCAAGCACATTGGGGCCTTTATTACTGAAGCGATGAGTGATGCCGTTAATCTGAATTGATGCACCCATGATGCGTCCTCTAGCCAAGCATGTATTTTATTAATTGGCGGATTCGCCTATATGCTTAACCATTGCAAAACCGATGCCGGGACTTGGTAATTTTCTGATTTAAAAGTGAAATTTAAATATGGATGGAAACTTTCAACGAATTAATACTCGCTAAGTCGTCACATGAGGAAGGATATCCGCTCAAACGTAGACAATGTTGTCACTTATGTCTTGATTGTCGACATTGTCCATATAGGTAACTTAATTAACTGATCAAACCCCATAAATATGCATTTTAAATAAATAAAATTATTCTATTTATTAAATATTTAGCACTTTTATGACAGTAATTGGCATGAATTCTGCCGTATTAATGACAAAGAGACTCGATGCACGCTTATAAGGTGCTTTACCGAATCCAACCTTTGTTTGAAGGCTCAATAATGAATGCTATTAATCGTTTCACTCACCTAACAGATCGTCCCGCACTAACAGAAATAGATCAATTAGTTCGTCAACAGTTGGCACCTCACACGATATCTATTGATCGCAAAGGGCTTTATCCAGGCGATTTTATGCATGCATTAGGTCAGCAAGGCGCTTACCGCTTTCACCTTGCCTCTCAGCAACCTGATTCGGGTTCCGATTTCACCCAGGCAATTTCAGCGATGGAATCCGTGTCGAGAGAGTGTATGTCGACAGGGTTCTGTGTATGGTGCCAAGACGCGTTGGCCTGGTACCTTGAACATGCAGATGACACCAGTGTGCGTGACCTCTGGCTACCTCAAATCAGTAGCGGCAAGCAGTTAGGCGGAACCGGGCTTTCCAACGCCATGAAACATTTCGCTAGTATCGAGCCACTTAAGATCCATGTACAACGAGTTGAAGGTGGCTACCTGGCCAATGGCACTCTGCCGTGGGTTTCTAATCTTGGGCCAGATCACGTCTTTGCGGCTATTTTTCAATTGGAAGGTAGTTCTCGCAACATTATGGCGCTCACCCGCTGCGACCAGCCTGGATTTAGTCTACAGCAGTGTGCTGAATTTACCGCATTAGAAGGTAGTGGCACCTACGCCTGCCATTTTAAAGATAGTTTTATTCCTGACCAACAGGTGATTAGCCACGAGGTCAGCACACTTATTCCACGTATTCGATCAGGTTTTGTGCTGCTCCAGATGGGCATGGGACTGGGTGTCATCCAGGGATGCATCGACATCATGCACTCGATGCGAGAAACCCATCAGCACGTTAATGGCTTTCTGGACGACCAACCTGAAACTCTTGAAGTAGCGTTAAGCGATGCACGCAAAGCCACTGCACTATTGGGGCAGGAAGTGACAAGCGATGCGTCAAATGAACTATTTGCCGATGTTTTACAGCTGCGCTACGGGGCCTCAGAACTTGCGTTGCGTGCCTCGCAAGCAGCCATGCTGCATGCTGGCGCACGCGGTTATCTTGCCGATGCCCCCGCCCAGCGTAAGCTTCGTGAATCCTATTTTGTGGCCATTGTAACGCCAGCCATGAAGCATATCCGCAAAGAACTCCAACGCTTGCAAGCCGCTTAAGGGAATTTCACCATGACGACTGTCGCTGACCAGTCTTACCGTCGCTATTTATGTATCGTCTGTGGCTTTATCTACGATGAAGCCCATGGCGACCCCGACGGAGGTCTGCCACCGGGCACGCGTTACGAAGATATCCCCGATGACTGGGAGTGCCCCGATTGTGGCGTGCGGAAGCAAGATTTTGTGCTACTCGAAGCATTGCCGTCCAGCTCATCTGAAACCGTCATTAGTGATAATCGGGCAGACGGATTGCCCAATAATACTGAACAGATCGTCATTGTTGGCGGCGGCATGGCGGCGTGGGCACTTGTGGAGAATATTCGCCAGCGTGATCTCAAAGTTCCTATTGTGGTCATTTCACGCTGTTCCAGCGACATTTACTACAAGCCCCAACTCTCAGCGGCCGCAACAAAAGGTCAGGCGCCGGACGAGTTAATAACAAGCACTGGCGAGCATCAGGCAAACCGCCTCAATGTAAGCTTAGTCGCACGTACCCGAGTATTGGGCATTGACCGTGATCAGCAACGCCTGATTACCCCTCGCGGAGGCGTACCCTATCGCCAGTTAGTACTGGCATTGGGAGCTCAACAGCCTAAACCACTCTTAGCTGGCAGTGCGGCTCAAGAGGTGATGCAGGTCAACGACCTTATTAGCTATCGTCAGCTACGTGGAAAATTGGATAGCCAACCTAAATCCCGCGTTGTGATTCTTGGTGCGGGCTTAATCGGCTGTGAATTTGCCGATGATCTATCGGGCGCGGGGCATCAAGTCACCTTAGTAGATCTAGCACCACGCCCGCTTGCCCGCTTGCTACCAGAAACCCTCAGCCTTCAGCTTACAGAACATTTTCAACATAAAGGTATAGCGTTCATCAATGAAACGACGCTCACCGCGGTTGAAAAGCATGAAAATGGGCATTTATCAGTCACACTTACTAACGGCCAGCACCTAGAAACAGATGTAGTTGTAAGTGCCTTGGGCCTCAATCCCAATATTGTGCTGGCGTCACAAGCGGGTTTAGAGGTTCAAAAAGGCATTGTGATTAACGCACAGCTACAAACCTCTGATAAGCATATTTTTGCTTTAGGCGACTGCGTTGAGCACAAAACCAAGCTACTGCCATACATTAAGCCGTTAAAAGCACAAGCTAGCGTATTAGGGGGCCTACTCTGCGGTGAACCAAAACGCTACGAAGGCAAGGCATCCACGATAATCATTAAAACGCCTTCATATCCAATAGCGGTATGGCCCTCTCAAGAACAAGGCGAATGGGTTGAGCAGCCAACTGATGAACAAGGCGCAACGTTTTTACATTATAGCTACAGCCAAAATGAGCAGCCGCGTTTAACAGGATTTGCTCTAGCGGGAAATTGCACCCGTCATGTAAATCAATATGAAGCTCAAATGGACGGTTCAGCTTAGTGATGGCAAAGGCTGAGGAGCAGTGCAATTAAAATTAAAGGACATTCTATAGAGGCAAATGAATAATCGCACCGCGCACGCCGCGTTCGTCTACCCATAACTTGCCTAACGTAATAGGCAGCTTGAAGCGACGTTTCCCAGCGGCGCCAGGGTTGAAGAGTAGCCTGTCTGCTTGACGCTCATTGCGGGGTTTATGGGAATGCCCATGTAGAACGGCATCGCAAGAGGTCGTCGGGACAAAATCCTCCAGGCGGTGAACGAGATGCAAACGTCGATCATTGACGATAATGTCTTGGCACATTGGCAAGTTCTCAGCCCAGTCAGCCGTATCGATATTTCCCCGCACACAGTGAACGGGGGCCATTAATGACAAGCGCTCTAAGATCGTCTTATCCTCATTTTTATTGCCCACATCGCCCAAATTCAGAATCAGTTCGCACCCTTCAAGCAACTCTAAAGCTTCATCACGCAGTAACCCATGGGTATCGGCAAGGATCCCAACGGGTGAAGCAATACAGTAACGTGAAACAGATTGGCTCATTAACCCCCCCGTCATGCGTCGTAATAAAGCTTTTGAGATTGTCCGCCCAGCAGCTCAATCTGATTTGATGCAACTTAGCTTTCAATAAATAGTGATAAAACATAAGTTAAATTACCTGAAATTAGCGCCGTATTTCATAAGCTTCTTTTCATTTCATTGGATAACAGCATCATATTTAACTAGGTTTAGGAAGCGCTAACCAACTTCGTTAAAAGGCCAAATGAACCCATTAATTCAGTCTTAAGGTACATGCCATGAATGCGACCCCACGCCAAAGACTTATTGGCTGGGCACTTCGAGCCCTCGCCACTGTCATGCTCTTATTAAGTCTCCCATTGATTATCGGGGGTGCATACCTAGTCTACCTCGGCGGGAGTAGCTACTTTCTTTTAACCGGCATTACCATTCTACTATCCGCCATTTTGATTTTTCGTAACTCTTTCTGGGGTGTCTGGCTGTATGTTGCAACCGTCGGAGCAACCTTTCTGTGGTCGCTATGGGAAATTGCGGGCAAAGGTTGGTTGCCAGTGTGGCAAGTAGACCTAATGGCGCGCGTGGGTGCGCTGCTAGGGTTAATGGTAGTGGCATTGCTACTCTTACCGGCTCTTTATCGCCGGGCGGGCCTACATCCCACCATTGGAACTCGTTATTTAGGTCTACTCGCCCTGGCAGGGTTTATCGCCGCCCTAGGACTATTGTTGTTAGATACACACACAGCGGTCAACAGAACCACGACAGAGGGTGCCAATGTAGATGCTGCTGAACCTTTAAGCTCGACAGACTGGATCGCTTATGGCGGTACAAATTTAGCTCAACGATTCTCACCCGCTAGCCAAATCACTCCAGCAAATGCCTCGCAGCTGGAAAAAGCATGGGAATTTAACACTGGCGATACACCGCATAGTGAAGCGACTCCCTATGCGTTTCAAAATACGCCACTTAAAGTTGGCAACAGTGTTTACGTTTGCACCCAAAGCAACCAAGTATTTGCTCTGGATCCAGCCAGTGGTGAGCAGCAGTGGCATTTTGATCCTGAAGTCGAACGTGAAGCGCTTGAAAATGTATTTTCAGCCACCTGTCGTTCATTGGCCTATCACGAGGCGACTGAACCAGTAGAACAGTGCCCTCGTCGCATTCTGATGGGCACCATGGATGGCCGTTTAATGGCCTTGAATGCCGAAGACGGCACTCTGTGTAGCGATTTTGGTGAACTGGGTACAGTGGATCTTTATGAGTATATGGATCCACAAGCGCCTGGCTATCTTTCCACTACATCGGGCCCTACCGTGGTGAACAATAGGGTAGTTGTAGGTCATCAGGTCACTGACAACCAGCGTCGCGACGGACCTTCCGGCGCCGTTCGTGCTTATGATGTAATCACCGGTGAATGGCAATGGACCTGGGATGCCGTGTGGCCAACACCGGACCAGCAACCCAATGAGGGTGATGTTTATCCTCGCGGGACACCGAATGTATGGGCAGCGATTTCCGCTGATGAAGAGCTCGGTTTGGTTTACCTACCCACAGGCAACCCGACCAATGATCAGTATGGCGGGGATCGCCTGCCTGAAGAGGATGAGTTCACCTCTACGTTGGTGGCCGTAGATGCTCAAACGGGTGAAGTTGAGTGGAAATTTACGACCGTTATACACGACCTATGGGACTACGATCTTGGCGCTCAACCCGCTTTGATTGATTTCCCCACGCCGGACGGCGTGCGCCAAGCCGTTGTTCAAGCTACCAAGTATGGGCAAGTCTTTGTATTTGATCGAGCAACTGGTGAACCGCTTTCTCCAGTTGAAGAGCGGCCAGTTCCCCAGGGTACTATCGATGGCGACTGGTCCTCCGAGGTCCAGCCTTTCTCTCCTGGCATGCCGGATTTCGGATCGGTGCCAGGCCAACCGGTCGAGCAGTTAACCGGAGCCCATACATGGGGGGCAACACCGATCGACCATCTTTATTGCCGCATACAATTTCAACGCATGCGCTATGAAGGTATGTTTACCCCGCCCACCCTGGATGAAGGCGGAATGCTTCAATTTCCAGGCATTTTGGGAGGCATCAACTGGGGTAGCGCCTCTTTCGATAGCGAACGAAACCTGATGATCGTCAACAATAACCGGATGCCATCCAGAGTTGTACTTTATCCCCGAGAGGAAGCCGATGAAATGGAAAATATAGCTCCCATTGGTGATCAAGATGCCAGCTATATTGATCAGGGAGCACAGCCAATGCTTGGTGCGCCTGTAGCCGCCGAGCGGGGGGCTTGGCTCTCACCTTTAGATATGCCTTGTACGGCCCCCCCGTGGGGATTTATTAGTGCTACGGACCTTACTAGTGGTGAGATTGTCTGGTCGAAACCCTTAGGCACTAGCTTTGACCAAGGGCCATTAGGTATACCGTCTCGACTTAAAATGACGGTGGGCGCTCCCACTAGCGGGGGCCCCCTCGCCACTCAGGGTGGTGTCACTTTTATAGGCGCAGCCATGGATGACTACTTTCGTGGTTTTGATAGCGCAAACGGAAAGATGCTTTGGGAAGAGCGCTTACCTGCAGGGGGGCAAGCTAACCCGATGAGCTATATGCATGAAGGACGACAATATGTGGTTATCGCAGCAGGCGGCTCCTTCCAGGCGGAAACAACCCTGGGCGATAGCGTGATTGCCTACGCGCTTCCTGATTAATTGAAAATTGCATCCGGCCACTTGTCAAAAAACGGGCAGAGGCCGGACATTAGTTTTTCATTATCCATCTAATAAGTTAAGCACCAGCAAGCTATACTGTTGGGGCAGTGCTTTTATACCTGATATTTGATGGAATAATAACGACGCCAGGAAGCAGCCATGACTAATACCCCTTCAAACGCGCCAGGGCAAGAGTGGAATGCCAATGGCTACGCTCAAAATGCTGATTTTGTGCCTAAACTCGGCAGTGAAGTCATCAAACTCTTGGCGCCCAAACCTGGCGAACGTATTTTGGATCTCGGCTGTGGAGATGGTGCGTTAACAGAGCGTCTCGCGCAGTTAGGCGCAAATGTTCTTGGTGTAGACGCCTCAGAAGATATGGTAAATGCGGCCCGTCAACGTGGCGTGACCGCACGCGTAATTGATGGTCATCAACTACCATTTGACCATGAGTTTGATGCTGTCTTTAGTAATGCGGCGCTGCATTGGATGCTGGATCCACAGGCGGTATTGGCAGGTGTTAAGCGAGCCTTAAAGCCCGGCGGGCGCTTCGTGGCGGAATTTGGTGGTCACGGCAATGTAGCGGCTATTTGTACAGCCCTTACCGCAGCGCTTCAATTCCGGGGCATTAGCGTTAGAGGCCGTCACCCCTGGTATTTCCCCACTACCACCGAGTATGGCCAGCTGTTGGAAACCGTGGGCTTTAAAATAGAAACCATAGAGCTAATACCTCGCCCAACGCCTTTACCAACTGGCATGATCGGGTGGCTAGAAACGTTTGCTAGCCCTTTCTTACATGGGCTTGATGAGGATGTACGTGAAGCCGTTCTAGAGAACACACTTACCCTGTTGGGCCACAGCTTGCGAGATGAGCAAGGTAATTGGACGGCCGACTATGTGCGCCTACGCGTTTCAGCTCGCGCCTAGCGCTTATCGACGAACTGTTATCAGTCATGTGTAAAAAGACCGCCGACGATAATATATCTTTACCGTCGGCGGTCTTTTTATTATATGCCGTTAAAACGCATCCCATTCGTCAGCAGTGACTTTTTTAGGCTGCTCAACTTTTGTTTGCGCTGGCAAGGCTACGCGGCTTACAGCACTCTCATCGATGCGGAAGGTAGCCATTAAGTCTGACAATTCACGCGCTTGATCCTCTAACGCACCCGCTGCTGCACTGGTTTGTTGCACAAGTGCGGCGTTTTGCTGGGTCACTGAATCCATTTCCGTTAATGCTGCATTGATCTGCTCAATGCCACCATTCTGTTCGCGGGTTGCGGTGGATATCTCCCCCATCAACGTAGTGACTTGGCGAATCGCGTCCACCGTTTGATGAATCGTCTGCCCACTGCGCTCGGCTTGTTCGGCACCACCGTTGATTTTCGTGGTAGTTTGCTCAATCAAACTACGAATTTCTTTAGCGGAATCGGCGCTGCGCGTCGCTAATGAACGAACTTCGCTGGCGACTACCGCAAAGCCACGCCCTTGCTCACCTGCACGCGCCGCTTCGACAGAGGCATTAAGCGCCAAGATATTAGTTTGAAAGGCAATGGAGTCGATCACGCCGATAATGTCATTTACTTGGCTCGCACTAGCCGCAATATCGCGCATTAATTGCACGGTTCGTTCGACCTCTTCGCCACCCGTTTCAGCAGATTGCGACGCTGCCACCGAAAGCTGATCCGCTTCTTGAGCCGTTTCAGCGTTTTTACTCACCGTTGCCGACATCTGCTCCATACTGGAAGCGGTTTGCTGGAGTGCTGATGCCTGCTGTTCAGTTCGCGAAGAGAGATCCTGGCTGCCGACGGAGATATCCCCCGCTCCGCTGAAAACCCGCTCACTGCTATTGCGTAAGGAAATCACTAACGCCTTTAACTTCTCCTGCATAGCCGATAACCCACTGAACAGCTGGCCGATTTCGTTACGTCCACGATCTTCAATATTACCGGTGAGATCGCCATCAGCGATACGCGCAAAATGTTCACTTGCTTCTCTTAAAGGCAATACTACGTTACGCATCATTGCCCACCGGATTACCGCTGCTGCGGCTAATGAAATCAATAACAAGGTAATAGCAATAGCGCCAATAATATTCGCTAGATGGTTAACCTGAAGCAGCACGCTGGTGCCACGCTCTTCGGTATAGCCAACAAAGCCGCTCATCGCTGCATCCAGCTCTGCGCTTAATGATGCTAGCGCTTCTTGGCTACGCTGGATTTGAAAAGGGGGAGCTTCAAGTAATGGCGTAATGCCCTCTGTCACATAATTATCATATGCGTTGATAACCGCCTCACGGTGGGGAGCAAGCGTACTTCCAGGGCTAACAAAGACCGCACGAAACTCATCCATTCGCCGTTGTGAAGCAGCAACAGCCTCTACCGCCATTTCGCGGCTCTCCTGACCTTTCTCGGGGTTACCTTGGGTACTGAAACTTGCAGAACGGTCTAGAAATATTTGTGCGCGTAATGCATGCACCTGGGTGCGGTTAGCAAGGTTGGTAAGCCGCACGTTGGTAGCGGTTAGCTCCTCAAGGGCTTGAGAGCTATTGTGATTTGCGTAAAACCCAAGCCCGCTGATTAACCCTATCATTAACACTAGTAAGGCGAGTGCAGCGGTCAGGCTCCACTTAATAGAGAGGTGCTTCATTCTATCGATCCCTTAACATTTATAATTTATTCAGTAAGGTATCGGCGAAGGTAAAGCGAACTGAAGTGTCGCACAGTTGAATTACGACCTATGTATAACAACAGAGGCTTAAATAACCAACACAGCCTGCTAAGAAACTAGGGCTTCTTTTTGGCGAATAGCTTCATGGGATACATTGACACTGAGGATAGCCCCGGCCATGCACTCAAAACTAGGTGCGTCTACACTCCCCTGCACCTGGGCACCTGATAGCAGTGTAGCTTTTATATTCGCCTTGAGCATTCCTGACACTTTTCCATCAATGCTCACTACTCCTCCCTCAAGATAATCAGTGACGTATCCTGTAGCACTAACGATCACAGGGTGATTAGGAGCAATCACCAACCCCTCAACCTGACCTTTGATCAGTATCGGCTCATCAGCGGTTATTGTGCCTTTTATGTGGGTCGCCGCCCCAATACGACTCCCTTGGTTATTTTGTTCTAAATTGGTTACTGAATAGGACTGAGCGCTTTTTAGCGGCTCTATAGCACAATGCGATACACTCGCTGAAGCCGCTTCAGAGGGTAGGCTGGTAGTGAGTGAAGTTATCCGCTGGGCGGGAAGAGTAGAGGAAGCAGCATTCTTTATTTTAGAACGCTTGCCATCCCATACAATCAGTGTCATTGCCCCAATGCCTAAAAAAATCAACCATGCTTGAATGCCCATACCCCGACCCTACCGCCGCCAATAGTGTTTCCCAACTAACGTTATACTCGCTCTTCAGTTTTGCGGCTCCGCGAATAAGCTGCCTCACTCGGCTTAACTCTAGGCTTTGTCATGGTAACAAGCAGATTAAAGTATTCGATGACGTATTTTATACCCTTGCCAATGTGCGTTACGAAAAGCGCTCTTGCCTCAGTCACTAGGAGTTAGCCAATGTTTAACAAAGCCAAAAATACCCCACCCCAAAACAAAGCCGCCACGGTTAACGCCACGGAAGACTCCTCGCTGACCACTGCATCTCAGCGTACACAGCCTAGTTCACGCCCCAGTGTTTCTATTATTGGCAGCCATACCCTAGTGGAAGGAGATATCAACAGCGATGAGGATTTGACGGTAGAAGGACGCGTTAAAGGGATTATTACATGTAAGCAGAATACGGTAACGCTGGGCTCGAATGGTTATATCAATGGCGATGTTTTTGCTCATACACTTCACGTGTCCGGCGAAGTCACCGGTAACCTAGTGGCCTTACACCGTGCAACGATTCATAAAGGTGCACAGGTCTCTGGCACTATCGTTGCCCCTTGCCTTGTACTGGAAGATGGCAGCGTTTTCCATGGCAGTATTGACATGAGTCCAGATAGCGATGTACTGCAAAACGCCTTCAGCAGTACCAAAGGTAAGCTTGCACAACCGTCTCTTATGAGCAGCGCTTCAGATAATCAAGGACAAAAAATAGCATTGAAAAATAATGAAACAGAAAAGCAGACAGACACTTGAGTCGTCACTAACAACGCTACTTACCTTATCCTCGCTGAGCACACACTGGACACTCTGGATCACGAGGCACTTGAAAGTGGCGCCATTGGCCACTTAAACCATCAAATAGGGAAAGCCCACGATGAGCTGAGCCTGCCCCGCTCAGCAGTTTGAATGCTTCGACCGCTTGAAAACAGCCAATTAAACCCACCAACGGTGCCATGACGCCACTTTCTGAGCAGCTTAGCGCTTCATCGCCACTGTCATCAGGGGGATAAAGGCAGGCATAACAGGGACAATCAACATCGCGGGGGTCAAATACCGCTAGCTGCCCCGAAAAGCGAATCGCCGCGCCAGACACCAACGGCACCCTTGCCTTTTGTGAAGCGGCATTCACCGCATAGCGGCTTGAAAAACGATCCGTACAATCCAGCACCACATCCGCCGAGGCGACCAATTGTTCCAACTGCTCGCCCTGCATATGTTGATCTAACGCAGTAACGTGACAGTGCGGGTTTAGTGCCTGCATGCTGGCCTGGGCAGAGCGGGCTTTGTTTAATCCAATACTGGCTTGCTGATGAGCGATCTGACGCTGAAGATTGGAAAGTTCGACCCGATCTGCGTCGGCAATAGTGATCCGCCCTACCCCGGCAGCCGCTAAATAGAGCGCAGCAGGTGAGCCCAGGCCGCCTGCGCCAACAATAAGCGCATGAGCAGAAAGAAGGCGCTCTTGGCCCTTGATATCGACCTCGGGTAGCATGATTTGGCGGCTATAGCGCAGCAGCGCCTGGTCATCCATCATCGGTTTACTTATCCTCAAATTCCTCGAAATCGGGGATGTGAAGGCTAAAACTCTCTTTCACCTCTTCCATCACTACATAGCTTTTGGACTCTTTTACGCCAGGTAGCGTCAAGACCACATCCCCCAGCAATTGTCGATAGGCGGCCATTTCAGGGATACGACATTTTAAGATGTAATCGAACTGGCCCGACACTAGGTGACACTCTTGAATCTGGGGGAGTTTCTCAACGGCACGACGAAATTCATCGAATACCGCTGGGGATTGCGTTTCCAGACTAATCTCAACAAAGACTAACAAATTGGCCTTCAGGGCGCGGGGGTCAAGAATTGCCTGGTAGCCACGGATAATACCGGCTTTCTCCAAACGCTTAACACGTTCAAGGCAAGGGGTTGTGGATAAGCCTACTTCCGAAGCCAGGTCTACGTAAGAAATACGTGCATTTTCCTGCAAGCAGCGCAGAATTTTAAGGTCAATACGGTCCAGCGTTCTATTTTTAGGTTTCATGCCAGAGTCCTTGATGCCAGAGCCCTTCATGCGAGCCCCTTGCTAAAGGTTGTATTAAATGGCGTAAATCAGCAGACCATTTATATACAATTTCTAATCAATCAGTTATTAAAATGCCCTTAACATTAGCGCTTATTGAACCAACTCTGTGAGTTTAAGTGTCTGTTATTAGGCGCCCTAGAGTAACCCGTTCATGCCCACCTAAGTCACGTACGCTTTCAACGTTTTGATAGCCCTCACTAGTGAGTGCTCCACGCACCTTATCCGCTTGTGCATAACCGTGCTCAAGCAGCAGCCAGCCTGAGGTCACCAAGTAGTGCTGGGCGGTATGCACCAGATGCAGTAAATCGGCCATGCCATCAGCGTCAGCAACCAGCGCTGAGCGAGGCTCGAAGCGCACATCACCCTCGACTAAATGGGGATCATCGGCGGCGATATAAGGGGGATTACTGACAATAATATCAAAACGCCTATCAGCTTCCTCAAGCGTTTCCAGCGCGCTAAACCAATCGCTTTTCAGGAACTGAGCGTTAGTGATAGCCAGCCTCTTGGCGTTGCGGCTGGCCAGGGCAACCGCCTCTTCGCGCATATCCACCCCAACGACTTGCCAACAGGGTTGCTCGCTGGCAAACGCCAGCGCAATGGCACCGGTGCCGGTACCAAGGTCAAGCAGCCGACCGCTCGATAGAATCGCTCGGCTTAGTGCAAGCTCAACCAGTGTTTCGGTATCCGGCCGGGGAATCAACGTCTCGGGTGCGGTGGCTAAACGCAGCCCCCAAAACTCGCGTTCACCGGTCAGGTAAGCGACCGGTGTCCCCTGGGCACGCGCTGCCACTAACGCAGCAAAACGAGCCTGCTCCCATAGCGAGCACGCTTTATCCCCCCAGGTGTAAAGCCAAGTGCGGTCACGCCCCAGCACATGGCTTAACAGCACTTCAGCGTCAATACGTGGCGAAGCTGAACCCGCCATCTGCAAGCGCTGAGCAGCCTGTTTGAGCAGTGCATCAAGCGACATTAGGCGTCCTGAAGGGCTGAGAGCTGTTCTGCCTGATACTCGTGAATCAGCGGGCTGATCACGTCATCCAACTGCTCGCCACTCACCACTTCATTGAGTTTATAGAGGGTCAGGTTAATGCGGTGATCGGTGATTCTTCCCTGCGGAAAATTATAGGTGCGGATGCGCTCACTACGATCTCCCGACCCTACCAGTGAACGGCGGGCATCGGCTTGGGTTTGACGCTGCGCATCGACGGCGTTGCGCTTAATCTTCGCGGCCAGCAGTGACATCGCTTTAGCGCGGTTTTTATGCTGACTGCGCTCTTCCTGACACTCAACGACTACGCCCGTCGGCAAGTGGGTAATGCGGATCGCAGAATCGGTGGTATTAACGTGCTGACCACCAGCGCCGCTGGAACGGTAGGTATCGACACGTAAATCCGAGGGATTAATATCGACATCACCAACTTCATCCACTTCGGGCATGACTGCCACGGTGCAGGCAGAGGTGTGAATACGGCCTTGAGACTCGGTCGCAGGTACACGCTGCACACGGTGAGCACCGGATTCAAACTTCAGTTGTGCGTATACGCCATCGCCTTTGACCCGAGAAATAATCTCTTTATACCCGCCCTGCTCGCCATGGCTGGCACTGACGATCTCAACCCGCCAACCGCGCTTTTCGGCGTAACGGGAGTACATGCGAAACAAGTCACCCGCAAAAATCGCTGCCTCATCGCCACCGGTGCCGGCACGCACTTCCAAAAACACACCACGGCCATCATCAGGGTCTTTAGGAACCAGCAGGCGTTTTAACTCACTATCAAGTTCAGCTAATCGCTCACGGCCTTCGCTCAGTTCCATTTCCGCCAGCTCGCGCATATCAGCATCGCTATCGCGGCTTAATTGCTCGGCTTCTTGCATATTGGTTTCGACGTCACGATAGCGCTGCCAGGCGGCCACAAGCTCTTCTAACTCAGCATATTCCCGGGAGTAGTCACGAAAACGCTGCTGGTTATTGATCACTTCAGGATCAGACAGCAGCATGGCCAGCTCTTCAAAGCGTTCCGTAAAGCTGTCTAAGCGTTGGCGCAGAGTCTCTTTCATGCGGGCGTATCATCCTTCTGGCGGTTAACCGTGGGCGCAGGCGTGGTTTCGAAAGCAGGTTTAACAGGTAATAGTAGGCGCGGAGCCGCATTCAGCAACTCATGGTGCTCTTCGGAAGCCGCGTCACGGATTGCTTGGGTAGGCTGATGGAGCAGCCGATTCGTCAATTGATGTGCCAGACGTTCAATGACTTTAGCAGGGTCTTCTCCGCGCGCTAAACGCTCTAAAGCTTGGTCGCGGGAGAGGTCGCGCAGCGCTTCGCCATGATGACGGTAATCGCGAATCAACTCACCACCATTACGAATGCGCCGCTCATGCTGCCAACTGCCAACACCATGCTCAATCAGTGACTCGGCTTGATCAGCGGCGACCTGGCGGTGGCGACGATTCTCCTGGATCACCTCTTCCAGATCATCCACGGTGTAGAGGAACACATCAGCCAACTCGCCCACTTCAGGCTCGATATCCCGCGGCACCGCAATATCCACCATAAACACCGGCCGATGGCGGCGTTTTTTAAGCGCACGCTCAACCATCCCTTTACCCAAGATAGGCAACGGCGATGCGGTAGAGGAGATCACGATATCGGCATGCTCAAGCGCGTCGGGAATCTCTTGCAGCGTTATCGCAGTTCCCCCTAAAGGCCCGGCCACCAGTTCGGCTCGTTCACGGGTGCGATTGGCAACGGTCAATTGGCGAACGCCAGCTTCATGTAAATGGCGCGCAACTAGCTCAATGGTTTCACCGGCACCGATCAATAGTGCGCGGGCACGACCAAAATCATCAAAAATGCGGCTGGCCATGCTGACCGCCGCGTAGGCCACTGACACGGGATTTTTGCCGATACCGGTTTCTGTGCGAACCTGCTTGGCCACCGCGAAGGTATGCTGAAATAAGCGTTCTAACTCACCACCTAAGCCTTTTGATTGTCGCGCCTGCTGATAAGCGTCTTTCAATTGGCCTAAAATCTGCGGTTCGCCCAGCACCATAGAATCTAGGCCAACCGCGACGCGCATTAAATGGCGCGCCGCATCGTTGTCTAAATAATGGTAGGCACAGCGAGCCAGCTCATCGACGCGTAAATTATGAAAGCGTCCGAGCCAGTTCAATACCGCCTGTTCGCCAGCCGCATCCGTGACACAGTAAAGCTCAGTGCGGTTGCAGGTGGATAGCACCGCCGCTTCACTGATTTGTGGCAGGTTGCGCAATTCAATCAACGCGGTTTCAAGCTGCGTTGGCGTAAAGGCTACCTGCTCACGCACGGCCACGCTGGCGGTACGATGATTTATTCCCAGGGCAAGAAGCGTCATGCGTTATGCGTCTTCGCTAGTGTGTCGGACTTTTCGTCAACCGCTGATCTATTAGCGGCCGCGCGGTCAATTAGGGCTTGCTAAAACAAGTCTTTTGCGTGGCTTAAGCAGTGCATATAAGTATGCATAAAGATTGCTAACCACTTTTTCAAGGAGGAACATTCTATCACAGCAGGCTATCATCTGGCTCACACCACTTTGCCGCAGGCAGGCAAGCCGCTATGCTGAGCATTCGGCCACTTAATTGAGAGACGCATGCGACCTCGCTCCATATTACTGGGTTCTACATTAATAGGTTTTTCATCACTGGGCTGTTCACGCCTGGGTGCTACCTTACGGAGCTCGGCTCTGTTAACAGTGGCCGCCTCCGTCTTTTTGCTAAGCGGCTGCCAAGCATCTCCCAACATGCAAGATGGACCACTTAGCGCCTGGACCGATGACCCAATGCGCTCGGCCCCACCCATCTCCCGCGGACTCGATGCCGCCGGGCTTAGTACACTGCTTAGTGCAGAGCTGGCTGGCCAGCGCGGCGACTATCGCTCTGCAAGTAAAGGCTATCTGGAAGCGGCGCAGCGCTACAACGAACCCGCATTAGCTGAACGCGCTACATTCGCAGCACGCTTTGGCAATGAAGTATCGTTAATAGAAGCCTCTGCGCTACGCTGGCGCGAGCTTGCTCCTCAGGCCGAGGCACCCAACCGCTTATTGGCGGCTTTTTCACTGCAGCGCGGCGACTGGCTCGACAGTCTTGAACAGCGCCTTGATATTGTGGAAGCAGGTGGCCATGGCGACGTTGCTGCGTTTGCTGAAATTGCGGTTGCTGAAGAGGCGCCCCTGTCATTAATTCTGCAACAGTTACGCGCCCACTTGGCGCAGTCTGATGCTGATCAGCTTGAACACCACAGTGATGTACTACTGGCAACAGCACTGATTGAAGCGGCCCAGGGCGAGACAAGGCTTGCCCAGCAGCGGCTTACTCAAGTCGAAGCACTAGATCCCGAATCATCCTCGCTGTGGCTAGTTAAAGCACGCGTGGCGCTTGAGATAGAAGATTACACAGCGGCTCAACGCGCGGCCCAACAGGGCCTTGATTTGGCACCTGACGATGTACGCTTTATTTTGCTGTTGGCGCAGGCGGAAATTCGCCTCAATAATATCAGTGCTGCCGAAGTTCAAACCAACGCCCTACTGGAAAGCCATGGTGGTAACCAAGATTTGCGCTTAGCACTGGCCCAGCTGTACCTGGAAGAGGGCCATCCTGCGCCCGCGCAACGCTTATTACAGCCGCTTATCGGCCAGGCTAATGTCCCTAACTTGGCCTACTACTTACTCGGAGCAATTACCCAGTCTCAGGGCGACATTGACAATGCACTGCTCTATTACCGCCAAGTGCGCGAAGGCGATGAATTTTTATCGGCCCGCGCAACAGCAGCGCAGATGTTGATTGAAGATGACCGACTGCTGGATGCCCGCGCGTTCCTGCGCATTGAGCGCATGCGCTTTGATCGTTACTTTAGCGAACTGGTTATGCTCGAAGTACAGCTGCTAGACGAAATGAATCAGCAGCAGGATGCCAGTGCGCTACTAGACCGCGAAATTACCCGCACGCCTGACGACACCTCGCTACTCTATATGCGCGCCATGCGTCATTGGGAAATGGGCGACATTGCCGGCATGGAGAGTGATTTACAACAGATCTTGCGTACGGAACCAGACAATGCCGAAGCGCTCAATGCGCTGGGATATACGCTGGCGGATTTAAATTTACCAGGACGACTGGAAGAGGCCTTGGAGCTAATTGAGCGCGCCTACGAACAGGCACCCGATAACCCTGCAGTGCTCGACAGCATGGGCTGGGTTTACTTTCGCTTAGGCGAGCCGGAAGAAGCGTTATCGTGGCTGGAAAGTGCCTACGCACAACTACCCGACCAGGAAGTGGCGGCCCATTTAGCAGAAGTACTGCAAGCACTGGGGCGTAGCGATGAAGCCCGCCAACTGCTTCAACGCTTTATGCAGCGCACGAACCAGCATCCGCAAATTGACGAGCTACTCGAACGCTATCCTGAACTAACACCTTCAGGAACACCCTAACCATCACTTTCTGAGCAAAAGGGTAGCTATTAAAAATGCTACCCTTGCTGATTACTTGCCCATTCACTCTTATCTAATAGCTAACATGGAGCCCGTTTATGCTGACAATGATGTCCTCTTCACCGCGCAGGTTATCCCCACGCCTCTCTTGTTACCGGCCTTCGCGTCTACTGCTTGCGAGCATCGCACTACTGTTTCTTGCTGGCTGTGCGTCCCAGGCGCCGATGGATGAAAGTGGCCGTCAAGCGGGCCAGTGGGAGCGCCAACAGGCTGCCGTGGAAGCTTTCGACACCTGGACAATGGTCGGCAAAGCAGGCCTTCGCACCCCCCAAGAAAATATTAGCGCCAACCTTGACTGGAACCAGCACCCGCACTATTTCCGTATGCTAATCAGCGGGCCTTTTGGCGGTGGACGCAATGTATTGGAAGGCCGCGAAGGACGCTTCTCACTCTCTAATAGCGACGGCCGCTTTGAAGCAGAAACCCCTGAAGCGTTGATGGAAGAGCAGCTAGGCTGGGCACTGCCCGTCAGCGCAATGCCCGACTGGGTGCGTGGCTTACCGGGCGAGCATGATAGCTATCAACTTGAAACCGACGAACTTGGCTTCCCGAGTCACTTGTCTCAAGACGGCTGGGAAATTGATTATCGCGACTGGGAAAGAGTCAACGAACTATGGCTACCGCGCAGAATGGTCATGAACTATGAAGATGTACGCATTACGCTAGTCGTCAATCAATGGCAGGTCACCGGCGAGTAGCAACAAGCGATCCTGAAAAGAGCTGAGAGAACTTGCATGACTGTACCGCTAACGCTGCCAGCGCCAGCCAAGCTTAACCGTATGCTGCACATAGTAGGACGTCGGCAAGATGGTTATCACACGTTGCAAACGCTGTTTCAGATTATTGACTTAAGTGATCACCTCACCTTTGGCACTCGGGATGATGGCGAAATTCGTTTAGTCAGTGAGGTTAGCGGTGTTAATCACGATGAGAATTTGATCGTTCGCGCAGCCCGCTTATTGCAACGCGCTAGCGGCACTAACCTAGGCGCGACGCTATCGATTGAAAAGCAGCTGCCCATGGGCGGCGGCCTGGGCGGTGGTAGCTCTAATGCGGCCACTGCCTTGGTGGGCCTCAATCGCCTCTGGCGACTTAACTTTTCGCTTGATGCGTTAGCCCAGCTAGGGCTTACGCTAGGAGCTGATGTCCCTGTCTTTGTACATGGCCATAGCGCTTGGGGCGAAGGTGTTGGCGAACAGCTCACGCCGGTCAGCTTAGATACACCTTGGTTTGTGATTATCCATCCTGGCATTAGCGTTTCCACGCCTAGTGTCTTCCAAGACCCGCAATTGACACGTGACAGCCGCCCCATTACTATGGCGCGCGCACTGCAGGGGGGAGCGCCGGAGTGGCGTAACGATTGTGAGGCCGTAGTAAAGGAACGCTATCCGCCAATCGCGGAAGCCCTTCACTGGCTTTCACAGCATGCACCTAGTCGGCTGACCGGCACGGGCGCTTGTTTGTTTGCTGCTTTCGAGTCGCAGCAGCAAGCACAAGCAATCGCTCAATTGGCAAGTCAACACTGGTCAACATGGGTGGCACGCGGACTCAATACCTCTCCCCTACATGATGCTCTGGGGTATTAACTTTAGCCCCGCTCTGGGCAGTTGAAAACGTTTGGCCATCGCAATAGGCCATTGTTGGGGTATCGCCAAGTGGTAAGGCACCGGTTTTTGGTATCGGCATTCCCAGGTTCGAATCCTGGTACCCCAGCCAATCTAGTGTTTACAAATGGTCTATTTTATATGATCTGCGTTTTCTCCCCCGATCCATATCACTGCAAAGGTGGCTGCGCGTGTCAAAATTGATGGTTTTTGCTGGGAATGCCAATCCCGCACTCGCTCAAAAAATTGCCGAGAGCTTAGACAGCCGTATGGGTAACGCCACGGTGGGTCAATTCAGCGACGGCGAAATCGCAGTCGAGATCAATGAGAACGTGCGCGGCAAGGATGTTTTCATCCTACAGTCCACCTGTGCACCGACGAACGATAATTTGATGGAGCTGATTCTGATGGTCGACGCATTGCGTCGTGCTTCAGCAGCTCGTATCACGGCAGTACTGCCCTACTTTGGTTATGCCCGCCAGGATCGCCGCGTGCGATCTGCTCGAGTGCCCATTTCCGCCAAAGTAGTGGCGGATATGATGGTTAAAGCCGGCGTTGACCGGGTGATGACCATGGATCTGCATGCCGATCAGATTCAGGGCTTCTTTGATGTCCCGGTTGATAACGTTTATGGCTCTCCCATTCTGCTTGATGACATTGAGCGTCAGAATTACAGTGACCTCGTGGTTGTCTCGCCAGATGTGGGCGGCGTTGTTCGTGCCCGCGCCATCGCCAAACAGTTAAATGCTGATCTCGCCATTATTGATAAGCGTCGCCCCCAGGCTAACCAAGCCCAGGTGATGCATATTATTGGTGAGATCGAAGGCCGTACCTGCGTTGTTGTCGACGATATGATCGACACCGCAGGCACGCTGTGCAAAGCAGGGGAAGCGTTAAAAGAGCATGGCGCCAAGCGCGTGGTTGCTTACGCAACACACCCGATTTTGTCCGGCCCGGCCGTCGACAATATTACCAACTCCGTACTGGATGAAGTGGTGGTGACCGACACTATCCCGCTTTCTGAAACTGCTCGTCGTAGCGGAAAAATTCGCCAGTTGAGCGTTGCCGGCCTGATCGCAGAAGCAATTCGCCGGGTTAGCAACGAAGAATCTGTCAGCGCGATGTTCCACTAATCGCCTGACGATATAGCCCCCTTTTGGGGCCACGGAAGCGCCGTCGTCTGGTCGCGGTCTACGGCGTATTCCTTACTTAAACTAAGAGGCAATTCCATGTCTGATTTTATCCTGAAAGCCAGCGTTCGTAACGACCTGGGGAAAGGTGCGAGCCGCCGCCTGCGTCGTGCGAACCAGTTAGTACCTGCCGTTGTATACGGTGGTGAGAAAGGCGCGCAGTCTATCTCTGTAGAGAAAACTGCTTTCTACAAAGCCATTGAAGACGAGTCTTTCTTCTCCTCAGTCATCAAACTGATGATCGACGGCAAAGAAGAGCAAGTGGTTGTTCGTGACCTGCAGCGTCACCCGTTCAAGCCGTTGCTGACGCACGCCGACTTCCTGCGTGTTGACGCTACTCATGAAATCACCATCAACGTGCCTCTGCATGTGACCGGTGAAGAGAAATGTGTAGGTATCAAAGATCAAGGCGGCGAACTGCACATACTGGCCAATGAAATTGCGATCAGCTGCTTGCCGAAAGACCTGCCTGATTTCTTGGAAATCGACATCAGCAATGTCGAACTTGGCACCACCCTGCACTTGTCTGACCTTACCCTGCCAGCCGGCGTCACTTCTGTTGACCTGTCTCACGGTGAAGAGCACGACAACGCCATTCTCAACATTACTAAAGTAAAAGTACGTGTCGAGGAAGATGAAGAGGGTGAAAGTGCAGGTGACGAAGACACCAGCGCCGAGTAAGCCATCCTGCTTAGCACTCTACTTGGGCCGTGCCCGCATGGCCCAAGTAATGCTAATCTGATGTTAAGATCAAGCGCCTCGGCGCTTGATTTTTTTTGCGACCAACACTAACGCGCGAATCAAAATTTCTCCTGGAAATTTGCTGGAGGTGGGAAGATGAGCCAGGTCATGGCCATTATTGGATTAGGTAATCCAGGGGCAGAGTATGAAGCCACACGCCATAACGCAGGCTTCTGGCTGGTAGACGCCATTGCACGCAGTGCCCATGCAGAACTGCGCCCGGAAAAGAAGTTTTTCGGCCACTACGCAAAGGTACGTATGGGCGACCATGAGCTCCACCTGCTTAACCCCGCTACCTTCATGAATCGCAGCGGCGCTTCCGTGGCAGCCTTGAGTCAGTTCTTCAAGCTTAGCCCGGAAAATTTACTGGTGGCCCACGATGAGCTCGACCTACCGCCCGGCCAGGCGCGCTATAAAACTGGCGGCGGTCACGGCGGCCATAACGGTTTACGCGATATTATTAGCGCCTTAGGCGACCAGAAGCAGTTTCACCGGTTGCGGATCGGCATTGGTCATCCAGGCGAGGCGCGTCAGGTGACAAACTATGTACTGGGTCGGCCCGGCAAAGCCGAGCAAGAAGGCATTGTTCGTGCGCTAGATGAGTGCTTAGCAACGCTACCGTTGGCTCTCGCTGGCGACTGGGCCAAAGCCATGAATCAGCTACATAGCCTTAAGCCTGACTAAAACTGCCGATACTGGCTAGCCATGCCGGTAGATGACGGCTAGCTCATCTCGTAGAATGGCGGTTACTTTTACGCCCTATCACCTTATTCTCAGGATCATTTTATGGGTTTCAATTGCGGCATCGTCGGTCTACCCAACGTCGGTAAGTCCACACTATTCAATGCCTTGACCAAGTCAGGCATCGATGCAGAAAATTTCCCCTTCTGCACCATCGAACCGAACGTCGGTATCGTTCCGATGCCCGACCCGCGTCTTGATAAACTCGCGGAGATCGTCAAGCCGCAAAAAGTGCTGCCGACTACCATGGAGTTTGTCGACATCGCAGGCTTGGTCGCCGGGGCATCCAAAGGCGAAGGCCTAGGCAATAAATTCCTGGCGAATATTCGCGAAACGCAAGCGATTGCCCACGTGGTGCGCTGCTTCGATAACGACAACGTTATCCATGTTGCCAACCACGTCGACCCCCGCGCTGATATTGAGACAATCAATCTTGAGCTCGCGCTTGCCGACCTTGATACCGTCGAAAAAGCCAGTCAGCGCCTGGTTCGCTCGGTTAAAGGCGGTGATAAAGATGCGATTGCCACTAAAGCGATTCTTGATCGTATTCACCCTCACGTGGCTGAAGGCTTCCCGCTGCGTAGTTTTGGGCTAAGCGAAGAAGAGCAGCGTCAGGTGAAGAGCTTTGGCTTTTTAACTCTGAAGCCGACGATGTACATTGCTAACGTCAACGAAGACGGTTTCGAAAACAATCCCTATCTGGATATTGTTAATGAAATCGCAGCCGAAGAAGGCGCGCTGGTGGTGCCGGTATGCAACCAGCTGGAAGCCGAAATCGCCGAGCTGGATGATGAAGAGCGCTCGATGTTTTTAAGCGAGATGGGCATGGAGGAGCCAGGACTGGACCGCGTTATTCGTGCAGGTTATTCGCTACTAGGACTACAAACCTACTTTACCGCTGGCGTTAAAGAAGTACGTGCCTGGACAGTGAAAGAGGGCGCTACCGCACCTGAAGCAGCCGGTGTGATTCACACCGATTTTCAGAAAGGCTTTATCCGCGCGGAAGTTGTTGCCTATGATGACTTTGTCTCATTAGGCGGTGAACAGGGCGCCAAAGATGCCGGCAAATGGCGCCTGGAAGGCAAAGAATATATCGTTAAAGATGGCGATGTAGTTCACTTCCGCTTTAATGTGTAAATGCCAAAACCCACATGACCTGTAACAAGGTATTGACGGGTGGCGTAATTATCAGTATCATTCGCCCCCGTTGAAAGGCTACGTAGCTCAGCTGGTTAGAGCACATCACTCATAATGATGGGGTCCCCTGTTCAAATCAGGGCGTAGCCACCAACTAGATTTTATAACGCTAGACTTTTGTAAAGCCTAGCGTTTCCAAAGCTTGGTTTTTACAAAGCTACGTTTTATCAAGAATACTAAAAAGCCCGCTGACCCTGTCAGCGGGCTTTTTGCTTCTAGCTGACTAATTGTTAACTCAGCGTCGCACGGTTTAAAAATAGCGTTAATGCGCGGGTTAGATACTCCACATCCTTTGTGCCAGCCGTTTCGCGAATCGAGTGCATTGCCCACTGAGGTATACCTACATCAATCGTAGGCACGCCTATTTCCGTCGCGGTAATCGGCCCAATGGTGCTGCCACAGCCCATATCTGCACGTGTCACAAATGATTGCACTGGCACCTCCGCTTCGCGACAAACATCGCGAAACAGCGCACCTGTGACACTATTGGTGGCGTAACGTTGGCTGGTGTTTACTTTAATGACTGGGCCGCCGTTAATCGCCGGGCCATGGCGCTCATCGTGCTTATCGCGAAAATTAGGATGGAGCGCATGGGCATTATCACAAGAGATCATCAGTGACGACTGAACAAGCTGAATCAACGACTCTTCACTGCCCTTTTCGCCCCCCCTGCCCACCTGTGCGTTGATACGCTTGAGCACATCAGCCAAGAAGGGGCCTTGAGCGCCACAGGCGCTGGCGCTGCCCACTTCTTCATGATCGTTAGCAACTAACACAGCCCCTTGTGAACCATCACAGGCCAGCAGGGCTTCTAGACCAACAAAGCAGGAGAGCAGATTATCCAACCGAGCACTTGCGACCAACTCTCGTTCAACTCCCACCAGTGATGGCGGCTGAACATCGTAAAAACCTAACTCAAAATCCACGACCTCAACGTCGTTCAGATCGTGCTGCTCTTTGAGCCACTGCACTAATAATTCAGGCAGCGTGGCGGTACCGCTTTGCATTAACACTGGCGACATTTGTGTCTGCGGGTTAATCGGACGACCGCTATTAACCTCACGATCAAGATGGATGGCTAAACTCGGCACCATGGCAATTGCCCGGTCAACATTAAGCAGCACACTCTCCAAGCGACCATCAGCATGCCGCACATGCACCCTACCAGCCAGCCCTAAATCGCGATCAAACCAGGGCGCCAGCAAAACACCGCCATATACCTGCACGCCTAGCTGCAGCCAACCAGCGGAGCGTTGAGTGGCGTTAGGCTTAAGATGCAACCCTGGGCTATCCGTATGAGCACCAATCATACGCAGCTCAGTTAATTCCGACGCAGGCAACTGAAATGCAATCATCGCTGAGTCATTACGGGTAACGTAATAACGCTTGCCAGGCGCAAGCTGCCAATTTGCCTTCTCTTCCAGCCGCTGAAAACCGGCTTGCTCCAATCGTGCCGCCATATTACTGGTCGCGTGCCATGGGGACGGCGATTGACGCAGGAAATCACATAGGCGCGCTAAACGATCAGCGTTGAAAGTGTCGGACATAGAAATCCTCATAACTGTAATGATTGAGCCTCATTGCGCAGGTGACCTGCTACAATACTCCCTCGACCTACGCAACTCATGGGTCACATGCGTGTCTAGGGAAGAATGAGTGTACACAAATCCGGGAGAGCTTGACTGATGAGCTTGTTTGCAACGCTTTCGCGTTCGGTCGCCCTGGCTGTCATGCTGGTAATTACCAGCCCAGCAGCATTAGCGCAACTAGAGCCGACCGACGAACAACGCCAGGCGGCAGTGGAAATTGCGGACTCACTCCGCTACGGCCACTATGCTGATATTAATTTTGACGAAGCGTGGTCGCAGGATGCCTTCCAACGCTATCTCGATATACTTGATGGTCAGCGTGCCTACTTGCTACGCGGCGATATCGAGCCTTATCGTCACCTCGAAAACGGCATGGCAGACGCTATCTTCAGCGGCGACTTAGATGACGCTTTTGCTTTATATGACACCTTTAGCCAGCGGCAACGCGCTCGCCTCGAGTCATTATTGGCGCAGCTCGATGAAGGGCTCAATTTTGAGTTTGATAGTGATGAACGCTTGGAAATTGATCGCGAAGGCGCTCAATGGGCGAATCGTCAAAGTGAACTCGATGAGCTATGGCGTAAACGGCTTAAAAACGATGCGCTCACCCTGGCCTTAACTGACCAAGATAACGAGCAGATTGAAAACAATCTCCGCCAGCGTTATCAAGGCCAGCTTACCCGGATTGAACAAACCGAATCAGAAGATGTTTTTGGCGTATTAATGGCGGCGGTTACCAGTAGCATTGACCCCCATACTGGCTATCTTTCCCCCCGCCAAGGCGAATCGTTTGATATTCAAATGAGCCTTTCACTTGAAGGCATCGGCGCCCTACTCCAATCTGATGGCGAGTACGTTAAAGTCGCAAGCTTAGTACCTGGCGGCCCGGCAGAACGCGCAGGCGTGCTGGAACCCGCTGATCGCATCATTGCCGTTGGGCAGGAAGATGGCGAGATGGTGAATGTCGTCGGCATGCGCCTAGACAACGTTGTTGACTTGATTCGCGGCCCCAAAGGTTCAATTGTTCGCCTGGACGTCGTGCCCGCTCAAGCAGTGGATATGACACGCTCGCAAACTGTCGAAATTACCCGCGACACCGTCAGTCTTGAAGACCAGGCCGCCCACGGCGAAGTCATTGAAGTCCAGCGCGATGGCGAACCCCACCGCCTTGGGGTCATCAACATCCCCACTTTCTATGTCGACTTTGACGCCTGGCAAGCCGGTGAAGAGGAATACCGCAGCACCACGCGCGATGTTGCTCGCGAAATAGAGCGCTTAAAAGAAGAGGGCGTGGAAGGCATCTTGCTTGATCTGCGCAACAATGGTGGCGGCGCGCTTCAGGAAGCAAACTCGCTGATTGGCCTGTTTATTGATCGTGGCCCCACCGTTCAAGTACGTGACGCTCAAGGCCGTATCCAGCTCTATGGTGACACCGAAGCAGGTACACTTTATGACGGCCCGCTAGGCGTACTCGTCAACCGCCTCTCCGCCTCGGCATCTGAAATTTTTGCGGGTGCTATTCAGGACTATGGTCGCGGCCTTGTACTGGGCACCTCTACGTTTGGCAAAGGCACCGTGCAAACCCTTAACGACCTTAGCCATGGCCAGATCAAGTTAACCCGGGCCAAGTTCTATCGCATTTCAGGCGATAGCACCCAGAACCGCGGCGTTGAACCGGACATTACTTTCCCAAGCCTGATAGATCCTGAGCGTATCGGAGAAAGCAGCCTGGATAACGCGCTAGCATGGGATACCGTTCAGAACGTGCAATATCGCCGTTACGGTGAGCCTGAAACCCTGCTGGACAAGCTTCTTGCTCAGCATGAGTTACGCGCCCAGGACAACGCTAACTTCCGCTATCTGGAGCGCCAGTCGACATTGGCTCGCCAACTGCGCGAACAGCACACCAGCGTTAGCCTTAATCGTGACCAGCGTCAGCGCGAAATGGAAGCTCAGGAAGCTGAGCAGCTCTCCCTGGAAAACCAGCGCCGCCGCGCCCTGGGGCTTGATGAGCTGGACGAGTGGATGGATGCCCGGATGGATGGCAGCGACGAAATAGAAGAAACTGACTCGACAGACGATGACGCAACGGCTGTTGATAGGGCCTATGTACTCGAATCCGCGGAAGTTCTACTCGACTACGCACACCTGAAGGAAACTCAGCGGTTAGCCGCTAAGCGCTGATTAGCCTTCGTTAAATATCACGCAAAAAAACGCCAGCTCCTCCACAGGGCTGGCGTTTTGCATGGTAACGTTTATTTCAACAGAGCGCCGCACGGCGCCCAGGCCGATCACCCATTTTCGTTAAGCGCTGGGTGAGCGCCGCCAGTTGAACAGCACTTCCGCGACTACCCGCCTGTATAATCTCCTGCGCCCAAACCGGTAGTTGAGGGGCAAGACGATAATAGACCCACTGCCCTTCCCGCTGATCACTCAATAGCCCACACTGACGCAACTGAGCCAAGTGGCGTGAGACTTTAGGCTGCGACTCTTGCAGCGCATGAGTCATCTCACACACGCATAGTTCCTGCTCCTGGGCAATCAGCAGCACTAACATCAAACGTGTTTCATCGCTTAAACACTTAAACACCTGCAGAGCGTGCGGTGTGTTTACATTACCCACCATGATCTTCCTAAACTCATTGATTATTTATCTAGTTTACGCCACAGAAGAGGCTAACGGTAACTGTGCGCTAGGATGCTTAACGCCAGACACGACAAAAAACCCAAATGCTATTAAGCACGGGCAAATAAACATTGAGAATAGATGGATAGTGGAAAACTAAATGGCTCCTCGAGCAGGACTCGAACCTGCGACCCAATGATTAACAGTCATTTGCTCTACCAACTGAGCTATCGAGGAATAATGCGCTACCTGAAGCGTATCGAGCACAGGTAGTTAAAATAAAGACTAGCAGTAGTACAACTTGGCTCCTCGAGCAGGACTCGAACCTGCGACCCAATGATTAACAGTCATTTGCTCTACCAACTGAGCTATCGAGGAACATCATAAGCTGTTTTTCATAAGCTTTTTTTCAAAAGCAATCGTGTTTTAAGCACCACTATTTCCTTAAATTTCAAGAAAAATATTGGCTCCTCGAGCAGGACTCGAACCTGCGACCCAATGATTAACAGTCATTTGCTCTACCAACTGAGCTATCGAGGAACTGCTCAAACACGGTGCGTAGTATACCCATAGAAACGTGAGGGTCAAGTATCGATTATAGATGAACGCTAGCCGCTGGTTTCCTGGATCCGTATAATACATTTACACATGACAGCGGTCTGGACAGCATACCTGTTGGCCGCGCGACACTACTCCATTCATCCTCGTCCCCCGACGACTCATAGATGACAGGTACCGATGGCGAAGAAGCTCTTCATCAAAACGCACGGCTGCCAAATGAACGAGTACGACTCCTCCCGTATGGCGGATCTACTCGGCGAATCTCACCAGCTCGAACTCACTGATAATGAGCGGGAAGCCGATGTTATTCTTTTAAACACTTGCTCTATTCGCGAAAAGGCGCAGGAGAAGGTATTTCATCAGCTGGGGCGTTGGAAAAAACTTAAAGATGCCAACCCCAACCTGGTGATTGGCGTGGGTGGCTGTGTGGCTAGCCAAGAAGGCGAAGCCATTCGCAAGCGTGCGCCACATGTGGATATGGTGTTTGGGCCACAAACTCTTCACCGCGTGCCCTCCATGCTGGATGCCCGTAGCAACAACCAGATTGCCGCGGTGGATGTCACCTTCCCCGAGATTGAGAAATTCGACCACCTACCCAAGCCCACTTCTGATGGTGCCACGGCGTTTGTATCGATTATGGAAGGCTGCTCCAAGTACTGCACCTTCTGCGTAGTCCCCTACACCCGCGGAGAAGAAGTATCGCGACCCTTCGAAGCGGTAATGGATGAAGTCATTCACCTTTCCGATCAGGGAGTGCGTGAGATCAACCTGCTCGGCCAAAATGTTAATGCCTACCGTGGCGAGAATCAGTTGGGCGATGAGATCGACTTGGCCGAACTAATTGCCTGCGTGGCAGCAGTCGACGGGATTGATCGCGTTCGCTTCACAACCTCCCACCCGGTAGAGTTCACCGATAGCTTAGTGGACGCTTTCGCTGATATTCCTGAGCTGGTGAGCCACTTGCACCTGCCGGTTCAGTCGGGCTCAGACCGCATTCTTACTGCCATGAAACGTGGGCACACAGCAGCCGAGTATGTCGAAAAGATGGAGCGCATCCGCGCTAACCGCCCAGATATTAGCTTCTCCTCTGACTTCATCATCGGCTTCCCAGGTGAAACAGAAGAAGATTTCGAAGCGACGATGAATCTGATCCATCAAATTGGCTTCGACCATTCGTTTAGCTTCGTTTACTCCGCCCGACCCGGCACCCCTGCTTCTGGCCTACCGGATGAAACGCCGGAGAGCGTTAAAAAGCAGCGCCTGGCGATTTTACAAGAGCGGATTATTCAGCAAACCGCGCAGATTAGCCGTCGCATGGTAGGTAGCACTCAGCGCGTTTTGGTTAACGGATTCTCACCACGCGACCCCGGCCAGCTTTCCGGTCGTACTGAGAACAATCGGGTGGTTAACTTCCGTGCCGCTAACCCCACCGAGCTGATCGGCTACTTTGTTGATGTCGAGATCACCGAAGCATTCCCCAATTCGCTACGCGGCGAGCTTGCCTCACCCGAGCGCTATTGACCGTTCACGTATTAACACAGGTAATTGCCCCGAGACCGCTCGGGGCAGTATGCTGAGCGATACACACACTAACGAGGGGTTTCCCACTCTTGAGCCAGCCAACACCTCAGGCCAATCGCATCATTACTTTAAGCCTTGAACCCAATGAACCGCAGCGACTTGCCAGCCTTTGCGGCCAGCAGGACGAGCATTTGAAGCTGATTGAAAGCCGTCTGGATGTGACGCTGCGCAACCGGGGCAATGTGTTTCAACTGGCAGGCCCTGGCAACCGTATCAAGGCAGCGGCGAACGTGTTGGAACACCTCTATCGGGAAACCGCTTCTAGTGAGCTGGACGCAGATACCGTGCATCTTTTCCTGCAGGAATCAGGACTTGAAGCAATAGAAGATGACGAGGATGGCGCGGAAAGCAGCGGTGAAGTGATCATGCGCACGCCGCGCACCATGATCAAACCGCGCGGGCTTAACCAACAACGCTATGTCTCTAGCATCCGTGAACACGATATCAATTTCGGTGTTGGCCCTGCCGGTACGGGTAAAACCTACCTAGCTGTTGCCGCCGCGGTAGAAGCGCTTAATCAGCAGGAAGTACGCCGGATACTGCTGGTGCGCCCCGCCGTTGAAGCCGGTGAAAAGCTCGGCTTTCTACCTGGGGATCTGGCTCAGAAAATCGATCCCTACCTGCGCCCGCTTTACGATGCCCTGTATGAAATGATCGGTTTTGAGCAGGTCGCGAAGCTAATTGAGCGTCAGGTGATTGAAATTGCGCCGCTGGCGTATATGCGTGGCCGCACGCTTAACAACTCCTACATCATTCTTGATGAGAGCCAGAATACCACTCCGGAGCAGATGAAAATGTTCCTGACCAGGATAGGCTTTGGCTCTACGGCGGTGATTACTGGCGACGTCACCCAGGTCGATCTGCCTAAAGGCCAGCGTTCAGGGCTGATTCAGGTGCTGGACGTGCTAAAAGACACCCCGGGGATTGGTGTTACTCACTTTGCTGCCAAGGACGTAGTCCGCCATCCGTTGGTTCAACGCATAATCGAAGCCTACGATATGTTTGAATCTCAACAGGAGGTGGAAGAGCGTGCTCGTCGTGAGGTTCGCCAGCAAGAGCGCGATGCGCGCATGCACGCACGTGAGGGCTCCTGGGATGCCTCACGATGAATGAACTCATCGTTGATCGGCAAGCGGCAATCAACGAACCCTTGCTTCCCACTCTTGCACAGCTCACCCACTGGGTGGGCTGTGTTTTTGCGCACCATCCCGATGACCAGCGTCATGAAGTGACTATCCGCTTTGTCGATGAGGCAGAAAGCCAGACCCTTAACCGTGATTATCGCGGTAAAGATAAAACAACGAACGTGCTGTCATTTCCTTTTGAGAGCCCGCCGGGGATTGACCTGCCTCTATTAGGCGATTTAGTCATTTGTCATGCTGTGGTGGCTCATGAAGCCAAGCAGCAAGGCAAGCCGCTTGAGCACCACTACGCACACATGGTAGTGCATGGCACCTTGCATTTAATGGGCTACGATCATATTGATGATCAAGAAGCTGAAGAGATGGAGCAGTTTGAGCGTGAATTACTAGCCGAACTGAATATCCCCGATCCCTATTCAGTGGATATACATAGCTCTGATAACGATGATCAATAAATACTTAGCATCTTTATCGCCCAATATCAGATGCGTTAAATCACTTAACAACTAATCTGGTACTATCCCCCGTTTCAGTGATAAAACAGCTAGCTGACGACATAGCTAGCTGACGATATAGTAAGTGAGATAGCAACTGTCTGCCCGCAAACGAGAGAATTGACGCATGAGCGAAGACCGATCGAGCAACCCCAATCAAAAATCCTGGCTCGAGAAACTCTTTGGCGCCCTTTCCGGAGACAATGACGAACCCAGTTCACGCGATGAGCTGATGACGTTTTTACGCCATACCGCAGGTAAATTAAAGCTGGATCAAGACGCCATCATGATTATTGAAGGTGCGCTTGAGATCAGCGATCAGCAGGTGCGCGAAGTACTGATCCCCCGCTCGCAGGTTTCCGCGATAGCGCTGGATCAGACCAGCGATGGCTATCTGCCGCTAATTCAGGAAACCGGCCACTCCCGCTACCCGGTGATTGGCGAAAATCTGGATGACGTAAAAGGCATTCTGCTGGTAAAAGACCTGTTACCGCTGCTCTCCCAGACTCAGGCTCAGCGTGATGCCTTCAAGCTGGAAGACATCCTGCGCCCGGCCATGTTTATCCCTGAATCAAAACGCCTTAATAGCCTGCTTAAGGAGTTTCGCGATACCCACAATCATATGGCAGTGGTGGTCGACGAGTATGGCGGCACCGCGGGTATTATTACTATCGAAGATATTCTTGAGCAGATCGTCGGTGATATCGAAGATGAACACGATACCGATGAAGAGGACGATATTCGCGAGATAGAGAATGGCCACTTTGCTATTCGTGCGCTGACGCCCATCGAAGACTTTAACGAACGCTTTAATGCCGAGTTCTCTGACGATGAGTTTGATACCGTTGGCGGCCTGGTGATGCAGCAGTTTGGTCATTTACCCCGTCGCGGTGAGCACACCATTCTCGGCGGCTGGCGATTTGTGATTCTCAATGCCGACACTCGGCGCATTCGCCTACTCGAAGCCTACCGTGACAGCCGGCGTGACGACGATGTAGACAAAGAAAAAGAGGACGAACTAGCCTAACCTGGGCTTTTGTTTGTCGCTCCGCATCATCCTTCGAATCTTATTCGCCGGACCTTATTCGTCGAACCTTTTCCTTCAAATCTTACCGACAAAGGTTATCGCTATGGGCTTACCCCCCGCGTTTTTGTTACAGCTGCTTGCTGCCCTGGTCGCGGGCGGCTTTACCACGTTAACCGCTTCCCCCTTTGAGTTTTGGTGGTTAGGCCCCGTAGCGATTGGTTTGCTCTATGTTGGTCTACACAGCTTAACGCCTGCCCAGGCAGCGCTAAAAGGCTGGTTATATGGCGTGGCGCTATTTGCCAGCGGTACTTCCTGGGTATATGTCTCTATTCATGACTATGGCTATACCGGCGTACCGTTGGCAGTCTTCTTAACGGCGCTGTTCGTCACCATCCTGGCGCTATTTTTTGCCGGTACTTTTTGGCTATACCGGCGTTTTACCACTGCGCGACTGGCGTTTATCAGTTTTGCAGGTGCCTGGGTATTAGGCGAAGTACTGCGTACCTACCTGTTTACCGGCTTTCCCTGGCTGCTGCTTGGCTCTGGCTATGTAGATTCGCCATTGGCCGCCTGGGCGCCCGTTGGTGGGGTATATCTGCTTTCGCTACTGGTCGCACTTAGCGGCGCATTCGCCGCTGAGCTACTACTACGCCGCCAGTGGTGGACGCTCGCACCCCTGGCGGCCATTTGGTTAACCCCACTGGTCTTGCCCCAGCAGTGGACCACGCCGGTAAGCGAGCCCACCCGCGTGGCACTCTTGCAAGGCAACCTACCGCAGCTATTAAAATGGACGCCAGAAGGCCAGCGCGTGGCGGCCAACACCTACAGCGAGCTTACCCGCGAAGTTGCCGATGAGGTCGACCTGATCATATGGCCTGAAACCGCTCTTCCCATGATGGAAACTCAGGCTCGGCCCGTGTTGGAACGAGTACAGGCTAACTTACCGCCTGACGTCGCTCTTCTCACTGGTATCGTTCAACGCGATGCACAGGAACGCTATTTCAATAGCGTGATTGGCGTGGGAAATGTAGAGGGCAGCTACCAAAAAGAGCACCTGGTGCCGTTTGGTGAATATCTTCCGCTGGAAAGCGTGCTACGTGGTGCGATTAATTTTTTCGATTTGCCCATGTCGACGTTTACCAAAGGCGCTGCCCAGCAAACACCAATGCAGGCCGCCGGGATTAATATTGGCAATGCTATCTGCTATGAAATTATTTACCCGCAGTTAGTCGCTCGCCGCGCCCAAGACAGTGGTGTGATCATGACGGTTTCAAATGACACCTGGTTTGGCGCCTCTATTGGCCCCCATCAGCATCTGCAGATGGCACGCCTGCGAGCGCTTGAGAATGGCCGCTATGTGATTCGCGCCACCAGCAACGGCATTACCGCCATTATCGATGCCAATGGACAAATTGTTGAGCGTGCACCGCAGTTCCAAACTGCATCGCTCACCGGTGAGTTTTATGCCATGGAGGGCTTAACGCCGTTTACCCGCACCGGCAGTTGGCCAGCTTGGCTATTGGCAGGACTAATGCTATTACCCGGTGTTGTGTCTGCTCGAAGTGGGCGCCAAGCGCACCGCGGATAAAGCCTCGTTGCCTACAGTGGCTGACTGAAAAAAATGGCCCGTGTCCGTTACAGGACACGGGCCATTTGATTTTATTAAGCGCCTATTACCCACCAAGCAAATCTCCACCGAACGGGCAGCAAGCTTGGCAGGTGCGCTGTTATTTAGGCGGCGCTATTTTTCAGCGTCGCCATATCAATCACAAAACGATAGCGTACGTCGCCTTTCTCCATCCGCTCAAAGCCTTCATTAATATTGTTGATATCGAGCATTTCGATATCACAAGTAATGCCTTTTTCAGCGCACAGTTTGAGTAACTCTTCGGTTTCGGCAATGCCACCTATTAGCGAACCGGCAACCACGCGACGCTTAAACACCAGGTTGAACGCTTCAATAGCTGGTTCAATGGGCTCCAACAGCCCAACGATAATGTGCGTGCCATCATACTTCAGCAACTTAAGGTACGGATTGAGATCGTGCTGCACGGGCACGGTGTCTAGCATGAAGTCGAAGGTTTCAGCGACTGCGTCCATCTGCGCTTGATCGCTGGAAACGACGACGTGGTCAGCGCCATTACGCTTGGCTTCTTCAACTTTCGCGTCAGTACGCGTGAATACCGTTACTTCAGCACCCAGCGCTTTAGCCAGTTTAACGCCCATGTGACCTAAACCACCCATACCAATCACGCCCACTTTATGGCCTTTACCAACGCCGTGATGCTTCAAGGGTGAGTAGGTCGTAATCCCCGCGCAGAGAATCGGTGCTGCAGAAGCCAGATCAATCCCATCAGGCATTTGCAGCACGAAGTGCTCGCTGACCACAATGGAGTCGGAATAGCCGCCCTGAGTAATAGTGCCATCCTGGCGATCTTGGCTGCCGTAGGTCATGGTAAAGCCTTCCAGGCAGTACTGCTCGACGCCATCTTTGCAGGCAGAACAAGACCGGCATGAATCGACCATGCAACCCACACCGACTAAGTCTCCGGCTTTGAAACGCGTGACTTTATCGCCCACAGACGTAACGCGGCCGACAATTTCATGGCCCGGCACAACGGGGTACTGGCTCATACCCCAGTCATTGCGCGCAAAGTGCAGATCACTGTGGCAGACACCGCAGTAGAGAATTTCAATGGCCACATCATCGGGGCGCGGCTGGCGGCGATCAAAATTAAACGGTGCTAAGGGCTTATCCTCAGCAAATGCCGCATAGGATTTGGCTTGACTCATCAGGAAAACTCCATCGTGTCTTCATAAGACTGCTTATCAATCAGCAGTAACGCTCGCGTGCGAGGCATGTAGACAGTATTCGCCTAATGAGCAGGGATAGCGATGATTGAAACTACGAGATTTTTGCCAATTACTCCGATGCAGCGTAATAAAATAACAAAAATAGTGGGAAAATAGCTATGATCATACAAATGCGATTAGAAAAAAGAGTGTTGTAGTTATGGCCACCACTGCTCAGGCTGGCAATACGTTAGCCGACGTTATCACCCCACTTGTTAACAAAGATGGTATGACGGCGACTCTATTGCCCGGCGTATTGCTGCTTTGCCTAAGCCGCCATCAAGTGCGCACGCCACTCCTCTATGAGCCCAGCCTAACCATTATTGCCCAAGGGCGTAAAACAGGTTATCTGGGGGATCGCGAGATCCACTACGATCCCGGTCAATACTTAGTGCAAACATTGCCTCTTCCGTTTGAGTGCGAAACCTATGGCTCTTTGGAAGCCCCACTGCTGGGTATTTCAGTACGTTTGGATCCGGCGCTATTAAGTGAAATGGTAACCGCGATGGGTGATACAAGCAGCCACGGTCAGGTACCACTGCCGATGGCCTCCGTGGCCATGACAGAAGGCATGCAAGACGCCGTTTTGCGCTTAGCCCGCACGCTGCATGTGGAAATAGAGTGCCGCACTATGGGCACAGCGCGCATTCGCGACGTGGTGTTTGAAGCGCTGAAGGGGGAGCAAGGCCAAGCGCTAAGGGCGCTGGTATTAGGACATGGTAACTACTCACGCATCGTGCAGGTGTTATCTAAGCTTCACAGCCATTTTGCTGACGACTTTAGCGTGGAGCAGTTGGCTTCTCAGGCCAACATGAGTGCTTCGACGTTCCACCAGCACTTTAAGCAGATTACTCGCGCCTCACCGGCACAGTACTTAAAACGCCTGCGTTTGATCAAAGCGCAGCAGTTGCTGCTTCAGGATAATCATAACGTCAATCAGGCCGCTGCGGCGGTTGGGTACCGCAGCGTGCCTCAGTTTAGCCGCGACTATAAGCGCTACTTTGGCGAGCCCCCGCTGCAACATCGCCGACAGGAGCAGGCTTTAAGGGCTTAAACCGAACATTAGCGCTTAATTTAGCAAAACTTATTTAGCAAAGCTTATTTAGCAAAAATCTGGCTCATGTCTTTAAACGCCTTGAACTCTAACGCGTTACCGCATGGATCGAGCAAGAACATCGTAGCCTGCTCACCCACTTCGCCTTTAAAACGGATATAGGGTTCGATCACAAATTGCGTCTCGCGCGCTTTCAGGCGCTCTGCGAGGGCTTCCCATTCATCCCACTCTAAGATCACGCCGAAATGCGGCACCGGTACATCGTGCCCATCGACTGGATTAGAATGAGCGCTCTCTTGGCCAGGCGTTTTGGGCTGCTCATGGATTACTAACTGGTGACCAAAAAAATTAAAGTCGACCCACTGTTCGCTGGAACGCCCCTCTTCTAAGCCAAATACGTCATTATAAAATGCACGTGCCAGCGCTACATCGTAAACAGGAATAGCCAAATGGAAGGGTGAAAGGCTCATCGTCGTCTCCAGCTTATTAGTTTTGGGGGATGAGTGGCACTTTGTGCTGCCACGGTGTATTCATCCTAAGACGGCGCATGGGAAAATAAAATCAATATCTATTTGGCTGATACACAAAAAGGATTTATCAATGATCCGCGAGCTGAAAACATTAATAGCGGTGGCCCAGGAAGGCACCTTTGCCGCAGCGGGAAACAAAATTGGCCTTACTCAAGCGGCGGTGAGCGCGCAAATGAAACGCCTAGAGGAGGAGCTGGGTATCGCACTGTTCGAGCGTAAAGGGCGTGCGGCCATACTGACCCAACGGGGGCATGAAACCCTGCAGCAAGCCCATGCTTTGATAACCCTCTATGGCACGTTGGGCGCCTCCGGAGCAGGCCAACCAACAACGCAACGTATTAATATTGGTGCCATTGCCTCAATACAGCGATCGCTTTTGCCTGATGCCCTGGCACGCTTTCATCATACCTATCGTGAGTGCCGCACGCGCGTAGTGCCTGGGCTCTCTATGGAGCTAGTCAATCAGGTCGATGCAGGCGAGCTGGATATGGCGGTGATCATTCGTCCACCCTTTTCGCTGCATAGCGATCTGCGCTGGACACCCCTTGCCCATGAGCCTTTTCGCCTCATCGCTCCCATGCATATTAACGGCGAACAATGGCGTGAACTGCTGACTACCCACCCCTTCATACGCTACGACCGCGCCTCCTTTGGTGGTCGCCAGGTCGACCGCTTCCTACGCGACAACCACTGCAAGGTGCACGAGGTATGCGAGGTGGACGAACTCGAGGCCATCGTTAAACTCGTCGCCAAAGGGGTAGGCGTTGCCTTAGTGCCTCAGGCAATAGCCCAGCAGCATTGGCCGGATGAAGTGCGTGCGATTGATTTAGGCGAGCGAACCTTTCACCGCGACATAGGACTGATTCACCCTACCAGCGGACATCTTAGCAACCCCGCCCGGACACTTGCCCAGCTTATTAGTGATACTGCCCAGCAACTGGAACCCACCCGCTAAATAAATAGAGATATAAAATAGCTATAGAAAAACGCTACCCCCGATCAACGAGGATAGCGCCGTTCAAAATAGCGGTTAAACGCTATTTGAAGAGATCGTTAAACTTCTGTTAACGCATCTTCCTCGGTTTCGCTTTGAGCATCTTCGTCTGACTCGTCTTCGCTTGATTCATCCTCGACCGTCTCATCAGATGCGTCATCTTCTGCAGCTGACGATTGGTCGCTAACATCGCTATTTGCAGCAAGGTTTAAAGGCTCATCTAAATTAAGCGTTTGCGCGGTATAAGCACGCACTTCGCTTAACAGCTCAGGATTTTCCGATAAGCGCTGGCCATAGGAAGGCACGATTTGGGTTAGCGTTTCCTGCCACTCAGCACTTGCGACCTGCTCAGGGAAAACGCGATCAAGCAGGTTTAGCATGATCGAAGGCGCCGTTGAAGCTCCAGGCGATGCGCCTAACAAGGCGGCAATCGAGCCATCTTCAGCGCTGACAATCTCAGTGCCGAACTGCAATACGCCCCCCTGCTCTTCATCGTCTTTAACAATTTGCACACGCTGGCCAGCTGTCCAAAGCTCCCAGTCATCCTGGTTGGCCTCAGGGTAGTACTCTTGGAGCGCTTCAAACCGGTCATCTTCAGACATCAGCACTTGGCCTACTAAATAGCGCACCAGGCTAAAGTTATCCAACCCAACTTCCATCATCGGCCAAGTATTATTAAAGGTCATGGAGCTAAACAGATCAGTCCATGAACCCTCTTTTAGAAACTTGCTAGAGAAGGTAGCAAAGGGGCCAAAAAACAGCGCGGGCTCGCCATCCAAATAGCGAAAATCAAGGTGAGGAACGGACATGGGCGGGGAGCCTTCGCCCGCTTTGCCATACACTTTCACAAGGTGTTGAGACACTACATCAGGATTGGTGGTGTATAGGAATTGACCACCCACCGGGAAGCCCGCATAGGCTTTTGCTTCAGGAATTCCTGACGCCTGCAATAGCGGTAATGCAGCGCCACCAGCGCCGACAAACACAAAACGGGCATTAACGCTGGTTTCTTCACCGTCAGCCAGATTGGCAATGGTTACTTTCCAGGTATCGTCATCATTACGCTCTAAATCGCGCACTTCACTGCTAAGCCCCAACGTAAAGTGGTCGCTTTGCGCCAAGGACTCAATCATCTGCCGCGTTTGTGCACCGTAGTTCACTTCGGTGCCCATTTGCATACGCGTAGCAGCTACCGGCGTATCGTTTTCTTCACGCCCCGCCATAACAAGCGGCATCCACTCAGCAATCTCTTGGCGGTCTTCAGAGTACTCCATGCCCGCATAAAGGGGATTTTGTACCATGGTGGCATGGCGTTCACGGAGAAACGCTACGTCATCTTCACCCCACACAATGCTTGCGTGAGGCACCGTGCTAATGAATGATTCCGGCTCGTCAAGCATGCCGTTATCAACCTGATGCGACCAAAATTGACGAGACACTTCGAACTGCTCGGTGACATTCACCGCGCGCTGAATGTCGACACTGCCATCTTCTTGCTCGGGGGTATAATTCATTTCACAAAAAGCGGAATGACCGGTACCGGCATTATTCCAGGCGTTTGAACTCTCTTCGGCGACTTGATCCAAACGCTCATAAAGGTGGATATTCCACTCGGGCTCAAGCTCTTGTAGATAGGTACCTAAGGTTGCGCTCATAATGCCGCCACCAATTAAGACCACATCAACAGGCTCATCTGCGGCAAGCGGCATAATGGTGGCCAACGCCAGCAGCGGTGAGCAGAGTAATAGGTTAAAACGTTTTTGCATGTCATGTCCCAGACGATACAGAAAGGACGCGCCGGAACGGTAGGCGTCCGGCCGCGAGGGGGTATTATTTGTCGACTAAAGTCTAACAAATATGCACCATATCGGGAATATGCAAGCCAACTTAAATGAGAATGAATGGAATTTAAACTATGAAACCAGAGGATTTGGAAAAACTCGTTACTCGCACTATGCCGTTTGGAAAACATGCGGGCTGCATAATCGCGGATCTTCCCGGCCCTTATCTGAACTGGTTTGCCCGGGAGGGCTTTCCATCCGGTGAGATTGGACAGTTGCTGCATTTAATGCACGAGATTGATCACAACGGGCTTGGCCCACTGTTGGACCCACTGCGCAAAACGCCCCGTCAGCGTGGCGATAGTTAATGGGGGCGCTTTTCTCGCTCGCCGATAGCGCGTTCAAACTCGGTGAAGTAAGCCGCTTCGTGCAACGCCTTATCGGCAGGAAAGCGATCTAATTCAGTGGCTAACTCAAAAAAGCCCGCGCCAGGCAAACCATCCCCCCGACGGCTGACGACCAGTGCCGCCATGAAGGGCTTTTGCTGCGCGGCATCCTCGCGCATTAGTTGCTCAAGCGCCTGAGTGACCTGAGCAATAGTGCGCGGCGGAGTCAACGCTAGTGCGGCAGCGACCTGTTGATAGGTCATTGGCAGCGCGTCACGCGGTACACTTAACAGTAATTGGCGTAACGCGACTACGTTATCAGGCATAAATATCCTTTCTTCAGGTTTTATAAAGAAAAAATATGACCACGCATCAGCTATATTTGTGCTAAGAATAGCTCAAATTCTTTACTTAATACCCTGGGTTATGGAGAAAACATGGCAACGCGACTAACAGCCTCACGCTCGCGCGGTGGTCGCTGGCCAAGCGTACTGGCTGGCTTAGCTACGCTACTGCTCGTAGCGGCAGCAGTGATGATGGCGGGGGCAGGCCCGGCTTATCGTGGCGAACTGATAACGTTGGGAGAGGCATTTAACATACTGCGCAACGGCGTTTACGCCGCTGGTGCCGCAGTGGCGGTGAGTGTTATGGCGCTGCTGTTTAGTATGTTTGCACGCCGTTTTGCACCCGCCTTAGTGGTAACGCTGGTCATAATGGGAGCTGCAGCGCTACTTTACGTACCTTGGCAGCACTGGCAGCGCGCTCAAGAGGTGCCTGCTATTCACGATATCACGACCGACATGCAGAACCCGCCTGCCTTTGAAGCACTTGCCGAAGCCCGTGAAGCAGCGCCCAATGCCGTCGGCTACCCAGGTGAAGCTACCGCTCAGCAGCAGCGAGCCGCCTACCCATCAATTAGACCGCTGGTCGTGAACGATGCACCACAAACCGTACTCTCCGCAGCGCAAGCAGAAGTCGAAGAAGCGGGCTGGCAAATCGCCCAAATTACTGACAATCAAATAGAAGCCACCGCGACGACACGCTGGTTTGGATTTGAGGATGACGTAGTGATCAGGTTAACGCAACTTGAGGATGGCGTGCAGGTGGATATGCGCTCGGCGTCACGCCTTGGCACCAGCGATGTAGGCACAAATGCAGCGCGAATTGAGAGCTTTTTAAGCGCTTTGGAGGCCCGCCTAGAGTAGCCAAATACTTAATGTACTGTGCCAGATTTGCGGCCACTTTCTCGCGCTAAAATTTGCTCAGCATTGAGGCCGGCAATTGGAGCTTGATGTTGCGTAGGTATGTCACCACTTAATTGCAGTGCCTGGTAACGCAGCGCACACACGCGTAAAAACGAGGTGAAATTACCCAAATCGTGTCCAGCATCAATGGATTCGTGATAGAGGCGGGTAATCATTTGAGCAGTGTTCATCCCATCACGCTGGGCGATCTCTTCAAGTATGTGCCAGAAATAATTTTCCATTCGCACACTGGTAACCATGCCATCGATGCGTAATGAGTGCGTAGCGCTTCGCCACAGTTCAGGGTCAGCTTGAATAAAGAGTTTACACATGGCGCTGTCTCCCAGCATATCCTTTACCAACTATTAGCATAATAGGTAACCAATAGCATGATGAACGCTCGCACCCAGTAGGTGCTGGGCGCGAACGTTGTTACAGTGCGGGCGACTGACTCACTTATTTAGCAACGCCATAAACTGCGCTAACCATGCTGGATGAGCGGGCCATGCAGGTGCTGTGACCAAGTTGCCATCGGTTACCGCATCGGTTACTTCAAGATTGGCAAAATGACCGCCAGCAAGCTCTACCTCCGGCTGACAAGCCGGATAAGCGGAGCACTGCTTGCCTTCCAGCACGTTGGCAGCAGCTAATAGCTGTGCGCCATGGCAAATGGCGGCTACCGGCTTATTGGTTTCAAAAAAATGCTGAACCATCTTTAGCACTTCTTTATTAAGGCGAAGATACTCCGGCGCGCGACCACCCGGTATCACCAGGGCGTCATAATCGGCGGGATTAATGCCAGCGAAATTGGCATTTAGGGCAAACCTGTGACCAGGCTTTTCAGAGTAGGTTTGATCGCCTTCGAAATCATGAATAGCCGTCGCTACCGTATCGCCTGAGGCTTTGCCGGGGCAAACAGCATCAACACGATGACCGACCGCCATCAATGCCTGAAACGGCACCATGGTTTCGTAGTCTTCGGTAAAGTCGCCGGTGATCATTAAAATGCGCTTGCTGCTCATCTCAGTCTCCTTATCATTATTTATCGAGAGCACACGCCGAGCGTGTGAGATGAGACTAGCAAGCGCTTTTCACCAACGGGTAGTAATCGATTACTACAGGGTAATTTCCTCATTTTGCGGCAATGCAAGATGGCGCTGCCCTGCCCCTTGGCTTACACGAAAGCGCCCTACCAGGGCATGCATGTCACCAGCACGGTCATCCAGCGTATGACTAGCGGTGGTAGCCTCTTGCACCAAACGAGCATTTTGATGGGTCACTTGATCCAATTGCGAAATTGCCTGGTTGATCTGATCAATACCCGCAGACTGCTCGTGGGTCGCTCCTGCAATCTCGGTGACGTAGCGGGTCACCTCACCAAGGCTATCAATGATTTCCTGTAGATGCTTGCTTGAAGCATTCACAAGCTGCTCACCTTCGCTAACTTTAGCAACACTATCATCAACCAAGTGGCGAATTTGCGCTGCTTCCTCTGCGCTACGCCCAGCAAGCTTACGCACTTCCTGGGCGACCACGGCAAAACCTCGCCCCTGCTCGCCAGCCCTTGCGGCTTCAACGGATGCGTTTAGCGCCAATAGATTGGTTTGAAAGGCGATATCGTCAATAGCCTTAATGATTGAGGTAATCTTTTCACTCGCTTGGCGAATATCGCCCATCGCCTCAGTGGTGCGCTTAGCAACGTCACCGGCTGAACGCGCACGCTGATCAACACTACCGCTCGCATCTTTGGCCTGGTCAGCGTACTCGGCGGTTTGTTTAACGGTGGCCGTAATTTCTTCAAGACTTGAGGCTGTTTCAGCCAGCGATGCCGCCTGTTGATCAGTACGCTGGGAGAGGTTTTCATTACCCGCAGCAATTTGGCGGCTACTCGACGCAATAGCTTCAGCGCTTTCACGAATTTGCGCCACCATCCCTTCAAAGGTATCCATCATGTTATTGAATGCTTGGGCAGTTTGGCCTACTTCATCATTGCGCTTCAGCTCAAGGCGCATAGAAAGGTCGGCATTCTCGCCCGCTGCACCGCTAATATCTTCCATTTGGCGACGCATGGCGACCAGCGGACCAAGCACGCGTACCATCGTGCGCCAGCCAAAGATAGCCAGTAACACAATGACCACTAAGGTCACTATAATCAGCAATGACCGACCTGCGTTGGCTAATGTTTCTGCCTCTGTTGCAGCGTTGTCAGCCTGCACGACGGTATACGCTTCGACATCGGCCAGTGCTCCCCGCATCTCCTGCATCGCTTGAGCAACATTCATCAACGCTGCTTGCACCTGAGCATGGAGTTCCAACTGCTGTAACCGCAGTGCGTACACAGCATCATCATCCGACACCATAAGGCCTTCCAGCTCTACAATGACATCATCTAAGTTGCTAATCAGTGCTCGCTGTTCGGCTTCCGTACTGGGTGCAGCAGCAATGGCCGCCAGTGACTGGCGAGAAAGACCTACCTGCTGGGAAATTTCATTCAGTCGCAAATTGACCAACGCATCCTGGCTTTGCGTTTGCATCATCTGACGCCCAAGATCCGATAACATCGCCAACGCCATGCGTGCATTGCCGCTTAAACGACCGATATCCGCTTGCTCGGTATACATGTTATCGAGTAACTGGGTTGGCAACGTCGTCATACCATCTTCGCGCCACGCTTCCATTAATTCACGCTGGTTCCTATCCTGTCGAACCTGCGCCAATGCCGTGCGGCCAGCAATATCCTCAGCGCTGAGCATTACCTGGGTAATTAAGGTTTGCATATTTCTAATGCGTTCAGACATCTGAATTTGCAAGCTCAGCTCTTCACGGCGCACCGCTTCCAACGCAGTGTCACCTTCTAATAGCGCTTGATAATGGCTATCCAGTGCGCTCAAGCTTTCCGCTTGATCAACCGCATTCAACTCTTGTCGTGAACTGCGAAAACGCTCATCTAATGCGCTTTGTGAGGTAATGCTTTCAAGGCTTGCTGGACTATCGGTAGCAAGCAAATCCGCATGGCGTTGGCCAAACGCGCCCATGCTGAGCACCATGCCGCGGCTTGCATCCTGCAGCGGCAATACCTCGCCGGTAATATAGCGTTGCGAGTCGATCAAACGCTGGTTAGTAGCCCAGCCCGTTGCCGCCAGCACCACCGCTCCCAGCACTGCTGCTAAAAACAGGCTGATCAGCATGGCTCTAATACTTAAGGTTTTTTTCATTATCAGATTTCACTTGTGTCAGGGTCATACAGATAACGTAAGGTTTAAGGCAGCAAACTCGCCCATTCCACCGACTCGAAACGGCCGTTTGTGATAATGGTGGGCCATACCGCATCACTGGCTTGATGGTCATCACGCCCAAGCGTTAAGGGCTCTCCTAAACCAATATCAATCGTGCCCAAACCCAATAAGCCATCAACAATCGCTTCACGGTTGGGATTGGCGCCGGCCGCTTTCACCCCTTCCACAAAAAGCTTTGCGGCTAAATAGCCTTCAAGCGAAATAAAGTCTGGCGCGCTGTCTGGGGAATAAGACGCCAATGCCTGACGATACTCTTCAACCGCAGGAAGATCAGCATCCAGTGGCGGTACTACTTGGGTAATGATAACCCCTTCCGCTTGCTCGCCCAGTTCATCCATCAGGGCCTGGCTTCCCACGAAGGAGACGTTCAGAAAGACGGCATCGGGAAGGTCATTCTTGGCTTCACGTATAAAATCTGCGGCGGGGCCAGAAGTGCCAACAATGATGACAGCTCGCGGTGTCACTGGGGCCTGGAGGATTGATGCTAGTCCTTGATGAACATTCCGGGTGCCGCGAGTAAAGCGACCATGCGCCAGTGAAGCCGAATTTTCTACGCCATGAGAGGCCAACGCTTGCATAGCGCCATTGTAGCCAGCATCGCCAAAGCTATCGTTCTGGGTAAAAAAGGCGATTTCTTCTGGTAAAATACCCGCTTGCAATAGGCCGTCTACCATCGCGGCGGTTTCTTGTACATAGCTTGCCCGATAGTTAATGACGTACCTGTCTGGCGGTGAACGGCGCAATATACCCGCCCCGGTAAAAGCACCATAAAGCAGTGTTTTATATTCATTATGCAGCGGAATAGTCACTGCGGCGGTTGGGGTGCCTACGTTGCCAATCGCCGCCAACAAGTCATCCTCAATTAGCTGGCGAGTATTTCGGGCGGCTTCCAAGGGTTGATACTGATCATCCATTGCTACCAGGTTTAGGGGTTGACCATTAACACCACCAGCGGCGTTGACCTCAGCAAAATAAGTTTCAATCCCCTTCTGCATACCCAATCCCAGCGACGCCGCTCCTCCGGTAGCTGGTGCGACAATGCCAAAGGTCAGTTCTGCGTACGCAAGCGGAGATACTAACGCCCCAGCTAGTATCGTCGCTCTCAACACTATTCTATTTAATGAAAAAAACCCCAAACGTCGCATTGATCTGCTCCTTGTTAGCTAGATCACTCCCCTAACCATATCAATGGCATGCTCGTATGCGTTACGTGGCTGCTGCTTCACGCACTCGATACTGCCAGCCTGTTTTTATATCTATCGGCAGGAGAATATACGACTAAAGATGAATTATCGTTGATTACCAAGTAACAAATATTACTTAGTGTGTAACCACTAACTTACCTTTCCAAAAAATTCTTAAAATTACTTTAATTTCATAAGTTTAAATATTAGGCATTTGCGGCCATTTACGCTGGCCGCTCAATCGCAAAGCGATCACTAATACGAATGTAGTCACTACCCGCCAAACGACCTACAGGCTTGAGCAGATCCATATTGACATGACGACCATCCCATAGCGTGTCATCAATGTGGATAGATACCACTTGCGCCAGCACTAACGTACCTGCCAGCGGCTGATCGCCAAACCGGATCATGTCATATAGTTTGCAGCCAAACGCAATGGGAGCATTGGCAATGCGCGGAACGCTAACGCCTACCATGTCGGCTTTATCCAACCCAGCCAGGGTAAATTCATCATCTTCCGGAGGCAGGCTGGCACTGGTGGCATTGAGTGCTTCAATCAACCCCTCACTGCCTACATGCACAACGCATTCAGCTACTTCGTTTAAATTGCGCACCGTATCCTTGAGTTCGCCGCTGCCATTAAGCAGGGGTGAAAACGCCAGTACCGGAGGGTTCACACTGGCGACATTGAAGAAAGAAAACGGTGCTAAATTAGCATTTCCCTGCTTATCCTGTGTAGACACCCAGGCTATTGGCCGAGGGCAAATAGCGCCGGATAATAATCGATAAATCACACCTGGGCTTAAGGGGGATTCATCTAGTAAATAGTCACTCATTTTTGGCTCGCTCTTGCGTCGTAAAAAGCTGCTGTTCAATAGCTCTGACTACTTCTTAATAATAGACGGGCTTAGGCTTGGCGCGCTTTAAGATGGTTAATGACGCCGCCTACCCGTAAAAGCTCGCGTTGCCGCTCACTCAACCCATGATGTAGCTGAACCATTCCTTTGCCGACAATTTCTGCTTCTAGTGTAGGGCCACTGGCGACCTGGGCATACACGTTTTCAATGACCACACTGTCACCTTGAGCTAATCGATCAGCATCACTCTCATTAATAAACGTTAATGGTAATGCGCCAAAACAGATCAAGTTTTGCCAATGGATACGCGCAAAGCTTTTTGCCAATACAGCCTGTAAACCCAAATAACGGGGCACCAAGGCGGCGTTCTCACGACTGGAGCCTTGCCCATAGTTATGCCCACCCACAATGATATGGCCACCTAAGTTACGAGTCGCTTCTGCACGCTGGGCATAGTCAGGGTCGACGGCTTCAAAGGTGAAAGGAGCCGAGGCATAGATACTGCTCCAGTAGGGCATCACGCGCTGACCCGCCGGCATAATGTCATCGGTTGAGATATTATCGCCCGTCACCAGTAGCACAGGAATCTCCAGACGATCAGGTAACGGCTGTAGTATCGGTAGTGCAGGCGTATTGTCGGTTTTTTGCAGCGGCGTTAAGCGAGCCTGATCCAACGGCAACGGTGCTGTAAAGACGTCCCGATTAACCACCATCACGTCAGGTTCACTAATACGCGGATAGGCCATTTGCATGCTACGTGGGTCACTAATTACCCCAGCCAACGCCGAAGCGGCAGCCGTTTCGGGGCTGCACAGAAACACACTGTCTTCTCGCGTGCCAGAACGGCCGGGGAAGTTGCGCGGCACCGTACGCAGGCTATTGCGGCCTACGGCAGGCGCTTGACCCATACCGATACAGCCGTTGCAACCCGCTTGGTGTAAGCGCGCACCGCTAGCGACCAGTTCGCCTAAATAGCCTTCTTGAATCAGCGTGGAAAGCACCTGGCGTGATGAAGGATTGATATCCAGCGATACCCCCTCTGCCACTGAGCGACCTTTCACCATGCTCGATACTACGGCAAAATCACGATAACCAGGGTTGCCTGAGGATCCAATATAAGCTTGATGTAGCGGCTGACCGACAACCTCGCTAACCGGCACTACTTTATCGGGACTGGAGGGCAGTGCTATAAGCGGCACTAACTGCGATAAATCGATCACTTCTTCAACATCGTAGTGACAGCCGGGGTCAGCCGCTAGTGGCTGCCAATCCTCTTCACGCCCCCTGGCGGCCAAAAATCGTCGGGTACTTTCATCGCTGGGGAACACACTGGTAGTGGCGCCCATTTCGGTTCCCATATTGGCAATGACCAGCCGGTCCATTGCCGAGAGGCCATCAAGCCCTGGGCCGTAAAATTCAAGGATGCTGTTTTTACCACCCGACACACCATGACGACGCAGTAGCTCAAGAACAATATCTTTGGCCGACACCCAGTCGGGCAACCGCCCTTCCAAGCGCACGCCCCAAATTTGCGGCATAGTGATATACAGCGGCTCACCGGCCATGGCCATGGCAACTTCGATACCGCCCGCGCCGATGGCCAGCATGCCCAGTGCGCCCGCCGAAGTAGTATGGCTATCGCAACCGACAAGCGACTGTCCGGGCACACCAAAATTCTCCATATGCACCGGGTGGCTAATGCCATTGCCAGGACCGGAGTACCATACGCCGAAGCGTTCGCAGGCACTCTTTAGAAACAGATAGGTCTCGGCATTCAGGTTATCGGCTTGCACAAGGCCATGGTCGATATACTGCACGCTGGGTTGGGTATGCACCCGATCCAGCCCCATGGCTTCAAGCTCCAGCATCACCAGCGTGCCCAGCACATCTTGTAACAGCGCTTGGTCTATACGCAGAGCAATTTCGCTATCAGGGATCATTTCACCACTGATCAAATGATCACGAATCAGCTTTTGAGCTAAGTTCAAGGGGGTTGTAGAAGCGTCTTGCGGGGTCATTAGAGGAGGCATAAGAAAGATCCTAACGTTTTTATTATCATGAATAGAGAAAGGCGAATAACGCAGACTAGCTAATAGACAGTTCGTTATTACGCTGGCGCTCAACGTGAGCAGCAGTCGTCGTCTGTTTTTGGCGCATTTGAGCGGCCCGTGCCGCTAATATATGCGCACGCATAATGGCGGCGGCCCACTCAGCATCGCGGTTTTGCAAAGCACGAATAATTTCCCGGTGGTGCTGCATACTGCACAGTAGTTCCTCACGGGTGTAATGGTGAAAGCTACGCCGAGAAACGGGCACTTGCACAATCGTTTCAAGCAAGCGCTGAAGGCGCGGGCTATCTGCAGCTGTCACTAGTTCAGCGTGAAATTGATTATTGAGTACGGCAATTCCATCAGTCGCCCGCTCATCATCCTGCTGGCTAAGCCTTTCCATTTGGTCAGCAAGTCTGCCCAACGTAATGAGCTGAGTTTCGCTGATGCGTTTAGCCGCACGCCTAACCACCTGTGGCTCTAGCAGCACCCTTAGCTCAAAAACCTCTTCCACATCATGCTGGGTCCAACCCACCACGCGCGCGCCATGATGAGGTATGGCCTCAACCCAACCATCTGAGACCAAGCGGCGTAACGCCTCCCGAATAGGGGTGCGGCTGTAGTCAAGCTCTTCACCAATAGTCGCTTCACGCACATAGCTACCCGCAGCGTAGCCGCCATTAAGTATGCGCTGCTTGATGATGTGATAAACCCGATCGGCGGCGGTCATAGCGTCACTCCTAAACGTTCCAACGGCCTGCTGCAAAGCACTTTTTCAGTCGATCAAATCGCCACTAGCGACTAAGGTCGCAGAGCAGATTGTGTACGACTTGTTGCACCGAAGGCCAATATAGGCCTACATTTGTCAAAAATCGAGCATAGTTGCATACAATAATCATAAAAAGCTCGTCGACAACGGTAGCCATGCCATCCAACAGGAGTTCAAAATGAAACTCGACCCCACCTCTTTACGGCTGTTTGTCCGGGTAGCAGAGATGGGCACCATCACCGGTGCGGCTGATGCTGAGTTCATTGCAACTTCTGCGGTTAGCAAGCGTTTAAGTGAGCTTGAAGCGCATTTCAGTACGCCGCTGTTACATCGTAATAACCGGGGCGTAGAGTTAACGCCAGCCGGTAATGCGCTGCTGCATCTCTCCCGTGGGGTGCTGCACAACCTGGAAGACTTAGATCTACAAATGCGTGATTACACCAGCGGTGAGCGCGGCATTATTCGCATTTTTGCCAATATGTCCGCTATCACTCAGTACTTGCCCGGCGAGACGCAGTCTTTTTTTGAGAAGCATCCAGATATTGGAGTTCAACTAGAAGAGAAGGTCAGCCCTGTGATTACTCGGGAAATTATGGCGAATGGGGCCGATATTGGTATTTGTGCCAAGCTCCCCCATGGCTATGATCTAGCGGAACTGCCTTACCATACCGATGAGCTGGTACTTGTCACGCCGTTAAACCATCCGCTTGCCAACCGGGAGGCTATCGACTTTCGCGATAGCCTCGAGCATGCCTATGTTGGTCTGCACTCTTCCAGCGCGATTAACTTGCAGCTTTTGAAAGCTGCCAGCTTAGCCAATAGACCGCTACGGCTTCGCATCCAGGTCACTAGCTACGATGCGCTCTGTTTGATGGTTCAGGCAGGGTTAGGCATAGGCGTCGTTCCGAGAGGCGCCATTCGCCAATATGTGGGAGGGCTACAGGTGCGTGTACTGCCTATTCGAGATGCCTGGGCCAAGCGCCCGCTATGTATTTACGTTAACAACATTGATCGCATCTCGATGGCAGCCCGACTCTTTGTCGACCATCTCATTGAATCTTCTGCTAATTCCAGAAAAACCATGCAATTAACAGCGATTACTGATGAAGCCATTTCTTCCGTGATTTAGCGGCAACTCAGCGCCTGCCTTCTCGGTTCACGAAAGCAGGCTCATAAATCACTAATACCCAAACGCGCTGGCAACAGGTATCAATAGACTGGAGGTGGTTATGTAAAACACCCTAAGATCACAACAACAACCCGTCCAAGACATTATCCAAGACAATAAAAGCATCCCAATGCTTGAGGTAATAATAATGAAATCCTTTGCTCTTAAATCACGTCTGCTTATCCCTGCCTCCCTGTTGGCACTCGGTACGCTCACCAGCGCCAGTCTCCAAGCACAGGAGAGCGCTCTAAATATTGGTGCAGTACCCACAGGTACCGGCTGGTTCTTTGGTATTTCGGAGGGCGCACGGGTAATTAGTGCCAATACGCCTTATGAAATTACCGTCCGCGAGACTGGCGGCACGCGCGAAAACGCTATTCGCCTTGGCCGCAATGAACTGGATCTGGCCTTCACTGAAGCATTAGTAGGCTATGAGCAGTACAACGGTATCGGTCGCTTTGAAGACACTCCCAATGAAAACGTGCGTCTGGTCTATTGGATTGCCCCTTCAACGATGCACTGGGCGGTTCGTCAGGACGCCGATATCAATAGTTTTGAAGACTTGGATGGTAAGCGCTTCAACCCCAGCAGCATTGGCGGCGGCGGCGAGTACATCACCGAGCTAGTGTTTGACATCCTAGGCGTTGAGCCAGACTTCCAGCGCATGCGCATTGACGATGCCGCTGAAGGTGTTATCGACGGACGTCTAATTGGCTTCAGCTATAATGGTATTCCCCCGATTCCAGCGTTCACTGAAGTTCACTCGTCGCGCCCTTTGCAGTTATTGTCACTTTCAGAAGAGCAGGTTGAAGCAGTAACCGCAGAGCTGCCCTTCCTCGCGCCCTCGGTTATCCCGGCAGAGACTTATCGCGGTATGGATGAGGCGACATCACTGGGTATCTATATGGGTGTATCAGCCAATAGCACCCTAGATGACGACATCGTCTATAACATTACTCAAGCCTATTGGGAAAACCATGACCAGGTGGCTGCATCCTTTGCTCCCGCCGATGGCATGACGCCCCAAGATGTGATTGATAATGCCACTTTCCCGATTCACGCGGGGGCGCTGCGCTATTACCAAGAGCTAGGTCTTGAGATTCCTGACGACGTCATTCCTCCCGAAGCACGCTGATACCGGTTTGCACCTGCAGGCGTTTAAACGCCTGCGGGTGTTTCAGTATTGTTATCCCTTAATCACCTCTTTTTTGACACGCCCGTATTCGTTGCCTTCCGGCATAAGAGCGTGGGAGCCATCCGATGGACACCCCTGACAGCAATAAAATTATCGAAAAATATTCGGAAGACTCGGGTAAGCGTCAGCTAACGGGCTTCTGGTTTTTAGTGATGCGGCTAACCGCGGTGGCGATGGCCGTGTTCCACCTTTATGCCGCAATGACGGGGGCGGTGAATACCCAAAATGCTATTCACCTGTTGTTTGCTCTTCCGTTGATTTTTTTGGGCTACTCTTGCCGTGCGAAAGATAACCAGCGCTTACCCTGGTTTGACGTTATCCCGGTGGTGTTAGCGGTTGCTGTTAGCGGCTACTACATCATGCAGTTTGACCGCATTATTTATGGGCTCGGTTATCTTATGCCGACCACTTATGACCTGGTGTTTGGCCTATTGGCGATTCTGCTTCTACTTGAAGCCTGCCGCCGCGCTATTGGTCTGGCGTTTCCTATTCTGGTGCTTATCGCCCTCTCTTATGCCTATTTTGGCAACCACTTGCCTGGTGTTTGGGGTCATGGTGGGTTTGGCTGGGCAGACCTAGTCGCCACGTTCTACATGAGTCCAACGGGTATTTACGGCAGCTTGATGCGCACCTCCTCGACGGTGATTGTGGTATTCATTATGTTTGGTGCGCTGCTGGTAACCACCGGCGGTGGCGATACGTTTATGCGATTGTCTAATTCTGTGACGGGTGGCATGGCCGGTGGTCCTGCTAAAGCCGCCACTCTGTGTAGCGCCCTGTTTGGCAGTATTAGCGGCAGTACCGCTGCTAACGTCGCCACAACCGGTGTGTTCACGATTCCATTAATGAAGAAAAGTGGCTACAGCCCACGTTTTGCGGCAGCCACGGAAGCTTCTGCTTCCACCGGCGGACAAATTTTACCACCTATTATGGGCGCGGCCGCTTTTGTAATGGCCGACGTTATTTCCGTTAGCTACCTGGAGATTATCGGCGCCGCGCTTATTCCAGCGCTGCTTTTCTATCTCGCTATCTGGATGAGCGTTCACTTCGAAGCTAAACGCCTAGGACTAAACCCAGTCCCTAAAGATCAGCGCCCGACGCTGCGCGAGGGGCTGTTTAATATTGAAACGCTGCTACTACCGATTATTGTCCTTGTTACCATGCTGGTGCTACGTTATACCCCGACCACCGCAGCCGTGGCCGCTTACTTCACCGCACTGCTGATTTACCTATTCTCCTGGCGTAGCCCAGGTAGCTTTATGGATCGCTTGAAGTCGATTCCTGCTGCCTTGGAAGCGGGTGCCATGACGGCTGCGATGATCGCCGTTATCATCGGTAGCGTTGCGATTATTGCCTCTGTGATCAGCCTTACCGGTTTGGGCCTGAAGGTCTCGTCGGTGATTCTTGTAGTTAGCGGCGGCGATGTTTTAGTCACTCTGCTGCTGGCGATGGTGGTTGCGATTATTTTAGGTATGGGGCTTCCGACGGTAGCGGCCTACATGCTAGCGGCGTCTGTGGTGGCTGCAGCGTTTATTGAAGCGGGCCTGCCTAGCCTTTCGGCGCACCTATTTATCCTCTACTTTGCGATTCTTTCTGGGGTGACACCACCGGTAGCGTTAGCGGCTTATATTGGTGGCGCTATTGCTGGCTCGCACTGGTTTAAAACCGCGCTTACGGCGACGAAAATCTCCCTAGGCGGTTTCTTGATCCCCTTTATGTTCATCTACCACCCGCCCCTATTAGGCAATGGTACACCGCTTGAAATTGCGCTCGCCGTAGGCTCAGGTGTGATTGGTATTGTGGCACTGGCAGCCTCCACCATCGGCTACTTTCTACGCCCTTGCAGTTGGCTGGAGCGTGGCTTACTGCTCGCGGCGGCACTGATGCTGATTAATGGACAGGCGATTACCGATGTAGTGGGCATTGCACTTATCGCAGGGCTGTTTGCATGGCAATATCGCTTGAATCGTAATGATAAAACAAGCGTGTCCCTGCCCAGCTAAGGAATCTATTTCAATGAAGATTGCTATTCCCGATGATTATCAGGACTGTGTACGCAGTCTAGATGCCTTCAAACAGCTCGAAGGCCACGATGTAGCTGTGTATCACGACACGCTTACCGACCTGGACGCGCTAAGTGCGCGTTTCCAGGACGCTGAGGCGCTAGTGCTTATTCGCGAGCGTACACCGATCACTGCGGCCCTACTTGAGCGCCTGCCTAATCTGAAAGTGATTAGCCAGACCGGAGGGGGTGCTGCCCATGTCGATATAGAGGCTTGCCGCCGCCACGGCGTTACCGTGATGGCGGGCACTGGCTCGCCCTATGCCGCGGCAGAATTAACCTGGGGATTAGTGCTTTCGGCAATGCGGAACATACCCGCCGAGGTTGAGAACCTGAAAGCGGGCCGTTGGCAGCGCACGCTGGGCACCGGACTTAAAGGTCGCACCCTGGGTATTTTCGGCTACGGAAAAATTGGCAGTTTAGTGGCCCGCTATGGTCAGGCATTTGAAATGAACGTGTTGGTGTGGGGCCGTGAGGGTACTCGCCAGCGTGCTTTAGAGGCTGGTCTCGAAGTGGCCGAAAGCCAAGCCGATCTGTTTCAGCGTTCAGATGTGCTGAGCCTGCACCTGCGCTTGAACGACGATACCCTCGGCATTGTCAGCGCTGAATCACTCGCCCAAATGAAGCCAACGTCGTTGCTGGTCAACACCAGCCGCTCTCAGTTAGTGGCTCCAGGCGCATTGGAGCAGGCACTTCAGGCGGGTCGCCCTGGACAGGCAGCGGTAGACGTATTCGATGCCGAGCCAGTGTTTGAAAACTCACTGCTGGCACTGCCCAACTTCGTTGCTACACCACACCTTGGCTATGTGGAAAAAGATAGCTATGAGCTCTATTTTGGCGATGCGTTTAGCAATCTTCTAGCTTATATCGATGGTCAGCCGGTCAATAATTTAGCCGGTTGATTGAGCGCATTAAGCGTGCAGTGACCACCGCCTCTGTGCCAATTGTGCTAGCCTTATAGGCTAACGAGTAACACAGAGGCCATTAATGCTCACCATTGCTAGTAACGTCACCCTGGCTGATTGGGAGATTGATATCAGCCAGATTCGCGCCCAAGGTGCGGGCGGACAAAACGTCAATAAAGTCTCCTCAGCGGTGCATTTGCGCTTCGATATTGCTAGCTCCACGCTACCTCCTCACTATAAAGAGCGCCTAATGGCGCTGTCTGATCAGCGCATCAGCAAAGAGGGTGTGGTGATTATTAAAGCGCAAAGTCATCGTAAGCTTGAATTAAATAAAGAGGACGCTCTGGCGCGTTTAAAAGAGCTAATACAAAGCGCTACCAAAGTGCAAAAAGTACGCCGAGCCACCAAGCCCACCAAAGGCTCACAGCGCCGCCGTGTTGACCACAAAACTCGCAAAGGCAAAATTAAATCGCTGCGCGGCAAAGTGTCTGCTTCGTAAACCATTGCCTAGTTCTGAAGGCGTTCATTAATGACGAAAAATTACCCAGCGCTTAAGGCACGCCCTGTTTCGCCTTGCGTACAAATTTGCCAGATTGAGCCATCAACATCGCTATGCCACGGCTGCGGGCGTACATTAGATGAAATCGCGGTTTGGGGCAGCATGACCGAGGCGGAAAAAAACCCTGTATGGGAACGCCTGGAAGCCGAAGGCTATGTCGATGAAGGCTAAGTTGATGAAGGGCCCGTGCGGTGATGACGATCACGCAATATATGGTGTAGCTCACCACACGCCACCATTGGGTCATCACAGTTAATCACGATATCCGAATGCGCCAGCACATAGCTGCGGCCAGTAATGGTATTTTCCACCACTTGGTAAGCGCCCTCTTGGTGGGTACCCGTGAAAGTGCCAATAAACCCCGTCTCACGTAACGAAACCGTTTCCAGCTTATCGCCTACTTTCAAACGCCCCTCATAATTCATTAGCGCTAAACGCGCCGACGTACCCGTACCCGTAGTACTGCGGCAAATAACACCTGGATGAACGTAAGTCGTTGAGCGTGAACGCACAAATCCTTCCCCCACCTGCTCTTCCGGCCCCATAAAGTGCAGGAAAGGTAGCGGCCCTACATCGCCCAGGGTGTAGTGGGAAAAACCCCGCTGAGCTTTAATCGCTTCGACAATTTTATAGGCACACTCCGAGAGTGCGCGCTCCTCATCACGAACAAGCTTAAAGCCTAGCTCAGTGGCATCAACCAAGGCGTAGAACCCACCGCTATACGCGATGGAGTAGGTGACCTGGCCAATGCCTGGCACCTGGATCGACGCTTGATAGGTGTCAATATAGCTGGGCAGTCCCTCACAGGTGACTGACTCGACAATACCGTTGTGCACTTTCGCTTCGATTTGCACTAACCCAGCAGGCGCTTCTAGCTTAAAGCGCTGAATGCCCTCCTGCTTAGGCACAATACCACTCTCCAGCACCGCAGTAGCAGTACATAGCGTGTTGGAGCCGGAGTAGATGGGGTAGCCCATCACTTCCATAATAATGTAGCCCGCTACTGCTTCGGGGTGGCAGGCAGGCACCAATAAATCCACCGACATTTCCGGAATACCGTAGGGCTCTTCAAGCAGCAAGCGGCGCAAACCATCGGCGTCATCGCGCAGGTACTCCATCTGCTCGCGTACGGTAGCGCCAGGCAAACGATCAATACCACCGGTAACAATACGGCTAACATCGCCACCTGCATGAGTATCCATTAATTGAATAGTATGGATATTATTCACTAGCTGTGCTCCTGAGCGGCAGTTGACGCTGACCTATCAAGCGCAAAAGGCGCTCCATGGGTTGCCCACTGCGAATCTGGCACAATAACAATTTTACCCAGATAGTTGCTGCCTCGATTGACAAAATAGCGCTCCGCGTCATGCAGTTCAGAAAGCTTAAACGCCGCATGCAGCACAGGCTTTAACTCACCACTACGAATCCACGCTACTAGCTGTTCAGCCTCTTCTCGGGTGCCATGGGAAACCCCAAAGATCTGTACCTGATAAAGGTAAACCCGGGTCCACATCATTTCGCTAAGGTTGCCACCGCTGGCACCTGCAATGGAAAGACGGGGGTAGCTCGCTCGACCCTGCATATCAACAATCATGGTGTCGATAAACAGGCTGGTCATTTCGCCACCCACCAAGTCCATCACTGCATCTATCGGTTTGCCGTCGGTGGTTGCCAGCACCCGTTCAACAAAGGTGGGTAAGTCACCACGATCAATCACCGCTTCAGCCCCTAACGCGACGAGCGCATCGGCTTTATCTAGTTGGCTTACTGCGTAAGGAATAGCACCAACAATGCGACACAGCTGAATTAGTGCAGTGCCGACCCCGCCGCTGGCGCCGCTTACCAGGACCCGTTCGCCGGCGCTGACGTTAGCGGCGGTCATCATATGATAAGCCGTTTGATACGAGCACATGCCCATTGAAGCCAGCTCAGCATCGTATAGCTCTGGATTGGGAACATGATAAAACTGATCAGCGGGCACGGCGATGTACTCTGCGTAGCCACCGTCGGCACCATGGCCATAGTAATCCGGGGTAAGGTTTATATCGCGGCGCTCATCGGCGTAGATATTAAAATCGAGCAGCCCGCGTTGACCGATACGCCCGGCGTCTACGCCCTCTCCCACTGCTATGATATGACCTGCTACATCGGCACCTTGAATACGCGGGAAGGTGAATGTAGGGGTGCCGCCCATGGCGAACGAAGTAACATCGCTTTTGTCCTTGGTAGGGTACAGTCCTTCGCGCGCTTTACGATCAGTATTGTTCTTTGCCGTGGCAGTCACCTGTACCAACACTTCGCCCGCCTGAGGCAGCGGCGTGGCGACATCCTGATGGTATTCCAGCTTTTCGATACCACCATGTCCCGTCAATAGCATGGCGGCCATCGTCGTCGGCACGGTAAGCGAAGCTTCGGACATGAGCTGGCTCCTTATTTGAGAAATGATTACTGAAATGACAATAACAAACTTTCACTCAGTCTCAAGTCGTATAAACAATAATGGCGGTAGCGCAGGAGTGTGCTACCGCCAAAAAATAAACATACGCTCGGTGCCTATAACTATTATTAGCTAAAGCAGGTACTAGCCAAAAACAGGAACGCCAATCAGTACAGCGTGTAAATAGAAGGCAAAAATCACATACGCCACTAAACCTATTACCACGGTAGCCATGGTTGCCATCTTAGAGGTGCTAACGGGTGCAGGTGGTGTAAGACGGTCGCGCTTTTTAGCGGTTTTAAACGCCAGAATGGCCCAGATAAGAAACGCAGCAAAAAAGATAATATTGCCTAGCCGGCCATTGGCGAGCAGGTGAGCCAACGCCCAGATTTTTACCGACAGCATCATCGGATGGCCAAGCTTGGCTTTAATGGCGTTGCCTGGCACATAGGCTGCTACCAACATAATAAACGCAGGCAGCATGAGTAGTGCCACCGCATGGCGCATGCCCATGGGAGGGAACCAGACATAAATGGGGTCAAGGCGCATCTGACCAAAGCCATACATAGCAATCGCTAGACCAGCAATAGAGACGGCTGAGTAAGCTAATTTCCAGTTATTTTGGCCAAGTTTAGCGATCTGCTGCTGTCGCCAGTTTTCAGCAAAGATACGTACAGAGTGGCTGCCTAAAAAGATCAGCAGCCCGATGATCATAATCGTCATGAAACAACTCCCAGTGGAAACGCTAGTCGACGGCTTAATGCCTTATTAGTCTTGGTCGCTGCAGAGGATGCCACAGACAGCCACCGTCCACCTATGCATGCGTCAACTTTTCTTTCCCTGACGATGCTAAAACCAGTGTTTGCGTTTAAATAGCCAGATCAATGCGCCACCAATCCCTAACATGGCGCCCCAGACGAAAAAGTAACCGTACTGATAATGCAGTTCAGGCATGTTTTCGAAGTTCATGCCGTAAATACCGGCGATAAACGTGAGCGGTACGAAAATTGCGGTAATCACCGTGAGGACACGCATGGTGATATTAAGCTGATGTGATGAAATTGAGATATAACCGTCGATTAAATCACCGCAAATGTCGTAGTACATTTGGGTCAAGGTGTAGAGACGCTCAAAGCGATCCGCCACGTCATTGATCGCGTGCAGGGTTTCGCTCTCTTCCCGAGGTAAATGTTCGTAGTCGTAGGCCGTCAACTCTTGAGTAATCCCTTTGTGATAACTAAAGATGCGGCGCATTTTGACCAACCGAGACCGGTAGGTAATGATTTTGCGCATCAAAACATCGTTTCCGTTCTCTAACAGCTCATCCTCTAGATCGCTTAACTCAGTCTCAAACTCAAGCAGGCTGTCGATATAAAAACCCGCCGATATGTACATTATGCGCAGTGCGACTTGCTCTGGCGAGTGCGCTAAAAGTGCTCTGCCGTGCTCGTTAAACAGTCGCTCAATGCTTAGCGCTTCCCCTGGGTGAAGTGTGATCAGAAACGTCTCACCTACAAAGAAACAAACCTGCTGAGGCAAGTAATTCAGTTCGGCATCGAAGGAGGAGATACCGCGATAAATAATTAGCGTGTGGTTTTCAAATTCTTCGATTTTAGGTGGATGACGCTCTTTGTGAGCATCCTGAATAGCCATGGGGTGAAAATCAAACGCTTCTAAAATAGCGCGCTCACTCTCCTGGGTCTCGCCCTGCATATCGATCCAGATATGGCTTCCAGGCGTGGATTTCCACAGCGTTAATAGGCTCTCATCACCTTCGTGAGTCTCGCCGTCAGGAGTCGTAATAATGGTTCGAATCATGATCGTCCTTGCGAATAGCTAGCGTTAAGTAAGCCAACAACACACTCACCAACGTTGAGGTAATCAGTGCACCTAAAAATGGACCTAGCGTGGGAATACTGCCAGGAAAGCTCGCCGCGACGACACCGGCCATGAAGCTACCTTGGCTAACCCAACCCGGCAAAATTGCGCCTAACAGCCCAGCAACCCCACCTCCAACCGCAGCCAAGGGTGTCATACGCTTCCATAGGCCTAGCAGCACCGGCACCACGATAGCAGCACACAATAAGTCGGCAATTAAAAACAGTCGCAGTACCGATAACCCTTGTAACGCAATGGCAACCACTGGAATCATCAAGGCAATCGTGACCCAGCGGGCAGTGGTCAGTGAAACGCCACGCTGCTCGCTGCGCGCGGCCAATAAAGAGGCAATACCGTTTTGTAACGTATCGACACTTGAGGCAACTAAGGTAACGGCTAACACTAATGCAGGTAGCGTCAGCCATGCAGGGGCTTCCGTTAGCAGCGCAAAAAACGGCATAGGTGGTTCGCCCAACGCCACGCCACTCATCGCGGCCAACATACCTAAGCCACCAATCAACATCACGACAACGACCGTCATGCCCCCACCAAGCCAAGCACCGCGCCCCAGGCTTTGGTTATCTTGGGCTGCCCATACACGCTGCCAATACCCTTGATGAAATAGATTGGCGGCAGTGACGGCTATCATCAGTGTTAATGCAACGCTTAGTGCACTGGCAACGGGAATTGCTGGCAACGCAACCCCGCTTGGCAGGGAGGGCAGTCGCCATAGTACCGCGCCACCTACCACCAACAGCAGCACCAATAGCAACCACGCCTGCCAACGGTCGGTGGCCAGGCTGGCGCGCAGACCGCCCACCGCGGTGTAAACCAGCGTAGTAAGCGCTACGCCGATAATCACCAGCGCAGGCGGCACATCAGATAACAACGCGGTGATCGCCCCAATCGCGGTTAGCTCGGCCGCTAAAAAACACGCCATATAGCCAATAGACACCAGCGTTACCCAACGCTTTACGCCAAGGCCATAGCACGCCTCGGCAAACTCAGCGATGCTACGCCCTTCAGGCAGCGCACGGCGAATTTTAGGGCCATAAAGCCCCAGCACAATAAAGGGCAGCGCGGAGCCTAACGCGTAACCAGCCAGGGCGAGAGGGCCAACAAAAGCGCCAATTTCAGGCGGTGCAAACAGAATCCACGCGCCCATACCGGATGCAAGAAAAGAGAGCCCCAGGGTAGAGGCCGTTTGCGAATTGCGGGCAGTTACATAGTCATCTAATGAGCCGTCTACCCAGCGGGCACGCAGGCCCAAATAAGCAAAACAGCACAACGCCGCGCCAAGCACGGCTGACGTTAGGTAAAGCATGTCGCACTTCCTCCGCCGGTACTAACCGGATCAGGTTCCAGGGTCGGCGCAGCGCGCATTCTCAGCCCCATTTATTAGGGCTCCCCTGGCGACAGTGAATGGAAGGGCTAGTCTACCTACGTTGCGTCATTCATGCTCACTCAAATATATTCATAGGAACTGGCTCATACGGACTAGCTCATACGGACTAGCTCATATGAGCGTGCTCGCTGAAAAATGTAGCGCAATGATAAGGTTAAGTCGCTCGTTAGGAAGCAGCACGAGGAACTCGTCCCATTAAGTAAAACTCTTCATTAGGTGGCGTGCCTGCCAGCGTCACCAAACGATTAGACAAGCCAAAAAATGCCGCGATGGCACCAATATCCCAGCAGTCATCCTGTGTAAAGCCTACCGCCAATAGGCGCATAAGCCACTCATCGTTCATCTCACCTACGTCAATCGCGCAGTGCATGGCGAAATCAAGCATTACCCGGTGACGCTCGCTAATCGGTGCCACACGATGATTAATCGCGACTTGGTCAGCCAGTAGTGGGTCTTTGCTATAAATTCGCACCAATGCTCCATGAGCCACGACGCAATACAGGCAGCGATTGCGCGCACTGGTAGCGACCACAATCATCTCTTTCTCTGTTTTTGTCAGCGAATCCGACTCACGCTCCATTAAAGCATCATGGTAGGCAAAGAAGGCACGAAACTCTGCGGGACGATGGGCTAACATCAAGAAAACATTAGGCACAAAGCCTGCTTTCTCCTGAACAGTCAGGATGACAGCGCGAATATCCTCAGGCAGGTCATCAAGTGTTTCGGGTACATTAAAACGACTTAGTGTTGCAGACATAACTACCTCTTTATTGCTAAGTTTAACAATCCCATTAAAACGGTTTAGCTGACGTGTAACAAAAAGCTAAATTAAGAGGCTTTTAATCAGTTGCTCCGCTCGCCATACTGCATTATCGATCTGTCATTAAAATCGCACTTACTCCTATAAACATATAATCTGAACCGATAAACAGTTCGTTCAAAGGGAAACTGTCATGAGTCATAACGAAGCCAAGGAACATACCCCTGGTAGGCTAGATGAATTATTTGCCGACCCCTACCGAGCTTTCGAAAATGATACGGATGAGCGCCAATTGCATATCCGCATCATGCTGCATATGTTGCTTGCCCGCCCAATGACACGTGGTCAGATGACACTTCGCGTCATTCACGGCTGGGAGAATGGCGGTTTTGAAACCGATGACCTAAAGCATATCGATTACCCACTTAACAGCGTAGCCGACTTCAAACACGCCGTGCAGGCGTTTGAAAAAGCGTCTAAGCACAATACACCAATGCCTGCCGATGCAACCGCGATACTTTCCACCCCGCTTGCTGATGCCATTGCCGTTGCTGAAGCTGAAGGTCAAGAGCTATCCAAGGACATTCAACAAACGCCAGCCCGCTGGCAAGCATTTGAAGGTGGTTTAGCGCTTTATACGCTGTTCAAAATGTATCACCGTCTCGTTTATGGTGAGGATGACAACTACCGCTGTTCTCAATGCATTACGCCGCTTGGTTTGCGCGAAATACATGAATTCCACCTTGAAGAGGGTGAATTTGCACTGCTTGTACCGCCGGCTACTCACTTCAAGAGTGAGGAATCGCTATTAGTCTTGCATGAGAGCCAGCTTGATCCAATTGAACGACTGCTTGAAGAAAGCCTGCCTTTATTTGATAACTTTTAAGGCCAAGACTACTTCTTGCTCATAAATTGGCCCTGCATTTAGCAGGGCCAATGGTGAACAACGAGCGCAGCGTTCTTTAACCCAGTGAAATCGTACTGTTTATGCCGCTTGAAACATTCTCCGGCTCAAACCAACGCGCGGTAACGGTTTTTGTTTGCGTCCAAAATGCGATTGCCTGTTTACCGTTAGGGCCTAAATCGCCAAGTTTTGAAGCGCGAGACCCGGTGAAGCTGAAATAAGCCACGGGTACGGGGATGGGCACGTTGATACCGATTTGACCAACATCAATATCGGTTTCAAAGCGGCGTGCGACCCAGCCGGAGTTGGTAAAGATGGAAGTGCCGTTGCCGTTAGGATTGGCATTAATGAATGCAATCGCCTCATCCAATGTTTCAACGCTCACCACACATAATACCGGGCCAAAAATTTCCTCACGATAAATGGTCATGTCTGCCGTCACATCAGCAAACAGGGTTGGACCTACAAAGTTGCCGTTTGGGTAACCCTCTACCTGAACATTGCGCCCATCTACCAACAGCCTGGCGCCCTCTTTCTCACCAGCATCGATCAAGCGCAATACACGGTCACGGGCAGCCGGCGACACCAGTGGCCCTAAATCCGCATCTAACTGAGTACCGGGACCTACTTTCATGGCTTGTGCGGCATCAACTATATCGCTAAGCCACTCACGCGCATCGCCCACCAGTACCACAACCGAGTTCGCCATGCAGCGTTGACCGGCAGCACCAAAGGCTGAGCCCAGAAGGTTATTGATCGCTTGGCTACGATTCGCATCGGGCATTACTACGCAGTGGTTTTTGGCCCCCATCATCGCCTGCATACGCTTGCCTGCTGCTGCCGCGCGATTGTAAAGCAGCGAGCCAACGTGGGTAGAACCAATGAATGAAAGCGCCTTGATATCCTGATGATCCGCAATTTGATTGGCCACATCTGGCCCGCCATGTACCACGTTGAGCACGCCCGGCGGAATGCCCGCTTCATGTGCCAGCTCTACTAACCGCATGGTGGAACTGGGGTCTTGCTCGGAGGGTTTGAGCACAAAGGTATTGCCGGTAGCTATCGCCAGCGGAAACATAAAGCAGGGCAACATAATGGGAAAGTTAAACGCAGTGATGCCCGCCCCTACGCCCAGCGGCTGATGCATGGTGTAAACGTCGACCTCGTTGGCGGCGTTTTCTGCCAGTTCACCCAGCTGTAAGGAGGTAATTGAACAGGCGTGCTCAACGACTTCCAAACCACGACCTACTTCGCCTTCCGCATCAGGTAAGGTTTTACCATGCTCTTCAGTAATCAGTGCAGCGAGTTCTGCGGTGTTGTCACGAATCAGCGCCTGCAGCTTGAGCATAATGCGCATGCGCTTGCCCAACGGCACTTTGCGCCACTCTTTAAACGCTTCTTTGGCGCTGCTGATAGCACGCTCTACTTCATCAGCGGTACAAAACGGTACTCGGGCAACCACTTCCTGAGTGGCGGGATTGACCACATCGCGCCACTCCTGGCTTTGCGACTGGATCGGCTGGCCATCGATATACATGGGGATTTCGCGGACGGACATAGCGTTGCTCCTATTTATGGTTATGATTGTTGTTCAAAAGCACTTGTGAAAACCGCTGTTAGAAAAGTTGAGCTGCAAAGCAAGAGCACTGGGTATAGCAGCAAGTTGACGTTAACGTCAATCAAACATCACATGAGTAAACAAAATCTTCAGCGCAACGTCAATTAGCCTTTCCATAGTGGCGCCTTGCTGTCTATGCTTCGCCCATCAGGAGTGCCGTGCCTGATGGGTTGCTCACGGCAGATGCTACGCATGATGTGTTTAAACACAGGGAAACTTATATGCAGACCTTTAGCTGTCGCTGTGGCACGCCATTGTTCTATGAGAATACCCACTGCTTAACCTGCCAGTCAGAGGTTGGCTGGTGCCCCGAATGTAGCAATATTGTGGCGATTGAGGCGTTAGAGAGTGGTGGCTACCGTTGCACGCATCCAGGCTGTGATACAACGTTAATGAAATGCCACAACTACAACGTTGAGAATGTGTGTAACCGCATGGTGGTGATGGAGCAAGGTCATGCCGATACGCTGTGCGACTGCTGCCGTTATAACGACGTAATTCCCGACCTTAACATCGAAGGAAACCGCGAGCGCTGGGCCGCGCTTGAGGCGGCAAAACGGCGGCTATTTCATACCCTGGATTTACTTAAGTTGCCCCATGGCTCCCAAGAAGAGGATATTGCCGTACCGCTAAGCTTTTCGTTTATGGCCGATGCGCTACCTGACCAGGGGCTATGGCGCTCCACCGCTAAGCAAGAGAAGGTGTATACCGGCCATGCGTCGGGCCACATCACTATTAACGTTAAAGAAGCCGATGACGTTGAGCGCGAGCGTTTGCGGGTCGATATGAATGAGTCCCATCGCACCTTGATTGGCCATTTCCGTCACGAAATCGGCCACTACTACTGGGATGTGCTGGTTAAAGAGCGCGATGAAGAAGCTTGCCGGGCAGTGTTTGGCAATCACCACCGGCCCAGCTATTCAGAAGCACTAGAGCAGTATTATCAGCAGGGTGCCCCCGCTGATTGGCCATCCCGTTTTATCTCGGCTTACGCCACCATGCACCCCTGGGAAGATTTTGCCGAAACCTTTGCTTACTATTTAGATATGGTGGCCGTGTTAGATACGGCACTTCATATGGGTATTACCCATGTTGAGTATGACGGCTCGCTTGATAGCATGCTGATTGCCTTCCATCAGGTAGGTATGGCAGTCAACGAGCTTAACCGCGATATGGGACTGCTTGATTTAGCCCCGGCGGTACTTGCACCACCGGTGCGCGAGAAGCTGGCGTACCTGCATAAAATCATTCAGGACGCCAACCCAGTAGAACGGTAGTTGCGGATTAGTTAGTCGTTATCGTTATCACCCGCGTGACTTTGACTCTGGCTCTGACTTTGAGTTTGCGTCACGCGGGGCACACTATCGTCATTGACAAAATAGGTCGCACTCAGCGTATCGTGAATGGCGGCAAAGCCAATTTGAAGCTCGTCGATAAAGGCATGTAGCTTACTGGGCGAGTGGGCCAGCGCTTGGATATCGGCATCCACCACATCGGCTCGCACCAACGAAACCGTCGCCGCAGGCCGATCCTGCCGTGGCAGTAAAGCCAATTCGCGCCCCAGCGTCTCAAGGCTACAGGCAATTGAGCGTGGAAGATTGGGATCTTGCAATAAGAAGCGCAGCACATCTGGCCCGCGCACGCGCAAGCGCACCTGCTGGCGGTACATTTGATAAGCAGTGAGTGATTTCAGCACGCTCATCCACTGTAGGTTTTCAAACGGCAGCAGCTCTTCAGGGTTTTGGGGCAGTAGGCTGGCTGAGCGTACATCTACGATGCGAGTGGTCATGTCAACGCGCTCTAACTGACGACCTAGCTCAATAAAGGTGCGCGCTGGGCCGTGGCTCAAGGTGCCTTCAATAAGACCTGTCAACGCCTGGCAACCGCGAATCACGCTTTTAAGAAAACTGTCTCTGCGCCGAGGACTAACACCATTTTCAGCGTGATCGGCCACGCTCAGATAGAGCTGATTAACCTCTTCCCAAATTTCACGAGGCACCACATCCCGGGTGGTTCTCAGGTTCTCGCGAGCACTCGCAAGCGCCGAGATAATCGAAATATCATTGTCGGCATCAGCACATAAAAAGTGCACGACATTGCGCTCATCAAAGGTATCGTGACGGGCTGTAAACGTTTCCAAACTGCCAGTCATTTCGATGAGCGGCGCCCAGCCCAAGGGTAAGCGACCTGGCAAATCGAGCATAAGGTGGCTATTGACGCTCAGTAAACGTGCGGTATCTTCTGCACGCTCAATATAACGCGCCATCCAGTAGAGGTTCTCTGCAACGCGTGACAGCATGGCGTTAGGCTCCTTTCACCGCGGCCTCTGCCGCCTTTTCGTCAGTTTCCACAATCCAGGTATCTTTGCTGCCACCGCCCTGGGAGGAGTTCACCACTAGCGACCCCTCGATTAACGCTACCCGCGTAAGACCACCGGTGGTCACGTGAATTTCAGGCCCTGAAAGAATGAAGGGGCGCAAATCCACATGGCGCGGCTGAGGTAAACCATTGGTTAACGTGGGCGTGGTGGAAAGATCGAGGGTGGGCTGGGCCATGTAGTTACGTGGATTGGCCTTAATCAACCGCGCAAACTCTTCCCGAGTCTCTTTGGTCGAGCGTGGACCAATCAGCATCCCATAGCCGCCGGACTCATTAGCAGGCTTTACTACCAGTTCATCTAAGTGATCAAGCACATAACGGCGGTCATCCTCAAACATGCACAGGTAGCTGGGCACATTGGGCAACAACGGCTCTTGATCGAGGTAGTAGCGAATCAAAGCGGGCACAAAAGCATAGACGACTTTATCGTCAGCCACTCCAGCACCCGGGGCATTGGCCAAGGCTACTTTGCCTGCCCGCCAAGCGCGCATTAGACCTGCCACCCCGAGCATTGATTCTGGATTAAATGCTTCTGGATCTAAAAACTCATCGTCAACGCGGCGATAAATGACATCGACGCGACGGCGCCCTTCTACGGTGCGCATATACACCACGTCATCGTCATCGACGACCAAGTCACTGCCTTGCACCAACTCTACGCCCATTTGTTGGGCAAGATAGGCGTGCTCAAAGTAGGCGGAGTTATAAATACCAGGCGTCAGCACCACTACCTGCGGATCATCCCCTGGCCGTGGCGACATTGCGGCAAGCATGTCGTAGAGATTGGCCACATAGTCATCGACCGGCAGGATTTTGCCTGAGGCAAACAGCTCCGGCAGAACACGCTTAGTCACGTTGCGATTTTCAAGCATGTAGGAGACGCCGGAAGGAATGCGCAGATTATCTTCCAGTACATATAGGGTGCCATCGCCATCGCGCACTAAGTCGGAGCCACAAACGTGAGCCCAGACGCCATGGGGCGGATTAATCCCCACACATTGAGGTCGGAAATTAACTGACTGTGCCAGCACCTCGGCGGGTAATATCTTGTCTTTAATAACTTTTTGATCGTGGTACAGATCATCAATAAATAAATTAAGTGCCTGAACGCGTTGTTTGAGACCCGCCTCGGTTTTACGCCATTCACTGGCGGGGATGATGCGCGGCACAATATCAAAGGGCCAGGCGCGGTCGATCATTGCGCCTTCCGAATAAACCGTAAAGGTAATTCCCATGGTACGAATAGCGATCTCTGCGGCGGTTTTCCGCTCAGCTAGCTCTTCTGCGCTAAACTTTGCCAACATGTTGCACAATTCACCCGCTGACTCGCGTGGCTGACCGGGTGCAGCCATCAGCTCATCGTAATAGTCACGACACGCATAGTTATTCCAATTCACTTGGCTCATGGGCGCTCTCCTGGCGCTGGGGTGGAAGCGGCAACTTCCTCAATGCTCAGTGTAGGCCTGCCGCGCGCAAAACAATCAAACATTTGAGAGCAATATACGTACCATCTTTTGCGATATTTCAACGTTTGCTTACTCAAACGCTACTTGACAGTAAGTTTGACTGAAAACATTCGCTTATTTGCATCATTTTAGTGCATCAAAACAGCTTCACTTTGGTGCATTGACTCTTTTCCACTTTACTTAAACGGCTTAATCAAGATACCGGCTGCAAAAAAGTAAAAGTGGAACGATACTTGCCAAATATTTGGTTATTCCCTAGCTCAACCGACTCTCCGGTTGATAATGGTTCTTTTGAGGGTGGCCCATGACCATTCGCGTTGCCTTGTATCATCGTACGACTTACCACTTTGATCGCCCAGTGCGTCTTTCGCCCCATGTTATTCGGCTGCGTCCGGCGCCCCACTGCCGTACCCATATTGAGGCGTACTCGCTCAAACTTTCCGGTGATGATCACTTTTTGAACTGGCAACAGGACCCGTTCGGCAATTTCAACGCACGGGTGGTTTTCCCCGAACCGCGTAAAGAGCTGACGATTGCGGTTGAGCTAATTGCCCCGATGACGGTCATTAACCCCTTCGATTTCTTTCTGGATGACATTGCGCAGAAAATTCCTTTTGCCTATCCGGATGCGTTACGCCAAGAATTAAGCCCGTATCTAGAGATTACGGAATCTGGGCCGCGGCTAATGGAGTGGCTAAAAGCCGTTCCTCGCGAACCCACCACCACGGTCGATTTTTTGGTCGCTCTAAACCAGCGCCTGCAGGACGATATTGGCTATCTTGTCCGCCTAGAACCCGGCGTGCAGAGCTGCGAAGAAACGTTAACGCTAGCCAGTGGTTCATGTCGCGACAGTGCTTGGTTGCTGGTGCAAATTTTCCGCCATCTTGGTCTAGCCGCACGCTTTGTATCGGGCTACCTCATTCAGCTCAAGTCCGATGTCAAAGCGCTGGATGGTCCCAGCGGCAGCGAGGTGGATTTTACTGACCTACACGCCTGGACCGAGGTCTTCCTGCCCGGCGCGGGCTGGGTGGGGCTGGACCCCACGTCAGGCCTATTCGCAGGTGAAGGCCATATACCGCTCGCCGCGACGCCCACCACCGGTAGTGCGGCTGCCATTACCGGGTTTTCGGATAAGTGCGAAGTCACTTTCGATGTGACCATGGAAGTGGAGCGCATCCATGAAGATCCGCGTGTTACCAAGCCCTACAGCGATGAGCAGTGGCAGCGTATCTGCACACTCGGCGACGAAGTGGATGCCGAACTGCTCCAGGAAGATGTACGCCTCACCATGGGCGGGGAGCCAACGTTTGTCTCGGTCGACGATATGGAGAGTCCACAGTGGAATACCGAAGCGTTGGGCGATCACAAGCGCGAGCGTGCCGAAGCACTGCTAACGCGTCTGCAAGCCGCCTATGCTCCCGGTAGCGCTATTCAGCAACAGCAAGGCAAGTGGTACCCAGGTGAACCGCTGCCACGCTGGGCGCTGGCCTGCTACTGGCGTAAAGATGGTGTTCCGCTTTGGCGAGACCCGAAGTGGTTGGCTTGCCTGGAAGGTGCCCCCGAGGTCAACGCTGACGATGCGATGGCTCAACGCTTCATCAAAGCACTAAGTGAGCATCTAGGCGTGGCCGAGCGCTACTGGATTCCGGCCTATGAAGACGCTTACTACTACCTTTGGAAAGAGCAGTCGCTGCCCGTTCAGGTTGACCCGCGCAAAACCAATCTCAAAGATGATGCTGAACGCCACCGTTTAGCGCGGCTACTGGAGCAAGGGTTAGACGAAATCGTAGGTTATGCCCTACCACTGCGCCACTCTATCAGCCAAGCTCACCGCTGGGAGAGTGGCCGCTGGCCGCTCAAGCGCGACCATCTTTTCCTGGTACCCGGCGACTCACCTATGGGCCTGCGTTTACCGCTTTCAGCGCTGCCTTGGGCTGACCCTGAAGAGCAAGCTCAACCGGAGTCACTGTTTGCTCCCCGCCCGGAGCTCGGCGATATTCACGGTGAAGTCGCCCGTCGTAACGCTGAACAGCTGCATATCAGCGATGCTGAGCGCTTAGGTCGCTCCAGCCACCCAAGCCCATCACATCCTGAAGGCGAATCCGTTCAACAGCAGCCGCGGGCAGATACCGACAGAGAAAGCGGCATTATTCACACTAGCCTGTGTGTTGAGCCCCGTGATGGCCGCCTACATATTTTCCTGCCCCCGCTCACTAACCTAGAGCATTACCTTGATTTGATCAGCACCGTTGAAGAGTGTGCAAAAGAGCTTGCATGCCCAGTGATGGTCGAGGGCTACTCACCGCCCAGGGACCCGCGCTTAGAAAACTTTATGATCACCCCCGACCCCGGCGTGATCGAAGTCAACATTATGCCCGCCGCCAGTTGGCAAACCTTAGTGGCACAAACTGAACGCCTCTATGCTGAGGCGCGGGAAACTCGCTTAGGTACCGAGAAATTTATGCTGGATGGGCGCCACACCGGCACCGGTGGCGGTAACCATGTCACCCTTGGTGGGATTACCCCAGAAGATTCGCCGTTTTTACGCCGCCCAGATTTGCTGGCTAGTCTAGTCACTTACTGGCAGCACCACCCTAGCCTCTCTTACCTGTTTTCAGGTCTGTTTATTGGCCCGACCAGTCAAGCGCCGCGGGTGGATGAAGCCCGCCACGAAGCGCTCTACGAACTGGAAATCGCCCTACAGCAAATGCCCGAAGGCGAGGTTGTGCAGCCTTGGCTGGTAGATCGTTTATTGCGCCACCTGCTGACTGACTTAACCGGTAACACCCACCGTGCCGAATTCTGTATCGATAAGCTCTATTCGCCAGATAGCGATAGTGGTCGCTTAGGCCTGCTGGAACTACGCGGCTTTGAGATGCCGCCCCATGCCCGCATGGGATTAATGCAGATGCTGCTGATACGCGCGCTAGTAGCACGCTGCTGGAAAACCCCCTACCGGGCCAAGCCAGTGCGCTGGGGCAGCGCGTTACAGGATCGCTGGATGCTACCCCACTACCTGTGGAGTGACCTTGACGATGTATTGGGGGACTTGCGTCAACACGGATTTGATTTTGATCTGGAGTGGTTTGCCCCGTTCCTAGAGTTCCGTTTTCCGCTACATGGCCGTTTACATACTCCCATGCTGGATATTGAGCTGCGTCAAGCCATCGAGCCCTGGCATGTGCTTGGCGAAGAAGCCTCTGCGGGCGGCACTGCCCGCTACGTTGACTCCTCTGTTGAGCGCCTCGAAGTTAAAGTGAGCGGCATGAGCGGTGACCGCTATGTGGTTACCTGCAATGGGCGTCGTGTACCCCTTTCAGCCACCGGTAGAAATGGTGAAGCCGTCGCAGGCGTGCGCTACCGCGCTTGGCAGCCGCCTTCGGCGCTGCATCCGCAGATCCCAATTCACGCACCGCTGGTGTTTGACGTTATCGACACTTGGAACCAGCGCTCGGTGGCGGGCTGCACTTACTATGTGGTGCATCCGACAGGGCGTAATTTCGACACCTTCCCTGTCAATGCGTTTGAGGCTGAAGCACGTCGACTAGGCCGTTTTAGTGATAGCGGCCATCGCCATGGACACCAAGTGCCCAAGGTGGAAACACCCAGCCTTGAACTGCCGCTAACCCTCGACCTGCGCTGGACGCCAAGCTAATGCTTTTCTCTTAGCGGCCAGTGCAGGATAATCCGCCTCCTACTTCTCAGGATTACAAGGATAATGACGGCCCCTGTCTCTCCCTCGCTTCTCGCGCCCTTAACTCAAGGGCTCGTTGAGGATTATTTGAACCAGCTAGGCAAGGGACAGCCCGGCACGTTTGACGCCATGCTCGATGGCCAGGGCCAGCTACGCCCTGGTTGGCAGAGCTTATTGGGCTCGTTGGAAGCGCTTGGCCCGGAAGGCCGCTTCCAGCAGCATGAAGAGATTCAACGCCTATTAGCCGAAAACGGCGTGATTTTTAATATGCACGATGAAACCCAGGGGCGTTCGTGGCGGCTCGACCCGCTACCCTGGGTAATTGATGAAGCGCAGTGGCAAGTGCTGGAGGCGGGGCTCACGCAACGCAGCCGTCTGCTGACCGCTCTTTATGATGATATCTATGGGCCAAGAACACTCTTTGACGCTGGCTTGCTGCCAACTCAAGAGCTACTTGCCTCACCGCACTTTTTACTGCCTTGCCACCACTCCTTGCCCAGTGAGCGCGCGCCGATCAACTTTCATGGCGTGGATGTCATCCAAGATAAGCAAGGAAATTGGCGGGTCATGGCAGACCGACTGCAGGCCCCCTCAGGCACCGGTTTTGCACTTGAAAACCGTATTTTGATGGCGCGTGCACTGCCGGATATGTACCGCAATGCGCCGCTTAAGCGGTTAGCAGGCTTTCTTGACCTGCACCACCGCACGCTTATTGCCATGGCCTACCAGCATCGCGATAACCCGACGCTTATCTTATTGACGCCTGGCCCCGGAAGCCCGCGCTATTTTGAGCATGCCTATTTGGCCAACTACCTCAATATTGCGCTAGTAGAAGGGCAAGACTTAGTCATTCGCGATACCCAAGTATGGCTGCGCACCCTGGGCGGCTTACAGCCGGTGGATGTGATACTGCGCCACTGCGACGACGCCTACTGTGACCCGCTGGAGTTACGCGGCGATTCGCAGTTAGGGGTGCCCGGACTTTTACAAGCGATGCGCGCGGGAGGTGTTGCATTATCCAATGCGCTCGGTGTCGGTGTTTTGGAATCGCCAGTACTGGCCGACTACCTGCCCGCGCTATGTGAACATTTACTCGGCGAAACATTGCTACTCGCCAATGCAGATGCCAGCACTCAGCCTGCGACTGCACCTATTTTTGACAGTTACCTGCAGCGGCTAGAGCCCACGACAATTAATTTGCGCTGTTTTATTACGCGTAAGCCGGTCAGTGCAAAAGCCAAGGGTAGTACCGTGAGCGAGTACCAGGTAATGCCTGGCGGTTTAGCCTGGGTGGGCGAACCGGGCTCCCCTTCAATGAGCAGTACAGTAGTCAAGGATGTATGGGTAACGGCAGCAACACCTCAACCGCATGTCAGCCAACTACGCCAAGCGCGTGGGCCAGTGGTCGCCACCCGTGATGGTACCGACTTACCCAGTCGAGTGGCTGAAGGTCTTTTTTGGTTAGGTCGCTATGGCGAGCGGTTAGACACACGGGCACGGCTACTGCGCGAAGCGCTTCACCGGTTGATGGAGTACGATCAGGATGAGATCGCCGATCAACTGCTGGATGAGCTTCTGTTGGCGCTAGATATCACCACGCTGAATGAAGATGATGAACACCGTCTACAAGCACCACTAATTGGCTTTGATTTAAAGCGCACCGCTTTGCTGGCCCAGTTTGATGATATAGACCCACAGGCGTTGCAGCCGCTGTTTTCTCAATTAATGCGCAATGCCCGCAGTGTACGCGACCATTTGGGCGACGACTCCTGGCGTGTGGTACATCAGCTACATCAGCGGATAGCCACTTTTAACCCAAGCCTAGGGGCTAGTGCTGCCAGGCGTGCCTGCGAGGGTCTCTCTGCTCAGTTAGCCGCCTTCTTTGGACTGTGCAATGAAACCATGCCCCACCACTTTGGCTGGCGGTTTATGGATATTGGCCGCTTTTTAGACCGCGTGCTAGGACTGCTCTCGCTGCTTAAACTTACTCTCAATGCACCACACTCGCCGGGGCTGGCGCTATGGGAAGTGGTACTTGCCACCACCGACAACTTCACTGCCTATCGACGGCGTTACCGCAGCGAACTTCATCCTGCGGCCATTCTGGATCTGCTGCTGTTTGACGAGACGAATCCACGCTCGGTGGGCTATATGCTAAAACGGATCGAGCGGCAGATGGATCGCCTGCCGGGCAGTTCATCGCCCTACCGAAATGCTGAGCGCAGGCTGCTTATTCAAGCCAATGCGGCCCTGCACCTTGCCGACATTGATCGCTTGAGCCACTTAGCCGATACGCCAGCGGCGCAAGACGCCCTGGAGCAACTGCTGGATGCGTTAATTGAGCCCTTGAGCGCACTTTCTGAAGCGATTAGTCAAAGTCATTTCAGCCACGTAGAGCGGCCACGCCAGCTAGTTAGTATGGAGCCTGATGCATGAACTATACGCTGCGGCATACCACCCGCTACCACTACAGCGCCCCTGTGACGCTGTGCCATAGCGAAGCGCGGGTGCTCCCTCGTAAAACGCCGCACCAGCAGTGTGGCGCTTCTGAGCTTCTGATCACGCCGGCTCCCCAAGTACAAATGGAACGCCGAGATGTATTTGGCAACCGGGTACTCTACTTTGCTTTGGAAGAAGTACACCAAACGCTTGATGTGACGGTGGTAACGCCGCTGAATACGCAACCGTTAGCCGCCCTACCCAGCAGCTCGCCCACATGGGAGAACGTTGCCCAACAGCTCAGCCAAGATAATAGCTTTGACGTACAGCTATACCGCTTGGACTCTCCGTTTATTCGCCGTAACGATGAATTAGCCGCCTTCGCACACAGCTGCTTTACGCCAGGAAGGCCAATAGTCGAGGCGGCATTAGCGCTGAACGAGCTGATTTACAAAACATTTGAGTATGACCCCAGCTTTACCACACTCGCCACTCCATTGAGCGAGGTACTCGCCAACCGCCGCGGTGTGTGCCAGGACTTTGCCCACTTAGCAATTGGCGCATTGCGCTCGGTAGGGCTCGCTGCCCGCTATGTTAGTGGCTATTTAGAAACCCAGCCGCCGCCAGGGCAACCGCGCCTGATTGGCGCCGACGCCTCCCATGCGTGGCTAGCTACCTGGGTTCCTGAATGGGGTTGGCTGGCGCTCGACCCAACTAATGGTACCGTGGCGGGAGAACAGCATCCGGTACTCGCCTGGGGGCGTGACTACGCCGACGTGGCACCGCTAAAAGGCGTGATGAATGGCGGCGGTGAACACCAACTGGAAGTAGAAGTTGACGTCATGCCACTGGCAAGCTGATGCAAACCGCCTCCAGCTAAGGTATAAAAGCTCAGCAACCGTTTATTCAAGGAAGATATGATGTGCCAGGGGAGGGGGGTTAGAAACGTTAGCTATACTCCTCAGTGGGCTTCCCAGCGTCTACTTCTAGGCTGTCTTTTTATCCTACTCTTGGGTGTCGTTGAGCAATTTCACGAACCCCATTTTGCTTCACTGCATCAAGCCGATGAAAGCGTCCATAGCCACTCGACTCAGTACAGCATCGCCCCGCTTCCCGCCAAACTACGGATCAGAAATGATTCTTTAAAGCGCCACACGGAAGACGAGCTTTTAAAAGCACTTGAACTCTCTAGCAGTGATATGGACCTGCCTAGCGCTACTTTAACGCTAGACTCAATGCTAAATTATAAACCCGTTTTAAACAGAGTCGCCTCCAACGACACCTGCTCCTGCCATGCTGTTCTCCCTCCCAACCGAGCCCCGCCTAGTTACACTGCAAGTTAATTAACCGTGTTTGATTGTTATTAGCATGGCGCAGGCTGTTTATCTGCGCATGTTGTAGGTTCCGCTTAAAAGGGTTCTCGCTTTATGTTTCCCGTTGATCATCTCATTTTACTTGCCGCTATTTTGATATTGGTAGGCATTGTATCAAGCAAGCTATCTGCTCGTTTGGGCTTGCCTGTTTTAGTACTTTTTCTAGTGATAGGAATGTTGGCTGGCGAGAGTGGTGTTGGCGGTATCGCCTTCGACAACCCCGTTGGCGCCCATGCATTAGGCACACTGGCGCTGGCTATTATTCTTTTTGATGGTGGGCTTCAAACGCCCACTTCATCAATCAAAAGGGTATGGAAGCCTGCCTCGTTACTTGCCACATTTGGGGTGTTAATTACCGCTCTTATTACCGGCTTAGCCGCTGCCTATATTTTAGGGCTGCCGCTTTTAGATGGATTTCTGCTAGGCGCTATCGTCGGCTCGACCGACGCCGCAGCGGTATTTTCACTACTGCGTAATGCCGGCATCCATATCAATAAAAAACTTAAATCGACGCTGGAGATTGAAAGCGCGTCAAACGATCCAATGGCCATTTTCTTAACCGTGGGCCTGTTGGAAGTGCTGGTTAATAATATGGAGCCCGGCCTAGGGCTGCTTAAGCTATTTGTGCTGCAAATGGGTGTAGGTGCGTTAGTAGGTCTTGGAGTAGGTTGGGCGTCGGTTAAAATGATTAACCGTATCCACCTTGTCGCCTCAGGACTCTATCCGGTCATGGTTGCGGCATGTGGCTTTCTTTCCTTTGGTATCTCTGCCAACGTCGGCGGTAGTGGCTTCCTGGCTATTTTCTTAACGGGCGTCTTCATAGGTAATCACCGCATTACTTTTCAACGCAGCACGTTCCTTTTCCATGATGGGCTCGCCTGGTTAAGCCAGATCGTGATGTTTGTGGTGCTAGGTTTATTGATTAACCCGCTTTCATTACTGGATGTATGGCTGGAAGGGCTACTGATTGCCGCGGTGCTAATCTTGGTGGCCCGCCCAATTGCCGTTATACCGATTATGAAACTGTTCGGCTTTAATACTCGTGAAACCAGCTTGGTCGCTTGGGTAGGGTTGCGTGGATCTGTGCCGATTATCTTAGCCATTTTCCCGTTAATGTTTGGCCTGGAAGGGGCTGAGTTAATCTTTAACGTGGTGTTTTTCGTCGTGCTTATATCGGCGACCATTCAGGGAACGACGCTGCCAATTGTAGCGCGTAAACTGGGCTTAACTGAAAAACCCCCGGCGGTGCCCGCAGCGAGCCTTGAGATTACCGCCTTAGAGGAAGTAGATGCCGACATTGTCGAGTACACCTTGAGTGACCACCCACGCGCGGCGGGTCGTCGACTTTCGCAAATGGCCCTGCCAGACACTACTGTGGTTGCCATGATTACCCGAGGAAAGGATGTGATTCCTCCCCGCGGCTCAACAAAACTCATGGCAGGTGATCATCTTTTTGTGGTGTTGCGCCCTGAAACACGCCCCTTTATAGACTGCGTCTTTTCAGATGCAATCGGCGTCGTTAGCGAAGAACTACCCGACCAAGAGCTCAAGTTAAAAGGCAGCACCAAGGTTGAAGACTTACACCACTCATATGGCTTGTTTATCACAGAAGAAAATGGGCAAATGACGTTGGATTCGTTACTGCGCAATACGTTGACCCGCCAACCTGACGTGGGTGACTCAACACATATTGAGGGGATCACGCTCGCCGTGCTGGAAACCCTCGGCGGGCGTATTACGACGGTAGGATTAACGGTCAACACTTAGCCAAACAGGGAAGCTGACTGCTTAACCTCACGGTGAGGCTAAGCAGTCATCGCCAAGGTCGTGGCCTACGCTGAAGCCGTCTCGTAAGCGGCCTTTAAACGGTAAAACTCTTCAACAATAGCGGCCATTTCGTCGGCGTCATAGCTGCACAAACCACTCACCACAAGCTTCTTGGAGCCTACTCCCACCCCGTCACCGGCAGATTCAATCGAGAAATCCAGTAGCGCATCGGCGCGTTTACCCTGAACATCTAGCGACGACTTGTTCAACGTCAAACCAGGGGAAAAACAATCTAGCCGCTTGAGTGAAAATCCCATGCTATCGTAGATCACCAGAGGACGTTTAGGGTTAAACATTACCCCATGCTGCTCCATCAACGGCTTTAGGTAGTGCGGAAAATTTTTGCCTGAAAAGGCAACATAACAGCGCGCAAACGCTTCCACTGCGACAGTATCGTGAGTAATGTCGCCACTACGTACAACCTGCAAGTAGCACTTGCCACTCTCATCAAATACGTGAAGCGAGCCGTTATCTGCTTCGCTAAACTTAAGCGGCGTGTCTGCGCTCACCATATTGGTGAAGCGAAACTCCATGTGCCGCGATAACCCAAATTTTGCGAGTACCAGTGCAAAGAGTAGATCGCCGGGAACACAAAAGCGACGTGCATCCGGATTATGAATAGGGTTGTAATCACCAGCCACGCCTTTGGCGAAACGGCTGGCCTGCTCTGCAGAGATTACGACATACTCTCCGCGCTGCGTGTAAAAATCCTTGAACATGGCTTTTGTTGCCTGCCTAGCGTTGAAATCGAAAACCCGTCACTGCCTAACCTCGCGCATAATGCCATAAAACACGCCCCAACAGGAGTTATCTGCTAGGGAAGCCACTATGTCCGACGCGAACACTCGTAAAAATCGCCTACCTCGCCTACTTCTGAAGGTGTTGATTGGCCTACTATTTATCATCCTTATTTGGGTGGCTGGCAGCTATTGGCTACTTAATAGTCAGTGGCTACCAGCGCGAATTTCCCAATTCGATGGCATTGAAATTCGCTGGGATCAAGGCGTCAGTCGCCACCCAGGGAGATGGGAGGTAGAGGGGCTCTATTTAGCCCGTGAAGATCAAGCACTGCCCATCTCAGTGGAGGCCGAACGCGCCACCCTTTCGCTCTCGTTGCTGGGCTTACTGCGTGGAGAGCTGCATATCAAAGCACTGGATACTGAGGGAATCCGTCGTTTAACCGTTGGTGATATCGCCTTAGAAGCCGCAGGCCAGCTACACGTAGTGAATACCACGTTGAGTCGCGATACCCTAGCAATTCCTCATGTCTCACTCGCCATTACTAATGGTCGTTTAGTTCGCCTGAGTGATCAAGCAACCTTAGTGCGCGATATCAATCTTAACGCTGATGCAACACTCAACCGCATTAATCCCGTTGATAATAACAGCGGAGAACTGAATCCAGATCTACTAGCGGCGCTTTCCACCCAGCTTCAGATTGATGCCCAGGCAGATGCCTGGGATGTCTTTATGCCCTATCTAGATGCCCTGCCCTGGCTAACCCTTGATGGACGCGGCGCGCTAACGGGTGCTCTTGAACTAAAAGCCGGAGAGTTACAGCCTGCTAGTGTATTAACACTGGACGCCCCTGTGCTGCGCTTAGCGGTGGATGAACAGCGTCTACGCACAGCCAGTGACTCGCCACGTTGGTTAATCGCTGATAGCCAACCACCACGGCATACCGCGACCGGTAAAGGCCAGGTTCGCTTGGCGGTGGAGAACGACCAACTGCATTTTTCGACGCAGCTTAGTGATGTTGAGCTAGCTGATTCACATCCCTATGCAGAGCACGCTGAGCTACATCTTGCCTCGCAGATAGCCAATCAGCGTTTGGATCAACTTGATCTTCCAACGTCAGCGACGCTCTCTTTACAGGGCGATATCACTCGTTTGGACATGCTTGACCGTTACCTTGAGGCGAGCGTTGAAGGCCAGGGCATACACCTTTCTGGCCATGGTCAAATCGATGCTCAAGCGAGTATTCGCGAGTCGCGCCCTTATGATGGCAAGCTAACTATTCAAGCGAATGAGCTGATGGCGGATACGCTCGGCTTCGTCGTTCAGGGTAACGGCGCACTTAATGCCACGCTTGCGCCACAAGAGATTATCGAGGCGACGCTTAATTTTACCGAGGCCACGCTGCACCATCATGACCGTTTACTGCTTGAAGATGCTGATATTGAGGTAATCGCCATCAGCCCTATTGATCCAGGTAAAGCGCGTCAAGAAGCATCTGCGACGTTAAGCTGGCAAGACGCACGCCTGCCTGATATCAGCGTGCTACAAAGCTACCTGGGCACCCTACTGCCTGACCCCGCCCCGATTCAAGTGCTTAGCGGACAAGCAGCCAGTCACGGACACCTTGTTATGGCGTCAGATCAGTTAAGTGGCGAGGCATATTTAGCCGGCGAAGGGCTCACCACACGCTGGCAACAGGGCGAAAATGCCAGAACCTTAACCAGCAATATGCAGCTTTCCCTGCCGCTACGTCAGGCAACGCTAGACGGCTCAGCGCTGAATATCAGCGGCACACGGTTAAGCTGGCAAGTAGCCGATATTGACCAACCAACTGAGCAGCTAGAAAGCATACTGATCTTAATCGACGGCCGTTTTCAAAGGCGTGACGGCGTACCCAGTGGTCAATTTGCACTTGAAGGAACTGTGCAGCAGCTTGGCTTTTTAAACGCTTTTTTACCTGACGCCCATGGTTTGACTGTCACCGGTGAGGGGCAGCTATTTGCTCAGGGCACTTTTCGAGATGACCATTTACTAGCCCCGACGCGGCTGCGTATTAATGCTGATCAGCTTGAAGTGACTTTTTTAGACTACCTGGCCACTGGTCGTGGTGAGCTCACTGCTCAATTAGATAGCACTGAACAAGCCCAGCTATCACTTGGCATTCCGCGCTTTACGCTAGGCCGCCAAGAGGATGAAAGCCCTCACCTGGAAGGGCGCCACTTTGCCCTTACCACGCAAACGGAGCGCTTTAGCGAGGTGCTTGAATCCCCCCGGCCCGAGCACTTCACTACCCGCATTGCGATGCCAATTACCGATGTGCCCGATTTTACTCGCTACAACCGTTATCTACCGGAAGGAGCAGGTATTACGCTATTAGGTGGGCAAGCTAGCCTGGAGAGTGAGTGGTTGCTGGAAGGTTTAAATGCCCAAGGTGAAATCACACTGCGGGCCTTTGGTGCAGATTTGGCATTGCTGGAACAGCGACTGCGCGGCGATTTACAGCTCTATTTACACTTGACCGATGGCGACCTCGAAACACGCCGCTTTACTGCCGATGACTCCTTTCTCCGCCTGGAAAATATCGCTCGACTGAGTAGCAACGGTACAGCAGACACGGGGTGGTGGGTTCAGCTCTCTATGCTTGATGCTGAGCTGGACTGGGCAGACCCTACTCGCTTAGCAAGCCAACTTCGTCTTGAAATGCGCGATACCGGTCTGCTTGCTCGGCTTTTTCTCGCCCGCGCGCGGGATAGCGACTGGCTTGGTCGCCTGCTAAATGTGCACAACATACGTGGTACTGCGCAATTGCTGGTTAACGGTAACCAAATAGGCTTGCACGATCTAACCTTAACCGGCGGGCCTTTACTGCTGCTTTCTGATGTCACGCTGGCTGACGGCAGCGCAAATGGCGCGCTTTATGCCCGCCTCGGCGCAGTAGGAGTAGCGGTAGAGCTTAACGATAGCGAGCCCACCTTAAGGGTTATACAACCAAGACGCTGGTTTGACCGCTGGCGAGAAGCTAACAATATGTAATGGCGGCCTAGGAAAGCTTTGATTAACTAGCGCTTATTCCGCTCACGGCGAATCATCCTTACCCGCTCTTTGGCTTTTTGAGGCGTGGAGAGCGGTGTAGTAGCATCATCGGTTGGTTTGGGGGGCAGCGTTACCCAGGCAAATACCGGCAATGCTAAATGCCAATGAATGGCCGCTAAGCGTAGTGACAGGGTGACTAATAACGCCGCTCCAATCGCTAGCATAACGGGAGCACCTAGACTATGAAGCAGTACGTAAACCGTACCGCCCGCGATGGCAGCGGTGGCGTAAACCTCCTCACGTAGTACCATCGGCACCCGCTGGGCTAGCACATCACGGATCATGCCGCCTGCCACACCGGTCATCATGCCCATCAGCACGGCCACTACACCCGATGTACCTAACATTAAAGCTTTATGCGTGCCAATCACGGTAAATAGCGCTAAACCAAAGGCATCAGCGACGGGCAAAAAGCCTCGTGAGAGACGATGAATGTAGTGAAACCCTACCAACGACACGCCGACTGTTGCCATAATGACCCACAAGTAAGTTGGATCAGTCACCCAAAACACCGGACGCACTCCCAGCACCAAGTCGCGTAATGTTCCACCACCTATCCCAGTGACCGCTGCCAACACCAGCATACCTATCGGGTCCATTCGTGACCGACACGCCAAGATAACGCCTGATAGCGCAAATACCATTACGCCCGCCATATCCAGCCAATAAATCACGCCCGTCACCCGCTTCCCCTTTATATCCTCATCGTTTAGGCAGGCAGAATAGCACTGTCGTGAGTGTTACTGGCATAGAGCTCTATCCAAAAAACGGCTTAATGCCTTTTTTCATCCAACCACTCCTTTAAGAAAGCGATTTCACTCTCTTGGGCGGCAATGATTTCTTCCGCTAGTTGGCGAATTTTTTCATCTTCCCCGTATTGCAGCACTATTTCAGCCATGGCAATAGCGCCTTCATGATGAGGAATCATGCCTTTTGCGAAATCTACATCGGGGTTGCCAGTAAACGACATTGCCATGTCTTCATGCATTTTATCGTTGGCTGCTTGATAAGCGGCTACTGCGGGGTCATTTGCATGCTGTTGACTTGCTTCCTCATGATGGTTATGCCCCTCGTGCTGCTCCTCAGCCTCATGGTGGTGGGCATAGCTGAAGGGAGCTATCAGCAATCCTGCCACTATAAATGGCGCACCCGACGTAAACCGCTTGCACGTTCTTGAGAAACGCTCATTGATGCCAGACACTTGTTTTGATAACCACATAACCACTCTCCTATGAATAAAAAGTTACACATTAAGTCTAGAACCTGTGGGCTGCCTGCAGGTCAAGAGGCCGTTAATGAGTTACCCTAGGGGTATGCCATTAATTGGTTTTAGGAGTGTTTATGGATTGGAATCCCGCCTATACATGGCTAGTGCTGGCGCTACTGCTTAGCTTGGGTGAATTAACATCGGGTGCCATGGTGCTACTGGCACTGGGTATTGCCGCAGCCCTCACAGCCGCCGTGACTGCGTTGGGATTAACGCTGCCCTGGCAGTTAATCAGTATGGCTGTTTTTACCGGTGTACTGCTGCCTCTATGCGTCATGGTGATTCGTCCACGCTTCTCACCCCGTGGCGTAGCCTATGGAACGACAGGGACTGGTGTCGAGAAAGGCAACCACTACACCACGCTACGCCGCGATTTTGATGATGCTACAGGCATTAAGGTAAACGGTGATTTCTACCGTTTACGCGTACTCGAAAGCGGTAAAACGGAGTTACCCAACGGAACACCGGTCGTGTTCAGACGTTTTGAGGGCACTACTGCACTGGTCACACTGCATCAGCCCGCAGATATCGACCCTCAAGATGACAATTCCCCACGCAAGGAGCCTTAACGATGGATTTACCTATTAGCCCAGGTTTACTCATAAGCCTTATTATTGTTTTGATCGCTGTAATGATCATTTCTAAAGGTTTGATCATTATTCGCCAATCTGAAGTGATGGTGGTTGAGCGCTTAGGTTCATTCCACCGCGTGCTTGAGAGCGGTATTAACATCATTATTCCCTTCATCGAACAGCCACGTGCTATCACCATGCTGCGCTATCGTAAAATGGGTGATGAATACACCGCCATGACGTCAGATGAAATCCGTATCGACCGTCGTGAAACGGTAATGGATTTCCCAGGCCAGCCGGTCGTCACCACCGATAACGTTACGGTGCGTATCAACGGCGCGCTCTACTATCAGATCATTGATCCAAAACGTGCTGTTTATGAAGTGGAAAATATGAGCCAAGCGGTAGAAGTATTGGCCAAAACCACGCTGCGTTCCGTTGTCGGCAAAATGGAACTGGATAAACTGTTTGAGTCCCGTGCAGAAGTAAACAACGAGATTCAGGCTGCCATGGAAGAGCCAGCTTCCAAGTGGGGGGTCAAAATCTCACGGGTCGAAGTGCAGGATATCGCCATGCCGGAAGAAGTAGAAACCGCCATGCGCCTGCAAATGGCCGCTGAGCGTAAGCGGCGTGCCACTGTCACCGAAGCAGAAGGTGAAAAATCGGCAGCGATTGCCATGGCCCAAGGTCAGCGTGAGTCCTCTATCCTTAACGCTCAAGGTGATAAAGAGTCAGCGATTTTACGCGCCCAAGGTGAGCAGGAATCAATCAGACTAGTGCTTAATGCCATTGGTGACAGCGAAGAGGACAAGCGTACCGTTGTCGGCTATCTGCTGGGGCAGAGCTATATCAAGGTGCTTCCTAATATGGCCAAAAAAGGCGAGCGCGTGTTCGTACCTTACGAATCTTCGGCGCTGCTTGGTTCAATGGGCATGTTCCGAGAAATGGCAGGCTCGCCTGAAGATACCGTGGCCAATCATCTTAAAAGCCGCACCAGTGACAACGATTTCCGTAGAGGAATTGTAGGTGGTGCTGCCAGCGGCCAATGATCATACCCACGTAATAGGTGGACGGGCGGCAGGTTATAAAATCTCTGCCACCCGTGCTTCTTGCTCATCACCTAACAGTAAATTGAGAGTCACGCCGATGCGCGCCTTAGTAAAGCCGGGTAAAGCCCCGTGGCGCAGATATCCGGAAGAAGCGCTCAACGACCGCCGCCTGGGTGGCAGGCGTTATTAAGGAGACAATTACAAATACCGGCAGGTTAATCATCAGCCCCCAGAAACCTGCGTGGATCCCCAACGGGTGAGGCCAAAGCGTGGTAAACGACACGGTCATCAAGAAGCCCGCCACTATGCCTGCCATCACCCCCAAACGTGAAGCGCGTGGCCAGAAGAACATGCCGATAAAGGCAGGCAGCACTTGAGACGCAAACCCCAACCCCACCAGTAGAATCATCACCAAGCTGCCTGGCTCGGCAATCGCTAATGGCGCCACCACCAGAAACATAATGGGCAAAATAAGTACCCTGGCCAGCTTGCCGGTTACGCCATCAGTAAGTTTTAACATCGGTTGAAGCACGTCTTTACTGAGCGAAAGTGAGATCGAATGAATAAACGGTTCGCTGGAGGACATTGACGCTGCCAAGGTGCCCGCCCCCAGCAACCCGACTAATACCACCGGTAGGTGCTGCATGGCGTATTCAAGCGCAACCGTATCGGCTCGGGCCAGCTCAGGCAGCGAGTAAATACCGATAAAGCCCACGACCACCATGGGTAGGATGACAATATAGTAAGTAGGTAGCCATGTAGCGCTACGGCGAATAGTGCGCGCTGAGGATGCGCTCATCCACTGGGTCCATACCGGTGGCATAAATGAGAACATCGAGACGATGATGGAGGTCGTCCAGAAGCTAAAGCCCATATCCCCTCCTGCCCCAGGCAAGGTAAGAAACTCACCGTGATCCGCCTGAATGCGCTCAAACACCCCTGCAAAACTTAAGCTGCCAGTAGCACTATGCACCGCCCATAGGCCAACCGCCCAGGCAACAATCAGCATTAACACACCCTGGAATGCATTGGTGCGACCAATGGCCCGCTGACCGCTAGCGTAGAGATACACCGCAATACAGACGAGCACCAGCACGACGCCCAGCCAAATGGGAATCAAGCCGCCGCTCATGACAAATAGAATATAAGCCGAGCCGATCGTTTGTAGCACCGCATAGGCGACTGAACCAATCGCCATAACTAACGCTGCCAGTGCGCCTAATGCGGGACTTTGGTAGCGGTCAGCAATCGCGCTTGCTTGGGTGACGTGGCCAAATTTTTCGCCGAATGCCCACACCTTGGGGCCAAAATACCAAGCCACCAACGCCAAGTAAGCAAGGTAGATAGCAACGTAAAATACCGCGACACCTTTGGAGTAAGCCCACCCCGGCGCGCCCATAAAGGTGTAAGCACTCACACTACCGGCTGCAATTAATAGGTAAAGCGTAATAGGGCCCATGCTGCGCCCTGCCACGCCCCACTCTTCTAGGCTATTCATATCGGCTCTGTTAGCACGTACACCGCGTGCACATAGGCCAATCACCATAGCGATAGCCACATATGTCAGCGTAATCAGCAGTGGCCAAGGGCTATTCATGGTCGTCTCGCTCGACAATGCGATTACCGATTAGCATGACCACTACGCAGGCGAAAATAACCAGATAGCTCCACACCACCATGAGCGGTAACCCCATTAACAGCGTTGCTCGATTGACCAAGCCGATGACCGGCCATGTTCCGGCCACCACCAGCGCCACAAAAGCGATTAATAACCCCCAACCTGCACGGGAAGTGGGCAGTACCAATAAACGTCGCATATAGGTTCCCTTCTTCGTTATTTAACCTCAGTCTTTGCGACTGGCAGCGCTGGCCAACGCAGTGGCAACGCCAAACGCTTTTCTAGCTGCCGTGCCAGCTTCAGCACAAAATGATCAGCAAAACGTGGGCCAATTAACTGCACTCCAATGGGCATATTTCCACGGCTAAACCCCGCATTGAGCGAGATCGCGGGCTGCTCGCCCATATTCCACGGCACGTTATAAACAATGTGCTCAAAAGGCTGGCGAGAATCATTGGTGGGCGATGGCCACTCAGCAGGAAAATCGATATTTGGCGTGGTAGGTGAAATGACCGCATCCACCTCCTCAAATACCGATTCTGTCGCACGACGCATGTACATGGTTTGTTGAAACCCCTGAACCACCTCCACACCACTTAAGCGTGCGCCACCGTCCGCCCAGGCCAAAATGGCGGGTAGCACTTGCTCACGCTCTTCTGGCGAGAGTTTTATTAGCTCGTTCCATTGACGAGCCTGCCAAAAGCGATCCAGCCCATCCAACATTTCGCGGGTGAGTACTGGCGCCAGCGGCACCAGGGTTGCCCCGGCGGCTTCGAGTTTCTTCGCAGCTTGCTCAACGTGATGGCGAATCTCATTATCCAGGGGCAGACCACACCCCGCCTCCATCATGACGCCAATCCGCAAGCCTTTTATATCTAGCGTTAAGTTCTGCCAATCAATATTTTCCGGTGGCAAGCGCATCGCGTCGCGTCTATCTGTACGGGCAAGCGTCGACATCATTAGCGCCGCATCATCAACACTGCGTGTCATTGGCCCGGCGCAGCGACCCACATAATACGGATCAATAGGGACACGACCTAAGGTGGGCTTAAAGCCCACCACGCCACACCATGCTGCGGGCAGGCGTATGGAACCACCGATATCAGTCCCCACATGCAGTGGGCCAAACCCAGCCGCGGCGGCGGCTCCCGCGCCAGAGCTTGAACCGCCGGTATTGCAGGCTAAATTCCATGGGTTACGGGTTAACCCATGAAACGACGAAAGTCCTGAGGAGAGCATGCCAAAATCGGGACAGGTGGTTTTCGCCAGCACCACCGCGTTGTCTTCCGCTAAACGCGCGGCGGGTGGTGCGTCTTCAGTCGCAACCATCTGCTCACCCAACCCCGTTCCCCCTGGTATTGGCAAGCCCTTAGTGGCAATCAACTCTTTTATGGTCACAGGCACACCATCCAGTACACCGCTAGGTTTGCCCTTAGCCCAGCGCTGGGTAGACGCCTCAGCAGCCTCGATAAAGGCATCAGGCCGGTAGGCATACAGCGCGTTAACGTGCGGCTCCCACTGTGAGACATGCTTGACCAGGGCATTTGCCACTTCAAGAGGGGAAAACGTTTTAGTGCGGTAGCCATTAAGAAGCTGTATGGCAGTTAGTTGGTGTAGTTCAGGCATCGAATCACCTTATGCTGTCGTTATCCATAAGCTCAGCATGAACCCACACTGTGCCTTCTGCTATTTCAATATTGACCGCAGCGTGTCCACATTTTGCACACCTAGACGCCAGCTCTAGGGACTTATCAACGCCTGAAGTGCGCGCCCCAACAGCGAATTAAACCACCGCTTGGCGCAGCGAACGACAGCGTGCAACAGTATCGAAGTAGCGTAACGCTCGCCCACTGACCATAGATGCCCCTTGGATACGTGGCCTACTTAATTCACTAGCTGCCGCGCCATTACCGTGACCTGCTCTCCCCGATACTCAACAAGCTCGACATCCTGCCAACCCAAACGTCGATAAAGCGCCTGCTGATCGGGAGTGTACAAATAGAAATGCTGAATGCCATTTTCCAGGGCCTCTTCTTCCACCTGCTGCACTAATGAAGAAGCAATACCCTGTCCCCGCCATTCAGGCACCACAAATACCGACGCAAGCCATGGCGTAAGTTCGGGACGAATACTCATATCATCAGCAATCAGGCTGGCAGTGCCAACAGGGATTGTGCCTTGCATGGCTACAAAGATAGAAGGCACACCTCCTTGCCCACACTCGGCCTTTAAACGTGCAATCGCTTGCGCTAGCGTGAGCCCAGGGTGCAAATGGCCCCAGGATTCAAATGTCCAGCCCGCCACTGTTTCAGCATTGGGATCATCAGCATTTAGCCGTTGAATGGTGATATCGCCCTGCATGGTTTGCTCCAGACCTTATTTAGCAGAAGCGAATACATTAGCGGCAAATAAGGAGTAGCGCTATAGCGCGTCAAGTCAGCGAGTGGCAAGCGGCTGCCCCCACTTATCGCCATGCACCAGATCACTTAACGGCAAGCGAGAACGCCAGCCTTTCGCTTCAAGTTCAGGCTGGTCTAAAAACTCGCTCACATAGCCAAGACAGAGATATGCCAGCGGGTAAACATGCTCAGGTAGGTTCAGCGCCGTGCTTAGCTGCTCCTGATTTAGAATACTCACCCAACCCACGCCAATACCTTCCGCCCGCGCCGCCAGCCAGAGGTTTTGCACTGCTAGGCAGGTACTAAACAGGTCGGTATCGACAATGCTGTTGCGCCCTAGCACATGGGCGCCACCCCTGCTCCGGTCACAGGTAATACAGAGATTAAGCGGGCTCTCCATAATCCCTTGCAGCTTTAGAGTTCGGTAACGATCGTGGCGCTCGCCTTCAAAGCGCTCGGCGGCCTTCTGGTTCTCCTGCTCAAATATCCCCAGCACCGCTTCCCTGACACTGTGACTTTCAATCACGATGAAATCCCAGGGCTGCATAAATCCCACTGAAGGCGCATGATGCGCGGCCTCCAAAAGGCGGGCCAGTACATCAGGAGGTATTCTGTCGGGCAGAAATTGCGAGCGCACATCGCGCCGCTCGTGTATGGCGCGGTAGAGCCCACGGCGCTCAGCATCGGAAAAACGGTGGTTCGAGGTGGTCATGGCGCTGATTGGGCCTTTTGCTGATCTGTTTTATAGACAGTAAGAGTCTACACGAGCTCAGCCTAGCCGCCATCTCAGCGGGTTTGTTTGGCGTAAAACGCCATCTTCGTCCCAGTCATCCCATCCGGTAAAGGGGATGGGCAGTTCGCTGTCCAAGTTTCTCAGACGATCTACCCAAGCCGCTTTGCAGACCTCTAGGTGACCAATGATGTCAGCTTCCTCTTGGTAACGAATACCGCCGCCCTGAATGCCGTAGCTCACCTGAGGCGCCAGCACGTCAAAGCCAACGTAGTACAACGATGCGTGTATGGGCCACAGCCAGTGCACCATATTGCCAGCTCGGCCAAAAGGCTGAAATGCTTTCTCCGGTGAGCCCGTGGTGACTGATAGCATCGCCTTCCTACCGCGATAGTAGCCTCTGTCGTAACGCATGCGGCTGGTATAGCGCCCGCCATACACCAACACCCGATCAAACCAGCCTTTCAAAATGGCAGGCTGGGCGTGCCACCATAAGGGAAACTGGAAGATCACCAAGTCAGCCCACTCCAACCGCGCCAACTCCCGCTGGACATCCTGCGGTAATGTGTTTTTCTCGTAGTGAGCCCGCTGCTCATTGAGGGGATAGAAGTAGTCCGACGCCACGGCGCTATGCGGATATTGCTCAGGGCGCTCCACCGGATCAAACTGCTCAGCATAGAGATCATCCACTTCCACTGTATGCCCCTCGCCCACCAGCTGTTCTACCGCCTCATCCACTAGGCCGCCATTAAACGACTTGCGTTCAGGATGAGCCAAGACGATCAACACATTCATTCTTCGCTTCCCCTATTGATTGGTTCAACGACAGACTAGCCTGTTCAAATACGCTCAAACATTCGCGAAAAATGACAACTCAGTTTGCATGAATGAACAGCAAATAAGGTGGGACGAGCTAGCGATTGCAGAGGTGGGGTCGCTATCCAGCGCCAGCCAAGCGCTGCGTATCAGCCATGACAACGTCTTCAGGTGTTTAAGCGAGATGGAACAAAGTCTAGGCGTGACTCTTCTCAATAGTGGCTAAGTTGCCACTGCGACACACATCACTCCTGCTCCAATCCCGCCAAGAACTGTTTAAGCAGCTCATCGAGTTGCGCTCGTTGATCTTCAGTCAAGCCGCTTACCAGCTGCGCCTGGGTTTCCACATGAGCAGCAACGGCTTCATCGATTAACTCGAATCCACGCTGGGAAAGAGAGATGAGAAAACCACGACCATCGTCGGGGTTTTTGACCCGCTTGATCAAACCCGCCTTTTCCAGTTGATTGATGCGGTGAGTCATGGTGCCTGAAGTCACCATGGTGGATGCCATCAAATCCCCAGGTGATAGCGCGTAGGGCGCTCCCTCACGGCGAAGAGTTGCCAGAACGTCAAAGCTCGCGTCGGTCAGACCGTATTTCGCCCAGGTCTTCTCCATCACGCGTATTAAAGCGTGGTTAAGCCGTTTGACCCGCCCGATGGTAGCCATCGGCGCTACATCGAGGTCAGGCCGCTCCTGCCGCCACTGTTTGAGAATGTTGTCTACATGATCCATGAGCGTATTTTGCGCTTAATTATCTTGACGTCAAGATTAATCACACATATCTTGATATCAAGACATTTTCGAAACGGTACCAATGAGAACTACGCGAATGACATCATTAAGCACTACCCGCACACACTCACGCAAAAGAGCTTGGCTTGCCCCACTGGTGTATCTGTTATCCGGCGGCGCCTTGCTGGGTCTATCGACTAATTTGGCAAAACTTGCCGGTGACATTCAGCTACCGGCGCTCGCTTTTCTGTTTTGGTCAATTTCAGGAGCGGCGCTTATTCTATTGGTTCTCGCGGCCTTCCGCGGCAATCTGCCGCCGGTTAACGTTCGCACCGTTGAGTATTACGCTATTTCAGGTCTGCTGGGCGTAGCGGGTGCCAACCTGCTTTTTTCTCAGCTATCCCCCATGTGGGTGCGGGGTTCGTGGCATTAATCATCACTCTGCCACCGCTACTCACCTACTTCGGCGCATTAGCGTTAAAAATGGAGCGGTTTCAGTTGTTGCGTGCGGCGGGGGTTATATCAGCCCTGGCGGGGGCCGTCACCCTGGCCTTCCATAAGCTTTCGGCGCCGGATGCCAATTACCTCTGGATTCTCCTCGCTTTAATTGGTCCCGTTCTGCTGGCTATCGGCAACCTCTACCGAACCTTACGCTGGCCAGAAGGCGTATCCAGTGATGCGTTGGCGCCGGGGATGCTTATCGCAGCGGCCATCATTCTCCTCAGCGTGGGGTTTCTGCCTGGCTTCTCACTGAACGTTCCGACAGAACGTCCCCTGCCGTTCTTGCTGATTGCACTCCAGGCGATGGTCTTCGCAGGCCAGTTCTTACTGCTCTTCCTGCTACAGAAAAGCGGCGGCCCGGTGTTTCTGAGCCTATTGGGTTCCGTCGGCGCCGTGGTCGGCGTTCCGGTCGCCATATTGCTGCAAGGAGAAACCGCTCCCGAAGGCTTACTGCTTGGCACCCTATTAATTGGAGCCGGAATTACCCTGCTCAACATTGGCAAAGCCAAACAACTTAACTAAGGAGCCTCTGATTAACGTAATGAGCGAAGACCAGACAAGGCAAAAATCAACGAAAAGCGGAGTTTACGGGTTGTAAATGAGCATTTTGAGGCGATTTTTAACGCCGTATGGTCAATCGCAATAGTTAATCAGAGGTTTCCTAATTAATCCAAGAGAGATATATCATGAAGATTGCAATATTTGGTGCTGCTGGCGACGTTGGCAAACGCATTATGAATGAAGCATTAGCACGTGGTCATAACGTAACCGGCGTGGTGAGAACAGAGAGTCAGCTTAACAAACTGCCCGCTGAAGCCAGCCGCTGTGTCGCGGATATAGCGGACTCACACCAGCTAGCTCATGTTATTCAAGGACAAGACGTGCTGATCAGCGCCGTTCGCCCACCCGATGGAAAAGAAGCGACGCTGGTAGCGCTAACCCGCTCTCTAATGGCGAGTGCCCTCCCGATTCAGCGAGTGCTCTTGGTAGGCGGAGCCGCACGATTGCTAATCCCCGGGCGCGCCGGTGATACGGTATTAACAGCCCCCGATTTCCTTCCTGCCTCTGCGCTAGAAATTGCCAAGGCATGCCAAGCTCAGTATGAACTCTGCTTGGGTGAAACCCGCACAGCGTGGACTTATTTCTCCCCTGCCGCCATGCTCATGCCTGGAGAGCGTACGGGACGATATCGTCTTGGCACCGATACCCTCGTCATGGACAATAACGGAGAATCTCGCATTTCAATGGAGGATTTCGCGGTAGCGATGCTTGATGAAGCAGAGACGCCCCAGAATATTCAGAAAGCCTTTACGGTAGGTTATTAATACAAAAAATCGGCAAACTACCCCGCCATCCAACCTAAAAAAGTAAAGCGAGCGTCGGTAGGTTCCAGCAGCAGCACCGGCGCAATCTCTGGTAGTACTTAACAGTAAAGCCCCATTAATTGAACGGGTTAGAGTATGCTCCGCTCCATATAGTGAGTCCCGCCCTCGGTTTTACGCACGCGAAACCCCATACGCTCGTATAGCGCTATTGCTGGGTTGATACAAAACACACGCAGCCGAAGTAAGCGGATGCCCGACTGTTGGGCAGTTTCCTCCGTGTAGCGAATAGCCGTTGTGCCTAAGCCTTGACGTTGCCACTTCTGCTCAATTTGTAGCTCTCGAATATAGTAAGCGGCTTCATCGTGATTTATGCATAACAACCCTACTGGGCTAGCGTTAATAACTAATTCGTAACTGTCTAACTCATCCCATTGTTTATCAAACAGGGCTGTATTCCAGCGCATATCCAACTGTTCGTAGTAAGCAGACATATTTTGGCGAATTAATTTTTCCGCGAACGCCTTGTCGTTAGTAAACCGAATAATAGGCGTCATATCTCGAATCCTAGTACTGCTTTCACGAACTTGTAGCTAGAAGTGCAGTATTAGCTCGGGCTATTTCATACTGACTAAACACGTGCACACCATGTTCCCGGAGCAGTGCGGCTGTTACTCCCATACCCGGTACTTTTTTACCAGAGAAACTGCCGTCATAAATAGCGGTGCTTCCGCATGAAGGACTGAACTCAGCAAGCACTGCGATATCGATATCGAATTTACGGCACAGGTTCAAAGCGATAGAGGCACCTGCTAAAAATTCATTGGTCACCTTGCCCCCATCGTTTTCGATAACATCGACCTCACCGTTTAAAACGCCCTTACCACTGCCCTTGAAAATCTCCGCGGGCGGCCTGGGAATACTCATTCCCGCCTCAACTTCAGGGCAGACAGAAACAATTCGTCCTTCCGAACGCCATCGCTCAACGATCTGATCATCCACGGAAAGAGCACCACCATCATAGCGAACCTTTTTACCCAACAGGCAGGCGCTTATTAATATTTTTCTCAAATCACCAATCTCCAGTAGGGTGGTTAACGTAAAACTGATGCTTAAAATATCCCCTAACTGAGCGAGTTCTTCCTATCAATCATCAAACTTTAACTACTTTCAAAAGTATACTCGACTAAAACTTGCCAAACGTTTGAAGCCAATGACAAGCTGCCTCAATGCCATCTTCACTCACTAAGAGTCCCAAGTGCGAGGTGTCTGGAACGGTGACGACTGCGGCGTCTGGGACATGCGGTCGAACGGTCGACTCAAAGCGATCGGCGAAAAAGGCCTCATCCGCGGCACCGGTCAGGATAAGGCTAGGCACGTTTATAGAACGAAGATCATCTCGGTAGTTAGAAGGATTAAACCCCGTCATCAGGCGATAAGAGTAAGCCAGTGTCTCCGAGCCATTGCGGTACTCAGCCGGTAAATTAAACCGCAGCACGGTCGAGCCGTTCAAACTTGTCACGCCCAGCCTGTTGAGAAGAGATAGCGCAATAATTTTAGCCACACTCGGCTCGGCCCATCCCCCTGAGTTATTACGCACGGTAGGGGCATCGTGCCCCAGATAGGGCGCCAGCAATAGGTATGCAGAGGCAAGATGTCCGTACTCCCCACCCGCAAAACGTATCGCAAGTCCTCCGCCTGATGAATGGCCTCCCACCACTATGCTGGATATTGCTGAGTTTTCCGCTTTTATATGATAAATAAAATCAGCCAGATCATCCTCAAGCTGATTGATATAATCGATATCGCCACGCCGTTGCGGAGAAGGCCCATGGCCGCGCACATCAGGCGTATACACAGCAGCAGCGCCTGCATCAGCTAACGCCTGGGCAAAAGTGGCCAAATATTTGCTATCCGTTCCTGATCCATGAAGAAGAACAAGTGCAGTGGGCGAATCACTGGGATAATGCCGATACGACAGTGCTGTTCCATCGCGAGCGTCAAAGCGCAGTAGTGATGGTAATTGGCTCACTGCGCCTTGCTCAGAAACCAACGCCTCAAAATCTAAACCGTTAGCGCTTGTTTCTGTAGACATTGCTAACAATACTCCCATAGCGAAGATCAACATACGTTGTTGCATAGACATTTCCTGAGCACATAAACCAGTGCATGCTGGCGGTCAGAACACGTTCAAGACGGAAAATAAGGTGTCCCAATTATCAAGCGAGTATGGTCAGTTTGGCTTCGTTTAACCAAACCGACTACCGTTACCGTTGCGCCGCTTTGGCCAACCGGCTATAGAGCGTTGATCGGGCAATGCCGAGTTGCTTTGCCGCTTGGGTTAGGTTACCGCCTTGACGCGCTATGGCTTCTTTGATGAGAAATTCTTCCGATGTCCTGAGATCAGAAGGTGAAGAATATCCCACACCAGTAACGGGAAGTGCCTCCTTACCCATACGAACGTCTTCGGGTAGGTCATGAATTTCGATACGAGACCCCGAGGCCATCAGCAGCGCCATTTCCAGCACATTGCGTAGTTCGCGTACATTTCCCGGCCAATGGTAACGACGCAGGCAGTCCTGAACCTCGTTCGACAGCGACAGGGGCGCGCAGCCCCGCTGCACAGCAAGTGCTCTGCATAGCGCCTCAGCGATCAACAGCACATCGTCGCCCCGCTCACGCAGCGGGGGAATCCTCAAGCGCAGCGTCGCGATACGGTAAAACAGATCCTGGCGAAAGCCCACCTTTTCCACTTCCTTGGCCAAGTGGCGGTTGGTCATCGATACCAAGCTGATATTAACATGCTTTTCTTGGTGGCTGCCGATACGGTAGACGATGCCATCCTCCAGCACCCGTAGCAGATACGGCTGCATATCGAGCGGAAGCTCACCAATTTCGTCGAGACACAGGGTGCCCCCATTGGCCATCTCGATCTTGCCAGCCACCGAACGATCGGCTCCGGTAAAGGCCCCCTTCTCGTGACCAAACAGCTCACTGGCGATCAACTCACGAGGCATCGCCCCACAGTTGATCGGCACAAACGCCCCCGCGCGCTGCGCTTCGCCGTGAACCGCGCGCGCAAACAGCTCCTTGCCCACCCCCGTCTCCCCCTCAATCAGGATGGGGGCACCACTTTGCGCCATCTTTTGTGCGGTCGCACAGGTGTCGCGCATGACGCGACTCTCACCGATGATATCGTCAAAGCCGGTAAGCCGTTGAGGCGCGGTGAAGCGCGATGGATGGGTGGGTTGAGAAACACTGGGCAGGATAAGGATATAGCCGAGCAGTTTCCGATCCACCACGGGTTCGCAACGCGCCCCGGGGATCAGTCCCTCGATGGATTCAATAAAACCGGTCAGCGTATCCCCGATAACCTCTTGCCCAACGTCCAGCCTGCCACGCTGGCTGTCCAGCAAACGGGGGCAGCGACGACGCAACTCTTGCAGGGCACGACTGGTGGCGTAGAGCACTTTCCCGCTGTGCGAGAGCGCGATCGATGTGTCATTCAGCCCTGAAAAGCGCTTGGCCAGAAAGTAGTGCAGCACCCCTTCGTGCTCGACCTCCATTTCATGGGCCAGCAGCGCTTCCACCTGGCGGGCGATGGCGATGGCATGAGCGAGACTCTGGGGGTAGAAGGTGTCAGCAGGCCCGGAAATATCGACAACACCCAGTAGTCGCTGATCGCGAGGATCGGTTACGGGCGCAGCGGCGCAGGTCCACTTTTTGACTTCGTTGCAAAAGTGCTCGACCGCATGGATCTGCACGGGGGCATTCAGCATGATCGCCGTGCCGATGGCATTGGTGCCGATACTGGCTTCATCCCAGCGCCCACCGTTCTGCAACCTGATGTCCTGCCCCGCATCGATGGCACGCGGATCTCCCGCGGTTTCGAGAATCACGCCCTGGGGGTCGGCGAGAATGATCATCGATTGGGTATCGTTGAGACGCTCCTGCCCTTCCCTGATGGCCAAGCGCGAAGCATATAGAAATGGTGAGTGCTGAAGCTTGAGACGATGGAGCTCGCCCTCCTTGAGCAAGGTTGTGGCATTGCGTTCGACATCGATACCGTGTTGCAGACTACGCTGCCATGACGCCAAGACGGGTGGACTGATAGGCGTGGATGCAACGCCATATTGCTGAAAAGTGTCCCAGGCTTGCTGAATGTTTTTGTTATCGATCATGCCATTCTCCTGTGGTACAGCAGCCGCATGTCCAACGAAGGAGGACAGCGGAGGCACGGCGAGTGGCTGGCCCGTCGCCACGCCAGTCCACGATTGAGTGCCTTGATAACTCCTCCCTCCGAAGGTAGAAATCTTTTTTGGTTGAAGCTAGACATGCGGTTACGCCAAGCGCAACTAGACCTTCGGCGTAAAAAGCAACACCACCAATCTGACCGGCTGCGTTCATTGAGTCTAGCGCAAACGCCGACAAGGGTTGACCGTACGACTTCCGAACGGTCAGGTGTCCAGATCCCGTACACTCTGTTTTCATAACCAGCACGTCCTACGCTTAGGTATCCAATAAAATCATCGCGCTAGCTTCTGATCGTCAAGTTGGCACACTTCATGCCCCTTATGTTGTGACGTTCGTTCGGATACTCGAACGGATTCGTACAACAACAATGAGGAGTAGTCGCATGCCCGAAGCTACAGCCCCACAACGCAACGTCCAGGTCCTCGGCATCGATGCCGGCGGTACCATGACGGACACCTTCTTTGTCGATGCCGAAGGCGAGTTCGTCGTCGGCAAGGCCCAAAGCACTCCGGAGAACGAAGCCCTCGGCCTGATCGCCTCGAGCGAGGACGGCCTGGCCAACTGGAACCTGCCGCTGGACCAGGCGCTGCCGCAGTTGAAGACGGGCGTCTATTCAGGAACTGCCATGCTCAACCGCGTCGTCCAGCGCAAGGGGCTGAAATGTGGCCTCATCGTCAATGCCGGCATGGAGGATTTCCACCGCATGGGCCGCGGCATTCAGGCCTACCTGGGCTTCGCCTACGAGGACCGGATCCATCTCAATACCCACTACTACGACGAACCGCTGGTGCCCCGCCGACTCACCCGGGGAGTGATCGAACGCGTCGACATGTTCGGTAGCGTGGTCATCCCGCTACGCGAGGAGGGAGCGCGGCAGGCGGCCCGGGAGCTGATCGACAGCGATGTCGAAGGCATCGTCATCAGTCTCCTGCACTCCTACAAGAATGCCACCCACGAACGCCGGGTGCGGGACATCGTGCTGGAGGAGGTTGCCAGAAGCGGCAAACAGATCCCGGTGTTCGCCTCCACCGACTACTACCCGGTACGCAAGGAGAGCCATCGCACCAATACCACGATTCTCGAGGGTTATGCCGCCGAGCCGTCGCGAAAGACGTTGCAGAAGATATCCACCGCCTTCAAGGAGCACGGCACCAAGTTCGATTTCCGGGTCATGGCCACCCATGGCGGCACCATCGCCTGGAAAGCCAAGGAGCTGGCACGCACCATCGTCTCCGGCCCCATCGGTGGCGTCATCGGCGCCAAGTACCTGGGCGAGGTGCTGGGCTACAAGAATATCGCCTGCTCGGACATCGGCGGCACGTCGTTCGACATGGCGCTGATCACCCAGGGCGAGCTGACCATCAAGAACGATCCGGACATGGCGCGACTGGTGCTGTCACTGCCGTTGGTGGCGATGGACTCGGTCGGTGCCGGCGCCGGCAGTTTCATCCACCTGGATCCCTACACCAAGTCGATCAAGCTGGGACCGGATTCGGCCGGTTATCGGGTGGGCGTGTGCTGGGCCGACAGCGGCATCGACACCATTACCATCTCCGACTGCCACCTGGTGCTCGGCTACCTGAATCCCGACAACTTCCTCGGTGGCGCCATCAAGCTCGACCGTCAGCGCTCCCACGACGCCATCAAGCAGCAGTTGGCCGACCCGCTGGGATTGTCGGTGGAGGATGCCGCCGCCGGGGTGATCGAACTGCTCGACAGCGAGCTGCGCGACTACCTGCGCGCAATGATCTCCGGCAAGGGCTACAGTCCCGGCAGTTTCGTTTGCTTCTCCTACGGCGGCGCCGGCCCGGTTCACACCTACGGCTATACCGAGGGGCTGGGTTTCGAGGACGTGATCGTACCGGCCTGGGCCGCCGGGTTCTCGGCCTTCGGCTGTGCCGCGGCAGATTTCGAGTATCGCTATGACAAGAGCCTGGACATCAACCTGGCCTGCGACGCGCCCGCCGAGCAGCGCGAAGCCGCCTCGAGGACTCTGCAGCAAGCCTGGGACGAGCTGACCCAGAACGTGCTCGAGGAGTTCAAGCTCAACGGCTACACGCCGGACCAGGTCACCCTGCAGCCCGGCTACCGCATGCAGTATCGCGGCCAGCTCAACGACCTCGAGATCGACGCACCGCTGGACAAGGTCGACAGCGAAGCCGACTGGCTGGCGCTGGAGCAGGCCTTCAACGACACCTACGGCCGGGTCTACGCCGCCTCGGCGCGCTCACCGGAACTGGGCTACTCGGTCACCGGCGCGATCATGCGCGGCAGCGTGCCGACGACCAAACCCCGCATCCCCAAGGAAGCGCTCGGCAGCGAGACACCGGATGACGGTGCCTTCCTGGGAACGCGTCGCTTCTACCGCAAACAGCGCTGGGTCGACGCGCAACTCTACCTGATGGAAGCACTCAACCCTGGCAATCGCATCGCCGGGCCGGCCGTCATCGAATCCGACGCCACGACCTTCATCGTGCCCGAAGGCTTCGAGACGTTCCTCGACGAGCACCGTCTGTTCCATCTCACCCAGACCTGATCCCGCGCGAACTCCATAACAATGTGATCGAAGAATGTCATCGAAGGAGTACCCTCATGAACCAGCCAGAACACGTCAAGACAACGAACCAAACCCAGGGCATCGTCCGCGGCGGTGAAACCCTCAAGGCACACCGCGACCGGATCATGGCCGACACCCGGCAGTCACGGCACTACGCCGGCCTCGAGACCCTGGAACTGCGCGACAAGCACCCCATTCTCTACAACAAGCTGTTCTCCCGTCTGCGCGCCGGCGTCGTCGATGCGCGCGAGACGGCCAAGCGCATTGCCGCCTCGCCGATCGTCGAGCAGGAGGGCGAACTCTGTTTCACCCTCTACAACGCTGCAGGCGACTCCATCCTCACCTCTACCGGCATCATCATCCACGTCGGCACCATGGGCGCCGCGATCAAGTACATGATCGAGAACGACTGGGAGAGCAATCCGGGCGTCAACGACAAGGACATCTTCTGCAACAACGATTCGCTGATCGGTAACGTCCACCCCTGCGATATTCATACCATCGTGCCCATCTTTCACCAGGGGGAACTGATCGGCTGGGTCGGCGGCGTCACCCACGTCATCGACACGGGCGCCGTCGGGCCGGGCTCGATGGCCACCGGCCAGGTGCAGCGCTTCGGCGATGGCTACTCCATCACCTGCCGCAAGGTCGGTGCCGACGACACGCTGTTCCGCGACTGGCTGCACGAGAGTCAGCGCATGGTGCGCACCACACGCTACTGGATGCTCGACGAGCGCACCCGGGTCGCCGGCTGTCACATGATTCGCCAGCTGGTCGAGGACGTGATCGCCGAGGAAGGGATCGATGCCTACTGGAAGTTCGCCTACGAGGCCGTCGAACATGGTCGGATCGGCCTCCAGAATCGCATCAAGGCGATGACCATTCCCGGCAAGTATCGGCAGGTGGGCTTCGTCGACGTGCCCTACGATCACGAGGACGTACGCGTGCCCTCGGACTTCGCCAAGGTCGATACCATCATGCACGCGCCATCGGAGATGACCATCCGCCCGGACGGCACCTGGAAGCTCGATTTCGAGGGTGCCAGCCGCTGGGGCTGGCATACCTACAACGCCCATCAGGTCAGCTTCACCTCGGGTATCTGGGTGATGATGACCCAGACCCTGATACCGTCGGAGATGATCAACGATGGGGCCGCCTACGGCACCGAATTCCGGCTGCCCAAGGGCACCTGGATGAATCCGGACGACCGCCGCGTGGCGTTTTCCTACTCCTGGCACTTCCTGGTGTCCAGTTGGACGGCACTGTGGCGCGGTCTCTCCCGCTCCTACTTCGGACGCGGCTATCTCGAGGAGGTCAATGCCGGCAATGCCAACACCTCCAACTGGCTGCAGGGCGGCGGCTTCAACCAGTACGACGAGATCCATGCGGTCAACAGCTTCGAATGCGCGGCCAATGGCATCGGCGCCTCGGCCTACGCCGATGGCCTCAGCCATGCCGCGGCGATCTGGAACCCCGAAGGCGACATGGGCGACATGGAGATCTGGGAACTGGCCGAGCCGCTGATCTATCTCGGCCGTCAGATCAAGGCCAGCTCCGGTGGTTCCGGCAAGTATCGCGGCGGCTGCGGCTGGGAGAGCCTGCGCCTGGTATGGAACGCCAAGGATTGGAGCATGTTCTTCATGGGCAACGGCCACATCAGCTCCGACTGGGGCCTGATGGGGGGCTATCCGGCCGCCTCCGGCTACCGCTTCGCCGCCCATGACACCAACCTCGAGCAACTGATTGCCGAGGGCAAGCCGATCCCGCTCGGCGGCGACATCGACCCGGGCAATCCCGTCTACGAAAGCCTGATTCCCGATGCCAAGATCAAGCGCGACAAGCAGGCGATCACCACCGAGGAGATGTACAAGGACTACGACCTCTACCTCAACACCATGAAGGGTGGCCCCGGTTTCGGCGATCCGCTGGATCGCGACCCACACAGCGTGGTTGCCGATCTCGAGGGCGGCTACGTATTGCCACGCTTCGCCGATTCCATCTACGGCGTGGTCGTCAGGGAAAACAGCGACGGTTTCTACACCCTGGACGAGGCGGCCACCACCGCCCGCCGCCAGGAGATCCGCAAGCAGCGACTGGAACGCGCCGTGCCGACCCGCGAGTGGATGGCCCATGAGCGGCAGAAAATCATCGACAAACGGGCCTCGACCCAAGTCCAGCAGATGTTTGCCGCCTCGTTCAAGCTGGGACCACGTTTCTACGCCGACTTCAAGGCGTTCTGGGAATTGCCGGACGAGTGGGAACTGAACGAGGAGGAGATCGGTATCCCCCACTACGGCTCACGCTACCACATGGACCTCTCCGAGCTGCCGGATGTACATACCGTGCAGTTCGTCGAGGAGTAAACCGGCCGAGTCCGCCACCACCATTCCGTAAGGAGTTCAAGATGTCTTACCCACGCAACAAGATCGCCGATCTCGTCGACGGCACCATCGACCGCGATACGCTACACCGGATGCAGTCGACCCCGAAGGATCCAGAACGCTTCGAAACCTACCGCGCCATCCTGCAGGAACGCGTGCCCTGGGAGGATCACATTATCCTGCCGCTAGGCCCCAAGCTGTACATCGTGCAGGAAAAAGACACCCACCACTGGGTGGTCAAGTCCGAGGCTGGCCATGTGTTCTGCGACTATCGCGAGAACTGGAAACTGCACGCCGTCGTCCATGTGCGCGATACCCAGGAGGCGCTCGACGAGGTCTACCCGAAGCTGATGGCGCCCAGCGCCGGTTGGCAAACCATCCGCGAGTACTACTGCCCGCTGAGCGGCGACCTGCTCGACGTCGAGGCCCCCACCGAGTGGTACCCGGTGATCCACGACTTCGAGCCGGATATCGAAGCTTTCTACGAGCAGTGGGTGGGGTTACCTGTGCCGGAGCGAGCATAGACCCGCGCATGGACCGCTGAAACGGATCGCCGAAGACCGTTGAAGCGGTAACCTTCGATTCGACACCAGGAGGGGCTGACATGGCGTAAGGCCCATGTCAGCCCTTTGAGTAGTCAACGGCAGCGCCTCGTTATGTTCGCTGCTTCCAACGTTGAGGGTCACGGCTACCGTGCATGACTGCCACTATGACAATAAAATCTGGTTCGATACGGTAGAACACGCCGAAAGGAAAACGGTTAATAAGTGCACGGCGCGTGTCCCGGTGCACAATTGGATAAAGTCTTGGCTCCTCGGCGATTTGCTCAAAGGATTTAACAACTTCATCAAGGAACGCCTGCCCCAATCCAGGTCTTTGCTGGGTATACCAAGCTGCTGCATCTTCAATATCTTGCTCAGCTTCAGGACGAATATAGACACGATGGCTCATAACCGCTTGCGAATGTCTGCGACAACATCTTCTGCGGGGCGGCCCGGATCACGGTCGAGTTCGTAAGCCTCCAAGCGGCGATCTAGTTCATGCCGCTGCGCCTCAGAGAGGGGAAGCGCACTTTGGTCGGCCGCGATACTGTCCCAGAGTTCTTCGACCAAGTGAAGGCGCTGCTCCACTGGAAGATCATGTAATGTCGATGTGTTCATAGCCACCTCATAAAGTTCGATATTATCCGAAATCGCTCCCCAAATATAACCATTGCGATTGCCACATTTCATGGCCCCATCTTGAACGCAATGAATGGATAGAAGCCAATATAGCAGGCTATTACAGCGACTACCGTCCTTTAGCGTTTATCTTCGAGCGATGTATCGGCTCCCCCCCTATACGATTAACACCAAGGCATGGCCTTGGTGTTTTATTTTACTACTTAACGAATCCCCTACCCCAACTGAAACGGGTAAACCGGCCCGATCTTTAACAACTGCGTCAGTTCATCCAGCGCGGTGAGGGACTCTTCTGCCAGCTGCGGGTCGGCCAAATCATCCGGGGCGAGGCGGTCGCGGTAGTGGCGCTCCACCCAGGCGGTGAGGTCATCGTAAAGCGCATCAGTGAGCAGCACGCGGCCGGTTAGCGCTGCTCGCTCTGCCTCGGAAAGAACCACGCGCAGGCGCAGGCAAGCGGGGCCGCCGCCGTTGCGCATGCTCTGCTTAACGTCTTTAACGATCACTTCGCTGATGGGGTTATTGCCTGCTAGCAGGTGATTTTGGATGGTGTTCCATACTGCTTCGCGCTCCTGGCATTCGCCGGGGACCACAAGCGTCATGGTGCCATCCGGATTGGAGAGCAGCTGCGAGTTGAACAGGTACGAGGCTACCGCATCTTCCAGGCTCACTGCCTCAAGGGGCACCCGCACCGGAATAAGTGGCGTACTCATTTTAGCACGCAGCGCATCCAGGGTGCCCTCTTCGTCCAGAAAGGCCATTTCGTGGTAGAGCAGCACAGGGCCGTTGCCCACTGCAATGACATCGTTATGGAAGACGCCCGCGTCGATAGCATCCGGGTGCTGCTGGGCAAATACCGTCTGCTCCTGTGTTAACCCGTGCTGGCGGGCCACCGCCTGGCTGGCTTCCAGGGTTTGCCGGGCGGGGTAGCGCTGGGGTTCGCGATCGCCGCTATGCACGTCACCAAACGCTTGGCGGCCATATACGAACAGGTGAACGCCCGGCTCGCCGTACTCACCACATAAACGGGTGTGATTAGCCGCCCCTTCGTCAGAAAAGGCAGGCGTTGCAGGCAGCACCGGGTGGTGGGCGAAGTGCTGTTCGTCGCGGAAAATTGCCTGCAGCACGTGACCGGTGGTTTGCGGTTCTAAATAGCGGTGAAAGCTGGACTGTAGATTCGCTGGCGTGAAATGTACCCGACTATCCGGTACATCCATGCTGGGCGTCATCGTGCCCGCGTTAGCCGTCCACATACTGGACGCCGAGCAGACTGCTCGCAGTAGTTGAGGGGCCTCTTTGGCGGCGCGGGCCAGAACGTCGCTATTGCTGCCGCTAAAGCCTAAATCACGCAGTGCGCCAATATCGGGGCGCTGCTGGGGTGGCAGCACCCCTTGGGCATAGCCCGCGTCCATCAACGACTTCATCTTGAGAAGACCCTGCAACGCGCCCTCTTTGGGGTTGGAGACCAGGCCGCCGTGGCTCATAGACGCCACATTACCTACCGCCAGCCCGGAGTAGTTATGGGTTGGGCCGACTAAGCCATCAAAATTGACTTCCCTGGCGCTGCTGATGTCGGCGGCACTCATAGGCTCACTCCCGGCGGCAGGGTCTCGGGCATCTCCAGGCTGTCGGCTTCCATGGAGGCCACCGGGTAGGCGCAGTAGTCCGCCGCATAAAACGCGCTGGGACGGTGGTTGCCGCTGTCACCCACACCACCAAAAGGTGCATCGCCGGAGGCACCGGTGGTTTGGCGGTTCCAGTTGACGATTCCGGCACGAATACGCAGCAGGAAGTCATCCCAATCGGCTTGTTCGCCCCCAATCAGCCCGGCAGAAAGCCCGTAACGGGTATTGTTGGCAAGCTGTAGCGCTTCATCCCAATCGCGATAGCGGTGGATTTTCAGCAGCGGGCCGAAGTGCTCCTCGTCGGGCACGTCAAGGCCGGTCACATCAATCAGCGCAGGGCTTAACAGGCTGGTGCCCTCTTGCAGGCGCTGCATGCGGTTGATCACCGTACCGCCCATGGCTTCAAGTTCATCTTGTGCTTTGAGTAAGCCGTCCGCCGCCGCTACGCTGACCAAACCACCATAAAACGGCGCAGGATTCTCTTTGAACTGGCCCGCCACGTGCAGCTTAGTGATCGCCTCTGAAAGCGCATCGATTAAGCGATCACCGACGGCACCTTCTGGCACCATTAAGCGCCGGGCGCAGGTGCAGCGCTGGCCGCCAGATAGAAACGCCGACTGCAAAATAGTCAGCACGGCTGCGCGCTCGTCATCGACATCCTTGACTACCAGCGGGTTGTTGCCGCCCAGCTCAAGCGCCAGGATTTTATCCAGTTGACCGGCGAACTGCTGATGCAGCATTCCACCTACTTTGGCGCTGCCGGTAAACAATAAACCATCAATATCAGGATCGGCTGCCAGCGCTTGGCCTACCGGCACGCCACCCTGAACAAGGTTAATCACGCCTTCTGGAAGCCCGGCTTCCAGCCAGCACTGTAGCGTTAAATCAGCGGTAAGCGGGGTTTGATCACTGGGTTTAAAGACCACGCAGTTACCCGCCAACAGCGCAGGCACCATGTGGCCGTTAGGCAAGTGGCCGGGGAAGTTATAGGGGCCAAATACCGCCATTACGCCGTGGGGGCGATGGCGCAGCACCGCTTTTGCACTGCCAACGACTTTTTCCCGCTCGCCGGTACGCTCGTTATACGCCTTAATAGAGAGCGCCACCTTGCCCACCATAGCCCCCGCTTCAGTGCGCGCTTCCCAAAGCGGCTTGCCGGTTTCTGAGGCGATTGCCACGGCCAGCGCTTCACTGCGTGTTTTAAGCACCTCTGCAAAACGCTCGACTAGCGCCTGGCGCTCGGCAAAGGGTGTGCGTGCCCAGCTGGGGAAGGCGCTGCGGGCAGCCTTTACCGCAGCTTTGACCTGGTCAGCACTGGCGGTCGCGGCTTGCCATAACGGTTGGCCAGAAACGGGATCGTGCTTGCTCAACGGCTCGGCGTCGCCTGTGACCCAGGCGCCATTGATCAGTTGCTGCTGTTGGGCGTGCATAAAACTCTCCTGTAAACGTCGCCTAGGTTTCGAGTAGCCGTAGGGTATCTCCGGTGGTAACGCCTAAGCGCTGCGCTTCTTGTTCGCTAAGCACGATAGTGTTGTCTTCGCTGGGCGCGCGGCCTACCCAACTGGCAGTAAAGCTCAGCATATCGGTGGTGGCGGCCAGCCAGCGGCTAACGCTCTCTTCCGAAGCACTCTTGGATACTTCGACTTGGCAGAGCCGTGAGTTGCGAATTGCCCGTACATCGTCAATGTAGGCTTCCACCGTCGGGCCACCATCAAAAATATCGATATAGCCTTCCCAGCGCAGTCCCTCTTTTTTAAGCATCTCCAGCGCTGGGCGGGTATGACGATGCACCTGACCAATGCAGGCCCGCGCTTCTTCAGCCATAAAGGTGGTGTAGATAGGGAACTTAGGCATCAGCTCGCCGATAAAGCTCTTCTGCCCCAGGCCGGTAAGCCGGTCGGCTTCGCTGAAATCCATAGGGAAGAAGTGTTTACCCAGACTCTCCCAGAAAGGGCTGGTGTTGTTTTCATCGAAAACCCCACGCATTTCCGCCAGTACTTTATCGGGGAAGCGGTCGCGGAACTGGGCGATAAACAGCCAGCGTGCTTTGGAGAGCAGCGCGCCGTTGCGCAAATGCTTATTGGCTTCACCTCGGTATTCCGGGCGCAGAAACAGCGAGCACACTTCAGCGTCGCCGGTGTGGTCAGAGCTCAAAAACAGCGTGTCGATGGTGCGGTGCAAATCCAGCTGTACCGACGAGTGGGCTAAGGTGCCCAAGCGGTAGTTGTAGAACGGCACTTCGCGCCCCACCTGGCCCTCAATAGCGCAACAACCAGCGAGTTCGCCGCTTGCTTCATCTTCCAGTACAAAGAAGTAGAGCCGATCATCCACCGGAGTGCGCTCTTCAAAGGCGCTGGCGGCCGCTTCAATCTTACCGGCGAGAAACTCGCGATTATCCGGCAGCGAGGTAAAGCCAACGCCCGCCTGCTGCGCAAGCGCCTGAAGCCCATCCAGATCATCACGGGCAATGGGTCGAATGCGCATTACATTTCTCCTTCATCGAGCGCGTCTACCACGGTGGGTAGCGTCAGCGGCGCAGCAAGCACCGCTCGCCCTTCCGTGACACCCAGCCGCTCAGCATGCTCCGCTGAGAGCATCAACTGGCCCGTGGGTGACAGCGCGTAGCGGGCGACGATGCAACGAAACTCGCCCAGCTTTTGATTGGCAACCAGCGCGGGTTCAGCATCCGGCAAAGCGTGTTCAGGGCGAATACGCACCGGGTGCCAGGCAGCACTGCGGAAGGTTTCCAACCGCTCGCGCTCGGCTTTGACAATCGGCCCGGCGTCGAAAATATCCACATGGCGCGAACGCACGAAGCCCTCCGCCAGCATCTCCTCCAACGCCTCTTCATGAGCAGGGTGCTCACGACCTATCGCCGCCCGCGCCTGGGGTGTTAGCAGCGGCAAATAGAGCGGGAACTGGGGCATTACTTCGGCGATAAAGCTTTTCGAGCGCACCCCGGCAATGTGGTTAATATCCTGGAAACTGCGGGCGAAAAAGTGCCGCCCCACGCTTTCCCAGAACGGCGACTCATTGCGAGCATCCAAGTAGCCGGGAAACGCCACCGCCAGAATACGCGAAAACCGCTCGGGGTACTGGGCGATAAACATCAACCGCGCCCGGCGCAGCAGGCTCTCCGCGCTGGTGCCTTTATAACGCGGGTTAAGCGAAAAGGCGCACAGCAGGGTAGCGTCAGAAACTTCATGGGAGAGCGCTAGCGTCTGCACTTCACGACGTACGTTCAACTGCTGGGAGGCGTGAATCAGCGTTTCCTGGCGGTAGGTGTAGTAGGCCTCATTGGCACCCGCCTGGGCACGTATGGTGGCGGTACCGAGCACTTCCTCGCGTGTGTCATCGGCGAGAACAAACGTATAGTGCTCGTTTTCTGGAAACTCGACATCGCCGTTAAAGGCGTCTTGAGAGCGCGCAATGCGCTCCTGAAGCCGCTCACGGTTAGCAGGCAAGTTGGTCAACTTAGGTACTGCATGCTCGGCTAATTGCTCAAGCGCCGTGAGATCAGACGCTTTAACGGGTCGAACTACCAGCATCCTCGACGCCCCCTCTTCAGTTAACACGACTGACGCAGCCTGTTGCTCACTCATCCTGCCGCAACTAACCGCTCAATCGCACGCTCTAAGCGCGCCATGCCCTCGGCGATATCCGCTTCAGGAATGACCAGAGAAGGCGCCATCCGCAGCACGTTCGGCCCGGCGATCAGCGCCATCAAGCCCTCTTCAATCGCAAGTGGCAGAATGTCTTTGGCGCGGCCTTCATAGGCATCCGACATCTGGGCACCTATTAATAAGCCCATACCGCGAATCTCTTTAAACACGCCATGCTTGCGGTTGATAGTTTCTAAATGCTCGCGGAACAGATCGTGGCGATGCTTAACGCCTTCGAGCACCTCGGGCGTATCGATAAGCTCCACCGCAGCCAGGGCAACGGCAGATGCCAGCGCATTGCCGCCGTAAGTAGAACCGTGGGTGCCAACAACCAGCGATTTAGCCACCGAGTCGATAGCCAGCATGGCGCCAATGGGGAAACCGCCGCCCAAGGATTTGGCACTGGTAAGAATATCCGGCGTAATGCCGTAGTTCTTATAAGCGTAGAGTTCGCCGCTACGACCAACGCCGGTTTGCACCTCATCAAAAATCAGCAGCGCATTGTGCTCGTCGCAGAGATCGCGCAGCCCTTGGAGGAATTCTTGCGTGCCGGGCACGATACCGCCCTCGCCCTGCATGGGTTCAACCATAATTGCGCAGGTGTCGTCGCCAACCAGCTTGCGAACGCTATCCAGGTCATTGTAATTAGCGTGCAGAATTCCGCCCGGCACCGGCCCAAAGCCCTGGGAGTATTTGGGCTGGCCACCCACGCTGACGGTAAAGAAGGTGCGGCCATGAAAAGATTGGTAGAACGAGATGATTTTATCTTTATGCTCACCGTGATTATCCACCGCCCAGCGGCGCGCCAGCTTAAGCGCAGCTTCGTTGGCTTCACCGCCGGAGGAGCATAAGAACACCTTATCGGCGAAGGTACGCTCGACCAGCGTCTTGGCTAAGTTCAGCGCTGGCTCGTTGGTATACACGTTGGAGAGGTGCCACAGCTTTTCGCCCTGCTCTTTAAGCGCATTGACCAGCACAGGATGGCAATGGCCAAGAGAGTTAACCGCGATACCCCCAGCAAAATCGATATATTCACGCCCCTGTTGATCCCACAAGCGGCTACCTTCACCACGCACGGGAATAACCTGCTGCGGTGAGTAGTTGGGCGTCATGTAGTGGTCGTAATCTTGACGGCTTGGGGTATGGCTCATGGGACGCTAGCTCCAGTGGAGGAAAGGAATGAAAAACAGTATAAGGGGCCAACAAGGTTAACCGCTTTCAGCAATGTGACGAGAAATTATGAAAAGCTGCGCTCACACCAAGCGCTCTTCTCTTGGTGTTATGCCAAAGTGATTTCGGTAGGCGGTAGAAAAGTGAGCGCCAGAGGAAAAGCCTGTGGCAAACGCGATATCGCCTACTGGCTGGTCACTATCTCGCAACTGTTTGCGGGCCTCCTGCAAACGTAAATCGAGGTAGTAGCGGCTTGGCACCGCTTGCAGGTACTTCTTAAATAGCCGCTCTAACTGACGCCGGGAAATACCCAAGTGCTCGGCAAGCTCCAGCGTTGAGAGCGGCTCTTCAATATTAGCTTCCATCAATGTCACTGCCTCCACCAAGCTTTGCGGTGCGTGACCTAATCGGCTGCGCAGCGGTACGTGCTGGCGTTCATCAGCTAACCGTATGCGATCGCAAACAAACTGCTCTGACACCTGCTCCGCTAAACGCGCACCGTGGTGCTGACTAATCAGCGTGAGCATCATATCCATCGCGGCGCTTCCCCCTGCGCAGGTCAATCTGTCGCGATCAATCTCAAACAGCTGCTGGGAAAGCGTCACTTGTGGATAGGCCTGAGCAAAGGCGTTAAAACGCTGCCAAGGCAATGTCGCGCGATAGCCCTCTAATAGCCCACAGCGCGCCAGCACTTCCGTACCGCCCGCTAATCCTCCCAATGCGACGCCGCGACCCTGGTGGCTACGTAGCCACTCGTTCAGCTTAGCAGGAAGCGTATAAGGTAGCGGCGTCGGTGCGCATACCAACAGTAAATCGAGAGGACCAAGCGCGGCAGTATGCTCATGCTGAGCCAGCAATAAAAGCTGAGCACTACTGCGTACTGGTTGGCTACCCATGCTCAACGTCACCGTGTGATACAACATCTGCCCGCTAAGCTGGTTGGCCATTTGCAGTGGCTCAAGAGCACTGGCATGGGCCAACAATGAGAAACCAGGCAAGAGCATAAACGCCACTCGTCTGCGGGCAACATTGGGCGGTGAGATTAACGGGCTGGGCTGCATGAAACGTCACTGTTATGCATAAAAAAAACCGCCATCGGCTTTGTGAAAGAGCCATCTTACCCAATTGTGCCGATGAAGGCAGCGCGGTGACCACTCAGCCAAAAACATGGCGCATGAATGAAAATTGCCGGGCACAGGGCCCGGCAATTAAGAATCATGTAGCGTTAGGTTTAACCACCGCTATTACCTATACCCATAATAACGATACCCGCTACGATCACCCCAAGCACGATAATCACTATCGGCAGCAGCTTGTGTAGCCCGCTGGGTGGCTTTTTAGCCTCAGGCTGTAGCTGTGGATTAGCTTTATCAAAATCTTCTGGGATACGTTGATGTATTACGTGCTCTTTCTCTTCTTCCGAGGTTTTGCTTTCCCTAGTATCCATAGCTATCTCCTGGTCATCCGGTTGAAATGCTGGCAGCTTAGTTACATTAACAAAACTGCTTCACGCCTTATTAGGCGAATGACTTGTTAGGTTAAAGACTTATAAGTTAATGACATCGAACGTTACTTCTGGGTTCACATCGGCATCGTAATCAACGTCAGTGCGCTCGAAACCAAACAACTTCAAGAATTCATGCTTATAACCAGCATAGTCGGTAATTTCAAAGAGGTTCTCTGTGGTGACTTCCGGCCATAGATCCTGACAGGCTTTTTGAACGTCATCACGCAATTCCCAATCATCTAACCGCAAGCGACCTGCCTCGTCAGTGGCAAGTTCGCCATTTAAGCCTTGGGCAGAATAGAGCTGCTCACCAAAGAGGCGATTTAGCTGATCGATAGTGCCTTCATGGAGGCCCTGTTCTTTCATGATGCGATAAACCATGGCGATATACAGCGGCATGACCGGAATCGCCGCGCTGGCCTGGGTGACTACCGATTTCAGTACGGCAACGTTGGCGCCACCACCGCTGGCTTTCAAATGGATGTCGATAGCGGTCGCGGCGCGATCCAGGTCTTCCTTGGCTTTGCCTAAGGCACCATGCCAGTAAATCGGCCAGGTAATCTCGGTGCCAATATAGCTAAACGCAACGCTACGCGCGCCTTTCGCCAGCACACCGGCTTGGTCAAGGGCGCTCATCCACAGTTCCCAATCTTCGCCACCCATGACGGTAATCGTGTCGTCGATTTCTTGCTGTGTTGCTGGCTCGACTTCCGCTTCGATGATCACATCTTTATTGGTATCGATAGCGGTGGCGCGGTAAGTTTCACCGATAGGCTTAAGACTGGAGCGCTTTAGCTCACCGCTATTCGGCATTTTGCGCACGGGCGACGCCAATGAGTAAACCACCAGATCAATCTCGCCCATGTCTTGCTTGATCAGCTCGATGGCTTTCTCACGTGCCTCATGGGAGAACGCATCGCCGTTAATCGACTTGCTATACAGACCTTCCTGCTTGGCAAATTTATCGAAGGCCGCACTGTTGTACCAACCTGCGGTACCGGGCTTTTTATCAGTGGCAGGCTTTTCAAAGAACACCCCCAACGTGTCGGCACCGTACCCAAACGCCGCGGTAATTCGCGCTGCCAAGCCATAGCCACTTGAAGCACCAATCACCAGCACTTTTTTCGGCCCGGCCTGCTTATCCAAACCGCGGGCGCGGGTCGCTTCTATCTGTTCGCGGACGTTCTGCTCACAGCCGACAGGATGAGTAGTGGTACAAATAAAGCCGCGCACTTTGGGTTTAATAATCACATCGAACCTCGTTATTAAATTAAATTGGCTTTTGACAACATACTTAGCGACTTAGGCTTTGTCTGAAAAGTCGGCGAGCGAAGGCCAGACAAGGCAAAAATCGGCGAAAAAACGGAGTTTACGTGGTGTAAATGAGTATTTTGATCGGACTCGCGCATGAGCCGATTTTTAACGCCGTATGGTCGAGCGCAGCCAGTTTTCAGGCAGAGCCTAGCACTGTTATCGCCATGTTGTTACTCAGTGGGGCTATTCTAGCGGTCTCTGGGCGCTCTGTCCGCTCTTGAGCGAATGTCTGCCCCCTTGAGCTTGGAGCGCTTTACCGTCACGATAGCCACTTACGTCTTCCCTTCCCCAATGAGGCAATCATGAATGCACAGCAGCTAGTAGATGAACGCGGCGATCTATGGCTTGCGCTAGCGCCGCTGTGGCTTGACCGGGAACCCAGCGAGCGTGATTACGCACATATGGTCGAGGTCGTTCAGCGTTATGATATGACGCTACATGAACTTGAATGGATGTTTCGTTTAGAGCTTGCACCCGTGATGTCGCGCCATCAGCTCTCAATTGCTAGCGAGTGGCGAAAATTCAATGATTACAAGCTAATGCAGCAGTTGGTAAGCCACAATTTACGCTTAAAAGGCTGGCGCCGTAAGAGTTGGGCACTTTTTTCGGGGCTAACCACCATGATGGTGCGCCATCGTTGGAGTGAGCTTATGAACAGGGTAATGGTGGCCCGCGGTGAAGTGCTTTAATAGCGCATAACATAGCGCGCCTAGGAGAAAGTAACGACTATGTGGCGTCTAGCGCTTCCTCTAGCGCTAAGCGTAGCGGGCGTCCATGATCACGTGGGCCAAAACGTGCAATCACATTGCCATCGCGTCCAATCAAAAACTTGGTGAAGTTCCATTTGATCGTTTTTGTGCCTAGTACCCCCGGCGCTTCCCCTTTTAGCCATACAAATAGTGGATGAGCATCACCACCGTTGACCTTCACTTTTTCCATAAGAGGAAACGTAACGCCGAACTGCGTCTCACCGAACGTACAAAAAGCCTCTGCGTTTTCCGGCGATTGCTTGCCAAACTGGTTACAGGGAAACCCAAGCACAGTAAAACCGCGATCGCGATAGCGCTGGTAAAATACCTCAAGCTCTTTCAACTGGGGGGTGAAGCCACACTTGCTGGCCACATTCACCACTAGTAGAACTTGCCCCCGCAGAGCACGCAGGTTGAACGGCTGCCCTTGGTGGGTATAGCAGTCTTGATCATAAATTGTCATTGGTAGGCCCCCACAAACACCCAAATGGCATAGTTGCCACCATGCCACGGCTATGCCTTTTTCACCAGTACTACACCAGTGGCCCAGCCACCACTCTCAGCGCCAGTGCAATGAGCAGCACACCAGTGACCCGGTTGATCCAATGCGCATGCTGCTGAAGCCAGGGCAGAATTTTTGAGTGCGAAAGCACCGCCGCCACCAGCACATACCAGCCACCATCAATAATCATCGCGGTTAATACAATGATCACTTTTGCCAACGCAGACATATCAGATGTGACGAACTGGCTGAGCAACGCAACAAAAAAAAGAATCAGCTTAGGATTGCCCAACGCAACCAGTACCCCCTCTTTGGCGGCCTGGCCTCGGGTAGTGGTAATCGCATTGGGCTGCAAGGCACCTGCTTTTCCTGCACGCAGCGCTTTAATGCCTAGCCAAGCCAAATAAGCGGCACCGCCCCAGGTGATTAACTGAAAAAGTAGTGGAAAACGGGTAATCAATGCACCCAACCCCCACACTGTGAGTAGCGCATAAAAACCCACCCCAAAAGCATGGAAAATCGCTGCGATCATTCCCGAAAACCGGCCACCACCCAAAGTGTGACGCAGTACCAGCGCCAAGCTTGGCCCCGGCGACATTGCGCCCATAGCGCAAATAGCAGCGAGTGATAGCCATAGCGTAAATGGCATGCCTGTACCTCCTGAAGGAATGATATCCACTCTTTAAGGGCAGGCAGTATACGCGAAGAAAAGCTTGCCGGTGATGGGGGCCTTAAATAACGCTGTTAGCATGGTACGCTGTTGGGTAAAATTTGCTTTTTTTCGATCTTTTCGCTTTTTTTCAAAAAGAACCGCCACTCAATGCGAGAGGCGTAATGGATAACACAGGACGGCAACATGGGTAGGGCTTTTCAGAACCGTAAGGAATCCATGGCCAAAACGGCCGATGCGAAGACAAAAGTCTATAGCAAATATGGGCGTGAAATTTACGTTTGCGCGAAAGCCGGTGGCAGCGACCCCAATGGCAACCTGGCGCTGCGCGGTTTAATGGAGCGGGCCAAGAAAGATCAGGTGCCTTCCCACGTTATTGATAAAGCGCTCGACAAAGCCAGCGGCGCTGGCGGTGAAGACTTCTCTGCCGCCCGCTATGAAGGTTTTGGCCCAGGCAATGTCATGGTAATTGTCGACTGTCTGACCGACAACCCTAACCGTACCTTTGGTGATGTACGCGGTTGCTTCACCAAAACCAAGAGCAAAATTGGTACGCCGGGTAGCGTCAGCCATATGTTTGACCACTGCGCCATTTTCTCGTTTACCGGACGCGATGAAGAAGCCGTTCTAGAAGCGCTAATGGAAGTCGATGTCGATGTTACTGACATTGAGCAGGAAGCCGAGCGCATCACGGTCTTCGCCCCACACACTGACTACGCCAAAGCCAAACAAGCGCTGCTGGATGCTTTCGGTGAGATTGACTTTGAGGTGGACGAAATTCAGTTTCTGCCGCAAAACACCACTCCCGTGGAAGGCGAGGATGTCGCCATGTTCGAAAAATTCCTGGGCATGTTGAACGAGCTGGATGATGTACAAAATGTCTACCATAGCGGTGAGCTACCTGAGTCAAACGAAGCTTAAGCTCCCAAGCCTCTCTCAGTAGAAGAGACTGCAGCGTTGCCTGCATCCAAATTAGCATTGGGGGCAGCAACGCTGGTGGTAAGTTAGTCACGCGCACTATCTGCTTAATCTTGCAAACGAACTTATGGTCTAAAATAGAGTCTTGATAGACAGTATTTAGCACAATTTTAAGGGATTAATTTTTATTGCAAGTGCAAAAGGAGAAAGCGATGAGTGTCGTTCACGTCAGCGAAGAAGAGTTACATGAAAAATTAAGTAAGTGTATTGCTGGAGAGAGATTGCTGATAGAGCATGAAGGCAACCGCTTTAGCGCCCGAATCCAACATGTTGGAATGACGGGAGTAAAAGTTATTCCTGAAACCCAGATCAAAAACAGCCATAAGGAGCCAGGCGACGTTGAAGGTGTCACTGTACCTTACGAAGAGATTCTAGAGCTTGAAGTTAAAGGCGTGGTGTATAGCCGTTTAATTGATTGAGTTCATTGCACGCCCTGTGTGGAACACAAGGCGTGCAAGCTGACTTATTGAATTGCAGTTAAGATTACATAGTTAGGCAGATCTTGCCGAAGTGCTTGCCTGATTCTTGATGACGGAAAGCGTCGGCAATCTTGGCAAGCGGGAATTCTCGGTCGATGATCGGATGCATATCCAGGCTTTCAAGCGCACGAATCATCTCAATCTGCTGGCGACGACTACCCACAATCAAGCCTTTCAAGTTCGCCTGCTTGGCCATTAGTTTGGCCGTCGGCACCTCACCTTCGCGGCCGGTAAGTATGCCAATTAACGCGATATGACCACCGATTTTAATCGCATCAAACGATTGTGGCAGCGTACCAGGGCCACCCACTTCGACGATATGATCGACGCCTTCACCGTTAGTCAGCTCTTTAACGCGCTTGCCCCAATCGGGCGTCTCTTTGTAATTGATGGTGTGCTCAGCGCCCATCTCGCGCAGTCGTGCCAGCTTCTCATTAGAAGAAGAGGTCGCAATTACCCGGGCACCCATCAAACGGGCAAACTGCAGGGCAAAAATAGATACCCCACCGGTGCCTAACACCAGCACAGTATCACCCGCTTTGATGCTGCCATCGACGACCAGTGCGCGCCAAGCGGTTAAGCCTGCAGTGGTTAACGTTGCCGATTCTGCGTGGCTGTAACCTTTAGGCTGATGGGTAAACCACTCGACCGGGCGAACCACCTGCTCGCAAGCGTAGCCATCAACGCCATCGCCCGGCGTAGCACGAAAATCGCCCACTCTGGCCGGGCCTTCCAACCAATGCGGAAAGAAGGTCGAGACCACGTGGTCACCCACTGCGAACTCGCTTACCCCCTCACCGACGGCTTCCACCACGCCTGCGCCATCGGACATGGGAATGCGGTTTTCCTCGGTCGGAATCATACCGGCCACCACGGCGTAGTCGTGGAAGTTCAAGGAACTTGCATGCAGGCGTACTTTAATTTCACCTGGGCCGGGTTCACCGGGGGAAGTCAGCTCAACGACTTCGAGGTTATCTAAACCGCCGGGCTGCTTCAGTTTGATCGCTTTCATCGTTACCTCATTATACAAGCGTGTATGTAACCATTATCAGTTGGGGCTGCTGCCCTCAACATCAAGCCCCAGAAAGCCACCCGACTGCCGCTGCCACAGGCTGGCATAAATACCGTTTTTGGTCAGAAGCTCCTGATGCGTGCCGGTTTCCACAATACGTCCTTCGTCAACCACAATGAGACGATCAAGCATGGCGATGGTTGAAAGCCGATGGGCAATGGCAATGACCGTTTTGCCTTCCATCAGCGTATCTAACTGCTCTTGAATAGCGGCTTCTACTTCAGAGTCCAGGGCTGAAGTGGCCTCATCCAATACCAGAATCGGCGCGTTTTTGAGCAGTACGCGAGCAATCGCGATGCGCTGGCGCTGGCCGCCCGAAAGCTTAACGCCCCGTTCACCGACGTGGGCATCTAATCCGCGCCGCCCTTTCGGGTCGACCAGATCATTAATAAAGCTATCAGCATGAGCGCGACAAACCGCGTTCCAAACGTCCGCATCACTGGCGTGAGGGCTGCCGTAGCGAATGTTATCGCGCAGCGAGCGGTGTAGCAGCGAGGTATCCTGGGTCACCATACCAATTTGGTGGCGTAGGGAGGTCTGAGTAACCTCGGCAATATTCTTCCCATCAATTAGAATGCGCCCGCCCTGCACGTCGTAAAAACGCAGCAGCAGATTAGCGAGGGTCGATTTGCCCGCCCCAGAGCGGCCAATCAGGCCAATTTTCTCGCCGGGCGCGATGGTGAGATTCAAGCCATCAAACACGGTTTTGCTTTCGCCTTTAGCCTGTGCATAACCAAATCGCATGGCGTCAAAACGAATCTCCCCCTTGGGCACTTGCAGCGGCAAAGCGCCTGGAGCGTCCCGTACAGTCGGTTCCTGGGCAATGGTATTCATGCCATCTTGGACCGTGCCAATATTTTCAAATAGCCCGGCAACTTCCCACAAAATCCAGTCAGACATAAAGCGAATACGCATCACCAGCGCAATAGCAATGGTCAGCACACCTAGCGAAATCGCCTCTGTGTACCAAGCACTAATAGCCATGGCCGCCGTACCCACCAACAGCGCGGTGTTAAGTAGTGTCAAACCTACACTCATAATGGTCACCAACCGCATTTGGCGGTGAACGGTCACCATAAACCCTTCCATGGCATCCCGGGCATAGCTTTGCTCACGCTCGGTGTCGGCAAACAATTTAATGGTTTGAATATTGCTGTAGCTATCCACTACGCGACCGGTCATTTGGGCGCGGGCATCCGCCTGGGCCATAGAAACATCGCGCAGCCGCGGCACGAAGTAGCGCATAATCGCCAGATAGCCCACTAACCACAGCGCTAGCGGTATGAGCAATAATAGGTCTGCTCGACCAAGTAAGAATGCCGCGCCAGTGAAGTAGACAATGGCATAGACCAACAGTCCCATTACCTTGGTGACGGTTTCACGGATTGCCAGCGCCGTTTGCATCACTTTTTGCGACACCCGCCCGGCAAACTCATCCTGATAAAACGCCAAGCTTTGGCTAAGCATATGCCGATGGGATAGCCAGCGACCGATCATCGGGTAATTACCGAAAATACTTTGGTGAGTCACCAGTGACTGCAATAGCACTAAAAGCGGCAAACCCACCAGCATCAACAGCCCCAGGCCCGCCAGCCATAACCCGTTTTCAGCCCAAAAACCTGCTCGCTCCACGTTGCCCAGCCAATCCACCAACTGGCCCATATAGCTAAAGAAAACGACCTCAGCCGCCGACACCAGAGCAGTAAACAGTGTCATTAACAGCAACAGCGGCAGCATTGGGCGTGAGAAATGCACAATAAACGGCATCAACCCTTTTGGTGGTGTTTCTACCTCGCCTTCCGGGTAGGGATTAACCCGCGTTTCGAAGTATCGAAATAGCGGCTGTAAAACACGCGATAGCATGAGTTTTCCTTGGGTAACTGGCGTTGGTATTGAAGGTCTGTGGATTTTTTATAGATAAATCAAAATATCTGTAGCATTAAGAAGCAGAGCGACGCAGTAGCCAGCGCGCCCAGAACGGCGCAAAGATCATCAGGGTTACCATGCGCAGCAAGTGGTGAAAAGCGACAAACACGGGATCGATATTTAACGCTACCGCTAGGATCGCCATCTCACCAATACCACCAGGCGCTAGCGCTAATAATGCCACATCGCGCCCAACCCCGAGCAGTTGGTGAATTAGCTCGGCAAACAGCGCCAATACCAACAGCGCTAAAAGAGTTGCAACGCCTGACTGCCATAAATAGCGGCCAAAAAGCTTGCGCGTCATTCCCTGAAAGCGCGAACCGATGGCACAGCCCAATACCCATAGCATGGCGTTCATTCCCCACTCAGGAAGGGAGAGACTGGCAATATCAAAACCCGATAATAGGGCAGCCATCAGCAGAGGCGCCAGCAGAGCAGAGCTGGGGATTCGCAGCCAACGGCCTAGCGGCAACAACAGCGGGATTGTTAGTAGCATCCAGCCATGCTCAAGCGCGCTTTGCGGGGGGCCGACACTTCCGCCTCCGCCTTCGTAGGCCCAAAATAACGGTGGCAGAAAAAGAATCACTAAAATGATACGCAGCGACTGCGCGACAGCAATCCGTTGAGGGTCGCCACCGCACTTTTCACCTAGTAGGATCATTGCGGTCATGGCACCAGGGGAGGCGCCAAACCACGCGCTCACCGGGTCAAACCCGCAGCGCCGATACCAGGCGGCGGCGACAGCCGTGGAGGCTGCCACACCTAGCAATAGTAGCGCGGCTGAAACAGGCCAATCTAGCACGCGTTGCGCCAATTGAGGGGTCACTTGGCTGCCTAATACGATGCCCATTACTGCTAAAAACACGTCTCTCAACGGTTCAGGAATAGCGACGTGGACGCCCCGAGAAGAGACCAATAAGTTCGCGATAAGGGGACCAAGCATCCAGGCAAGGGGCAGGCCTGTGAGGTGAAACAGCGTGCCACCTACTGCACCAACGGCAAGCGACCTTGCCAACGCTTTTGCACTCGCTTGCCTACTTACCGTTATCCTCCCCCTCACACGTGCTCCTCATCTTAGCTATCGTTTCCAATAACAGGATCACCACTTGTGGTCGAACAACATAGGGATGCCTGCAACCGTTAACACGCTAAGGATAACGATTTACACTGACAATGGCTATCATTCGGGGCTTGTGATCAGAGCTTATCGATCAGGCCTTATCACCCAAGCTATTCACTAAGTGACTCAACTACATCTCAGTATGGCTGAGGTATTTCACCATCATCGTCATCATCACGCATACGTGCTTGCCGCTCGGCTTCTTCCTCTTTGGCGTCGTCGATCACTTCCATCAGCTCATCGACGTTAGCAATATGGGTATCGGCCTCGAAGTGACCCGTAAGCTTACTATCCGGGTGTAGTTCGCCGGTTTCATACAGCGCCCACATCTCTCTGCCATATTCGGTATTCAGAAGCGCCGGTGCGAACTGACCAAAGTAGTTACGCATATTATCAACATCGCGATACAGCATCGCGGCGGCGCTGTTGTTGCCTGCGGCGTCTACGGCCTGGGGTAAGTCGATAATCACCGGTCCTGAGGCATCGACCAGCACATTAAATTCCGACAAATCGCCGTGAATCAAACCCGCGCAAAGCATTTTAACCACGTCCTGAATAACCTTGGCGTAGTAGGTCTCGGCCTGTTCTGGCGTAAGCGTCACCTCATCCAAGCGCGGCGCGACGTTACCCTCGGCATCGCTAATCATCTCCATCAGCAATACGCCATCGACAAAGCCGTGGGGCTCAGGCACCCGCACGCCGGCTGAAGCAAGACGATAAAGCGCATCGACTTCGGCATTAAGCCACGCCTGCTCTTGCTCTTTCTGGCCGTAACGGGTTTTCTTGGCCATTGCCCGTGAGCGGCGACTGTTACGCTCTTTACGTCCTTCCTGATACTGAACGGCCTGTTTAAAACTGCGCTGTTTAGCCTCTTTGAAAACCTTGGCACAGCGTACGTCTTCACCACAGCGCACGACGTAGACCTGCGCCTCTTTGCCACTCATTAACTGCACCAGCACCTCGTCGATCATTCCATCATCGACCAGCGGCTGTAATCGCTTGGGGATTTTCATGGTTAGCTGCGTCGGCTCCTCTTTGGTACGCGTTCAATAACGGATACGGCGAACACGGAAAGCCCGCCCTTTTAATTTATCGCGCTCAAGTTTGGCCTGAGCCTGTTGAATAACGTCCCTCGACACCGCCACGTAGGCACTGCGGGCAAGCACCTTAATTTTACCCACTTGATCACCGCGCAGCCCGCCTTCGCTGGTCAGCGCACCTAGTATATCGCCAGGGCGCAGCTTGTCTTTTTTGCCACCCGCTAGCTGTAGCGTCGCCATCGGCGGCTCAAAGGGGGTCGACTGCTGGGGCTTGGGCAGTGGCTCGGTGGTTAGCGGCTGTTGTAGCAATTCCTCTAGCTTTTCTAATCGATAGCTCTCTTTAGGCGTCACTAGTGTACAAGCAACGCCGCTGGCACCGGCGCGGCCTGTGCGCCCTACCCGGTGCACGTGAACATCCAGCTCGCGGGCAATTTGATAATTAAACACGGCATCCAACTGAGCGATATCCAAACCACGTGCGGCTACATCGGTCGCCACCAGAATAGATGCACTCTGGTTGGCGAACAGAATCAAAATACGATCACGGTCTTTTTGCTCTAAATCGCCATTAAGCGCTACTGCACTAAATCCGGCATCCACCAACTGCTCTGCCACCGCTTGGGTCTCGCGCTTGGTGTTGCAAAATACCACGCTCGTGGTGGGTTGGTAGACCAGCAGCAGTTGGCGCAGCGCGGCAAAACGCGCTTCATCGCTGTCGACGATATAAAAATGTTGGCGAATGGTGCTAGCGTCATGCACCTCGGCAATTTTCACCGTCACTGGGTCTCGCATAACGCCGCGGGTCATTGCCGTTAGGCCGCCCGATGATTGCTCATCCGGAAAAGTAGCACTAAACAGCAGCGTTTGGCGGTCTGCTGGGGTCTCGGCGATGATGTCGTCAATGGTTGCCTGAAAGCCCATATCCAACATGCGATCCGCTTCATCCAGCACTAATATCGAGAGCGAATCCAGGGCGAGCGAGCCTTTGCGCAAATGTTCGTCAATACGCCCAGGCGTGCCTACTACGATATGCGCACCGTGCTCTAAGGAACCAAGCTGAGGGCCAAACGGCGCGCCGCCGCAGAGTGTTAGAATTTTTACGTTAGCCATACCACGTGCCAAGCGGCGCAGTTCTTCCGCCACCTGATCGGCTAACTCCCGCGTTGGGCAAAGCACTAAACCTTGTACTGCGAAGCTCTCTACTTTTAACTCAGCCAATAGCGCTAAACCAAACGCCGCTGTTTTGCCAGAGCCGGTCTTTGCCTGAGCCAGTACATCGCGCCCAGCTAACATCGGCGGTAGGCTTTGTGCCTGTACCGGCGACATTTCATGGTAGCCAAGGGATGCAAGGTTGCTCAGCAAAGCTTCAGGCAACGCTAACGAGGAGAAAGAGGAGTCAGACACGATATTACCTTGCTTGGGCCACAGGTGGGCAGCCATCAGAAACACAGCGTGAGCACCCTAGAGGAAAAGCGACGCACGCAAACTTTACGGCACCATAACAGAAAGTGCCTCGGCCTGCGCCGCCATCACATCGGTATCACGTCGCCAGCGGTACAAAAATGGCCTGACTTAGCGTGGCTAAGTCACGCGGCGCGAGCTCTATTTCAAGCCCGCGACGACCAGCACTCACATAAATACTTGCGTAAGCTTCAGCGGAGAGATCAATAAACGTAGGCAACCGCCGCTTCTGTCCCAGCGGGCTCACACCACCCAATACATAGCCGGTCACACGCTCGACCTCCAATGGCTCTGCCATGGCCGCTTTCTTTGCTCCGGCGGCCTTGGCGATCTGCTTTAACCCCAATTGGCAGTTCACTGGCACGACACCCACTGCTAGCTGTTTGCCATCCAGCTTTACTACTAAGGTTTTAAATACCTGCTCAACGGCTACACCGAGCTTAGCCGCTGCCTCTAAACCATAGGAAAGCGCAGCGGCATCGTGGTCATACTCATGCAACTGAAAGGCAAATCCTGCTTGTTTTGCACTATGAATAGCCGGTGTCATGGCGTTCTCTTTGTTAGCGGCGCGGCGGCAATAGGGTGTACTGCGCATATCTAACTAAATAGCGCGACAGGCAAAAGGAAGTCAACTGATTGGAACAGATGAAAGGTTTGATTGATGCTTCTGGAAAGCTGTGTTCCAGCTACTATGCTCAAAGTATCAGGTTCAAGGCACCAGACTTAAAAGTGTCACGCTCAAAAATGCAACGCTTAATGGTGAAGTAGGTCAAAGGAAGCTAATCGAAAGGAGTTCAGCAATGCCAGCAACCTCTAAAGCGCAACAAAAAGCGGCAGGAGCAGCGCTTTCCGCTAAGCGCGGGGAAACCAAGCCTAGTGAACTTTATGGTTCGTCTAAAGAGATGTATGACTCCATGAGCGAGGAGGAGCTAGAAGATTTTGCGAGTACAAAGCGCAAAGGCAAGCCGGAAAAGAAGCAGGATTGACAGCTTACTCACGCAAAAGCGCCAGCGTACCGTCGCTGGCGCTTTTGCTGATACTATCAAAATAGTCGTCGTTACTTACAAGCGACTACTTTGCGCATGGTGTCTTTTGCCCATAGCGTTTGACCGTCTGGCGTACGCCCGTGGTCATTCCAGCGCTCGGCAGTTTCAAGGCAGAACGAGCCCGCGCTTTCAACCGTCGTGTCGCGATTGGCAGGACGCTCACCACCGATCCGCATAATATCTGGATTATCAGTGGTATAGCTTGGAGCAATGGTAGAACTAGCACAGCCAGCAACCAAAACGGTCAATAGCAGTGCAGGTAAACAGCGGCGCAATGGCATGTTTTTACAACCCTCAACGTAGCAAAGTTTGCCCGACACCTATTGTCGGTAGCGCTAAATAGCATTGCTAACGATACAACGTCAATCTTTTTTGGCGCGGCTCTTTTTTAACGCGGCTTAGCCTGCGCTTAGAGTAAGGCTAGTGACCGGGCGTAGGTTTAGACGCTTACAACGCTGCTCCACGCTATCCATAATCTCTTGGGCATCATTAAACTGCTGCTTGTCGAGCTGGATATCCACCATTAGAAAACTGCCTACTTGAGCCAGGCGAACATCATCGGCGGCCACATCAAAGTCGGCAACATCGCTGACCACATCGCGGCGCATGTTGTTGCAAGATACGCCAAACATAAGTTCACGCAGCGCACCACGCACCATCCGAATCGGCATAGGTAAGAAATAGCCAGCAATGATCAGCACCATCACTGGGTCTGCAAATCGCGCGTAGTTTGCCCATGGCGACTGGGTGAGCGCCCAAGTCAGCGCGAAGCCGAGCATCACTGCAGCACTTAACCAGGTATCCATCTGCCACTGGCGCAGCTCGGCTGCCAATAGTGAAGAGCTCGCGATGCGGGCATAGCGCGCCAAGCACCACCAGGTCAGTAAGCAGCCCGTCACGTTAACGACACCAAACATTAACGCTAAATCCAGCGTGACTAGGCGGCCGCCGTCACGCAAGCTCCACAGCGCAGACACCAGCGAAACAATACATACCATAGCGATCACCACGCCTTTGAGCAGCACTGCAAGCGGCTCCACTGTCAGCCGCCCAAAGGGGTAGTGATCATCAGCAGGCTTACGCGCCTGTTGAAGAGCAAATAGGGATAACGATGCCAGCACTAGACTTAGTAGCGAATAGCCGCTATCAAAAAGAATGGTGATGGAACCACTGGCAAGCCCTAACGCAAGCCCGGTAAACGCAAACAGGCTGGCAGAAATGGCTGAAAATCTTAGCGCACGGCGCTCGGCAACAAAGGGGGTCACGCGAAAAACTCCATAGCATTAGGGAAACTCTGCGCCATAATAGTGGGGAGTTAGGCTAATCACGAATCGCTCAGCGTCAAATTATTTGGCGCTCGCAGCATTAACCGAGAACCCTATGCGCGCTGAACAGGTACAGGCCTTTATAGATGTCACTGAGCATGGCTCCTTTGCCGCCGCCGCGCGGCATACCGGCGTTAAACGCAGTACGTTGAGCGCTGCCGTACATGCATTAGAAGACAGCCTGGGGGTGGCGTTATTTGAACGCTCCGGCAATAGCCTCACGCTTACTGCTGTTGGCGATAACGTGCTGCCGGATTGCTACCGGTTGCTGACCAGCGCCAGTCGAATTAAAAAGCACTGCCATCAACACTTGCAGGGCGTTGAAAGCCAACTGTGCATCGCCCGCGATGACGCTCTGCCTGAGGCGTTTTGGCGTCAAGTAATGCACGATTTAAAACAGCAGTTCCCGCTGACGGCTATTTCGGTTTATTTGGTGCCCCCACAGGAGCATACTCAGTTTGTACAGCGCCAAACGGTCGATATCGCTTTTGGTCTTTACACCGCTGAAGGCATTGAGGCCAATGCCGAGAACCTAGCACCTGTCAGCATGCGCCTCGTCGCCGCTCCCCATCACCCACTCAGCCGACTTCCCAGCGTGAATCGAGATGATTTAGCGCAATACACTCAAGTGTGTTTAACCCACGTGCAGGATGACAAACTGATCAGCGAAGCCCTGTTTTCAGGTAATTATCTTGGTCTAACCATGTTTGAGGTGATTCGCGATGCGGTCATCAACGCCACCGGCTGGGCGCTACTGCCCTATCCGCTGGTTAAAAGCGCCTTAGAAACAGGCGCCCTCACCGCGCTAAATCATGACCTAGCGTTAGATAGCCATTATTACCGCTATGTGGAAAGCGATAGCCGCGGCGTGGTGGCCACGGCGTTGTTAAAAAAGGTGGCACATTTTTTAGCGACGCTGCACTAAATGACGCTTTTTAAAGGCGCATGAACAGTCTGACATAACGTTGAAATAATTTTTGTGGAAAAAAACGCTAAAGCCTTCCACGCTATTAAAAAGCGCTAAATAAGGAGAAGCCAGGTCACGCCACGTGAGAGACACAGGCAAGTGTCATCTGGGCGTAATACGCACCTGCCAGTGTCGAAGTTGCCGTCAACCAAGGAGTGATTCCACCGATGGTACGACTCGATAAGAAAGCCACTCGGCTGTATGTATTGGACACTAATGTCCTCATCCATGACCCCTCCGCGCTTTATCACTTCGATGAGCACGATGTGGTTATCCCCATGACTGTCCTTGAGGAGCTGGATAAGCATAAGAATGGTATTCGTGAAATCGCCCGCACGGCCCGCCAGATCAGCCGTACGCTTTCTGACCTTACTAGCCAAGTCACCTTCGATGAAATTCAGCGCGGTATTCCAATCCCCCGGCTTAGTGGCGAAACAGGACGCCTGCACTTTTTATGCTACAACGATTTAAAACTCCTAGACGCGCTTGACGATAGTCCAGATAACCGCATTTTGGCGGAGACCTGCCGCCTACGCGAAGAACGCCCCGACGCCTCTGTTATTTTAATAACCAAAGATATTAACCTGCGAGTCAAAGCAGCTGCTCTGAAAGTGCCGGTCGAGGACTACTTCAATGACCGCGCTTTCTCCGACAGCGATGCGATGATTGAAGGCGCACAGATCTATGCCAGTGCAGGGCAAAATGGTGCGGCATTATGGGAAGGCCTAAACGTTGATGTCACTGTTGAGCGGATTGGTCATCACACCTTTTATCAACTTAACGGCACGATGCCACGTCACTGGCATGTGGGAATGCTAGTGTCGGATAGCGAAAACGGCGCGGAGTTCGAAGCGATTGTTCGCGAACTGGGGCCCTCTTCAGCTCGCCTTCAACTGCTCACCAACTACCGTCATCATGCCGGCGTTTGGGGGGTTCATGCCCACGACAGCCGCCAAAACTTCACCTTAAACCTACTGATGGATCCCGATATTGACCTAGTCACTATTGCGGGCAACGCGGGAACAGGTAAGACCTTTATGACACTGGCCGCTGCCTTTCAGCAAACGCTGGATGCCAAGCTGTTCGAGCGCATTGTGTTTACCCGCGCGCCGATCCCCATGGGGGAGGATATTGGCTTTCTACCTGGCACTGAGGAGGAGAAAATGTCGCCGTGGATGGGCGCGTTCCACGACAACATGGATAACCTGTTACGCAACGAGGAGGGAGAGTCGAGCTGGGATAATGGCGCAACGCGGCAGTTAATTGGTTCGCGGGTACAAATCCGCTCACCGAGTTTTATGCGTGGGCGCACCTTAAACGATACTTTTTTAATCATTGATGAGGCGCAGAACTTCACCCCTAAACAGCTTAAATCACTGATCACACGGGCGGGGCGTAATTCTAAGATTGTCTGTTTGGGCAACGTTGGGCAGATCGATACGCCTTATCTCACCGCAAACACCTGTGGTTTAGCCGCAGTGGTTGAACGGTTTCGCGACTGGCCCCATGCAGGCCATATCACCTTGAAAAGCGTCGAACGCTCACGCTTGGCACTGGCCGCAGAGGAGCTGCTCTAATAAAGACTCCCCTCCTATCGCAGCCAGCGATAGGAGGGGGTCTAAAGTTGAAAGTCTTCGTGGCTACTCGGTATCGGGGCCTTTTGACCCTCGCCATGGCTGAGGACTACCAATCGTATCTGCCGCAAACGCTTCACGTTCCCCCAATGGGCGAGTTTCACCGACCGTCGTATCGTTATAGGTTTGGCGCTCCATTTCGCAGTTTACTTCTGCACCAAATAGAACGACAAAGGCGGACAGCCAAAACCACATCATTAACGCAACTACCGCGCCTAATGAGCCATAGAGCTCGCTAAAGCTAGAGAAGTAGCGAACGTATAGTGAAAGGCCACCAGAGCCTAACAACCACATGACAGTCGCCAACATCGTTCCATAGCTTAACCAGCGCCACTGGGCCGAACGCCGATAAGGCGCAAAACGATAGAGCAAAGCAATAAGCCCACTCATCAGCACCAACAACGCAGGCCAGCGTAGCCACTTAAAGACACTATTTAGTGGCGCATCAATATCTAATGCGTCCACCACGATAGGGACGATGGCAATAAAGCCAAGCGATACCAACGTCATAATAATCAAACCAAAGGTCAGCGAAATAAGGACGGCACTGCGATGCATTAAGCTGCGCTTTTCGGTTTCGCCATACACCACATTTAAGCCAATGACCAACACCCCAACGCCTTTGGAAGCAATGTACATGGCAATTAAAAGCCCTGCTAATGCCGCCATAATATTGCCTGATTCTGCACTCTCCACGACCTGCTGGGCTTGCTGGTCAATCAAATTAGCCGCGTCCGGCGGCATAAAACGACTAATTTCATACAGCTGCTGCCCCGCCTCATAGGGATCAAACAGTAATCCCCACAGCGAAATAACCGCAGCAATGGTAGGAAACAGTGCTAATAGAGCATAGAAAGCTACGCCTGCGGCCAACATAGTAATACGGTTACGACGAGCAGCCCGCATCACACGCCAGACGATATCGTGCCAGCCACGAGACGGTATATCACCGGGTGACAAGGCATGACGACCACGAGCAACTTTACCCATTATGCTTCCCTAGCAGGCGTTTCATCGCTGACCTTCCCACATAAGTAACGCCGCTAGAACCACGGCAAGAACCATCATCAAACCACTGGCATGGTGACGCATCCAGGACTCCGCTGACAATAGACGTGTCAAATAGCCCATCAATGTCGCTTCAGCCCGCTGGGTTTTCACCACGCTCGACGCTTTTAGTTTGCCGCAGTAATGACCAAAACTGCGTACTGGCGCCAGCATAGTGGCTACTGCCAGGGCATACAGCCACCATAGATCGCCAGCGGGTGGCGCTTTGATATGGCTGCGACGCAGGCAGAGCCAGCCCAGCGTGGCCAATGCCAGCCCCACAGGAAAAGGCCACATAATGCCTAGCCACTCCTTGGCAGGTGGCAGGGCAACGCTGCCAGCGGGCAGCGGTAACCAAAGTGGTGTTAGCAGTGCCGCAATGATGGCGACCAGCCAAGCCCCCCACTGCCATTGATTACTACCGCCTTGGTGGCGCTGCTGCCACTGACGCCAAAGGGCAACGCTCACCAGAGCCGCCGTGCCGACGGCGGCCCATGTAAGTAGCTTGGTCAGCGTTTCATGATGCATCTCATAAAGCGGGCCTTTGACACTCCACTTGCTGATCAAGCCTGCCCCTATGGCACCCGCCAGCGAGATACCGGGCAGCGCCAGCAGGCCCCATATCAAGGGTAGCGGCCAACGGGGCAGATGCTCACTAATACTGGTGCCCATAAAGAGCGCCCCCTTGGCAAGCGCATGGTGGGCGGCAAACAGCACCACGCCCGGCCAGAGTAACGGCCAAACCTCAGGTGCGGCCAACCCCATCGCCACCAGCGCTGTTAGCATGCCCATTTGACTGATGCTTGAGTAGGCCAACACCGCTTTAGGGTGGCGTTGAAACACGCCATACAGCGCCGCTACAAAGGCCGCCACCAGCCCCGCTACCAGCATTATGTTGCCAAGCTGAACCAAAGAAGCTGACACGTCTGGCTCCCCTAGCGGCAGTACATTTATCCAGCCTAGCAGACCTGCCTTGATCATCGCCCCACTCAGCACAGCGCTGGCAGGGGCAGGCGCCACCGGATGCGCCAGTGGTAGCCAAACATGCAGGCCTATCACGCCCGCTTTTACCCCAAACCCTAGCCATAATAATGTGGCCATCCAAACGCCCTGGTCCGCCAGCAAAATACCCTCACGCACGCCTTCCAGGCTGAGCGTTTCGGCCTCCCCCGCCGCCCATAGAAGACCGCCCAAAATAAGCCCTTCGCCGATAACGGCTAAAATCAGATAGGCCTTAGCCCCCATGCGGGCTTCCGCTGTACCGCTATGCACTACCAAGGCGTAGGCGGCAAATGTCATCAACGCGAAGCCTAGATAGAAACTGGCGATATCCTGAGCGATGATCAGCAACACGTTGCCCAATAGCGTCAAAGGCCATAGCAGCAATAAGCGTATCAGGCGACGCTGGGCGTCTTGATCACCGGCCTGGGCTTTCGACTGTTCAGTCTTGAAATAGCCTCTTGCATGCACAGCCGCTAAACTCCACAGCAGCGCAGTAAAAGCCAGCCACGGGCGACTTAAGGCGTTCAACTCCCATAGTCCACCCAGCATCCAGGCATCAATCACCCACTGTGATTCGCCAACGTAGGCTAGTAGTAAGGCAGGCCAAGCGGCGCTTATCCACAGCAGAGAGAAGTAGCCGACCTGGGCAGTCGGCGTGCGATAGGCGTGCCATATTGCACTTCCGGCAACACACAGCGGCCATACAAGCGATAGCACCAGCAGCAGCGTCATCATGGCAAGTACTCCCCGATCGCCACCCGCGTTGCCCAATCCAGCGGGCTAAATGGCATGCCCGCCAACAGCCCTGCACCCAGGCTTGCCAGTGCGGTAAACACCATTGGCCAAAGCAGCCAACCATGGGTTTCTAAACGGCCTAAACGCTGCTCTTTCGGCCACTGGCCTTTACCGTGCGCTGGCCCCAACCGGAACCAGAGTCGGTGAAGGATGGGCAGAAAATACATAGCATTCAGCGTACTGCTCGCCACCAACACTACAACCACCCAGTACATTTCAGCCTGAATGGCACCAATCCCGAGATACCACTTGGTAATAAACCCTGCCACCGGCGGCAGCCCGATCATACCCAGCGCCCCTACCGTAAAGGCAATGCTAGTCAACGGCATACGCTTGCCAGCGCCATCCATTTCATCAATACGGTGAATGCCTAGCTCTTCTGCATAGTTGCCGGCGCAGAAGAACAGAGTGACTTTCATTAAGCCTTGGTGGAGCAGGTGCGCCAGCGCGCCAATGGTGCCGAAAGGCCCAAATAAGCTAACGCCCAAGATGACGTAAGAGACTTGGCTAATCGTGGAAAACGCTAGCCGTGGCTTTAACTCCGTTTGCGCAATTGCCCGCAGCGAACCGTAAATAATAGTGATGGAGGCCGCAACCGCAAGCACCGTTGTAACGCCCAGCTCAACGCTGAGTTCAATACCGTAAAGATCATAAATTACCCGCAAAATACCAAAGGCACCCGCCTTCACCACCGCCACCGCATGCAACAGCGCACTCACCGGCGCGGGCGCCACCATCGCTCTAGGTAGCCAGCCGTGTAATGGCACCATCGCGGCCTTCACCGCAAGCCCGCCCACCAGCAGCGCAAAGATAAGCGTTAACAGGCCTCGATGATCGTTTAGGTAGTCGCCTAGGCCCTCTTCAGATGAGAACGAGTGCTCACCCGTTAGGCTGTAGAGCAGCACCGTGCCCAGCAGCAGCACCACCCCGGCGGTTAGGGTATAACGCAGATAGACCCTACCCGCATTGAGCGCTTTATCGGTTCCCGAGTGGACCACCAGCGGGTATGTTGAGAGGGTCAACATTTCGTAGAAAATCAAAAAGGTAAACAGATTATCCGAGAGTGCAATGCCTAACGTACTGGCGACACACAGGCTAAAGAAGCCAAAGAAGCGCTTGCGATTGGCCGAACCTTCTAAATAGCCAATGGCGTAGATAGTGGTACATAGCCATAGCAGTGACGATAGCCCAGCAAACATTACCCCCAATGCATCCGCACGCAGCACAAAATCAATGCCGCCCACCACTTGGAAGCTGAAAACATCTTCATGCCCGGCGGCCACCCTTCTCACCATCAGGATAACCAGCACAATTTTTGCGACCGCCGCCAATAAGTTGATAATGGTGCGCGCTTTTCTGGCCTCTTCCGGTAGTGCAAAAATAACCACGGTAACCAGTAACGAAGTCGCTAGTGCGGTAAGCGGTAACCACGCAGCATTCATACGCCACCTCCATGCATCAGCTCTAAGGGGAAGTGGGCCAGCAAACCCAGCACCAAAGCGATTAAAGCAAGCGTTAGTGCAATCAAGTCCATACCTGGCGCCAGCGGCTGATAGTGGTGGCGTGGTGCCGTCTCATCAAACGAGTAGCGAAATACACGGAATATATAAGCGGCGCTGAGCAACGTTCCGATCAAAAGCGCGGCGACCGCCCACCACTGCTGCGACATCACCATCGCTTGCAATAGCAGCCATTTAGCCGTGAAGCCCGCGCTGGGCGGCAAGCCCATTAAGGTAATCGAGGCAATACCAAACACCAGCAGTGAAAGCGGCAACCGCCGACTGCTACCTGCCAAGCCTTTGAGCGTACTCTCGCCGGTGGCCAGTATCAGGTTACCCGCAGCCATAAACATGGCCGCTTTAGCAAAAGCGTGGCCCATCAACTGCAGCCAAAACCCTTCCCAAGCCAAGGAACGGGCCAGTAACTCTATATCAGGGCCTAACAGCAGCGGAAAGACCACCATTAGGTACCCCAACTGCGCCACCGTCGATGAAGCGACCAGGGTTTTAAGCGAATCTGTCCGCCAGGCAAGCAGCCCTCCCCACACAATCGCCAGCATCCCCAGCCAGGCGATAAGGCGAGGGGCGTAGAAAGTATCAGGTAATAGAATGCTCCATAGCTGCAGCAGCATAAACAGCGAGGCTTTGATGACCAGCGCGGCATGCAGCGCGCTTACCGGTGTCCAGGCATTGCCGTGTACCGGTGATAGCCAGCCATGCAGGGGAAACAGCGCGGCTTTTAACGCAAGCCCTGCACCTATTAATGCGGCGGCAATCCAGGCGACCGGCCCCAGCTCGACGACCTCGGCTAAACCCTGCAGATCCAACCGGCCCCAGTGGCCCAGAATCAGCGCCACGCCTAATAGGTAGGCAAGCGACCCCACCAGTGCCAATAGCAAATAGCGCGTGCCTGCAAGCAGCGCCGCGGCCTTTCCTGATAGCAGCAGCATACCCACCGCCGCCAACCCCATCAGCTCCAGGGCAATGTAAAGCGTCAGCAGATCCGTGGCTAACCAGATTAGCGAGAGCGCGCTAATGAGTACGCCCATCAAAGGCCATAGCCAGCGCCCCAATGGGCCTGTGGCAGTTAAACGCAGTTGTCCAGGCGTATAGAGCGCGGCGGCAAAGCCAATCCATTGCGTCATTAACAACAACAATACGCTGAGCGCATTTAACCGCAGCGCTATGCTGACGCCAAGAATCTCCCACTGCCACTGCAGTAGCTGTACTTGGGCAACTGCAACCAACAACACCACGCCAGAAGCCAATACAGGAACGCCAGCCAACGCTACCGGCCAAGCTTTTTTGGGCGGTAACAGTGCCGCTAAGAGGCCTAATATAAGTGGTAAACAGAGGGCAATCACTAGCGCCCAGTGGGTGGTCACCAGCGGTTCAAAGGTGCTATCAAAGAGGCCGAAACGCCAGATCATTTAGCCTGCTCCTTCGGCTCGCCATCATGCCCCAAGACCTCGACGCCTTCTAAATGTAACAGCTGCCTAATCAGCAAGGCCGCCAGCATCGACCCCAGCCATGCAATACAAAGCCCTACGGTAATCAGCGCCTGGGCGGCCGGAGAAGTGCCGGCAACGCCAGCCAACAGCATAAACACCCCAGAACCAAGAATATTAAATGCCAATAAACGGCGTAAAAGATGGCGGTGTAATGCAAACGCCCCTAATGCACAGGCGATAATGATGATGCCTGCCAATAGCAGCGGATGTTCAGTGGGTGAATACACCATTTCGGCAATGACATAGCGAATCGCCGCACCCACCATCACAAACCAGCCAAGCGCCAATACTAGTCGCGCGACTGCCCGTGACCAGGGTTCGTGAAGACTATCGCGCATTAGTTTTGGTGAAGCGTCAGGGGAGAAAATACCCAGCGCATAAAAAAAGCATAAGCCGGTTAACACAACACCCAGCAACAGCTCAGCGGCGGCCAGCCAAGGCGCGCCTAGCAGCCACCAAGCTAAGGTCATGGTGAAGGCAAAGGCTATAAAGAAACAGCAGGCGCGCACCAGGTGCCGATCAAATAGGCAAGCCAGCGCTGCCACCGTTAAGCAGAGCGCTAGTAGCGTTTCTATTGCATCAAAGGAAGCTATCATTCGCTTTCGCTACGTCCTTGCATCGGTCACGAAAAAGCGCTTAGCTGAGGCGCGTGCTCAACCATTTACCAATATCGCTAACCTGTTGAGGACAAAGCGCATGTGCCATAGGATATTGACGGTAATTGACTGAATAGCCCATGCCTTTCAAACGCTCTACGCCGCTTCGTCCCAGGTTTTCAGGAACGATGGGGTCAAAGCTGCCGTGCTGAACTTCAATCGGGATCTGTCGATTGGCTTCTGCAAGGTCGATATTGTCAGCGGTGGCAAAGTAGGTCGACATAGCCAGTAAACCACCCAGCGGCGCGGGAAAGGAGAGCGCGGCTTGATAAGCAACGGCTCCACCTTGAGAAAAGCCCGCCACAATAATGCGTCGGCTGTCGATACCTTGGTCAATCTGCTCTTGGATCAGCGCCTGGATACGCTCAGCGGATTTCTTAAGCTGGCTTTCATCGACTCGACGCCCCAAGTCCATGGCCAAAATATCATACCAAGCGGGCATCACCATGCCGCCATTAATCGTCACGGCCAAGCGTGGCGCATGGGGCATGATAAAACGTACATGCGACTCTTTCGGCAGTGCCAGCGCAGGCACCAGCGGTTCAAAATCGTGCCCGTCAGCACCCAAACCGTGAATAATAAATACGCACGCATCGGCGGGTTGACCATTTTTCGGCTCAATAATCAGTTCGCCAGGAGCAGTCATGGAATCCAGTTCCTTAATCTAAAAGCGCCACCCTAGCGCAATCCAGCGTTAACCGCGAGCGATGAACGCTTAAAATGACTAACGCCTGTTTAAAATGGCCACACCAATGGTATCAAAGATAAGGCGATCGCACCGGTCAGCACATTCAAACCGCTCCCTAAGCGAAGAAAATCACTAACGCGGTAGCCTCCAGGCCCATACACCATAAGATTGGTTTGATAACCGATGGGCGTTAAAAAACTGGCCGATGCAGCAAACATCACCGCTACCACATAGGGCATAGGACTTACGCCCAAGCTCTCTGCTGCACTCATCACCACAGGAAAAATAATCACTGCTGCTGCGTTATTAGTCACAAGCTCAGTGAGCAGCGCTACCACGCAGTAGGTGCCGACAAGCAGTAGCAGAGGATTTCCCGCCACCAAGGTTAATAAACCACCGCCAATCACCTCAGCCGCTCCGGAGCTTTGCAGCGCCGCACCTACACCAAACGAAGCAGCAATGGTCAGAAGTACCTGGGTGTCCAGGCCACGTTTGGCAGCACCCACCGAGCAGCAGCCGGTGAGCATTGCTACTGCCGCGCCCAGCATGGCGGCATTGAGCATACTTAGCACGCCGAAGGCAGCGAGCAGCACAGCGCTTAGTAAAATTCCCCACGCCAGCGGTGCTTTTTCATGTATTGGACGCGCTGCGCCATTCAGCTCGCTAATCAGCAGAAAATCTCTAGATTGGCGGTGGCGCTCAATAAACGGTGGCCGCGCTTCCAGCAATAGCACATCGGCTGGCTGCAGCCTCACTTGACCAAGATTTCCTTTAACGCGCTCGCCACCACGGCAGATCGCCAGCACCGCTGCCCCGTAAAGGGTTCTAAAATGGCCATCACGAATACGCTGACCAATAAACTGACATTGGTTGGACACCACCGCCTCTACCAAGCGGCGCTCTTTAAACTCTTTCTCCAAGCTAGAAGTGTCATCTCGAGAAGGAATCAAACCGCGAATTTGCTGCAGCTCCACCGCCGCATCAGAGGTGCCTGCAAACACCAGCCGGTCGCCGCCTTTTAATCGCTCCCCTGGCCCTACTACACTGACCACGTTGCCCGCGCGCTCAATCTCAACCAGAAACAGCTCCTGTAAGTGGCGCAGCCCCGCCTCTTCAACGCTGCGATCAACCAGCACCCCATCGGGATCGACTTCCATCTCGATAGTGAACTCACGAGGATTGGCAAACGCATTTGCCAATCCTTCCCTGGCGGGCAATAGCCGTGGGCCGAGGAGAATTAGATAGCCAAGCCCAACTATCGCGACCGGTATTCCCACCCAGGCTAAATCCAGCAGCCCCATGCCAAGCTCTGGGTAACGATCAAGCAGTAGCCCATGCACCACCAAGTTAGTGCTGGTTCCAAACAAGGTAATCGTGCCCCCCAGAATAGAAGCGAAGCTAAGCGGCATCAGCAGTCGCTGGGGAGATATGCGCAGCCGACGGCTCCAGCTCATGACTGCCGGGATGTAGGTAGCGACCACAGGGGTGTTATTGACAAAGCCACTGAGCGTTGCGACGGGTAGCACTAGTCTCGCCAGCGCCCCCCTTTCGCTTTTGGGGCGCCCCAGCACATAACGAATAATCAGATCGATACCGCCAGTTTCACGAATACTTGCCACCAGCACATACATAAAAGCGACGGTAAACAAGCCGCTATTGGAGAATCCTCCCAGCGCTTGCTGAGGGTCAATCACGCCAAGCGTCATTAAAAAAATAACCGCGCCCAGCAGAATAATATCCGGGCCCAGGCGTGAAAACGCCATCAGCGGGAAAATGGTCAGCACCACCCCCACTGCAATCCAAGCATCCAGCGACATCGCCACGTCATCCTTATTGATCAGAATTCAGGTAAATGAACATGGCAGTATTGTGAGGCCAATCACATATTCTAAAAAGTTATTTTTAGAAACATTTAAAGATCAAAATAGAATATAAGAAGGTGTGAGGTGTGAGGTGTGAGGTGTGAGGTGTGAGGTGTGAGGTGTGAGGAAAGTGTTATCGTGAAAGCTAAAACTGCAAAAACAAAAAACCCCGCACTTGGCGGGGTTTCTGGTCAATCATCGCTAGGCGGTGATTGCTAACATCTCAAAGCTTAAGAATTAACTTAAACTACTTTGATGTTAGAAGCCTGAAGGCCTTTTTTACCCTGGGTGACGTCGAAGGAAACCTTCTGTCCGTCTTGCAGAGATTTGAAACCTTCAGACTGGATTTCAGAGAAATGTGCGAACAGGTCGTCGCCATTGTCGTCAGGAGAAATGAAGCCGAAGCCTTTAGTGTCGTTAAACCACTTAACTGTGCCAGTTGCCATGATTGAATTCCTCAATTTAGCTAATTAAAACCGGGTAATACCCGAATTGCAGTGGGTAGAACAAGAGACTTTCACCAGATTTAACGCTTGAGGCGCTTCTATGCTGCTGACAACGTTCGACTTGCTAACCAACTGCGTTTATCTTGCGCTAAACAAATCCGCGCGTCAACTCTGTAATAAAAACATGTTACGAATTATTACGTTCATCTGCGCTCTGCCAACATCCAACCGGCAGCCTTCTCAGCAATCATCAGCGTGGGTGAATTAGTATTGCCGCTGGTAATGGTCGGCATAACCCCTGCATCGGCCACCCGTAGCCCACTGATCCCGCGCACTCTCAGCTTTGCATCTACCACGGCCATTTCATCGTCGGCGCGCCCCATGCGTGTGGTGCCAACGGGGTGAAAAATCGTCGTGCCTATATCACCCGCCAAACGAGCTAGCTCATCGTCGGTTTGATACTCAACGCCCGGTTTCACTTCTTCTGGCGCATATTTAGTGAACGCTGGCTGTTCGGCGATCCGCCTTGTCACCCGCAATGAGTCCGCGGCTACCTTGCGATCCTCTGGCGTACTCAGGTAGTTGGGTGAAATAGCGGGCGCTTGACGCGGGTCACTGCTTTTCAGCCTTACCGTGCCACGGCTGGTCGGATTTAAATTGCATACGCTAGCGGTGATAGCCGGATAAGGGTGTAACGGCTGACCAAAGGCTTCCAGGCTTAACGGCTGCACATGGTATTGGATATTGGGGTGCGGTTGGTCCGGTGCGCTGCGAGTAAACGCGCCTAACTGCGAAGGCGCCATACTCATCGGGCCCGAGCGTTTAAGCAGATACTCAAGGCCAATTCCCGCTTTACCCAGCAGTGTACTGGCCATGGCATTTAGGGTTTTGCCGTTGGTGATTTTATATATCGAACGAATCTGCAGATGATCCTGCAGATTCTCTCCCACCCCAGGCAATTCATGCACTAACTCAATACCGTGTTCCCGCAGCAGTTCGGCTGGCCCTACACCAGAAAGCTGGAGTAGATGCGGCGAGCCGATCGCCCCCGCACATAGCACCACTTCTCCGCTAATCATGGCGCGCTGGGTTTTACCTTCACGCTCCACTTCCACACCTCTACATCGCAGCGTGCTCGCAACCTTTTCAACATCCTGCCTTTCAAAAAGCAGGCGATTCACCTGGGTGGAGTGCCAGAGCGTTAAGTTGCTACGCTTAAGTGCAGGCCGTAAAAACGCTTTAGCGGTATTCCAACGCCATCCCGAACGCTGATTGACGTCAAAGTAAGCGACGCCTTCATTTGAACCACGATTGAAATCGTCAGTACGCGGAATACCTGCCTGCACAGCGGCCTCGGCGAAATCATCCAACACCTGCCACTTTAAACGCTGCTTTTCGACCCGCCACTCTCCCCCGTGCCCATGAAACTCTTGGTGCTTGGCATCGGCATCGCCACCCGCATCAAGGCGGTAATGGTCCTCATGTTTAATGAAGTCGGGTAAGCAGTTCTCCCAGCGCCAGGCCTCATCACCGACAACCTCGGCCCAGTGATCGTAGTCCCGTGCTTGGCCACGCATATAAATCATGCCGTTGATACTGGAACAGCCGCCCAGGATTTTACCGCGAGGATAGATTAATGAACGGCCGTTAAGCCCTTTATCAGGCTCGGTGCGAAATAACCAATCGGTACGCGGATTATTAATGCAGTAAAGATAACCGACCGGAATATGGATCCAGTAATAGTTATCGCGACCGCCTGCCTCAATCAGCAGTACCTTGTTATTTGGATTAGCGCTGAGTCTATTAGCCAGCAGGCACCCGGCGGTGCCTGCTCCCACAACGATATAGTCGAAATTGTTATTAGTTGGTTCTGACATGCACTGACTCCCGTAACGAATAGGCGTTACTTCGCCGTAGGCATCACAAACTCAGCGCCTGCATCGATGGAATCAGACCAGCGCTGCATAATCGACTTCTGCTTGGTGTAGAAACGCACGCCCTCTTCACCGTAAGCGTGGGTATCACCAAACAGTGAGCGCTTCCAGCCCCCAAAGCCGTGCCACGCCATTGGTACTGGGATAGGTACATTAATACCCACCATGCCGACCTGAATGCGGCGACCAAACTCACGCGCTACACTGCCACTTTCAGTAAAGCAGCTAACGCCGTTGCCAAATTCGTGGTCGTTAATCAATTGAATGGCCGTGGCAATATCCGGCACGCGAACACAGACCAGCACCGGGCCAAAAATCTCCTCTTTGTAAATCGTCATTTCCGGAGTGACGTTGTCAAATAGAGTGCCGCCCATCCAGAACCCTTCGGCGCAGTCGTTACCCGCCGCTGCCGCATCAAAAGCACGGCCATCAACCACCAGCTCAGCACCTTCGGCCACACCCTTTTCGATATAGCCGGTAATCCGCTCATGGGCCTGACGGGTGACAATCGGGCCCATTTCTGCATCCAACTGCATACCGTCTTTTACTTTCAGCGCTTTAGCACGCTCCGCCAACGCCGGAACAACTTTGTCGGCTACGTCACCGACTAACACCGCCACGCTAATAGCCATGCAGCGCTCACCTGCGGAACCGTAGGCCGCACCAATCAGCGCGTCGACTGCTTTATCCAAATGCGCATCGGGCATCACCACCATATGGTTCTTGGCCCCGCCCAATGCTTGGATGCGCTTACCGTTGCGCGCACCGCGCTCATAAATCAGGTTTGCAATCGGTGTCGAGCCCACAAACGACAGCGCTTTAACCTTAGGATGGTCGATCAACGCTTCCACCGAGTCTTTATCACCCTGAACGACGTTGAACACGCCATCAGGCAGGCCCGCCTGTTTAAGCAGGTCGGCCATTAGTAACGATGCACTAGGATCAAGCGGGCTAGGCTTGAGAATAAACGTATTACCGGCAGCAATGGCGACCGGGAACATCCACATCGGCACCATGGCGGGGAAATTAAATGGCGTTATACCAGCAACAACGCCTAACGGCTGGCGCATGGTCCAGTTGTCGATCCCGGTGCTGACCTGCTCGGTGTAATCGCCCTTAAGCAATTGCGGGATTCCACAAGCGAACTCAACTATATCAATACCGCGGGCCACTTCACCCTGGGCATCGGTGAACACCTTGCCGTGCTCTTTGGTAATAGCTTCGGCTAGCTCATCTTTATGAACATTTAACAGCTCTAGGAACTTAAACATCACCCGAGCGCGACGAATGGGCGGTGTATCAGCCCAGGCTGGAAAGGCAGCGTCTGCCGCTTCCACAGCGGTATTCACATCTTTTGAAGAAGCCAGCGACACGCGACCAGACACACGGCCGGTGGCAGGGTTAAATACGTCCTGAGAGTTTGTAGACTCGCCAGCGGTGACCTGGCCATTAATAAAGTGCTGAATCGCTGTTGTTGTCATGGGGCTACCTATTTATTAAGAACACATGTCAGGTGCTTGCTCTGAAGCGCCTATTATTTAGTGATTGATGTCAGCCTAGCCTACTGGGCTCTACCAACGGATCAATTGAGTTATTTAAAAGCCAGTTATAAGCTCTACTAATATCACTGCGCTGCGCTGAGGGCCTTTATGCAAGACTACGCCACACTGCGCGCCTTCGTGGCCGTTGCAAGAACAGGTAGCGTGTCACGCGCCGCTGAGCAGTTACACCTAACACAGCCTGCTATTAGCCTAAAGTTGAAGCAGCTACAGGCTAATTTAGGGCTTACGTTGTTCAATCGACGGCCTCAGGGCCTTGCTCTTACGGCCGATGGCCATGCGCTGCTACCCGCTGCCGAGAAAGCCTTGGCGAGTGGGCAGGCGTTTGAGCAAATCGCGGGAGCACTGCACAACACCCTGCGTGGCAAGCTTGCGATTGGCACCATTGTCGACCCTGAATTTCTGCGCCTGGGCGCGTTTTTAAGCCGCCTAATGGCACGCGCTCCTCAATTAGAAACTGAACTACACCATGGCATGAGCGGCAGCGTGTTAAGCCGCGTGGTACAGGGCGATCTCGACGTTGGCTTTTACTTGGCACCACCGGGCGAAGGCCCAGGGCAAGATACCCTTGCTTGGCGAGAGCTCACGCATTTTGATTATCACGTCGTTGCCCCTGCCGGCTGGGAAAGCCGTTTGGTTGATAACCGTTGGGAGCAGTTGGCGGCGCTACCCTGGATAGTGACGCCGCAAGACTCTGCGCACCACCGGTTGCTAAAGCAGGCAATGGCGCCGACCGGGGCGATACCTAACCGGGTAGCCCAGGTTGATCAAGAGGCGTGTATGTTGGATCTTGTGCGGGCAGGGGTTGGTTTAAGCCTAGCTCGCGACGCATTGGCGATGACCGAACGCCAAGAGAGCGGTTTAGCGGTCGCGGAGAATATTCGACTGCCCTGCGCGCTAAGCTTTATTTGGCGTCAGGATAGTGCCGCCGAATCGACGGTGAACGCTGCCCTCAGTACGCTAGATGAAGTATGGCCTCATCGACTGAGCTAACATGTGAGGAAGTGGCGTTCCAAGCGACTAACTGACTCAATGCAATATCTCGCCACAGCCACTGGAGTGCCCTTCATGACCAGATTGACGCTTTTGCGCCCATTCTTACTTTGCGCGGTAGCCACTGCGGGTTTCACCACGCCATCGCTTTATGCCCAATCTTCTCAAGCCGCCTCCTCTCAAGGGCAAGCCAATGCGGAAGCAACCTTTGCCGGTGGCTGCTTTTGGTGTATGGAACCACCTTACGATAAGCAGCCAGGCGTTAGCGCCACTATTTCTGGCTACATTGGCGGCGAGCTTGAGAACCCCACCTATGAAGATATCACCCGAGGTGACACCGGCCACGCCGAGGTAGTCAAGGTTGAGTACGATTCAGAACAGATCAGCTATGAGCAATTGCTCGCGATTTTCTGGCGCAATATCGACCCCTTTGCGGTTGACCGTCAGTTCTGTGACGTAGGTGATCAATACCGGTCCGCGATCTTCTATCACGATGAAGCACAGCGTGAACTAGCCGAAGCGTCCAAAGCCGAGATGGAAGCACGTTTTGACCGGGAGATCGCCACCCAAATAGTACCAGCCACTACCTTCTGGCCTGCAGAGGAGTACCACCAGGACTATTACCAAAAGAACCCGGTGCGCTATAAGTTCTACCGCTATAGCTGTGGTCGCGATGCCCGCTTAGAAGAAGTCTGGGGAGATGAGGCTGGAGGGCCAGAGTTTTAAAGAAAACTCATATATTAAAAAGCTGCTCTCACTGGTTGATGCCAAATGCATTAATAATGATGGCCTACTGCAAACGGCCCCTTCATGGGGCCGAATTAACAAATGTCGCGGCTATCTTGCAAATTTTATTCAGCAGATTGTTTAATACCCAAGCATAAATACTTCAGCTCGGTGTATTCGTCGATACCATAGCGTGAGCCTTCCCGGCCGATACCTGACGACTTCACGCCACCAAACGGCGCGGCAGCGGTTGAAATAAGGCCGGTATTAATCCCCACCATGCCGTACTCCAAGGCTTCCGATACGCGCCATATACGGGAAACACTTTCAGCATAGAAATAGGCCGCCAACCCATATTCGGTATCGTTCGCTTGGCGGATTACCTCTGCTTCGGTTTCAAACTTGAACACCGGTGCCAGGGGCCCAAAGGTTTCCTCGCGAGCACATGCCATGTCAGCCGTTACGTCAACCACCACCGTGGGTTCAAACCACGTACCCCCTAAGGCATGACGCTTGCCGCCTGTCATTAAGCGCCCGCCTTTATCAAGGGCGTCCTGCAGATGCGCCTCCACCTTCTCAACTGCTTTTTGAGAAATGAGTGGCCCTACTTCCACACCTTCATCGCTGCCCTTACCAACTTTCAATTCACTGGTGCGCTGGGCCAGCCGTTCAATAAACGCATCGTACACACCGCTTTGCACATAAATGCGGTTAGCACAGACACAGGTTTGCCCCGCATTGCGGAATTTGCTGTCCAGCGCTCCGCTTACCGCCTCCTCAATATCGGCGTCGTCAAATACAATAAATGGCGCATTCCCGCCAAGCTCAAGCGACACCCTTTTAACCGTGGGGGCGCAGGCAGCCATTAGATGCGCGCCCACTGGGGTAGAGCCGGTAAAGCTCAATTTGCGCACGATCGGGCTGTCTGTCAGCACGGGGCCTATCGTTTTAGCATCACCGGTAACAATATTAATCACCCCGGCAGGAATGCCCGCTTGCTCGGCTAACGCTGCCAGCGCTAGCGCCGTTAGCGGTGTCTCCATCGCGGGCTTAACGATAATCGTACACCCCGCTGCCAAGGCGGGCGCTACCTTGCGGGTAATCATCGCCGCCGGAAAATTCCATGGCGTGATCGCCGCACAAACGCCCACAGGCTCACGGGTGACAATGATGCGTTTGTCTACGGCATGCCCAGGAATAGTATCCCCGTATAAACGCTTCGCTTCCTCCGCGAACCATTCGATAAAGCTGGCCGCATAGCCAATCTCACCGCGTGCCTCTTTGAGCGGCTTACCCTGCTCCTGGGTCATCAACGCCCCCAGCGCCGCCTCGTTTTCAAGAATGAGAGCATTCCAGCGCTTTAATAGCTGCGAACGTTCCGCCGCTGTTTTAACCCGCCACGCAGGCAGGGCCGCATTAGCCGCTTCAATGGCCTGTTCAACTTGCTCAGCACTTAAACTGGGTACGTGGCCAATCGTTTCACCACTTGCGGGGTCTATGACCGCGATGCTATCGCCATTGACTGCGGTCACCCACTGGCCATTGATATACGCATCCTGTTTAAAAAAAGCGTGTTCAGAGATATGCATTACATTGTCCTTATTGAAGTAATCAAAAGTATTAAATGGTTGCTTCGCGCCAGCGCCGCTGCTTCTTAACCAGTGTCGACTGGTCAATACCCAACGCGGTAGCGGCAGCACGGGTAGTGCCATGCATGGCAATCGCTTGTTGAATCAACTGCTGTTCAAACTGCATGACCTGCTGACGGAGGTCGCCACTTACCTGCTCCCCCTTTAAAGCATCAGCAGGAAATATCTCCTCCGGCAGAAAGGTCGCGGTAATTTCATCCTCACAAACGGTTACCGCTAAGCGTTCAGTTAAGTTTATTAACTCACGGATATTGCCTGGCCACGGATACCCTGCAAGCAGCTCCAAGGCCTCTGGATTCCAGCGCCGATTCAACCCATGTAACTGATTGAAATGAATTAGGTAGTAGTTCAGTAGTGGAATCACTTCATCGCGTCGCTGGCGCAAGGGCGGAAGCCAAAGCGGTACTACACTGATTCGATAAAAAAGATCCTCGCGAAACAGACCAGTTTTAACGCGATCAAGTAAATTTTGATGGGTAGCGGTGATCAAACGCACATTAGTTTGACGAAACGTCGTCCCCCCCACGGGCAGATAACGGCTCTCTTCCACCACCTTTAATAGCTTCACCTGCAAGGCTAACGGCAAATCACCTACCTCATCGAGAAAAAGCGTACCGCCATGTGCCACATCCAACAGCCCTTGTTTGCCTCTAGGAGCAGCCCCCGTGAATGCCCCAGCGGCATAACCAAACAGCTCCGCTTCCAGCAAGCCTTCTGGAAACGCGGTACAGTTAAGCTCCATAAAAGGGCCATTAGCCCGATCGCTTTGCTGGTGGATATAGCGCGCCAATAGCGTTTTTCCTGTGCCTGTTTCACCTTGAATAAGGATCTTCGCAGTAGATGTCGCCACCCGCCTGGCCAGTGCGAAGCACGGCTCGGTCTGCTGGCTGGTAATCACCCCTGGAGCACTAAGCGACGTTAACTCAGGTACTTTATACGCCTCGCGCATATGTTGAATTTGCTCCAACTGCTCCTGAGCATGCTTCGCTAACAGCAGTTCGGTAATATCGCGAACACTGGTGACTACATAGGCAATGGAGCCATCGGCATTAAACATGGGCGTACCGGTCACCACGATCTTGCGGCTATCGTGAATAGTCTGAACCAGCGTAATCGGGCGGCGTTCACGGATAACTTCCAACGACGCGGATTTGGAAATAAACCCCGCCTTCACCAGGTCCGCCATATGGAAGCCCACTACCTCAGCTCGCGAAATACCGGTGATGCGTTCGTAGGCTTTATTGATCGTTACCGTAATGCCATTGGCGTCGGTGATATACACGCCATCGTGCAGGGCATCCAACAGAGAACACAGCGGCTCTTGATCAAAGCCAAAGGCATATACGTCCTCGGCTTCAGAAGAAGGCCTTACTCCCGTAACTCGATAACGCATGCACTCACCAACCAACTGGCCCAGCGCCGCACCACGCTGCGCCTGCTCAATATCAGTGCGGGTGAGTACACCAATCACTTGGCCTTGATTGTCAAACACCTCCACTGCATCCGTACCATGCAAATCAAATAGCGGCAGCGCGGTTTCCAACGAAAGACTCTCTTCGATCCGTTGCATAACAGCTCCTGTAAAGGCCGCGCCCCCTGTCGGTAGGCGCGGGTTTCAACCTGGCTGGCGGTTAAGCCACTATAGAGGCTGACACTGTTATTTGCGCAACGGCACCGCAGGCTCGGGGTCTGCAACTGGCTTTGACGCTTCTTCCCAGTCCTTCACGAAAGTCTTATCCACCTCTCCTGAGAAAAAGCGCTTACCGTAAATTAATGCACACAGCAAAATACCTACCCCAAAGGCCCAGGTAGCACCTTTAATCACCAGCATCGCGGCGATAATACCTGCAATACCTAGGTCCCGCTGGCTGCGCGCTTCCATGATGCCTATGCGCACACTGACATAGCCTTGAATCAACAGCGTTAGCGCCAAGGCAATCCCCAGTATGGGCTCAACCAGACTCACAATAGGCAACAACAGCAGGCCCGTATTAGTGCCCCAGCGAAACGAACCCGAACCGCCAAAGATAGAGTTCATCGCCGCTTTACCCTGCTTGTAACGCTCTACCGTGACGACATGCATCGCTGCCCAAAGCGGGCCACACATCACCACATCAGGGCCAAAAATACTCATCCCGAAGTTACGTCCACCAAAAATCATATGAGCGCGGTTGGGGTTATAGTCGATTTTTTCATCCTGGCGCTTTTCATCCGCCTCTTCCAAAAGCGCCTTGCTTTGAAGCACATCGCCAAACAGCACAATATAGGCTGCAATCACAGTAGGAATAGCGGTCAAAAACATCATCAACGGCGGTAAGCCAATACCAAATACCGTGTACTCGCTAAACATTAACGCGAAATCCGGTTGGCTAAAGCCCCACTCCACATCTGGCCACGGCGCTTCACCAAACAGCGGAGCCACCACAATGGCCAGCACGATAATCGGAAAAATCCCCAGCTTACCAATCGCGCCCCAAAGGCCGCCCTGGGCTTTCAGCTTGTTAAAGTGGCGTGAGAAAATCAGGTAAAACGCAACGCCCACTGCAATCGCAATAGTGAAGGGATACTGCTCAAACCGACCGCCCTCATCAAACACCACGACAATTGCCGCCAAACCGGCACCCATGATCACCCCTGCTTTAATGGCAGAAGGAATCAGTCGCACGACTTTACTAGCCATGCCGGTTATCCCCAGGCCTAAGGCCAGCACCCCCAACATCATCTGAAAAGCAATCAAGGCATGAACTCTGTCTACCCCCTCGGGGAAGGTCGATACATACGCCATTAACAGCGGGATAGCAGGGGTAATCCAACCCGGTATCACCGGGTCGCCCAGTAAGTGATGCAGTAAATAGAGAAAGCCATTCAAGATGACAATCGCTAACGCCGCTTCAAACGGCATACCTAATAACTGCATCATCAAAGGAATCGCGGCAAGATCCACCGCGCACATCAATAGCCCTTGAAGGTAATCGGGCAATTCAAAGCGGTAGTGATAAAACGGTAGGCGTAGTTTAAAAGGTCCTAATGGGGTGTACGGGCTCTCTTCACCGTCAACGCGATGCTTCCAAGCACTCATGGCATGGACTCCTGTTTTTCGATTGTTAGTATTTTTATAAATAGTGCTGCGTTTATAAGTGATTGCTTTTATTAAATGTTAAAACGCAGCGCGATAAATCGCTTCGATATCCGCCTGGGTTAATACACGTGGGTTATTGCGCAATAAACGTTCAACGTTAATCGCTTCGGCAGCCAGTTCAGGAATGGCAGATTCAGCAATATCGAATGCACGTAACCCCGCAGGGATCTCCACATCAGCACACAATTTGTGCATCCGCTTAATCACCGTATCGGCAATGGCGTCATCGGAAAGGCCTGCCACCGGCTCATCAAATGCCACGGCAATACCTCGGAAGCGCTCGACGCACGCCAGCTTGTTCCACTCCATGACAAAGGGCAGCAAAAGCGCGTTGGTTACCCCATGTGCCAAGTGGTAGCGCCCACCTAATGGATACGCCAAGGCATGCACCGCCCCCACCCCCGCGTTACCAAATGCCAACCCAGCTAATAAGCTACCGGTGGCCATATCTTCCCGTGCTTGACGATGGTTAGGGTTAGCGAATGCCTTGGGAAGCGCGTGTACGATCAGGTTCATCGCCTTCACCGCTAAAGCATCCGTTATCGGTGTCGCGAAGTTAGATAGGTACGCTTCCACCGCATGTACCAGCGCATCCACCCCACTGGCCGCTGTCACCGAACGTGGGCAGCTAAGCGTTAACTCAGGCGCCACAATGGCAACATCAGGTAGTAAGCAGTCACTTACAATGCCCTTTTTCATCTGCTGGGCTTTGTCCGACAGAATCGCAATATTGGTTACTTCAGACCCTGTGCCCGCCGTGGTCGGCATGGCGATTAAAGGCACATCGCGCTGAGCCACCTTATTTTCGCCAAACAATCCATCAAGTGGGCCTTCATAACGGGCATAAACCGCGACGCATTTGGCGATATCCATTGCACTACCGCCACCTACCGCAATAACACTATCGTGATTGCCCTGGGTAAAAGCATGAGTGCAGTGCTCTACAATCTCTACTTCAGGTTCAGGCGTTACCTGATCAAACACCGCATAGGTCACCTTCAGCTCACGGAGCTGCTCAGTGATGATATCCAATGTTCCTGAAACCACTACACCACTGTCGGTGACGATGAGCGGGCGCTGCATTCCTAACGATTGAGCATACGACTGCAACTGCTGGGCAGCCCCATAGCCGGTGACCAATTTACCGGCACTCTTAAAGCTACTGACGCGATTAACATTCGTTACCTGCATCTGGCGCTTCCTATGTTGATTTTTGTATTGTTGGTTGTTTTGCCAGCGCGACTGGCCGTGAGGCGCTAAGGCTGGTTATCTCATACATAGCAAGCACTGTGCCAAACATTCAAAAAAAATAACCCCATGTTTTTATTAAACAAAATAACAGTCGAGTTAAAAGCATCTCAATAATAATAAGTAAAATTTCATCAAACCCATGCAATCTGATGAATAACGCCATCAGCTTAATGAAAGATGGGAATCGCTTGGAATAACGCTGAGCTCTCTCTGGGCGATATCAATATTGCCGCCCCGAAACGTAATGCCGCTGGCGTGCCCGTTGCCGCCGTACATATCCCCCCATAGCCGCTGGATACTGGATCGGGCACTTGAACAGCTAGGCCCTTCATTAATGGAGCGTGCCCGTGCCATTACCAAGGCCGCCCGCATGCGAACATAATGTCGTCTGTTAATTAGTGCTCTATTAGGGCGAATAAAACAGCTTTGATTATCGAAGGTTGGCGCTAAAAAATTTCTATAACCACTAATGGAACTGATTAATCACACCACTGCCAGAAAGTGAGCGTCTATATTAGGCATATCCGCTCTTTTTGTACTAAAGTAGTTAGACATTAAAAGTAGACCAGTCGATTAAATGCTCAGGAGCTGAGTGTTTTGACCAAAACGTTGATCTGAAGATAGGAGATCTTATGAGCAACAGCATCACGACGATTAACCCAAGCAATGGTGAAACCCTCGAAACCTACGCACTGATGAGCAGCGCGGAGGCTAAGCAGGTCGTGGATGACTGCTACGCGGCATTTCTCGATTGGCGCCTTGAATCGTTGGAAAGCCGCGCTAAAACGGTTAAAGCCATTGGCCAAGCGCTGCAGGAGCACAAAGAAGAGCTTGCAGACTTGATGGTCAAAGAGATGGGCAAACTGCCTTCTCAGGCACGCCAGGAAGTCGATCTATGTACCGGCATCTGTGACTACACCGCTGAACATGGCCCCAAAAAACTGGCCGATGAAGAGCGCCAGCCCGGCAATGGCGAACGCGGCTTTGTTACCTATTCACCCATGGGCGTGATCTACGGTATTCAGCCGTGGAACTTCCCAGCATATCAAGTAGTGCGCTATTCGATTGCCAATATCATGGCGGGTAACGGTGTACTGCTTAAGCATGCAGAAAACGTTACAGGCAGCGGTTTACTGCTGGAAAAAATCTATCGTAAAGCTGGCCTTCCGGAAAACGTTTTCCGTACGTTAGTGATTTCTCACGACGTTTCTGATGAGGTCATCGAACACTCTGCCGTGCGTGGCGTAACGCTAACCGGCAGCGACGGCGCAGGCCGTAAGGTGGGCGCTAAAGCCGCTGAGAACCTGAAAAAGACCGTTCTTGAGCTGGGCTCTAACGATGCTTACCTGGTGCTTGATGATGCCGATATGGATGTGGCTATCGACACCTGCGTTCAAGGGCGCGTCTTTAATGGCGGTCAGACCTGCGTTGCCGCTAAGCGCTTTGTAGTAACCGAGAAAAACTACGAGACGTTTAAACAGCGCTATGTTGAACGCATGCAAGCATTAAAAGCGGGCGACCCAACCAACGAAGACAGCGATCTTGGCCCTATGGCCCGCGTTGACCTGCGCGATGGTCTTCACGATCAAGTGGAAGAGAGCGTGCGCAAAGGTGCGAAGATCCTGTGCGGCGGCGAGAAGCCATCAGGTAAAGGCGCGTTTTACCCGGTCACCGTGCTGGATAACGTCACACCTGGCCAGCCTGCCTATGACGACGAGCTGTTTGGCCCTGTCGCTGCGCTGATTCGCGCTAAAGACGACGAAGACGCAATGCGCATTGCCAACGACAGCCGTTACGGCTTAGGCGGCGGCATTATCTCTAAAGACGTTAAACGCGCCACAGAGCTTGCAAGCCAATACTTCGATACCGGCATGGTGTTTATCAACGGCTTTGGCGTGGCGACACCAGAAATGCCCTTTGGCGGCGTTAAGGACTCTGGTTACGGCCGTGAGCACGGCGGTTTTGGCATGCTTGAGTTCGTTAATGTTAAGTCGGTGATTGTCGTTCAAGAGTGAGCGGTAAACGATCCAAAGCGTAAGCGTTAAAAAAACAGTGCCGTCAGCCTATCGATTAGGCTGACGGCGTTTTTTTATCACACGTTATACCGTTCAGGCAGGCTGGGACGTTCGGCGCTGCCACAGTTTCAACACCAATACGATGACAACCCAGCTCACCAGCGCGGCAATAACGTCGTCTAACACAATACCAAAGCCGCCCTGCACATACTCCGCAAAATGAATCGGCGGTGGCTTTAACGCATCGAAAAAGCGATAGACAACGAAAGCCATTGCCATCACCAGTGGATGGCGTGCGGCCTTAATCCCTATGACGGCGAGCGGAAAGGCCACATATTCATCGGCAACGATACTGCCATGGTCTGCACCCGCAAACTGAAGCGAAGCGTAATGGCATACTGGAATAGCCAACGCTATCAGCACAGCGAGAATCGCGCCCTGCTGCCCCAGCGGCCGCCCTAAGAGCCACCACGCCAGCGGTATACCCAGCAATGAACCAAACGTACCTGGTGCAATGGGCGAAAGCCCTAAGCCAAATCCAGTCGCTACCCAGAAATTAAGCGTTTCCAGCATTAACCTGCCTGCTGCGCTTGACGCTCAAGTTCGGTGGTCATTTCTTTGGGCAGATTCAGGGCGTTTGCCAACTGATCAAGCCATGCACGCTCCATGGGGTTTTGATCATCAGTGACAGCCACACTAATGAGGTACATTTCCCGCGCGGCCTGAGGGGAATCCGCTTCACGCGCCAGCGCTTGTGCATCTAACGGCGCTTTTAGCTGCTGCTCTACCCAGTTATGCATTTCTTGATCAGCACCAAGCGCATCAATCTGCTCGGTAATCAGTCGCTGCTCTTGCTCATCAATATGGCCATCAGCACGGGCGGCCATAATCATCGCTTGCAGCAGTTCAAGGCTGCGGCGCTCTTGGTACTCACCGGAAAGCACTTCTACCCGCTCGCCTTCGGCGGCGCTTTGAGCACTACCTGCATTACCCTCTTTTGCCGCCTGGGAGCTTTGCCACGCCTTCCAAGCCAACATACCTACCCCGGCAATGGCGCCGTACTTTAATGCTTTGCCACCCATGCTACGGCCACGTTTGGACCCCACCAACATACCCATGGCGCCGCCACCCAGCAGGCTTTTCATATCAAAACCACCGGAGGAACCACCACCTTGAGTAGCGCCACCCAGCTGCTTAGAGAGCCCGCTCAGCATGCCTTTAACATCGACACCGCTGCTATTGCCGCCCTGCTGACCGCCGCTGGCTTGCTGCATGAGCTGCTGTAAAATCTTGCTTGCGTTCATCCTTGTACTCCTAAGTAGCTGTTATCTTTAGGGCTCGCTTGACAACCGACTGACGTTATAAAACATGCTTTATGAACGCAGCATGAACTAGCGCTACTCTAATTATTAAATGTTCTAGTCATTAAAGCAGTGCGCCTTTCACTTCCACCGAGCTGCCCTGGCGGCTAGCACGCACGTCTATACGGACGGGCATTTGCTCTTTAAGTTCGCTGACGTGGGAAATCACCCCAATCATCCGCCCACCCATTTGCAGCTCGCTGAGCATGGCAATGGCCTGATCAAGGGCATCCTGATCAAGGCTGCCAAAGCCCTCATCGATGAATAGCGTATCGAGTGTAATCCCGCCAGCATAAGCCTGCACCACATCTGAAAGCCCTAGCGCCAATGAGAGCGCGGCCATAAACGACTCCCCACCAGAAAGCGTTGCCACCGAGCGATTCTTACCGGTGTAGGTATCGGCCACATCCAGTTCTAGCCCTGAGGCTCTGTTGCCTTTAGAGGGATCTTCCCGACGTACCAGCTGATAGCGGCCACGACTCATACGCACTAGCCGCTCGGAGGCTTGAATCAATACATCATCCAACAGTACCCCTAGCACAAAGCGCTGCAGGCTAATCCGGTGTCCGGTGCGGCCATTAGCAACTTCGCTCAATGTTCCCCACACTTGATACTGAGCTTCCAGTTCCGCCTGTGCCTCATGCGCTTTAGTAAGTTTTTGGTGAATACTGGTCAGGGTATTGGAACGCTCATCCAGCGCTCGCCATATTTCTAGCTGAGTATGCTCCTGCGCTTGAGCCGCTTCGGTTAGGCTGGTGAGCGCGGCGAGATCCGGTGGAGTTTTGTCTGCGAGCTGGGTTTGATAATTTTGCAGCGCACCTTCCAGTTCGGCCAAGCGGCGCTGATAGTTTTCCACTTGCTGGCTAAGCGCTTGCCGCTGCGCGTCATCCAACTGAGCCGCCTGAAACGCTGCCATATCGCTGAAGGGGCTCTGTTGTAACGCCTTCTGCCACTCGGATTCAGCCTGCTGGAGCGACTGCTCGCTTCGCTTGACGCGTTCATCTGCACCGCGCAGTAGCTCTTCCACTCTCGCCAATTGGGTTTGAGCATTCGAAAACGCCTGCTGTGCGCTTTCCCAGGCGTTATCAACGTGAGCAATCTGGCGCTCAAGATCGGAGAGGGTTTGATGCATTGATTCAGCGTCGCGTGCATTTTCTGGTAACGATTGGCTCAAGTGATCACACTGACTCTCTAGGCGCAACGCCTCCTCTTTGGCCTTTTCTACTGCTGGCCGTTGCGCTTTGAGCTGTTTATCCAGCGCGCTCCACTCCCACCGCAGGCCATCGCGCGCGGTAGTTTGTTGGCTGATCTCCAGCTCGACGCTGTCACGACGTTCGACTTGGCGGCGCACCTCTTCACAGGTCTTGTGTAGCGCCGTTATTGGCTGGCTCGCCCACTCACCAAGCTGGTGGTTAAGCCGCTGAACCTGCTCTGTGTTGTAGCTAATCTGCTGGGTTAGCTGCTGGTGCTCGCTATTCGCGAGTTGCAGCCCCTGCCGAGCACTTTCTTGGGCTGAGCGAGCTTCTTCTAGCTGAGCCTGGGTAACCACATGGGTGGTTGCTAGCGCTGGCGCAGGATGCTCAAGGCTGCCACATACCGGACAAGGCGCCTCTACTTCAAGGGTGATCGCTAACAGCGCTGCTTGGCCCTGATGCCAGCGCATCTCCTGCTCAGTGGCAAAGCGTTCTGCCTGCGTCGCTTCGCTTTGCCGTCGGTTAAGTAACTCTGTTGCTTTTTGCTGCTGGGCGGCAAGCTCATGCCCCTGCCGAGTGAGGCCATCCAGCTCTTCACGTTGAGTTAGCAGGCTTTCATGGCGGCTCAGCTCTGCGGGAGCACTGGCGAGCTGCTGAAGCGCTGCCTGCAATCGTTCAAGGTTAACGCCTATCGCTTCACCTTGTTGGCGAATGTTATCTAGCTGGGCTTCATCACGTTTGAGTGCATCATCGGCTTGCTGCCAAGCGGTCTGCGCCGTTTGAAAACGCGCCTGCAACTCGCTCAGCTGCTGGCTTTTGTGAATAAACTCGCCCAATTGGCGATGGCGTTCACGCAGTTCAGGAAGCGCTGCCTGGCGCTGACGAGCCGTATTGAGGGCCTGCTGCGCTTGCTCAGCCTCGGTGCGCTGTGCCGTTAACGCAGTTTGTGCCTGGCGCTGCTCAGCTTGTGCGGTGGTCAGCACCTGCTGCGCTTGAGTTAAGGCGGTACTGAAGGGCTGAAGCGTGAATGCTTGGTCACTTTGGGCTAAACGCGCCTTAATACTTTCAATGTGAGCATGCTGCCCAAGGTGGTGGGTTTTATCCGCCGCGAGCGTATCTCGCGCCTCAAATTGACGCTGAAGCGCCTGGGCCTCATCACGCTGCATTTCGGCCTGGCGTCGCTGCTGCTGTGCGGCTTCAAACTGTTGCCGCGCATGAGCAACCTGAGGTACCAGGGCCTCTAACTCCTGCGCTAACGCGGCTTCACTCGCAAGCTCTCCACTGGCGAGAATGCCGCTAATATGCTGGCGATGGTCATTCACCGCCCGTTCAATTTGGTTGGCTTGGGTACGCAGCCGCTCTTCAATACGCTGAAAAATCTGTGTTTGAAACAGCTGGGAGAAAATCACTTCACGCTCTTTAGAGCCTGCCAGCAATAGCTCACGAAACTTGCCCTGAGGCAGCACCATTACTTGACGAAACTGGTTAGCATCCAGCCCAATCAGGGTTTGCAGCTCTACAGTGGCATCGTTGACCTTGCGCGCAACCAGGCAGGTTTCAACATCGCCATCCGCTTTTAAACGCCACAGCTGGGCTTCAGCATTATGCGTGGTTGTGCCATCGCCGCGCGCTTTGGGGCGTTCTTGCTGAGGCACGCGGCGCACCCGGTAATCCACGCCCCGCAAGCGAAAATCCAGGCTGACTTCTGTTAGCAAAGAGTCATCAGCCTGGTCGCAGCGCATCTGCGCCGGGTCGCGATCATTTCCTGTGGTTTGGCCGTAAAGCGCAAAACAGATGGCATCGAGAATCGAGCTTTTACCAGCGCCGGTAGGGCCATTAATCAAAAATAGCGGGCTTCTGCCCAGCGCGGTGAAGTCGATAGTTTCAGATCCTGCAAACGGCCCGAATGCCTGCATGGTAAGCGTTAATGGCGTCATCCGTGAGCCTCATCGCGCTGCAGCTGAGTAATCAATTCCGCCATGGCGCGAGCCTGTTCATCGCTCATGGCATCCCCATTCGTTTGGTTGAAAAAGTCGCTAAACATATCCAGAGCATCAAAGCGCAGTCGCTCTCGGTCAAGTTGCTGCTGACCTCGCGCTTCCAGCATTCCGGGCTTTTCCAGATGCAGCACATTGGGGTAGATCTGGCGTAGTTTTCCCATGGGATCGAGAATGGCGTGGCGGTCGGTTAGACGCACCAGCAGGTAATCGTCTGCGTTGGCATCCGTTCTGCCCTGGGCAAGCAAAGTATCAATCTCGCCTTCGAGCACACGCACTTCACGGCTGGGTATCAGCGGGATCTGTTTGATCTGCGTAACCCCCTGGGCATCGACATCCACGAGCGTCACGCCTTTGCTTTGACGGGCCTCGGAGAAGCTGTATTTGAGCAGTGAGCCGCTATAACGAATATGTTCCCCACCGCGATACTGGGGGCCGTGGAGGTGACCAAGTGCTACATAGTCGAAGTGTTGCATTGGCTCCCAGGCTACACTCTCAGCCCCGCCCAGGGTGAGCGGACGCTCTGAATCAGAGGCGCTGCCGCCATCCACAAAACAGTGGCTCATTAAGATGCAAGGGCGTGTTGGGTGGCGCTGCTCGTTAATGCGCTCAACCAAATAGCGATGAGCGCCGTCAAAGTCGCGCACATCGACACCAAACTGGCTGCGCACATGCTCAGGGTCGGCGTAAGGAATGCCAAACACATCGACCTCGAGACCTTTAATAGCAAGCGTGACGGGGATGGCAAAATCGTTCAGATCAGAAAGGATATGCAGCCCGGCCTGGCGGAGGTGCCTCGCGCCAAAGCGCAGCCGCTCGGCGCCGTCGTGATTGCCTGAGATCATGATCACCGGCAGCTTGCGCTCCTCACAAAGCGCGTGGAGCACTTCATCCAACAGCGTTACCGCCGCAGAAGGTGGCACCGAGCGGTCATAGATATCGCCCGCAATTAGCACTGCATCAACTTTTTCGCGATCGATGATCTCAATGAGCTGATTAAGCACATGCCGCTGATCATCAAGCAGAGAAAGATTATGAAATAGCCGACCCAAGTGCCAATCCGCGGTGTGAAGTAAACGCATAACAAACTCAACAACAAATGATGTAGCGCCATCATAGCAACCCAATACTTCACCTACCCATAAAACTCCGCCGACCCAAAAAAAAGCCCCGCAAGGCGGGGCTAGTCAGAGCTAGATAAACTTACTGACGACGGAATGCGTCAGGGTAAGAAGTCAAATCGACCCCCCACATGATCGGCAATAGGAAGTACACCGCCGCAGTAATCAGCAGCATGGCAATAATGTTGATCCAGAAACCGGTGCGCACCATTTCGATAATTTTGATTTTACCGGTAGCGAAAATAATTGCGTTGGGCGGCGTTCCTACCGGCAGCATAAAGGCGCAGTTGGCGGCCATAGCAGCAGGCACCATTAGTGCAAAGGGGTGGATATTCAATGCTAGCGCTAACGAGGCCAGTACCGGCAGGATCATGGTCGCAGTGGCGGTGTTAGACGTAATCTCAGTCAGGAACAGCACCATGCCGGTTGCCAGCAGAATTACTAATAGGAAGTTCATGCCTTCCAGCACGCCCATCTGCCCACCAATCCACTCCGCCAGACCGGAAGAACCGAAGCCTGCAGCAATCGCCAAACCACCACCGAACAGCAGGAGAATTCCCCACGGAACGTCTTTGGCGACATCCCAGCCCAGCAGGCAACCACCTTTGTTTTTAGACGGAATCAAAAACAGTAGCAGTGCGGCGACAATCGCGATCATGGTGTCATTGATGCCAGGAATATTGATGATCTGGCCCTGCCACAAGAATGATCGGGTGATCCACATAAAGGCCGCAAACAGGAAAACGGCTAGCACCGCTTTCTCTTCAAAACTGGTTTTTCCTAACGCATCTTTCTCTTTATTAATCATCTCCCGACCGCCGGGCAGATTATTAAATTTAATAGAGAAGAATACCCGTGTTAGCAGTAGCCAGGTGATGAATATCAGTACCACCACGACAGGAAAAGCAAACATTAACCAACCGGCAAAGGAGATCTCAAACCCAAACAGCTCATTCACGATCGCCGCGAGAATAATATTGGGGGGAGTGCCAATCAGCGTGCCCAAGCCACCAATCGTGCCGCCATAACCAACGCCAAAAATCAGCGCTTTACTGAACTTGTCGATTTCAGAGCTGTGGTCGCCTTCGGTTTTATTAAGCTCTTGAGTCACTTGATAGACAATCGCCGTAGCAATCGGCAGCATCATCATGACCGCTGCCGTATTGGATACCCACATCGACAAAAAGCCGGTGGCGGCCATAAAACCAAACACAATGCTGTTAATACTGGTGCCTAGCACGGCAATAATCGATAGCGCGATCCGCTTGTGCAAGTCCCACTTTTCCATCGCCAGCGCGATCATGAAACCGCCTAGAAATAGGAAAATAATCGGGTTGCCGTAAGCGGCGGTCACCGTATTTCCATCCAGCGCCCCGGTAATCGGCAGCAGCACTATGGGTAGCAACGAGGTCGCAGGAATAGGGATAGCTTCGGTAATCCACCATACGGCCACCCAAAGGGTGGTCGCCAATACCATGCGCCCTTCAAAACTTAAGTCTTCAGGGTGAAAAAACATCACTATAAAGGCGAACAGCAGCGGACCGAGCACTAAACCCACTTTCTGCGGGGTGGTATAGGCTGGCGGCTTAGGCTGATAGCCAGGCTCACGCTTCGCACTGGATGCCGCTGCTTGCGCAGCGCCGCCAGTGGGAAGCGCGCACATCAATAATTTTTTAGCTTGGTAGTGGGAATGCCACAATTGATCCCATACCGTCATCAGGGCGGTTTTATGCATACAGTTAACGTCTCTTACGCTCATGTGGTCGTTAAGGTTGAGGTTCAGCAAATTGGCAGTTGAGCTATTCTGGGTAAGAGCTGGCCTCTATTGGCGCCCTTTATTAACTGCAATAGGCAATTAGTCCAGTGATTTACTCAAAACTACCACCAAAGTCTAACAACTTTAGTTTTAATCATTAGCTTTTTCTAACAGTGGCATATGGCTCGTCTGAAACATAAAAAATGGGTGGCGTAAGTTGGCGCTGCTGTTTAATAGTTAAATATTCTATAAGTAGATGAAGGAGAACAGAGTGCTTGACCGCTGGACAATGCCATTAACGCACGCTCCCCTTACACGTATAGCGCGGCAATTGCATAAACGCCACATCACCCCAGATCAAGTGACGCTAGCTGCTTTTCTTATCGGCATGACAGCCCTACCGCTGTTGGCCTGGGAACAGTATGGACTCGCCTTGCTGGTCATTATGCTCAACCGGCTTGGTGATGGTTTGGACGGCGCGTTAGCCCGTTTAAGTGGCAGCACAAGTGAGGCAGGTGGGTTTCTCGACATTGGGCTTGATTTTGTTTTTTACGCCGCCGTGGTAGTGGGTTTTGCCTTAGCAAACCCCGACCAGAATGCCCTTGCAGCTGCCGTACTACTCTTTGCCTTTATCGGCACCGGGACATCATTTCTGGCCTTTGCCATTGCTGCCAAACTGCAGGCGATAGAGCGCCCTCACTTTCCCAATAAAGCGTTCTACTATTTAGAGGGGTTAACCGAAGGCACTGAAACTGTCATTGCGCTGGTCGTTTTTTGCCTTTACCCAGCAGCCTTTCCAACCCTAGCGCTTTTTTTTGCGATGGCCTGTTTCATCACCACGGCAACGCGCTTATGGGGAGGCTACTGGACACTACGTCGGCATGAAGCGGGTTAGGACATAAACAGCGGTTCGTAACTGTCACCACTCAATTGATCAGTCGCTATGCCCTTGGCTGCCACTTTCGCTGGAGCGCCTCCCCGGCAATGAGCTGATCATGACCCAGGAATTGATTGCCAAGATGCTCGGAGTGCGCCTTGAAGGCGTTACTGAATCGGCGGGCAAGTTGCATAAACTCGGCGTGATTGAGTATCCACGCGGGCACATTACCGTTTTAGATCGAGCACATTTATAGCAACTTAGTTGCGAATGTTATGCCGTCGTTAAAAAAGAGAGTGATCGATTAATACTTTATTAAACCACTTGCCTCATTAAAAATACCTAAAAAAATACCGATCGCCCTCTCATTTATATAAGCAATGTGCGGTAGCGAACGGACACTGTTTCACATCAAGCCCATTGTCCTGGTAGGGAAGCTTCGCTTGTGCGCTTAAGACCGTGCACTTTCACCAGGATGGAATCTGTGAATCTATTGCTCCGTTATGTGCGTAAGCCGCATGCGTTCGCAGCGCCGTGGGACTCTACTACCCCCGTCCGGGAGGAGTTATTTAGCGCAGAGCGACTTGAACAGCATGCAGGCAGCTTGGCACTTGCCCAGGAAATAACCAATACACCGCCTAAAGTCGTCTCTTTAACACGACGGCTCAACGATAACGCAAAAACACTGCTGGACGTTTACCGCGCTAATGCTGCGACGCTGGCGAGTGGCCACGACATTGTGCCTGCGGCTGCCTGGCTGCTCGACAATTACCACTTGGTTGAAGCCCAGATCCGCGAAATCCGTAGCGACCTTCCCCCTGGTTATTACCGCCAATTGCCCAAATTAGCCAATGGCCCTTTTGCAGGTTACCCACGGGTTTTTGGTATCGCTTGGGCATTTATTGCTCATACCGACAGTCATATTGATTTAGATACTCTGCAAACATTTATGACTGCTTACCAACGCGTCCAGCCTCTTACGATTGGCGAGCTATGGGCAGTCGCTATCACGTTACGCATTGTGCTGATTGAGAATTTACGTCGGCTCGCCGACCAAATTATTAGTGAACAAACGGCAAGAGATGAAGCCGATACACTCGCGGCCAAATGGCTCAAGCCTGCAGATCAACGATCAGCCTTAGAGCTCCACACCTTTAGCATCGAAGCCACCACCCTCAATGTCCAAACAGGGCCGTTAGCCGAGCCTTTCATCGCGCAACTGGCTAAGCGCCTGCGAGGTTTAGATCCACGCAGCAGCCCATTGGTCGGCTGGCTGGACGAACGGCTTAATCATCAGGGTGAAACGATTGATGATGTGGTGCAACACGCCCAACAGCGCCAAGGCGCTGCCAATGTGACTGTGCGCAACATCATTACCAGTATGCGGTTCGTCTCAAGCATTGACTGGGCTGAGCTGTTTGAAAGCGTCAGTTTGGTCGATGTGCAACTGCGCCAACACAGCCAGTTTGCTAAGTTGGATTTTCCGACGCGAAACTACTATCGAAGCGCTGTAGAGCGTCTTTCCCGGGGCTGTAAATACTCTGAGTTAAAGGTCGTTGAAACGGCGCTAAGCATGTCTCAACTAGCGATGGCAAGCACTGACGATGCTGTAGAATCCGCCCGTTTGGGAGACCCAGGCTATTTTTTAATCGGTTCAGGACGTATTGAACTTGAACAACAGCTTGGTTTTCGTCCTTCGGCAGATCAGTGGCTGAGCCGGACATTTATCCAGCACGGAATTCATAGCTATATCGTTATGATGACCGTGGTGACCGTTAGCTTAATCGCCCTCTCTCTTGGCCTATTACTCTTGGCCCCGCTGGCCATCAGTGATATGCCTTTAACCTGGTTAATCCTACTAGGGACTCTCAGTCTACTGCCCATTATTGAAGTGGCTACTTTAATTGTTAATCGCATAATTATTCGCAGCGTCGGCGCCCAGCCGCTGCCCAGCCTCGACCTTTCCAAAGGTATTCCGCCCACGCTACGGACGTTGATTGCCGTACCTACGCTGCTTACCAGTGAAGAGGATCTTCGCGAACAGATTGAACGCCTTGAAGTACATCATTTATCCAGCGGTGACGGAGCACTTGCTTATGCGCTGCTCGTTGATGGCGTCGATGCTCCCCATGCGGAGTTACCTGATGAATCGCTGCTATTATCCTCGGCGCAAGCGTGGATTGATCAATTAAATGAACGCTACTGTTTACATGCCCCAGCTGGTTCACAAGCCTCAGGCAGTTCACATGCTCAGGGCGGTTTAAACAGGCATGTTTTAAACAAACATAGTTTAAACAGACATAGTCATCCGCGCGATCAGCGCTTCTTTTTACTGTATCGGCGACGGGTATTTAACAGCAGTGAAAATACCTGGATGGGCTGGGAGCGCAAGCGCGGCAAGCTCCATGAGCTTAATCGGCTGTTACGGGGTGCCACTGATACCACGTTTATCAACCCACCCACCTTACCCTGCGATGTGCGCTATGTGATTACCCTGGATGCGGATACACGCTTACCCAGGGGAGCCGCCTGCCGCCTGGTGGGTAAAATGGCCCATCCCTTAAATCAGCCCCGCCTGGATGAACAGCAGCGCTATGTAGTAGAGGGCTATGGCATCCTACAGCCACGCGTCACGCCTTCGTTGCCTACCGGGGGAGAGGGCTCTATTTATCAGCGGCTCTTCTCTGCACCTGGGGGCCTTGACCCCTATGCCGCCACTATTTCAGACCTATACCAAGACCTAGTGGGAGAAGGTTCATTTGCTGGTAAAGGCATCTATGCGGTTGATGCCTTTGAAGCCTCCCTCGCCGGTCGCGTGCCCGAAAACAGTCTACTTAGTCACGACTTGTTTGAAGGGGTATTTGCCCGGGCGGGGCTCGCTTCCGATATTGAAGTCATCGAAGACTTCCCGGCTCGCTATGATGTCGCGGCGAAGCGCCAACACCGCTGGACGCGCGGCGACTGGCAACTGCTACCTTGGTTGGTCGCCCCTAAGCTGCCGCTTACCGGGCGCTTGAAAATGCTCGGCAACTTGCGCCGTTCACTGCTACCGCCGTTGTTATTGGCAAGCCTTGCCGTTAGTTGGCAACTACCGCTGCCGTTGGCCATCTCTGGCACGCTGCTGGTGCTTGCCATTATTGGTGCTCCAACGCTGCTCTCTCTGACACTCTCCTTCATCCCTTTCAAGGCGAAAGCAACGCTGCGCCATCACTTCAATCTTTGGTTTGATGAACTGAAATTGGGGGCTGTGCAAACTCTGCTACAGGTCGTCTTTTTGCCCGACCAGGCGTGGCGAATGCTCGATGCCATCGTCAGGACATTAATCCGTATTTTGATCACCCATCGCCATTTACTGGAGTGGACCTCAGCGGCACAGTCGATGAAAAGCCCGCACCTGACGGTATTGGGGTTTTATCAGCGAATGGCGCCAGGTACGGTGCTGGGGCTTACAGTCGTTATGTCGGCAATGTGGTCTGCCAGTGATGCTTGGCCAATCGTGCTGCCTTTTGCACTACTTTGGCTTGTTGCTCCAGCGATAGCATCTTGGCTTAGCAGCACGAAAAGCAGTGTCGTCCAGCCGACTATCTCGACCGATGAGGCGCTTGAATTGCGCCTCATCGCAAGGAGAACATGGCGCTACTTTGAAACCTTTGTGACCGCGACTGACAACCGCCTGCCGCCCGACAATTTTCAAGAAGACCCGCAACCCGCCCTCGCCCAACGAACGTCGCCGACCAATATGGGGCTGTATCTGCTCTCCACCTTAGCAGCACGGGATTTTGGCTGGATCGGTACACACCAGACCCTTGAGCGTCTTGAGGCAACGCTGGACGTGATGCAAGGGCTGCCACGCTATCGTGGCCATTTTTTCAACTGGTACGCCACCCATGACCTGCGACCGCTTGACCCCAGGTATGTCTCCTCGGTCGATAGCGGTAACTTAGCGGGGCATCTTATTGTCATCGCCAATGCCTGCGAAACGTGGCAACAAGAACTCTTTTTGGCGGATCCACGCTCCGGGATCGCCGATACGCTCAATCTCGCCCGCGATGCACTTAAGCATGCCGCCGTGCTGTCAGAAACCGTATTGCCAGGCCTCAAGACTCCAGAAAGCAGGCTGTCGGAAAATTTTGTGGCCAAGCTTAACGAGCAGTTTGAAGCCATTGATGGGCAGCTCAAGGGCGAAACTATGTCGTCTGAGTGCCTAGCGAAGCTCTCGATGCTGACGAACAACGCCTTGAACGTGGCTTCTGCTGCCCTCACCGATCATCCAAGCACGAGCAGTGAAGATATACGGTTTTGGGTGGAGGCACTGCATAGTGCTGTGACCCAACACCATTCTGATAGCGTCGCCCACCCAGCGTTACAGAACCAGCAAACTGTACGCCTGCAACAGATTGCGGATACCGCAAGACGCTTAGCACTCGGTATGGACTTTGCATTTCTACTCAACACCGAGCGTCAATTGCTGTCAATCGGCTACTCACTGGACGACAACTGCCTTGATACCAGTTGCTATGACCTGCTGGCTTCAGAGGCACGGCTGGCCAGCCTGTTTGCCATTGCCAAAGGCGATATTCCTACTCGCCATTGGTTCCGGCTTGGTCGCACGGCAACGCCGTTAACGTTTGGCTCTGCCCTAATATCCTGGTCTGGCTCAATGTTTGAGTACTTGATGCCATCACTGGTAATGCGCGCACCGGCCAGTAGCTTGCTTGAACAAACCAGCCGCTTAGTCGTGAAGCGACAAGAGGCCTATGCAGCCCAGCTCTCAGCTCCCTGGGGCATCTCTGAATCTGCTTACAATGCGCGCGATCTGGAATTTACCTATCAATACTCTAACTTTGGCGTGCCGGGCTTGGGGCTTAAGCGAGGACTCTCTGCGGATCTTGTCATTGCACCTTACGCTACCGGCCTGGCCACCATGGTTGACCCTAACGCTGCCTGCCGCAATTTCAACCGGTTAGCGGAGTTGGGCGCATTAGGTCGCTACGGCTTTTATGAAGCGCTGGATTTCACTCGCTCACGGCTACCTGTTGGTGAAAATGTCGTCATCGTACGTAGCTTTATGGCGCACCACCAGGGAATGACTATCGTCGCTATTGCCAACACGCTGCATCACGGCCAGATGCGCGCTCGCTTTCATCGTGAGCCGATGATTCAAGCCAGTGAGCTACTGTTACAAGAGCGGGTACCGCGTAATGTCGCTATTTCCCAGCCTCGCGCTGAAGAGGTGAAATCCACGGCCAGCCAAAGTATTAATGAGGCACAAACCATTCGCCGCGTTTCTACAGCAGCCAACGGGGCCCCGGTTACCCATCTACTCTCTAACGGTCGCTACTCGGTCATGATGACAGCCAGAGGGGGCGGCTATAGTCGGTGGGGAAAAATTGCGATCACCCGTTGGCAGCCGGATGCCACCCGCGACCACTTAGGCAGCTTTATTTTCCTGCGTGATACAGGACGCCCCGGTTTATGGACATCTACCGGGCAAACGGCAGGCCCCGCGTTAGCGGCTAAAGAAGACGGCAACCAGGTGGTATTTGCCGAAGATTACGCTCGCTATAGTCATCGCCATGACGACATTACCAGCCACATGGAAGTGCTTGTTTCAGGTGAAGACGATAGCGAAGTGCGCCACGTATCACTCAGCAATAGCAGTCGTCACGCCCGAGATATCGACGTTACGTCGTATTTAGAGTTAGTGCTAACCACACCGGATAATGACAATGCACACCCCGCTTTTGCCAAAATGTTTGTGGTTACGGAGTACCTGCCAGACGTTAATGTTCTGATTGCAACCCGCCGCCGCCGTGCGCCTGGTGAAGCCCAGGTATGGGCTGCCCACTTTGCGGTGGTGGAAGGCGAAACCGTGGGTGATATTCAGTTTGAGACTGATCGTGCGAAGTTTTTAGGACGCGGGCGGGCCACACTTCAGGCCTCAGCGCTGGCGGAGGGTCAGCGTTTATCCGGAACCGTAGGTAGCGTGCTAGATCCTATTTTTGCGCTGCGCTATTGCCTGCGAGTCGCCCCTGGCAAGATTGCCCGTATTGCTTATTGGACCGTGATCGCCTCCTCCCGGGAAGCGTTGATGGATCTGATCGACAAACACCATGATCGAAGTGCCTTTGAGCGGGCCAAAACACTTGCCTGGACCCAAGCACAAGTGCAGCTTCGCCATATGGGTATCCAACCTGAAGAGGCCGCTGATTTTCAGCGGCTGGCAGCGCCCATTCTTTATCCTGATGCTCGCTTCAGAGCACCCACTGATGCGATAGAGCGAGGAGCGGGACCTCAATCCCAGCTCTGGCAGTATGGTATCTCCGGAGATCTACCAATTATTCTGCTGCGTATCGACGCTATTGATGATATTGGTCACGTACGCCAATTACTGCGCGCCCATGAATACTGGGGGATGAAACGCTTAGGGGTCGATGTGGTGATCATTAATGAGCGGGCATCCTCCTATATTCAGGATCTTCAACATGCCATTGATACCGCTATTCTAAGCAGCCAGTCGCGACCTCGTTTCCGCAATGGCCATGCCCACGGCAAAGTGATTGCGCTGCGTAGCGACTTGATAAGCCTGGACGTACGCATGCAGCTTCAGTCAGTTGCCAGAGTGGCGCTGATAGCCCATCGCGGTGGCATTGCAGATCAGTTGGCATTGACGCTTCCGGCTCAAGTAGCGGCAATCCATGCCCCGCTATTTACGAAGCGCGCCTTACCCAAACACATACCTTTAAAGGCCAACGATACCGCCCTTTCACCGTTACCAACGCTTGAGTTTTTTAACGGGCTGGGCGGCTTTGCAGAAAATGGTCGCGAGTATGTCACGATACTTGATGCTGGCAGTACAACCCCCGCCCCATGGATTAACGTCATCGCTAACGCGGGCTTCGGTTTTCAGGTATCAGCCGCCGGGGCCGGTTACTTATGGGCGGATAATAGCCGCGAAAACCAATTAACCCAGTGGTCGAATGACCCCGTTGAAGACCCCAGTGGCGACGTTATTTATGTGCGCGATGAGGAGTCATTAGCTCTTTACACGGCGACTGCCCGCCCGGTGCGAGATCAGGGCCGCTATATCGCCCGCCATGGCTTCGGCTATAGCCAGTTCGAGCATCAAACGGATGGCATCACTCTTGAACTGCTGCATTTTGTACCGCTAGATGATCCGCTGCGAATTTCGCGATTACGTATCACCAATCACTCGGGAAGGCCACGCCAGCTCTCCGTTACGGCCTATGCGGAATGGGTATTAGGCACGTCGAGAAGTGCGTCGGCGCCTTTTCTTGTCTCACATCAGGACGCCAACAGCGGTGCGCTGTTGGTCAAAAATCCTTGGAATATCGCTTTTCCAGGCCGGGTGGCATTTCTGGACATCGGTAGCCTACCCGACTCCTGTACAGCTGATCGCAGCGAATTTATCGGCCACGGGGGCAGTCTAGCCTCCCCAGCGGGGCTGCGCAGTAAGGCACCGCTTTCCGGCAACCAAGGGGCTGGGTTAGACCCTTGTGCGGCACTCAGCCGTGGCGTTTCATTAGCAGCGGGTGAAAGCGTTGATGTGGTGGTACTGATGGGCCAGGGAAGCTCTACCGTTGATGTGCAAGCGCTTATCGCCCGCTATCGTGGGGCAGATATTGGAGCAGAGCTCGCCAAAGTACGCGCACACTGGCAAACCCAGCTTAATGCGATCCAAGTAACCACGCCGGATCGCGCCATGGATATCATGCTCAATGGCTGGCTGCTTTACCAAACCATTGCTTGCCGGATCACCGCGCGCTCAGGATTTTACCAAGCCAGCGGCGCTTATGGGTTCCGCGACCAGCTTCAAGACGGCATGGCCTTAACCTTCACCAGCCCTGAGACCACCCGCGAACATTTATTGCGCGCTGCTTCGCGCCAGTTTATCGAAGGGGATGTGCAACACTGGTGGTTACCCCACTCTGGCCAAGGCGTTCGAACGCGCATTTCAGATGATAGGGTTTGGCTGGCCTACGCCTGTGCGCGCTATATTGCCACTTCGCTTGATGTGGCGGTGCTGGATGAGCAGGTGAGCTTTTTAGAAGGGGCCTTATTAGCGCCTGACGAGCACGACTGCTTTTTCCAGCCAATGATTGCGGCGGAGACGGCCTCGCTATTTGAGCACTGCGCCCGCGGCTTGGATCAGAGTATTGAACTCACCGGCGAACACGGCCTGCCGTTGATCGGCGGGGGCGACTGGAACGACGGTATGAACCGCGTTGGTGAAGCGGGTAAAGGCGAAAGCGTGTGGTTGGGGTGGCTGCTGGTGCATACCCTTGAACTGTTTTTACCCTTTGCCGAGCAGCGTGAAAAACAGACGTCGACAACCTCTCAGCACGCATCGTCAACCGAGCAGACAACCTCCCGCGCTGATCGTTGGCGCATCCATGCCTTTGAATTGCGCGTCGCGCTGGAAAGTAGCGCCTGGGACGGTCAGTGGTATCGACGTGCGACCTTTGATGACGGTACATGGCTGGGTAGTAAAGAGAGCGATGCCTGCCGGATCGATTCGATAGCGCAATCCTGGTCGGTACTTTCGGGTGCGGCGGAACCTCACCGGGCAGCGCTCGCCATGCACTCGCTTGAGCAGGAGCTGATCCTGCACGATGATCAGATCGCGCTACTATTCTGGCCACCCTTCGACCAGCCCGAACGCGATCCCGGTTATATCGGCGGCTATCCGCCGGGCATGCGTGAAAATGGCGGGCAATATAGCCACGCATCAATGTGGGCTATTTTGGCGTTTGCCAAACTTGGCGAGGGCGACAAAGCACATGAACTATTTGCACTACTCAACCCCATCAATCATGCACGCACTGCCCAAGAAGCGGCCCGTTATCACGTCGAACCTTACGTGCTTGCGGCAGATGTTTACTCCGTGGCGCCCCATACAGGGCGCGGCGGCTGGACATGGTACACCGGCTCAGCAGGCTGGATGTATCGCGCCGGAATCGAAGGGATATTGGGTATTCGTCGGGAAGGCGACTGGCTTGTAATTACCCCTTGTTTGCCCAATAAGTGGCCAAGTGTCAGTGTGACGATCAGCATTTCGGCGACGCGCTACAGTGTTGAAATCACTCAAGCTGATGGCGCGTTAAGCGCACAGCTAGATGGCGGTGAGCTGACACTCCCACAAGGATTAGTACGCATCCCATTGGATGGTCAGGAACACGCGTTAGAGATATTTATGCCGCGTCCCTGAGCCTGACACTGGTGGTCATAGGACACTCGCCGTTTGGGAGTTGGTTTCGCATTTGCTTCTCACTCACGGCTATATTAAGCTCACTTTCGTACAAGGCACGTACAACACATATGTAGGTGGTTTACACGTGAGCCACCATTAAGAATCGCATTCACACGGAGCCGTGACATGCATAGCGAGAAACAAACCGACCTTTCCCAGGCAGGTCTTCAAATCGCCATTCAAGATATCAAGGACGAGCTGTTCGACACCCCTGAGTGTGACTACGCTATTACCCAGCTACTTAACCGCTGGGGTAATGCCGAACAAGCCGAATACATGCTCGATGAAATGCTGCTGAAATGGGGCTCCTCTCCCGAGGTCGTTGCCTTAACGCAGCGCGGTTACAATGAAATTAACGCACTTCCAGAGCTGCTTGTGAATAACGATTCGGTTCCACGCAAGCCGAAGAAGAGTTCCGCAACTACGCTTAACGTTGTCGCCGCCTAATTAGTTAATTGCTCAAGGCTAGATCCCCACCGCTTAATCTATTCTATCCATACCCCTGCAGGCTTAATCGGCAGGGGTATTTTTATATATAAATGTAGCCATTTAGCCAGCCGGACGGCATGCCATTATCGTGGGCTTCATACTTTTGACGACGTTAAAACATCTCTTAACCGCTGGCGCTCATGCTCTTCATAAAAACTGGGGTCATCAAATAGATCTGGCTGCGTATCATCGAAGATCATTTCCAACGCCTCTGCACTACTTTGTACCATTGGCTCGAAATGGGCAGTGTGTGTCACCAAATCCGTTACATGGCGGCGACGATAAATGGCGTAAATACCCAATAGACTAAACACACAGGCAATATAAATCGGCAGGCCGTGGCTTCCTATAGCGGTCATCAGTGACCCTGCCGCAATTGGCGCCACGGCGCAGCCCGCGCCATGCATAACGAGCATATCCGCTGAGCCTGAGACAATTTCATCAGGATGAAGCTGGTCAATTAGCTGGGCCACTGCGAGTGGATAGAGCGAAAACGCTAAACCGCCCCAGAGAAAATAGAGCCCGAGCAGTACTTCATGGCTAGGGGCAAATGGCATACACGCCGCGATTAACGCCGCTAACAGCACTACCCAGGTCATCACTCTGGGCCGGTCATGTTTATCTGAAAAGCGACCTATGGGAATCTGCAGCAACGCACCGCCAATAATCGCCACACTCATCACTAGCCCAACGCCGCCAATATCAAAACCCAGTTGCGTAGCGTATACCGGGGTCATCGACCAGAACGCGCCCATCGCAAGCCCTGATAAAGCGGCGGAGGCAACCGCCAGCGGTGCAAATCCCAGCAGCGCTCGTAGGCTGCTTTTTGGCCGCTCAGTGATTTTCGGCTGAACCCGGCGGGTCATCGTGATGGGTAGCAGTGCCCAACTAATCAAAATGGCGATCACGACAAATAGCAAAAACCCTTCCGGTGATGAGAGCCTCAGCAACTGTTGAGCTATCGCTAGCGCACCCAAGTTGACGACCATATAGACGGCGAAAATACGCCCCCGCTCATGGGCAGCGGCTTGGCTATTCAACCAACTTTCGATCACGGTAATTAAGGTAATAAACGATAGCCCATAGACTACTCTCAAAGGTAGCCACACCCACGGGTCGATAAACACAAGGTGCAAAAGCGCCACGGATGAACAGATAGAGGCGCAAAACCCAAAAGTACGAATATGCCCCATGCGCCGTATTAACCGACCGCTCACCCAGGTGCCACAGATAAATCCAACAAAATAGCCGGACATAATTAACCCGAGCATCGCACTGGAAAAGCCTTCCATGGTGCCGCGCAGTGTCAGCAACGTGTTGAGCAAGCCGTTGCCTAACAGCAGTAACGCCACACTTCTTAGAATCGATTTAACCGGTTGAAGCATTGCCAATGAATGCATTGCGTTTCCCTCGCTGCAGAGCATCTACCTAAATACATAAAACGAATACCTAATTTAATACATAAGTGCATGCATAAAGAGTGCCATCGTGAATATTAATAGAATCGTTGACAGGCTAACGTTCTTTATATAGAACGACAGTAAGCAAGTAGCCGTATTAAAACTGTTTTCAACACAGCCGAATGGCAGGTTATGGATAAGCTATCACTGAGTACATTAGGCCAGCATTTACAGTCATTACGTTTAGCACGGGGCTGGTCACTCTCACAGCTGGCTAATGATGCGGGTATTGCTAAATCCAACCTCTGTCGCCTGGAGCAGGGTAACGGCAACCCGACGCTAGATACCATTTGGCGGCTGGCGGTGCAGCTTAACGTTCCTTTCGGCACGCTGGTCGCACCGATTACCGTGCCACTGGGTGAAGATGGCGTGCAGGTACGTTTAATTGATCAAGGCAAAGGCGCACCCCAAGTGGATGCCTACTGGATGCGCTGCGCGCCCTACACGCTGCGCCGTGCCGAAGCCCACACGCCGGGCACCCGCGAATCATTGACGCTAATTAGTGGCAAGTTAGAAGCGGGTCCAGAAGCAGCCATTACCGTGCTGTCGCCTGGAGACACTGTGACCTTTTCCGCAGACCAGCCGCACCTTTATCGCACCCAGGCAGCAGAGGCCACCCTGATAATGACCATCACCTACGGTGAGCAAGGTAAAACACCATGAACTCAGTAGCCAGCCTCTCCCCTACTCGCTCAACACTGAAAGGCGTGAGGGAAGCCATTCCATTATTAGGTGGCTATATTCCGGTCTCACTCTCATTTGGCGTGGTGGCAACTCAGGCGGGGTTTAGCATGTGGGAAGCCGCCGCGATTTCAGCGCTGATCTACGCTGGCGCCTCGCAGTTTCTGTTTGTGGGGATGATAGCCGTTGGTTCGCCGCTTTGGCTGGTGGTTGCGATGACGCTGCTGATCAACGTACGCCATGTGGTCTACGGTCCTAATTTGGCCTCTTTGCTACCCCGCAGCCACCACTGGCCCTGGTTGATGCATGGTCTTACTGATCAGGTATTTGCCCTGGCGCTAACGAGGCTACCCCAACTGCCAGCCCCTGAACGGTTTGGTTGGTTTATAGGCGCATCGCTGCTCGCCTGGGGGGTGTGGATAATAGGTACGATGGTAGGTGCTACAGCAGGAGAAACATTAACCGCACGCTGGCCGCTGTTAGGCGAGGTAATGCCCTTCGCCCTACCCGCCCTGTTTCTGACCATGGTAGCGCCGCGCTTCACCGACAAACGCTGGGCACTAGCGCTAGGCTGCACCATTTTCTCTGCGCTGTTTTTCACTCTTTACGGCTGGAGCAATGTGGCAATACCCCTGGCTGCTGCCTGCGGCGCGATCTGCTTTTATATGGTGAAGTTCAAAGCTCGGAGGCCTAACCCATGAGCACTTCACTTTGGCTCGCCGTGGTAGCGTCAGCCTTGGGCACTCTACTAATGCGGGTAGTGCCTTTCTTATGGATGCAGCGCCGTTTAAATAGCGACACCGGCCTCAATAACATGCCCCAGTGGCTGGGCATTCTCGGTCCGCTAATGATTGCCGCAGTGCTGGGCGTATCCATCATGCCGGTTAACCCAAGCACTACGTCCTGGATCGCAACCGCGATTGGGTTATTCGTCACGCTGTTGGTTTGGTGGCGGCTACGTTCACTGGGCTGGCCAGTGGCGGCGGGTGTGGCGGTGTTTGGGTTGGTTCAGTTGGCAGCCTACATTTGATAATGCTTTGCATTAGCTTTTAGACCATGCCATCATCTTGGCCCTATAGTCTTAGCTAATCGTAAAGTGACATCAATGTTAAAAGCGCGCACTCATCGTCATAAGATTTCAATGCGTGTGTTGCTGGCCACCATTACTACGCTAACCCTCTTAAAAGCGGTTTACAGTGCTGGGCAAACAGTTACTCCTTATCATACTCCTGCCCTGTTATCGACTTCACCACGCATCGTTACGCTGTATCAAGGTGCTACCGATAGCGCCGTTGCCCTGGGACTTACACCTATCGGCGTGGTCGATTCATGGCTCGAAAAACCGATGTACCGCTACCTGCGTAATTCGCTCACTAACGCGGAACACGTAGGACTGGAAACCCAACCTAATCTGGAAAAAATTGCCTGGCTTAAGCCCGATCTAGTGATTGCCAGCGATTTTCGTCATACCCGAATAGTGCCGCTACTGGATGCCATTGCACCTACGGTATCAGCCAATACCGTCTTCGACTTTAAAACCACGCTCTCGATGGTGGCCAATGCCACTGGCCGCGAAGCTCAAGCTAACCAGTTACTGCAGCGCTGGGATTCACGAGTGGCCGATTTCCGCCAGCAGATTGCGGTTAAGCTAGGTAACCAGTGGCCGCAAAAAGTGGCTGTGGTGCGTTTTAAGAGCGACCACGTGCGTATTTATACCAGCGGCTTTGCCGGCACTATTCTGGATGAATTAGGCTTTGAGCAACCGGATACGCTGCAAACCCAAGGCTGGGGAATGAAGCTTTCAAGTCCTGAAAATATTCCCGTACTGGATGCCGATGTAATGTTTATTCTGCTTGAGCCTGATGATTCGGCCATTGAGGAGAACTACCAACGCTGGTCAGCTCATCCGCTCTGGCAACAGCTGGCAGCTGTGCAAAGCGACCACGTATTTGAGGTAGATCCGGTGAGTTGGATGATGGGAGGCGGCATATTAGCAGCCAACGCCATGCTGGATGATCTTTATAACCATTATGCGCTGCTTTGCTACGCTTCTTTATCAAATCATACTGAGCAACTCGCATGTTGAAGAGTAGCTTTGCAAAAAGCATGGGGCTGGTCGCAGGCATGGTCGTGGCATTCGGTGCGTTTATTGCCAGTGTAATGATGGGCACAACTGATATTGCCTGGTCATCTTTACGCGCTACCTTTAACCACTACGACTCCACCAATGTAGCGCATATCATCATACTCACAGAGCGTTTGCCACGCGCAGTCATTGCGGCCTTGGTGGGCGCTAGCCTTGCTATTGCTGGCGCGCTGATGCAAACAATGACACGCAATCCTCTCGCCTCACCAGGTATTTTGGGCATTAACGCTGGAGCGATGTTTTTCGTGGTAGTGGCGGTGTCGCTTTTACCGTTGCATACCCCTGCCCATTACGTTTGGGCTGCGCTACTAGGGGCGTTCGTCGCGGCATTGTTGGTGGTGATACTGAGCCGCGGTCGTCATGGTGAGTTATCCCCATTGCGAGTTGTGTTGGCAGGCGTTGCCGTCACCGCGATGTTCGTATCGTTTAGCCAAGGGCTGCTAGTGATTGATCAGCAAAGTTTTGAAAGTGTGCTCTATTGGCTGGCGGGTTCAGTATCAGGACGTGAGTTGGCCATCGTAGTGCCCTTACTGCCTCTTTTTGGCGGAGCGCTTTTGCTCAGCGCGCTACTAGTACGCCACGCCAATGCGTTATTACTGGGCGACGACATGGTTACTGGCTTGGGCATGCAGGCCACCACTATTAAACTTCTGCTTGGGCTTGTGGTGATTGTGCTGGCAGGTAGTTCAGTAGCACTGGCAGGGATGATTGGCTTTGTGGGTCTGATTGTGCCCCACATGGCGCGTGGGCTGTTTGGCATCGACCACCGCTGGCTACTACCTGCCTGCGCCCTGTTGGGCGCCTGCTTGCTACTGCTGGCCGATGTCGTTTCACGGTTTTTAATGCCGCCTCAAGAGGTGCCAGTAGGTGTAATGACCGCGCTGATAGGTACGCCCTTCTTTATTTATCTGGCGCGACGCAAGATGGCAGGCCAATGAGACAAGCAGCAACTCGATACCTTAATACCAAGCACGAAAGCACCCAATTGCTGGCTCGCCTATTGCTGATCAGCCTGCTTCTGGTAGCAAGCGCAGGGTTATCGCTCAGTCTAGGCAGCTTTCCGACGCCTTTCATGCAGGTAATGCATGCACTCACAGCACCACAAAATAGCGATATCGCCTTTATTATTTGGGAATTAAGGCTGCCCCGAATAGTCCTGGCAATACTGGTCGGTGCCGCCCTCGCAATAGCCGGGGCTATTCTGCAAAGCATTGTACGTAACCCGCTAGCCTCACCGGATGTCATCGGGATTACCAGCGGTGCCGCGCTAGCGGCGGTCCTTTTTCTAGTGCTGTTAAGCACCCATTTGAGCATTCAGTGGCTGCCATTTGCAGCTATGCTCGGTGCGCTAGTGGCAGCATTGGCAGTGATGAGTTTGACGTGGAAAAACGGTATTAGCCCTTCGCGTATGGTACTGGTGGGTATTGGCCTTGCGGCGGCTATGGGCGCTGGAACGACACTGTTAGTTGTTATCAGCGATGACTCCGCTGCCATGACCGCCTATGTATGGCTAACCGGTAGTTTGTATGCAGCGCAGTGGAATGATGTGTGGGGTCTATTACCTTGGCTGTTGGTCACGATACCTATCAGCCTATGCTTCACCCGCCATGCGGATGCCATGGCGCTGGGCGATAGTGTTGCCGAAGGGCTTGGGGTAGCTATTCTACGCAGCCGGCTAATACTGCTGGCCTGCAGCGTAGCATTGGCAGGCGCCGCCGTGGCGTTTGCCGGTGGCTTAAGCTTTGTGGGGTTAATAGCACCCCACCTCGCAGCTAAATTGGTGGGGCGCAATCTGGCTAGTCTGCTACCTGCCTCAGCGTTAGTCGGCGCATTAATTGTGCTTTATGCCGATCTGCTCGGGCGGGTGGCGTTTTTACCTAAAGATCTACCCGCAGGCATTTTCGTTGCAGGGATAGGCGCGCCCTTCTTCGTTTATTTGCTACACCGAACGCGCTATCGCTCTCACTGACTCTCTCTCACTGGCTTTTTCTAAATGGCTCTCTCACTAACTAAGGCTTAGAAATCTAAACGATAGCCAAGCGTTAAGGTACGGCCACGCCCAGCGAAATAGCGCTCATCGTTGACCAGCGCGCTTTGTGAATAGTAAGTCACGTACTGCTCATCAAGCAGGTTAGATACGCCTACATTGACCTGACCAACGGGTAGTCGATAACCCACCGCAGCATCCATCAATAGATAGCCATCAAACTCACGATTAGCCTCATCGAAGGTCTCATCGAAGGCGTAGTTGGCCTGCACAAAGGTAGAGAGTTCATCTGTCCAATTCGCTGACCAACTGGCCGTCAGGCGGTCTGGCGAGACATCCAGCCCCGATAGTTTGGCATCTAAGTTGCCATCGTCATTGCTGTCGTAACGCCCTTCCATACGTGAATAGGCTAAGCGGCCAGAGTGCTGATCGTTAAACTGATAATCTACCGATGCCTCGAAGCCTTTTATTTCAGTGGCTTGTCGCTGCATATAGAAGACATCATCTACCTCTGTTAGCCGACTGCCGAAGTCGGAAGACGACTCGTAGTAGCTGAGCTCGGCCGCTAAGCGCCCATTCTCAAAACGTACCCCAGTCTCGATGTTGTCAGTAACAATGGGGCTCAGATTCTCTATATTGTCGACTGATTGATTAGGGGTACTGATCTCTCTCAATGCACGGCCAACGTCGGGGATAGAAAACCCTTCAGAGTAATTGGCAAACAGGCTCCAGTGGTCAACGGGCTTCCACACGGCACCGAAATTATAAAGCGTTTCATTAAAACTGGGGTCGCCGCCTTCGACACTAACACCGTTATTAGCGGCAACGGTCTGATAACCATCAATATTTAGCTTAGCGTATTCATAGCGGGCGCCAGCTGAGAGCAGCAGAGAATCCACCGGCCGCAGATCAACTTGTAGGAACGGGGAAAGGTCGGTGTATTCGGTGGCCGGTACGTAGGTGCGGTTGGTTTGATATAGATACTGCTCGGTTTCATCGAACAAGGTATCGAACCCAACCGTCAGCTTCAGGCGCTCATCCCACATATCATCTTTGGTTAACGAAACCTTAGTGCCGAATTTACTCGTGGTCGCCATGGTTTGGTCATAAAAAGTGCCGATGGGGGCAATCGTTGGGTCTTGGAACGTTGCGGAATTGGTCGCCCCGAACAGCGCCTCATAATCTTGATAAAACGCCTGGGCACTCAGGTGCATACCCGCTAGATCGTAGTGATCGTAACTTAGCCCAGTGGTCCACACTCGATTGTAGGGCGCATCGCCTTCTGGCGTACCACGCTCTGACGTGGTCACCACGCCATTCGCGCGATCCCCCGTCACGCTGACATAGTTATTATGTCCCTCAATATTGTAGTGGTTCAGTGTAAACTGCAGACGCTGATTTTCATCGAACCAATACGCGAGCTTGCCCAAAATATCGAATGAGCGGGCATCCATTAGGTCGCCCTGGGTGTTGTCCACCCCGACGGGATCTCCATTGCCATCCAGGAACAACCCCTGATCCTCAAGGCTGGCCGAAAATAGATAGTCCACATCACCGCTATTACCACTGACACCGTAGGTAGTTTTATAACTGATCGTGTCACTGTCGAGCTCGCTGGTGGGCGTTGTTACCTGGGCTTCAATATGCTGATTAAGCGAGCCTGGTTCAGGGCGTTTAGTGATCAAGTTAATCACACCACCCGCCGCCCCGACCCCGTTGGTAGCGTTGGCACCCTGAATCACCTCAATCTGCTCCACCATAGAAAAGTCGATGACATGCGCTTCACGACCGGTGGGGCGTAATGGGTTGGACTGAGGAATACCATCGATCAGAATTAACGGCGTGCGCCCACGCAACGTCTCACCGCTGCCGCTCATTTTCTGTCGACTAGGCGAGTAAGAAGGCAGCAGATTACTTAAGATTTGTGATGAATCGCTAGTCAGCTGTAGCTGCTGGTTGATCTCTTCCTGGCTAATAATACGTACCGTTTGAGGAGAATCTTCTTTGGTTGTGTTGGTACGCGAGGCCGTGACTACCATGGTTTGATCTGACCCACGCCCGCTTTGCTCTTCAGCGGATGACGCTTCCTGAGCGTATCCTTGCGTGGCTGCCACTAACCCTACTAGCGTTACCGTCGGCCAGAATACTTGGCGTTTATTGACGTACATTTTCTTCTTATTCCCTTTAACTGAGTGAGCACTCTTTGCAAAACGTAATACATATCTAAATGATAATGATTGTATTATGCATATTAAGTGAATAAGGTCTACAAATTGGAAAAGCCCGTTCGGTATAACGAAATTGTCTTTGCCCCTATTCATACAACTAAACTCGCCTTTTGATGCGCGTCTCAAGTACTGAGCAACGGGCTAATTATTAGGAGAAGAGATTGAAAATGAGAATATTTTCCCTTACGGTGCTGCCTGCTTTGACAACTTAATGAGCTGACCCATGACACTCCCTTTCAACCAGCCGCCTCGCCTTACAGGTGAATGCCTCCATGCTGGCTATGACGCTCAGCTAGTTTTGGATGGCGTTGATATCGCCGTTGAGGAAGGCAAATTGACGGTGCTGTTGGGGCCGAATGGGAGTGGCAAGTCGACACTGCTGAAAACCCTGGCCCGAACGCTTAAACCAAGTGCCGGCCATGTTTATTTAGACGGCAAGGATATTCACCGCAGCAATACTCGTGAGGTCGCCAAACGCCTGGGGATTCTCCCCCAAGGTCCGGTTGCCCCGGAGGGATTAAGCGTAAAACAGCTGGTAGGAATGGGGCGTTTCCCGCATCAGGGGTTGTGGCAGAAAAATGCGCAGCAAGACGCCAATGCCATTCGCGAGGCAATGGCGTATGCCAACGTTACTGAATTTGCCGAGCGCAGCGTCGATGCGCTTTCCGGCGGCCAGCGTCAACGCTGCTGGATTGCCATGGTGCTAGCCCAGCAAACCGATCTGATTCTGTTGGATGAGCCCACGACTTTTCTAGACTTAAAGGTACAGGTCGACTTGCTAGAGCTACTTTCGCGCCTAGCCCATGAAAAAGGCCGCACTCTCCTACTCGTTCTACACGACCTGAACCTCGCCGCCGCCTATGCCGACTACTTAGTGATGATGCGCGATGGGCGCATTGTGACCAGCGGTGCACCTATAGATGTTTTTACGGAGACTAATCTCAAACGTGTTTTCGATTTGGATGCACATGTGATTCAAGATCCAGCAAGCGGCAGCCCAATATGTGTACCGCTCAGGCGAAAAGCCTTACATCCAGCCAGGACGATGTGAACTGACTCCTTAAAAACTGAGCATGCCTACATTAACTATCTGGTCGAATACGTTGATACTTGTTCGGGGGCTCTGATTGTAAACCTTGGTTATTTAACGGCCATTGGGGGCGTTCGGGGCCAAGTAGTGCGCGGAAGTCTGTTGCTGATAGTGGCTTACCAAACAAAAAGCCCTGAGCACCATCACACCCTTGTAATTTAAGGTGATCCAGCTGTGCCTGGGTTTCAACGCCTTTGGCAATGACACGCATGGTCAAGTTTTGTCCAAAGTTGATAAGCGCTTTAGTGAAACTGGCATTTTCAAGGTTTTCTAACATGTCATGAATAAAGCAGGGGGCAATGATAAGGGTATCGTTTGGAATACATTTCAAACGTTTCAGGCTGTCACTCCCAGCGCCAAAGTCATCAATCGCGATACGTATTCCTAACTGTTTTAATTCGATCAAAGTCGCGATTGAAGCGTCGTTCGGATGATACATAAGGCTAAGCTCGTTCACTTCTAATTCTAAAAATTGTGCAGCTAACCCCGTCTCGGATAATATCCCGGCGATACGGGCAGGCAATGATTTATCTCGCAGCTCCATGGCTGACATATTCACCGCAATGGGTACAATCTCAGCGCCTTGCTCACGCCACTTCTGTAACTGACGGCAAGCCTCATGCAGCACCCAATGCCCAATAGGACCAATAAGCCCACGAGCTTCTGCGACAGGCAGAAACACTGAAGGCTGCATCAGGCCCAGTGCCGGATTACGCCAGCGAACCAACGCTTCGGCACTACATAAATATCCGGTTGCGATATCTACTCTAGGTTGGAAATCAAGAAAGAGAGCATTTTCCTTCAAGGCCCGATGCAGTTGAAACTCGATTTGGCCGCGCTGCTCCCTTAGCGCATTCATGTCGGCTCGAAACAGCTGAAAGTGGTTAGAGCCGCTTTCCTTTGCGTGGTACATGGCCATGTCAGCATTATCGAGTAAGCTACGGGCATCACTACCATGATCTGGATAGAGACTAATGCCGATACTGGTGGTTATACTCAACTCGTGTTTATCAATTCGATACGGCGCCGCTAACGCGCTAAAAATTTTCTGTGCAATCCTTGCAGCATCTTGGGGTTGTTCAATTTCACTTAGCAGCACTACGAATTCATCGCCCCCATGACGGCATATTGTGTCAGTGTCTCGGACACAGTCGCTAAGGCGATCAGAAACCAACTTTAAGAGAGCGTCGCCTATCGCATGACCAAGCGAATCATTAATAGGCTTAAAAGCATCGAGATCCAAATATATCAGCGCAACTTTGTGCTGATGCCGCTTTGCCAAACCAATCGCCCTGGAGAGCCGTTCCGCCAGTAGGACACGATTGGGCAGCCCGGTGAGCGCATCATGCTGCGCCTGATAAGCCAGTTTCGACGATTGAGTGGGCGAGTGGCAGGCGTCATGAAACACAATTACCGCCCCCTTGATACAACCTTCAGCATTGCAGATCGGCGCCGCTGAGTCTTCTACCTTCAACTGGCTACCATCCTTACGGATCAGTACACAATCCATAGCTAGTCCGACGGTACGGTTTTCTTCCATGGCACGCTGCGCAGGATTGGTGGCTGTTAGGAACGTATGGCCATCAACGAGTGTAAGCACCTGCGGTAAGGGCTTGCCAATCGCATCAAGACTCACCCAACCGGTCAGCTTTTCAGCAACGCGATTTAAGTAGGTAACTCGGCACGCCAGGTCAGTCGTTATAACGGCATCGCCGATTGAATTCAGTGTCGCCTGAGCCCACTCTGTTGCGTCCTGTAAGGCGGCTTCAGCGTGACGCAATCGCGTGTCAGCATCTTGCTCGATGGGATTTTGGGAGTGGTGAGCATCGCCTGTAAGAGAGTTAGCGATTGTTATGTGCTTTTCAAACTCCATCGCCCAGCTCCTCATTCTCAATAATGCGAGACTCCTCTTTATGAAATGGAGAAGAATCATTTTTGGCGATGGAATAGCTGTTTAAATTTTAAGAGCGCTGCGCTCCTTGCAGCGCATAGTGAAACATCCTGTATTGGCATTTCCGTTGCCTCACTCAATTTAACGCTACAGGATAGGTGCGTAACTGTTTGTACGTTCGCGTACATGAATCAGGAAATAATTAAAATAACCTACTTTTATACTATTCAATTCCTATTAATTCAGTATGGCTAAACAAACATATGTTCGTTAGCGTACAGTCTTTAATTCCTAGCATTCTATAATTAAGCAACATGCGTATATGTTGTTGAGATATAGGCATATTAATCTGCTTGAAGGGTTAGCTCACGTAGTTATTTTTAATCATGGGCTGCACACCAGCCATCCATAGAGGGGGAATTTTCTATGCTAGAAACTGAAGATCTGCGGCAGAACGCTTTACTTGGACTGCTTACAGAAGAGGAATTAATTCCTTTGTTACCATATTTCGAGAAGGTGAGGCTGACCTTGGGTCAATCGCTGTCTGAATCAGGCATGCAAATGAGCCACGTTTACTTTCCTCTTGATTCCATCGTTTCGTTGCTGTGTGTGATGGAGGATGGGGCTTCAACGGAAATCGCTATAGTAGGTTACGAAGGGGTTGTTGGCGTATCACTTTTTATGGGCGGTGAAACTACCCCCAGCCGAGCGATCGTACAAAGTGCAGGGCAAGCTTACCGACTTAAAGGTCAACTGCTTAAAAACGAGTTTTACCGCGCAGGCTCAATGCAACGCCTGCTACTGCTTTATACCCAAGCGCTGCTAACACAGATGGCGCAAACAGCCGTATGCAACCGCCACCACAGCCTCGATAAACAGCTGTGCCGCTGGCTGCTGCTAAGCCTTGATCGACTGAACAGCAATGAACTGTTTATGACGCACGAATTAATTGCCAATATGCTGGGCGTACGCCGTGAGGGCGTAACGGAAGCGGCGGGTAAACTTCAGCGGGCAGGTTTGATCTGTTACAACCGCGGGCATATTACGGTAACTGATAGGCCAGGGCTGGAGGCGCGTGTTTGTGAGTGCTATGCGGTGGTCAAGAAAGAGTACGATCGCCTGCTCAAACATATTACCGTCGTGTGATTACCCACACCCAACTGCTCGTCCCCCTGGATTAACGCCACTCGCTCAATAAAGAGGCTTTAACGAGTTCTGTACGCTAGCGTGCCGACGCTTAATTTACCAAGCGTTAATATGTACCTCTATCGTCAAGGAATAGTTGATGGTAGATCTGCAGTCGACATCAAGATGATATTAACCTTCATTGTGCCGCTTGCTAGGTTTTATGAACCGGAGAGGCGCATGACGTCTATTTTTCATGTTCTCAATGCCAATCAACTGCTTGCTGAGCTCCCGAATCTCGAACGGGATGCACTGATGGCCGCTTGCGAAACGGTGGAACTGTCTTTTGGTGAAGTGCTCTTCCAGCCCACCGAGATAATTACCCATGTTTATTTCCCTATCGATAGCTTCATATCACTGATAGTCATCACGGATGTTGATAACCAGCTGGAAGTAGCCATGGCTGGACGCGAAGGTATGCTGGGTATCTCTCGAATATTAGGCATCGCTGAGGCGCCGCTACTTGCGCTAGTTCAAGGGGCAGGGTCGGCCTTACGCATAAATGCAGCCAGTTTTCAGGAACTGCTACTCAAATGCCCTGTATTACACCAGCGGCTAAAGCGATATCTCCACGTAGTCATGTGTCAATTAGCCCAGTCAGCGGCCTGTAATCATTTCCATCAGATTGAAGCTCGTCTCGCTCGTTGGCTGCTGATGACACAAGATCGCGCCGCTTCTGATCAATTGCATCTCACCCATGAGTTTCTAGCCATGATGCTTGGGGTTAGGCGTGCAGGGGTAACGCTTGCAGCGATAGCCCTGCAAGCACGTGGCCTGATTAGCTATCGTCGTGGTGAAATCATGGTGCTTAACCGGCCTGGCCTGATTGAGGCCTCCTGCGCATGCTATAGCAAAGATTGTGCGCTTTACGCCAAAGCGTTACCGGTCCTGTAATCACTCCTATCGAAAGAGCTATCTTCAGAACGCTCTCCAGGACTCTCTTGAGAACTCTCTTCAGAACAATAGCCAGTATTAGTAGCGCTTAATAGCAGACCTTAAACGCAAACGCCCGGCTTTTATAGCCGGGCGATGCCGTTTAAAACGGATTACCACTTATATGTCACACTGCCAATCACGCTGCGCGATTCACCGTAGTAACACCAGTACTCACAGCTTGCGACGTACTCTTTGTCGGTAAGGTTATTAACGTTGACCTGGGCTTCCCAACCATCAGCAAACTCATAGCCCACCATGGCATCGACCAGGGTATAACTATCGACATCAACACTGCTGTTGTCAGCATCCACACTACTACCTACATAACGCACGCCACCACCTAATTTCAGGCCATTCAACGCTCCGCCGGTCACCGCGTAGTCTAACCAGGTAGAGGCTTGGTGGCGCGGAATGAGGCTGGCACGCCGATCATCTTCCAAGCGTGAATCGTTATAGGTGTAGGCGGCCGTCACTCTCAGATCATCGGTTATATAACCGACGCCTTCCAACTCAAAGCCTTGTGAAATGCGCTTGCCCTCTTGCACCTGAAAACCAGCCGGTGAATTCACCAGAGTGTTGCTCTCTTGCAGATCGAAGACGGCTGCTGTCACATAGCCATCCCAATTAAACGGCGCCACTTTCACACCCACTTCCCACTGGCGACCTTCGCGGGGTTCGTACAACTCACCGCTACTGTCGACACGGCCCACGGGGTCAAAAGACTCGGTGTAGCTAACGTAGGGGTTAACACCGTTCTCGCCCAGGTACATTGCCCCACCAGACCATGAGACTTGATCATCGTCTGAGCGCTGGGTAGTCCCCGCAGTCAAATTACGGTTTTCTGTTTCGGCCTGGTCATAGCGAACGCCGCCAAGTAACACCCAACGGTCGTCTAACCGCAGCTGGTTCTGGGCATAAAGGCCGGTCTGCTCTTTATTGATTTCCCGTGTTAGCAGGTCATCAGCGGAAATCGGCGTAAAGTTGCCGTAGGTGGGATTGAAAATATCAATAGGATCGCCAAATGCGTAGTCATCTGCTTCGCGACCGCTCAATCCAAGGTTTTGATAATCAGCACCTAGCAGCAAGGTGTTCTCAGTTCTGTCGGTATACCACGTACCCACAAAGCGGTTATCTACCGTCCAGCTATCGATACTGCCATCGCGGTAAACATGCCCCCGCGAGGCACGGCGGTCATCCACCATAGAGAGCGCATAGGTACTGCGCAGATCTAGATCGAGTTCGCTATAACGCAGGTCTTGCTCAAATGCCCAGGTATCGTTAAGCGCATGCTGCAGTTCATAGCCAAGCCCCCACTGGGTGCGAGTATCCTGGTCGTAGCCCGGTTCGCTCAGGTTGGTTTGAGGATCCACGCGGCCAAAAGGGGTATTCTCAACCGTGCCATAGGGCAGCTTAAAACCGTTAACAGGCACGCCATCGTCTTTTTGGATGCTGGCCAAGAAAGTAACGGTCGTGTCTTCGCTAAAATCTACCGCCAGACTGGGCGCAAAATAGTAACGCTCGTTATCCGTCGCGTTTAAATCACCATCGCGCTCTTTGTACATCCCTACCATACGGTAGCGAACATTATCAGACTCACCCAGTGGCCCGCTGGTATCAATCCCCACCTGGCGATGGTTACGGTTACCAAGTTGAAAATTCACCTCACCTTGAGGTGTGTCAGTTGGGCGCTTGCTCACCGCGTTAATCAACCCGCCAGGAGGCGCTTCACCATAAAGAATCGATGAGGGACCTTTGAAAACATCGACACGCTCCAATCCGTAAGGCTCCGGCAACCATTGATAAAAGCCTTCACGGTAGATACGCAAACCATCCTGGTAAGTTGACTGATCAAACCCACGCACCTTAAACCAATCAGTGTTGTTGTCGCTGCCGTAGTGACCGGCTAACACGCCTGCACGGTAGCGGAAGGTTTCATCTAGCTGCTGAACATTGCGGGTCTCAAGCTCTTCCCGGTCAACGCTTGAGACTGGGCGCGGTGTTTCCACCAGCGGTGTCTCTACTTTCAGCGCAGTAGCAGTAACAATAACGGTTTCATTAGAAGTAGATGCTTCCTGAGCAAGGGATGCCAATGGCACAACGCTAAGCATTCCACCTAGCGACACAACCAATGAACGACGAACCGCTACAACCAGCGGCGCGACGGTAAACGGCATGGACGTACGGAGCATGAGGAGGTCTCAACGGGTAAGAGGAGAAGTATCGTTATAGTAATACAAATGATACGGATTTTTATTCGCGCTCACAACAAACACGTTGAGGTAATAACATCATTGCTACGCTCGCCCGCAGTTCGGCCATGGTGCGCTGCCAATACACAAGGCGCGGCGCACTTCATCTGGCACGTTTCTAACCATATTTGGTGGCGTAGTTGATGGCGCAGCTTCATGTCCTGACGCTGATTGTTTTGATTGCACATAAGGAACAGCGCAATCAAATATCACTGTGCAATAGAGTCGGCCAATATCTATTGTGTATAGATATCAGCTCATTTCCCACGGGTTGATTGTCTCGACATTTAACGACGCAAAATCCTTAATATTGCGTGTCGCTAATACCGCTTCATGCCGGATACAGATAGCCGCTATTTGAGCATCGGCCATGTGAACCTGCCTTCCTTCACTCTCACTGGCAGCGACCTGTTCTGCATAGTGAACCGCAGCCTCGCTATCGAACGGCAGTATACGGCCAGAGAAATCTTCCTCGAACATTGCCGCCGCCATAGCTGCGAAACCACGTTTGCGGTTCCCGTCGGGCAGACGCTCAATTCCATAGAGAATTTCAGCGACTGTAATGGCGGATATGGTCACGGACATAGCATCCTGACTATCCAGCCAGCCTACAACTTGAGCATCTGGCATAGGGCGCATCAGCTCAGATAGCACGTTAGTATCAAGGACAATCATGAACCGAAGCCCGGATCACGAGGGCTATCAAACCTAGGTGGCACTTCCAATTCAATGCCTTCCGCCTCAGCGAATCGCTGCTTTATGCGACTTCCCAGCCCCCCTTTTTGAGATTGGCTCAGAGCTTTTTTCAGGATGATGCGAACCTCCTCTTCCATTGAATGGCCATTCTTTGCGGCCTCAATACGAAGCTGAGTCTTCAATTTTTCGTTCAAATTGCGGATCGTTATTGATGCCATCTTAGCCTCCAAACGCGCGCATGCATTGATATCAATGATATCATAATCACAATCTAGTACATATCGATGCTTACCGTTAGGCATTAAGCTGTTTCCAGGCTTATTCATCGTCAGATAGATATAAGCGTCAAGTGCTGAGCTATCAGGATTGGTATCTGAAGAAAGGGTTATGCGATTTTTTAACATTCGCCAAGCTATTAGCAAAACCAGCTTAGCAAGGCCAAATTATCTGGATAACACCCCCATTGTTAGAAGGCTTCTTTTTAAGATATCTGTCTTAAGTCGAGCCATTACAAACGTATTTCTACCGTCACGGTAATAAGGCCCAACAAACTGGCTAACAAGCGTTAAACACAAGCAGGAGAGAAGTAAACACGGGGGAGGAAGTAAATAGAGCGATATATATCTCAGACCAAGGGGCTCATAATCCCCTGCCTTTAAAATAGGCAAATATAGAAATGGTGGGCCCAGTAGGACTTGAACCTACGACCAAGGGATTATGAGTCCCCTGCTCTAACCAACTGAGCTATAGGCCCGAAAAGCGTGCATATCATAGCGAATGTGATGGAGAGAGGCTAGCCCCCTTGCGCTATCTTAATGTCATTGTGGCATTTTTTTGCGGCACTTATTTCAAGCCCAGGGGTCTTGTGGGTAGCTTCCTGGCCTTATTGAGTAGCTTTTGATCTTATCAATAGCTCTTAACCAAGTATCTGGCCTAATGAAAAGTCCCTTTTATGGAGACGCGCTTTGAAAGCATTGATTGCTCTATTTCCTTTATTGTTGGCGCTACCGGTTTCCGCTGACTGGCAGCTTGACCCTGCCCAGTCCCGGGTGCAGGCGTCGATTACCCAGCTAAACGGCGAGTCACCGCAAACCCACCACCATCAAGTGCGCGATCTGCAAGGGGATATCTCTAGTGATGGTACGCTCCGCCTGCCGTTAAAGCTTAGCCAAACGGATGTACTGGAGCGTTTTGGCCAGCTCCCCCCCTGGATAGGCTTGTTAGCCAATACCACGCTGGTGACGCTAGTGGCACAAATGCCGCCAGAGCGTTTGGACAACTTAGATATTGGTCAGTCACTGGTCGAGACGCTTGAGTTTCGCGTTCAGTCCGACATGATCAACCAGCAGGAGTCTGTGCCGCTGCGCTTTACCCGTGAAGGCTTGAACGAGATACGCGTGACACACGCAGAACCCATGGCGATGGATGGCAGAGCACTGATGGCAAACAGCACGGTAAGAACCGTGCTGTCGATGCTGGGCTATCAGGAGATTGACGAGCATGTGCCCGTCACCTTGAATGCGCTGCTGGTTAATCGGTAGCGATCAGTTAGTGAGTATTTCCACATCCCCCGCTAGGGCCTCGCCGGTTTGTACTCGCCACTGGGCGGCGTAATGGCCGTTAACCGCTAATAGGCTTGTGTGGCTGCCGCGTTCAGCCACCTGGCCTTTCTCGATCACTACGATCTCATCGGCATGCACGATGGTAGAGAGCCGGTGGGCAATCATAATTACCGTGCGGCCATGGGCGATGCGTTTAAGCGAGCGCTGGATAGCCGCTTCGGTTTCGTTGTCGACCGCGCTGGTGGCTTCGTCCAGCACTAAGATAGGCGGGTCTTTAAGCAGCGCCCGGGCCAATGAGAGCCGTTGGCGTTGTCCACCGGAAAGCAGCACGCCACGCTCGCCAACCGCAGTATCGAGCCCCTGGGGCAGCGTTTCAATAAAGCTCCACGCTTCGGCAGTTTTAGCGGCGTCGATAATCGCGGCTTCGTCTGCATCAGGTTTGCCGTAGGCGATATTGTCACGAATGCTGCCTTCAAATAGATAAACATCCTGACTGACTAAACCAATCGACTGACGCAGCGAATTCATACTCACTTCAGTGATGGGCTGGCCGTCTATCAACACTCGCCCGTTTTCTGGGTCATAAAAGCGCAGCAGCAGCTTAATGAGGGTGGATTTACCCGACCCGGTCGCCCCTACCAGTGCTAGAGTCGCACCAGCCTGCACGTTTAGGTGAATACCCTCGACACCGACTTGGCTCGTCGCGTAGTGAAAACTGACATCTTCAAAGGTGACTTCTCCCCGCACTGGCGATGCAAGCGGCAAGGTGCTGTCATCTTTGACAGTAATCGGCACTTCAAGCAAATCGAGAATTCTGCGCGTGCTGGCCATAGCGCGCTCGAACAGGTCGATCACCTGGGCCAAACCAGTAAGCGGCCAGAGCAGTCGTTGGGTCAAAAACACAAGTACGCCATAAGCGCCTATGTTTAAGGTTCCATTCAACGCCATCATGCCGCCGACGGTAAAGGTGGCCAAAAAGCCTGCCAAAATCGCCATGCGGATCACCGGAATAAACGCCGAGCTAACCTTAATCGCTCGGCGGTTAGCTTCTACGTAGGCTTCGCTGGCATCGCGCAGGCGTTCGGCTTCGCGCTCTTCGCTAGTAAAGCTTTTAATCGTCGCGATGCCGCTAAGGTTGTTAGATAACCGGCTAGCCAGATCGCCCACCTTTTCGCGTACATCGCTATAAAGCGGCCCCGCTTTGCGCTGGAAGAAGAACGCGCCCCAGATAATCAGCGGGATAGGCGTAAACGCTAGCAAGGCAATCAGCGGTGAAAGTACAAAGAACACCGCGCCTACCGCCACTACGGTGACAAATACCTGAATCAGCGCGTTGGCACCGCCATCCAAAAAGCGTTCAAGCTGGTTAACATCATCGTTCATGGTAGCGACCAGCTGGCCGGAGCTTTTCGATTCAAAGAACGCCATATCAAGCCGCTGTGCATGCTCGTAGGTATCTTGGCGCATATCGGCCTGCAGCCGCTGGGCCAAGTTGCGCCACAAAATTTGAAACAGATACTCAAACAGTGACTCGCCTGCCCAAATAAAGAACGTCAGTACCGCCAAAATAGTGATCTGCTCGTGGGGAGACTCAAACCCCAGCCGCGCGACAAAGCTATTTTCCTGATTGACCACCACGTCGATGGCGACACCAATCAAAATCTCGGGTGCAATATCAAACAGCTTGTTGATAACCGAACAGGTAGTCGCGGCAATAATGCGCCGCCGATAGCCTTTGGCATAGCGCAGTAGACGTACCAAGGCTTGAAAACTGTGTGCAGGAGAGGACACAAGCATTCCTTACTGGGGTTGTTATAGGCTGAATTAGCGTTAGCAGCACAGAGTAATCAAAACGCCCTGCCTTCACTAGTCGTTCATCACCAACAGAATGTTTAGCCCGGCAGCAGGCTAAGATCTACCTATCACACGGGCGTGGGCGAACGCCGCACATTGGCAAGCAATGGGCTGCCAGTATCGGGGTCAGTTAATAGCGTGCACTCGACTTGATAGAGTGTGCGCACTAAATCGGGGGTGACCACCGTGGCGGGCGGGCCTTGCGCAACAATCTGCCCTTCACGCATGGCGATAAGATGGTCAGCGTAGCGGCAGGCGCTGGCAAGATCGTGCAGTACCATCACCACGGTGCGACAGTGATGGGCAAGATTTTTTACCAGTTCGAAGACTTCGATCTGGTGGCCAAGATCCAGCGCCGAGGTGGGTTCATCCAGCAACAGCAGCGGGGTTTGTTGGGCAATGGTCATGGCAATCCAGGCGCGCTGTCGTTGGCCACCGGAAAGGGCGTCAATTGGCCGATCGGCGAGTTGCTCTAGCCCTGCTGCGGCCAGTGCGTGCTGCACCACGCGCTGATCTTCCGCTGACCACTGGCGCAACCACCCTTGGTGGGGCTGGCGTCCAAAGCGGATCAGCTCGGTCACGGTTAAACCTTCCGGCGCAACGGCTTCTTGGGGCAATAGCGCCAGCTGGGTCGCCAACTGGCGGGTGGGCAGGCGCTGAATATCGTCCCCGTTCAGCAGTACCGCCCCACTGTCAGGTTTATGTAATCGCGCAAGCCCAGCCAACAGGGTTGATTTCCCGCAGCCGTTGGGGCCGACAATGGCGGTGACTTGGCCACTGGGCAGGCTGATATCCAAGCCATCAATCACCTGCCGAGTGCCATAACTCATACCTAACGATTGCGTAGCAAGTGTCGGTAGTTGGGCGTTCGTTTCAGCGCTCATTGGCGACGTTTGGGAATGGCTCATGTGTAGCTCCGTTGCGGGCGCATTAATATCCATAGTAACCAGGGCCCGCCGATCACTGCCGTGACAATACCCACCGGAATCTCGATGGGTGCTAGCAGCGTGCGCCCGGCCAAATCAGCCAGCACCATTACCAACGCGCCAGCCAGGGTGGCCGCCATGATAGGCACGCCCCGTGAACTCGACAGTGACCGAGCAATTTCGGGGCCAATTAACCCCACCATGCCCACCGGCCCAGCAACAGCAACCGCTAACCCCGTCAGCGCCACCGAAAGCAGCAGTACTTCCAGTCGGCGTCGTTTGACGTTAACCCCCAAACCGCTCGCAGTGGCATCTTTAAAACGCAATAGCGTTAATGAACGGGCCAGCGCCAGCGCTGTTGCCAGCCCTAACGCCAACCCAAGCATCAGTAGCTGTAGCGCGCCGCTGGGTCGTGCATTTAGCGAGCCCACGGTCCACGGGTAAGCGGCGTTGGCCGTATCAATCGCTACCCAGGCCAGGAGCAGTTGCGTCACCGCGCCAAACACTGCGCCCACGCCAATGCCCGCAACGATAAAACGGTAGCCCTGGGTGCCACTGCCTGCTGCTAAACCAAAAGTGAGCACTGCCGCTGTGGTCGCCCCTGCCATCGCCATGGCAGGCGGCGCAATAGCAATGCCCATGCCGACGATGGAGGCCACGGCAAACGCCGTCGCACCATTATCAATGCCTATAATTCCCGGCGTCGCTAGGCGATTGCGTGCTAACGTTTGCATCAAAATGCCTGCCAAAGCGAAGGCGGCTCCGGTAAAACAAGCGGCAGCTAATCGTGGCAAGCGTAACTCTTGCACCACAAAGGTGGCCATCATGTCTGCGTTGCCAACCAGCGCTTGTAGCACTACCGTTGGTGCGACCTTAACGCTGCCCAGACTCAGATAAATAACGCTGGCGACGAGCAGTGCGCCGAACAGGCTCAGATTGACCACTATCGCACGCTGTTCAAACAGTACGCTGTTCGCACCCTGTTGATGTTGCCAGGCTAACCGCCAGTACCCTGGAGGCGGGGAGACGCTATCTTTTTCACCCGAAGCCGCTTGGGTCGAATGAGAGAAAGGTATAGTAGAGGGTTTAATCGATGTGGTTTTCATGAACCAACTCATAACATCGGTAGGCGGCGCGCACGCACGACCGCTATTAATACAGGTGCACCGCATAGCGCAGTGAGTACGCCCAGCGGTAACTCTGAAGGAGCGACCACCACCCGCGAGATGATATCCGCAGCTAGCACGATCAGCGGCCCAATGGGCAGGCAAAACAGCAGCGTGCGGCGAATATCAGGTCCGGCAAAGGCGCGAGCAACAAAGGGTACAACCAGTCCGACAAAGGCAATTGGCCCCGCCATAGCGGTAGCTGCACCGACGAATAGCGCCACGCAGGCCACCACCAGCCAACGAATAAGGTTGGGGTGATGGCCAAGCCCTGAGGCAACCCGCTCGCCCAAGGCCAGCGCGGCTAAGGGGCGGGCAATCAACACAACAATGCATGCCGCGACCAGCATACTGGGCAACACCGCTAGCAAGTCGTCTAAGCGACGCCCCGCCAAACTACCAATCACCCAGAAGCGTATTTCATCGGCGGCACGCTGGTCGTAAAGCAGTATCAGCGAGGTAAGTGACGCCAGCAAACCTGAAAACGCAGCGCCAGCCAGCACAAGCCGAATAGGGTCATTGCCCACACCGCGAAAGCGCGCCACGCTCAATACGCATACGCAACCCACCAATGCCCCTAACTGAGCAACTGAAATACGCAGAGTGGCCGCGCTGGCGCCAAGCACTAACGCTAACGCTACAGCAAACGCAGCCCCCGCACTGACGCCTAGCAGACCCGGCTCGGCCAGTGGGTTGCGCGCCACGGCTTGCAGCAGCGCACCCGCCACCCCTAGCGCCATGCCAACCGCAATGCCGATTAAGGTACGTGGTGCGCGCAGCTCCCAAACAATAAACCGCGCTTCACTGTCCTGGGCACCGAACAGTAATGACAGCGCCCTGCCAGGGCCAACGCTGCCCGCCCCTATCAATAAGCTAACGAAGCTCACCGCCATTAAGGCGGTGAACAGTAGCAATATTAATGTGCGTGGATGAACACGCCTGATGCGAGTCGTTACAGAATATGGAACCGTCACGGCAATAGCGCTGCCTCTATATCATCCAGAATAGCTTGTGCAGCCAGCGGGCCGTTGGCGCTTGTCCAGAGCTGCCCATCTACCGGCACAACGCGTTCTTGCTGGGCAACGTTAAGCCGCGTGAAAGCGTTACTCTGCTTGGCCGCCTCCAGCGCTGCTTGGCCATCTTCGTTTAGCGTTGCCAGGAACAGCCAATCGCCATCCACTTGGGAAAGATTTTCCAAGCTAAGCACATCGCTATGCACGCCTCGCTCGCCGACCAATCCGCCATCCTGAACATCTAAACCGGCGTCGGCTAACAGACCTGCTGAAAATAGATGTTGTGACATAACCATTGGGCCACCGGGCATCCACCGAACCAGGAAAGTAGTGCCGCCAACACCGGCTGCCTCCACTGCCTCTGCCACTTCTGCGGCACGCTGTTCCACGGCAGCAATCGCCTCTGCAATGGCCTCTTGGCGGTTCAGCGCTTCGCCATAAAGGCGCGCTTCATCTTTCCAATTATCCGCTGCAAGGGGCTGAGTCGGCGGTACAATGGTGGGAGCAATGCGAGAAAGCAGCTGATACTGCTCATCGGACAATTGGGCGGGTGCTAAAATCAGATCGGGCTGCTGCGCTAAAACGGCTTCAATATTAATCTCGCGCACCACCCCCATTATCGCAGGCCGGTCATCGTCTAAATGTTCTTCAATATAAGTAGCGACGTTATCACCGCCACGCGTGGTGACCGCACCCAGCGGATTAACCCCTGCCGCCACTGCCGCGTCCAATGCACCTTCATATAAGGTCACAACACGCTCCGGCGTACCTTCTACGTCAACCTCGCCAAAGGCCGTAGTCAGAGTACGCGCTTGCGCCACCCCGATTGTTAGGCCGCTCAGCAGTATTGCCACTAGGCTTTTGCGCAGAACTGTTTGCAGCATGAGTCACCCTCCAGAAAAGATGCCAGGATAGTAATGATTCTCAAAATCACATGCATCAAAATTTCTTCGAACGCTGCGTTCCACCATGTGCAACCTTATTTAAATCCCAGCTCTCTTTTGTAGGTTGCACAATTAGCAACGAAACGTTCCTTATCGCCCGCTCGTTTTCTGGAACTTTTTTTCATAGAATCCCCAACGCATTTGATAATCAATATCATTAGACAACTAATATCGTCATCAAGGGGATCGTTATGCCGCGCTTCACTCGCACTGCTCTCGCCAGCGCTGTTACCTTTGCCGTCGCGTCAGCGGCGGTTCATGCACAAGAAAACAGCCAACTCAGTAATATGGTCGTCACAGCGGCGGGCTATGAGCAGACGCTGAATAGCGCGCCAGCCAGTATTTCGGTGGTGACACGGGAAGAGCTTGAACAGAAGCAGTTTTCGAATATCGCTGAGGCGATTGCCGATGTGCCTGGCGTGGATGTGCGCTCTGGCACCGGTAAAACTGGCGGACTAAATATTTCGATTCGCGGCATGCCAAGCGCATACACGCTTATTTTGATCGACGGGCGTCGTCAAAATGCTTCTGGAAACGTTACCCCTAATGGTTTTGGTGAAACTTCTACCAGTTTTATGCCTCCCCTTTCCGCTATTGAACGCATTGAGGTTATTCGCGGGCCAATGTCCACACTGTATGGCTCTGACGCCATGGGTGGGGTAATTAACATCATTACCCGCCGCGTGGGCGATGATTGGGCAGGCTCAGTATCCGTTGAAAACACCTTTCAAGAAAATCGTGATGCAGGCAATAGTTCCGCCATTAACCTCTACACCTCTGGCCCACTGGTAGAAGATACCGTTGGTCTTCAGTTACGGGGTCGTTTATTTGACCGCGATAGCTCCGAGCGCATGATTGAGAATGGCGCTGGCCGCGACCCGCGCCCTTCTGAAGCGCGCATTTACTCTATTGGCGGGCGTCTGAATGTAACGCCTGATGCCACTAACGAATTCTGGGTGGATCTGGAACGCTCGCGCCAAACCTACGACAACAGCGATGGTCGCCTGGGCAACCTCGACACTCCTGCCCGTGCTTTCGGTTATGAAGATGAGCTGCGCTTTAATCGTGATCAGGTAGCGGTGGGGCATACCGGCCGTTTTGAAGCAGGCACGTGGGAAAGCAGTATTGCCCATAACACCACCGAAACTCTAGGCCGCACCTTACCAGCAGGTAACGCGCCTGATTTTGGTTATGTGGCACAAGGCGGTGAGGCGCGACTGCTGGAAAACCGCGATATCGTGGTTGATAGTAAATTTGTCGCACCGCTAGGCGATCATATGGTGACTGTAGGCGGCCAGTATATCGATGCCAAACTAGAAGATGGCGCCGCAGGCAATCAGACGTTTGAGCAAAATAGCTGGGCTGTGTTTACAGAAGACGAATGGTTACTACGTGATGACTTGGCGTTCACCTTTGGTGGCCGCTATGAGCATCACGATGCCTTTGGCGGCCACTTCAGCCCTCGCGGCTATTTGGTATGGAACACCACTCCCAACTGGACGTTAAAAGGTGGCGTAAGCCGTGGTTACAAGACGCCAACATTGAATGAACTACATGATGGCGTTACCGGCTTTACCGCACAAGGACGCACGGTCACCATTGGCTCACCGAACCTTGAACCAGAAAAAAGCACCAACTACGAAATTGGCGCTATTTACGATAACCAAGATCGTTTTTCAGCTGGGGCAACCATCTTCTATAATCGCTTCACTGATCGTATTGCCGACGGTACTGCGATACCTAACTGTCAATTTATCGCTGATAACGGCAGCACCCCCAACGCTGGTCTTGCTAACTGCACTACCATAGGCAACTTTACCAGTCAGGAAAACTTCAGCCAGCAAATCAATATTGATGAAGCAGAAACCCGGGGGGTCGAGCTAAACGCCAGCTATCAGATTGCCCCAGCGTGGCATATCAGCGGCGGCTATACGTTCACCGATTCTGAAGTGACCTCCGGTGCGAACGAAGGTCAAATACTCACCAATACGCCTGATCATAAGTTTACGGCAGACCTAACCTGGGCAATTAATGACCGCTTAAGCACCACGCTTGAAGGCGAGTACTACTCATCTCGTGAGCGTTTTGTAGGCGATGTTAGTGGCGAGTCGGCGTCACTGGTCGCGCAATTGGGTAACAAGCTGGATGGCTATGAGCGCTTCAACCTACGTAGCTCCTACCTAGTGTCCGATAACGTGCGCTTAACCGGCACGATCTACAACCTGTTCGATAAAGACTTTACCGGATCTGACACCTTTGAGCATAACGGCGAGACATTACGCGCTTACCGCTATACTCAAACTGCCCAGTCCACAAGCGGTGTGGCGCTTGACGGCCGCAGCCTCTGGTTATCTGCAACTTATGAGTTCTAATCTGTTCTAACTCACCACGTTCCACTGACTGTTTCGATGCTTAGCTTCTGCCCCGGCCATGCGCCGGGGCTTTTTTTACAAAAAAGCGGCTATCACAGGATAGCCGCTTCTCTATTTGACCGAATAATATTGGCGCTCGCGTTTTAAAAGGACACGTTCAAGCCTAACCAAACACGACGTCCATCTTCTACATAGCCATACTCGTCGTAGTCAATATCTTCATCAAATAGGTTGTAGATACCCGCATTCAGCTGGGTTGTCTCATTTAATTGGTAGCCGATACCTGCATCTACAAAGGTGTAAGATGGGGCTACAATGGAGCTACTCGAAGGACCGGTCGTCGGTTGGCTCTCCTCGCCTCGATAAGTCACTTTGGTCCACTGTCTCAGCCTGGAAGAGACTTGCCAATCTAACGATGCCGACACCTGGTGACGTGGTAGTTGGGTTAGCGGCTCACCTGCGTACTCTCCACTTTTTTGCTCGCTATCTGTAAAGGTATAGCTACCGGTGAGCTCCACCGCTTCGCTAAGCGGCGCAGACAAGCTGATCTCTGCCCCCTGGGTGACCGCTTCATCGATATTGATGCGATAGGTAGGATCACTGCCAAACTGGTTAGCGCCCTCGGCACATACCCCTTCAGGGCAGGCGATACGGGTGATTTTATCTTTAAAGTCATTGTGGAATACCGTCACGCTACCGCTAAAACCTGCGTCATTTGCGTAAAGCAGTGCTAGCTCTTTGTTGAGCGAGGTTTCTGGTTGCAAGTCGGGATTGCCGTAAACATCGCCACCACGGCTGGTTTGCCCCCAATCGGCAGTCATCTCACGTAGATTGGGCGAGCGATAGCCAGTGGAGAGGCCCCCTTTTAGCGTCCAGTCCGGCGTTATATTCCAAACGCTATACAGCCGAGGGCTAATATGACTACCGAAGTTGTCATCATCACCCAGGCGTAGACCGCCAGTTAACGCCCAGGTGCTAGTCAGCAGCCACTCATTCTCTGCAAATAGGGCCCACTGGCTATTCTCAATCTCAGTTCGGGAAGAAATCGTATTAGTACTGGTGTCGTCTAGCGACTCTCTTTCGTAGCTAGCGCCAACCGTCACCATATGCGCACCCAGTGGCATTACTAAGCTGGTTTTGGCGGTGGTATTATTAATTTCGATATCTCGGGATGGATTCTCACTGGTTTCACGCTGAAGAAAGCTTTCGGTGGTGCCGATATCAAAACGCCCACTATGCGTTAAGGCAACGTGGCGATGGGTATAGTCGTTAAAGCTATCGGCGCAACCGCCTCGACAGCCTTCTGCAGGCGCCGAGCGGCCCATCAACGATTGGCGATCTTGCTCGGTAATACCTGCTTCAGCAGTGAAGTCGTGGTTATCTGAGGCGGCAAGACTGAATCGTGCGGTAAGGCTTTGCAAACTCTTGTCTTCGTAACCGTTAAGTATGTTGTCCTCATCGCGCTCAGACATACGCCCATACAGCTGAAGCCCTAACCTATCCCCCACTAGGGGACCACTAAGGTAAAAGTTAGCTTGGCGGCTGTCGCCGGAATCGCTGCTTTGTTGCAGCAACGTATCGAGCTGTACATTACCGTGCCACTGCTGGGCTACTTTGCGGGTAATCACATTAATGACGCCACCAATCGCATCGGAGCCATAGAGTGTCGACATTGGTCCACGCACCACTTCAATGCGTTCTATCGCTTGTAGCGGCGGAAGCCAATCTTGCTCAAACCCGGCGCTACCATTGGGGCGGGATTCACGAGAACTTTGTGGGCGACCATCGACCAACATCAGCGTGTACTGGGAAGGCATACCACGAATGGAGATGTCATGACCTCGATCTCCAGCGCCGCCGCCGGTCACGGTAACCCCAGGAACATCGCGCAGCGCATCAGTGACATTCTGATAATGGCCGCGCTCTAGTTGTTCACGGGAAACCACGCTGATGGAAGCCGGTGCATTGGTGATTTGCTGCTCAAAACCGGAAGCAGTAACCACCATATCGTTTAAACGAGGCGACTCTTGTGCCCATAGAGTGCTACTGGCAAGCGCAGAAATCGAGCTGGCCAGCAGCGTACGACGCAAACAGGGAGACATGACAATGTCCTTCATGGTGAGTGAGCAATCGCTCTATTAAATGCGAATTATTAGCATTAATATTTTTGCACACTCTCTGCACAGCCGGGTGAGACGGTCCGTTCAATCAAACGGAACACAAATGCCTATTATTTGCATTCTCACCAAACAGTGGCACAATTACCCTTCACCTATTGCCCAGTGGGCCTGACGATGTATGACTTTGACGAACTCACTGCCTTTGCCGATGTGATGGCGACAGGCAGTTTGACACGCAGCGCTCAAAAGCTGGGCTTAGCTAAATCAACTCTTAGCCGCCGCATTAGCCAACTTGAAGCCCGGCTTAATCAGCCTCTGTTAAGACGCCAGGCAAACCGGCTGATCCCCACCGAAGCGGGGCTGCTGTTTCATACCTATTGCAACGAGCTGTTAGCCATGGCCGCTCATAGCCAAGAGGCGCTTGCTGAACTACGTGAGGAGATCAGTGGAAAGGTGACGCTTGAAGTGCACGGTGCGCTAGCGCGCAGTTGGATGGCGAGCGCCATTGATGGGTTTTTAAAGCGTTACCCTAAAGTTGAGCTGACCCTGCATACCCGTGAAACGCCACCGACGAAAATGCACAGCAACAGCGTACATGTCTGGCTCGGCCCCACCCATGAGTGCGGTCTCAACCAAGAGCGGTTGGGGGTGTTGACACGCGGGCTGTATGCAAGCCCAGATTATTTAGCGACGGCAGATGCCCCCAGCCACCCTGACCAGCTAGAGCATCACGCCTGGGTTGATTTGCTTGCAACCGCTTCAAATGGTTTGCTGCTCACTCATGCTGAGCAAAGTGAGTACCTTTTCAGCCCCCCGCACTCAAGGTTGAGAGTCGATTTAACAACGCTGCATATTGATGCCATTGCCCGCGGCCAAGGCATAGGACTACTTCCCCACTGGCTGGTTGAAAAACGTGAACAGCATCATCCCGGTGAGTTAATTAACTGTTTGCCGGGTTGGGAGCCTGCCGCACTGCCGGTCACACTGCTCTACGCTTACGGGCACCAATCCCGCAGAATTAATGCGCTGCTTGAGTTTTTACGCAATCACGTACCCATACAGTGGCGCATTGAAAGCACGGTTCTATAGCGCAATAAAAGGCAATAGCCTTGCTAGTTAGGCCGCTTATTAACGACAATAGCGAGCCTAACCCGCCAAGGACCCCACGATGCTTGCTGAACTGTTTGCCATTATGGCCCCCGTACTGGCCGGTGCAGGGCTGGGTTATATGTGGGTGCGCTTAGGCTATCCCTATCCCGTCGAATTTATTACCCGGTTAGTCTTTAACATCGGCACGCCCTCCTTGGTATTAGCCTCGCTGGCCGGTGCCGATATCGACGCTACCACCTTTGGTCAGACGATGCTGGCGGCAGCATTGGTGATTCTAACCATGGGCGCCGCGGCGTTCTTGGTGGCCAAGTTACTGCGTCGTGATTGGCAGGTGCTGCTCGCCCCTATGATGTACCCCAATACCGGCAATATGGGTTTGCCCGTGGTGCTTTACGCTTTTGGCAGTGCAGGATTTGCCTACGGCATTACCGTGATGGTGACGGTCTCACTTTTTCAGTTCACGTTAGGCGCAGCGCTTAATAGCAAAAGCAATCCATTGAAAACGCTGGCAAAAACGCCCACGGTTTATGCCATCATCATTGCCATGACGCTGTTACTCACGGGAACATCGCTCCCCCCCTGGCTGGCAAATACGGTTGATTTGATGTCGGGCTTTACGGTGCCCCTAATGCTGATTACGCTGGGTGTTTCGTTGGCCAGCATCCAAGTTAAAAACCTGCGTTCGGGGTTAGGGTTCAGCTTGGTGCGCGTGCCTCTTGCCGCCACAGTGGCTTGGTTGATTGCTGGTTGGGTGGGGCTACCGCCGCTCGCCCAGAGCATCCTAGTGATACAGATGTGTATGCCCGTAGCGGTGTTTAACTACCTATTTGCTCAGCGCGCCCAGCGCGAACCTGCCTATGTGGCCAGCTTGGTATTTTGCTCTACCTTATTAGCACTGTTTTACCTGCCGGTGCTGTTAGCTTTACTAATGTAAACACGCTTAGGGGAACCCAAACACGCATAACGAGTCACTGCTAGACTTAGGATGACGTTGAAATAGCACGACATCACCATAAGAGGGTTTACGATGCGCATCACAAAAGCTTACCGATCCGCCCGCTGGCTTGGCCCTGCTGCCACTGGCTTACTCCTTATCGGCGCCGTTAATAGCGTCCATGCAGAAGTTATCCATGAAGCGATTGAGAGCGAGCACCTGACGTTTTCAATTGAGCGCGTGGCTGATGGGCTCGAGAACCCTTGGGCCGTTGCCTTCCTACCCGATGGTCGTTATTTAGTAAGCGAGCGTAATGGACAACTGAATCTCATCGACCCTGACAGCGGTGAATCCTCTGTCCTCGAAGGGATGCCAGAGGTCAACCATCATGGCCAGGGCGGTCTGCTTGACGTTGTGTTGCACCCTGATTTTGGAGCGAACGATAGCGACAATGACTGGGTTTACTTTACCTGGAGCAAGCCTGATAGCAGTAACAGCCGCACAGCCCTTTCACGGGTAAAATGGGAAGGCGATGAGCTGGGTGAAGTGGAGCATATATTCGAGCAAGAGCGTGCCTCAGGGCCTGGCCGCCACTACGGTTCGCGTTTGGCATGGCTGCCCGATGGCACTCTATTAATGAGCATTGGCGACCGTGGTAGCGAGCCACCACGCGCTCAGGCGAGCGACGACCATGCAGGCTCAACCCTTCGTCTTACCGCTACTGGCGGCGTTCCAGACGACAACCCCTTTGTCGACGATGCCGATACCCTCGATGAAATTTACACCCTGGGTAATCGAAACATTCAAGGCATGACAGTGTTAAGCAACGGTGAAGCATGGGCAACGGAGCACGGGCCGCGTACCGGTGATGAACTTAACCATATTGAGCCAAGCAATAACTATGGTTGGCCCGATGTTAGCCAGGGCAATGATTACGCAACCAACGAACCCATCGGTGAAGACTCATTACCCGGTATGGTTGATCCTGTTTATGTGTTTGAAGGCCGCTTTGCGCCTGCTGGGCTTGCAGAAGTAACCAGCGATGCTTTTGGTGCTTGGCAAGGCAGCCTGCTAGCCGGTGGTTTAGGCAGCGAAAAACTACTCCTGCTACGCTTGGAAGATGGCAAGGTGGCCGAAGAAGAACTTATTTTAGAGGGCGAAGTAGGCCGTATTCGCGATGTTCGCCAAGGTCCTGACGATGCCATTTACCTGGTCACTGACGATGCTCAGGGTGGCCTTTATCGGCTTCGTCCCGTTAGCGTGAATTGATAACATCGTGCATGGAAGCGCATGCACTGAATCACCAATGTTTGAATAAACGTTTGTCATAACACCACCATGGATGCAGCATGCGACTTCGCAATTTAATTATATTAACGGTAATTGTGCCGCTGTTTGTCATTCTGGTGGTGTTTAGCTTGGTGGCGATCAAGTCGCTTGAAGATAACGTTCGATCCAAGCTGCAAACGGAAGTAGAGATTATTACCCGTGCGCTAAGCACCTCGCTTAGCTACGCAGTTACCCCGGATAGCGCTACCCCCCTTGAAGAGGCATTGCAGTCCGCCTTCTCCTTCCATCGTATTTACGGTGCCTACGTATTTGATACTGATGGACGCGACATTTATGGGTTAGGGCTGGGCAAAAATATTTTTAGCCGCGATGAAATTCAACAGGTCATCGAGCGTGACGATATGTACAGCAATTATCGTCAACACGATGGCTGGAATTATTACTCGGCCTTAACACCACTGCGGGCGCAAGATGGCACCGTATATGGCGTCTTGCAGGTTAATCGCCTCAATACAGGTATCGAGAACTACACAGGCTTTATCAGCATTGTGGCGGTATTGGTGTTTGTTATCGGCGCTGCGGGAATTGTATTCAGTATTTGGTGGGGCTTCCGACGTTTTATTGAACGCCCTCTCAATCGCTTGTTGCACGTGATGTTACTAGTGGAAGATGGTGACCGTAGCCAGCGTGCAGCTGAAGATGGTCCTACCGAATACCGCCGTCTAGCTTCTGGCTTAAACGGCATGCTAGACGCGATGGCAGAAAAAGATTTTGAAATTAAAGACCGCCAGCGGCGTGAAATCGAGTTAGAAAAACGCCTGCGTAAGTCGAAGAAACTGGCGGAGCTAGGCGTGCTGGCTGCTGGGGTTGCCCACGAAATAGGTGCACCATTAACCGTCATTAATGGTCAAGCCCAGCGCTTGGCTCGCCGTGATGTGATTGGTGATGATGAACGTGCGCGACTAGGGCGTATTCGTGGCGAAGTTGAACGCATTGTAGAAATTGTCCGCCAGCTGATGGAATTAGGTAGACAGCACAATGTCGAAAAAGACCAATTGGCTCTCAATGAACTTATTAGCAGCGCCAGCGATTTAGTTGAAGAGCAGCTTGAGTCACACAATATTCGCCTAGACATTGAATTACCGTCGCCGACACCCAACCTACTGGCCAACGGTCAGCAAATTGTACAGGTACTGACTAATTTGCTGCGAAATGCAGCGCAGGCTGACGACGTTAAACGCATTCGCGTGCGAGCCCAACAGCAAGAGCATGAAATAATAATATGGGTAGAAGATGATGGCCCAGGCATTCCGGGCTCCCATCACCAAAAAGTATTCGACCCCTTTTTCACCACCAAACCGGTTGGTCAAGGCAGTGGGTTGGGACTTTCCATGGTGCATCGCATTATTAACGACCACGGCGGTACGATCGGTGTATTTGACAGTGCCCTTGGTGGTGCTGGATTTGAGATTACGCTACCCATTAGTGAAACCGCATCCGCTTGAGGAAAACGTTTGTGACCCATCAGGAACACCTTTTACCTTTACTGGTGGTGGAAGATGACGCCGCTATACGCGAATTATTAGAAGAAGAACTGCAGGATGCAGGCTATACAACACTAGGCGTATCGAGCGCTGAAGAGGGTATTGCCTTACTCAGCCACACCACTGTCTCACTGGTCATTACCGACGTGCGCCTTCCTGGCATGACGGGCATTCAACTATTGCAACAGTTACGCCAAGCAGGCAGTCAACTGGGGATTATTGTGATTACCGCTTTTGGCACCATTGACCAGGCGGTAGAAGCGTTAAAGCTTGGAGCTGACGACTTCTTAACGAAGCCGCTCGACCTTGATGCTATTCGCGATGCTGTTTTTCGCGTGCTGGAACGCCAGCGATTAGCTATCACTCATGATACTGATGTTAGCCACTTCCATGGCATTGTCGGCAAAAGCCATGTCATGCAGGGCCTGTTTCACGATGCTTCGCGCCTTGCTAAGAGCGATGCACCGATATTAATACTGGGTGAAAGTGGCACGGGTAAGGAACTTCTGGCCCGTGCTATTCATCAGGAAAGCCCTCGCCACGACCAGCCGTTTGTGCCGGTCAACTGCGCCAGCATCCCTGCAGACCTAATGGAAAGCGAGTTCTTTGGTCATGTGAAAGGTGCTTTCACAGGGGCCAATGAAGCACGCAGAGGTCTATTTCATAGTGCACAAGGTGGCAGTCTTTTTTTAGATGAAATTGGTGAAATGCCGATTAACCTTCAAGCTAAGCTATTACGGGCACTACAGGAGAAAACCGTACGCCCGGTAGGTGGCGAGCGCGAAGAGCCGGTGGATGTGCGCATCATTGCTGCCACCCATCGCAATTTGGAAAAAGAGATAGAGCAAGAGAATTTCCGGAGCGATTTATTCTACCGTTTGGAAACATTTTCGCTACGTATACCCCCACTGCGTGAGCGCGGCACCGATATCGAACACCTTGTATTTGCGCTAATTGATAAACACGCCGAAGCACAGGGCAAGCAGATTGAACAAATAGAGCCTGAGGCCCTCAATAGCCTGCTTAACTATCCCTATCCTGGGAACGTGCGCGAGTTGGAAAATGCAATTATGCGGGCCGTTACCTTGAGCGAGGATGGGTCGCTTAGTCATAAGGATTTACCCGAACGGTTGCGTGAACAAGCAACGCTAGAAGCGGGCACGACCTTGGTTCCGACTCAGAAGAGTGAAGTGCTTGCAGGCACTCAATTACCAGCACCAGCACCTATCCGCTGGCCAAGCTTAGAAGAAGTCGAAAAGCGCTATATAAACAAAGTTTTAGAAGCAACAGGCGGTAACAAGCGGCGTACTGCAGAAGTGCTAGGTATTGCTCGCAGAACCTTATATCGTCGGCTTGAAGATAGTGAAGAGTAATGAGCTACCAAGGCTAGGCACTGACTGCCTAGCCTTATTTTTTTACAGGTTATTAATAAGTCCGATTAGCGCTTATAGGTCATCATTTAAGGTATCGTCTGTTGCGCTACCTTCATTGGACATTGGCCCTTGACCCATTGGCTCTTCTGTATCCGGCTCAGGCGAAGAAGTAGGTGCAACTTCTTCACTGCAACCTGCTAGAACCACACCGCCAAAGGCAACCATTGCCGTTAGCATCAGCGCTTTGATACGTTTATCTAGATTGGTTAGCATCATGCCATTCTCCTTCCTATGGATTTACACTCCACTACTAACAGCAGCAGACTCATTTTAACATCGTATTTAAAACAGCGAATTTGAAACATATCAATTGCACTTAAATCTAGCATTTTAAGCCATCTTTTCAACCGGCAGTTGATTAGGCACTCAGGAGGAGCATTGCACGAGTATCATCTGAACCTGCCTATAAGCACTTATTAATCAAAATAATAAAATATAAGACCCAGTAGCGTAGAAAAGCCAATTGCTGGATAAAAAAACCCCCGCGGGCGCGGGGGCGAAAGGATGATAAATCGTGTGGAGCAGCCGCAGGGAACAAACAGCTGAGTCGATTTACCATCGTAGGGAGCGGTACTCACTAGTGACTGATATTTACGATCCGTATTAGTTAGTAGTTACTTCATCATCATCTGCACCGGGCATTGGGTCAGTACCTTCTCCAAAGCCAGCTTCATCATCGGGATCCATGGTGCCTTCAGCAGGTTCATCCATAGTATCTTCCGGCATACCGCCTTCAGGTTGGGTCATCGCCCCTTGATCAGCCGGATCTTCATTTAAGCCAGGATCTTGCTCCATGGCTGGCTCATCATTCATGCCTGGCGCTGGTTCAGTCGTGTTTTGCTCTAACGGCGCTGACTCTTCAGCAGGCGGTGCAACTTCTTCGTTATCACCGCAACCCGCCAGGGCAATAACACTGGCTGCAGTTGCCATCATACCCAACATTAACCAGCGTGGACGCTTGGCGCTGCGATTATCGACATTACCCTGATCCTTCTCAATGTGGTTAGGTTGCTTGTCCATAATTCCCACCTCCTGGTAGCTGTCAACTAACTTGCTGTTTTCTAAAGAAGTAAAACAACAAATAACTGCACTAATAAATGTATACGCCTTTCAATACACTTAGCATGCCAAAAACCCTAAAATAAAAATATTATTAATAAAAAACAATAACTTAATTTAAAAATATATTCCACAGCACTCTTTAATCAGGTCAATCAGGTGGGTAAAAAATGACACATGTGGCGCTATTGGCGTTGATTAGCGAGGCGTTGTGACACACTGGGCGCAGATATGTATAATAATTATTAATTAAATAACGCGATTAAATCTTCATTTCATTATAAATGGCGTTGTGTCGCTGTTCTCGCTATCGCTGGTTCGTCAATGCTTGCCACCTATATGAAGCGTGTCTCTAAATTTTGTCGAAAGCAGCAACAGACAGCCTGTTCGGAGTAACGACACAAGTCCATTTTTGCCCGACACCTTTTAATTAAAATAGGCATCGCCGATGGACGAAACACGACCCGTCAAAATTCAAGTGCGTGGTTTAAGCAAAGTTTTTGGCAAGCATCCGCAAAAAGCCCTTGAACTGCGTAACCAGGGCATGAAACGACCAGAAATTCTGGAGCAGACTGGCCAAACGCTGGGCCTTTCAAACATCACCTTTGATGTATATGAAGGCGAACTGCTGGTCATCATGGGGCTATCTGGGTCAGGAAAATCGACTTTGATTCGCTGCCTTAATAGGCTGATTGAAACCACCGAAGGTGACATTATCATCGACGGTGAAAACATTCCGAAGCTTAATGAGAAAGCGCTACTGGAGTGTCGTCGCCGCCACTTTTCAATGGTGTTTCAGAACTTCGCGCTATTCCCCCACCGTACGGTGCAGCAGAACGCTGAGTTTGGACTAGAAATTCGCGGGATAGACAAAACCGAGCGTTATAAGATCGCTCATACCGCGCTGAAACAAGTGGGCCTAGAGGGCTGGGAGGATGCTTATCCTAATCAACTCTCTGGCGGCATGCAGCAGCGCGTTGGCTTAGCCCGCGCCTTGGCCAACGACGCCACGGTACTGCTAATGGATGAAGCCTTCTCCGCACTTGATCCGCTGATTCGCAAAGACATGCAGCAAGAGCTTTTGCAACTACAGACAAAAATGCAAAAGACCACCGTGTTTATCACCCATGATCTGGATGAGGCGCTGAATATTGGTGACCGTATCGTGCTGCTTAAAGATGGCGAAGTAGTCCAAATTGGCACCCCCGAAGAGATTCTGACCCAACCTGCAGATGACTATGTACGGCGCTTTATTGAAGGCGTGGATCGGGCGCGTATTTTGACTGCTGAGAGTGCCATGCGTCCTTTGCGCTCTACCGCCCGGGATAGCGACGGTCCTCGTACTGCGCTGCACCGCATGCGCGACCACAGTATCGATTCAATCTACGTGACCGATCGAGACCGGCGCCTAATCGGCCTACTGGAGGCCGATGCTGCTAGCCAGGCAATTGAAGAAGGCGCCAGCACTATCACACCTTATTTAACTCAAAATTTTCGAAAAGTCCCTCCGGACGAGCCGTTGCAAAACCTGTTCGCCATGTTTAGTGAAAAAAGCTACCCCATTGCTGTGCTTGATGAACAGCAGCGCTTACTGGGCGTAGTCGTAAAAGGCGCCGTATTAGATGAACTGGCACGGGCAGGAGAGCATTAATGGAAATCCCACGCATTCCCCTAGGCAACTGGATTGAAAGTGGCCTCACCTGGCTAACCAGCGAATACTCCGGCGTTACCCGGGGCATTTCGCGCTTCACTCAAACCGACATTAATGCTTTAAACGACAGCTTAATGTGGCTACCCGAATGGGCATTACTCGCGTTAATCGCCCTGCTCTGCTGGAAGTTAGCAGGCCCCCGTTTAGCGATTGGTGCTGTTACTGGCTTAGCGCTGATCTGGAACCTGGGTCTCTGGAACCCGATGATTGAGACGCTCACCCTGGTGGTGTTTGCCACCATGGTCGCAGTGATCATTGCCTTGCCCGTGGGTATTGCAGCGGCGTTATCTAATCGGCTTTACCGGGTGATTATGCCGGTGCTCGACTTCATGCAGACCATGCCGGCGTTTGTTTATCTTATTCCGGCTATTCCCTTTTTCGGTATTGGTTCGGTATCGGCCATCTTTGCGACCGTCATCTTCTCAATGCCTCCCGCTATTCGTTTTACCACGCTGGGTATTCGTCAGGTTCCCGTAGAACTGATTGAAGCCGCCGACGCCTACGGTGCCACACGCAGCCAAAAGCTGTTTAAAGTGCAGCTGCCGCTTTCACTGCCCACCGTGATGGCAGGCATTAACCAGACGATCATGCTGGCCCTGTCTATGGTGGTCATCGCAGCCATGATCGGAGCTGACGGCTTAGGCAGCGAAGTTTGGCGCGCTATTCAACGCTTGCGCCCAGGCGATGGTTTTGAAGCGGGGATTGCCGTCGTTATCCTGGCTATGCTGCTTGATCGCTTAACCCAGTCGCTCAGAAGAACCCGACAATAGAGCAGAACAGCTGAAGCGGCTGCGTTGAGCCAAACGCTTGCTAAGTCGCTTCTGGCTAACCATGCTGTGTTTGGCAGCAAACACGAAGTATTGTTAAACATGTATTAATAAATAAGTTATACCCAAGGGAGAAAGTGAATGAAACATCGCACATTGAACCTACGTATCCGCCTCGCTTCACTAGCTTTAGTAGCCGGTGCCGGTGTCGCTATCAGCAACGCCGTCCTGGCTGAAGAAGAGAAGGGCACAATTAACTTGGCCTACGTTGAGTGGTCTTCCGAAGTGGCGTCTACCAACGTTATTGCGGCAGCGCTTGAGCAAGCGGGCTATACGGTTGACCTGACCTCTCTCTCCGCCGCCGCTATGTTCCAAGCACTCTCTACTGGCGATGCAGACGCTATTGTTGCCGCTTGGCTGCCCACGACTCACGCTGATTATATGGAGCGTATCGGTGATAGCGTTGAAGACCTCGGTGTTAACTTAGATGGCACTAAGCTAGGCCTGGTGGTTCCTGAGTACACCGACGTTGATTCCATTGCCGATCTCAACGACAACGCAGACAACTTTAATAACGAGATCATCGGTATTGACCCCGGTGCAGGCCTAATGGGCCTCGCTGAAGAGGCCGTGGATACCTATGACCTTGGGCTGCGTCTGCGTAGTGGTAGCGATGCTACCATGGTAGCGGCCCTCAGCAATGCGATTAATAACGAAGAAGACATCGTAGTTACTAGCTGGACACCCCACTGGATGTTCGCGCGCTGGAACTTAAAGTATCTAGAAGATTCCGAAGAAGTTTTTGGCGGCGCGGAGCAGATTCACACCGTGGTACGTCAAGGTCTGGCAGAGGATATGCCGGAAGCCTATGCCATTCTTGATGCCTTCGAATGGACCCCTGAACAAATGGGCGAAGTTATGCTGATGAACCAGGAAGATGGCAGCGATCCTTACGAGAACGCTAAGCAGTGGGTTGAAGACAATCAGGATGTGGTTGAGCAGTGGCTCAATAACTAATTCATCTGCTTGTATGGCGTATTAGAGGGGGCTCCGGCCCTCTTTGTTGTTGCAAGCAGTTTTTTATGTGCCCCAACTGACAATGCGTTGAATGTTGTCTTATTAGATTTGCTATTGTGAGCGCGAAAGCGCGCTATGTGATGTTGGTTTATAGCCATATTTTGGTTTCTGATCGACATTTTCTGATCGACACTTCTTGATCGACTCTTCTTGATCAACATAGAGAGGCTCCGGTGGATAACCACGACCCAAAACACCCTGACGAGGAGCCGGTTTCTGAAGGCATTCCTGCCCCAGATGGCCCGGCGAATCTGATTGATACCGATTATGTAATCGGCCAAGACAACATCACGACCAATACCATGGGTGTTAACCTTGACCTACACGGCAAGGTTTTCACTATCTCGGCATTGGTTGTGCTGCTGTTCGTCATCCTGACCCTTGCGCTGCAAGATACCATCGCGCCTATGTATGACGCGATGTTCGGTTTTTTAACCGGCAATTTGTCTTGGTTCTTTATTTCAGCCGCCAATATTTTCGTTATCCTGTGTATTGGTTTGATCTTCACGCCGTTGGGTAAAATCCGCATTGGCGGTGCCGATGCCAAGCCTGATTTCACTTATGTGGGCTGGTTTTCCATGCTGTTCGCCGCGGGTATGGGCATTGGGTTAATGTTCTTCGGCGTGAATGAACCACTGACCCATTTCGGTACCTCGTTCGATGGTGACAGCTGGGCACCATTGGGCGGCGCGGAAGGTGATGCAGCCGCTGCTGCTGCACTAGGCATGGCGGCCACCATTTTTCACTGGGGCTTGCACCCCTGGGCAATCTACGCCGTCGTCGCGCTATCGCTTGCTTTATTCTCTTTCAATAAAGGCCTACCGCTCTCCATGCGTTCAGTGTTTTATCCTATTTTGGGTGAACGCGTATGGGGCTGGCCAGGCCATGTGATTGATATTCTAGCCGTTTTCGCAACACTATTCGGTCTCGCGACCTCCCTTGGCCTTGGTGCTACCCAGGCCGCTGCGGGTATCAGCTACCTGTTTGGCGCGCCGGAAAGTGATATCACCATGATCCTGTTGATCGTGGGCATTACGATTATTGCGATCTGCTCCATCATTGCTGGTGTTGATAAGGGGGTTCAACTGCTCTCCAAAATCAACATTATCCTGGCGGCAATGCTACTGTTCTTTGTCATTGCCGTTGGCCCGACCCTACTAATTGCCACCGGCTTTTTTGAGAACCTGCTCAACTACTTCGTTCACCTACCGGCGTTATCCAACCCATTTGGCCGTGAAGACGCCAACTTCAGCCAAGGCTGGACAGCCTTCTACTGGGCGTGGTGGATCTCCTGGTCTCCTTATGTAGGTATGTTTATCGCGCGGGTTTCCCGTGGCCGTACCGTGCGTGAATTTTTAATCTCGGTAATGCTGGTACCGTCTACTGTATCCGTCTTATGGATGACCACCTTTGGTGGCACTGCCATTGACCAGTATGTTAGCCAAGGTATTGAAGCTGTCCGTGATGCAGGCGTTGATCTACAGCTATTCATCATGCTGGAGCAACTGCCACTATCTCAGATCACCTCGTTCGTCGCCATTGTGCTGGTCATCGTGTTCTTCGTAACGTCATCTGACTCAGGCTCGCTGGTGATTGACTCAATCACCGCTGGCGGCAAGGTCGATGCGCCGACACCCCAGCGCGTGTTCTGGGCCATCATTGAAGGGGCGATTGCGATTGCACTACTGCTGGGTGGTGGCTTAACCGCGCTACAAACCATGGCGGTATCTACCGGCTTCCCGTTCACGATCATTCTATTGGTGGCGTGTTATGCGATCATCAAGGGGTTAATGAGCGAGCCCAAAGCCGTTTAAAAATGTGTTAACACTAGCAAGCAAACGGGCAGCCCACTGGGTTGCCCGTTTTTTCTGTGATGCTTAATACCTAATGGCCTTCAACACCAGATATCTTTTAGCGGCGTTTCGGGCCGGTAGTGGGTGGCTATTTGCGCCTGTAACAGTTCTGCAGTGGCGAGTGCGTCTACCAAGGCATGATGACCTTGATAAGCAGGCAAGCCATAGCGCTCGCGACTGGCGTGCAGGCGAATCGAAACCGGCGGGCGACCTAGCCAGCGACGAAAACGCGCCCACAAGGTTTGGCGATGCCGCCTCGCTTCCAGCGACATGGTATCAATCATCGGAAACAGCACCCCTTCCCCACGCCGGGACTTAACGGCAGCATTCAAAAAGGGACGCTCAATATTGCGAAAATGAACCACCACTAAGCGCCCAGCTAATTGTTCTAGCAGTTCATCCAGCACCACATCTAAATCCGGCGCCTGGGCGATTTCCGAGTGGGTAATATGATGGAAAGCAATAGAGGATTCTGCCAGTGGTCGTGAAGGATTCACCACCCAGTAGCGCCGTTCGGCAAGCTTGATACGCTTAAGGGTAAACGGCACCAAACCAATACTGACGATCGCGTGGCGGTGCTCGTCTAATCCTGTTGTCTCAAGATCCAGCGCCACCATGGGTACGTCAGCAATCGGCGTTTCCGGGTCAGGCAGTTCGGTAGCAAAGAACTGCTGAATGGCTGGATTACGCGCCTGCTGCGCACGCTGAGCCATATAGCCTATCCAGTCAGCCTGGGTTATTTTTTGACGTGGACGTATTCCCTTCATCTTAACGCCCCTGCCGTTGGGCGGGCATTGGGTAGCGAAACTTCAAAAACTTCTGTGCATTACTGAGCACCTGGAAGGCGTCTTTTAAGGTGTGGCGTTCACTGTCCTCTACGTTTTCCGGCTCGATATTGTTATCAGGCAGGCGGTCTTCCTGCAGATCAATCATTTGATGGCGCACCCGAGACATACATAAGAACTCAAACGCGTAGCTCAGCTTTTCGCTCATCCCTGTTGCCAACAGCTGGGTATTACCAATCTCGTTCAAGCGCTGGAACGTGTTCTGGGCTTTTGAGCCACAGGCCAAGGCATGAATACGCACTAAATCGACCATGGGGGCAGTGCCACGCCGCTTAAGATTGATAGAGTTATTGTGCTTTCCATCCTGTTCCATCACAAAGGTGCGGAAAAATCCTAGCGGTGGGGTGCGATTAAGCGCATTGCGCGACATTGCTGCCAAGAATAGCGGCGATTTAGGCGCGGTCTCGGCAATCAAGTCTTGCAGCGTCTCCACGTAGTGGTCTTCGCCATAACAGCTATCTAAATCAAAGAAAATCGAACTGTGCAGCAGCCGTTCCGGTGTGGGGTTAGCCATCCAGTCCTGAAAGTAACGCTTCCAAACGCTCAACGGCTGACGCCACTGTGTATTGGTAGCCATTACATCACCTTTGCAATAGGTGTAGCCGCAGGTATCTAACCCATCACTGACAATTTTGGCCAACGCATAAAAGTAGCCGTCATGCAGTTCAGGATCGAAATCATCAGATAGGATCAGCGCATTATCCTGGTCGGTCACAATGCTTTGCTCATTGCGCGCCATGGAGCCATTGACCATAAAGCAGTAAGGCACCGGCGGCGGCCCCAGTTCCGCTTCAGCCATTTCCAGCAAACGCCGTGTAAAGCTACGGCCGATAGTGGAGAGCGCGCTGCCCACCATTTGTGAGTTAGCGCCCTCTTGCACCATACGCACAAATGCTGCTCGTACATCTGGCGCTAGGCGCGCAAGCCCTTGGGCACTGGACTGGTTAAAAATATTGCTGACAAGATAGAGCCCGCTGTGGGTTTCATAGCGAATAATGTCGGATAAATGCACCACGCCAACAGGACGCTGACGGTAAATAACCGGCAAATGGTGCACATTGCTACGCAGCATTGTCAGCATTGCTTCATAGATAGAAGCATCTGATTGAACGGTAATAAGCCGGGAGGACACCACCTCACCTACCGATGTATGTGGCGACAAGCCTTCCGCTACGATACGAGTGCGAAAATCGCTATCGGTTAAAATCCCACACATTTGCCAGGTCTGCCCTTCACTGTCTTTAAAGCTGAAGCGCGGATTATCACTTCCTTCTTTTATGACCAATAGCGCCGATGCCTGGGCTTCACTCATCTGCTGAGCCGCTAGCTGAACAGTAGTAGACGCTTCGACCATGACCGGGTATCGGGTCACTAACTTACGAATTCGCGTCACCATCATGTCGTTAGATTTTTTTTGCTGCTCGGCGGCAGTTTCCAACCGTGGCCGCTCAAGCTCTACAAAATCGGCAAAGTGGTCATCCTCTTCACACAGCCGCTGAAAGACCGCATTGGGAATAAAATAGAGCAAGCTATCTTCAATAGCCTTTGCAGGAAATCGCACCTTATGATTTCGCAGCAGGCTGAAGTGACCAAAAATATCGCCCTCACCCAAACGGTTATAGAGCTCTCCCTGGCTACGATAAACTTCGACGGCGCCGCTGCGGATATAACACAAGTCGTTAAGTGTCTCGTTGAGCACTAAAATATCGCTGCCTGTTTTGAAGTAGCTAACCTCTACTTGCTCGGCAATCGCATCGAGCAGATCATCCGAGAGCCCATCAAAAGGGGGAAAACGGCCCATATGTTGGCGTATTTCTAACAACTCGACGTCCATACCGCCTCCTAAGGCTTATTGGTCACTATGCTATTTAAAGTGTGGAGGGAGGGCTAGACCACGTAAACCCCGCTGAGCATAATAATTCGTGAGCAATAAAAAGCCCGGCACTGTAAGTGCCGGGCTTTTAGTAACCAAAGTCACGCTGACAGAAGTGTTTGCTAAAGTATTTTTACTTCATAGCAAATTACAACCTCAACGAATGCGCTCAATTAGTGCGCCATCGTACTACTTATGACTGGTTAGCCATTTCCTGAACGCGCTGCATCATTTCAGGATCTTGCTGAATAGATTGACCAATGGCGTTGAAGGTATCAACATCAAGGCCGCTATCTTCAACCACTTCGATCATACGATCGTTGGCTTCGGTGCGCACTTCCTGCTGTGCTGATTCATCTTCCGCTTCCTGCAGACGCTGAGTGTACTCTTGAGAGATAACAGCGATTTCTTGAGAAGCATCGGCAAACTGCTGTAGCTGGTCATCAGAAAAATCCTGGGCAGGTGCAGCTTGCTGGGTAGCCATCGGATCTTGCGCAGGGTCTTGCTCTTGCTGGGCGTGGGCAGTGGTAGCCATTAAACCAGTCGCGAGCAGAGCAGCAGAGAACAGAGCAGTTAAACGTTGCATAGTAAGAAACCTCATTTACACGTTATGGATGTGCCCACTGTGACGCGCCATTTCCCATCAGGTTCAACTAAATATGTAAAAGTTAGTAACAGAAAGAACAATAAGTAACAAAAAGCTAAATCGATGCATGCCACCATAGGAACTATATGAGCAATATTTTCAATAACTTGCGTTCAATTGACCGAACTTCAGTAGGACTGGCAGCAATGCCCGCACTATTTGTCTTACTTTGGAGTACTGGGTTTATTGGGGCTAAATTTGGCCTGCCTTACGCTGAACCTTTCACGTTTTTGTTCATTCGTTTTGTGTTCACCCTGATACTTTTGATTCCACTAGTACTATTAATAAGAATTCCGTGGCCCTCATCGCCCAGGTTATGGACACACATCGCAATATCAGGTTTTCTTGTCCATGGTGCTTATCTGGGCGGCGTTTTTTACGGCATCTACTTAGGCATGCCCGCCGGCTTAGCGGCCCTGCTAGTAGGACTTCAGCCACTGTTGACCGCCGCTTTTGCTGGGCCTTTATTGGGTGAAACACTTGCTAGACGCCAATGGGTGGGCCTGATACTCGGCTTGCTCGGGATAAGCTTAGTGTTAGGCAGCAAGCTGGAAATGGGTGATGCGCTCTTCGATGGTTTCGGTATTAGTGCTCTACTCTGCGTCACTGCCGCCTTGCTTGGCATTTCGCTGGGAACGCTGTATCAAAAGCGCTACTGCACCACGATGCCGTTACTTTCTGGCGCCGTTATTCAGTATTTGGCGGCGGGTGCTCTGTTAGGGGGTGGGGCACTACTGTTTGAGACCCGTCAGGTGGAGTGGAGCAGCACCTTTGTTCTGACGCTTGCTTGGCTGGTATTGATTCTCTCAATAGCCGCTATCCTGTTACTGATGGCCTTGATTAAAAAGGGGGAAGCCTCGCGGGTTGCGAGTCTTTTTTATCTTGTGCCGCCGGTCACAGCGCTTCAAGCGTGGTGGCTGTTTGACGAGCGTCTACCTGTGTTAGGACTAGTAGGAATGGTAGTAGCCATTATCGGGGTGGTAATGGTGGTTCGAAAACCTGCCAATAAGGCGGGATAACGATAATTTAATACCAAGGCTTGGATAAACATGTCAGCACAACACCATTGTGCCAGGGTGAACGGGCACTGTAACCGTTGCGATTCACCAGTACCTTTTGCATTTACGATGGCATTTCAACCGATCGTTGATGTTAATCAACGAAAAATTCTCTATTACGAGGCCCTGGTGCGCGGCCCCAATGGTGAATCGGCCTTTGCTATTTTGAATCAGGTGAGTGACGTTTTACTCTACCGCTTTGATCAGGCGTGTCGCATCAAAGCAATTGAGCTTGCCAGCGAGTTGGGCATGCAGGAACGGCTCTCTATCAACTTTTTGCCTAACGCTGTCTATGAGCCAGAGGCGTGCATTCAAGCTACGCTCGATACAGCGCGGCGGGTGGGCTGGCCTACCGAGCGGCTAAACTTCGAAATCACCGAAACCGAACGGGTCAATGACCGCCAACATATGCGTAATATCATTGAGCGTTATCGCGAAATGGGTTTCACCACCTCTTTGGATGACTTCGGTAACGGCTATGCCAATCTCGATTTATTGACTGACTTGAGGCCTGACACGCTTAAAATTGATCGTGAATTGATAATGGAATGCGATGGTAGTCAGCGCCGCCAAGCTATATTACGCAGCATTGTAGCGCTGGCGAAAACACTGAAAACACAGTTGATTGCCGAGGGCGTAGAAACCCGTGCAGAATCTCGTTGCCTGCTCGCTTTAGGTATTCCTGTCCAGCAGGGCTACTACTTTTCCTACCCAAACTTGGAAGCCTTGGCAGTCGTGGACGACACGAAGTATGACTAGTTATATCCTAGTTTGTTAACGATATAGCCGCTAGGCTACAGATTTTCTAAATAGCCAGCTCCTCCTAAATTACGCATTTGCTGGCGTATCCACTGGCTACGCCGCTCAACCTGGGCATCCGGACGAGCAGCACTGCGCGTTCGCGGGCTGGGTAAGATGGCAGCGAGCAGGCTAGCCTGGCGCTCTGTAAGCGCTTCAGAGGAAGTACCGAAGTAGTGCTGGGAAGCGGCCTCTATGCCAAACACGCCGCTATCCCACTCTGCGACATTCAGATAGACCTCCAAAATGCGCTGCTTGCTCCATAGAGTCTCAATCAGCAAGGTGAACCATGCTTCTAAGCCTTTGCGCGTCCAACTCCGCCCGCTCCATAAAAACACATTTTTAGCGGTTTGTTGGCTTAACGTACTGGCACCGCGCAATCGCCCACCGTCTCGACTGGTTTGCCATGCACGCTGCAGCTCAACGAGATCAAAACCGCGATGATGCGGAAAGCGCTGATCTTCAGCGGCGATTACCGCTAATTTGGCGTTAGCAGACAGAGAGTCCCAGCTGCGCCACTCACGCTGTATGCGAATTGGCTCACTGCTGACCCAACTCTGTATTTTGCGCTCCACCATCACCATTGAACCGGGTGGAGGCACGACACTAAACAGCAGCACCACTGCCACAGAGAAGAGCGCAAACGCCAACGCGCCGCGCCATACAAAGCGCCACATTAGGCGCATTAAACGGCGCAGCGAGCGATTGAGCATTTAGCTATCCTTAACGCTTCATGAGATGGTCTGCATGATAGCGCAGATGATCCTCAATGAACGAGGCAATAAAGAAGTAACTATGATCGTAGCCCGGCTGACGGCGCAGCGTTAGTGGGTGATCATGCGCTTCACAAACGGCCTCTAAACGCTCAGGCTGAAGCTGCTCTTCCAGAAATTGGTCTGCCTCCCCCTGGTCGATAAACAGGCGTTGACGTGAAGCACCATTAGCGACCAGTTCGCAAGCATCATACTGGCGCCAACGCGACTCATCTTGGCCGAGATAAGCAGTAAACGCTTGCTGACCCCATGGACTGTTCATTGGATTGACCACGGGTGAAAAGGCCGATACTGACCGGAAGCGCCCTGGGTGACGTAGTGCCAGGATCAGCGCGCCATGTCCGCCCATCGAGTGACCGCTAATAGATTCGCGACCATTGACCGGAAAGTGCTGGCGCACCACGGAAGGCAACTCTTCTACTACGTAGTCGTACATGCGGTAATGTGACTTCCACGGCTCTTCCGTCGCGTTGACGTAGAACCCAGCCCCAGAACCCAGATCGAAACTTTCATGCTCACCGGGTAAATCGGTTCCCCGTGGACTGGTATCAGGGCAAACAATCGCAATACCTAGCTCAGCCGCTAAGCGGTGGGCACCCGCTTTCTGCATGAAGTTTTCATCATTGCAGGTCAGCCCAGAGAGCCACCAAAGCAGCGGTACCCGCTCGTTCTCTGCCTGGGGCGGCAGGTAAACGGCGAAAATCATGTCGCAGTCCAGCGCACGGGAGTAGTGGCGGTAGCGCTTATGCCAGCCACCGAAGCTACGGTTAGCAGACACCAGTTCTAAAGTTTCACTCATGCTCATGGGCAGGTTCCTTTAAATGCAGCAAACGCGGCAGGCTTACCCTACCGCGTTTTAGCGTTCCAAACGTGCTTTCTATACTACTTAATAATGCTGGGCCTAGTAATGCAGCACGGTTCGAATGCTCTTACCTGCATGCAGTAAATCAAACGCTTCATTGATCTTCTCAAACGGCATATCGTGGGTAATAAAGTCGTCGATATTGATTTCACCGTTCATGTAACGATCAACATAGCCTGGCAGTTCGCTGCGCCCTTTCACGCCACCAAAAGCGGAACCTTTCCAGACACGCCCCGTCACCAGTTGGAATGGGCGGGTAGAGATCTCTTCACCAGCACCGGCAACTCCAATCACGATTGATTCGCCCCAGCCTTTGTGGCAGCACTCAAGCGCCGAACGCATCACATTAACGTTGCCAATACACTCAAACGAGTAATCCACACCGCCATCGGTCATATCAACAATCACTTGCTGGATGGAGTCAGAATACTCTTTAGGATTCACACAGTCGGTCGCGCCGAACTGCTTGGCTAGCTCAAATTTATCGGCATTAACGTCGATGGCAATAATGCGACCCGCTTTGGCCATCACCGCGCCTTGAATAACAGCGAGACCAATCGCCCCCAAACCGAATACCGCCACCGTGGCACCTGGCTCTACTTTAGCAGTATTGAGCACCGCACCAATGCCAGTAGTAACACCGCAGCCAAGCAGGCAGATTTTATCCATAGGCGCTTCTTTTGACACTACCGCAAGCGATACTTCAGGCAGCACGGTGTATTCGCTAAACGTTGAGGTACCCATGTAGTGATGCAGCATCTTACCGTCTAGTGAGAAGCGTGAGGTTCCGTCTGGCATTACCCCTTTACCCTGGGTAGCGCGCACGCTGCCGCAAAGGTTGGTTTTACCCGACAAGCAGAACTTACACTTCCCGCACTCAGCAGTGTAAAGCGGTATCACATGATCACCCGGTTTGAGGCTGGTAACGCCTTCACCCACTTCTTGCACAACCCCTGCCCCCTCATGACCAAGTACGGCGGGGAAGTTACCTTCAGGGTCTGCACCCGAAAGCGTGTAAGCATCGGTATGGCAAACGCTGGTAGCGGCCATTTTAACCAATACTTCGCCCGCTTTCGGACCTTCAACATCAATTTCAACGAGTTCTAGCGGCTTGCCCGCTTCTAGTGCAACAGCTGCGCGTGACTTCATTTATCACTCCTTATCAATCGCCAACAGCAAGCAATAGCCCGCTGCTCGATCAGTTTTCCGTGCTTGCAGTGTAGGCCAGTTGGGCGCAGTTGATAAAGCGGGATACACTCACAAGATTATTGCCGCTGAGCAACAATCTATTCTAACCACCATTAACTAAAGCTAGGAGTTAACATGCAGCACTGGGGCCGTATCGAAGCGTTTGTTGAAGTGGTGCGCCTGGGAACCTTTTCGGCCGCTGCCCGACATTTAAAAGTGTCGACATCCCATATCAGCCGGTTAGTGAGTCAGCTCGAAAACCAGCTTGGCGTACAGCTGCTATATCGCACTACCCGCCAAATACGCTTAACTGACGCGGGCACCACTTATGTTGAGCACTGCCGCCACCTGTTTGATGGGCTGCGCGACGCTGAACAGGCGCTTAGCGAACTCCAGGCCAAACCCAATGGGCTGCTGAAACTTACTTCAGCAACCACCTTTGGAGAGCGCTTTATCGCGCCACTGGTTAATGACTTTCAGTGTTTACACCCCCAACTAGATGTTCACATGCACTTTACCAACCGTCCGGTTGAGCTGATTGAGGAGGGTTACGATATTGCGATTCGCATGGGAGTGTTAAAGGATTCCAGCTTAATCGCCAGACGCCTTTGCGACCGGCGCGAATATATCGTTGGCTCACAAAGTTACTTTCGCCAAGCGCCACGCCCCCACACGCTCGGTGAGCTTAGTCAGCACCGCTGCCTGATTGGCTCGCGCCCCAACTGGTTATTTGAGGTTAACGGCCAGCGACGCGAGGTGCGTGTAGAAGGGTGCTGGACCGGCAACTCTGGCCCGGCTTTGTTAGATGCAGCGCGTAAAGGGTTGGGGCTGGCTCAGCTACCTGACTATTACGTTGCCCCTTACCTTGCCAGCGGCGAGCTGGTGGCTGTGCTGGAACCCTTTCAACACCACGATACCGCCGTATGGGCGGTTTACCCTCGCCATCGCCATCTGTCGCCTAAAATTCGTCAGCTAGTCGATTATCTGGTCGCCAACATTGGCCGCTTGCTTCCCCGTAATCCGCTGACATAGCAGTTGATAACTCAGCACTTGATGATCCTGCAGTTAATGATTTAGCACTCAATGGCGTTAACAGCGAGGCCGCCTTTTGACGTCTCTTTGTATTTGTCCTGCATATCCCGACCTGTGTCGCGCATGGTGCGAATCACCTTATCCAGTGAAATAAAGTGCTCTCCATCGCCATGCATTGCCATGCGGGCGGCATTGATTGCCTTGACCGAAGCGATCGCGTTTCGCTCAATGCAGGGCACCTGAACCAGCCCGCCCACAGGGTCGCAGGTCAACCCGAGGTTATGCTCTAAGCCTATCTCAGCGGCATTTTCCACCTGACCTGGCGTTCCACCCAATACTTCGGCAAGCCCTGCAGCGGCCATTGCGCAGGCAGACCCTACTTCGCCTTGGCAACCAACTTCAGCGCCAGAGATAGAGGCATTCTTTTTACACAAAATACCGACAGCGCCCGCAGTGAGTAGAAAATCGACCACATCAGCATCGCAGGCATCGGGCTCAAATTTTAAATAATATGCCAATACGGCAGGTACGATGCCCGCCGCACCGTTGGTGGGCGCGGTGACCATGCGACGCCCTGCGGCGTTCTCTTCGTTTACCGCTAAGGCAAAGACATTCACCCAGTCCATAACGGTAAAACTCGTTACGATCATGCGCTGGTTGGTGGGCGGGTGAAGCAGCGCCTGATGGAGCATCTGTGCTCGCCGGCGTACATTTAACCCGCCGGGCAAATGTCCGGTAGCACGTAGGCCATTATCAATACTGTCGCTCATGGCATGCCAAATGGTCAGCAGCTCTTCACGAATGGCCGCTTCAGTACGCCAGGCTTTCTCGTTTTCCAACATTAGCTGGCTAATGCGCAACTGGTGCTGCTGGCATAGGGCAAGCAGTTCAGCGGCGGTATTGAAGGGGAAAGCTAGTTCAGTGGCGTCTTCGCCAACCTCACCTTGCTCTGCTTTTGCTTGATCGACATAGAAACCGCCGCCAAGCGAATAAAAGGTGTTCGTCGCGACCACTTCTTCACCGTGATAAGCGCTTAAGATCATCGCGTTAGGATGAAAAGCCAGGCAGGTCTCGTCCCACAGCACATCATCGCGACGTGAAAAGCTGATCTGCTGACCATTAGCCAGCACTAGCGGGGCACCCTCATCAAGTGACGTTAACCTTGCATCAATGCTGTCGGGGTCAATACTGTCGGGCGCTTCACCCATTAAGCCCATGATGACCGCTTTGTCAGTGCAGTGACCGATACCCGTGGCAGCAAGCGAGCCGTGTAGCGTTACTACTAGCCGAGTAATAGCGGTTTCTTTATCAAGCGCTAGGGCAAAATCCCGCGCGGCCCGCATCGGGCCGACCGTGTGTGAGCTGGATGGGCCGATGCCAATGCGAAATAGATCAAACACACTAATAGCCATGTGATTACGCCTCACAACATTATCATTGCTTCATTATTAGCTACTTTGCAGCGCCAACCACCAAACGTCGAGCGTTTAACCGAAATATCAACGTGCAAGCAAATAAGTGTGACGATATAATGAACATTCAACTATGCATGTTTGCTGTCGCGCTGGGCATCACCCCTATCGCATAGGCGCTATTCTTGATAAGGATGTCGTATGTCTTCCCCTCCTGCTTGGCCTATTGATTTTCGCACCACCTTGCTGCGAGCAACGCTTTATGTGCTGTTTATTGGCGGCATCGCCCAAGGCGCTTATCTTGAAGCGATTTATCTTCCTTCTGTGCGCTTTACCGAGCTTGGGTTTACGGAATTTACGCAGACTGTCATATTAGCTACATGTTGCCTAATGCTCATCTATATTCGTCACGTACTAAAAGTATGGCCGACAGTCACTCTGCTGCTATTGGCATTTATTGCTGCTTCTTTAGTGCGCGAGCAAGACTATTTTTTTGATGAGTACGTTGCGCGCAATACATGGAAAGTATTGGTATCACTAATCGTGATTCCCTCAATTGTATGGGTGGTGATTCAACGGCGACGCTTTATTGAGGAGTTCGTCAGCTATAGCAACACCTTTGCCTTTGGGCTGTTCGCTGCAGGCGTGCTTACCACCTATGTGTTTTCGCGCTTGTATGGACGTCAGATTTTTTGGCGCGCGGTACTCGAAGATAATTATGTACGTGAATTTAAAGACGTCGCCGAAGAAGTCGTTGAGCTGCTCGGCTATAGTTTAATTCTATTCGCAACTCTTGAGTTACTACTGCTGGCATTACGTATTCATAAGGCCCGCCGCGTCACCAATTAAGTATCCTTTCTACTATTTCCTGAATCTCATCATTAAGCGCCGCCCTGGCATCATCTAGGGCGGCGTTTCATTTTTCAAATCTCGTCATGCAAAAAGCCGTTTGCGGCCTGACACACTTCAACGTAGTGTCGGCTGCCACGCCTCCTAGGCACGTCTTCCACTAAAAAACCCCACATTGACGATATAAACCTTATGACAAATCCACAAAATCGTGAAGAAAACCTAAAGCGGGGCGCCTTTACGCGCTTCCTCGATAGCGTTGAGTGGCTTGGTAATCTACTTCCACATCCCGTGACGCTATTTGCGATTCTATGTTTGCTGGTCGTCGTTGCCAGTGGCATTGCCGGTGCCCTTGGCGTCTCTGTCGCTGATCCGCGACCCGCCAATGAAGGCGAATGGATCGCCGTCAACTCGCTGCTGAATGCCGAAGGGTTGCGGCGCTTAATTACCGAGATGGTGACCAACTTTACAGGATTTGCTCCCCTTGGCACCGTCCTCGTAGCGATGCTGGGCGTAGGCGTCGCCGAACACTCTGGGTTACTTTCCGCCAGCATGCGCGCGCTGGTACTCAACCGCTCACCACGTATTGTGACCTACGCAGTGGTTTTTGCGGGCATCATGTCCAATACCGCTGCTGAACTCGGCTATGTAGTACTGATTCCGTTGGCAGCGATGATCTTCCACTCTCTGGGGCGACACCCACTGGCAGGCTTGGCAGCTGCTTTCTGTGGCGTATCCGGTGGCTATAGTGCCAACTTGCTTATCGGCACAGTAGATCCATTGCTCTCAGGGATTACGCAAGAAGCCGCCCGCCTGCTCGATCCTGCCTATATCGTGGGAGCTGAAGCCAACTGGTTCTTTATGTTCGTCAGCACTTTCTTTGTCACCATCATTGGCGGCCTAGTGACTGAGTATATTGTTGAACCCAAACTGGGCAGATTTGATTCAGCCTATGCTGAAGGCGACATTGACCAGCAGCGTATGGAAGGTCTGTCCGACAATGAAAAGCGCGCACTCAAAGGGACTGGCCTAACATTTCTGGTGATTGTTGCCTTGCTCGTCGCTATGGTGGTGCCAGAAAGTGGCATTCTGCGCAATCCTGAAACAGGCCTAGTCAGCGGATCACCCTTCTTACGCGGCATTGTGGTGGTCGTTGCAGTCTCCTTTGTTGTACTGGGTTTTACCTATGGTCGACTTGCCGGCACCATGCATAATGACCGCGACGTGGTCAATGCCATGGCAAAAAGCATGAGTAGCCTTGGCTTATATATCGTGCTGGTATTTTTTGCAGCGCAGTTCGTGGCACTGTTTAATTGGAGCAACTTTGGCACCGTTACCGCTGTTGCTGGAGCAGGCTTATTAGAGTCGCTTGGGTTAAGCGGCCCTGGGCTTTTCGCACTGTTTATTATTATGTGTGCCATCGTCAACCTATCGCTAGGCAGTGCCTCAGCCCAGTGGGCAGTCACGGCTCCCATCTTTGTGCCGATGCTTATGCTGATGGGCTACGCACCAGAAGTGATTCAAGCGGCCTACCGGATTGGTGATTCAGTAACCAACTTGATTACACCAATGATGAGCTATTTCGGTTTGATCATGGCGATTGCTGCTCGCTACCGTAAAGACATGGGTATCGGTACACTCGTAGCGATTATGCTGCCTTATACCCTGTTTATGCTGATCGGCTGGAGCCTGCTGTTCTTCGTGTGGGTGTTTGTGTTTGGCCTACCCGTCGGCCCCGGCGCTGCCACGTACTACACGCTCTAAGCTTTAAATGGCATAACACAAAAAGCCCACCGTTCAGAGAACGGCGGGCTTTTTGGTTTTCGTGGCTACTCTATTCACCACTCACTCTTAACTACTTGCGGCTTTCACTCGTCCAGGAAAGAACGTAGTGGTTCAGAGCGGCTTGGGTGACGCAGCTTACGCAGCGCTTTAGCTTCAATCTGACGAATCCGCTCGCGGGTAACGTCAAACTGCTTGCCCACCTCTTCCAGCGTATGGTCGGTATTCATATCGATACCGAAACGCATACGCAGCACCTTCGCTTCGCGGGCGGTCAAACCACCCAGCACGTTGCGCGTCGCTTCGATAAGACCTTCACCAGTGGCCATATCGATCGGTAGCAGCATGGTACCGTCTTCGATAAAGTCGCCCAGGTGTGAATCATCATCGTCACCAATCGGCGTCTCCATGGAGATCGGCTCTTTGGCAATTTTAAGCACCTTGCGTACTTTGTCTTCCGGCATCTCCAAGCGTTCGCCCAATTCTTCCGGCGTCGGCTCACGGCCCATTTCCTGCAGCATCTGACGCGATACCCGATTGAGCTTATTGATCGTCTCAATCATATGCACCGGTATACGGATGGTACGCGCCTGGTCGGCAATCGAGCGAGTGATCGCCTGACGAATCCACCAGGTAGCATAAGTCGAGAACTTATAACCACGGCGGTATTCGAACTTGTCGACCGCTTTCATCAAGCCGATGTTGCCTTCCTGGATCAAATCCAAGAACTGCAGACCACGGTTGGTATATTTCTTGGCAATCGAGATAACCAAACGCAAGTTGGCCTCAACCATCTCTTTCTTGGCGCGGCGCGCTTTCGCTTCACCAATCGAAAGCTTGCGATTCACCTCTTTAAGATCGGCAACCGAGAGTTGCACCATATCTTCTTCAAAGGCGATCTTGCGCTGAGCCCGCGCGATATCAGCGCGCAGTGGCTCAAGACGGTCAGCATACTTGCTCTGCGCTGCCTGGAAATCATCCAGCCACGTTTTACGCGACTCATTACCAGGAAACGACTTAATAAACGTTTTACGCGGCACTTTGGCTTTCTTCACGCACAGCTGCATGACCGCTTTTTCTTGGGCACGCACCTGCTCAACACTAATACGCACCTGACCAACTAAGCGCTCAAAGTGTTTGGGCACCAGCTTGATGGGCGAGAAAAGCACCGCCAAACGAGCTTGCTCAGCCTTAAGTTCAGGACTACCACGACCATGTTTGGCAAACGCGGCTTCCACCAAGGCGTTTTGCTCACGAATCTGCTCAAAGCGCGCGCGCGCTTCTTCAGGATCCGGGCCACCTTCAGTGGCTGTGGAGTCTTCGTCTTCATCGTCGCTATCGACGTCGTCGTCAATCTCGAGCTCGGGTTCCGGCTCAGGCACTTCGGCCTCTGCTACGCCCGGAATACCCTCATCGGGATCAATGAAACCAGAAAATAGATCTGACAGACGGCCCGGTGCTTCCTCATCCTGAGTAGCATCATAGGCGTCCAGAATAGACGCGACGGCTCCCGGCAAATATGCCAGGGACGACATCACCTCACGGGTACCCTCTTCAATCCGCTTGGCGATTTCAATTTCGCCTTCACGGGTCAGAAGCTCAACCGTGCCCATTTCACGCATATACATGCGAACGGGATCAGTGGTGCGGCCTACATCGCTTTCCACGGCGGCAAGAGCCGCAACGGCCTCTTCCGCAGCGGACTCGTCCGTGGAGTGATCCGACATCATCAAAGTGTCTTCATCTGGCGCTTCTTCAACGACACTAATACCCATGTCGTTAATCATGCCAATGATGTCTTCCACTTGATCCGGGTCGGCGATATCCTCGGGTAGATGGTCGTTGACCTCGGCATAGGTCAGGTAACCCTGTTCCTTGCCTCGAGCGATCAACTCCTTCAGACGTGACTGCTGCTGCGCATTTCCAGCCATAGAAACCCTATCTCGACGAAGAAGAATGAAACACCTGGTGCGCTGAATCGATTAAACTCAACAAGCCGAACAGTATAGCCCAATCTGGGATAAATTTTCCAGCTTGACGTATTTGCGCGGTCATTCAGGTGTGTTAGGTTGTTCGGTTAGGCCAGCGCTTGGTGGCTGACCCTATATCTGGTGTTGAGACGCCAATAATTCAACCCCTAACGCCTCAACCCCGCCTTACTGGCGTTGAGCTAGCTCCATTACCAAGCTTGCCAAACGCTGACGCTGCTCCCTATCTAGTTTTTGCCCAGCGCGCTCCTGCGCCAGCAACGCCGCGTACTCCTCTTGAGGTGAACGCTGACGCTGAACATACTGCAGGTGCTCCACCAAGCCCTTGAGTTCGGCCTCCCGCTCCGCCTTAGGCATTAACAGCTCACGCTTTGCAAAAGCCGCTAAAGCATAGCCTTGCTCGCTACCCTGAAAATGCGCCAAGACCACCTGCGGACTACGGTAACGCCCAGCCTTGAGCAGCGAAATCAGCTCCTGGCACAGCGGCGCATCATCATCGTCGGGCAGCCACTCCAAATGGTCAGGCAGCGCGGCTACCAAATTGGGCTCATGCAACAACAACTGCACGATACGCCCAACTGGGGAAAGCGCTTGAGAGCGTGAGCGCGACGGAGGTACAGCAGCCGCTGGCACGACAGCGGCGGACGAAGACTCGCCTTCAAGCTGCTCGGGCTGTCGCTGCATCTGGCGCTGCTGATCTGCTTCGGCACGCCTCTCAAGCAGCACCTTTAACTGCTCCTGCGCCAAACCACTACGCTGCGCCAATGACTCAAGCAGTAGCGATTTGAGCATACCCTCAGGCACTTTGTTCAACGCTACTAACACCTGACTGGCGAACCTCTCACGCCCTTCAACCGTGTTTAAATCACGCCCTTGGGCTGCCTGCTCAAATAGGAACTCGGAAAGCGGCATCGCGCAGGTCACACGATCCTGAAATGCCTGAGTACCTTCACGGCGCACCAAAGAGTCGGGATCATCGCCTTCAGGTAAAAATAGAAAGCGCGCTTCACGACCATCAATCATTTGCGGTAGCGCGGTTTCCAACGCTCGACTAGCTGCCTGCCTGCCTGCACGGTCACCGTCAAAACAGAAAACCACCCGGCTGACTAATCGAAACAGCCGACTAAGGTGGTCTTCCGTGGTGGCGGTACCCAGCGTTGCAACCGCGTTATGGATGTCATACTGGGCCAAAGCCACCACATCCATATAACCTTCCACGATGACCAACTGCTCAAGCTTGCTGGATGCCTGGCGAGCCTCATACAAACCGTAAAGCTCGCGCCCCTTGTGAAACACCGGCGTTTCTGGCGAATTCAGGTATTTAGGCTGTTCGTCGCCCATCACCCGACCACCAAAGGCAATGGTGCGCCCTCTCAGGTCACGAATGGGGAACATTACCCGATCGCGGAAGCGGTCATAGGTACGTCCGGTATCTTCGCGATGAATCAGCAGGCCATACTCAACCTGAACCGGCTCACCAATACCCCGCTCACTGAGATGCAGTTTTAACGCTTCCCAACCGCCTGGGGCATAGCCAATCCCGTAGGTCTTAATCACCTCAGCGGAAAGCCCACGCTCGGTGAGATAACGCTGCGCTGACTGGCCTTCCTGCATTTTCAAACGCTCGCGATAAAAGCTCGCGGCGAGTTCAAGCAGGTTAACGCCCTCTTTGCGCTTTTTTTCACGCTGCTGCGCACCTGGGTCATCGGCACCTTCACGGGGCACATCGATACCAAGCCGCCCGGCCAACTGCTCAACTGCCTCGGGAAACGGAAGTTTGTCGTACTCCATCAAGAAGCGTAGTGCATTACCATTAGCTCCGCAGCCAAAGCAGTGATAAAACTGCTTATCGGAACTCACGGTGAACGATGGGGTTTTCTCTTGATGGAAGGGACATAGCCCAGAATAGTTACGGCCGGCCTTTTTAAGCTGCACACGCTCACCCACCACCTCGACCACATCTACGCGGCCTAACAGGTCATCGATAAAACGTTGTGGAATTTGGCCTGCCATGAACTGCGGGCATCCTCGCGCATAGCGCTGATTCGCTGACGTTATAAACCACAGCTTAGGGTCATCGGACCCATTGCCAGATCACCTTAAACAGCGATGGACTTGATCAGCAATGATTAGTCAAAAAACAAACGGCCACCTAGTGGCGGCCGCTTGGCATCCCTCTTGAGACGACCAGCTAACTGCTCCGGCCCCCTCGGGTACGGATCAATAGAGCCGTTCGAAACGCTTTTGCTCACGCTGCACTTTCTTAGCGTGGCGTTTTACGGCAGCTGCCGCTTTGCGTTTACGCTCAGCAGTCGGCTTCTCATAGTGCTCGCGGCGGCGTACTTCGGAAAGAACACCGGCTTTTTCGCAAGAACGCTTGAAGCGACGCAGGGCGACGTCAAACGGCTCGTTATCACGTACTTTTACAGAAGGCATTAAGCACTCACCTACCTTAAGGAGTCTTGAGTTCGGATAGTACGTACACTGCAATTAGCGATTAAGCATGCGGTGTACGACCCATTTTTACAGCGCACAGTAGTCTAGTCCCCGTTGGCCATCTTTGCAAATGCTTACGCTCGCAGGCAACGACAATGCTAAACTATTGGCCTCATATTTTTTACTGCGGCATCTTCATAGAACTTTTAAACAGAACCTTCAAAGAGTCCCTTTTTATGCGTGTTTTGGGCATTGAAACATCCTGCGATGAAACTGGCGTCGCGCTTTACGACACTTCGATGACAGGTGGCAAGGGGCTGCTTGCTGATGCGCTGTATAGCCAAATTGCCATGCACGCGGAGTTTGGTGGTGTGGTGCCCGAACTTGCCTCTCGCGATCACACGCGAAAACTGCTGCCATTGATTGAGCAGGTGCTCAGCGACGCCAAGCTGACGCGTCAGGATTTAGACGGCATTACCTATACCGCTGGCCCTGGTTTGGTGGGTGCTTTGATGGTGGGTGCCAGCACTGCACACGGCATGGCTCGCGCGCTTAACATTCCCGTGCTTGGCGTGCATCATATGGAAGGTCACCTTTTAGCACCTATGCTGGAAGACGAGCCGCCTGAATTTCCTTTCGTGGCGCTATTGGTCTCTGGCGGCCATACCCAACTGGTTGAGGTGCAAGGGCTGGGGCGCTATCAACTGCTCGGCGAGTCGGTGGATGACGCCGCCGGTGAAGCCTTTGACAAAGCGGCTAAGATGTTAGGGTTAGCCTACCCAGGTGGGCCTCAGGTCGCCAAGCTAGCCGAACAGGGCAACCCCAAACGTTTTCGCTTTCCTCGTCCAATGACTGACCGCCCTGGGCTCGACTTCAGCTTTTCGGGATTGAAAACCCACACTATGACGGCGATTCGCCAGCTAGATACCGCCAACGAACTCGACGACCAAGCCCGCGCTGATGTTGCCCGCGCCTTTGAGGAGGCCGTGATCGACACATTGGTAATTAAGTGCCGGCGGGCGCTGGATCAAACCGGCCTAAAACGCCTGGTGGTCGCAGGCGGTGTCAGCGCTAATCAGCGCCTACGCGAACGGCTTCACGCTGAGTGCGAAAAACGCCAAGCCCGCGCCTACTACCCGCGCGGTCGCTTCTGCACTGACAACGGCGCCATGATTGCCTACGTGGGCGCGCAACGCTTGGCCGCTGGCGAGTGCGATGCCCCAGGCATCATGCAGGCAACGCCCCGCTGGCCGCTAGATCAATTGACGCCGCCAGCGCCTGCTGACAGGCGCTGATCGCCTATTAAGAGCCGCGAAACGGCGGCTCTTCACCGCGGCGCAGGCGGCGAATATTAAGTCCATGGCGGGCCAGCACCAGCAGGCTGAACCCGCCCACGACCATGACATATTGCGGCGTAAACCAAGCGCATATTAGCGGCGCTGCTGCGGCGCTCACCAATGAGGCCATGGCTGCCGTTCTTAAGCGCCATGCTAATAGCGCCCAAATCAGCGCGCTTAGTAGCGCCACTTTAGGTACCAATACCAACAGCACGCCAAATGAACTGGCAACGGCTTTACCGCCACGAAAGCCATGCCACAGCGGGAAACTGTGGCCAAGTAGTACCGCAAGCCCGACCAACCCTTGCAACCATACTGGGCAGCTCATTATTTTTGCCCCTAACACTGCAGGCATACCTTTTAATGCGTCCAGTACTAGCGTGGCTGCCGCTAAGCGCGGACCATAAAGGCGTAACACGTTGGAAAAGCCGGGATTGAACGAGCCTTGTTGGCGGGGATCGCCCACGCCAGCCAAGCGGCAAACGCTCAGCGCCGCCAACCAACTACCGCTTAAATAGCCCACTACTATCCATACCATGGCTGCATGCTCGCTTTATAGACCGTCTCTATCGCCCTGCTCGCTGTCGTTTAACCCCATCCTAACGTACAATCGCCGGCTTGTTGCAGCAGGGGAAAGGCAAATGGACCGCATTTTGATTGAAGCGTTAACCGTTGAGACCGTCATTGGCGCGTACGATTGGGAGCGTTCGATTCAACAGTCGTTGAGCTTAGATCTGGCGCTGGCCACCGATATTCGCTCGGCAGCAGCCACCGATGATTTACGCCTCACCTTGGATTACGCCGCCATTTGCAAGCGTATCCAGCAGTTTGCCGACGCTCATCAATTTGCCTTGGTGGAAACCTTCGCCGAACGTCTCGCTGAGTGTCTGCGAACAGAATTTCCGATTACCTGGCTGCGCCTAACGGTGCGTAAGCCGGGCGCAGTGCCTAATGCCAGAAGCGTTGGCCTGGAAATTACCCGCGGCAGTCTGCTGGAGGCAACGCAGGAGCCCGGCGCATGAATCTAGTGACCGTCAGTTTAGGTAGTAACATAAACCCTACCCACCATATCCGCTGCTGTCTGGATGCCCTTGCCGATACTTTCGGCCACCTACAGATCTCCCGTGTATTTGAAAGCGAGCCCGTCGGTTTTGCGGATAGCCGTAATTTCTACAACTTAGTTGTCGCCTTTCACAGCGATTGGACACCCGGCAAACTCCAGGCATGGGCAAAGCAGCTTGAGGTGGAACATGGCAGGCTGCCCAGCACGGCTAAGTTTAGTCCCCGGGCGCTGGATATTGATCTGCTAACCGTGGGCAATGCCTGCGGCATCATCGACGAGGTTGTATTACCGCGAGGTGAAATAACCGACAACGCCTTTGTCTTGCAGCCGCTTGCCGAGCTACTGCCCACTGAGTGCCACCCTCTCTGCGGCAATTCCTATGCAGCGCTATGGGAAGCCTTCGAGTTAGGCAATCAGCGGCTTTGGCCGGTCGATTTCAGTTGGCGAGGACGCTGGGTCTCACAGGCTGATGTTCAACAACAGCTTGCCACTGCAAGAAGCTAACCCTCTGGCAAAACCGCTATGCTAGCGCCGCCGCCACGGCTTGCCCACGCCGCTCTCGCAATGCCTCTCCCAGTGCTGCCCCTTGATACCCTTCTGCTATTAATGCCTGAGGACTGACCTTACGCGCAGCTTGCCAAGCGCTATCGAGTCGCGTGACCTGCTCAGACGCGAGTACATTCACCAAGGCCAACTGCACATCCACCTGGGCAGGCTTGCGCCAGCCATCCAAACGCTCTAGCCATAACAGTACGTTCGGGCCACTCAGCGCTGAATCTAGCAATTTATAGGTAAGCGCGGCATGGCGAGCAAGCTGGGACACCGCATTAGGCAGTTTTAACCGCTGTGCTAAAGCTTCGCGCTGTTCATCACTCAGCGGCGACACCAACTGTGCATAGCGCCAGTGAGCCAATACTGACGTACCGGCATCAGGCGCCTGCGCCATTGCTGCCAAGCCTTTTGCTAGCAGCTCCTCTTCTAGCTCAGGCCACCAAACAGCGAGGGCATCACAACATTTTAATGTCGTAAAGTAGATCTCTGGTCTTGGCTCGCCTAGTGCCTTTTCGGTCTCTACCCACACCCGTTCGGCAGCCAAGTGCTCAAGCTCACCGCTGTGGCTTACCTCTCGCATCAGCGCCAGGGTCTCGGGTGCAATCGTGAACCCCAGCGACGCGTAGCGGGACAAAAAACGTGCGGTACGCAAAACCCGCAGCGGGTCTTCGCTAAAGGCCGAGGAGATATGTCGCAGCACGCGCTGCTCAATATCGCCCCGTCCATCAAACGGGTCGGTTAAGGCGCCCTCGGTGCTCTCGGCAATGGCGTTGATGGTCAAATCACGCCGTAGCAGATCCTCTTCAAGCGTCACATCAGGGCTTGCATGTACTTCAAACCCTGCATAGCCGTGGCCGGACTTGCGCTCGGTGCGGGCCAAGGCATACTCTTCGGCCGTTTCTGGGTGCAGAAAGACCGGAAAGTCGCGACCCACCGGCTTAAAACCACGCTTGTGCATATCTTCTGGCGTGGCGCCCACCACCACCCAGTCGTTATCGTAGACGGGCCACCCGAGTAGCGCATCGCGCACTGCGCCGCCCACACGATAGACCTGGAGGCCCGCTAAGCGAGAATCAGCGCGTGTTTCCGTGGCACTCTTTTCCATGGTGTCCTCTATTTCCCCTACTGCTTGTTTACTTGCTGGCTGGGCACACTTATACGCTCGCCGCTAGCAAGGTTGAGCGCCGTTAAACTTCCCCCCCATACGCAGCCAGTATCTAACGCATTGACGCTCACGCGTGCCTGCGGGGTTTTACCTTCCAGAGCTGCCCAGTGACCAAACAACAGCTGCGCATCATCACCGCGTGGATATTGAAACCAGGGTAGAAAGCCTTCTGGAGCGCTTTCCAACCCCTCTTTAGCGGCAAACTCCAAACGCCCCTGGGCATCAATGAAGCGCATCCGGGTGAAAACATTGACAATCAACCGCAGTCTTTCCATACCGTCTAAATTGTCTTGCCAGCGATCCGGCTGATTGCCAAATAGCCGAGTTAAGAATTCACCGGACTTTTCACTGGCAAGCGCCTCCTGCACTTCCCGGCCTAAGGCTTCTGCTTGTGCCGCGCTCCACTGGGGAAGCAGCCCCGCGTGAGTCATTAATCTATTGCCTTCACGAACGCTTAGCGGCAGGCCCTGTAGCCAATCCAGCAACCCCTCTCGATCAGGGGCTTCAAGAATCTCATTCAGCGTATCGTTTCTTTTCAGTTTGCCGCCGCCTCGAGCGACCACTAACAAATGAAAATCGTGGTTACCCAACACCGTACGCGCGGCGCTACCCAATGCCTTTACTTCTCGCAGGCACTCAAGTGAAGCTGGCCCACGGTTGATCAAATCGCCCACTAGCCAAAGGGTATCTCGCGAGGGGTTGAAGCTAAGCTGGTCAAGTAGCGCTATAAATTCGTCGTGACAGCCGTGTAAATCGCCGATTGCGTAGGTACTCATGCAAGGGCCTTTGATTAGATGAGTTTGCTAAATAGTAACATCCTCATGCTTGCCTGCCGCCCACCGCAGGGGCTAGTGCTTAATGTGACAATTGAACTGGTGCAAACAGCCAACCTGCGCCACTATAAACAACTGCCAAAAAACCAATGCCCCTCAGCGAAGCCTCTGCCTCGCCGCTGTTAAGGAAAACGATACAACGATGACAACGGATCATACCCGACGTGGACTACTGAAAGTGGCAACACTTGCTGGCATAGGTACGTTACTGCTGCCCGGCACTGCCTTACTGCCTGTCGCGCAGGCCAACGCCGCTAAGGCATCTAAACCACCCGCTACCGTAATGGTAAATGGTTGGCTGCTGAATGCCAGTGACCGCTGATGTATATCGATTTCGAGGATATCAGCGAACATAGCAGCGACGTGGATGTATGCATCATTGGCGGCGGTGCGGCAGGCATTTCCATGGCGATTACGTTGAGCAAGCAGGGGCACCGCGTGCTGCTCTGTGAGGGCGGCGACGCCGACTATAGTGAACGCTCTCAAGACAGTTACCGGGGCGAAACTGTCGGCGATGCTTATATTCCACTATATGGTGCTCGGCTGCGCTATTTAGGTGGGTCGACCAATCATTGGGGAGGCGTTTGCCGCCCTTTGGATCGCTACGACTTTAGCGCCAAAACAGCTGCAAGTGAAACAGCTTGGCCAATCGGCCGCGACGCTCTGGCACCCTACTACCGTGCCGCCGCGAGCATGCTCGACTTAACACCTACCCCCGCCGATCAGCCAATCTCAGGGTCAGGTCTAAAACGAATCTATTTTTCACTGGGTAACCCAACGCGTTTAAAAGATAAATATGCCGCTACGCTTAGCGAGTCGACCACACTTGCATGCTGCCTGACAGCCAACTTAGTCGCGCTGAAAACGCAAGATGGCAAGGTAACCAGCGCCACGTTCAGAAACTATCAAGGCGACCTTCGTCAAGTGCAGGCACGCTACTTTGTACTGGCCTGCGGCGGCATTGATAACTCTCGTCTGCTGCTATGGTGCAATCACCAAACCCAAGGGCAGCTTATTCCCCAGCATGACGCCCTTGGCCGTTACTGGATGGAGCACCCTCACGCCACGGTAGGCAAAGCGCTGCTTTTCAATCCAGCTGCACTCGGCCTGGACGATGAGTACAACGTATTTCTGTCTCCCACGGCTAACACTATCGCCTCACGTCAAATTCTTAACTGCGGCCTGCGCTTGCATCGTATGAATCCAGAGGCCACGCAGGAACTGACTGACGAACTCGCCGAGCAAGCACCCACACTGGCTGGGCGGCTGAGTACTTGGCAAGCTCAAGGCCAGGTTATTCACGGCATAGTATTGAGAGCGGCCTGGGAACAGGAGCCCCATTATGACAACCGCGTCGAGTTGAGCGATGAGCTAGACGAGCTGGGCGTCCCCCGTAGCCGGTTGGTATGGCGGCAATCCGAATTGGATCGCCACACCATTCGCGAAAGCATGTTAGTGCTCGGCGAGTACCTGCGTGCTAATGACCTGGGGCGCTTGCAGTTGGCTGACTGGCTCGCAGAAACCCCTGTGCAACTACCTACCGATGGCGAGCTAGCGGGCCGTCATCATATGGGCGGCACGCGTATGAGCCTTAATGCCGAGGAAGGCATTGTTAATCCTGACTGCCGTCTATTTGCTCAGGATAACTTCTACGTAGCGGGATCCAGCGTGTTTGCCAGTGGAGGCCATGCCAACCCCACCTTAACCCTGGTGCAGCTGGCCCTACGCCTCTGTGACCACCTGGGGAGCCGATTAGCGCAAGGTGACCAGCCCGCTGCTGTTTAATGAAGTGTTTAGTGAAGCTGGAGCGGGGCAGCCAGCCGGAAGGGGGAAATCAAAACTTCAAAAGCACGTTGGGTCGAGGTGTCTAACAGCGTGTAGGCACCTTCCATTACCCCTACTGGCGTCTGAAGAATCGCGCGGCTGGTATAACGGAAGCTTTGACCGGGGCCAATCAGTGGCTGCTGCCCCACCACGCCTTTACCGCGCACTTCCTGGCAGTCTCCGCTGCCCTGGGTAATTTTCCAGTAGCGCGCCATCAGCTGGACGCTATGAGGGCTTTTATTATGCACAGTCACGGTATAGCTAAATACGTAGCGCAACTCCACATCGTTCGATTCATCAATGCGGTAACTGGGTATAACACTGACCTCAATGGCAAGGCCACTCACGCTGGAGTGCCCTTATCGCTACTCGCCTGCTCATCGGCAGCAACGCGATTGGCAATGGCGACATACTCCGCCACACTCAAGGTTTGCGGTCGGCGGATCGGGTCAATACCCAGGTCTTCCAATGTCTCTGGGCTCACGCGCCCTTTAAAGTTATTGCGCAGCGTTTTACGCCGCTGACCAAACGCCAGCTTAACCAGCTCAAACAGTAACGCTGGGTCATCCGCGACATGTGGCAGCTTCTCATGGGGCGTTAAGCGCACAATCGCGGAGTCGACTTTGGGCCTTGGTACAAAGGCTTCTGGTGGTACGATAAACAGTTGTTCGACATTGCAGTAGTACTGGGCCATCACCGAGAGACGTCCCCAATCTGTCCCGCCGGGCTCTGCCGCTAAGCGTTCTACCACCTCTTTTTGCAGCATAAAATGCATGTCTTCCACCGCATCACCCGCTGCTAGTAGGTGAACAATCAGCGGTGTAGAGATGTTATAGGGCAGATTCCCCACGACACGCAGCGCTGGCCCATCACCTTTTAGGGCCGCGAAATCAAACTTCAGCGCATCCCCTTCATGGATCACAAAGTCAGGGTAGTTAAAAAACTGAACGCGCAGGCCGGGAATCAGGTCACGGTCAAGCTCAATCACTTCTAAATGGCCTGCCGCTTCCAGCAGTGGCTCGGTCAATGCCCCTTGGCCTGGGCCGATTTCGACAAGGCGATCTGTCGAGCGCGGGCCAACGGCGCGAACGATCCGCGAAATAATGCCGAGGTCACGTAAAAAGTTTTGACCAAAGCGTTTACGAGCGCGGTGCTGAGGCACAGTAGACATCAAGCGGTATTCCTTGGAGTGCAGATTCAATCGGGAGTATTTAGTAGCAAACGCTGCGTGGCCAAACGGCGCGCAAGCGCCATTGCTACCTTTAAGCTGCCAGGATCGGCTAAGCCTTTACCGGCAAGATCCAGGGCGGTGCCATGGTCGACCGAGGTGCGCACCAGCGGTAGGCCCAGAGTAATATTGGCAGCCTGACCAAAGCCTGCGTATTTTAACACCGCCAAGCCTTGATCATGGTACATCGCCAGTACGGCATCGACACCTGCTAAGTGTCGGGGGGTAAACAACGTATCTGCAGGAAGCGGGCCAACAATATCCATGCCTTCGCCGCGTAATGCATCAAGTGCCGGAATAATAATATCCAACTCTTCACGCCCCAGGTGGCCATCTTCCCCGGCGTGGGGGTTTAAACCACACACTGCGATGCGTGGTTTGGCAATCCCAAACTGGCGCTGTAAATCGGCCGCCAGTAAGCGACTGATTCGAGTAACTCGGTCGTAAGTAATGGTCTCTGCCACATTGCGCAGCGGCAGATGGGTAGTCACCAGGGCTACGCGTAAATCATTGCCGCCTTGCCAACTGGGTGCAGTCGCATGCAGGGCCGCATCGGTGGCAAGCAACATCACGACTTCCTCAACACCACAAGCATCGCGCAGCCATTCGGTATGACCAGTAAAATCTGGATGACCGCCTTCAATGATCACACCTTTATGTAGCGGCGCGGTGACCATGGCGGCAGCGTGACCGTTTTGGCACGCCTCAACCGCCAGCGCTAAAGTGGCTAACACATAGTCAGCATTGGCAGGGTTAAGGCTGCCGGGCGTAGCAGGTGCGTTAAGCGCAACAGGCCAAACAGGCAACAGAGTAGCGCCATGGGGCAATTCACCGTCGCCGGGTGAGCATTCCACGACTGTAACGCTTAGCTGAAGCCCTGCTGCACGCTCACGCAGCATATTCGGATCACCAATCGCCACCGTATTGGCTGGCCACTGTCCCTGCGCTGCTAGTATCAGTGTGAGCTCTGGGCCTATACCCGCCGGCTCACCGGTAGTAACCACTACCGGCAAAGCGCTACCTCTCGTTAAAGCACTATCTTCTGCCAAAGCACTATCGAACATTAGAGACGAATATCGACAAAGGCTTGTGAGCGGATCTCTTGCTGCCAAGTCTCTAGCTCTTCATTAGCACGACGCTGAAAAATAGCTTGGCGAACCTGTTCACGCTGACTCTCCTGGGTAACGTCCTGACGCCGACGATCCAGAACTTCAATAACGTGGTAGCCGAACTGAGAACGTACTGGCTGAGATACCTGGTTAACCTCTAGTGCGCGCATCGCTTCTTCAAAGGGAGCAACGGTTTGGCCAGGGCGTACCCAGTCAAGCTCACCGCCGTTAAGCGCAGTACCGCTATCATCACTAAACTCTCGTGCCACCGATGCGAAATCGGAACCTTGTGATAAACGTTGGCGCACCTCTTCCGCTCGCGCTCGCGCCTGATCCTCATCACGGTTGGGCGTCAACGCAATGAGTACGTGCCGAGCGCGGGTCTCTTCAATAAAATTCTGTTCGCCGGATTGGCCTTGCTGGCTTAAAAAACGCTCAACGTCTCGCTCACTGACCGACACACGGTTACTGATTTGACGCTGCTGCACCTGACGCATCAGCATTTCGCGACGAATATCGTCGCGTACGCTGGCCAGCGTCATACCGTCTGCTTCCACTGCATCCGCAAATTCGTCCAAGGTCATGCCGTTGGATTCAGCGATAGTGCGCACTTGGCGATTCAGTTCGGTGTCATCAATACTGAGATTAGCATCGCGTGCCATCTGGAGTTGAATCTCTTCCATCACCATACGTTCAAGCATTTGAGATTCCAGCTGTGAACGTGACGGAAGCGTGCCGCCCTGGGCCTGGGCCTGCTGCTCAATTTGGGCAATGCGGTCATTTAGCTCACTGCGCATAATCACGCCGTTATTAACCACAGCCACAACACCGTCTAGCGCCTGACGCTGGGTGGATTGGAAATTTTGCGCATGAAGCGTAAGCGGTGACAGGGCAATACCTGCCCCCACGCATAGGGCAAACAGGCTACCCGCGGAGAACTTTTGCATACGGGCTAGCAGGGGCTTTCTCATTTTCATAACACGTCTCTTTTCAGTCGCCATTCTACGGATGTCGTTATAGGGCTGTTGGGCGATAACCTGGAATGGTCTGTTCAAAATAGCTGTCCGCTTCTTGACCAACGCCGCCTAAGCCGCGGAATACAAAACGCAAAAACAACCCACGATCATTAAAGTCATCATCGATACGAGCGGTATCGGCATCATCAATCCATTCCCGCCATACTAGCTGCAGGCCGTAGCAGCAATTGTTCCACTGCACGCCAGCTAGCTGCTCCAGCGCACGATCATTAGTCTGATCGTGAAGGTAGCGGCCAATCAAATCAATGCTGGTACTGGCTTTCCATGCAAACGACAAGTCCCACTCCTCGCGACTGTAATCACGAAAGCCATCATCGTCAGGTAATACGCCTGGATCAAACCCTTCGATCTCCCAACGGTAGCCAAGGTTCACTACATGGCCTTCAGGATGACGATAACGTACATCAACGCTTGAGCGCTCGGTCTGTTGGCGTTGATCATCGTAGAGCCACTCGTAGCCACTGCTCCAGCGATCATTAATTTGCCAATCAAGGCGAGAAACCAGCGGCGACCGATTGCGGGTGGCTTGGTAGCGGCTTTCAGGGTTAACGTTTGGGTTATCTTCTGGGCGGTCGGGCAATGTATCGGGATCACCATCGCTGTCGATTCGGCGATCATCAAAATAAGCACTTTGCCCAATCCCGAAAGCAAGCCGGTCACGACCCGAGGCATCTTCCATCAAGCGCGACTGTACACCATAGGATAGCCGATTGAGATCACCCACCCGATCAGCACCGGAAAAGCGGTGCGGTGACCATAGCTGATCCCATGAGAATGCACGTTCGCGGCTATCAAATTCAGGTAGTTCGCTTTGATCGGTACGCGGCACATAGGCGTAATTCAGGCGCGGTTCCAGCGTTTGACGGTAGCCACGGCCAGCTAGCTCCAGCTCGCGCTCAAATATTAAGCCACTATCGATTGAGCTAATCGCAGTGCTACGCGTGGGTGAATCATCGCGATCTGTGACCCGCTCGCCATAATCCAGTTGGTAGGCCGTATTCCAAAGCTCGGTACGTGGCTCCACATAGCCCCAAGGCTGCTCGTAGCGCCAGCCAAAGGCAGGGGTTAAATGTATCCGACTACCGATGGCGGCTTCACGCTCTGGCACCAGTCTTTCATCAACATCGCGCCAGAAATAGGTAGCATTCGAGCGCCACTCGCTATAAAGGCCGTTGCCCAGATTCCAGTTAGAGTTCGCCGTTAGGCTTGGCAACCGGTAAAAGGGTTTGTCAGGATCGCTCAACGGATCTTCCAGGCGCTGATACCCTTGGGCACGAGCATCCAATTGCCAGCGCTCACCCCGGTAATCAAGCTGCGCCAAGCGCTCCATACTGGTGCGGTCATTATTGCCAAACTCGCCACCAAAATCATCAAAGTAGCGACCATCGCTTGCTGCGCCATAACGCAATTGATAGTTGCTACGCTCGCTGACCCGCCCGGCATGCTGTGCATCAATATACCAACGATCATCACCCTCAAAGCGGTTTGCATCGCCGCCGGAGCCGCCATCATCACTGTTCAAATAGCCGCCTTCAATGATCCCTTCGCTTTCAGAAAATAAGTAGCGATATTCACCATTCAATAGCAAACCGCGGTCAGTCATCCAGCGCGGTGTAATAGTGGCGTCATGGTTAGGGGCAATATTCCAATAAAATGGCTGAGCGTAGTCAAAACCATCTGCAGAGAAGCCGATGGAAGGCGCCAACAGACCGGTATGACGGCGATCATCAATGGGAAAGCGCAGCCACGGCCAGTAAAAGATGGGCACATCTTTTACATGCAAGCGCGCATGCCGCGCGGTACCAAAGCCTGATGCTTGATCCAGCCGAATATCGCTACTCACTAGCTGCCAGGTGTTGGCGCCGGGATCGCAAGTGGTGAAACTGGCATCTTGTAATCGGTACTGAGACTCGCCGGTCTGTTCCAACTGCCCAGCCTGGCCACGCAAATGTTGCTCATAGAGCACAAATTGGCTATTGCCCAATGTCGCCCGATCTTCATTGAGCCTCAGCATGGCTTGATCACCACGAATCAGGGACAGTCCATCGCGCAGCGCGATATTGCCTTCAGCATCGACCTGCTGACGGTCAGCGGGTAGAAATATCCGCTCTGCCTCAAGCTCTTCATTGCCTCGCCGTAGGACGACATCGCCACGTAAAAGCGCTTCACCATCTGCCGCATAATCGACATCGCTGGCTTCCAGCGAAAGCGCTTCAGGGTTATCCGCGGGGGGCAAACGGTAACTGGGCATGACATACCGCCCACGGCATAGTTGACCCGCCGCTTCGCCTTGTTCCCAAGCTTGCCAATCTAACGCTTCCGCGGACATAACCTGGCCTTGAGCCACCGCCGTAAACGAGGCGCCCGCGAGCAAACTGCCCACTAACGTATGCGCAACCGGCAATGTGCGCGAAAATCGCTTGCCCATGTTCGTTATCCTTGGCATCCAGAATCGGTATTATACAGCCAGCATGATGCCCGACCAGCAAGGAGCTTGCATGTCTTCATATCGGATTAACGCCCTCACCTCGTGGGCGGCTCAACAAAACGGCCTTTCCGAGGCCGATATTTCGCTTTCATCCGCCGTTGGCGATGCAAGTTTTCGTCGCTATTTTCGCCTAACCCTGCCCAACGGCACTACCCAGGTGGTCATGGATGCCCCCCCCGAGCAGGAAGACTCCCAGCCATTCTTAACCATCGCCAAGCGCTGGCATAGCGCCGGACTGCCGGTACCAAAGGTGCATGCTGCCAACTTAGCGGACGGTTTTCTTTTATTAGAAGACTTAGGGTGCACGCCACTACAAACGCTGTTTACCGATGATGTCACCACCCAGGCCTATCACACACAGGCACTGACACTCATCGCTGACCTGCAGAACCGTGCAGGCCCCACTGAGTTACCCCGCTATGATTCAGCGCTGCTCGGCCGCGAGCTGGACCTATTTCCTGAATGGTGTCTTAACGCTTGGTTAAAGCTGTCAACGCCTGATAGCTGGCAGCCCATCCGTGAACAGCTTATTCAGCAAGCCCTGGAACAGCCTGTGGTCACTGTCCACCGTGATTTCGACGCCATGAATCTGATGTTGCACGACCAGCGTCTGTTTATGATCGACTTTCAAGACGCCGTAGCCGGCCCGCTCAGCTATGACGTTATCTCGCTATTGCGAGGTCGCTACTGCCGTTTTACCAACGAACAGTTTAGCGACTTGGTAAACAAGTTTTATCGGCAGGCCCGTCTCGATGGCAGGCTCCCCCAAAGCGTGGACGCCGCCGCATTTTTGGCTCAATGCCACGCTATGGCCGCTCAACGCTCCCTTAAAGTGCTGGGGATTTTTTGCCGTTTAACCCTGCGTGATCAAAAAAGTGGCTACCTTGAGCGCCTGCCACACTTTTTGGATCATTTGGAAGATAGCCTTTCAGCGCTATGTCTCTCAAACACTCCCCTGTCGCATCAATCCCCTTCAACTCCATCAGAGCAGGCAGAATTTTTCCGCTGGGTTAAAACGGCGCTGCGACCCGCTATTACCCAGCGTTTATCGGAAACCGTGCGATGAAAGCGATGATTCTGGCTGCAGGACTTGGCAAGCGAATGCGCCCGCTCACCGACCACTGCCCAAAGCCGCTGTTACCCGTCGCTGGCAAACCACTTATAGTGCACCACCTGGAGCGCCTTCGCGATGCAGGCATTCATGAAGTCGTCATCAATGTCAGCTACCGTGCTGAACAGATTATGGACGCCCTCGGCGATGGCAGCGATTATGGCGTTCGTATTCACTGGAGCCATGAAACAACGCCTCTGGAAACGGGCGGTGGCATTCAAAAAGCCCTGCCGCTGCTGGGCGAAGCACCATTTTTACTAATCAATGGTGATGTATGGTGCGACGCTCTGCCCGCTTGTCAGACGCTAAAGGAAACCGATTTGGCTCATTTAGTGTTGGTGGATAACCCACTCCATCACCCCGATGGTGACTTTGGCTTTAATGCAGGCCGTGTCAATCAAACCGGCACCCCACGCTTAACTTTTGCTGGCATTAGCGTGATTCACCCTAAGCTATTACTGGGTCAACCCGAAGGCGCTTTTGCCCTAGCGCCCCTGCTCCGGACCGCCATGGATGATAACCGGGTAAGCGGTGAATATTTTACGGGTTACTGGGTAGATGTGGGCACACCGGAACGACTGGCCGCGTTGGAAAGCCAGCTATATTAAATGACATCTTATAAGTGAGTGAATCAGGGAAGAGAGGCGCGCAGGTCAAGAGATGTTATGCTGCGCGACCTACCTTGCGTCATCTAGATGAGGAGAGCAACGTGAAAGCACGGGTAAAATGGACTGACGGTCGTCAATTTGTGGCGGAATCTGGCAGTGGTCATAGCGTTGTCATAGATGGCCCACCCAACCTGGGTGGCCGTAATACCGGCCCACGCCCCATGGAAATGCTGCTAATGGGTATGGGCAGTTGCACCGCTTTTGATGTGCTTAACATCCTTGATAAGGCACGTGCGGATGTCACCGATTGCGTAGCAGAGCTGGATGCCGAACGCGCTGATGAAGTGCCCTCGGTATTTACCAAGATTCACGTACATTTTGTCGTCACAGGTCGCGCGCTTAAAGAGAAGCAAGTTCAGCGCGCCGTTGAGCTCTCTGCCGAAAAATACTGCAGTGCATCAATCATGCTAGTGAAAGGCGGCGTTGATATCACTCACTCTTTCGAGATTATCGAGGCTTGAGCCGCGCTTGGCGCATCCAGCGCTCACTGACCGTATCCAGCGTTTTTGCTCATTGTTGGCGCGCATTAAACTGGACCACCGTAAAAAAGATGGCTTGGCCGGATGCAACCCGTCGCCAGGGCGGGCATAATACGCCCGCTTGTTTCACCTTCCTATTTAAGTACGGTGACAATGTCTTATCGGTTCCGACGCTGGCTCGTCGGGGTGTCTTCATCTGCCACAAGGAGGTTCGGACATGACAGACAATCTCCGACTCCACGGGTTTAACAACCTGACTAGCTCGCTGAGCTTCAACATTTACGACATCTGTTATGCCAAAACTGAAGAGCAGCGTGCGGCTTATATCGACTATATCGATGAGCTTTACAATGCCGAACGTTTGACTCAGATACTCAAGGACGTCACCAATATTATTGGCGCTCATGTGCTCAATATTGCTCGCCAGGATTACGAACCCCACGGCGCCAGTGTGACCATTCTGATTGCTGAACATGAACTGGATGACACTGCTCCAGAGCAGATTCAACCTGGGCCTGGCCCGCTGCCCGAAACAGTGGTCGGTCATTTGGACAAGAGCCATGTCACCGTGCACAGCTACCCTGAGTCGCACCCTGACAATGGCATCAGTACCTTTCGTCTAGATATCGATGTCTCTACCTGTGGGCATATCAGCCCACTGAAAGCGCTAAACTATCTGATCCACAGCTTTGACTCCGACATTGTCACTATGGACTACCGTGTACGCGGCTTTACCCGCGACGTAGACGGTAAGAAACTGTTTATTGATCATGGCATTACATCAATTCAGGACTACTTGGCAGAAGATACCAAGCAGGCCTATCAAATGATCGATGTCAATGTGTATCAAGAGAACATGTTCCACACCAAAATGCTGCTCAAAGACTTCGAGATAGATAACTATCTGTTCGGCACATCGCGCCGCGATATTACCTTTGAGGAAGCGCGGGATATCGAAAGTCGTTTACGCAAAGAGATGCTGGAAATCTTCTACTCGCGTAATTTGGATTGATATCAGTCAATGGGTGTCAAAAAGCCGACTTCATGTCGGCTTTTTTATTAAAAAATGGTTTAACAACAAGAAAAGATTGCCAACATCTTAGTAAACACTCGGTTCGCCTTCAGGGCGGGTCTTAAACCTTCGATGCAACCACAGGTACTGTTCTGGGTGCTTACGTATAGCAAGCTCAATAAATTGATTCACCCTTGCCGCATCTGCTTGTTCGTCACCACTGGGAAAGCCATCGAATGATGGCAAGCACTCAATCGTATAGGTGCGATTATCGGGGTTGCGATGGAACATCAATGGCACGACGGGCGCGCCAGTCATACGGGCAATTTTGGCAGTCAAACGAATGGTAGACGCTTGCTGACCAAACAACGGCGCAAACACGCTCACTTCACGGCCAAAGTCCTGATCAGGTGAATACCAGACGATGTGACCCGCTTTGATTCGCCTTACGACACCGCGCAGGTCATGTCGATCAATCGCCTGACCAAAAATACGTGAACGTGCACGGGTCATAAAGCGTTCAAACAACGGATTATTATGGGCGCGATAGACTACATCCGCTGGAAAGAATAGCGAGTGTAGCGCACCGCCTAAATCCAGCGTCGAGAAATGAATACCCACCACCAATACACCTTTGCCTTGGGCTTGCGCCTTGGCAAGATGCTCCTGCCCGTGATACGCCACCCGATGGCGTAAGCCTTCAGCATCCCGGCACCAGCCCGTGGCAGTTTCGATCAGGCCAATACCGTTGGCGATAAAGGTATCTTTTACCAACTGCTGCTGTTGATCGATGCTTTTTTCCGGGAAACAGAGTGCAATATTGGTATGGGTAATATGGCGGCGGCGCTTGGCAAAGCGCCACGCCAGCAGCCCAAGGCCTTTGCCCATCATGATCTTTAATCGCCAGGGCAGCCAGGCAGCCACATACATCGCCCCAATCGCTAACCAAGTAGGCCAATAGCGAGGGTGAGCAAACGAGCGTGGATAACGAGATTTTGACATAAAAACAACCGATTAAGCAGAACCGCCATGATAACGCCGCGGCGCCCTTGGCAGTACCCCTGTTAATAGCGTATAGCTGATCGTATCGCAGTGCCGCGCCACTTCATCTACGCTGAGAATGGCACCATTTCTAGCGCTTCCCCAAAGCACTACCTCGCTACCAAGCGCGGCATCAGGTATATCTGTTACATCGATAGTGAGCATATCCATCGACACTTTGCCGGCAATAGCACAGCGCTGACCATTGACCAGCACGGGCGTACCGTCCCTGGCATGGCGGTCGTAGCCGTCGCCATAGCCGCAGGCAACCACCGCTATTCGCGAAGGCCGCGGGGCACGCCAGCGCCCGCTATAACCAACGGGCTCGCCCTCGTCCAACTGACGTAGCGCAATAATTTCAGAGCGTAGCGTCATTACCGGCTTCAACTGCTGGCTGATCTCATTGGCCATTTCCAAAGGGTCACTGCCATACAGCATCACACCCGGTCGATTCCAGTCACCATGCGCCACTGGATATGCCAGGGTGGCTGGTGAATTAGCCAAACTCAGTGGCGCTTTCAGATCAAGGGCTAACGCTTGAAGTTGTGCCATTTGTCGGCTGAAATAGTGATTATCTTGGGCATCAGCCGTAGCGAAGTGACTCATTAGATGCAGCGCAGTTACATTAGGCGCGGCTTGAAGCTGCCGCCAAATGTCAGCGGCTTCGTTGGGAGAAAAACCCAAGCGGTGCATACCCGAGTCGACTTTTAACCATACTGAGATTGGCTGATGTGGAGACGCTGCTAGCAACGCATCGACCTGCCACTGACTGTGAACCGCGATCCAAAAGCCTTGGCTATCCACCAGCGTTAACTCATCCACACTAAAGATGCCTTCGAGCAGCACAATCGGCTTGGTAATACCGGCTTGGCGTAGCGTCATCGCTTCTTCGATACACGCCACAGCAAACGCAGGCACTTGGCTCTCCAGAGCTTTTGCACAGGCAATAGCGCCATGACCATAGGCATCGGCTTTGATCACTGCCACAGAGTGACTTTGCGGCGCGCAACGGCACGCCAATTGATAGTTATGACGCAAGGCGTCCAGGTCAATATGAGCCTCTAGCGGGCGCATGCATGGTCTCGCTTCTGTTGTGCTTACGTACCGCAGGCTTGCTTCACTTTCACTTAAGTTTCAAAGAGAGCTTCCAGGGAGAGACCCTGTTTCTCCAGTGAACGGCGTAGTTTCTTCAGCGCTTCCACTTGAATTTGGCGAACACGCTCACGGGTTAAGCCAATTTCTGCGCCCACTTCTTCAAGAGTGGCGGATTCATGCCCACGCAAGCCGAAGCGGCGAACGACGACTTCACGCTGTTTTTCGCTCAGCTCATCCAGCCAAAGATCGACGTGCTCTTTAACATCACCATCCACTAAACGCGCTTCGGGGCCTTGTACTTCATCATCAGCCAACGTATCAATCAGCGGCTTATCGCTCTCGCCGCCCATTGGGTAGTCCACTGACGATACCCGCTCGTTCAGGCCGAGCATCTTCTTGACTACCTCGACCGGCTTATCAAGGTGTTCGGCAATTTCCTCAGCGGTGGCCTCATGGTCAAACTTTTGCGTTAACTCACGTGCTGCACGTAAATAAATATTGAGTTCTTTCACCACATGGATCGGCAGGCGAATAGTACGCGTTTGGTTCATTAGCGCACGCTCAATGGTCTGGCGAATCCACCATGTGGCATAGGTCGAAAAACGGAAGCCACGTTCAGGGTCAAATTTCTCAACCGCACGAATCAAACCAAGGTTGCCCTCTTCAATCAAATCCAGCAGCGTTAAACCGCGGTTTAAGTAGCGACGAGCAATCTTGACGACTAACCTCAGGTTGGACTCAATCATCCGCGAGCGACCCATAGGGTCGCCTTTGCGCGCTAAGCGGCCGTAATAGACTTCTTCTTCCGGCGTTAAAAGTGGCGAAAAACCAATTTCGTTGAGGTAGATTTGCGTAGCATCCAAGCTTTGGTTCGATTGACGATCCTCACGCCCTAGTGCTTTTTCAAAGGCATCCTCTTCTACCGTGACGTCGTCATCATCGGTGTCTTCAAGCGCCTCCTCAACAGCATCCAGGTCAACTTCCTGTAGATCCTTCTCCAACATACTCATGGCCTTACCCCTCGTTATGTCGCCTACCCGCCATTTGTAAAGTCAAAGGCATGCACCCTAAAAGGCATACCATATTATTATGTGACAATTGTTATATGACGCTCGAATACAGCTATTCGGGCAACTTCCAAGTAAAACGGTACTGCTTTAAACAGCACTTACCCTCTTGCACCTTTAAGTCAGATTAGCGGGACGGTAAAAAGTCTAAGGGGTTTTGAGGCTGCCCATCACGACGTACTTCGAAATGCAGCCTGACATTCTCGGCATCACTATCACCCATCGTGGCAATCACCTCACCAGCTTCAACAACATCATTTTCCTTAACACGCAAGCTGTCGTTGTGGGCATAAGCACTTAGATATTGGTCGTTATGTTTGAGAAGAATGAGGTTGCCATAGCCCCTTACGCCACTCCCCGCATAGACTACAATACCCGGACCTGCGGCTCTCACAGGTTGCCCCTTTTGCCCGGTGATATCAATCCCGGCAGTAATGCTCTGACCCTGACCAAACTCCCCTGCCACGGTACCATCAGTAGGCCATTGCCAATTTACTGTATCAACAGGCGTGTAGGTGCGAGATGAACGATCTACGCTAGCGGTTGCCGGAGCGGCTTCAGGTTCAGGCTGTGACTGTGGTTCTGGCTCAGGCTCTGGCTGAGGAGCGGGCTGCTGAGCAGGCTCAGGCGTTGGCTCAGGCTCAGAAACAGCCGCAACAACTTCGGGTTCAGGTTCTGACACCGCCGCTGGTGAGCTACTACTAATAGACGCTTCGGCCACTTGCTCTGCGGCATCTATAGCCTGGCGCTCAGCAGTGAGGCGCTGGTTACGCTGAATGGCGGATTCGTCCGGAAGCAGCCAATCCAGCTCTTGCTCTTCGCTTGCCACTGAAGCGGTCTGCGGCCGCAGACCCGTCGCTACGACACTGCGGCTGCCTGAGGCAGACGCAGTAGCAGGCGGCTGGCTGCTAGCGGTTGAGGGAGCGCCTTCGCGCAGCGCGATTGTCTGCCCAGGGCGAATCTGATAAGGCGCTTCAATATTATTCATTGCCGCTAACTGGCGATAATCCAAATTGTGTTCCCAAGCAATGCCATACAGGGTATCGCCTGCTTTCACCGTATATTGGGGCGAACTCTCGACCGCCTGCCTTGCATCGCTTAAATCACGCACTTGGGGCGAACTGCTTTGTTGGTTAGCGCAGCCAGCAATTGCCAATGCCAGCGCCGACATCATAAAAATTTTACGCATATGCAGTTGCATATAAAGCTACTCCTTTTCAGCGCCAGGTTGAGACTCAATCGGCCGACGATCTGCATGTCGGTTGAGTAGCACGACAATCAGTGCTCCAAAGGCCATGAGCACGATCACTCCAAGCACTTGTGCTGAAGCCCCAGTTAATGCGGCATAGTCAACGGGCAACAAATAGCGGTGCTCGAGAGGGATCATTTGCCCTTCGGGCCCAATTTGATAGCGTAGTAACTCCCGCCATGGCCACAGAACCGGTAGCGAGCCGACGATAAAGCCTAATAGTAGTTGCATGGTAGCGGTGTAATGTCGTCGTAACAGCCATGATAAAAATCGTGAAAAAAGCGCGAGACCCACGACACAGCCCATGCCAAAAAGCACAATAATCCCAATATCAAAACTGCGAATGGCTCCCATAATGGTGCCGTAGAGTCCCATTGTGAGCAATAGAAAGCTACCTGATACGCCGGGCAATAGCATGGCGCTGATTGCTATGCAGCCTGCCACCATGACGACCACCGCTTCATTACCGATTAATAGCACTAGCGGCATCATGCCTGGCAACGCCTGAGCCAACAACAAGCCAGCAATTAACGGTAGTAGATACCATAATTTCCATCTGCTACTTGCACGGCCAACCACCAATCCCGATGCCGCCACCAGACCAAAAAAGAATCCGTCCAATAGCAGCGGGTGCGCTTCCATTAACCAAAGCGCCAAATGCGCTACGCTAAATAAGCTGATGCCAATACCCGCTAACAGTGGCACCAGAAAAGCGAGGTTCAAGTGCACACTAAGGGCTCGCCACCCCCCCTGGCGCCAGACACCAATCGCACTTGGGCCAAACTGTTTAATGGTGTTAATTAGCTCTTCATAAATACCGCTAATGAAGGCAATTGTGCCTCCCGATACGCCAGGTACCGCATCGGCTGCGCCCATCCCTGCGCCACGTAAAAATATTCCCAAGGGTCGCCGCTTCAATCCACTACTCCTTGCAGTAAAGGTACAAAACGTACGGGCTCAAGCCGACGTTTCTCAAAAGCACTGCCAATGCGTTTTACCTGAGTAAGCCATTGGCTGCCATCAGGCTCTTCCAGGGGGGCAATGAGCACCCCGTCGCGACTTAACTGCTCTAACAATGCTGTCGGCAGTGTCTGGGCACAGGCGGTCAGCAAAATCACATCAAAGGGAGCGACCTCAGGCCAACCATAGCCGCCATCGGCTACTGCGAGCGTGGCTGGCGCTGCCAGCCGACGCAAACGCTCCACCGCACGCTCATGCAAGGCACCAATGCGTTCAATGGAGTAAAGCTCCTCGACCAGCCGCGACAGAATTAACGTTTGATAGCCAGAGCCTGTTCCCAGTTCCAATACCCGGCGTGGTGAGGCACGTAAGACAAGCTCTGTCATACGCGCCACAATGAATGGCTGTGATAATGTTTGCCCAAAACCAATCGGCAACGCGGTATCTTCATAGGCACGGTGGGCTAGCGCCTCATCAACAAATAGATGACGAGGCTCGCTGGCCATTACTTCCAGTACCCGCGCATCGTTAACGCCTTGCTGTTGTAAGCGTTCAACCATGCGGTCACGGGTGCGCTGAGAGGTCATTCCCCGACCGCGCAGCTCACCTGGGGATAAATTAGGCGAATACATCCAGCCAATCCTGTACATCGTTAAGCGCGGGGTGGCGCGTAAGGTCGGTTTGTAGCGGTGTAATAGACACATAGCCCGCTTCAACGGCCGCAAAGTCGGTGTCTTCACCGTCATCAGCATTCGCCGCAACGGCCGCGATCCAGTAGCGCGTGCGCCCACGCGGATCCTGAACCGCTAACGGCTTCTCAGCCGGGCCACGATAGCCCAGGCGTGTCACCTTAACGCCTTTGATCTCCTCCCAGGACACATCGGGCACATTAACATTCAACAGCGTACGCGGTGGTAGTGAAAGCTGATCAGCGGCACCAATCAAGGTGGCCGCGACCCTTGCCGCCGTGTCAAAATGGCGCTCACCACACAGCGACATAGCGATAGCGGTCATCCCTAAATTGCGCCCCTCCATGGCCGCTGCCACCGTTCCAGAATAGAGCACGTCATCGCCAAGATTACTGCCGTGATTAATACCCGAAATGACCAGGTCGGGTTTTTCGTCCCACACCCCATGTACTCCCAGATAGACACAATCAGCGGGTGTGCCATCAACGCTGTAAAAACCGTTATCAAGTGGCGTTAAGGAAAGCGGCCGCGACAAGGTAAGCGAATTACTGGCACCACTACGATCTCGATCAGGGGCAACAACGCGGATATTGGCATGAGCCAATAACGCATCGTAAAGCGCCCGAAGCCCAGGTGCGTGTACTCCATCATCATTTGAAAGCAGCAGTCGCCGCATAGCAGGTCTCCTTCCTTAATCATTCCGGCGCTGGAGGCTGAGTCAGTTACAACTGTCAGTTCACTAACATCAGCTCGCCAAGCACTGCCGTGGCAAAGCTTCCGCGTGGTAGTGCAAATGAGAGCTGAACGGTATCACTCTCCCACGCAAGCTGAGGCTCAAGCAGCCGCATTCGCAGGGCTCGGCGTGATTGTTTTACCCCACTACGCTCTAAACCACCACATAACACAGGGTGCTGTTTTAACAGTTGAGCTTCATAAGCAGCCGCGTCACCTTGACTAGACTCACCAACACCCCACAGCACCCCGGTAGGATGAACATCCAGTACGGCAGCACGCGCTACCAACGTTGCATCAGTGGCATCGACATTAAATACACTTTGCGTGCCGTCCAGCATCAAGGTATCGCCCGGTAGAGGCTGGCACCAGGTGCCATCCGCTAAACGCGCACTCAATAGCTCATTAAACAAAAAACTGCGCGCTGTAGAGAGCATCATACCTTGCCGGTCGTCCCGTTTACGCCAACCTCGGTTAAGTACCGCCTCTGCACGCTGAAGGTTTCGCCCCTCATGACCAAAGCGCTGGGGGCCAAAATAGTTAGGCACCCCCTGCTGGCAGAGCATCTCCCAGCGATGGATAAAATCATCACCGTTAATCGCGGCACCGCTAATGCGTAAAACAAACCGATTAGTACGATGTACACCACGCTTGAGTTTGCGCGGGTGACGCACCTGTTCAACAACGGTAACGCCGAGTTCATTCAGCAACTGCTCAAGCCCTGCTGGTGCATCTCTACCAGGTAAATGTACGCTTAACCACTGGCGTGTCACGGCGATGCGATCTTTCATACCGGAATAGCCAATATCACGGGGCGTCACGCCACAAATCCGACTTAATATCTTTACCACATCCAAGGTAGTTTGGTTACGCTTTTCAACGCGTAACCATAAGTGCTCCCCATGTTTTTCAGGGGTAAAATCGAGCTGCTCGTCTACCCAGAAGTCTTCCGGCTGGGCACGATACTGGCCTGGCTTAGGAGGGCCAAATTGAGCATCTAGGCTGCGTTGCCATTCAGGCAGATTAATCATTCAGCGCCTGCGCGATTAAGCAGCACAACGGCTTCAGCGGCAATGCCCTCTCCTCGCCCGGTAAAACCCAACCGCTCGGTAGTAGTCGCTTTAACGTTCACTTGACCAAGTTCAACGTTTACATCGGCAGCGATAATAGCCCGCATTTTTTCAATATGAGGTGCCATTTTGGGCGCTTGTGCCATGAGTGTGGCATCGAGATTAACTACGTCATAACCTTGTGCACGAACAAGACTCACCACATGGCGCAGCAGCTCACGGCTATCGGCCCCCGCCCATGCCTGATCTGTATCGGGAAAGTGATGGCCAATATCACCCAGCGCACAGGCCCCCAAGAGCGCATCGCTAATGGCATGCAGCAGCACATCACCATCGGAATGGGCGATAAAGCCATGCTCAAACGGCAGCTTTACCCCGCCAATCATAAGGTGGTCACCGGGGCCGAAGCGGTGTACATCAAATCCATGGCCAATACGCATTATAAGCTCCTAATTAACAAGACCGTTCAGGCGTATGAGCGGCTTGCGCCGCCATAATGGCGGCGGCCAACGCTAAGTCATCTGGGTGGGTCACTTTCACGTTATCACGCCGGCCACTTACCAATTTCGGGCATTCGCCCAATGCCTCCACCGCCGACGCTTCATCTGTCACCAGCGTGTCTTGCTGGCGAGCAGCTTCCAGGGCGCGGCGTAATAGTGCGTAGCGAAAGCCTTGGGGCGTTAGCGCGTGCCATAAACCATCACGGGGCTCCGTTCGCACACTTAGGTGCTGTGCATCACCCCGCTTCATGGTATCCGCCACTGGCATCGCCAAAAGAGCGCCCGCCGGGTGAGACGAGGCGACTTGATAAAGTGTCTGCAGGTCATCTGGTGTAATGCACGGCCGGGCCACATCGTGCACCATGACTATATCGTCTGCCTGAGCGGCCATCGCATGTAGGGCATTTAATACGCTGTCCATGCGCTCACGGCCTCCCGGCACCCGTTGCCAATCAGTGAAAGGTATCCAATCAGGTGAAAACCAGCGGTCATCGTCATCTAAACAAAGCACTAAGCGAGCGTTAGGAAAGGCACAGTGCAGGCGCTTCAGTGTATGCGCCAGTATGGGCTGGTTATCAAGCAGGGTTAAATACTGTTTGGGCTTGTCTGCACCCATGCGGCGACCCTGGCCGGCCGCAGGCACAATCAACCACGGTTGACTCACTGGCGAGGCTCCTGGGTTATCAAGCCCGCATTAATACCCATCAGTTCCGTTTCGATTGCCACACCAGGCACCCAGAAGAACTGCTCGTCGGTACGCACCATCCCCATATCACTACGTGCGCGCTCTTCAATGGCATCTAAACCGGTTTTTAAATCCATGACTTCTGCCGCTAGCCGAGCATTACGCTCCCGCATAGGCACATTGGCTGCCTCTTGAACGGCCACGCGCTGCTCTACATTTTGCAAATCTCTCCAGCCGCCGTTGCCTAGCCACAACTCATACTGAAGCAGTGCCAACACTGCGAGCAACGTTATCACTAGCCATTTGCGCATTGCTGCTCTCCTGGTCACTATCGGCTGAAATTAATTTGCATAGTCACGCTTATCGGCGCGCATTATGCCATCTAGGAGCAACACCAGCGAGCGAGGTTTATTAACACGGTTTATTTAAATGGCAGTGCGTCAAAGGCCGCTTCACGGTAGGCGCTGACATGGCGGCTCTCTTCATGACAAAATTGGGCAACACCGGCAGCAAGTCCTGGATGGCTAATATAGTGCAACGAGCGCACTCGCTGGGGAGCAAAACCGCGTACTAATTTATGTTCGCCTTGGGTGCCTGGGTCAAACAGGGTTAAACCATTCTCCAGGCAGTAATCAATCCCCTGGTAGTAACACGCCTCAAAGTGCAGGCAGTCAGCGACTATCTCGCTCCCCCAGTAGCGCCCGTAAAGTGTATCGGTGCCACGAAAATAGAGCGCTGCCGCCACCGGGCGTTTATCCAGAAACGCTTGTACCAGCAACAGCGCTTCCGGCATGCTCTGACGAAGCCGCTCAAAAAAGTCATGGTTCAAATACGGTGGGCGACCACGCTCGTGGTACGTAATCGTATAGCAACGATAAAAGTGTGCCATATCCGCGTCTGTGATCGCATCGCCCTCCAAACGCGATACAGTTAAGCCTTGGTCGTCAACCAGGCGCCTTTCCCGCTTGATCATTTTGCGCCGCTTCGATGTAAGGCTTGCTAAAAAGCCATCGAAATCGCCGAACCCACGATCGCGCCACTGAAACTGTACCCCTTCGCGGGTGATCAGCTCGGGGCACTGCGCTTGCCAGGCGGTTACGTCCTCTTCATTTGCAAACAGCAGGTGCCAGCTAGAAAGTGCCTGGCTAACACACTGCTCGCGCCACATCTCGGCCAACAACGTGCGTACTGCAACTGCATCGGCGTGCTTTGCGATTAGCGTGCGCCCTCCGGGAACCGGCGTAAAAGGCACCGCACTGAGGGCTTTAGGATAATAACGCCCCCCTGCACGCTCTAATGCTTCTGCCCACCCCCAATCAAATACATACTCCCCATAGGAGTGGTGCTTACGGTACATCGGCATTGCGGCGACCAATTGCTCCCCCTGCCATACACTTAGATGGCAGGGCTCCCAGCCAGTGGCTGCGCTGACCGAGCCACTGGCCTCCAAGGCGTGTAAAAAGGCATGACGCAAAAAAGGCTGATCGTTATCTACCAGTGCATCCCACTGGTTTGCCGTTACGGCACCCATGGCAGGTAGAATGGATAACGACAGTGGGCTTAACGGCATAGCACCTCCAACATAGCACCTCCAAGGAAGTGCAGAGCTAATAGCGGGCATAAGACAGCAAGCGCAAGGTACCGCGATGTAAAATTGCCTGAGCCACTTTACACTAACTAGTCACACTGACTATTTATACAAACCGTTTATATACACTTTTTATAAAAACGGTTTATTGCTAAACGCCGGTAGCGGCACACAAGGAGAGGTCATGACGCGCGACATAATGGAGGACTTCCAAACACAGCGCCAAGCTGCCAGCCAGATGCCCTACCCAACGCTGAAGGTTCGTCGTGACCGTTTGGCCCGTTTAGCGCGCATGACCCAACATCATCAGCTTGAAATTATACGCGCCATTCAGACGGACTTTGGCCAGCGCAGTGACGTTGAAATACGCATGGCTGAAATCAGCGCGGTAATTCACGCCACCCGCCATGCAAGGCTTCATTTATGGCACTGGATGCGCCCTTTGTCGGCCACTATGCCGTTGCGGCTGCTGCCTGCCCGTGCACGAATCACACCTCAGCCACTGGGTGTGGTAGGCGTGATGTCGCCCTGGAATTACCCCTGGAGCTTGGCGCTAATGCCCACGGTAGATGCCTTTGCCGCAGGCAATGTCGTTATGCTAAAGCCTAGCGAGCACTGCCCGGCTACCAGTGCACTGCTAAAGCGACTAGTGCCACAATACTTTACCCCGGAAGAACTCCACGTGGTGGAAGGCGGTATCGAGGTAGCGCAGCACTTTAGCCACTTGCCGTTTGATCACTTAGTGTTTACCGGTTCTACGGCGGTAGGCCGTCAAGTCGCGCAGGCGGCTGCAGCAAATTTAACCCCTACTACGCTGGAACTTGGCGGCAAGACCCCCGCCATCATCGCAGAGGATGCGGACCTGGACGAAGCTGCTGCAGCGATTATTTTCGGTAAAGCCATGAACGGTGGGCAAACCTGCATCGCCCCAGATTACGTACTGGTAGAAAGCCGCCGTATTAGCGACTTGGTTAAAGCGTTAAGCCACGCTATTGAACAGCAGCGCCCCGACGAGAAAGCGGCGACCCAGCCGATTAATGCCATACACCAACAGCGACAGGAGGCCATGCTGGCTGAAGCCGCTGACCATAGCTGCAGGGTCATCGACCAAGGCAGCCATGCCCCAGCGTTAATTATCGACCCCCATCAAGATCTGCAGGTAATGCGTGAAGAAATTTTTGGCCGCTGCCTGCCAGTAATTGGCGTAAGTGATGTGCAGGCTGCCATAGACTATGTCAATGCACGCCCGCACCCGCTAGCACTTTATGCGTTTACTTATGATAAACGCTTACAGCAGCAGCTACTTCATGAAACGCATTCAGGCGCGCTGGTATTTAACGCCACGCTACTTCACCACGCAGTACCTTCGCTACCGTTTGGCGGCGTCGGTGAAAGTGGTATGGGCGCTTATCATGGCCGCCATGGCTTTGAGCGATTTAGTCATATGCGCGGCGTGTTTCTTCAACCTAAACGTAATCTGAGCCATTTGCTTTACCCCCCTTACCGACGCTGGCTAATGAAACTGTTAGGAGTCGGTTAAAGCTTATGAATTAATTACCGATAGTTAATTACCTATTGTCTTAACGTCCTTATGGTATGTTTTGTCAATTCACTGCTTTGGAAAGGCCATGCAAGCCCCAGATACTCCTCATAATGAAGCAGAACGCCTGGCGGCCTTGCATGCTTTACAGGTTTTAGATTCGCCCGCTGAAATGGCCTTTGAGCGCATGACACAATTGGCGCGAGATCTTTTTGATGTGCCTATTGCGTTAGTCTCGTTAGTCGATAAACAGCGTCAATGGTTTAAATCACATCAAGGTCTTGAGGTGCGTGAAACCAGCCGAGAGGTCTCTTTCTGCGCCCATGCCGTCGCCCATGATGCCCCTTTGATCATTGAAGACACGCTTTTAGACGAGCGCTTTAAAGACAACCCTCTGGTTGGCGAACAGCCTCATATCCGCTTTTACGCGGGCTATCCGTTAAGACCATTCGATGGTTTGGCAGTGGGTACACTGTGCTTAATTGACCGCCAGCCTCGCCAATTTAGCGAGCGCGATTTAAAGCTATTGAGCAGTTTGGCCGGTCAGGTGGAAGAGCTACTGCGCCAGCATAAGCTTCAGGTCGACCTGACCCGCTCCGCTCGCAGCATGCTCAAAGAACAAGACCTGCTCAAAGTGCTTCATCAAGGCATTACCGATTACCAGGCGCTAATGTCAGGAAAACGCTTATGGATTTTCTTGATGGAGGCCCTGCGCAAGCTGACTGATAGTGACTATGCGCTGATTGGTGAGGTCATGCCCACCGACACCACCAACGCGCTTAAAATCCATGCGATCACTGACTTATCGTGGAGCGAAGAGTCGCGCCAACTGATGGAACGGCTGCGCAGCGGCGATATGACGCTCACCAATCCCAAATCGCTCCTGGGTAACGTGTTTGCGTATGGTGAGGTGATCATGACGAACGACGTCTACAGCCATACCAAGCGTGGAGGTTTCCCCCCAGGACACCCGATTCTTCACAACTATCTGGGTGTACCTATTTTCAGCGGTGAGCGGCTTATCGGCATGTACGCCATTGCCAACAGCAAACAACCGTTAAACCAAGCGCTGTTAGATTGGCTTCAGCCGTTTACTGATACCTGTGCACTGCTAATCAACCTATACAGCCAGATGGCCGAGCGCGAACTAGTGATGCGCGATTTAGCTGTTGCTAGAGATCAAGCTGAAACGGCCAATCGGGCGAAAAGTGAATTTCTTTCGTCCATGAGTCATGAGCTACGTACCCCGCTCAATGCGATTATTGGCTTTTCCCAGCTATTGGCTAAAGGAAGACGCGACCCACTGAGCGAAAAACAACAGCGCCAGATAGGTCAAATTGAAAAAAGTGGCCAGCATTTACTGAGTTTAATCAATGAAGTGCTTGATCTGGCTAGAATTGAAGCTGGACATCTGACGCTCTCGATAGAAACTATCGCGATTGCCAATATCATTAATGACGCATGCAGCACCCTTGAAGCTAACATTGAAGCCGCTGGCATTAAATTAACTCGCACGCTAATACCACTCAACTGCCAAGTAACCGCTGACTACACGCGCACCAAGCAGGTAATGCTTAATCTGCTTTCTAATGCGATTAAATACAACAGCCACCAGGGCACTATCCATATTGCGGTAACGCAACTAAGCGAAGAAGTACGTATCAGCGTTACTGATTCGGGGAAAGGGATTGCGGCGGAGCGGCAGCATGAATTGTTTGAACCCTTTAATCGGCTTGGTGCCGAGCATGAGGCGGTCGAAGGCACCGGGATCGGCTTAGCCATTACTCGAGAGCTAATTGGCCGAATGCAGGGGCGCATCGGGGTTGATAGCACGGTAGGTGAAGGGTCTACTTTTTGGTTCACATTGCCTATAGCACAACAGGATACATTGCCAGAACAGCCGCTGATTAACACCTACGTTGAAGCTAGTCACGACAGTGAACGTCTCTTTCAGATACTTTATATCGAAGATAACCCAACCAACCAGCGGTTGATGGAAGATATTATTGATGATTTCTCCCATATACAGCTGCAGACGGCGGCCAGCGCTGAAATGGGGCTTGAAATCATGCGTCACTCAGTGCCCGATTTAGTGCTAATGGATATTCATTTACCCGGCATGAACGGTTATCAAGCACTAGCGGTGATGCAACAAGATCCTAGCCTTCAGCATATTACGGTTATTGCGCTGTCTGCCAACGCCATGGAGCGCGACCTGCGTTATGGCTTGGCTGCTGGATTTAGCGACTATCTCACCAAGCCTATTGATATCGACACACTCAGTAATACGCTCAACCAGTACTTACATCCTGCGTTAAGGAAGGCACCATGAGCCTTACTGAAAAACACTTGTTAGTGGTCGACGACAATACGATTAACATTGAATTAATTCTCGATTTGCTTGATGAGTATGGCTTCGAAAATGTTCATGGCATTAACGACCCTCGAGAAGTCATTGCCCACTGCCAACAGCATTTACCCGACTTGCTGCTGTTGGATATCCGTATGCCGCATTTAGATGGCTATGCGGTTATTGAAGAGTTACGCAAGCACTTCGCCGAGCAGATGCCGCCGATCATTGTACTGACAGCTCAAATTGATGACACCACCCGGCAGCGCGCACTCGCCATGGGGGTTCGCGACTTCATCACCAAGCCTTTCAAACAAGATGAAGTCCTGCAGCGGATACGCAACACGCTTGACGTTGAGCACCGCTACCAAATGCGCGATAAGCAAGCAGACCACTTAGAGCTGATCATTGCCAAGCGCACCCAAGAGTTGGATCGCCAGTCACGCACTGATCCGATTACGCAGTTGCCCAATCGGCGTGGATTAGATCAAGCTCTTCAAGCGGCCTCGCTGCAAGCCTCCGGAACCGGGCTTCTATTTATTGCCCTTGATCGCCTGGATGATATTGTGCGGCTGCACGGTTATCGGATAGCCGACAAGTTGCTGTACTTTATAAGTCAGCAGCTTCGCCAAAAACTCGACGCTGACTGCCTGTTGGGTTTATGGGGCGGTAGCGAAATGCTGGTTATTACTCCGACAGCTAATCAAGACAAACTGCTTCAATTAGCGGATCGGATACTTGAGTGTTTCGAGCATGACCAGGCGTTAGATGATCTCCTTCTCCCCGTTAGCGCTCGCATTGGTATTAGTGGAGAAGAAGGATACTTTGACACTGAAAGACTGGTCCACATGGCAGCATTAGCGCTACCTCCACAAGAGACGCGATTCGTCCAGTGCTACACCCCAGCTCTTGAAGAGAAGCAGCGACATCAGTTGCACCTTCAGCAGGCTATTCGTGGCGCCACACAGCGCGGTGAGATGTCACTTGCCTTTCAGCCTAAAATCTCGCTCACTGATCACAAGATTCTTGGCGCAGAAGCACTACTGCGCTGGCAGCATCCTGAGTTCGGTCTTATTTCCCCTGGCGAGTTTATTCCACTGGCCGAAGCCAGTGGTGATATTCTCTTAATAGGTGACTGGGTGATAGATGAGGCTATGCGCCATATCAATGAGTGGCGAGCATTGGAGCTACTCAATAACGATTTTCACATTGCGATTAACGTAGCCGCACGCCAATTAACGCGTAAAGACTTCGCCCAACAGCTGCTGGCACGCTTAGCGGAGCAGCAGATTCCCGAACGCTTTTTAGCCCTGGAAGTAACCGAATCGGGGCTGATGAGCGATATGAATCACGCTCGGCAGCAGCTTTCTCAACTGGCTGACATGAATATAGCCGTTGCCATTGACGATTTTGGCACTGGGCATTCATCGCTGGCCTATATTAAAACGCTTCCCTTCTCGACGCTTAAGATTGACCGTGCCTTTGTTATGGATCTTGAAACCAGTGCCATTGACCGTCAATTAGCGCACACCATCACACAATTAGCCCACAGCGTAGGCTGCGACGTGGTGGCCGAGGGCATTGAAAACTCAGCACAAGCAGCATATTTAAGCTCTATTGGCTGTGAAGCTGCGCAAGGTTATTTTTATGCCCGACCACTACCGGCGGAAGCATTTGTGACATGGTGCACTGAATGGAAACCACTTAGTTCCACACTTCACCTGGAGACCGTCAATGGCCCATGACTTACTTGACCGCTTACGCGAACGTCTAGAAGAACTTAACCGCTCGGAGCGTAAAGTCGCCAATGTAATTCTTGAGGACCCAACGTTAGCCACCAGCCTTAGTATTGCCAGCTTGGCCCAGGCAGCTAGCGTCAGTGAACCGACCGTCAACCGCTTCTGTCGCAACTTTGGTGCAAAAGGCTATCCAGACTTCAAAATCAAACTAGCCCAGAGTCTCGCTGGGGGCACACCTTATGTGACCCGTGCGGTAGAGCCCGGAGACTCCGCTACTCAATACACGCACAAAATTTTTGGCGCCACTATCGCAGCTCTTGATGAAGCACAGCGCGAAATCGATATGTCAGCCGTGGAACGCATGGTCGACTACCTTACTCAAGCCAAACAAATTCATATTTTTGGCTTAGGTGCTTCCGGCGCTGTTGCTCAAGATGCTCAGCATAAATTCTTCCGCTTTAACCTACCGGTGATGGCCTACATTGATGTACTGATGCAGCGCATGGTGGCGGCGGCATGCCATACAGGAGATGTAGTGGTAATTATCTCCTACACCGGACGCACACGAGAACTGGTGGATATTGCTCGTTTAGCAAGAGATGCCGGAGCAGTGGTTCTCGGTATTACCGCGCCCAACTCCCCTCTGGCTAACCAGTGCACCGCCACCCTCGATGTCGCGACGCCAGAAGATACCGACCACTATATGCCGATGACCTCCCGTGTAATCCAGTTAACGTTAATTGATGCATTGGCCACGGGGGTGACCTTAAGGCGTGGCGAAGACTTCTTACCCCACCTTAAGAAAATCAAAGATAGCCTGAGGGATACCCGCTTTCCGCTGGAAAAGCCTGTTAAATAGTTAGGGGTACGTCGTGAGGGGTTAATAGAAAGTCGTTAGCTCACTGCGGCGGTGACGGTAATCTCCACTTTAAGCTCATCGGAGGGGAGCGGCGCGCATACGCAGGTGCGCGCCGGTGCGTATCCTTCGGGTACCCAGGCATCCCACACTGCATTCATAGCGGTAACGTCACCACCCTCTTTTAAATAAACCGTCGCGCTCAGCAACTGTTCACGGCTCGAGCCAATCTCTTTTAACAGTGCATCCACTCGCGCCAGCATACTTTCTGTTTGTAGTGTGATATCGCCATTACGAGCCTCTGGGCCAGCTACCTGACCACACAAATATGCCACCCCTTGATGAATCACCGCGCGGCTCATGCGGGCTTTTGTATCGTGTCGTTGAATAGTCATAGTGAAAATTTCCAAAATTTATAAAAATACCAGTCTAAACTGCTTGGCAATCACTTGGCTAGCGAGTGTCTTTTTAGCTAGTTTTTGTAGGTCCTGGCATTGTTTATCGATCTCTATCCATCGGCACTGGCCGATTCTCAAACACACGCCGCAGCACAAAACTGGTATGCGCACCGGTGACGCCTTCAATACGATTAATCACGTGCAGCAGCAGATGTTGGTAGTCGTCCATATCTCGCACCAAAATCTTAAGCTGAAAATCAGCCGCTTGGCCGGTAATAATCAAACACTCGACCACATTGGGTATCTCGCGTATATGGCGTTCAAAATTATCAAAACGCTCAGGCGTGTGCTGATCCATAGAAATATGCAGTAACGCCATTAACTGATAACCCAACTGTCGAGCATCCACCTCAGCGCGATAGTTCAGTATCAAGCCGTGCTCTTCCAAGGCCCGCACACGTCTCAAACAAGGCGAAGGAGAAAGCCCAATGCGATCCGCCAATTCCTGATTACTAATGCGCCCTTCTAACTGCACTATATCTAGGATATGCCGATCAAACCGGTCCAACACAAGGGGCGTCACGGCCATAAAAAGCAGCTCCTGCCAAAAATATTTACTTAAAAGATAGTCTCTGCCAATTATCCCTCCATTAGCCCTATCTTCGCAAGAACCTAGCGCGCCAATCCTTTTACACTAGGTCAACTGCCAAAAACAGTGAACGAGCTAGTACGGTCGCCACAAGCAGCCGATTCAATCACCCTGTTTCGTTTAGGAAATCCATCATGCCTGCTTTCGATCCTCGCAAATATCGCCCGGCGCCCCGCGTGCCTGCCTTCAATCGCCAGTGGCCGGATCGTGATCTAGATCACGCGCCGATATGGGTAAGCGAAGACCTACGCGATGGTAATCAGGCGCTACTTGAACCGATGACCGTTGAGCAGAAGCAGCGCTTCTGGCAGCAGATCGTTAAAGTAGGCATCAAAGAAGTTATGGTGGGTTTCCCCTCCGCCAGCCAGCCCGACTACGACTTCGTGCGGTGGCTGATTGAGGAAGATCAAATTCCAGACGACGTAACCATTGCTGTCTTAGTGCAGTGTCGTGAGCACTTAATTGAGAAAACGTTTGCCTCATTGGTGGGTGCCAAGCGGGCCATTGTGCATCTATATAACTCCACCTCGACCATCCAGCGCGAACGGGTATTTGAGATGGATCGCGCCGGTATTGTCGATATAGCCGTGCAAGGCGCTACCTGGGTCAAAACCTACGCCGACCAGTACCCTGATATAGAGTGGTGTTTCGAGTACACCCCGGAAAGCTTCTCCAGCACCGAAATCGATTTTTCCCTAGAGATCTGTGAAGCGGTAATGGACGTATGGCAGCCAACGCCCACCAACAAATGTATTCTTAATTTACCCACCACCGTGGAAGTGGCCGGACCACACCATCACGCCGACCAAATTGAGTACTTCTGCCAGCACATTAGTCGCCGCGACAGCGTTATTATCTCGGTGCATACTCACAACGATCGCGGTGGCGCAGTGGCCTCTGCCGAACTGGCCCTGCTAGCCGGTGCCGAGCGAGTAGAAGGCACCTTGCTGGGCAATGGCGAGCGCACCGGCAATATGGATATAATCACCCTGGCGATGAACCTCTACAGCCAGGGCATTGACCCCCAGCTGGACCTCTCCAACCCAGACGAAATTATTCAGGTAGTCCACGAGTGCACCGGTATCGCCATGCACCCACGCCACCCGTGGGTGGGCGAAATGGTCTATACCGCTTTTTCGGGCAGCCACCAGGATGCAATTCGCAAATCCCTGAAGCATCAAAAGCCCGACGAACCCTGGCAAGTGGCTTATTTGCCTATTGATCCCCACGACATTGGTCGGGATTATCAAGCGGTGATTCGCGTCAATAGCCAGTCCGGCAAAGGCGGCATGGCTTTCCTGCTTGAGCGCGATTTCGGTATTAACCTGCCACGCTGGATGATGTTGGCCTTGGCACCTTACGTGCAGCAAGAGAGCGAGCGACGCGCCAGCGAGCTCTCCAGCGAAATGATTCGCCAAGTGATGTTCGACAACTTCACTCAAGAAGCGCCGCTCTCGCTAGTCGATTACCGGCTTTCAAAAGGTCAGCAGGAAGGCATTGAGATCACACTGGGTCAAGGCGACGAACTGCTACGACTCACAGGCAAAGGCAATGGCGCAATGTCCGCCTTTACCGATGCTTGGCAACGCCACTCGGGCAGCAGCGTAGGCATTATCGATTACAGCGAACACTCGTTAGGTGCCAGCAGTGAGGCTAATGCGATTGCCTTTGTACAGCTAAATATTGATGGCCAGCGAATGTGTGCGGTGGCTGAAGATAGCGATACGGTGAGTGCATCGCTAAAGGCGCTGTTATCGGGTATTAATCTCGCTGCCAAAGTAACAGATCAAGTAACTCAGCCCCATACTTCTGCACTAGCACTATAACGAACGGTATCACGTTTACATGCTTAGTGACGACGCGTCACTAAGCATCAATTGAGCATACACGCCCCCAAGTGCCCGTGTCGCCACCCCGCCAAGTTGAAAGTTTGCGAAGGGGTCTAGCTCCCTACTCCTTTTTAGTATGTACATTTTATGTGCTCCGGACGCTATAAAACGTGCGTGCTACAATTAGCAGCCTATTTAGTAGGTGCCTACAGGGGGAAGTATGGGACATGGCTTAACAAGCTTACTGTTAGTGGCAGTAGGCGGCGCGCTAGGCGGTATGGGGCGGTTTGCCATTTCAAATTTACTTGCACACTATTTAGGTAAAGCCTTTCCCTGGGGAACACTAGCGGTAAACGCCAGCGGCGCGTTCCTGGCAGGATGGCTATTAGGCACATTAGCCATTCCTACGGTGCAAATATCTCCTTTATGGCTTTTGACAGTGGTCGGATTATTAGGGGGATACACCACCGTTTCCTCTTTTAGCTTACAAACCATTGAGCTATGGCAGAGCGGCCGACAACGACGCGCGGCTATCAATGTGGTCACCACGCTTCTACTTGGCTTAGTGATGGTTACTTTGGGTTGGGTAGTCGCGGGTGGTTCCCTATGAGCGCCTGGAAAGCTTATTTAGCCGTGGGCATAGGCAGCGGTGTGGGCAGTGTACTGCGCTATGCTGTTTCGCTTATCTCCCACGCGGCACTGGGAGGCTATTTTCCCTGGGGGACGCTGATCGTCAACGTGTTAGGTTCATGCTTGATTGGTTGGCTAGCAGCCACTATCTCTCGCTCTCCCCATGGCCTGTTAGCGCGCTTTCAGCCACTGCTTATCGCAGGCTTGTGTGGCGGTTTTACTACTTTCTCGCTGTTTAGCTTGGAAACGTTATACCTGGTCAAATTAGACCAACCTTGGATAGCCCTGGTTTACGTCTTAATCAGCCTGCCACTTTGGATCGGTGCTGCCGTAGTGGGCGAGCGAATGGCGCTTTCGCGCTCCTATAGGATTGAGAATTAGCCAATATGCGCGATCAGATGGAACAACATCAGTCATGGCTCTATCTGATTTTTATTGGCTTAGGCTTAGCGTTAGGCATTGGTGCACCGGCATTCGCTGAGCCGCTTGAACAGTTGCTCTGGCCGCTACTCGGCATGCTACTTTACGCCACTTTTACACAAATTCCTCTGCTACATATTGCCCGTAGCTTTAAGGATACCCGCTTTATAGCCGCGCTAATGGTGGGTAACTTTATTGCCATTCCAGCTTTTATAGCATTTATGGTTATATGGTTACCGCTTTCACCCGCCGTGCTGGCAGGGGTTTTACTGGTGCTACTGGTACCATGCACCGATTGGTTTATTACTTTTACACATTTAGGCAAAGGGGATACTGCCCGCGCCATTGCCGCTACCCCGCTACTGCTGATGATTCAAATGGTTGCGCTACCCCTTTACCTCTGGCTGTTTTTGGGTAAAGAGTGGTTTCAACTTGCGCTCTCTACCGAGCTAGTAAGTGCCTTTATTGGTCTTATTCTCATTCCCTTAGTCCTCGCTTGGCTCACTGAATACTATGCCCAGCGGTATAAAACAGTTGAACGCAGCGTTCAATGCCTTGGGCTAATGCCGGTGCCTTTACTGGCTTTAGTCGTATTTATGATTGCCGCATCGCAGGTAAACAGCATTGTTGGGCTTAGTCACGTGCTCGCCCAAGTGGTATTTATTTTTATTGGCTTTTTGATCTTTGCGGCAATGCTGGGTAAAGGGTTAGGCAAGATATTTAAACTGCCCGCCGCTAGCGCCAGAACCCTGGTGTTTAGCTTTGGCACGCGTAATTCATTTGTTATGCTGCCCATCGCGCTTACGTTACCCAGTGCATGGCAGGCGGCAATAGTGGTGATTGTTTTTCAATCACTGGTAGAGTTATTTGGTATGGTGGCTTATCTGCGCTGGGTACCCAGCAAGTTACTACCTGACGCTTAATTAGCTAACACGGTAGTAACCACCTGGAATACCCTGTTTGCTCATTACCAGCTGCCATAATTGAATTTCCCTGGCACGAAAAACGCCCGCACAACTGAGCAAGTAGTAGCGCCACATACGGTAAAAATGCTCTCCATACTGCGCTTTAAACGTCGGCCAATGGGTTTCAAAATTCTTGTGCCATGCCATTAGGGTGCGATCATAATCAGCACCGAAATTGTGCACATCCTCCACCACAAATATGGCTTCGGCGGCATCCATGATTTGTCCCAGAGTGGGCAATTCACCATTGGGAAAAATGTACTTATCTATCCATGGATCCGTCACTGTATTGCTCAAATTCTTGCCAATGGTATGCAGCAAAAACAGTCCGTCATCTTTCAAACAGCGGTTGGCGACGGTCATATACTCACGGTAGTTTTTATGGCCCACGTGTTCAAACATGCCAATGCTAACGATACGGTCAAACTGCTCGCTTTCATTGCGATAATCCTGCAGACGAAACTCTACCGGCAAGCCGGTTTTAAGTAGCCGATTACCAAATTCTGCCTGCTCTTTGGAAATAGTAAGACCAACACACTCCACACCATAATGCTCAGCAGCGTAAGCCATAAAGCTGCCCCAGCCGCAGCCGATATCAAGCACGCGCATTCCTGACTTTAATTGTAGTTTGCGGCAGATAAGATCAAGCTTGGCTTCTTGGGCTTCATCCAGCGTTTGAGCGTTTTTCCAGTAACCACAGGTATACGTCATACGCTGGTCAAGCATAGCAGCGTAGAAATCGTTACCGAGATCGTAGTGCTTTTCACCGACTTCCCATGCTTTCTTAGCCGTCTGGCGGTTCAGCAATCGCGACCTTAAAGAGTAATAAATCAACTGGGTGGGCTTGATGCGCTGCCCAATCTGGGCGCGCATTAAACGAAAAAATAGCTCGTCTAGTCGCTCCACTTCCCATTCACCCTTCATATAACTTTCGCCAAGGCCCAGGTTGCCTTTCGAAAGGGCGCTATCAATAACGCCAGGGGCTTTTAATTGCAGGTCCCACGGGCGCTCGCCATTGAGTTGAATATCGGCTTTTGCCAGTAATTCTGCGATAAAGCGATGGGAGGGAGAATCTTCATCGAAGCCAACAGGCGATTTTTCCAACATTGGCATGTTCAAGGTAGGCTCCTCGCGCTATTCCAGTGAGTGAATAGGTAACAACCTGACTATCAGCATAGAACTGCATTGCAATATGAGCATTATTAGATGAAGTGTTTTTATGAACTATAGGCGTAAAAAAGCCGGCACACTCAAGAAAGCGAAGGCCGACTGCGGGGAAATACTCAATGCGAGCTAATCTTCGTTTAGAAAAGTCTTAGCGCAAAATCAGCACCGGTATACGGCTACCGCGTAGCATCGCGGTCGTGGTGCTACCGACCAGCATATGGCGAATACGCGAGTGCCCATAGGCACCCATGACCAGCAAATCTATGCTGTGCTCTTTAGCGTAACCATGCAGCGCTTCATCCACTTCACCCGCGCGAATATGCCCTTCTGCTTGATGCCCTGCTTCACGCAACGTGCTTAGCGCCCAATCAAGTTGGGAACGGTTTTCTGCGGTATCTGCACCAACGATCAGCACGCGACACTCGGTACTGGTAAAGAGAGGTGAGCGCGCAAGCATTTCCACGCCTTTAAGGGCTGTTTTACTACCGTCAAACGCAATCAATATTTTTTCGGGGCGCTTGAATATTTTCGGCACCATCAGAATCGGGCGGTGCATTTCACGCACCACCCGCTCAAGGTTAGAGCCTAAGTGGCCACTGGCTTGGTGGGCGGTTTCACCGCGTTTACCCACCACCAGCAAGCGCACGTCTTTCTCAAGTTCTACTAAGGTTTCTACTAGCGTGCCGTTCAACTGGCGAGTGCTGGGATCATTAACTCCATCTTCCACTGCGCGCGCTTTAGCCGCTTCGAGCATGTGTTTGCCCTGCTCACGATTGACCTTGGCACGTTGCTCATCCAGCTCAGAAAGCTCTTTCATCAACTGCTCGCGGGCACCAAAACGCAGGTTACCTGAAAGATTTTGCTCTCCCGGCACTTGAGCACGGTTATCCACTACATGCACAAAGGTCAGCGGTGCATTTAAGGCCAAGCTTGCCCAGGCAGCGTAATCGCAAACGCCCTCAGCAAACTGTGAACCGTCAATGGCGGCCATTACTTGATCAGTCATCACGCTCTCCTTGTGGGCTTAGTGACCGCCCATCAATTTTTCAACGGCAGCAGGATCATTGTGTACCGCATAGCGATCAACGACGGTCGCGCTCGCTTCATTCAAGCCAATGAGTTCGACCTCGGTGCCTTCGCGGCGAAACTTAATCACTATCCGGTCGAGCGCCTGAACAGCAGTAACATCCCAAAAATGCGCTTTAGAGAGGTCAATAGTGACTTTATCGATACTCTCTTTGAGATCAAAGGCGGCCATGAAACGTTCTGATGAGGCAAAAAATACCTGACCTACCACCTGATATTCACGCTCCTTACCGGGTTCTACTTCTTTTGAGCCGATATAGAGGATGTTGCCGACTTTGTTGGCAAAGAACATTGCCGCTAACAGAACACCAACAAATACACCGATGGCTAAGTTATGCGTGCCAACGGTGACCGCGACGGTAGCCAGCATGACAATGTTGGTACTTAAAGGGTGCTTCTTCAGATCACGAATCGACTCCCAGCTAAAGGTGCCGATTGAAACCATAATCATCACCGCGACCAACGCGGCCATGGGAATTTGCGATACCCACTCGGAGAGAAACACCACCATCAGCAGCAGCACAACACCTGCAATTAACGTTGAAAGACGCGTACGGCCACCGGATTTGATATTGATCACCGATTGACCAATCATGGCGCAGCCCGCCATACCACCCATTAAACCTGAACCAATATTGGCGATGCCTTGGCCCTTGCACTCGCGGTTTTTATCGCTAGGCGTATCGGTTAAATCATCAACGATAGTGGCGGTCATCATCGACTCAAGTAGGCCAACGACTGTGAGCATCAACGCGTACGGCAGAATTATCCATAGTGTTTCAAGATTAAGCGGTACGTCCGGCCACAGGAAGATAGGCAATGTATCGGGCAGCTCGCCCATATCACCCACACTGCGTATATCCATGCCGCTCACCATATACACCACGGTTAGCACGACAATACACACCAACGGCGAAGGAATGGATTTCCCCACCACTGGTACATAGGGGAAAAGGTAAATGATCCCCAAACCGACGATGGTCATGACATAAACATGGTACGTAACGTTAGTCAGCTCGGGCAGTTGCGCCATAAAAATCAAAATTGCCAGCGCATTTACAAACCCGGTGACAACAGAACGGGATACAAAGCGCATGAGTTCGGCAAGCTTTAAGTAGCCTGCCACAATTTGCAGCGCACCCGTTAGCAACGTTGCGGCCAGCAGGTACTCAAGGCCATGCTCGCGTACCAACGTCACCATCAGCAGTGCCATGGCGCCGGTCGCGGCAGAAATCATGCCAGGGCGACCGCCTGTAAATGCAATGACTACGGCAATACAAAAAGAGGCATAGAGGCCAACTTTAGGGTCAACACCCGCGATAATGGAAAAAGCGATTGCTTCGGGTATGAGTGCCAACGCGACCACAATTCCCGAAAGCGTGTCGCCTTTAATATTGGAAAACCACTCTTGCTTACTGAAAAGAGCCATTGGGAGTCCACTGTTTAAGTTCAAGATAAGCCGAGCCGTAGCATTACGCGCCACCAAAGAAGCTAAACATTAGTGTTCGCTAACAACGCAAAATACGGGATCGATTAGTCAATCCGCCATAGAGGCAGAAGAGCGGCAATAGCGTGCTGCAACGCCGTGACCACGTGATGAACGTGTTTAGGCGTATCGCTAGGAAGGGGAACCTAGGGTGGAGTCATCAGCCCTGAGATTGGTCGTGCCTGTGCTGCATTTACGCGGATCATTGCCGTTATGCCTTGCTGTAAAATAAAGCGGGGGATAAAGCTTAGGTTGCAATAAGCGCGCAGAGTCTAACAGTAATGTTGCTTTACTGCACCCTTAAAGCAACCGCGGCTACGCCCTTCGCAGGGTGCCCAGTGACGCTATTTTGGCGTACCATTGTCTGTAAATTGCAGCATACTTAGTCTATCTAACTCAGCCTCAGTTACCTTAGTCTCAACTAACAAATTGAAGCGGCAGTAGTCTGTATTTAATGGATTTCAATTGAACAAACCTACCTATTAACGAGGAACAGTACATGAGCCAGTCTATTGCAGTCATCAAGGGCGACGGCATTGGCCCCGAAATTATGGAGGCCACGCTGCGTGTACTGGACGCGTTAGATTGTGGCTTAACCTACCAGCATATTGATGCAGGCTTAGGCGCACTTGAAAAGCATGGCACGCTGATTCCCCAGGCGTCGCTGGATGCCATCGAGAAATACGGCATCGCATTAAAAGGCCCGCTCACCACGCCGATTGGTAAAGGCTTCTCATCGATTAACGTACAGCTACGCCGTCACTTTGACCTTTACGCTAACGTGCGCCCGGCCATTAGTTTCCCCGGCACTCGTTCACGCTACGACGGTATCGACATGATCACCGTGCGTGAAAACACCGAAGGCGCCTATCTTTCTGACGGTCAGCAAATGATCGACGACGGTGATACCGGCATATCCATTATCAAAGTAACCCGCAAAGGCTCTGAACGTATTGTGCGCTACGCCTTTGAGCTGGCGAAAAGCAATGGTCGCAAAAAAGTCACTGCGGTACACAAAGCCAACATCATCAAAACCAGTTCTGGGCTATTTTTGGACGTTGCACGAGAAATCGCCAAAGAGTATCCCGAAATCGAATTTCAAGAGATGATTGTGGATAACGCCTGCATGCAGTTGGTCATGAACCCACATCAGTTTGATGTCGTGGTCACCACCAACCTGTTTGGTGACATTCTCTCTGACCTGTGTGCAGGCTTGGTGGGCGGTTTGGGTCTAGCGCCGGGAGCAAACATTGGCGAGAAAGCGGCAATTTTTGAAGCGGTACACGGCTCCGCGCCAGATATCGAAGGTAAAAATATCGCTAACCCTTGTGCCCTACTGCTTGCCGCCGCGCAAATGCTCGATCATTTAGGCATGGGAGATAAAGGCACCGCTATTCGGCAAGGTATTCGTACTGTGCTAGAGACCCGTCGCGATATGGTCACTCCTGATATGGGCGGCACCGGTACCACAGAGTCCTTTGCCCAAGCCCTAGTTGAGTACGTTAGCGCCTGATTAAGTTTTATGTTTTTAATAGAGCAGGCAATAATGCCTGCTCTAGCATTATCTACTACTTACTTCTAACTATTAACTTTCTTGCTGCCATTAACAATTACTTATCTATTAACGCCTCCTTACCTATTCGCTTTTTCATTTATTGTATTTTCTCCTCAACAATCACACGCCCTAACTCTAAATAAGAACAATATTATCTCTGCGCGTCTTTGTGATTCCCCCCCCGGCCAACGACTTCCTCCTTCCAGAAGTCACCTTAAAACAGAAAAATCTTATACAAAAGTGTAGAAAAAAACCAAAAAATGCAAAAAAAAAATGTCTTTATTTCAGATTTATCTAAAATTACTATACAATACCTATGCAATCAGATCTTGCACGTAATTATTGAATCTTGGTTCTGCGAAGCATTCAGCGATCACAATTGCAAAGCTTTGTGACGTATATGCTTAAGGTAATGCTTTCCAAGTTGGTCTGTTCTAACCTTGCGAATATAACGTCAACACACTTAACTAACAGGGATCAGCCATGTTTTCACTTTTCTCTTCTGGTGGGTTACACAGCGCACTTAAACAGCACACTGCTTGCATTTCCTTTACACCGGAAGGGATTATCCTAGAGGCAAGCGAGCCGTTTCTAAATACCGTGGGTTATACGCTTGATCAGATAAAAGGCCAGCACCACCGGATGTTTTGCTCGACTGAAGAAGCGAACAGCCGCGAATACCATGCTTTTTGGCAAGCATTAGGCACTGGGGAGAGCCAGCACGGGCGCTATAAGCGTATTAATTCCCACGGGGAGGAAATCTGGCTGGAAGCGACATATTTGCCTGTTAAGAACCGTAGAGGCAAAATTCTGCATGTATTCAAAGTTGCTAATGATGTAACGCAAAAGCACCAAAGTTCTGCTCGCGAAAGGGCCGTTTTGGAAGCGCTTGACAGTTCAATGGCCGTTATTGAGTTTACTCCTGACGGCGAGATCCTGAATGCTAATGACAACTTTCAACGCACAATGGGCTACACCCATGCAGAGCTGATGGGCAAGCACCATGAAATATTTTGCCCCGCAGATTTTTACCAAGTACAGCCTCACTTTTGGCGAGACCTTTCCCATGGCAAGGGAATGCAGGGAAAATTTGAACGGATTGATTCCCACGGCAGAAGTGTATGGTTAGAGGCTACTTATAATCCTATTAAGGATAGCCAGGGCAACGTTGTTAAAGTGGTGAAATTTGCCACTAATATCACCCGCTCTGTGGAAATGGCTGATTCTGCTACGCGGGCTGTGCTGGCAGCTCAAAGCACATCTTCTCAGACCGAGCAAATTGCGCAAAATGGCCTCAACCACCTGCAGCGAGTTGTACAAGATGCTCAAACGGCGGCACTAACACTAGCCGAAGCCCAGCAATTAATAGCGGCATTGAACAAACAGTCGCTAAGCATTAATAGCATTACCGAGTCGATTGCGCGTATCGCTAATCAAACCAACCTGCTTTCCCTAAATGCTGCCGTTGAAGCTGCGCGCGCAGGAGAGCAAGGCCGAGGTTTTGCAGTGGTAGCCAACGAAGTGAGGCGTCTCGCCAAGGGCTCTAGCGAGGCGGTAGATGATATTACCCGAGTACTTAAAGAGAATACCGCTCTTGTGGAACGTACCACCCAAGCGATGCAACTAGTAGTCAAACAAGGTGAGTCTAGTCAGACCAGCGTTAGTGAAATCGAAACGATTGTTAATGAGATACTGATCGGTGCACGCAGTGTTTCAAACTCAATTGACCAACTGGCGCTGGAATCATCGCACTAACCAACGCCAGCCTAGCGCTGGCGTTGGAATTTGACTGGCCAAGAATCTCGACTGCTTAACGCAATGGCGTCTTACGTAAATATGGCAAAACAGTCTCATATTCGCCGTATTTCTGTTTGGCATCTTCATTAGAGACGCTGGGCGGAATGATAACATCTTGGCCAACGGTCCAATCCGCAGGAGTAGCTACGCCATACTTCACCGTTGTTTGCAGCGCATCCAAGGCGCGCAAAATTTCCGCAAAGTTACGTCCTACGGTCATTGGATAAGTCATCGAAAGTTTCAACTGCTTATCAGGTCCGATAATGAACACTGACCTCACTGTGGCACTATGTGCTGGTGTGCGTCCATCTGGTAGATAGGCATCTTCAGGCAGCATGTCGAACAGCTTGGAAACGTTCAAACTATCGTCAGCGACAATCGGAAAGCCAACCTCACTTCCACTAAACGTCTGGATATCGGTTGCCCAGCGCTTGTGATCTTCAACACCATCGACCGATACACCGATCACTTTGGTGCCACGTTTTTCCCACTCAGCGCTCAGCTGCGCTACCGCGCCAAACTCGGTGGTGCATACCGGCGTAAAATCCTTGGGATGAGAAAATAGAATTGCCCAGCTATCCCCAATCCACTCATGAAAGCGAATCGGCCCTTGGCTGGTGTCTGCTTCGAAATCAGGCACAACTGCATTAATACGTAGAGACATGCTTCCTCCTCAATCGGGCTATTGATGCCCTAATACCTTATTTGACTTACAACACCCTCACTATAGATCATTTAGCGCTAAGACAGCGAATATCTTCGTAAGCAGGTCATACTCTTCAATAGCGCACGTCATGCGCGATTCTAAGTACTGTCAAAATAGCGAAACGGCGCCCTAAAGCGCCGTTATTGACAAAAGCTGACTGCTAACGCTTTGCTTCTCCTGCTATTTCTTAACTTCAGGCTTTAAACGCTTTAACCAGCGCTGCTTAGCATATTGTCGCAGGTTATCAACATGGTCGGTCTCATCGACAATATCCTGGCCGAGGATTGTTTCAATAATATCTTCCAGCGTAATTAAGCCCACAAAAGTGCCGTGCTCATCGTAAACCACACGCATATGTAAGTGATCTTTCAGCATGGAGGTAAAAATTTGTTCTACATTTTGCGCTACATCAACACTGCCAATAGGGTGCATTAGCTCGCGCATCGTTCTGCTATCGTCGGCATGATACATATCCGACTTATGCACATAGCCAAACGCCTGCTCACCGTTATCCATCACAGGAAAGCGCGTAAACGGCGCTTTTCCATATTTTATATCAAACTCGGCAACGGTCATGTTGGGTAACACCGTGACGCAAACGGTACGCGGTGTCATGACCTTGTTAACGAGGATGTTATGCAAGTTAAGCATGTTAATAATGGTGCGAGACTCATCGGCATCCAGCACCTTTTGCTCCAATCCTACGCGCGCCAACACAGCTATTTCACCGCGCAGATCGACATCGTGAGAAGACTTTCCTAAGCGGCGCGTGATTTGCTCAGATAACCATATAAACGGCAGCAATATGATGATCATTATCTGAAGCATACGGGGCAATACAGGTGCAATACCGCGCCAATAGGTAGCACCAATGGTTTTAGGGATAATTTCCGACAGTACCAAAATTAGTATTGTCATTACCGCCGACACTATTGCAATTGAAGAGTCACCAAACACAACCGCCGCTTGAGCACCGACACCGGTGGCACCCACCGTATGTGCAATGGTATTGAGTGTCAGTATGGCCGCCAGTGGCCGATCTATATTGGTTTTGAGTTTGCTCAACGCGGTATACAACTTGGGCTGCTTTTCACGCAATTGGGCAATATAGCTGGGGGTGATCGAAAGAAGTGCTGCTTCAAGGATCGAGCAGATGAAAGATACCGCAATTGCCAGAGTGGCAATAACAATCAGAAGGATCATGGAGGCTCTTAGTAGTGGAACTTAGAGCCTGTATAAGTCCTTTCGAAAGCCTAGTCAATTAAAATTGATGGCGAGTTTCATCGCTCATTCAGCGGCCTCGACTAATGGCAACCCACCACCCGCCTATACCTGCCTGAGAAAAGGTAACGAAATTTTCACAGCAAAAAATGACCGCTGTTAAGTAGTCATAGCGCGCTTTTCTTGCTCTTTTAAAATATGTTATAACATTCCAATTAAATTATTTACTTCCCCCTCTTTAAGTGATGAGTTCCAAGATGCTATCAATCGCTACTACCTCTATGAAGTTCCAGAATCATACCGCTGAAGGTAACGAAATCAGCGTGCTGCCACGCATTTTCGAGCAAGAGATTAATATCGCTATCATGTGCCGTCGCCTACCCGCAGATGTTGCCATGAGCGTGGCGGCACAGTGCCGAACAGATCGCGCATGGCAATTTGCATGGCTTGGCAAGCCAGACCAATCACTCAGTGATGATTTACGAAAACGCCTACCGCAGCCCGCTGCCGCTGAAGCGCTAATTGACGACATTACCAGCGTGGCTGAAGCCACGGCCTATCTATTTAACACCGAGACAGTAGGTATCCGACTGCGCCTGCTTAATGCTGCTATGTGCCCTCGCTTTCATTGCGACAACCTGCCCGTACGCTTAGTCACTACTTATATGGGGCCGGGCAGCGAGTGGCTGCCAGAATACGCCATCAATCGAGCTGGGCTTGGCGCGCCTCACCCCCACCGACCTGAGATCATCAAAGAGGTAGGCGCCATTCAACGCATGAGCGTGGGGGATATCGCGCTGATTAAAGGCAGCGGCTGGGAAGGTAACGAAGATTATGGACTGGTTCACCGCAGTCCTGCGCTCAAGGAAGGTGAAAAGCGCTTATTGCTAACGATTGATCCAGCCTGAGGCCACGCTTTTCTTTTTGAATAAAACGCTCAGGCAACAAAGCAATACCAACTAAGCCCTTAACGGCAGCGCGGCACCAATAGCTATGAAGATACCGCCGCAGGTGCGATTGAATCCGCGGCCCACGCGTTTTAGCCAATGGCGGATGCGGTTGGCCATATTGGCGAGCAGACCTTCTACTAAGCATTCAATCGCCACGAAAGTGCCGGCCAGCACGAAAAACTGCAGCACTAAGCCACCTTGCGGATTAATAAACTGAGGTAAGAAGGCGCTGAAAAACAGTAGCACCTTGGGGTTGGTGATGGATGCCAGCACGCCCTGTCGATAAAGCTGCCATCCGCTGGCTTGGCTTGCATTCACATGGACCTCACCGGTAATCGGTGGTGAACGCCATACTTGAATTCCCAGCCAGACCAGATAGGCTCCGCCAACCCATTTCAGCACCGTTAGCCATACCACTGACGATTTAAGCAGCGCTCCAATGCCAAACATGCACAGGGCAATAATCAGCATAAACCCTGTTGCACCGCCGACAATGGTGAACAGCGTTTTACGGCTGCCATGCATGGCACCGTGGGTTAACGCTAACAGGCCGTTCGGCCCTGGGGAAAGCGACAGGCCAATGCAGGCAATCACGTATAAAAGCCAAGTGTCTAACAGCATCTTAATGCCTCATCCGTAGGAATATGCGTGTATTGTGCCAGCATGTCACCGTTGGTTTGCATTTTCTATTAGTTATCGCAATGACAATAAAAACGCCTCCTGGGCTAGCCCAGGAGGCGTTTGGCTTACTACGTTTGCATTTTCACATAACGCTTACGCGAATACTTCAGTCCACTCGTTACGCTTGGCCAGCAAATTGCGGGCTAGTTCCTGGGCGCCTTCCAAGCTGTGGCTAGCGGCCCAACCGCACTGCATTTCGTTACAGGCGGGTACTTCGGTCGCTACCAGCACATCGTTCAGCGTTTGTTCGATGATGGACAGCACGCCGTCATAGTCGTCGTGGTTGATCATCGCGATGTAGAAGCCGGTTTGGCAGCCCATAGGGCTGATATCGACCACTTTATCGGTGTGGTTGCGAGAAAGCTCAGCCATCAAATGCTCAAGAGAGTGCAGCGCGGGCATCTCCATATGCTCTTTGTTAGGCTGGCAGATACGCAGGTCGTACTTGTGGATACGGTCGCCGTTCTGGCCTTCTTTAATGTCGGCTAAACGCACGTACGGGGCTTTTACCTTGGTGTGATCCAGGTTAAAGCTTTCGACGTTCATCTTTTTATCGGTCATGTTGGCTCCTTTTCCGTTGCGCTTTTCGCTTTGCTATTTGGTCTATTCTACACGCTAGGCTTATACCTTGGGCGCGTCAAAATTCCATGGCTCGTCGGTGTAAACGCACACGTTGGCATCTTCGATATCGCCATCCGGTGATTCAACATGCTTGGCAAAGAAGTCTTGGATCTCTTTGCGCTGGCAGTGGGCTTCAAACTCTTCACGGCTGGCCCAAATCTCGTGAAAAACAATCGGGTAACTGGTGCCTTGCGCAAAGGGGTTGTCGATCTGACGCGTCACGGTGTAGTGAATGCAGGCATCTTCACGGTGGGTGTTGGGCTCTAAGCCCTGCAGCGCTTTGAATACCGCTTCTTCTTTGCCCGGCTTGGGTTTAAAGCCTGCGATGCAGTAAATTTTCTCTGACATGATTTCATCCCTCAACGTTAAGCGTGCGCCATTATGCGGCCTGTCTACGCGGGTTAACAACCTGCCGAATAATCCGTTCAGGCAAACTCAGATCTTTCCGCCCCCTTCCATACAGAAGCGCCGCTGCATTGGCAGCGGCGCTCATGGAGCAAGGCACGCGATTAAACGGTAAACGCAGCCTCTTGCTGACCGGTTTTTAGATCACCGGAGCGGGTAAGCTCGTCGGTGATACGATCAATCGCTCGCTTGGCACGGCCAATCATCTCGTCCACTTCACCACGGTTAATAGTTAGCGGTGGTGCGAAGCCGAGGATATCGCCTTGGGGCATAGCGCGGGCAATCAGGTTCTCTTCCATCGCGGCAGCGGCCACACGGGGGCCGACTTTCAGCGCTGGATCAAAGTGCAGGCGCTGCTTGGCATCTGGCGAGAACTCAAGCGCCGCCATTAGACCAACACCGCGCACGTCGCCTAACAATGGGTGGCCTGCGAAGTTAGCTTTCAACTGCTGTTGGAAGTAAGCACCGGTTTCAGCGGCATTACCCACCAGGTTTTCACGCTCAATAATATCCAGATTGGCAAGGCCAGCGGCACAGCCAAGCGCGTGACCGGAGTAAGTCCAGCCGTGGCCGATGGGGCCATACTCGCCGGTACCCTGCTCCAGCACTTGCCACACTTTCTCACCAACGATCACACCGGAAAGCGGCTGGTAGGCGCTGGTTAAGCCTTTGGCGATGGTGACCAAATCAGGCTTCATATTGTAGTGATGGCTGCCAAAATCGGAGCCGGTACGGCCAAAGCCACACACCACTTCATCGGCGATCAGCAGCACATCGTATTTCGCCAGTACAGCTTGAATGGCATCCCAGTAGCCTTCCGGCGGCGGTACGATACCGCCAGTACCCAGCACCGGCTCGCCAATAAAGGCGGCTACGGTATCCGGGCCCTCTTCAAGAATCATCGCTTCCAGCTTGTCGGCACAAAACGCAGAGAACTCAAGCTCGGTCATACCGTGCTGCTCAGCGGCACGCAGATAGTAGTGTGGCGCTTCGGTATGGCGAATGGTGTCAATCGGCAGGTCGAAGTGGTCGTGGAATGCTTTCAGGCCTGTTAGCGAGCCAGAGGCAATGCCGGAACCGTGGTAGCCGCGCATGCGCGAAATAACCTTTTTCTTTTGCGGACGGCCCAGCACATTGTTGTAGTAGCGCACGATCTTGAGCTGGGTTTCGTTGGCATCAGAGCCGGACATGCCGTAGTAAACCTTGGACATGTTCATCCCGGCGATTTTCAGAATACGCTCGGAAAGCTCGATCTGCGGCTCGTTGGAGTGGCCCACATAGGTATGGTAGTAAGAGAGTTCTAACGCTTGCTTGTAGATTGCTTCGGCAACTTCGGTACGACCGTAGCCGATGTTAACGCAGTAAAGCCCAGCGAAGCCGTCGATAAATTCACGGCCATCTTTATCCACGATATTGATGCCTTTACCGCCGGTAATCACGCGACCTGGCGCATCGCCGTGGGCGAAATCACGCAGGTGGGTAGAGGCGTGGAAGGTGACTTTACGGTCGCGTTCGATCAAATCCTGATGCAAGCTCATAACGTTCTCTCTATACGGTCAACCTCCCCGGTTGGCGGGGAGGGTATTTTAAATTATTTGGACTTGAAGGCTAGCTGCCCGACACTGAACCCAGCGCCCCTAGACAGTAATATTTAGTCTCGAGATACTCATCGATACCCGTGGCACCACCTTCACGGCCAAGGCCAGACTGCTTAACGCCACCAAACGGCACTGGCGGGCCGGTCATCTTCACCGAGTTGACACTAACCATGCCGTACTCCAGCGCGCGCATTAGTTTCCAGATGCGGCGGATATCATGGGTGTAGATGTACGCCGCCAAGCCGTACTCGGTATCGTTAGCCAGCTCGATCACTTCATCGTCGGTGCTGTAAGCGGTGATACCCGCCACAGGGGCGAAGTTCTCTTCCCGCCAGACTTTCATTTGCGGCGTTACGCCGGTCAGCATAACTGGCATAAAGAAGTTCTCGCCGGGGGCCTGACTTTGGTCGCCGCCGATCACGGTAGCACCTTTTGAAATGGCGTCATCGACAATCGCGGCTGCTTTCTCCACCGCTTGACGGTGAATCAGCGGGCCAAGATCGATCTCACTCTGCAAGCCATTGCCCACGGTAAGGGCTAACATGCGCTCACTGAAATGCTCAACGAACTCATCATGAATAGATTCGTGCACCAGAATGCGGTTAGCGGCTAAGCAGTCCTGCCCGGCGGTTTGGAACTTGGCGTCTATTGCCGCAAAGGCGGCCTCTTTGGGATCCATATCCGGCCCGACAATAAACGGCGCATTGCCGCCAAGCTCCAAGGAGAGCCGCTTAACAGTGTTAGCGCTCTGCTCGATCAGTAGGCGACCTACCCGGGTGGAGCCGGTGAATGACAATGCGCGAATACGCGACTCGCTGCAGAGAATTTTTGAGACTTCCGCCGGGTCGCCTAACACCACGTTAAAAATACCTGCAGGAATACCCGCCCGCTCGGCAAGCTCCGCCAGCGCCAGCGCTGAGAATGGCGTTTCATTGGCAGGCTTGACGATTACCGGGCAGCCAGCGGCCAGCGCAGCGGCGGCTTTGCGGGTAATCATCGCCAGCGGGAAATTCCAGGGCGTAATCATTGCCGCGATACCCACCGGCTCTTTAATGGTCCCCAGAGATGCATTAGGAATATGGCTGGGAATGGTTTCGCCATAGGTACGCTTACCCTCTTCCGCAAACCAACGCACGAAGCTGGCGCCGTACTCGACCTCGCCACGGGCATCCGGCAGCGGCTTGCCCTGCTCCAGCGTCATGATAGTCGCGAGGTCTTCGCGATTGGCTTGAATGAGGTCGTACCAGGCCAGCAAGCGTTCGCAGCGCTCGTCGGCGCGCAGTGCCCGCCAGTGAATAAAAGCTGCTTCAGCGGCATCTACCGCAGCGGTAATCTGTTCAGCTTCCAGCAATGGGATATGGCCAATAGCTTCATTGGTGGCAGGATCATAAACCGCCTCTTCGCGGCCGCCTTCGCCGTGTGTCCATTTACCGTTCACGTAGGCGTACTGCCGGAGCAGACGCGGATCTTCCAGGCGTTTGGCAAGCGTGGTCGATAGTGTGGTCATGGGAACCTCCCCCTTGAATGCAGTCTGGCTAACCGAGCGCTGCAATAGCTGTGTGCATTGCCAGCAAGCGCTCATCAGCCTTGCCGTTGAATGCATCCAGGTTAACGGAGAGTGGCCACGAAGTGTTTTTGAAAACCGAGACTTATCACGCGACTTTTTTTGTCAGCGGGCGGTTGGCAGTGGTTTTTTTTGGCGGGGTACCGTAAAAGGTAAGCGTATTGGTTTACAGAATATCGTCAGTATCGATGCCTATCGGCACCTGCTTGACGGTTTTGGTCACAATATAGGTGAAGTAACGCTCGATACCGGCCTCCGAGACCAACCACTTATCCATTAAGCGTTGATAGCTATCGATGGTGCGGGCTTCAAACTTCACCAAGTAATCCACCCCGCCCCCTACCGCCACACACTCAGTGACTTCCGGGGTTTGCGTCACCAGCGCTTCAAAACGGGCAAAGCTTTCGGCGTTGTGCTGTTTGAGTTCGATCTGCACCCAGACGGGGTTGCGAGGCACCAACACTTCGCTATTAATGCGCGCACTGTAACCCTGAATAACCCCAGCCTTTTCCAGACGTTTTACTCGCTCCCAGCAGGGGCTGACCGAGAGGTTGATCGCCTCGGCCAGCTTCGACTTGGTGATTCGTCCATCACGAGAGAGGATGTCGAGAATTTTCAGATCGTAACGGTCAAGTTTCATCATGCCGGGGGCTACGCCTCCAGGCGGTCAACAACATCGGCAATCACCGCCAGGGTATCCCCCATATTGATCAGCGAGGGCGCGCGGCGAGCCATCAAAATACCGTCGCGTTCCGCTTTATAGGCAACCGGTTTGGTGCCACTGCGAGTCATGTCGTACACGTAGGCGATGGTTTGGCCTTTTTTCACTTCATCACCAAGAGCTACTAACAGCTCTAGCACGCCGGAGTGCTGGCTCTGCACGTAGCAGCTGGCATCGGGCATATCGAGATAGATCTGCCCGCTGGCGGGCATCTCCACTTCGCCGGCTACCAGGCCGTAGTGGATCAAGAAGTTGCGCACGCCACGTTCGGCAATGGCAATGCTTAGGGGTGTAGATGTTCCTCCGCCGCCAAGTTCGGTGGCCACGAACACCTTACCCTGGCGTTCACAGGCGGTGTCGAAGAGCTTTTCCGCATCCAACTCAAACATCACCATGGCATAAGGAGCGCCAAACGCTTTGGCGCCTTCCAGTGCCGACTGCTGCTGCGCTTTGTTATCCAATACGTGAGACGCCCCAAACGGCAAGATATCCAGCGTACGTCCGCCGGAGTGGAGGTCGAGCACGACGTCCGCCATTGGCACCAACACGCGGGTGAAGTAGTCGGCAATCTGCGGCGTAACGCTGCCGTTAGGGTCGCCGGGAAAGCTGCGGTTGAGGTTACCTTTATCCATCGGTGAGGTGCGTTTGCCCGCCATTACCGCGGGGGTGTTCATACACGGCACAATAATCACTCGGCCAGTGACGTCTTCCGCTTTCAGCGTTGAAGAGAGCTTTAAGAGCGAGGTAATGCCCTCGTACTCATCGCCATGGTTGCCGCCCGTTAGCAGAGCCGTGGGGCCGTCGCCGTTTTTCACCACGGTCACGGGGATCATCACCGCGCCCCATGCAGACTCATCGGTAGAGATGGGCAACTTTAAAAAGCCGTGTTGCACGCCGTCAGCATCAAAATCTACGGTGGCAGAAATAGGGCTAGGCCGCAGTTGGCTCGGTTGATCAGTCATTGATTGTTCCTTTTTTACAAAGCGCTACTTAACAAACAGCTGGCGCGGAAAATTGGCCAGGGTTTCGCAGCCATCTTCAGTAATCAAAATGCTTTCGGTGATCTCCAAGCCCCAATCCTCCACCCAAAGCCCAGGCATAAAATGGAAGGTCATACCGGGCTGCAGGATGCTTTCATCTGAAGGACGCAGGCTCATGGTGCGCTCGCCCCAGTCGGGCGGGTACGAAATACCGATAGGGTAACCACAGCGAGCACCGCCACGGTCAAAGCCGTATTTGTCCATCGCCGCGCCCAGCGCCATAGCGATATCGGCGGTGCGATTGCCAGGTTTCGCCACCGCCAGGCCATTTTCAATCCCTTCCAGCAAAGCGGATTCCGCGCGAATAAAGTCCGTCGGCGGCGTACCCAGAAATACCGTACGGGACATCGGTGCATGGTAGCGTTTAAACACCCCGGCAATTTCAAAAAAGGTGCCTTCGCCTTTACGAAACGGCGTGTCATCCCAGGTTAAGTGAGGTGCGGCGGCGTCTTTACCGGTAGGCAGCATGGGCACGATAGCCGGATAGTCACCGCCAAAAACTTTGCCGTTCTCATCCACGAACCCTTCAATGCCGACGCGGTAAATCTCAGAGACTAGCTTGCTCTTCGGCAAGCCCGGTTCAATCACTTCCAGAATACGGGTGTGCATGCCCTCAACAATCTTGGCAGCAATACGCATGTAGGCAATTTCCTGCGGCGATTTAATCGCGCGACACCAGTTCACCAGTGCATTGGCATCCATAAAGCGTGCATGGGGCAGCTCTTTAAGCAGGCTTAGATAGGCTTTGGCGGAGAAGTAGTAGTTATCCATCTCCATGCCCACTACACCTAGATGCCAGCCGCGATCGGGCATGATCGACTGGGCCAGATACTCCATGGGATGCATATCCGGATTCTGTACATAGTAATCCGGATAGTAGGTAATGTTGTCAGGGTTGATCCAGCAGGTGCGCAGAGCGCCGTTGGCATCCATGCGCCGACCAAACCATACCGGTTCGCCCTCAAGGCCCACCAGCACACACTGATGCACGTAAAACGACCAGCCATCGTAACCGGTCAGCCAAGCCATATTGGAAGGGTCACTAACGATCAATACGTCAATGCCACGACTGGCCATTTCAGCACGCACTTTCCACAGGCGACTCGCATACTCTTCGCGTGTGAAAGGCAGGGAAACCTGAGTCATCGGGCAACTCGCCATTAAAGATCACCAAGAACCAACGCAATTTGCCGCCTACTGGCAAGCAACGTTGGACCACAGGATCGACCTGACCTCCGCCGCAGCAGGCCCGCCAATGTCGTCTTGACCCGATACTAGCATCGACCCTTGGTTAGCGGTCAAAGGCTTTATAACAAAAGTTACTTAAAAAATGAGTAAAAGCGCATATTTGTTAACTACCTGCAGCGATACGAGAGTTCACATAGCTTACGCTTCGCGTTTTAAACGGCTGCGCAGTAGTTCAAGCACAGCGCGTTCATCAGGGCCAGTGAGTTCATCTTTATCGAGTTCGGATTCGATCAGTTGGCGAAAGTGCTCCAGCGTCCGGCCATCCAGATAGCTCTCCACGACACGTGGATCAATGTAACTGGCTTTGGCGATGCTCGGCGTATTGCCCAGCTTTTTGGACACCCGCTCCACCGCTTGACGAACATTGCGCTCACTGGCTTTTTCATCTTCACCTATCCCTAGCTCTTCCAGTGCCAGCGCCGCTATTGAGGTACCCGCCCAAGTGCGAAAATCTTTGGCGCTAAACGCCTCCCCCATGACCTCGTGGATGTAATCATTAAGGTCGTGGCTATCCACGCGCACCTTATTGCCCTCTTCATCGAAGTATTTAAATATCTCGTAGCCTGGCGTGTCGTCCAACTCCGCCACGACACTCGCCAAACGGGCATCCTCCACCACACGATGCTGGGTTTGACCGCTTTTGCCCTGATAGTCAAAAATCAGTTCGTCGCCATCAATGGTTAAATGCCGGGAACGCATGGTGGTTAATCCATAGGAGTCATTCTGTTCTCGATAACGCTCACTGCCGGGTCGAAAATAGGCGCTATCGATAAGCCGAACCATGCAGGCTAGTACCTTTTCCCGTGGCAAACCTTCAAGCGTTAGGTGTTGGCCGGTAATACGTCGCATCGTGGTTAGCTTCTGCGCAAACCCAACCATGCGATCAAACTTGAGCGCCTCGCGCTTCTCCCGCCATTTGGGGTTATAGATATACTGCTTGCGCCCAGCATCATCACGCCCGGTGGCATAAATGTGATGACGACGGTTGAGTACTATCTCCACATCATGCCAGGCGGGAGGAATCGCCAGCGAAGCAATCCAACTGCGCCAGGTCTTATCCTGCAGCGTTTGGCCACCCGCTGTACGATAGGTAAATCCTTTGCCACGGCGGTGCCGCGTTACCATTCTGGGGGAGCGTGTGGTCATGGTAATGTCCTTTTTCCAAGGCCTGACACGGTGCGCGTTTAGCGCACTTGCCGGTTGCTTAACGGGTCTGTTGCCAGTGTTAACGCATGCGTGTCCCTTGCAGCACTAACCCTACCTCACCCATGATAGCTGTTAATTACAAACACGCGATGGAACCGGAGGCGATATGAAAATTGTTGTGCATATTGATGAGGCTGCGCAGTGGCAAGCGGCACTTTCTGAAGCGTTACCCCACGCCACTGTGCTGACCAGCGATGCACCCGCGGAAGAGCGCGAGCAGGCTGACTACCTCGCCGTTTGGAAAGCGCCCGCACACCTGCTGCAAGAGCAAACCCAGCTAAAAGGCATCATTAATCTAGGGGCCGGGGTGGATTATCTACTGAAAACCCCAGGTCTGCCTGGTGATGTGCCGATTGTCAAACTGCGCGATGCCGGTATGGGCGAGTTAATGGCCGACTACGCCCTTTACGGCGTGCTGCACTTCTATCGCAGCATGGATCGTTACTTAGATCAGCAGCAAAGCGCTACCTGGCAACCCCAGGCGGTGGTTGAGAAGGCCCAGTGGCCCGTGGGTGTATTAGGGCTAGGTGCCATTGGCGGCTTTGTAGCCAGCGCTCTGCAGCAGGCCGGTTTCCCGGTGCTCGGCTGGAGCCGCTCACCCAAACAGATCAGTGGCGTACACTGTTTTCACGGCGATGACGGGCTCAGTGAGCTGCTCGGCCAGGTACAAAGTATCATCACTATTCTGCCTGATACCCCCGCGACGCAGCACATTCTCAACGCTGAGAGGCTGGCCCAACTGCCCCAAGGCGCTAGCGTGATTAACCCAGGCCGTGGCAGCTTGATTGATGAACAAGCGCTGTTAGAAGCGCTGGGAAGTGCAAACTACCCTGGGCACTTACGCGGAGCATTGCTGGATGTATTTCATGAAGAACCACTGCCCACCGATAACCCGCTCTGGCAGCACCCCAAGGTGATCGTCACGCCACATATGGCGGCACCGACGCCGCTTAATGATGCCATCGACCAAGTCATCTCCTACTTACATGCCTTTGAAGCGGGCGAGAAACTGGCCACCGTCAACCCTGACGCAGGCTACTGACGGCTACCAGCATACTCGTTATAATAAGTTGCTGAGAACCAAGTGGTCATTGAAGGCTCTTAGGAAGATACTTTTTATGGAGGAAGAGCCTTTGTTCAATGCTTTAGTAAGACAGCCTAAGCGCAAACTTAGGGCGGTGGCTGTTAGTGTTGTCGGCCTTTTATTAAGTGGTGTGGCTTTAGCTGAGCCAACGCTTAAAGAGCCACGGCCGTTTGAAGCCCAATATCGGCTAGAAGTGCGTGGCTGGCCGGGCGCCAACATTACCCATCGACTTTCAAATGAAGGCAGCCACTGGCTAACCGATATGCGCTTTTCGGTAAGGGTGGCCCGCGGCCAAGAGTTCAGCCGTTTTTCGCTCAATGATAATACGGCACATTCGTTGCTTTACAGCAGCAGTTACTCACTGCTGGGCGTAGGGGACAGCTACACACTTAATGAGGGTGATATTCCTACCCTTGATCGTCAAACCGCACTGTTCGATCTATCCCGCAGGGCAGGCCACGAAAACTGCACCGAGAGCGCTCCCTGCGAAATTCAATTTGTCGATCACAAAGGCCGTGATGAGCATTTCCAGTATTATGTGGATAAACAACACATCTCCGACCCCGGCAGCATGGGGATGTCCGGCGGTGAATTCGAAGCCCTAAACGTATCACTTATTGATGTTGAAAAGCCCGACCGTTTGCTACAGCTCAGGTTTCACCCGGACTGGCCCGGTCTGGTTCTCTCGGTGGTGTACCAAAAAGAGGGTAGTCGTGAAACACAGCTGACATTGACCAACTTCAACCCAAGCGGGGGTGCGACGCCCTAAATGCTTTCGGGTTTATTCATTGTTCTGCTACCGCTTGTACTCGGCTATCTGGTTCGGGTGCGCTCCCCGCAGTTACAGCAGCTGATAAATCAGGCCGTCAATGCCTCGGTATATTTGATACTGCTATTTATGGGCGTCAGTTTGGCCGGTCTTGAAAACCTGACCAGCCAGCTTTCGCGTTTAGGCGGAAACGCACTACTGCTGTTTAGCATTACCACGGCGTTTAATTTAGTAGCGCTGTGGTGGTTATCGTGCCGTTTGACTCTAAAGGCAGGTAACTCACCGGTGGTGAAAGACGCTCCCACCAGCAAGCTTGCGGCTATGCGAGGGTCGCTGTTGCTGGTAGCCGTGGTGGTGGGCGGCGTTATCTTCGGGCTGATGGTAGGTCCCTTCGTGGGTGAAAGGCTTTTCAATACAGCGGATTTACTCGCCGAATGGGTGCTTTATATGTTGCTGGTGTTAATCGGCTGCCAGCTACGCAATTCCGGCATGCCGCTTAAGCAGATATTGCTCAATCGTATGGGGTTAGCCATTGCGATAACCCTTGCAATAAGTTCGCTGCTAGCTGGATTGGTAGCCGCACCACTGCTATTACTAAGCTGGAATGAAGGCCTTGCGATGGCAGCAGGCTTTGGTTGGTACTCGCTTTCTGCCATTTTAATCGGTGACCAATTAGGCCCACTGATGGGCGGCGTGGCGTTCTTCAACGACCTCACCCGGGAATTGCTGGCGTTTATCCTAATTCCGCTCGTTATCCACCGCCATACCGCGCTGGCGATTGGCTACGGCGGTGCAACGTCTATGGACTTCACCCTGCCCGTTATTCAGCAGCACGGCGGTGTGGCCTGCGTTCCTATTGCCGTCGTCAGTGGATTTATCCTTTCACTGCTCTCCCCGCCGCTGATTCTGTTCTTTCTTTCGCTTTCAGGTTAACGCTGCAAGACCGTCCACCCTGCAAATCGCGCCCACCATGCCCTTCAGTGGCGCCTTGCTTTGAGGGTTCCCTGGCTCCCTACCACCAGCTCCAAGCGATTAATAAATAAGTAAAAGCCGTCATTTAAGCTGTAACAAAGCCATTCTAAACTGCCAAATAAAACAAAGACTCCCCTCCCTAAAAAAGCCTTTATCTTTTATTAAAATCCAACACTAACCACTTAAAATCAAAAGACTTAACTCAATTAAATAAATTATTATTGTGCTTTTATCAACATTTCAAAGCCTTATTTAATACGCTTATTGATTTAAGTTATGGTCGTCTTTCATTTAGCTAACCTATGATCAATAGGTCATAGCTTTTGAAATCATAGCTCTTAAGTAGCAGCTCCCGCTACCAAGTCTGGTTACAAGGTAGTAGGAGGTGAAGACAGCAATTTACTTGAAGCTTTTGAATTATCTAGTTAAACAGTATTGACCATGGTAATCCAGGGAGGTCGAGCATGGGCGATGTGGCTGTAAGCGAGGTTACTAACGATAACAGCATGTCTAAAGAGGGCATGGTTGATAGTGACGAAAAAGAAGGATCCAGACTTAACGAAACTTCTTTTAGATACAACCACAAAAGCAAACGAGCTCATCTAAATAAAACTACTACCGAACACAATTGTAACATTATAGATCAAAGCCATAAAAATAAGCTCGACTCTCCACAGCGCATTCTATTTGTTACTACAGAGATTACCGATTTCGTTAAAGTTGGCGGTCTGGGAGATGTCTCTTCGGCGCTTCCTCGAGCCCTAGCGGCACATCACGATGTCCGCGTTCTAATTCCTGCCTATCGGGAAATGATCCAAGCTGAGTATGAGGTTATTCCTGTTGGCCGCTTGCCGGCATACGCCGGGTTGCCAGCTTGCGATATTGGCCGCATCACCTGCCGAGACGGGCTAATTCTCTATGTGCTGCTGTGCCCAGAGCTTTATGAGCGCGAGGGTACCCCCTACGGCAATGGCTCAAGCGGTTATGGTGATGGCCAGGATGAAGGCTGGAAAGATAATGATATCCGCTTCGCCAGACTGTCACGGGCGGCGGCTGATATCGCCATGGGCAAAGCCAATCTCGATTGGCAGCCCCAGCTATTGCACCTCAACGACTGGGCGTGTGGCCTAGCACCGGCTTATCTGCACTGGCAAGGCCAGCCAATGCCAAGTGTATTCACTATACACAACCTGGCTTATCAAGGCGTGTTTAGTGCCTCGCGTCTCGCAGTACTCGGCATTCCCGAAGAGGCGTTTCATATCGAGGGCGTCGAATACTATGGCGATCTCTCATTTATGAAAGCGGGGATCGTCTATGCCTCGCAAGTTACTACGGTGAGTGCGACCTACGCCCACGAGATCACCACCCCGAAATTCGGCTGTGGGCTCGATGGCCTACTCCGTTGTAAAGCCGAGCAGGGGCTCTTAAGCGGTATTCCTAACGGCATTGATGACTCCTGGGATCCACGTACCGATAGCCACTTAATCAAAGCTTTTTCATCCAATGATTGGCGCGGCAAGCGTGCCAATGCCGATTACGTCCGACACCACTTTGGACTGGCTCCCAGCCAAGGGCCACTGTTTGCGGTGATATCACGCTTGGTGCACCAGAAAGGGCTAGATCTCACCATCGAGGCAGCTAAGGCTATTGTTCATGCCGGGGGACAGATCATCTTTATGGGCTGCGGTGACCACCATGTGGAGGAAGCCCTACGTAATCTGGCCATCCGCTTTCCTGGTGCTATCGCTGCCTCCATCGGTTTCGACGAATATCAGGCCCGCTGCCTTTTCGCTGGGAGCGATTTCCTGCTTATGCCATCCCGCTTCGAGCCATGTGGCTTAAGTCAAATGTATGCTCAGCGCTTCGGCTCACTTCCCATAGCCCACCGCACCGGCGGCTTGGCCGATACTATTGAGGATGGCGTAACCGGATTCCTATTCGATGACATGCAGTTCGGTAGCTATATGCGTGCCATTCAGCGCGCCTTCGCCGTGTACAAATCTACCGACCTCTTCAATGCCATGCGCGGAGCTGCAATGGCGGGCCGCTACCACTGGCGTCAGTCTATTGTCCCCTACAGCAGGCTTTACCAGCGAGCACTTGAGCAGGTAGGAGACAAGGCAACACTGACACAGTGAGGGAGAGGCTAGCAATGTTGAAAAAGTTAGGGTTACAAAAGCCAGGGTTACCAAAACCAGAGTTTCAGCCGACTTTCGGCGCTCAGGTCATTGAGGAAAACCGCACGCGCTTTTCCATATGGGCACCGAATGCTAATCGGGTCGATCTTGAGATTGAAGGCTTACCCAGCATCAACATGACGCTCGGCAGTGACGGCTGCTTCACGGCCGAAGCATCCTGCGGCCATGGCGCCCGCTATCGCTACCGGATATTCAAAGAGGCTGATGAGCGTGGCAGCTTAGTGCCCGATCCTGCGGCCCGCGCTCAGTCGGGTGATATTGATGGCCCCAGCGTAGTAATCGACCCGCAGCACTACACATGGAACAACAGTGATTGGCAAGGGCGCCCCTGGCACGAAACCGTGCTCTACGAACTGCATGTGGGCACCCTGGGCGGTTTTGACGGCATCCGTCAGCTATTACCCTATCTTGCTGAACTGGGTATAACCGCCATCGAACTAATGCCAATCTCGGAGTTTCCCGGTGCGCGTAACTGGGGGTACGACGGCGTGCTCCCCTATGCGGTGGAAGCCTCCTACGGCAGCCCCGACGATTTCAAAGCACTGATTGACGAAGCTCACTCCTATGGGCTGATGGTGTTTCTTGACGTGGTCTACAATCACTTCGGACCCGACGGTAATTACTTGGCAAGCTACGCCAGCGCCTTCTTCCGGGAGGACTTAGTGACGCCATGGGGGCCCTCCATCGACTTTCGCCAACCCATGGTGCGTCGCTACTTTATCGACAACGCCTTAATGTGGCTTGAAGAGTACTGTTTGGATGGCTTGCGTTTTGATGCGGTACACGCCATCAGCGAGCAGGACTTCCTGGTCGTGCTGGCCGAAGAGATCCGCACCAAAATCGACCCCAAAAGGCACGTCCATCTCGTCTTAGAGAATGAAGGCAACACCGCCAGTCTGCTCAACCAAACGCAGTTCACCGCCCAGTGGAATGACGACTGGCACAACGTCATGCATGTATTGCTGACCGATGAGCAGGAAGGCTATTACAGCGATTTTGTCGATGAAGCTACGCCCCGGCTGGCGCGCTGTCTTAGCGAAGGCTTCATATTCCAGGGCCACCAATCACGGCATGGCCACTCCCGAGGCGAGCCTAGCGCCCACCTTCCGCCCACTGCCTTCGTGGCGTTCTTACAAAATCATGATCAGACCGGCAACCGTGCCCTTGGCGAACGTTTAAGCGTACTCGCCGATGCGGAGATGCTGGAGGCAGCCACCTTACTGCTGCTGCTTTCGCCGATGGTACCGCTACTATTTATGGGTGAAGAGTGGGGATCGAAACGTCCTTTTCTGTTCTTCACAGAGCATAAGGAGGAGCTTGCCCAAGCGGTGCGCGAAGGGCGTCGTGCAGAGTTTGCCGACTTCAATGCGTTTCGTGATGAAACGAGCCGCGAGCGCATACCTGATCCCAATGCCCTTTCCACCTTCGAAGCCTCAATTCCTGATCTTGACGTAAGGGGTACGCCCCCCTATTCCGCTTGTCTAGCACGTTATCGCACGCTGCTGGCGCTGCGCCATCAGCATATCGTGCCGCGCCTGCAAGGCGCTTCAGCACTGGGCGCTGATGTGGTCGGCGATAAAGCCGTAGTAGCCCGCTGGCAGATGAATGACGAAACCCAGCTCGTGATAGTACTCAATCTGGGTAATAACTCGGCGACTACTCCTGGTCTAGGCGTCGGCCAGCTACTCCATGAAACCGTTGAAGGAGCTGCGACGGCTGCCCAGAGCGGCCGGTTACCGCCCCACGCCGCAGCCGCCTGGTTGTGTCACAACCCGGGGGTCGAGGAGCTAAGTGCATGAAGGATAAGCTGAGAAAACTGGCTGAAGCGGCTGGACTGCTGCTCGAGTGGGAGAATAGCGACGGCGAACCTTGCCAGCTATCTGAACAGGTTCAGCGCCGCCTGCTGAGCTCACTTGGCTTGCCTGCCGAGAATGAGTCAACCATAGATGAAAGTTTACAACGTCTCGCACGACTGCATACGCCGGAAAGCCCTGCAGAGTGGCCATCGCTGCTTACCGTTGATCTTGATACTCCGCTCACGCTGCCCTCGCCACTGCCTTCGGGCACCGCCTTCCGCCTAATACTTGAGCAAGGTGGCTCTATAGAGGGTCATCTCGACAATAACAGGGCCTTGCCCAGCGTTACGGAGATTGGCTACCACCGTTTGCACATCGCCGATACCCAATTGACCCTGGCCGTTGCTCCACACCGCTGTTACTCCGCTGAAGACGCCAGCGGTGCAACCCAGCCACGCCTATGGGGGCTGGCAGCCCAGCTATACGCCCTACGACGCCCCGGCGATGGCGGAATCGGTGACACCTTAGCGCTGGAAAATTTCATCACCCGTGCCGCCGAGCAGGGGGCGGATGCCGTGGCGATCAGTCCGACCCATGCCATGTTCAGCGCTACTCCTGAGCACTACAGCCCCTACTCCCCCTCCTCACGGCTACTCTATAACGTGCTTTATAGTGCCGCGGAAACAGTGCTGGGGGAGTCTCAGGTTCAGCAAGCCCAGGCCCGTAATAGCCTGCAGGCAGAGCTGCATCGTCTGGAAAACAATGACGTTCTCGACTGGCCCGAAGCCGCAAGTGCCAAGCTCTCCTGGCTGCGTTATCTTTACGATGATTTTATGACCCGCAAGGACAACGCAGCCCTTGCGCTGCACGAGCAGATGCAAGCATTTCGCCGTGCGGGTGGCCAGCTGCTGGAGGATCATTGCCGCTTTGAAGCCTTGCAGAGAGAGCTTGGAGTCGGCGACTGGCAAGCGTGGCCTGCGGAGCTTCGCGATCCTGCCAGCGCAACACTCAATCACTTCGCCGAGACCCGGGCTGACGAAATCGGTTTTCATGTGTTCTTGCAGTGGATAACGGCGGATGGGCTTTCACGTGCCCAGCGCACGGCACGCGAGAGTGGCATGGCGATTGGATTGATCGCCGACTTGGCCGTGGGCGTTGATGCCGCCGGCAGCCAAACCTGGAGCCGCCAGGGGGAAATGCTCGAAGGTGTTTCCATCGGCGCCCCGCCCGATCTGTTTAACGTCCATGGCCAGAATTGGGGGCTCGCCGCCTTCTCGCCCGTTGGACTGAAGCGCTCCGGTTTTGGTAGTTTCATCGATATGTTGCGCAGTGCCTTCGCCCATGCTGGCGGGGTAAGGATTGATCACATCCTGGGTCTGATGCGGCTATGGTTGATTCCCCACGGCGCGCCACCCACCGAAGGTGGCTACCTGCGCTATCCACTGGACGACATGCTGCGCCTGGTGGCGCTGGAATCCTGGCGGCATCGCGCCATTGTGATTGGCGAAGACCTGGGCACCGTGGCCCCAGGGTTTCGCCAGCAACTTTCCGCACGTGGCATATTAGGGATACAGGTACTGTGGTTTGAGCAGGATGAAACACAGCACTACCTTGCCGCAAGCGACTGGTCAGCGGATGCCATGGCAACCAGTTCAACCCATGACCTGCCCACTGTGGCTGGCTGGTGGGCGGGAAGAGACATCGAATGGCGCAGCCACCTAGGGCTACTTAAGGCGACGCAAAGCGCCGAGAGCGAGCAGCAAACGCGGCGGTTAGAGCGTGCCAAACTGGCCAGCACGCTGGGCTTGCTGGGCGCCACACCCACCGCTGAGACACTGGAAGCCGCCGACATTCAGGCATCCAAGGTACTCGATGCCTGTGTTCGCCATCTAGGCCGTACGCCCGCTCCCTTGCTACTACTACCGGTCGAGGACGCCCTGGGGCTCGAAGAGCAAGCCAACTTACCCAACACGGTCGATGAGCACCCCAATTGGTCTAGGCGCTGGAGTGCCGAGGCCAATGACCTGCTGGCATCAAACGAAGTACGCCATCGGCTTGCTGAGCTTGCCCGTGCGCGCAACACCGCCAAGGGATCTGGTCATGAATAATATTCGCGCCACCGTGCGCCTGCAGTTTCATCGCGACTTCACCCTGGCGGATGCCGAACAGTGGGTGGAGTACTATGCAGGCCTGGGTATTAGTCATATCTACGCCTCACCACTGCAAGCGTCGCGAGCGGGCTCGCCCCATGGCTATGACGGCATCGACCCGACCCGTATTGACCCCGAGCTGGGAGGCGAGGCGGCCCTGGAGCGCTTAGTCGCACGGCTGCGCTCTCGCGGCATGGGGCTAATTCTCGATATTGTGCCTAACCATCTGGCCGTGGGCGGCTCGCAAAACCGCTGGTGGCAGGACGTGCTGGCCTGGGGTAGGGAAAGTCCCTATGCCGCGTTCTTCGATATCGATTGGCACGCTGACACCAATACTGCCGACCCAACACTTACTGGAAAAATGCTTGCACCGTTTTTGGGAGCGCCTTACGCCGAGATACTCCACTCAGGCGAACTGGTAATGTGCTACGACGCTGAAGCAGCCAGCTTTTATATCGCCTATCACGAACACCACTTCCCCATCGACCCTCGTCACTATGGCGACATACTGCGCTTTGCCGAACACAACGTTCTACACGAACAGGCGGCTTTTTTTGATGCCCTTCAGCAGCGCGAAGATGCTTATACCGCCGCAAAAGACGCATGTTATCAGCTCAACAAGGTGATGGAATCACCCGCCGCCCGCCAGTCGCTGGATGCAATTATGGCGCTGTTTGACGGCGCTAACCCCAACGGCGCCATTCGGCTTCATACGCTACTTGAGCGCCAGCATTATCGACTGGCATGGTGGCGCACCGCCTCTGATGAGATTAACTGGCGGCGTTTCTTCGACGTCACCGAACTGGGTGGCGTGCGCGTCGAAATACCGGAAGTCTTTGAAGCGGTTCACGCCCTCCCCTTACGACTGGTAGAAGCAGGCTGGGTCGACGGCTTACGGATAGATCATGTTGATGGACTGGCCGACCCACGCGCCTACTGCCTGCAACTGCGCCAGCGACTGGATGACCTAGAGCCGAAACGACCACCTGATGCGCCGCGGCATGTCGCCCTCTATGTAGAAAAAATCCTTGGTGATGGCGAGACGTTACATCGCGACTGGGGAGTGGACGGCACCAGTGGCTACGAATTCATGAACGAAGTCTCAGGGATCCAGCACGCCCCTGCGAGTGCCCTACCGTTACGCCAGCTATGGCAGGAAGTAAGCGGTCGTGATCCTGACTTTTCCGCTGAAGTGCGTCTGGCCAGAGCAGAGATACTGACTTCCCTGCTCGCCAGCGAATTCAACGCCTGTGCCCGCGCCCTGCATGCCGTCGCGCGCTGCCAGCTAACCAGCCGTGATATCACCTTGGCGGCGATCCGTCGGGCGCTACAAGCATTGATCGTTCACTTTCCCATCTATCGTAGCTATGCCGACGATAGCGGTCGCCCCGATGCCGATGCTCCCTTCTTCTCTCAGGCAATGCGAGGCGCCCGGCAGGCACTCAACCCGCCGGATGTTGCGGTGCTTGAGAAATTAGAGCGCTGGCTGGGCGGCGAAGCCCCCCGTGACTGCGCCAATGATCACGAGCGCCAACTGCGCAGGCGCGCCATTGTACGCTTTCAGCAGTTGACGTCTCCGGTTGCCGCCAAAGCGGTGGAGGATACCGCCGGGTATCGCAGCGCGGTATTAATCTCACGTAATGACGTCGGCTTTGATGGCGAGAACTTCCACTACTCAGTCGACCATTTCCACGCGGCCAACGCCTGGCGCGCCCGTCATTTCCCCCGCGCCATGGTAACCACGGCCACCCACGACCATAAACGGGGTGAAGATGTTCGCGCCCGCCTGGCTGCGCTCAGTGAAAACGCCACGAGCTTTGCTGCTCAAGTCGAACATTGGCGGCAGTTAGCAGCACCGCTACGGCAGTCGCTCCCCGAAGGCGCTGCCCCTACACCGGGCGATGAACTGATTCTCTACCAGATTCTGATGGGCGCCTGGTCACCAACACTTGATCCCCAGGACAGCGACGCGTTGCAGTCGTTTTCCCAGCGGCTCATTCAGTGGCAGCAAAAGGCCCTGCGCGAAGCCAAGTTAAACAGCCACTGGCTATGGCCCGACGAGGCTTATGAGTCAGCTTGTCACGCCTATATTGAAGGGTTGCTGACAACACCGACCCTTTGCGACGCCATCGCTTCGGCGGCACGTGCCCTTGACCTGCCAGGCGCCATCAATGGATTGGCACAAACCGTTTTGCGTCTAACCGTACCCGGCGTACCTGACCTCTACCAAGGGGGAGAGTTCTGGGACTACAGCCTGGTTGATCCCGATAATCGCCGCCCCGTCGACCATGACCAACGCCAAGCAGCGCTGGAGGAGTCGCTGACTCCCACAGCAGCACTGCTTACCTGGCGTGACGGGCGGATCAAGCAAGCCCTTATCAAACAGTTACTTGCTCTGCGTCAGCGCTATCCCCTGCTGTTCTCGCAGGGTGATTACCACCCTTTGACGGCCACTGGCGACCATTCCGACCACTTGGTGGCTTTTACCCGACGATACGCCGGTTATCAACTGCTGGTGGTGGTACCCCGACTGACCGCCGCCCTGCTTGACGGCGCCGAACAGCCCACTATCCCGCCGGCGCAGTTGGGAAATACCCGCCTGCAGCCGGAAAGCGGACTTTGGCACAGCGTATTGTCCAACGCCTCACTGGAGGTAGACGACCAGGGTATACCCATCGCCACTCTGCTGGCGGAGCTGCCCGTGGGCGTTTTCCTGCGTGAAAACGGTATCCCAGGCAGCGCTGGGGCGTCCCAAGATCACGTTGAAATGGACTCACATTGAGATCGTCATAAAAGGAGAGCTGAGATGAATGACGAAGAACGTATACGTCAACTGGCCTACAGCATCTGGGAAGCCGAGGGGCGTCCTGAGGGGCAACAGCAACACCACTGGGAGCGGGCAAGGAAAATTGTCGCTGCTGAACATTCGGCTGACAGCGAAGAGGAGCTGGTGGAGTTACAAGAGCTGGAAATGTTGCAAGAGGTGGATGAGTTGCAAGAGCTGGGTGAGCCCCTGGATGAACCCCCCATTTTTGAGGAGGACTTGCCCCTGGAAGAGGATGAGATGGGAATCCAGGAAAATCGTTTGCCGTTAGATGACCCCAACGACGACGCCCTGCTCGACGATGATGCCCTGCATACAGACGCTTCTTTGCAGGGCGACACCCTCGTGGAGCAAGACGCTGCAGAAGTGCCCAGCAAGAAAACGGCAACCGCCCCAACCAAGCGCAAGCCCGCATCCACACCCAAGTCAGAGGCCAAGGTAGTCAAGAAGGCAGCGCCAAGGGCGAAGAGAGCGAAATCGACCAAATCCTCCGACCGTAGCTAACCATGTAGCTAAACACTCAAGTGCCCGAATGGCTCAAGGACGAATGTAATGGATACAAGCCAAACCTCACGGGACAGCGACAAGTCAGTCGCCACCGATGAGTCCCCTAGTGTTATGCGGCACTCACGCGTCCATGAAGGTGGGTCGTTTCCTCTGGGCGCAACCTGGGATGGGCTGGGGGTGAATTTCGCGCTGTTCTCGGCCCATGCCACCCGGGTCGAGCTGTGCCTGTTTGATGAGACCGGCGAGCGAGAGCTGGAGCGTATTGAACTGCCTGAATATACCGACGAAGTCTGGCACGGCTACCTGCCCGACGCCCGGCCAGGTCAGCTCTACGGCTACCGCGTGCATGGGCCCTACGCGCCTGAAGAGGGGCACCGTTTCAACCCCAATAAGCTGCTGCTCGACCCCTACGCCAAGCAGATTATCGGCGAGGTTAAATGGGACGAAGCGCTGTTTGGCTACACCATCGGCCACCCTGATGGCGACCTCAGTTTCGATGAGCGGGACAGCGCGCCGTTTATGCCGCGCTGCCGGGTGATCGACCCGGCTTTCACCTGGGGAAGATCGCTCGAGGTACAGCTGCCTTGGGACCATACCATTCTCTATGAGACCCACGTTCGCGGCTACACCATGCGCCACCCGTCAGTACCCGAAGCGCTACGCGGCACCTTCGCCGGGCTGATGGTCAATGACGTGATCGACTATATTCGCTCACTCGGGGTGTCGTCGGTGGAGCTGCTGCCGATTCATGCCTTCGTTGATGATCAGCACCTGTTAGAGCAGGGACTGCGCAACTATTGGGGCTACAACACCCTGGGGTTCTTCGCCCCCCATTCGCGCTATCTCTCTGGCGAAAGTATCCATGAATTCAAGGAAATGGTGGCGCGCTTCCACGCCGCCGACCTGGAAGTCATTCTCGATGTGGTCTACAACCACACTGCCGAAGGCAACGAACTAGGCCCCACCCTCTCACTTAAGGGCATCGACAACGCTTCCTACTACCGGCTGATGCCTGACGAGCCACGCTACTACATCGACGACACCGGCACCGGCAATACCCTTAACCTGAGTCACCAGCGTGTATTGCAGATGGTCACCGACTCGCTCCGTTATTGGGCGACGGAGATGCATGTGGACGGTTTCCGCTTCGATTTAGCGACCATTCTTGGGCGCGAACCCCACGGTTTCGATGAAGGAGGTGGCTTTCTCGACTCCTGTCGGCAGGACCCGATCTTAAGCCAGGTAAAACTTATCGCCGAACCCTGGGACTGCGGCCCCGGTGGTTATCAGGTGGGTGGCTTCCCCCCAGGGTGGGCGGAGTGGAACGACCGTTACCGCGATACCGTGCGCGCCTTCTGGCGGGGGGATGAAGGTCAGCTGCCGGAACTGGCCACTCGCCTGATGGCGTCAGCGGACGTCTTCAAACGCCGTGGTCGGCGGCCGTTCGCTTCGGTCAACTTCGTCACCGCCCACGATGGTTACACGCTGCATGACCTGGTCGCTTACAACGACAAACACAACGCGGCGAACGGTGAGGACAATAGGGATGGCCACAGCCACAACCTATCGTGGAATCACGGCGAAGAGGGGCCCAGCGACAACCCCGAGATTCAGGCGCTTCGCCTGCGCCAGATCCGTAACTTAATCGCCACAACGCTGTTCTCCCAAGGCACGCCCATGCTGCTGGCCGGTGACGAACTGCTGCGCACCCAGCAGGGCAACAATAATGCCTACTGTCAGGACAACGAAATCAGCTGGCTGAATTGGAACCTGGATGGTGACGCCCACGCCATGATCGAGTACGTACGCCGGGTGACCGCGCTAAGGCTGCGCTACCCCATCCTGCGGCGTGGGCGCTTCCTCTCTGGTGAATACAATGAAGAAATGGGCCTTAAGGAAGTGACTTGGCTGGCTCCAAATGGCGCCGAGATGGATATCGAGCGCTGGGAGGATCCAGAAGCCCGCACACTCGGCCTGCTGCTGGACGGTCGTGCACAACCCTCGGGCATACGCCGTGCAGGTGCCGATACCACCCTATTGCTAATTTTCAATGCTCACCACGACGAAGTGGCTTTTCAACTCCCCGAAGCACCGAGCGGCAGCGGCTGGCGATGCCACCTGGATACTAGCCGAACCATAGAGGAAGAGCCGTTTCAGCGCGCATTCGGTGAGGAACATGTGATGGAAGGCCGCTCGCTCGCCCTGCTGGAACTAGTGCAGCAGGATTCCGACGCCGTTACCTAGCCATTAGGCAGCGCGGAAATGACCGCTGTTGTTTTAACGCTGCAAGGAGAAGCATGCGATGAGTTCAATTGTCCATCCAGTGCCAAGGGAATCCCTGGCGCAAGAGCAGGATCCGAGTCATGTGCTAGCGGCTGTTCAGGCCCCTCGCATTGCTATCGAAGCCGTCACGCCCTCTCTCGACCAAGGACGTTTTGCAGCCAAGGTGGTGGTTGATGAACCGGTCGTTATTAAAGCGACAATCTTCGCCGATGGCCACGATGTACTGGCAGCGGCCATCTGTTGGCACGATGATCAGGGGCGGCAGCAACGCGAGCCGATGCGACAGGTTAAACCCTTGGGCCTGGATGTGTGGGAAGGCAGTTTTACGCCACGCCGAGTAGGTCGCCACAGCTTCATCATCGAAGCCTGGTGGGATATTTACGCCACCTATCACTACGAACTTTCCAAAAAGCACCAGGCGGGGGTGCCTATTGAGCTCGAACTCGAAGAAGGCAGACTGCTAATCGAACGCGCCGCCGAGCGTAGCGAAGAAGCGCTCAAGGAAGCGCTCGTTGCTCTCCACGAGCAGCTGCAGCTGGCGCCCGATGATGGTGACCGTGTCGCCCTGCTGCTGGATAGCAACACCGCCCGGTTAATGCACGAAGCGGATAATCGCCCACACCTTACGAGAAGCGATGTCCTCTATCCACTGGAAGTGGAACGACTCAAGGCGCGCTTTGCCAGCTGGTACGAGCTATTTCCTCGCTCAGAGACCGATGATCCCCATCGCCACGGTACGTTTAAAGATGTTCACCGCCGGCTGCCGTTAATCCGCGATATGGGTTTTGACGTCCTCTACTTCCCGCCTATTCATCCAGTGGGTCGCAAGCACCGCAAGGGACCCAATAACAGCCTGGAAGCAGGGCCGGACGACCCAGGCAGTCCCTACGCCATTGGCAGCGCCGAAGGGGGGCATGAGGCTATCCATCCGCAACTCGGCAGCCGCAAGGATTTCCGCGAGTTGGTGCGTGTTGCTGCCGAACATGGCTTGGAGATAGCGCTCGATTTCGCCATCCAGTGCTCGCCGGATCACCCCTGGTTGGCGGAGCACCCAGGATGGTTTTCCTGGCGGCCTGACGGTTCGATTCGCTATGCCGAAAATCCGCCTAAGAAGTACCAGGATATCGTTAACGTCGACTTCTACGCGAAAGATGCGATCCCCTCGCTGTGGATCGAGCTACGCAATGTGGTACAGGGCTGGGTAAACGAAGGGGTGAAGATATTTCGCGTCGATAACCCGCATACCAAGCCGCTGCCCTTTTGGGAGTGGCTAATTGCCGACATTCGTCGCCACGACCCCGATGTGATCTTCCTCGCAGAGGCCTTTACCCGCCCGGCCATGATGCTGCGCTTGGGTAAACTGGGGTTCACCCAGAGCTATACCTACTTCACTTGGCGGCATACCAAGGCGGAGTTAACCGAGTATTTCACCCAACTAAACGAAGCGCCGCTGCGTGACGGCTACCGACCCAACTTCTTCGTCAACACCCCCGATATCAACCCCTACTTCCTGCAATCGTCTGGGCGGGCCGGCTTCCTGATTCGCGCAGCCCTCGCCACCATGGGCTCAGGGCTGTGGGGAATGTACTCGGGGTTTGAGCTTTGCGAGGGCGCGCCGGTGCCCGGCAAGGAGGAGTATCTCGATTCGGAGAAGTACCAGATTCGCCTGCGTGATTACAGCGCCCCCGGCAATATTCTCCATGAAATCACCCAGCTCAATCGTATTCGGCGTGAGAATCAGGCGCTGCATACCCACTTGGGCACCTCTTTCCATCCGGTACATAACGACCGCTTACTGCTCTTTGCCAAGGGTGGCGAGGCGTGCGACGAAGCGATCCTCGTCGCCGTCAATCTTGACCCTTTCGAGCCTCAGGAGGGCACGATGGAATTACCTATGGCGCTGTTTGAGCTGCCCGACGATGCAGCACTACACGTTGAGGACCTAATGAGCGGCAGTCGCTGGACCTGGCATGGCAAATGGCAGTCAGTGCGCCTCGACCCGGCGGTGCTGCCGTTCGCCATCTGGCGTATCTGCCCGATTCATTAGCCCCTAATGGCAGCTAGACGCAGTTGATTGCATATCGATTCGATTGTTTCGATTTGTTCACACCGATAAAAGCAGGAAGGGTAAGCCAATGATGGATGCCAGCAGCGAAACACACGCCGTCGAGGCGATGGATTTTCTCGATGACCCGCTTTGGTACAAGGACGCCGTGATCTACCAGGTACACGTTAAGGCATTTTTTGATGCCAACGACGACGGCATTGGCGATTTCGAAGGCCTAATCCAGAAGCTCGACTATATCGTTAGCCTAGGGGTGAACACGATTTGGATATTACCGTTCTATCCCTCGCCGCGTCGTGACGATGGCTACGATATCGCCGAATATACCGGCGTCAGCCCCGACTACGGTACGCTGGAGGATGCGCAGCGCTTCATTAAGGAGGCACATCGGCGCGGCCTGCGAGTGCTAACCGAGCTGGTCATCAACCATACCTCCGATCAGCACGAGTGGTTCCAGCGAGCAAGGCAGGCGCCGCCCGGGTCGCCAGAGCGGGACTTCTACGTGTGGTCAGAGAGCGACCAGAAGTACCCTGGCACGCGGATTATTTTCCTCGATACCGAAACCTCCAACTGGACCTGGGACCCGGTGGCTGGCGCCTACTACTGGCACCGTTTCTACTCACACCAGCCAGATCTCAACTTCGATAACCCCGTGGTTCTCGAAGAAGTGATTAAGGTCATGGAGTACTGGCTCGACATGGGCGTCGACGGTTTACGTCTAGACGCCATCCCCTACCTGGTCGAGCGGGAAGGCACCAACAACGAAAACCTGCCCGAAACCCATGTGGTACTCAAGAAAATCCGTGCGGTGATCGACGAGCGCTACCCCGACCGCATGCTGCTTGCAGAAGCCAACCAGTGGCCCGAGGATACGCGCCCCTACTTTGGCGACGGCGACGAGTGCCACATGGCTTTCCACTTCCCCTTGATGCCGCGCATGTACATGGCGCTGGCTCAAGAGGATCGCTTTCCGATTACCGATATCCTGCGCCAGACACCGGAAATTCCCGCGACCTGCCAGTGGGCGATCTTTCTACGTAACCACGACGAGCTAACCCTTGAGATGGTCACCGACAAGGAGCGCGACTACCTCTGGAACCACTACGCCGCCGACCGTCGGGCACGCATCAATATGGGTATTCGCCGTCGGCTGGCGCCGCTGCTGGAGCGCGACCGGCGCCGTATCGAGCTGCTTAACAGCCTGCTGCTGTCGATGCCAGGCACACCAGTGCTCTATTACGGCGACGAAATCGGCATGGGCGACAATATCTACCTGGGTGACCGTGACGGGGTGCGCACTCCCATGCAGTGGTCGGTGGATCGTAATGGCGGTTTCTCCCGTGCAGATCCCGCCAGTCTAGTACTGCCGCCGATCATGGATCCGCTGTATGGCTACCAGACGGTCAATGTTGAAGCCCAGGTGCGGGACTCGCATTCACTGCTCAATACTATGCGTCGACTACTTGCGGTACGGGGCCAGCATCGTGCCTTTAGTCGCGGCACCATGCGACCGCTCTATCCAGCCAACCGGCATATTCTCGCTTATCTTCGCGAGATGACCCTCGACAATGGCGAAATAGAAACGCTGCTTTGCGTGGCAAACGTGGCAAGCACCGCCCAGGCCGTGGAACTCGACCTTTCCGCTTTCGCCGGTCAGGTACCGGTTGAGATGGTCGGCGGCAGCGCGTTTCCGCCAGTGGGCAAATTGCCGTACCTACTCACCCTACCGCCCTACGGTTTCTTCTGGTTTATGCTGGCCCCGGCAACCGCCATGCCCACGTGGCATGTGCCAGTGCCCGAGTCCATGCCGGATTTCGTCACTCTCATTATCAAACAACGCCTTGAAGAGATATTCGAGCCCACGCAACGGCGCCTGCTCGAACGTGAGACGCTGCCCAGCTACCTGCCCAAGCGGCGCTGGTTCGCCGCCAAGCAGGCGCATATTGAGGAAGTCCATTTACACGCTATGGCCCATCTCGAATACAGCGGACATACGCTGATGCTCAGCGAGCTGGAGGTTAAGCACGCCCAGGGCAGCGAGCGCTACCAGCTGCCTCTCGCCTTTCTGGATGAGGAGGAGCAGGCCAATCCGTTGTCACAGCAACTCGCCATGGCACGGGTACGACGCTTCCATGAAGTGGGGCTGCTAACCGATGCCCTCACCATGGATGCCTTTACGCTAGCCGTGCTTGAGGCCATGCAACAGGGGACCGTACTGCCCTTCAAAAACGGCGAAATCCACTTCCTGCCCACCGACGCATTTGCCGAGCTAACGCTGCCCGAACATCCTGACGTGGTCCAACAAGGAGCAGAGCAATCCAATAGTTCGGTGATCATCAATCACCAGTTAGTGCTCAAGCTTTTCCGCCGCCTTGAACCGGGGATTCACCCGGAGGCAGAAATTGGCCGCTACCTTACCGAACGCGGTTTTGCCCATACCGCGCCACTGTACGGCGAGGTGACTCGGTTTGATGAGCATGGAACTCCCCAAACCCTCATGATTCTGCAAGGCTTCATCGACAACCAAGGTGATGCCTGGTCGTGGACCCGCACCACGCTTGGACGAGCGATCCGTGAAGCCGTAGCTGCTGACGATGAAAAGAGAAGCGAGCTCGCCCGGAAAGAGATGGGCTATGGTGCATTGAAGGAGTTGGAAGAGTTTGCTGCCACGCTAGGGCGTCGGCTAGGTGAGATGCATATGGTATTGGCGATGCCCAGCGACGATACCGCCTTCACGCCTGACGTGGCCGGGGCCTCTCATGTGGGGCACTGGACACAACGCGTGACCCAGCGCATTGAGGAAGCGCTGGGCTTACTTGAACGTCACCAGAATTTTGCCGACGAAGCAGAACAGCAGCTTGCCAGTAACATTCTGGCTCAGCGCCTCCCTTTACTGGCCTCCATTAAGACACTGGCAGAACTGGCCGAAGGTAGCCTGATCACCCGCATCCATGGCGATCTACATCTCGGCCAGGTACTGGTAGCCCACGATGATGCCTACATCATCGACTTCGAGGGCGAACCCGCAAGGCCATTGGAGGAGCGGCGCGCCAAGGATAGTCCGCTTAGGGATGTCGCTGGCATGTTGCGCTCCTTCGATTACGCCTATGCCACAGTGGAAGAGGCCCAGCACGGTGGCATGGAAGGCACCGATTCTACCGCTGCCACCGGTCACGATGTGGTGGAGCAGTACTTACTCAGAGGCCGACAAGTGTTTCTCAGCGCCTATTGGCAGGCCACGCTGGAGTTGCCCCACGAATGGAGACAGGCCAGCGGCGCTGCCGCTGCGGTCGATCTGTTCGTGCTTGAAAAAACCGCCTACGAGATCGCTTACGAAGCGGCCAACCGCCCTACCTGGCTGGGAGTACCGTTGCGCGGCCTAGCCGCTATCGTCGAACAACTTAACCCAGGACTTAGCCCAGGAGAGCCACATGAGTGAGATGACGTACACCAGACCCATCCTGGATCGCCGCCTGTGGTTGACAGAAGATGACGCCGAGGCCCTGGTAGAGGGAACTCACCGTAATCCCTTCTCGGTACTCGGCATTCACACCGATAGCGAGGGTGATTTCCTGCGGGTATTTTTACCCGGCGCCGTAGGTGTCGATGTGCTCAATCGCGAAGACGGCAGCCTGCGTTGCTGCCTGACCGGCATGCAGATTCCCGGCCTGTTCGCTGCCCGGCTACCCCATGCGGCTCCTTATCTGCTGCATATTCGCTGGCCCAAAGGCGAGCAACTCACCGAAGACCCCTACAGCTTTGGCCTACTGCTGGGTGAAATGGATCTTCACCTGCTGGGCGAAGGCAACCATCGTCAGCTGGGACATTGCCTGGGTGCTCAACCTATGGCGGTGGATGGTATCAACGGGGTGCGCTTTGCCGTTTGGGCGCCCAATGCCCGGCGAGTCTCGGTGGTGGGTGATTTCAACACTTGGGATGGGCGGCGCCACGTGATGCGCCTGCGCCACCCCTCGGGGGTGTGGGAGCTATTCGTGCCGCGCCTGGGTCCTGGAGCGTCTTACAAGTATGAGATTCTCGATGCCCACGGCAACCTCGGCCTACGCGCCGACCCGGTAGCCCTGGCCACCGAAGCGCCGCCCTCTACCGCCTCGGTGGTGGCCGATACCACGCCTTTCACCTGGCATGATGAAGAGTGGATCGCCCAGCGCAGCGAGGCACACGCCCCGTCCCGCCCCATCAGCATCTATGAGGTGCATGTGGCTTCCTGGCGCAAGCACGGCGGCGACAATGGGGAGATGTATAGCTGGCGAGATCTGGCCACACATCTGATTCCCTACGTGCTTGAGATGGGGTTCACCCACGTTGAGCTATTGCCGATTATGGAGCATCCCTTCGGCGGTTCCTGGGGCTACCAGCCGCTGAGCCAGTTTGCTCCCAGCGCACGCTTCGGTAAACCCGCGGACTTTGCCTACTTTGTCGATGAGTGCCATCAGGCAGGCTTGGGTGTAATTCTCGATTGGGTGCCCGCCCACTTCCCCACCGACCCCCACGGTTTGGCGCGCTTTGACGGCACCGCTCTGTATGAATACGAGCACCCTTTCGAGGGGTTTCATCAGGATTGGGATACCTATATCTACAACCTGGGTAGACGTGAAGTGCATGGTTTCATGCTGGCCTCGGCACTTCACTGGCTGCGGCATTTTCATGTCGATGCACTGCGTGTTGATGCTGTGGCCTCAATGCTCTATCGCAACTACTCCCGCAACGAGGGTGAGTGGATACCTAACCGCTATGGTGGCCATGAGAACCTGGAGACGATCGACTTCCTGCGCCATCTCAATGACGTCATCAGCGAGGAAGTTCCCGGCACTATCGTTATCGCTGAGGAGTCCACCGCCTGGCCGGGGGTTACCCAGCCAACCGAGGAGGGCGGGTTGGGCTTCGCCTACAAATGGAACATGGGCTGGATGCACGACACCCTGACCTACATCGCCAAGGACCCGATATATCGCGCCTACTCACATCACGATATGACTTTCCCGATGGTCTACGCCTTCTCCGAGCACTACGTATTGCCGGTTTCCCATGATGAAGTGGTACACGGCAAGGGCTCGCTGATCGGCAAAATGCCTGGCGATGAGTGGCAGCAGTTCGCCAACCTGCGCGCCTATCTTGCCATCATGTGGTCGCAGCCCGGCAAAAAACTGCTGTTTATGGGCTGCGAGTTCGGCCAATGGCGTGAGTGGAGCCATGACCGGGAGCTGGACTGGTCACTACTCGCTGAGCCCCGCCACGCAGGTATCCATCGCTTACTGGGTGACCTTAACCGCTGCTATGTGGAACTTCCTGCCCTGCACGAATGCGATAGCGAATCGCAAGGCTTTACCTGGGTCGTTGGCAACGACGACACCAATAGCGTCTTTGCCTGGCTGCGCTGGAGTGCCTCCGGCGAGCCACTGCTGGTGGTCGCCAATATGACCCCGATACCCCGTTTGGGTTATCGCCTGGGCGTGCCTCTTGCCGGTGGCTGGGAAGAGCGGCTCAATAGCGATGCCAAGTGCTATGGCGGCTCTAATATGGGCAACCTGGGACGACTCACCGCCCAAGACTCCCCGCTACATGGGCAGATCGCAAGCTTAGAGCTGACCCTGCCACCGCTGGCGGTGCTTCTGCTACGCCCGGCCGAAACGTAATGATGAGAAGTTTGCAGGAAGAAAAGAAGAACCTAACCCTGACTCAAGACTGAGTCAGGGTCTTAGCAGTCATAAAAACTACACATTTGGCTATTCTTTCGCTTTCAGGTTAGCGATAACGGGCGCTCATTAGGTAGGATTGGCGGCATCGGCTGTTTTACTCGCTAGTGCTCATACCCCAAGGATGCCCACCCTTCATGCTCAACGGAATTTGGTTAAGCTTCTTTATCGCTGCCTTTGCGGCCTCGCTATGGCAGTGGCTGGTGGGGGGCGATGGCGAAGTATTCGCTCGCTTAGTGCAGTCGCTGTTTGATATGGCGCGGATCAGCGTCGATATCATTCTGGTGCTGCTGGGAACCATGACGCTGTGGCTGGGATTTCTTTCAATTGCCGAAAAAGCAGGGCTGATTCGCTTACTGGGCCGCGTACTTGATCCGCTATTTTGTCGCTTAATGCCCGAGGTTCCCCGCGGCCATCCGGCTATGGGTCTGATCAGCATGAATTTTGCGGCGAATATCCTGGGCTTGGACAACGCCGCCACGCCGATTGGCATTAAGGCCATGCACTCGCTACAAACGCTGAACCCCAGCCGGGATACGGCCAGCAACGCACAAATTTTGTTTCTGGTGCTGAATACCTCTTCTCTCACGCTATTGCCGGTAACCATTTTCATGTACCGCGCCCAGCAAGGGGCCGCTGATCCAACCCTGGTGTTTTTGCCTATTCTGCTGGCCACGACGGCGTCAAGCCTAGTGGGGCTTTTAGCGGTGGCGGCGATACAGCGCTTAAAGCTATGGCAGCCCGTGGTACTCGCCTACTTACTTGCCGCGGCCTTAGCGCTGGGGCTACTACTCACCACGCTGGCGGGCATGTCTGCCCAGGCGCTGGCGGCAGCCTCAACGCTGGTTGGCAACCTGACTCTATTTAGTATTGTGATCATGTTTTTAGTGGTGGGCGCACTGCGCGGAGTGAAGGTGTATGACGCTTTCATAGAAGGGGCCAAAGAGGGTTTGAGTTTTACCATTACGTTGCTGCCCTACCTGATCGCTATGTTAGTAGCGGTAGGCGTGCTGCGCGCCAGCGGCGTGTTGGACGCAGGCCTAAGCGGCATCCGCTGGGTAGCAGAGGGATTCGGCTGGGATACTCGTTTTGTGGATGCTCTGCCCACGGCCTTTGTGAAGCCGCTTTCCGGTAGCGGTGCGCGGGCCATGATGATCGAAACCATGGATACCTTTGGCGTAGACAGTTTTCCTGGCCTACTCGCAGCCACCATGCAAGGCAGTACCGAAACGACCTTCTATGTGCTTGCCGTCTATTTTGGCGCGGTTGGCATCACCCGCATTCGCCACGGCCTAGGCTGCGCATTAGTGGCCGATGTGGCAGGCGTTACTACCGCCATTGCGGTGTGCTACTGGTTTTTTGGGTAGTTGAAACATGGCAGCGAAGGATTGCTGCATTTTTATTGATGGGACAAGGAGAGTACGCATGCCAGCAAGTACACTTTTTGTGATGTTAGCAGCGCTTTTCTGGGGGGTATCGGGAGGCATTGGCAGCATACTGATGGCGGATGGCTGGAATCCATTTATGGTTTCATTTTACCGTGGATTTATCGGGTTTCTTTTTGTGCTCATCTGGCTAATGCTGCGTCCGCATCACAGTGGCCTGGCAAATGGGAAGCTATGGTTTTGGTCGGCCATCGCAGGGATCGGCGTAGCGGGCAACTTCGCCTTCTATTTCATCAGCATTTCACAAGGCAGTGTGGCTGTGGCCGCAACGTTAATGTATTGCGCCCCGTTATTCGTATACCTCGTATCATTCGCATTGAAGCTTGAGAGGCCCACGATAGCAAAATGGGCAGGTATCGCTCTGGTAATGGTGGGCATCGTATTGCTAACCCAGCTTTACGAGATAAGTGCTAGTGGATTAACGATGATGGGGGTGGGCTCAGGGCTGCTTGCTGGTCTCTCCTATGCCATCTTCATTTTCGGCTTCAAATATGCCGCACCCCACGGCAGCCCGCAGGCCATTCTCTCGATTGCCTTCGCCGTACTGGCCTTCATCCTAATTATACCCAGCGATATTGAACAGATCGTTAACGCTCTTAGCGCCCCGGTTTGGCCCTTATTCTTAACGCTAGGCATTCTAGGCGCAGGCCTATCGTTTGTGCTTTATATTATTGGACTGAAACATACCGCGCCCGCCCTAGCCTCGGTAGTCGCCATGGTCGAACCCGTTACAGCTACTTTGTTCGGTGTGTTTGTATTGAATGAAGGCCTGGGCGGTATTCAGATAATTGGCATGGTGCTGATATTAGCCACCGTGACAACGCTGAGCGTTATTTCTAGTAAGCCAAGTAATGCATAGCGCGTCAGTCAGATTTTCTCGGCAATGCGTTGAGCTAATTTATGAATAAAGGGACCACTGATAAACGCTATGATTCCTGCGGCTGGCCATGCTAAAAACCAAGCGTGCATCCAGAAGTTAAAGAAATTGGGATGGGAACCCATATTTACGAAGGTGATCCAGGCAGACATGATCAGCGATAGCGTAAAAGACATAAGAATAGCGAAGATGATTCTGTGTTTCATGGCTAGCTCAAGAATATTCTTTACGTGGTAAAAGGCTATCAAATACCCATTACGGCAATATATTTTGAAACGGCCCATTTCTTTCACTGGCTTGAATAGCGTCTAAAAGCTCCTTCCGGATAGCTTGTAGATCAGCGATTCGTTCTTCGATTTTGACTAACCTTTCACGCAAAGTAGCAATGGTTTCCGGACAAAAAGCTGCTCCTTCTTTCAGCCGCATACATTCCGGAAACGTACTGATTTCTTTAAGGTTGAATCCGCTATTAATCAGTCGTTGTATCTGCCTGACCTGCGTAATCGATATAATCGAAAACACCCGATAGCCATTTTTTGAACGCGAAGAATTAAGCAGCTCATGTGCATCATAGTGCCGGATCGAGCGGATACTGACACCCGTTTCCCGAGAAAGCTGACCAATTTTGAGCGGCGATTTAGCACTACTTTCCTTCAAGACCACCTTCTCCCTCATTGAGTACTTGACCCTAACACCAATGTCACAGTTTACGCTCACCTCTACCAACTAACCAAGAGGTGTTAAGGATGTCTGTGTCCAAGTTTTATCGCGCAATTTTTACATTGATGACTGCAAGTCTATTGCTAGCGTTTTCATTAACGGCGACTGCAGAAACAATCCAATACGAGGTGGCCTCAACCGACGGCATTTCAATTGCCGTGCAAGAATCCGGTGATCCTGACGGGCAACCGATTGTCTTCATTCATGGGTATCTGGGCAGCCATCTCAATTGGCAGCCACAGGTCAATAGCGAGCTTCTGCAAAAATATCGGCTCATTACTTTTGACCTTCGCGGACATGGTTTATCCGGCAAACCAGAGGAAGCCATCGCTTACAGCGATGGGCGCCGTTGGGCAGATGACCTTGCAACGGTCATCCAAGCCACAAACGCCCAGCAGCCCATACTAGTAGGCTGGTCATTGGGAGGCGCGGTCATTTCTAACTATCTGAACTATTACGATGACCGTGACATTAGCGGTGCAGTGTATGTTGATGGCGTCGTCGAACTAAATGCGGAACTGATCACTGCTCATCCTGAAATTTATCAGGATATGGTCTCTGAAAACCTGAAAACCAACTTAGAGGCGACGCGTGCTTTCTTACGTCTGTGCTTTGCCCAACAGCCAGAAAGTGCCACTTTTCAGCTACTATTGGCGAATGCAGCATTAGCTTCCTGGGATATGAAAGAGAACGTTCTGTCCATGAGCGTTTCACTCGCAGGGCTTGGCAGAACGAATAAACCTATCCTGATGTTGTATGGCGAAAAAGATGCGTTGGTTCAGGTAGATGCGTCAATCAACAGGGCTAAAGAAGTGAACCCCAATGTCGAAACACTCATCTATGAGAACTCAGGACATGCGCCTTTTATAGAGGAGAGCGCCCGATTCAACCAAGATTTGGCAACTTTTATTGAAGACATCCTTCACTAAAGACTACGCATAGCAGTATCGGGGCCATTAAACAGTGACCCTAACCACTGAGTTAATGGCCCAAACAAGTTTACAGCTACTTGTTTAAACCCGCTTTAGCTGTCCTTGCCGCATGGAGCTTTTTATAGCTTTCGATCAAGCGCTGATGACGCTCTAGGCCTACTAGCTGCATGTTAGTGGGCGTTAAGCCATGGAAGCGTACGGAACCTTCCACCGAGCCAACTACCGCCGCCATGGTGTCTTCGCCGAACATGCGCTGGAAGTTGTGCAGGTAATCGTCCAACTCCAGCTCGTCGTCCAGGACAATTTCCAGCACCGCGTTTACCGCCTGATAGAATAGGCCGCGCTCGACGGTGTTGTCGTTGTACTGCAGGAACATTTGCACGCAGTCCAGCGCCTCTTCATGACGCTCCAACGCCAGGTAGACCAGCAACTTCAGTTCCAGAATGGTCAGCTGGCCCCACACGGTGTTCTCGTCAAACTCGATACCAATCAGCGTGATGATATCGGCGTGGTCATCCATTTGGCTCTCTTCGAGTCGCTCGACCAGGTCGGTCAGCTGCTCGTTGTCCAAACGGTGCAGGTTAAGGATCTCTTCGCGGTAATCCAGCGCCTTATTGGTGTTGTCCCAAATCAGATCTTCAATCGGGTACACCTCGGAGTAGCCCGGCACCAGAATGCGGCATACCGGGGCGCCCAGGTCTTCGTGTACCGCCATGTACACCTCAGCGTCCAGCTCTTCAAAAATACCAAACAGCGTCGCGGCTTCCTCTTCGTTGCTGCCGGAGAAGTCCCACCCGCTGAATTCAAAGTCGGGCTTGGCACTGAAAAAGCGCCAGGAGACCACCCCCACCGAGTCGATGAAGTGCTCGACAAAGTTATTCGGCTCGGAAACAGTTTGAGAGTTGAAGGTAGGTAGCGGCAGGTCGTTCAAGCCCTCGAAGCTACGCCCTTGCAGCAATTCGGTCAGGCTGCGTTCCAGCGCCACTTCAAAGCTTGGGTGGGCACCAAAGGAGGCAAATACGCCGCCGGTGCGCGGGTTCATCAAAGTCACACACATGACCGGGAACTGACCACCCATGGAGGCATCTTTGACCAGCACCGGAAAACCCTGTGCTTCCAGCGCGTTAATGCCTTCGACAATGCTGGGGTACTTCGCTAGCACCTCTTGCGGCACATCCGGTAGGGTCAGTTCCTGCTCAAGAATTTCGCGCTTTACCGCCCGCTCGAAAATCTCAGAAAGGCACTGCACCTGGGCTTCCACCAGGGTATTACCCGCGCTCATGCCGTTACTGAGGAACAGGTTTTCGATCAGGTTAGAGGGAAAGTAGACCGTCTCGCCATCGCTTTGGCGAATAAACGGTAGTGAAACAATGCCCCGGTCTTCACGGCCCGAGTTGGTATCAATCAGATTTGAACCACACAGTTCGCCTTCCGGGTTATAGATCGCCAGGCAGTGCTCATCGAGTATTTCGGCAGGCAATTCGTCATTTGGCCCCGGCTTGAACCACTTCTCATTGGGATAGTGAACAAACTCGCTATTGGCGATCTCTTCGCCAAAGAACTGGTCGTTATAGAAGAAGTTGCAGCTCAGGCGCTCAATAAATTCGCCCAGCGCCGAGCACAGCGCGCTCTCTTTGGTCGCGCCTTTGCCGTTGGTAAAGCACATCGGCGAGGCCGCATCGCGAATATGCAGCGACCAGACGTGGGGCACGATATTGCGCCATGAGGCGATCTCAATCTTCATGCCCAGATCGGCCAGGATCGCACTCATATTAGCGATGGTCTGCTCCAGCGGCAGATCCTTGCCTTCAATGTAGGTGCTACCGCCTTCCGGCGCGCCCATCAGCAGCGCCTGGGCGTCCTCATCAATGTTCTCTACCGTCTCGATCTGGAAGTCAGGGCCGGCTTGCACCACTTTCTTGACCGTGCAGCGGTCAATCGAGCGCAGAATGCCTTGGCGATCCTTGTCAGAAATATCTTCCGGCAGCTCAACCTGGATTTTGAAAATCTGCTTATAGCGATCTTCCGGATCGACGATATTGTTCTGGGAAAGGCGAATATTTTCGGTAGGAATATCCCGGGCATTGCAGTACACCTTGACAAAATAAGCGGCACACATCGCAGAAGACGCCAGGAAGTAGTCAAACGGGCCGGGGGCCGAGCCGTCGCCCTTGTAGCGAATCGGCTGGTCGGAGATAACCGTAAAATCGTCGAACTTGGCCTCCAGGCGGAGGTTGTCGAGGTAGTTAACTTTGATTTCCATGAGCGGGCGTCCGGGGTAATGAGTGTGCCTGGGCGTTAACACATAAGCCGATAGGCGAATGGCGGCCATTATCCAGTTTTTTACCCGCTTCGTCTTGGGCAGTCGCCCAAAATACCTACCGCACGTCATGCAAAATGGCGGTGCTTGCTACAGCTGTAACCCAGGGTGCTCTTCAGTAGATAGCCGAATTACTGTGCTTGCATCATGCGCTCTGCCTCAGCTTCGCTGACCCCGAGCATGAGTAGAATCTGGCGTTGTGTGGCTATCAACACCTGCTTTCGTTCCGCCTCTCCCGGCAGACTTTTGGCGATGGCGACTGCCCCTACCAGGGAGGCCAATATAACCCGGGATTTATCAGCAATCGCTTTGCGGTCATTGGCAAAGGGGAGTTGTTTCAGCTTACTCAGCGCTATCAATCGCATTTCCAGCATCTTTTTCATACTCATATAAGACGCTTCAAACAGGGTGCGGATTTCTGCTTTTTCACTGCCTATTTCGTTGAACAGAACCGACTCAGGCCCCGGCTTATGCTTAGCGTCCAACTCCTGGAGATTACAGTAGTTGGCGACCAACTCAGTTAGATGTTGTAGCGAAAGCGGGCCTTTCACCAGCCTAGCCGCCCGGCTGTTATCAATGGTCAAACGAACAGACTCATTGTACAGAGCCTCTTTTGAAGCGAAATGGGCATAAAAGGCGCCATGCGTCATCTTCGCTAGCTTCATGATCTGACCAATCGATACCTTTTGAAATCCATTGCGGCTAAATAGCTCCGTCGCCGAAGCCAAAATGCGCTCTTTGGTTTTTGATTTATGGCTCTTGGGGTAAGACATAGCTACCTCGTCATACGTCAGCTAAATATTATCTTGATCATATATTGCCTATTGCTAGGGTGACCACATCAATAACTCAGGAGTCACTATGCAATCACCTATTGTGATTACCGGCATGGGTATGGTCAGCCCGCTAGGCAACAGCGTCAATAAAAGTTGGCAGCGACTGGTTAACGGCCAGTCTGGCGTCAGCACTATTGACCGCTTTGACACCAGCAATATCCCGATCAAAATTGCCGGGGTGGTGCCAAACATCAACCAAGACCCCAGTGGCGGTCTTGATCTGGATGAGATCGCCGACCCCAAAGAGCAGCGCAAAATGGACTTGTTCAGCCTCTACGCTTTGGCGGCAGCCCATGAGGCACTGTCACAGGCCAGCTGGTTCCCCGTTGAGCAGGCGCAAAAACGCCGAACGGCTACCATTATCGGCTCTGGCATTGGCGGCTTCCCTACCATTACGCAAGCCCAAAAAACCCTTTCAGAGCGCGGCTATCGCAAACTCTCCCCCTTCACCGTGCCAGCCTTTCTAGCCAATTTGGCTGCTGGCAATCTGTCCATTCGCTATGGCTTTCAAGGCCCTCTGGGGTGCCCGGTAACGGCTTGTGCGGCAGGTCTACAGGCGATTGGCGACGGTATGCGCATCATCCGCAACGGAGAGGCCGATATTGCCCTCGTCGGCGGCGCTGAGGCGTGTATTGACCCACTTTCACTGGCCAGCTTTAACGCCTTAAAGGCCGTATCCACAGAAGCAGACAATCCTGAGCACGCATCAAGGCCCTTTGATAAAGCCCGCAACGGTTTTGTGATGGGAGAAGGCGCTGGCGTTATGGTGATCGAAACCCTTGACCATGCCCTCGCGCGGGGAGCAACGCCGTTAGCGGTGATTAGCGGTTACGGCACCAGCGCGGATGCCTACCACCTAACGGCAGGCCCGAAGGATGGGGCTGGCGCCGCAGCAGCGATTCAAGCGGCGTTAGGTATGGCGAACCTTACCATTGATGCTATTGATCATATCAATGCCCACGCCACCTCTACGCCTGTAGGCGACCGGGCTGAAATTGCTTCATTGCGTAATGTATTCGGTGAGCGCCTGCCCGCCATCCCTATCTCGGCAACGAAAGCCGCCACAGGCCACCTATTGGGCGCGGCAGGGGGCATAGAGAGTATTTTTTCTGTATTGGCAGTCAATACGCAGACACTTCCACCCACCATCAATCTTGAGCAGTGCGATGAGGATATGCAGGATTTAACCTTCGTCACGGCGACTGGTCAGAAGCACGTTACCAAGCATGTATTGTGCAATGGATTCGGTTTTGGTGGCGTTAATGCGGCGCTTATCATTAGCAGCATTGACCGTTAAGAATGAAAATAAAAAACCGATCTGCTGTCAGGCCATGATCGGTTTTTCTAAATCCTATTGTCATCCTTCCTGACATAGAAAAGGCAGCGCTTTCTCTAGCAATAATTCGGGAATCTCTTCGGCGATGTAGTGGCCACAAGGGAGCGATTCGCCTTCTACCTGCGTGGCGACCTTGCGCCACTCACTAAGTGCATCAAAACAGGCCTCAATAGCGCCGTCAGCGCCCCACATCACTCTTAACGGGCAGGCGAGTTTTACGCCCGCATCGATATCAGCCTGATCATGTTCCAAATCAATTGTGGCGCTGGCTCGGTAGTCGCCGCAAATACCTGTGGCGGTGCCAGGGAGTGACAAGCAGCGCTCATATTCGGCCAGCGCTTCCGGCGAGAAAGGTGCCATACCGGCACTGCGGGCGCCCATCACACTTTTAAGGTATTGGGCCGGATCACTCTTGATTAGCATTTCCGGCAGCGGCTGGGGGCGAATCAGGAAGAACCAGTGCCAGTAGCTACGCGCAAAGGCCTCGGTGGTGCCGCGATACATGGCAAGCGTGGGGGCAATATCCAACAGCATCATGCGCTCGACACGCTCAGCGTGATCAACACCTAAACGGTGGGCGACCCGCGCGCCGCGATCATGAGCCAGCACTTTAAAGCGTTCAAAACCCAACGCGCTCATTAGCTCGGCCATATCGGCAGCCATGGCTCGCTTGGCGTAATTTAGATGTTCGGGATCATCGTTGGGTTTACTGCTGTCGCCATAGCCACGCAGATCCGCCGCAATGACAGTAAAATGCTGAGCAAGCACACCCGCTATTTTGTGCCAAATCACATGGGTTTGGGGGTGGCCGTGAAGCAGCAGTAGCGCAGGCCCACTGCCGCCCTTTCTAAACGCGATCTCGACGCCATTAACCTGGCGACTACTTTTTTCAAACCCGTTAAACATGGCGTGCTCCTGGGATATCTCATCATCTATTCATGCAGCATGTGCCTATATTACGCACCCTACTGCTTTTTAATAAACCCACATCCGGGCATGATGGCGCTACTTAACACCACGGGAGCATCCATTATGAAAGCTGTCGCCTTTACCCAAAGCCTACCCATCGACCACGCTGACGCGCTTCAAAACATTGAGCTACCAACCCCGACCCCAGGCGCCCACGATATTCGTGTTGCGGTGAGCGCGATTTCGGTTAATCCCGTTGATGCCAAAGTGCGCAACAGCGCCCTGCCGGAACCCGGCGAGCCTCGCGTACTGGGCTACGACGCGGTAGGAATCGTAGATGCAGTTGGCAGTGCCGTTACGCGCTTTCAGCCAGGAGACCGAGTGTGGTACGCGGGCAATATTGCCCGTCAAGGCTCTAATGCGGAGTATCAGTTGGTCGATGAACGTATCGCCAGCCTAGCGCCAACAACTCTTTCGAACGCAGAAGCCGCCGCCCTGCCGCTTACTGCGATTACCGCCTGGGAACTGCTGTTTGATCGGCTGGAGCTAGGCATGCGCGACACCAAAGGCAAAAGCCTGTTGGTGATAGGCGCAGCAGGCGGCGTTGGCTCTATTCTGGTTCAGCTTGCCAAACAGCTAACTGATATTACCGTGATTGGTACAGCGTCCCGGCCCGAAAGCGAAGCGTGGGTAACCTCGCTTGGTGCTGATGCTGTCATTGATCACCACCAGCCACTTGATCAAGTATTAAAGGCGGCAGGCTTTGACGGGGTAGATATGGTGATCAGCCTTAACCAGACGGATCATCACTTTGACGCCATTATTGAAGCTCTTAAGCCTCAGGGAAAATTGGCACTCATTGATGATCCTGGGCTAATTGACGTGCGTAAGCTAAAAATGAAAAGTCTGTCACTTCACTGGGAGCTGATGTTTACTCGACCGCTATTCAACACAGACGATCTCGCCAAACAGCACGATTTATTGAAGAAAGTGGCAGAGATGGTGGATAGCGACCGGTTGAAAACCACGCTTGGAGAAGTGCTAGGCCCTCTTAATGCCGACAACTTAAAGCGCGCTCACGCGCTCATTGAGAGCAACCGCACGATTGGCAAGCTGGTATTGGAAGGCTTTTAAGTTTAGAAGATAGTTAGCAATAGGAATGTGCTTCGTCCATCGCCGAATTACGGCGATGGACGGACTAACACCTGCTGGAATAAAATCTTCTCAAATTGCTCCATCGGCTCGACAGATTTCAACGTCTTAGCGCGCAGAATAGCGCCTTCCCAGCCGGAAAGAATGAAGCTTGCTAACGCTTCTGGGGCGATATGTTTAGCGATGTCTCCCCGCGCTTGAGCAGCCTGTAAGCAGTGTACAAAACGCTGTTCCCAACGTTGAAACACAAGGTTTAGTGCATCGCGGAAGATATCGCTTTGGCCTGAAAGTTCTTGACCAAGATTGCCAATCAAGCAGCCTGTTGTATGGTCGCACTCATGCATATGATCTCGACCGACCGCGAAGTAGCGCTTTAGACGTTCAAGCGGCGGCGTGTCACTATCTTCTAGCAGCGCCACCAGCGTTTCATCATAGGTGGTGGCAAAGTGCTCAATTACCGCCAGCCCAAAGTCTTCCTTACTGGAAAAGTAGTGATAGAAAGAGCCTTTTGGCACGCCGCAGGTTTTTAACACGGCATTAATGCCCGTTGCATTGTAGCCTTGCTGGCTAATCAGTTGGGCGCCACTATCAATTAGTTTGTCGCGGGTAACATTATTTTTCATATGCTTAAAGTAGACCAGTCAGTCTATTACAATCAAATATGTAAAAGCCAAGTGAGTAAAAAAAACGAATCAGAGATAAGTAAATGTTGATTGCATGTTATTTGCACATTGTTTGACTTATCGCTGCTCAACAATAGGTGATGCTAGCATCATACGCCTATTTTTCTGGATTTTTCGCCCTTAGCCATCGGATGACGCGCGGTAATGACCCTCTCTCGCTATTACGCTACCAATCAACAAGGTCGTATTCACCTTGGCGCTCTAGCGGCGCTGCTGATATTTGCCGTCGGCGTGACCTTTGCCTGGTGGATCATTAGCCAGCCACCCCGCGTTGAGCGACGCCCTCCGCCACCGACAGCTCCGCCTGTCGTTGACGTCATCACTGTCACGGAACAGCTTCAGGCACCTACGCTAACGGGCTTTGGGCGGGTCGAGGCAGAAAAATCCACTATGCTCGCCAGCCGCGTTGCGGGCCAGCTTGAGCGCTTTGGCGAAGGCGTATTGCCAGGCCAAGTGGTGGAACAGGATGCACCGCTGGTTTTCATTGATCAAGCCGACTTACGGCTAGCGCTTGAAGATGCCGAAGCTCAACTAGCAAACGCTCAGGCGCTACTCGCCTTAGAACAAGCGGAACAGCAGCGTGCCCGCAGTGAATATGAGTCGTTTGGCCGCCAGCTTTCCGCTGAACGGCGGGCCTTAGTGCTGCGCGAGCCGCAGCTTCGTCAAGCTCAGGCACAACTAACGCAAGCCCGTGTGGTTCGCGATCAGGCGGCACTTAGTTTAGAACGCGCCACTCTTAAAGCTCCCTGGCAAGCCATGGTTCAAGACCGTTTGGTCGGCGCAGGCAGCCTGTTAAGCCAAGGCACTGAAGTACTGAGTTTAGTGGGTGTCGAGCAGTTTTGGGTGCGGGCTTCGTTACCAGGAGATACCTTAGCCTGGCTTGAGCCTGGTGACCGTGTCACCCTCACCAGCCAAGGCTGGCCGGAGGGCGCCACCCGGGAAGGCAGCCTGCTCTCCATCCTGCCTAATTTGGAAGAGAACGGCTTACAAGCACAGCTACTGATAGCGGTGGATGACCCCCTGGCACTTGAGAGCGAAGGCCCTGCCTTGCGCCTGGGTGATATTATGCGCATCACTTATCACACTTCCGCCGCTGAACAACTTATCGCATTGCCCCCTGCTGCTCTACGCCCGGGTGAGCAGGTGTGGTGGGTCGATGAGGATGACCGTCTACGCAGCACTGTTGTCTCTTTGGCCTACCGTGGTCAGGAAGAAGCGCTGGTGCGTAGCGGGCTGGAAGCAGGACAGCGCGTCGTCGTTGCAGGACTTGCCCAGCCTCGCGTAGGCCAGCAAGTACGTCTACGTCAGCGGGGTGACACCCCCGCCCGTGATGGAGGAGTCTTATGACCCGCCGCGGCCCGCTCGCATGGATGGTTGACCACGGCGTGGCACCCAACCTGCTAATGGTGATATTTATCCTGGGTGGCTTGCTGGCGTCCTTGGCAATTAAAAAAGAGGTATTTCCCGAGTTTGAAACTGAAGTCGTCCAGATCACTATCAGCTATCCCGGAGCCACTCCTGAGGATGTTGAGCAAAGCTTACTACTTCCCGTTGAAGCCGCACTTGCCAATGTGGAAGGCATTGATGAACTGACGGCCACTGCAAGTGAGGGTAGCGCCAGCGTTAGCGCCACCCTGATTGATGGGGTGGAGGTGATGCGCGCCTATCAAGATATTCAGCAGGCAGTCAATGCTATTACCACCCTGCCCAACGCCGCCGACCCACCGCGTTTTACCTTAGCAGGCCGCTCTCGCAGCGTGGTTAGCCTACAGGTATACGGATCGGTAAGTTTGGCAGCATTGCATGATGCCGCTGAAGACGTACGCGCTGAACTACAGGCCACCAGCGGCATTTCCCGAGCGGAACTTTCCGGCAACCGTGATCGCGAAATCCAGGTGCACTTGGACGACGAAGCTATTGAACGTTACGGACTGGATCACCAGCAACTCGCCAACCGTATTGCCGAAGAAGCGCTGGACTTGGCCAGCGGCCAGCTCACCACCGCTGAAGGTGAATGGCTAATTCGTTACCAAGGGCGCCGTAATAGCGCAGCGGAATTTGCTGATCTGCCCATCCTTACCACTGCCCAAGGCTCCCCAGTAGTACTGGGTGATATTGCCAGGGTCAGCGAAGGGTTTGCGGAGACCGACCGCGAGGAGTTTTATAACGGCCAACGTGGGCTCTCAGTTGATATTTACCAAATTGGCAACCAGACCCCTACCAGCATCTCCAACGCCGTGTATGGCGAACTTGAAAGAGTGCGAAGCAACCTGCCTGACGGCGTCAGTCTCGACGTATCCCGCGATAGCTCCGAGCAGTATGAAGATCGCCTTAGCCTGCTGCTGAAAAACGCCTGGATGGGCCTTGCCCTGGTAATGATACTAATGGCGCTGTTTTTGGAAGCTCGGCTCGCCTTTTGGGTCACACTGGGTATTCCCACCGCATTTCTAGGCGCCATGCTGTTTCTGCCCTGGATAGGCGTCTCGCTGAACATGATGTCGATGTTCGCCTTTATTATCGCATTAGGCATCGTGGTGGATGACGCCATCATGGTGGGCGAGAACATCTATAGCTACCGAGAAGAGGGCTACTCACTGCGTGATGCAGCGGTGAAAGGCGCCCAGGAAATTGCCACGCCTCTTACCTTCGCCATTCTTTCCAATATAGTGGCGTTTCTGCCACTGCTATTCTTACCTGGCTTTCTAGGGTTGATTTTTGCCACCGTACCGGTGGTGGTGATTACCGTGTTCCTGATTTCCTGGGTAGAAGCGCTGTTTATTCTGCCTGCCCACCTTGCCCATAGCCGCAAGCCGCGCCAAACACCGGCCTGGCAGCGCCCCCTTGAAGCGGTTCGTCAGCGTATGCAGGGCGGATTACACCATTTTACCTACCGCCAATTCGAACCCTTCTTGCAGCGCGCGCTTAATCAGCGCTTGATCACCGTCGCGCTTGCGGTGGCGCTACTTTGTATAGCATTGGCTTGGGCAATGAGTGGACGGCTTGGCTTTTCACTGATGCCAAGGGCAGAATCCGATCAGGTGCAAGCCAGCATAACGCTGCCGATTGGCAGCCATATTAGCGTTAGCCGTGGGCTTAGCCAGCAGTTGCTAGATGCCGCAGAAGAGCTCAGTGAGCGGGAGGATACGCTCAGTTTTAGCAGCTCGCGCAGCCGCCTGGATGGAGAAAGTTTGTCGGTACGCCTGGATATTGCCAGAGAGAGTTTAGAGGCATGGCCCCCCTCCCGAATTGCCCGTGAATGGCGAGAGCTTTCCGGCGATTTGCTAGGCGCTCAGTCGGTGCGCTTTGAATCAGACTTTGGCGGCCCGGGCAGCGGTGCGGCACTGAGTTTGCGACTTTCGCACCCTAACACTCAAGTGCTCGAAGCCGCTGCGACAAGACTCGCGGAGCTGCTTGGCGAATACGGTTTAACCGATATCGACAGTGGTTTAGGCGATGGCAAGCCCCAGCTCGAAATGCGCCTTTCCGCTGAAGGGCGTGCACTGGGGCTAACCGGCAGCGATCTTGCCCAGGCCCTGCGCGGCCCTCTCCAGGGCGCCACCGCCGTTGAGCAGTTTATTGGTCGGCGCGAAGTCAGTGTGGAAGTCCGCCTGCCCGAGCAGGATCGAGACAGCTTGAACGAGCTCTATCGCCTGCCGGTGCGCACACCCGATGGACTTAGCGTACCGCTATCACGGGTAGCCGATATTACCCTTAGCCAAGCCTCCAGTAGCCTTCAGCGTATAGATGGCCGCCGGATTATTACCGTCACCGCCGACTCCGAAGGCGACCAGGTGATTAACCAAGTGCTCGCCACGCTGCAAGAAGATGTGTTCCCCACGCTTAGTAACACTTGGCCGGGGCTTGAGGTCAGCATGGGTGGTCGTCAGCAGGACACTGCCGATAACCTGGCGACCCTGCGTACCGCTATGTGGCTGATGCTGGCGGCGCTATATGCCTTGTTGGCTATCCCGTTTAGGAGTTATTTGCAGCCACTGCTGGTACTCGCGGCGATTCCCTTTGGTATCGTGGGAGCCGTTGCTGGCCATATGATTATGGGCTTTGGACTTTCGATCATCAGCCTACTGGGCATGCTCGCGCTGTCTGGCGTGGTGATTAATGATGCGCTGGTATTAATCGATTATGCCAACCGCAAACGCCGCGAGGGCATGGCCCCGCGGGAGGCCATTGTTGCCGCCGCTACTAGGCGTCTTCGGCCAATTATGATGACCACGCTAACCACCTTTTTAGGCCTTGCGCCGATGATTCTGGAAACCTCTCGGCAGGCGCGCTTTATGATTCCTATGGCGATCTCCTTGGGTTTCGGGATGCTCTTCGCTACTGTCATCCTGCTGGTGCTGGTGCCCTGCCTCTACCTGGGTATGGAAAATATTCGCGAGCGCCTCAGCGCACCGAAGCAAACGCCGCTCGGGCACAATAAGCCAAACCAAGAAAAGGGAGCCCATTAATGGCCGTGCTGACTGCCATACGTCAATGGCGACCTTCCCGCCTGGGCCTTAAGCTGTTTGTGATCATCTTAAGCGTTAATGTCGCGATCTCCGCCAGCATGTTTTTGGCGGTCTCGTATAGTATTGACCGCGGCTTTTTCGATTATCTCAACCAGGCACAAGAGCGCCGCGCCGCGCTTTTGGCCGATGGTTTGGTAACCCGCTGGGAAACCCAACAGAGCTGGCAGTGGCTTGAGCAGGCCCCCGAACGCTGGCCGTTTATTGTTCGTTTTGAACTGGGCCAAGAGCATCGCGACCGCCCTTCTCCACTGGGGGAAGCACGGGATTTCGCGCTGCGCGATGCGGATGAAAACTATGTGGTGCCGCCCCAAGGCGGGCGCACAGGCCCTGGCAACTGGCATTGGCTTACGCTGCGCAGCGATGAAACCAATATAGGCTCGCTTGGTTTTCGGCCTCCCCGTGAAATGATGGAGCGCATGGAGAGCCGCTTCCTAGAGCGCCAGCAGCGTAACCTAGTGCTTATCGTTATATCGCTGTGCGTTGCCTCGCTGCTGCTGGCGGGGGGGCTTTCCTGGTGGTTAGGGCGGCGCACCCGGGCACTGGCAGGCGCCACGCTGCGGCTTACGGAAGGAGATTATCGCACCCGACTACCCGAGCGTGGCCGCGATGAGCTGTCGCGTTTGGCGCGTGACTTCAACGTGCTGGCCGCCACCCTGGAAGCTAGCCGCGATGCCCGCGCCCGCTGGGTATCTGACACGGCACATGAGCTACGTACGCCGCTGGCAGTACTGCGCGGAGAGATCGAAGCCATGCAGGATGGCATTCGTCCTCTTAACCAGGAAAATCTTGGCTCTCTCGCTCAAGAAGTGGGTCAGCTAGAACGCTTGGTTACCGATTTACGCCTGCTGTCACAAAGCGATGCCGGTGCGCTGGATATGCAGCTGGCACCGATGAGCCTTAGTGACAGCCTGAGCGGCCGTTTAGCCGACGCTGACCGCTGGTTAGTCGAAAGCGGCTTAACACTTACTGAGCAGATCGACGCTAACATTATGATTCGTGGCGACGCCCAACGCCTGCGACAGCTATGGAATAACCTATTAGACAACAGCTGCGCCTACACTCAACCGCCAGGAGAGCTGCACGTGGTGCTCACTGCACAGCAAGGGTTTGCAGTGATAACCTGGGAAGATAGTGCGCCAGGTGTACCTGAGAGCGAGCTTGCCCGCTTAACGGAGCGCCTCTATCGCGTGGAAGGTTCCCGCAACCGTGCTAGTGGCGGCAGTGGTTTAGGGCTCTCGATTGCCAGTGCGTTAATCAATGCCCATGGCGCCACGTTCACGCCCTCCAGCTCAACGCTAGGTGGCTTACGCTGGACGCTGCGCTTTCCCCTGCTATCAGCTAACTGATTTATAACGACTGTTTTCACGTTTATCGCTAAGCGAGCCCGACTATGTCTACTACGTCTAATGCTGCGTCCAATACTGTTTCTGTGCTGATCGTTGAGGATGAGCCGAAGATTGCCCGCTTAATGGCGGACTACTTGACCACTCACGGTTTTGTAGTCACGACGCTAGGTCACGGTGATGAGGTCTTGCCTTGGTTAGAACAGCACTCGCCAGCCCTGGTGCTACTCGATATTATGCTACCAGGGAAAGATGGCCTCACCCTAAGCCGCGAAATTCGCCAGCACTGGCCGACCATTGCCATTATTATGGTCACCGCTAAGGTAGAGGAAGTTGACCGCTTGCTGGGGCTGGAACTCGGTGCCGATGACTATATCTGCAAGCCGTTCAGCCCACGTGAGGTGGTTGCCCGCGTTAAAGCAGTGTTGCGCCGCAGCCAAGCGGTCGCCGACTCGCCTGCTGAGGAGCAAAATGCCCCGGTAATCTTAAATGAAGATGGCTGGCAGGCGTTGGCATATGGAAAGGATTTAGGGCTAACGGCAGTGGAATTTCAGCTGTTAAAAGTAATGATGCAGGCACCGGGGCGTATTTTCAGCCGCGAACAGCTGATGGATCACATGTACCGCGATAACCGCATTGTCTCGGAGCGCACCGTGGACAGCCACATCAAGAAACTGCGTAAAAAGATTCACGAAGCGCTCCCCGAACTGGAAATCATCCGTTCGGTATATGGCGTCGGCTATAAGTATCAGCCGGAGGGGTAACGACAGGATGACTTATGAAGGCGCTGGTAGTAGAAGACAACGTTAATTTAGCGCGCTCTATTGCCGCCACGCTTAGGGAGGCTGCTTTTAGTATTGATGTTGCCGACGATGGCAGACAAGCCCTCCATATGCTTGAACAGGGCGGATATGACCTGCTGGTATTGGACCTTGGTTTGCCCAAACTGGATGGCATCTCCCTACTACGCCAATTACGCCATCAACAAAATACCATTCCTGTATTAATCATCTCGGCACGGGACAGCCTGGATCAGCGTATCCATGGGCTTGAGGTGGGTGCAGACGACTATTTATGTAAACCGTTTTCGCTGGAAGAGGTTACTGCGCGCGCCCGGGCATTAGTGCGCCGAGCCAAACACTTTGGTGGCGAAACCTTGCAGTGTGGCCGCTTAGAGTTTTTACCCGATGCCATGGAACTACGACTCGATGGTAAACCTTTGCTACTTCACCGCAGAGAGTTAGAGGTGATGGAGTACCTGTTGATAAATCAGAACCGGCTCGTCAATAAAGATCAAATCATTGACCGTCTATCTAGCTCTGATGAATCCGTCAGCTACGCCGCCGTGGAAACTTATATCTCACGTATTCGTAAAAAAATTGGCTACGATTTCGGCCTAAAGACGGTTCGTGGGTTGGGCTATTATCTGGCGTCTAAAGATCTAGAACCCAGAGATGTTTTAGGCTCAGCGAATGAGTAAAAGCCAATCGATTCGTAGCCGACTACTGTTATGGATTGGCCTTCCCTTCATCGTGTTGGCTGTTCTAGCGCTAATCTCCAGCCACCTACTGCTATCCCGGCAAATCAACGCCACCTTTGATGACCTGCTGCTCAATGCTGCGCAACGCTTAGAGCGACGTATTTATACAGTCGATGGCGAGCTACGCATCAATATGCACTACTTCAGTGTTAGTACACTTGGCAGCCGGGGCGAAGGTAAAATTTTCTATCGTATCAAAGAGACAGATGGGGGGATGATTGCAGGCTTTAGTGGTTTGGCAGATCCTCCCAAAGCATCACATGACCCAATTTTTTATGATGTGGACTATGCAGGTAATGCGTTACGTGCCGTAGCGCTTACCCTTCCCTTCAGCCGTGGCAGCCAACCCGTCGATATTGAAGTCATCGTAGCGGAATCGAAAGAAGCACGTCACACATTAACCAACGATTTTATGGTGACCCTGTCAGGGCTAATGATCGTAACGGGGCTGCTTGCCATTTCCATTGCTTTGCTGGCGATTCACCAGGGGCTGGCACCTCTAAACGCGGTTAGCCAAGCGCTGCGCCAACGTTCATCAAATGATTTGCACGCTTTAGATGATGCCGCCCCAAAAGAGATTTTGCCGCTCATTCAGAGCATAAATCATTTAATGCATCGCATGCGGCGCAGTATTGAAAGCACTCAACAGCTCAATGCTGATGTCTCACACCAGCTCAGAACGCCTATTTCTGAGATTCGTGCTTTGACTGAAATTTCTCTAAAAGAGACGCCTCAATCACCGGCTCACTACAGCCTACAAGAAATACAACGTATCGCTGAACAAGCCAGTCATACCGTAAAGCAGCTGCTCAAATATGCTAAAACACGCAGCGAATTAGTCGACTCCTCTCATTTAGAAATGGTCGATTTGGTATTGATTTGCCAGGATGCTTGTGCCCAAACCGCCCCTAATATTTACCAGCAGTGCCAAGAGATAGCCTTCGATCAGCATCAAGTAATTCCCAAGGTCATTGGCGACCCTATTACACTGCGTTGGTTAGTCACTAACCTGATTGAAAATGCTAGTTTGCACGCAGGCGGCAGTACCGCTTATACCGGCGTCATTACCGTTGCCTTAACGGCTAACGAGTACCAAGTTACGCTAACAGTAAGTGATGAAGGCACTGGCGTAGATCAAGAGACAATTTCTAAGTTAACAGAACGTTTTTTTCGCCATAATAAGCACGCTTCCGGTAGCGGTTTAGGATTGGCGATCGTCGAGCAAATCGCCACCGCCCACTCAGCACAACTCCGTTTAGCCAATCGACCTCAGGGCGGCTTTGAAGTAACCGTGATATTTCCAATTACTTAATCGGTGCATTGGCGATGCGTACCATTAGCGGCGTCATAAAGATTAGCAACAATAGTCGCAATATATGATGTGAAACGACATACACCGGGTCGATATCCATCACCATAGCAATCACTGCCATCTCACCCACACCGCCAGGAATTAACGCGAGCAGTACCGCCACGAAAGCTAATTGGGTAAGGCTTGCTACTAGCCAAGCCATCAAGGCAGCCACTACCAGTGCAAACAGCGCAAAGGTAATCCCGTAACGGCCCATACTGATTACCTGCGAACACTGGGTGCCGGAAAAACGTGCTCCCACCGACGCGCCCAATACCAGAAATGCCGCCAGCACTATCCATGTGGGTAACGAGGTTTCAAATCCCAGGTTAGCGATAATCGCCCCTGCTGCCATCGGCCCTAGAAACTCCGGCAAGGGTACTCTCAATAAACGCCCTAACCACCAACAAAGCGGTGCCAGCAGGAGTGGAAAGCTATCGACCAGGGTTAATGATGTTGGCGCGCTGTTCAGCGTCACATCATCGACAAAAAAACTAGCTAGTATCGCCGCACCTGAAACAACGGTGACTAAGCGAAGCGAGTGTGAAATAGCAATCCAGCGCAAATCCCCATTAGCGCGTTCTGCCAGTACCAATGCTGAATTCATACTCCCAGGATAAGAGCAGAACATTGCATTCATGCGCCCAACGTTGGCGCGATTAAATATCCAGTACCCGCCAAATAACATCAGCGCCATATAGACCAGCATCGCCAGCACGCTAGGGTACCAAAACACTAGCCCGGCCAACTCATCTGCTTGAATTCGGCTACCGATAAAAAGGCCCAACAGTGCAATAGCGGTGCGGTGTAAGCGTTTATCGACACCGGTCTGCACGCCCACTAATGATAAGCACATCACCATAAACAGAGACCCTAGCATCCAGGCTAGGGGCAATGAAAAAAGGGTGGCAATCCAGCCACCCAAAAAACCCAAACCAACGGTAATTAATGTTCTTTTCAACATATCAGTTACTGAATGTAGACATCATAGTTGGGCAGCCGCTTGGCGTGCTTTAAGCTTCTTCATTAGAGGCTGACTAAATAACGAGATCAGCAGTAGAGCGAAAATCCCTAGCGTCACTGGACGCTCAAACACATAGGTAATGTCACCACCGCTGATTTGATAGGAGTGAAGCAGGGATTTTTCAGCCAATGATCCTAATAGCATCCCGATTACGGCGGCAGGGACTGAGTAGCCGTAGTGACGGAATATCCAACCGATCACAGCAAAAACCAGCACCGTCGCAGGGCCAGTCATATTACCGGTTAGCCCGAATGACCCCATCACTGCAAGCACCAATACGGATGGAATCAGGTAACGCATGGGTACTTTAACGATATTGGCCAGCAAGGGAATAAACAGTAAACCGATGATTACTAGTAGAAATACCTGGGCAAAGTTAGCGAAAATGATCGCGTATACAACATCCGTCTGCTGACGTATAAACTGTGGCCCGCCAGTAATATTGTGCATTGCAAACGCCGCTAACATTACCGCTGTGGCACCGCCCCCAGGAATCCCTAACGCCAGTAGCGTTGCCATCGAACCCCCTTCGGAGCTGCTATTAGCCGCTTCTGATGCCACCACACCCTTTGGATTACCCTTACCAAATGAATCGGGATCACGATCCCGTCGCTTGGTTTCAATATAGGAAAGCAGATTAGAAACCGAAGATCCTACACCGGGCACGGCGCCGACTAACACGCCGATTAAGCCACCGCGAATCATCACCACGGGGTAGCGCATCGCCATCTTGCAGCCTTCGAATATCTCGCCAACTTTCACTTTACGATCATCGGCGGATTCAACAATGAAGCCTTTGTTGGCTAGTTTAAAAAGTTCAGAGGCTGCAAACATGCCCATCATGGCAGGAATAACGGGTACTCCATCTAATAGATAAGTTTGCCCCATCGTGCCACGCGCCAAGCCGATTTCACTAAATCCGATCGTACCCACTAGCAGGCCGGTAAATCCGGCCACTAAGCCTTTAAGAACCTGCTCGCCTTTAAGGCTAGCGATCAGCGTCATCCCCCAAAGTATGACCACAAACATCTCGGCAGGGCCTAGTCTCAGCACCATGTAGGAGAGCGGCTGAATCATAAAGAACAGCACAATGTAGCCCATCAGTGCGCCAATTACCGATGATGCCAACGCAACACCTAGTGCCTGATTATGCTGCCCCTTGCGTGCCATTGGATAACCATCAAACGCAGTGGCAATCGCCGAAGAGGTACCCGGTATATTCATCAATATGGCGGGAATACCGGCGCCAAATGAGCCGCCCGTAAAAATAGCCGTCAAAAACAACATGGCTTGGATAAAGTCCATGTACATGGTCATCGGCAGAAAAATAGCCATCGCCATGGAGATTTGTAGCCCTGGCGTAGCGCCAAAAATCAGTCCTAATATGATCCCCGGAACCACCACTAACCACGGGCCAAAACTGGAAAAAAGCAGATCCATACTCTGCCCTACCGCGCTAAAATCAATCATGGTCTCTCCTTAGCTGGGTAGCAGCAGCAGTGTCATGGGATAAGGCAGCATCTGCGAGAAAAAGAACGCGACGCTAAGTCCAAATGCGACACTATAGCCACCCAGTAGCAGCCAATTACGCTCACCTTTAAGGATCAAAAACAGCGCCAAAAAAACCACAGTGGCAATATCAAAGCCCAGGGTTTCAAGCGACAGAACGTAGGCTGCAAATAAGCCCACCACGGGTAATGTTTTATGCAGCGGTTCTTCTTCAGAAGAGCGAAACAGCGAGCCATGCTTTATGCGCAGGATTAATTCAAGCGCAATAATCGCCAACACAATGATCGCAAGTGGCAGTATCAGCAGCAGGTTTTGCGGCGTAGCGGATACGCTAATAGCGTCTAATAAATACCAAAGCGTAAAACTAGCCAGACCCATGAGAACGATGAAATCCCCATAGTCACGTTTATATTCAGACATGGTAAAACCCCATGCTGCCCCTTCATTAAGGTGAAGGGCCAGCTATCATGGAAGGATTAGTTAATTACGATTAATTCGGGGAACTCAGTTCAGCAGGTGAGCGTACTGCTCGAATACTTGGTAGTTTTCGAGCATCAACTCATTGGAGCGTTCTGGGCCTACCCAAACACCCCCCATTTCGTTGCGCTCCAATTGCTCTTGAACATCCTTACGAGCGAGGGCGCTTTGGATTGCCGAAGAGAGTTTTTCAAAACGCTCAGGATGTTGGCGCTCCATTTCACTGGTAACCGCAAAGCCACGCATGGAGCCCTGCAGTACCGGCACTTCAAGATCCATTGGTGCTAACGCTTCATTGATAGGGGGCGCATCCCACTGCTCAATGCGCTCATCGTTCACAATTGCCAGCGGTGTAAGGAATTCGCGGATACCTTCGCTACCCTGGGCACTGATAGAGACAAAATCCACCTGACCACCCGCCACAGCGGAACGTGCTTCGCCGCCGCTGTTATAGGTCACTAAATTCAAGTTCTCTTGGGGAATGCCCGCCTGATCAAGTAGTAAGCGCACCATTAAATGGCCAGCAGAGCCTTGCACTACTGCTCCACGCACCTGCCCCCTCTCTTCGCGAATAGCTTCCAGTAGGCTAGGCAAATTTTCATAACCGCTGTCTTTATTCGCTGCGATGATATCTAAGTCAAACCATTGAAAGTTGATGTAGGAGAAGTCATCGACGCTAAACTCGGCACCGCCGGTAAGTATCGAGTTGGTTAAATAAGGGGCAAACGTCGAGGCGTATACGGTGTAGCCGTCATCGGGAACATTCAGAACATAGTTCGAGGCTACCTGCGTCCCTGCACCTGGGCGGTTGGTAACTTGTATGGGCACACCTACCTCTTCTGAGATATGCCCCGACATAATGCGGGCTAGGCGATCCGCGCTTCCGCCAGTGCCAAAACCCACCACCATATTGAGCGGACGGGTGGGAAAATCTTCAGCAGAAGCAGGAAGCGCAATCGCTAGCGAAGCAACAACGGCGGTAACCCCTACCAGCAAGGATTTAATGCTGAACGATAAGGAAGCAGGGTGTGTGTTAGGCATAGCGGGCTCTCTTTTTTATAAGTTTGTTTAAGTTTGGATACAGGCCTTCCCCTGTAAGCCTAAGACGCTACCCCACGAAACTGTCACCAACCTTGCATAGTGCGAGAACGCAACTAAAGTCTAGTCCTCACTAAACACCTGCCGATTAAGAAATGCGATGCCCGCATCAATAGCGCTGCCGCGTAGTAGAAAGCTGGCAAAGTGGCCCCGGAAGTTTTGTAGATAAAGCTCGCTCTCGATGTTGTTGTCCTGGAGGGCTTGGTAAAAGTCTGTGGCATGATCCACGGGCACTAATCGGTCCCACTTACCGTGGAATAGGAAAAACGGCGGTGCCTGCGGGGCTATATGCCGGGCGGGAGACGCTAGTTGATACGCTTCGTTCTGTTCAGCACGGGTACCGCCGATAAAGTCGACCACCAGTCGGCCATCGTCGAACTTAAGCAGATCGCTGGGCAGACCACCGGCCAGTACTGCTGCTAAACGGCTCTGCTCACCGCCATAGGGGGCGGAGAGCGGGCCTTCAACACCGGCCAGTGCCAGCAAACTTACTAAATGCGCGCCAGATGAAAACCCAACGCCCACAATACGGCTTGTATCCACCTGCCACTCATCGGCATTGGTGTGAATCCACGCCATGGCTTGCTGCAAATCGTGTAGTTGATTAGGAAAGCGATACTCCGGCGCAAAGCGATGCTCAATATTGACCGCGACGTAACCTTGACCCGCTAGCTGTTCGGCAATGCTTTGCATATCTTCTGGCGTGCGATTGCGCCAACCACCGCCGTGAACCACTAAAGCGGCCGGGCGCAGCGTGTCGCTTATATCATTAGCAGGTAGGTAAACGTCAGCCTTAAGCGCTTGGGGCCACTCTTCCGGCGTATAGGTTCTGGGCGTCAAGCGAGTAAAAGATTGAGGCTCACGCAACGTGGTGTTTTCCATGGCAGGGTCGCCTTGGCTAACACTATGAGTAGCGCCGCAGCCGCTCAGCAATAGCGTGAGCGCGCCTAAGCCAGTAATACGGCGCAGGGTGGTTGTAAGCGCTCCATGCTGCTGCCTCTCGCGGCTTAGCTTCGTTCGCGACATTGTGCTTCTCCTTAATCATAGGTGACCCCTCACCCAACCGTTATGACCAGCACGGCTCTAATAAGATCATGATTGTTGCACACTCTGTGCAAACGGTTTGCACTGCACCTAGCAATACTGGCATCGTCAACTCACCAGGAGAGCTACTATGCAAGTTTCAAACACTCGGAAAATGTCAATTCGCCAACTATTTGCCCCCGCCCTGCTGGCTATTGCTATTGCACCGTTAGCGCTTACCGCTCAAGCGGATAGCCACGGAGACCGTGAGGGTCGCGGCGCTGATCGCGAGCGTATGGAAGAACGCATGGAAGAGCGTCGTCAAGAAGTGTACGAACGCGCTGAGATCCCAGAAGAGAAACAGGCTGAACTTAACGCAGCACATGCGGAACATCGTGAAGCGATGCATGCACTGCGTGATGAGCATAAAGAGCGCGTTGCTGAAATCCTTTCAGAAGAAGAGCAGGAAGCACTACGAACCGCCATGTACGAAGCCCATGAAGAGTACCGTGGTCAGCATGGCAAACGTGGCCACCATGGCGAAAATGCCGATAGCGAATAATCGCTAGCAATCATCATCACCCGTTCCGACGCCCGGTTTTTCCGGGCGTTTTTGTGTTTGTAGACTGGAGAATCCCCGCTGAATGAGTAGGCTCCTTACAGGGGTGAACTTGAAGGGTAACGCCTAATCGCGTATTTTATTTGAACGTTCATTCAAAATAAATAGTTAACTCGCTCATATTTTCACCATCGCCTTTAACAATAGGAGCCCGCCTGCATGGCGAAAGACAATCCCATACTCCCCTCCCGCGACCGGCTCAATCCCGTAGTTTTCCATGGCAGTGTCGCCGGTATTATTATCTTTTTAGTGCTTACCATGCTGTTCACCGAACAAGCGGGCGTCTTTTTTGATGCCGGGCTTGCCTGGGTAAGCAAAACCTTTGGCTGGTACTACATGCTGGCTATCGTGGCTTATCTAGTCTTTGTCGTCGCTATTGGCATGTCACGTTTTGGCAGCATCCGCTTAGGTCCGGATCACTCACGACCTGAGTTTTCACTACTCTCCTGGTCGGCCATGCTATTTGCCGCGGGTATTGGTATCGACCTGTTGTTTTTCAGCGTTGCAGAGCCCGTCGCCCACTATTTGGCACCCCCGGATTTAACCCCGGAAAGCCAGGAAGCGATGCGTAATGCCGTCGTTCAAACCTATCTGCACTGGGGGCTCTCTGGTTGGGGGCTGTACGTGTTGATGGGTATGGCGTTGGCCTACTTTAGCTACCGTCACCGGTTACCGCTGGCGATTCGTAGTGCGCTCTATCCTATTTTGGGCAAGCGTATACACGGTCCGATCGGTAACGCCGTGGATATTACCGCGGTTATCTCCACCGTATTCGGTATCGCCACCAGCCTCGGCATTGGAGTGATGCAGTTGAACTACGGCCTCACCTATATGTTCGATGTGCCGGAAACCCTCACGGTGCAAGTAATCTTGATTGTTCTGGTCGTTATATTGGCCACCATTTCCGTGGTGACCGGCGTTGAGAAAGGTATTCGCCGCCTCTCTGAGTTCAACATGCTGATAGCGTTGGCACTGATGCTGTTTGTACTCTTTTCCGGCTTTCCGGCGATACTCTGGTGCTGTTGGATAAAGTGGTTAACAACGCCGGTGACTACCTCTCAGGCTTTGTCGGTGCTAGCTTCGACACCTACGCCTTTGCCGGTGAAGAGGCTCAAGAGTGGAAAATGTGGTGGACGATCTTCTTCTGGGGCTGGTGGATTGCCTGGACTCCTTTCGTAGGTCTGTTTCTGGCGCGAATCTCCCGTGGCCGCACTATTCGTGAGTTCGTCGCAGGCGCCTTGTTTATTCCGCTGGCCTTTATGATGGTATGGATGTCGGTGTTCGGTAACAGCGGCATTGAACTGGTTGCCAATCAAGGTGTTACTGAGCTGGGCGAGCAGGCGCTTAATACGCCACAAACTACCCTGTATACGCTGCTCGAGTACTACCCCTATGTGGGCATTACGGCAGCCGTGGTAACCGTATTAGGCATTGTATTCTTTATTACTTCTGCGGATTCTGGTGCACTGGTTCTGGCCAACTTCACTTCTATTTTAAGCGATGTAAACCACGATGCGCCGGTGAAACTGCGCATATTCTGGTCGGCGTTGATCGGCTTGATCACCATTGCCTTGCTGATGGCCGGTGGGCTTGCGGCGCTTCAGAGTGCTGTGGTGATTACCGCACTGCCCTTCTCGCTGGTTATTTTTGCTGTCATGGTGGGCATGTATAAAGCGCTGAAACTTGAAGGTCGCAAGGCCGATGCTCGGCGTATGATCGCCGGCAGCGCCCCCGGCGGTGATTGGAAAGAGCGCCTGGATCGCGCGCTGGATACCTCTAATCGCGCTGGTGCTGCGGCCACCATTGAGCATGCTATACGTCCGGCAATGACCCAGTTTGCCCAAGAGCTTGAAAGCCGCGGCCAAACCGCCAATGTCACCGAAGAGCACGTTGAGGGTGAGTCATTGCCTAACTTAATGCTTCAGGTCGATTTCGGCGAAGCCACTAGCTTTGTTTACCAGGTGTGCCCGCACCGTATGCGTACGCCTAGCTTTATCCCCGCCGATGATGACTTCTACGTTCGTCTGGACGTTTACATGGCTGAAGGCGGTCAGGATAAAGATCTTAATGGCTACACCCGTGGGCAGGTAATTGGCGATTTGGTGGCCGAGTATGAACGTCACCTTCACTTCCTCACACTGGCTGGTGAGCAAATGGGCCATGTTCAAGCCATGCCCGGCACTATCGGTGAACCGCCGGAAGATTCTCAGATGTAACGGCGTTAGCATTTAAACCAAAAGACAAATCCCGACCTGAGTGCCGGGATTTTTTGTGCGGCAACGCCTCCCCGACTAACGCCTTGTTGTGCAAATTTCAGCGCAGGAGTAGCGTAATGGCTTGTTTTCCCTATTTATAGGAGGCTGGCCGTATGTCCCGCGCCCACCGTTCTTCGGGTTACGTTTTCCCGCTGCCTGGCAGCGCATTAGTAAGCGCTTGGCGTGAAGGGTATACACTGGCCAAATTAAAGCGCGATGTAATGGCGGGGCTGACGATTGGCGTGGTAGCGGTGCCGCTTTCTATGGCGCTGGCGATAGCCACCGGAGTACCGCCCCAACACGGCCTTTACACTGCTATCGTAGCAGGTGCAGTGATCGCCTTAACCGGCGGCTCGCGGTTTAATATATCCGGTCCCACTGCTGCGTTTGTGGTCATTCTATTTCCCATTGTGGCCAACCATGGCCTGGGCGGGCTGCTGATTGCCACACTGATGGCCGGTGCTATTTTGGTGGCGCTGGGGCTTTCGCGGCTGGGAAGTCTGATTCAGTATGTGCCTTACCCGGTTATTCTCGGCTTTACCGCGGGTATCGGTGTGGTAATCGCACTGCTACAACTGCCTGACTTTCTCGGTTTGGCCGGGGTGCAATTAGGCGATAGCACCCTGCATAACCTGATGCTAATTGGCCAAGCATTGCCGAGCCTGTCGCTTGCAGAAGTCAGTGTTGGGCTTGTTACCTTAGCGTCGTTATTAGTCTGGCCTCGTTTAAAAACCCCCATTCCTGCCCCGTTAGTAGGCTTGGCAGTGGGCACCCTGGCCGCCACGCTGCTGCTCTTGAGTGGTATTGAAGTAGATACCATTGCCTCGCGGTTTAGCTGGGAGTTCGAGGGCGAGAGCGGCAGTGGCATTCCGCCCTTCGCGCCCAGCTTTACCGCACCGTGGAACTTTCCAGGCGCGGATGGCACACCGCTTGAGATTAACTTTGCACTCATTCAGGCACTGCTTGGCCCGGCGTTAGCCATTGCGCTATTGGCAGCAATTGAGTCGCTGCTGTGTGCCGTGGTGGCGGACGGTTTAACCCGCACCCGCCATGATCCTAACGCCGAGCTGATTGGCCAGGGGCTGGGCAATTTAGTGGTGCCCTTCTTTGGTGGCATTACTGCAACGGCAGCCCTGGCCCGCACCGCCACTAATATCAAAAGCGGGGCTTTTTCGCCTATCGCTGCGGTGGTGCACTCGCTGGTGGTACTGCTTGCCGTGGTCGCGCTAGCGGGGGTGCTGGGTTATGTACCTATGGCGGCCCTGGCGGCACTGCTATTTATCATCGCCTGGAACATGAGCGAGGCGCGCCACTTTGTACATACACTCAAAAGTGCCCCCGTCAGCGATGTTTCAGTGCTGGTGATCTGTTTTGCACTAACAGTGATTTTCGATATGGTGATCGCGGTGGCCGTGGGCATTGGCCTGGCCGCCGCGCTATTTATTCGCCGTATGGCACAGTTGACCAATACTCAACGCCTGGCTGCACCCGACAATGGCGAAAACTTTCCGCCAGAAGTGGCACTTTATAAAATCAGCGGCCCGCTGTTTTTCGGCGCAGCAGAAAAGGCCATAGCCACACTAAGGGTGATTGATCACAGCGTACGGATTGTCGTGCTGGATATGCGCGATGTACCTAGCCTGGATACCACCGCCATAGTGGCGCTGGATACACTGCGTCGGGAGCTGGGCGAGCAAGGAGTTGGCGTTATATTTGTTGGGCTGCCGGCACGTATGGCGCTAAAAATAAAGCGCGCTGGCATTAAGCGCGAAGTAGGGACATTAGCGGTCGTCAGCAACCTTGCCCACGCCGAGCGCATGGTACTCCGCTGGTTGGGTGATAGCAGATAGGGAGTGGGATAGTGTGAAATTCATGGGTAAAATTAAAAAAGGGGAAGTCGCCTTCCCCTGATGGAACACTAGCCAGACATTCGCTAGCTAGCCATATCAAGCACGATACGGCCCTCTATCTTGCCATCAATCATACGCTGGAAAATGTCATTAATATTGTCCAGCTTATCGGTCGCCACAGTTGCCTTAACTTTGCCTTCAGCGGCAAAATCCAGCGCTTCCTGCAAGTCGCTGCGTGTACCTACGATAGAGCCACGAATGGTAATACCGTTGAGTACCGTGCTGAAAATTGGCAGCGGGAAGTCCCCTGGCGGTAAGCCATTAAGTACCAGTGTCCCGCCACGACGCAGCATGTTCTGGGCTTGATCAAACGCCTTTGGCGATACCGCAGTGACCAATGCGCCATGGGCGCCGCCAATCATCTTTTTCAGGTAGGTCGCAGGGTCAGTTTTCATGGCGTTAACGGTCACCGTGGCACCTAATCGCTCGGCCAGGGCTAATTTGCCATCGTCAATATCGACGGCAGCAACGTTGAGGCCCATAGCTTTTGCGTATTGCACGGCCATGTGACCTAAGCCACCAATACCCGAAATCACCACCCACTGGCCGGGGCGGGTATCGGTCATCTTCAAGCCTTTATAAACCGTTACCCCTGCGCATAGTACTGGGGCGATTTCGACAAAATCAACGGCATCCGGCAGGCGTCCGACATAGCCCGCATCCGCCAAGGTGTAGTCGGCAAAGCCGCCGTTAACGCTGTAGCCGGTATTTTGCTGGGACTCGCAAAGCGTCTCCCAACCGCCCAAGCAGTGCTCGCAGTAGCCGCAGGCCGAGTAGAGCCAGGGCACGCCAATGCGATCGCCCTCTTTGACATGGGAAACACCTTCACCCACCGCCACGATATGCCCAACGCCTTCGTGCCCGGGAATAAACGGTGGCGAGGGTTTTACCGGCCAATCGCCGTGGGCAGCGTGTAAATCGGTATGGCAAACCCCAGAGGCCGCCACTTTCATCAACACTTCCCCCTGCTTAGGGCGGGGCACATCGACTTCTTCTATGACCAACGGCTGGCCAAACTCACGAACCACCGCCGCGCGCATTGTGCTATCCATGATGCAACTCCTAATTGTTTTCGATACGGCCATTTAAGAACGGCTCTTATCGGTAGAGTCAGCGTCAGGGGGACTGACAAAACCGCCCGTTGGTTACCGGGCGGTATGGCTAGCAGAGCGTTTAGAAGAAGCCCAGCGGGTTGATATCGTAGCTAATCAGCAGGTTCTTGGTTTGCTGGTAGTGCTCAAGCGCCACTTTGTGAGTCTCACGACCAACGCCGGATTTTTTATAGCCACCGAAGGCTGCGTGAGCGGGATACTGGTGGTAGCAGTTGGTCCAAACACGACCGGCTTGAATGCCACGGCCCATGCGGAAAGCAACGTTAATATCGCGGCTCCACACGCCTGCACCCAGGCCAAACTCGGTGTCGTTGGCAATCGCCAGTGCTTCTTCCTCATCTTTGAAGGTAGTGACCGCGACCACCGGGCCAAAGATCTCTTCCTGGAAGACACGCATCTGGTTGTTACCCTTTAGCAGCGTGGGCTGAATGTAGTAACCGCTGTTGAGACTATCGTCCATGGTCTCTTTATTACCGCCGGTAAGGAATTCGGCACCTTCATCCCGGGCGATATCCATGTACGACATGATCTTGTCGAACTGCTCTTGAGAGGCCTGTGCACCCACTTGCACATCAGTATCCAGCGGGTTACCGCGTTTGATGGTTTTGGTGCGTTCAATGACCTTGGCCATGAACTCGTCGTACATGCTTTCCTGTATCAGCGCACGGGACGGACAGGTACATACTTCGCCCTGGTTAAAGAATGCCAGTACCAGGCCCTCTACCGCTTTATCGATAAACGTCGGTTCCGCATTCATGATATCGGCAAAGTAGATATTGGGAGACTTACCGCCTAATTCCACAGTGGAAGGTATAATGTTTTCCGCCGCGCATTTGAGAATATGTGCGCCTACCGGGGTGGAGCCGGTGAAGGCAATCTTGGCAATGCGCTTGCTACTGGCGAGCGCCTGACCGGCTTCGGCACCAAAGCCATTAACAATATTGACGACACCAGCGGGCAGCAAATCACCAATTAACTTGATGAGTACCAGCACGGAGGCTGGAGTTTGCTCGGCAGGTTTAAGTACCACGCAGTTACCGGCGGCAAGCGCGGGCGCTAGCTTCCAGACGGCCATCAGAATCGGGAAGTTCCAGGGAATGATCTGACCCACCACGCCCAGCGGTTCGTGGAAGTGATAAGAGACAGTGTTGGCGTCGATATCCGCGGCAGTGCCTTCTTGGGAGCGCAAACAACCCGCAAAATAGCGGAAGTGATCAATAGCTAGCGGAATATCAGCATTGAGGGTTTCACGTACCGCTTTACCGTTATCCCAGGTTTCAGCTACCGCAAGCATTTCTAGATTCTGCTCAATACGATCGGCGATTTTTAGCAGGATATTGCTGCGCTCTTGTACCGAGGTTTTACCCCAGGCAGGAGCCGCTTTATGGGCTGCATCCAGCGCTTTCTCGATATCTTCTGCCGTAGATCGGGGGATTTCGCAAAAAACGCGACCATTCACGGGGCTAATATTATCAAAGTACTGACCCTTCACCGGGGCAACAAACCCGCCGCCGATGTAGTTTCCATAGCGTTTTTCAAATGACACCACTGAACCGGTATCACCAGGGTTGGCGTAGATCATTGTAAAGCTCCTGAGTATTATGATTATTAAAGGTGCTTTGACAGTGTTGTTCAGTAAACTCAATGGCGATATAGCCCGATGGCAGGATTAGCCCTCATCCCTTGGTAGGAGACGCCATGTATTCCTTGTTGGTGGCAGATGACCATCCGCTGTTCCGCGACGCGCTACAAGCCGTGATTAGCAGTGGCCTAGCCGACAGCCAGCTATTGGAAGCGGATAGCCTTGGCGAAGCGATAAAACTTATTGAGCAGCATGAAGGATTAGATTTACTGCTACTGGATTTAAGCTTGCCAGATGCAGAGGGGCTTGAAGGGCTCACCACACTGAGGGAGACATTTCCCTGGCTACCGGTGGCGATTGTGTCTGCTAATCAAGAGCGCCAACTGGTGTTGGATGCCATTACCTTAGGCGCTGTAGGCTATATTCCTAAATCGACGCCACGCGAAACATTAATCGCCGCGCTGACGCAGATGCTTGAAGGCCAGCTCTATCTGCCCCCCGATGTTATGCGTCGCCCTGCTCCTCGGACAGCTTCAGCACCACCCGCCACCACGTCAACCAGCGAACGCTTAGCGCGTTTAACCGATAAACAGCTGATGGTGCTGGGCTGCATGGCGAAAGGCATGTCCAACAAGCATATTGCCCGGGAATTATTGATTGCTGAAACTACCGTCAAAACCCATGTTTCCGCTATCCTGCGTAAATTAAACGCCACCAGCCGGGTCCATGCGATCGTCATTGCAGGAGAGGAAGATTTAAGCTTTCATCGCGCTAATCGCGCACGCTAATACTTACTGAGCAGGTTGCCGAGTAGCATTCTCAGCCGCAGCGGCTTTAACGGTTTAAGCAAACAGTGCATACCCGCTTCACGGGTCGCGCGCTTAATTTCCGCCTCATGGTTAGCAGTGATCACGACTGCCGCCAGACCGGGGTGGCGCCGTTGCAGGCGTGCCGCCAAATCAATACCGGTTTCACGATGCTCGCCCAAGTGATAATCCACCAGCAATACCGCCGGCTGTTCTCCATCACTGGCGGCCTCTAAAGCGCTTACTGTGGCGGCCGCGCGAACACGGCAGCCCCAACTACTCAGCAGCGCCTGCATACCCTCGATAATTGCCAGGTCATCATCAATCACCCATACCACGCAGCCGTGAAGCGGGTCAGGCGCCTCTTCAACCATTAGCGGGTAGCGTTTGCCTGCTAGGCTCGGCATCGCGCTTGGTGCTGCGTAGGGTACGGTGATGGAAAACAGCGCACCCACACCAGGTCGCGAGACAAGTGATATCGGTTGTTCGAGCATGGTGCTGATACGGTCGACGATGGCAAGCCCAAGCCCTAAACCGCGGCTATGGGCGCTGTTTGGCTGGTTAGCACGACGAAACTCCAAAAAAATCGCTTTACGCTGCTGCTCAGGAATACCAGGGCCGGTGTCGCCTACCATAATTTCTAGCCCTTCCTTGCGGCGTCGGCAGCCCAGCAGCACCCTGCCATGCTCGGTATAGCGCACCGCGTTACTTAAGAAGTTACGGATCACCCGCGCCAGCAGCGCCAAATCAGACTCGACTACTGCGCTTGAAGGCACGTAGTGCAGTACCAAACCACGTACGCTGGCCACTTGGCGATACTCTTCGGCTAAAGCATCAAGCAGTGTACTTACCGCAAAGGGGGCTTTATCAGGCTGGAGCACGCCTGCGTCCAAGCGCGAGATATCCACCAGCGTACCTATAAGACCCTCAACGTCTTTCAGTGAGCGCCCGATATGGCCGACTAGCATTTGCGAGGAGTCAGGGAGAGCGTGGGTTTCTAAAGCACTGGCGAATAGTCTTGCGGCGTTAAGTGGCTGAAGCAGATCATGGCTGACCGCCGCCAAGAATTTCGTTTTGGATAGATTGGCGGCTTCGGCTTCCGCTTTCGCCGCCAATAAGCGCGTATTCACCTGCCCTAACTCATCTAACGCGCGGTGCAGCGCTTCGGTGCGCTCTCGCACCTGCTCGGCTAACAGAACCGAGCGTTCGAATGCTGCGTAGGGGGCACCATCGGCACTGCCGCTGGTTTCCACACGCTCCATTAGCGCTTGGCACACCTTTCGCAGGCGACGATTTTCCTCGCGCAGCGCTACGGGGTCATCTGTGTCAGCATTTATCGATAACTGGAAGAGATCCAAACGCCACCCCCGTAAACGTTTGATTCACATGCATACCATGATGTTGCTCGCCGTAAGTGTTAAATCCCACCACGCTAGACTGTCGCAACAGATGTGACGCTTGATCCACCTGCTGCAGCGCTTCAAGCTCCATACGGCGTAAAAAACAGTCACAACCAATGATGACACCAGGCGATCCCAGCCGGGCACTTACCCCAGCAAGCATCGCCGCCAGGTTATCCAATAGCGGTGCTGGTTGCATGGCGGTGAGCACAATACCGTTTTCTACTGCACAGTAAAAACTCAAACTATGATCACTATTAACGCGTTGGATTGAGCGAACATAATGCTGCTCACCGATACGCACCGCCAATGGATGATGTGCAAACACCTCAGCGCTGAGTTGCTCCGGCGTCACGCCTACCAAGTCAGCATACACCTGAGCTGCGGGCATGCCATTGAGTTCGATGACCCGCCGCTGTTCACGGTCAGCTTGGGTCACCACCAACTTATAGCTCAGCGGAGTTAAATGATGGGTAGAAAACACCTCAAACGGAAGTCGGGTGTTGATCATGACGACTACCGCTGCGCGAGTATAAAATCTCCCTGCGATGTACACATGAGTATGACTTAAATGATTATCGTCTCCCGCAGAGCCGCCAAAACTGGGAATACGCCCCAGCGCGGCATCAAGGGTAGCCAGTACCTGCTCTTCACGGCTGGATAAGCCATCCAGAAGAGTCAACGCGAAGCTGTGCTCGTTGATTGGGGCAAGGGCCTGCCGACGACAGCGCTCCAATAGCGTGTCCACCAGCGGCTGCGCCTTGGCTAATTCAAAATGTTCAAGATCATCAACCAGTGCAGTTTCAATGGCAAAAAAACGCCGATCAAATCCAATCGCTACTATAGAGCCACGGTCATAGCCTAGCGGGGTAATTTCACCAGCGGTGGTGCAACCACTTAGCGGCGTTGGGGAAAAGTATCCTTCGAGTGCCTCCGCTAATGCTGCTAAATCATACTCTGCACTGCAGAAAAATAGCACGAATCCCAAATCGTCATGGCGCAGTGCGTGTGCTAACTCAAAGGCAGCGTTATGAGCGTCAGCATGCTGGCTGGCTGCTGTTATAACCCCGTGCTCAACCGTATAAGTTGTCACTACGCCATCTCTCAAGTGCTGCGCGGGTATAGGCTGCCGTTTGCCTGAGCGTGCTGAATATCTCATCTAGCTGAGCTGGCGTGGAGTATTCAACCTTAGCTAGGCTCTCCAGCAGCTTTGCCTGCTCAGCAAGCTGCTCTGCTCCCACGCTAACGGATTCGCCACGCAATTGGTGAGCTAACCGAATAACGTGATCATATGACAAGGGGGTAGCCGCTAAGCATGCCGTCAATTGTGCGAAATAATCACTCACTTGCTGATGGTAGAGCATGAGCAATTGGGACAGGCTTGTCTCCCCCAACGTATTTTTCAGCATATTAAGTGTGTCAGTGTTAAGCATAGAGGCCTCCCCTGGCACCCATGATCCAGACGATAACAGCCGCAACGGCCTATCTTCCCCAGAAGGAAATAGCTGCAATGCCAGCACGTTGCTTAACGCCGCAAGTGACAGTGGCTTAGTAATATAATCGGTCATACCGGCCGCAAGACAGCGCTGGCGATCATCTTCTATGCCACCGGCGGTCATTGCGACAATGGGAACGCTAGCTAACCAGCCCCCTTGCTCACGCAGACGCTGGGTGACCGTTATGCCATCTATATCCGGCAGTTGGATATCCATAAAGATCAGATGCACTTGCTGGGCTTGTGCTATCACTAGCGCATCATGACCATTCTCAGCGCATACTACATAGCAACCTAAGCGCGATAATAAACCGACCGCGACTTTACGATTGACCGCGTTATCCTCCACAAGTAGCAGTGAGGTACCCGTAAAATCGCGACTAGGCGCCAATGGCAGTGAGGTAATCACGGGTTTTGCTTCCACCAGAGGTAGTCTGAACCAGAAGGTACTGCCATGAGCTAAACGGCTCTCTACACCTAGCTGGCCATTCATCGCGTCGCATAGCCGCTTACAAATCGCCAGCCCTAAACCAGTGCCTCCAAAACGTCTGGCGACTGATTCATCGGCCTGTTGAAAAGGCTCAAACAGACGCGCCTGCTGTGGCTCGCTTAATCCGCAGCCAGTATCACTCACTTCAAATATAAGCTCCTCCACCGTAGAGGAGACCCGCACGTTAACTTGACCGTGGGCGGTGAACTTGATCGCATTAGCAATTAGGTTAAGCAGAATCTGCCTTAGGCGGCCCTCATCTACCAAAACCCACTCAGGAACCAGAGGGTCTACATTAACCGTGAGTACTAGCCCCTTCATTTTCGCCCGTGGCGCAAATAGCACCACCACGCTATCAATCAATGGTTTTAGTGCCGTGGGCGAGGTTTCAAGGGTTAGGTGGCCTGCTTCAATTTTTGAGAAATCTAGGATTTCATTGATCATTGCTAACAGTTGATTGGCACTTTCGTGAATGGTGCGCGCATAGTCCTCTACCTGGGTGAGGCTAATCGTTTCGCGTAGCAGCTCGCTCATGCCAATGACACCATTCAGAGGCGTGCGGATTTCATGGCTCACCATGGCTAAAAAATCCGACTTTGCTTGGCTCGCTGCCTGGGCCTGCTCTGCGGTCACTTCAAGTTTCAGCCCAAGCTGCTCCTGCTGGCGCCTGATGGCTGCGCTTTCGCGCATTTCACGCACCAAAAATATAATCACCAGAAAAGCCGCTAAACTCATACCGATAATGAGTGTCATCAGCAGCATATAGAGTTGACTAAGCTGGGCACGCTCTTCAGTTGCCGACTCAGCCAAGTAACCATTAATGGCAATAACTAGCCTTTCGGTAAGTCGCGTTAACGTCTGTAGTTCAACCTCAAGCTCTGCAACTGACAACTGCTCAAGCACGCCATAAGGCTCAAACATAGGATCAAGCACATCAAGCTGCTGGTGGATTTGTAGCAGCAGCTCACGCGCAGCGGAGATCTCTTGTAACAGGCTGCTAACTTCGCCTTCATTGAGCAGCGTCATCCTGCTATACAGCAACTCAAAGCGTAGATTTAGCTCATCGTGCCTGGCGGGGTCTAAGGTTACCCGGGTCGCCGCCAGTAAATGGTTCAATAGCTGAACCGCATCACGGTCTAATTTGTAGACGACCCAGGCGGTATCTTCACGGAGACTTTGGGTGAGGTTTTCTTGCCGCCATGCCGCCAACGTTGCTACCACTAACGCAGCTGCGAATAGCAATACGGCAATGATAGCGACGAGTTTAAACCGGCGAGGATACCGCAATAAGTTGGATGATGGCGTCGTTGCAGCGCTATCGGACATCAATCTGCATAACCTGCCATACCGCTCTAAAACGTATTTTCTCGCTTAACATCGCTTCATCTTGGTCAAAGGGGTAGAGCACCCATAAAGGGCCGTACTCTCGAATCGGAATGGCACTGCCATCTTTTGCTAGCGCTAAAATAACATCGTAATCGTAAAAATCGCTTACCGGTATTTCAGCTTCATAGCCATTGAGTGCCGAAACATGCACCGTGTCACTCTCACTATCCAGACTTGCCAACAGATCACGCATTAAAGGCCCGCGGTAGTGGCTGCTGCCCTCCGTCCAAGGCGTCCCTGTATCGAACTCATGTTGTGGCAATGCTTCCAGCATAGCGCGATCAAACTGCATCTCATCAGCCACGTTCGTGTGGCCAATATTGCCAGTCACGGTCAGAATAACTGGGCCGCTAGGCGCGGCAGTTTCTGTGCCTGACTCAGCTAGTCCCGTTAGGGGAATGCTGAGCGCCAGCATGGCCCACCCCATTAACAACGCTTTCACAGTAAGCACCTCACAAAAGCTTACTCATTGAGCCAAAAGCTCACGAGTAAAAAAAGAAGACAGCGTAGAGATTACGCCATCTCCATTGAGAGGTCAGGCCAAATAGTGTTTTTTTCGTAAGCGTCGCGTTATTGGCCGTTCACATTAAGTGACGACTTGGGTTTTTTCGTAGGGCTCAAAGCGCACTAGGTCTTCATAAGCATGCCAACTGGCGTGCCCTAACACTGGAAGTATCAGTGCCAAACCGATATAAAAGGTCATAACACCTACCAATACACACACGGTCAGAATGACCGCCCAGAGCAGCATCACCCGAAAATTACGCGCAACGCAGCGCACGCTGGCTTCAATACCTTCCATAAAGGTAAGGTCTTGATCCATGAGGGTAGGGATCGCAACTACACTAATAGCAAATGCCCCAAAGGCAAGAATACCGCCCGCTACCGTGCCGACGGCTAACATCCCCAATCCTTCTGGTGTGGTTAATAGTGAGGTGTAGAGAGTGGCGGGACTAGGAACTTCAAATCCAAAAAAGAGCGCAAATAGCAGAGTGGCTAATCGAATCCAGGCGAGGAAGAAAATCATCATCATCACGCCCATCATTGCTAACTGACCCGCATGGGGCTTCCAACTCCCGAATGCATCACCTAAGTTAGGTACTCGCCCACGCTCAAGAGCGCGACTGATACCATAAGAACCCACCGCAACGAGTGGCCCAATAAACATAAAGCCCGCAATCATCGGCAATAGCCAATACCAATAACCGAGCGTAAATGCCCCTACCGTAATCGCAATACTAAGACCTACCCAAAACATGCCATAAGAAAGACTTACCGCCGTGGCATGACGAAAGTCCTCTACGCCCGCAGCTAACCATGCCCTTGGCCGATCAAAACCAACCTTATTAATGGTAATTTTCACACTGGGCATATTTGAATGGTCATTTGTTTTTGTAGTAGCCGCATTCATGGCGTTACTCCTGTTGTTCCTAATAGAGATCCTGATAGAAATGCTGAATTCAGGATTTACCTCAAAGCATCAATCTACATTTTCCAATTCAGATTGAAGGTATTAATGCCAACTTAAAGACTTAATACTCTATTAATGTAGCCGACCTGATGTCGTGAGGCGCTAATCGATAGGTTATACGTACAAAAATTCCTCGACCATGGGCTAAAGCACCAATTAAATTGTTGCTTTAGCAACTAACGATATGCCTGGAAATAAAAAACTCCGGGGTGTTTGGCCCGGAGTTTTCGTTATTAACTGCGCCAATGTAGGCAACAGCAGTACTTTTAGCGCACGATCATGACCGATACCTTGGCATGATGCACAACGTGCTCAGCGTTAGGACCAAGTACGTAATCAACAAACTTACGTTTGGTGTGGGACGCCATCACAATCAGGTCGACATTGAGCTTTTTGCCGACCTTAATAATTGCCTCCCAGGGTGAACCATCCACAATCACGCTCTGTGTTTTTATGGTTTCAGGCACATGCGTTTGAATAAATTCACGCTGCGCTTCCTTAATCACCTCATGCGCCTTTTTGGAGAAGTCTTTGGGAAAATAAGCGCCCACCATGGGCATCTTAAATTCCGGCAGTACTGTCACAATATGAAGTGACGCCCCAAAGGTATCACACAAGGTGATCGCGGTTGGCAGCGCCTTCGCCCACGAAGCCTCTTCATTTAAATCTACAGGCAGTAGAATCTTCTGGTACATCGTGACCACCTTTAAGCAGACGTTACCGTTGCCCCATCAGAAGGAAGATTGTTACGCCGACGACGCTGCATCAGTACCACAAACGCAAACACTAAAAATGCAGGTATCCAGATCCATTCCTTGGTCCAGCGATCCACTGGCGCAAGCACTTCAAGGATCTCTTGATCAAAGTCAAAGCCTAAATCTGCGGCTTGGCTTCCAAACTCAACAAAATCCACGGTCGCTTCATCGCCATCAACCCACAGCTCCATACCCAACGCTTCCATACGCTCTTCAGCCGTATCACCACGCGGTACCGGAACCAGAATGTAGGTCGTCATTGGGTCGCCGTAATCATTCTCGCCTGCAATCCTTACCCGCAGGTTACTGCCATCCTCAACGCTTCCGAGAGCTTCGGCAAACTGGGCGGGAGGCACTGACTCATAGGGATCATGGATTCGATCCATCCAGAAACCTGGGCGGAATAGCGCAAATGCCACCAGCAATAGCAGCAGCGACTCATACCAACGGCTACGTACAAGCATAAAGCCTTGGGTACCCGCCGCGAATATCAGCATCGCCACCGTTGCTACAATAAACACCACTATCCCCTGCATTACCGTGACATTAATCAACAACAGGTCGGTATTAAAGATAAACAGGAACGGTAGGGCTGCTGTGCGCAGGCTGTAATAGAATGCCTGGAAGCCGGTACGTAACGGATCACCCCCGGAGACCGCCGCTGCAGCAAACGAGGCCAGCCCCACGGGTGGCGTAACGTCCGCCATAATACCGAAGTAGAACACAAACAAATGCACGGCGATTAGCGGGACAATCAGTCCGTTTTGCTGGCCCAGCACCACAATCACTGGTGCCATTAATGCAGACACCACGATGTAGTTCGCAGTAGTTGGCAGGCCCATGCCCAAAATCAGACTGAGTAGCGCAGTAAGCAGCAGAATCATCATCAGGTTGCCACCCGAGAGAATTTCCACTACATCCGCCAGCACCAAGCCAACCCCAGTTTGAGATACAGCGCCCACGATGATACCCGCGGCGGCTGTAGCGATACCGATACCAATCATGTTACGGGCACCGGCAACAAGGCCATCCCATAGGTCCTTAAAACCCTCTTTGACATCAGCAGCGAACTTGCTATGACCACGGAAGAACGCGATAACCGGACGCTGCGTCACCATGATAAAGATCATAAACATGGTCGCCCAAAATGCCGACAGCCCTGGCGACATGCGCTCCACCATCAAACACCATACCAATACAATCACCGGTAGAATGTAGTGCAGGCCGACCATTACCGTGGGGCGTGTTTGGGGCAGGATTAACACTGCTGATTTAGGGTCATCCAGTTCGAGTTCGGGGTAGTTGGAGCTAACCTTTAACAAACCTATATAGACGACGGTCAAGCCTATCGAGACAACCCATGGGGTCGCATCACCCAAGACTGGTTTAAGCCAACCAAGCCCGTAATAAACGGCAAACGAGAGGGCCATCAACAAAATCAACCCGGTCAAGAAACCAAGGATCTTATTCAGCAGAGGCCGCGCTGGGTTACTCGAAGGCAGCCCTTTCATATCCGCCTTTAACGCTTCAAGGTGAACAATATAAATCAGCGCAATATAAGAAATAATGGCAGGTAAAAATGCGTGTTTGATGACTTCCACATAGGAAATGCCAACGTACTCCACCATCAAAAACGCTGCCGCGCCCATGACGGGCGGCATAATTTGACCATTAACAGAGGAAGCCACTTCAACAGCCCCGGCTTTTTCTGCACTAAAGCCAACGCGTTTCATCATCGGGATCGTAAAGGTACCCGTGGTTACCGTATTGGCAATCGACGACCCTGAGATCAAACCGGTTAGCCCAGATGCAACGACAGCAGCCTTGGCCGGGCCACCTTTAAAGTGCCCCAACATAGAGAAAGCAACTTTAATAAAGTAGTTACCTGCTCCCGCTTTATCGAGCAGCGCACCAAACAACACAAATAGGAAAACAAAACTCGTTGAAACGCCCAGCGCGATGCCAAACACCCCTTGAGTGCCTAGCCACTGGTGATTAATCAGGCCGCCTAAACTCACCCCGCGGTGGGCCAAAATGCCCGGCATATAAGGGCCAAACAGCGAGTAAGCAATAAAAACAGCGGCTACCACCATCAACGGTGGCCCGAGAGCACGCCGAGTCGCTTCGAGCAGCATAATGATGCCGACCACACCAATCACGATGTCTTGAGTGATTGGCCGTCCTGGGCGCTGTGCTAAATCGGAGTAAAATAAGAACAGATAAGCACCGCAAAAAGTAGCCACGGCGGCGAATGCCCAGTCCTGCAAAGGGATGCGGTCTCTAGGAGAACGCTTAAGCGCAGGGTAGGCCATAAACGCGAGAAATAGCGCAAACGCTAAATGAATAGAGCGCGCTTCGGTCGCACTAAAAACACCAAAGCGAAATAAATACGGGAGCGGTGAAGCTATCCATAGCTGAAACAGCGACCAGATCGCTGCAATACTGACCAACAATGTACCCGGCACCCCTACCGGCTTTCTTGCCCCTGAATCGCTAGAAGCGACCATATCCTCTAGGTCTTGCTCAGAGGCCGCCGAAGGTTGTTTGTCATCACGCATAAGCTTGCCCTGCCTAATGGTCAGCGCTGACAATCAGCGCTTTCAACAAGAAGCGCGGACACCTGGGTTATCAATTACCTGGTGCCCGCGCTTTACTACTGGCGGTGAACAGTGTTCACCTGTCGATCTTTACGTTGCTACCGACCTTTACGTTGCTACGTAGCGCTTATTCGATCCAACCGCGCTCACGGTAGTAACGCGCTGCACCGTCGTGAAGCGGAGCAGTCAAACCGTCAGAAATCATGTCTTCTTCGTTCAGGTTTTCAAACGCAGGGTGCAGGCGCTTGAAACGGTCAAAGTTTTCAAAAACGGCTTTAACTGTTTCGTAAATAACGTCTTCGTCTACGTCTGTAGAAGAAACAAACGTGGCAGCAACACCGAAGGTTTCAACGTCTTCGTCATTACCGCGATACAGGCCGCCAGGAATGACCGAACGCGTGTAGTACGGATACTCTTCAACCAATGCGTCAATCTCATCGCCAGTCACCGGCACTAGGCGAGCATCAATAGTGGTGGTGGCTTCTTGGATAGAGCCGTTCGGGTGACCAACAACATAAACCATGGCGTCGATGTTGTTGTCGGACAGTGCAGCGGCCTGCTCAGCGGCATCAAGCTGTGAAGCCAGTGCGAAGGTGTCTTCATCCCAACCGAACGCATCCATGACCACATCCATGGTGTTGCGCTGGCCAGAGCCTGGGTTACCGATGTTGACACGCTTGCCAGGAAAATCGCTGATGTTCTCAATGCCGGAATCGGCACGGGCAACAACAGTTAGCGGCTCACCGTGCATGGTGAACACGGCACGCATATCTTCCCAAGCGCCCTCTTCTTCGAAGTTAGCTTCGCCGTTGTAAGCGCGGAACTGAACATCAGACTGAACAACGCCCATGTCCAGTTCGCCGCTCTTCATGCCGTTAACGTTGGCAACTGAACCACCGGTAGAAGGTGCGTTACAGCGGATATTGTGGTCATCACTGCCACGGTTAACCATACGGCAAACCGACTGACCTACGACGTAATAAACGCCGGTTTGGCCACCGGTACCAATGGTGATGTAGCGATCCTGGGCAACGGCTGGGGAAGCAAACGTTGCCGCAGCAATCATTGCACCAGAGAAGGCTGCAGTGGAAAATACATGGCGTTTCATGAACACACCTCTTTATCTTGATGTTATGAGCTTATTTGATGTTATTAACATCGTGCGTCTTGTTCTCACCTGATGAACCGTTCCCTCAGGTGGTTTTATGCTAAAACGTTTCTCAAGACAGTCTATTACAAGCGGCTATTTTCAAACGAATATATAGCCACCTGCTAATACTACTTTAGCGAAAAACAAAGCATTTAGCGAAAAAAAGCGCGTTTGGCGAAAGAACGCTACTCCATCTCCCATTTAAAGCACTTTCCTACGCTGTTAGATAGTAGTTTAGCGCTAGGTAACGTTTAGTAAGCGTTAACACGCATGCCATTTTGGCATAGGGGATGAGGATGCTAGCGGCTCACTCGACACCGGCTGTTTTTACATTATCAACTGCCTAGACGGTGACGAGCGTGCCGTTTAAATGTTGTAGCCCAATACGCTTGGTAGCCACAGCGCGATAGCGGGAAAAATAGCCACCAGCGCCAGCGCACAGCCCATTGCCACGACAAATAACAGCGCCCACCCAATGGTATGCTCCAAGCGAATTTTGGCTATTTCAGTGGTCACCATTAAATTTACCGCCACCGGTGGAGTGAATTGCCCAATCGCGATGTTCATCGCTAATAAAATCCCAAACCACACCGGATTCCATTCAAAATGCTGCATAACGGGTATCAGGATCGGCATCATGATTAGATAAATCGATATTGCGTCTAACAGCATGCCCGCCACCAGCACCGCCAGCATCACCAGAATCAGCAGCAGCACACCGTTGTCGGTCAAGCTAATGATCCACTCGGCTAAATGGCGGAAAGTCCCCAGCATGGTGCCCGCCCAGGCAAAAATACCCGCCAGTGCAATAATCAGCATCACCACACCAGAGATAATCGCCGCCTCGCCAAGCAGCTCCCATAAATCACGCAGCGAAAGCTCGCGGGTGAGGAAAAGCCCTACGAGAGCACCATAGGCAACCGCCACCACAGCGGCTTCAGTGGGTGTAAACAGCCCTGAGCGTAAGCCTCCCAGAATTAGTACAGGAGCAAACAGTGCAGGTATTGCCTGCTTAAAAGTACTACGCACACTAAGCTGCTCGGCCCCTTCTACCGGCTTGCCACCTTCCCAGCCGTAGCGTTTGGAAACAAGCAGCGCAGGCACCAGCAGCGCCAGTCCCGCCAAAATACCGGGAAACAGGCCCGCCGCGAACAGCGCGCGGAGATCAACGCCTGGCACAACGATTGAATAGAGAATTAGCGCCACCGAAGGGGGAATAAGAATAGCGGTAGATGCAGAAGCGGCAATCAGCGTAGCCGAAAATGGCTTGGGGTAACCCGCTTTGGTCATGCTGGGCAACATCACCATCGCCACAGCCGCCGCATCGGCGGGCCCCGAACCACTCATGCCGCCCATAATCATACATACCAGCACCGCCACCAACGCCAAGCCACCATGGCGCGGGCCAATCAGTGCCTGGGCAAAACGCACTAAGCGCAGCGCCACCCCTGAGCGCTCAAAAATGAGCCCGGTCAATATAAACAGCGGAATCGCGATGAGCGGATATTTAGCAATACTGTTGTACGTATTGGTACCTAGGGTTGCGAGCATATCTGGCGACAGCCCGATCACAATGCCCACTGCCCCGGAGAGCGCTAGCGAAAACGCCACCGGCACGCCTGCAATCAGCAGCCCTGCAAAGGCCAAAATCATCCATACATCAGGGCTCATCGGAGAGTCTCCCGTTCAAGCGGTCACGGGTTTGTTGAATTAAGCGCCACAGCATGGCGAGTGTCAGCAAGGGTAGCCATACCAAATACCACCACTGGGGAAGGCCAAGCCCCGGCGATAGCGACTCCCACTGCTGCTCCTGCCAGGCAAGCTTGCCGCCGTACCAGGTAATCAACCCCAACACGATGACACCGCATAGCGCTTGAAAAAGGATTAATAGCGTACGGTACCTGGGCGGCAGCATCCGCTCCAGAAAGCTAATGCGAATATGTCGGTTACGCCGCAACGCTACAGACGCGCCAGCAAAGGTCAGCACCACTAACAGAAAAACCGAGAATTCTTCGGTAAACGAGAAAGACCCACCGGTAATGTAGCGAGTGATGACATTTCCCAAACTGATCAACGAGATAATGATTAATGCCAGTGCGCCCAGCCAGCGCTCAAGGCGTGCATCAGGAAAGCCTTTCATGGCAGCCTCACAGCAAAAAGCTACCGGCCCCAAAAGAGGCCAGTAGCTTAAAACAATAACGGAATCGCTTAGCGGGCGTCGATCGCCGCTTGGGCAGCGTTAACCACCTCTTCACCAATACGCGGTGCCCATTTTTCGTAAACGGATTGTGTTGCATCGACAAATGCCTGGTATTGCTCATCAGTCAACTCAGTCACGGTCACGCCACGCTCTTGAATTGCCGCCAGGCGCTCACTCTCCTGCTCACGGGTCATGGCAATTTCCCACTCACCGGCTTCACGAGCAGTTTCACGCAGCATGGTTTGCTGCTCTTCATCCAGTGACTGCCATACGGTCTGATTAACCGCAAAAATCAGCGGGTCATTCATATAATTCCAGAGCGTTAAGTGCTCTTGGCCCACTTGATCAATCCGCGCCACATCAAACACCGACAGCGGATTTTCCTGGCCATCCACGGCACCCGTGGTTAGCGCTGGTTGGGCGTCGGTCCAGCTCATTTGCGTTGGGTCAGCGCCAAGGGCTGAGAAAGTATCCTGGAACAACGGCGAGCCTACCACGCGAATTTTCAAGCCGTCCAAATCATCCGGCTGAGTGATCGCCCCGCGTGAGTTAGAGACTTGACGAAAGCCATTTTCGCCCCAGGCCAGCGGAATAACCCCACGGGACTCGATGGCTTCAAACACTAACTGACCCGCTTCACCACCGGTAACAGCATCGACGGCAGCTTCATCGGGAATGAAAAACGGCAATGAGAAAAGATTCAGTTCCGGCACCTGGGGCGACCAGTTAATGGTCGAGCCCACGGCTGCGTCGATTAACCCCGAGCGCATAGCGGAAAATTCGCGGGTTTGATCACCGGAGACCAGCTGGGAGTTAGGATAAACGCGCAGCGTTAACTCACCGCCGCTGCGCTCCTCCACCAGCTCAGCCCACTTCTCCGCCGCCTGCCCCCAGGGGAAAGCATCCGATAACACCGTGGAAACCGAGAGTTCGCGGGCTTGTGCAGAAAGAGAAGCGGAAAGCAGTGCCGCACCGGCCAAGCCGGCAGTGAAACGAGCCATCGAGCGTGTCAGCGTCATGGTAGATCCTTTTTTTAGCTATTTTTATGGTGTGCGTTTTTTATAATGTGCGCGGGTAGCCGTGGTGAGGCTTTCAAGAAAGCCTCTCTTATTGTATGCACTTAGCGCATGAAAGAAACACGCCTAAGGTCGGCATGGCGAGATGAATTTCGACTACAGCATACTGTAGAGCGCTACATTTAATTATCATGTTTCGAGAAGTGCGCAAACGCTTGCTCGCCGGTCATGGTCACTGTCTCATTGGCAAAGTCGTAATAGTCTGGCTTTTGCTCAATAAATATCTGGCTACTCATTTCAAAGCTAGCCTCCTGCTGGAAAAGTCCGGCAGAAAGAGCGTACTCATCAGACGAGAGCAGATGGTAAAACAAATGTGTCCCACAGATGGAACAGAACCCGCGCTCAGCCCAGTCCGATGACTGATAGGTGGTGGGCTTTTGTTTACCACCGAACACAACATCAGTTCCACAATGTACGGCCAGCATCGGGCCACTCCCCCAACGCCTGCACGTTGTGCAGTGGCAGACATCAACGTTAGCTTGATCAGCGGTTGAAACCTCGATAGCACCGCAAAGACATGAACCCTTCATGATTTATCTCCTGCGTTGATATGGCTCTTAAATTGGCGAAGGTGCTAACACGAAGCTCAGTGGCGGGATTACGCGTCGGCTGCAGCGCTGGGATGTGCGGTTGATCGCTGACATTTTTTATAGACAAATTCAGGGTCAAGATCGGCTCCCGTATGCCACTCTATGGTGTCAAAAGAAACGCGAACTTGATTGAAGGAGGTTTGCTCTTTGAGGCGTGTAAAGACACCAAAATCCAAGTAGGGCTTCATATCCAGGACACCCTTTTCTCCGTTTGAAAACTCAACAGAAAGAAGATAATTATCGAGCGGAATGACGTTAGTAACCGATGGATACATGGTTAATCCTCTTACTGTAGCGGCTGAATTTTAAATGGCTCTTCATCATTCATTACCAGATCCCAATCAGCCATAAGATCTTCTTGATGCAACTCAGCCCAAGCTAAAACAAGCTTTGTCTGCTTCCTCAATGGTGGCCCTATACTCACCATAGTAGACATGAAAATGCGGCGGTGGATGCTCCTTCGGTGCATAGTCATCCGAATAATAATCCCGTAGAACATTGAGATAGTAGGCATACACTCCCTCCTTTGATCAGTATAACGAAGCCTACCTGCTTTTCATCAATTTGAGCATTATGCTGGTCTCAACTCTCCCGCCGCTACTAATAGCACTACTAGCACTACCACTTTTGTACTGCCCCAAGCTGTTACAATAGCTGTCTTTTTTCTAGCCATGGACATCAACGTGCCTTTACGCGACCTGCTGCTCGGCCTATTTGTTATCGCTATTTGGGCACTTAATATCATTGTGATCAAGGTCGGGGTGGCGGAGCTACCGCCGCTGTTGATGACCACGCTGCGCTTTATGCTGGTGGCGGCGCTGCTGGTGCCTTTTTACCCGGTAGCGCGAGCACAGTTGCCGTTTTTACTGCTGCTATCAGTGACCTTTGGCAGCCTTCACTTCGCGCTGTTGTTTATTGGCTTGGGCCAGGCAGAGGCAGGTACCGGGGCACTGCTGGTGCAGATGGGCACGCCCTTTGCCACGCTGCTGGCCGTTATATTTCTTAAAGAAAGGCTGGGGCCAAAACGTGTCGTGGGGCTGCTGCTCTCGTTCTCGGGGATCATTGTGCTGGCAGGTGGACCCACCTTACCGACGCCTCTCCCTCTGGCGATTCTCTTGCTAAGTGCCTTTGGCTGGGCGGTGTCGCAGCTGTTGATTAAGCACGGCCCACCGATTGCGCCACTGGCGTTGGCAGGTTGGGTGGCGCTGTTTGCAGTGCCGCAAGTGGCGCTGGGTTCATGGCTATTTGAAAGTGGCCAGTGGCAGGCAATGCAACAGGCTACCTGGCTAGGCTGGGGGTCGATGGTGTACACCGCAGTGATGTCATCGATAGTGGCCTACGGGATTTGGTACGCACTGTTACGCCTCCACCCGGTTAATCGCGTTGTACCGATGACGCTGCTCACGCCGGTGTTTGCAGTTGGCCTAGGCGCGCTGTTAATGGGCGACAGCCTAGGCTTTCATAAATTGATGGGCGGCAGCCTCGTGGTCGCAGGTCTTGCCTTGATTGTCCTCAATCTCCGCTGGCGACCGCGGTTAGGTTAATCAGCGGGCTGACAATAACCGGCTATTTCAGGAACGGATACACAATCACCCACTTTGATACCGCGCTCGGCAAAGTAGCCGGCGTTCACTTCTAACGCTGAATAAAACGCTGCACCAGCCGGGTAAGATGGACAGTCACGTGGCGTGGAGGACTCACAAGGCTGCATGGTATTAATCGCCACGATTCGGCCTTGTTCATCGATATAGGCAATATCAAGGGGAATCAGCGTGCGGTACATCCAAAAGGCGTTCTCAGCAGGTTGCTCAGCTTCAAACCGGAACAGCATGCCACTCTCTTCTGGCATACTTTCGCGCTCCATCAAGCCGCGCTGACGCTGGGCAGTGGTTTCCGCTACTTCGACCTGTAGACGGTGAGGGCCACCCTCGCTATGGATGGCCAGCGCCAGGGTCTGCATACTCGTTGACGCCGCTTGCCCCCAGGCGAAGGAGCTTAGTAGCGAAAGGGGCATGAGTGCCGCCAGCGGTAACAGTAACGACGCCTTAAGCAGTGTGCGACGCGAGTGATCCATGCTTACTTCCTTTTGTCATGCGCATCTGCGCGAACTTGGTGGCCTAACATCAGGTGAATGCCTGTTGCCAATAGCGAAACGTTCACCACAGCCCCGCTGGTTAATTGGTTGCGACGCGCAGCATGGGTGGCGATATCGAAACGTAACATATCACCATGGTTGACGCGCAATGAAACTGATGTGATTCCGCCCAACGCTACCAACTCACTTACCGTAGCCGTTATTGGGTTTTCCCGTTCGCCTTGGGATGGTCGGCCACGGCGGTGCAGCACAATATCTGACGGAGGTAAGTACCATGTCACCTTTTTACCGAGCGGCAGGTCGACAAGCCCATCGGCTACTTCTAGAGAACTCTCCCCCCACTGCAGTCGACGCTGACCATCCACCTCGACTACCACGCCTGCAAATAAATTGTGGCGGTCTAGCAAGCGCGCTACCAGCGGTGAACATGGCCGACTAAACAGGATCTCCGGCGTATCCTGCTGAAGACTTACGCCGTTATGCAGTACACAGATTTTATCCGCCAGCGCAGTGGCTTCTTCCAGGTCATGGGTCACCAGCACGATGGGAATATCGATCTGCTGGCGAAGCAGCGCCAGCTCGCGCTGTAAGCGCCGTCGGGTGACTTGATCCACCGCTGAAAACGGCTCGTCAAGTAACAGCACCTTGGGCTCACGCGCCAGCGCACGGGCCAGCGCGACCCGCTGGCGTTGCCCACCAGAAAGCGCATTGGGGTAGCGCTTACCCAGCCCTTCCAGGCGCACTTTGGCAAGCCACTGTTCGGCCTGCTCCCGGCGCTGGGGTTGAGGTAAATGACGTAGAGGTACTTGAATATTTTCAAGCGCAGTCAGGTGAGGAAACAGGGCATAGTCCTGAAACACAACCCCCACCCTGCGGTGCTGGGGTGCGAGTGAACGCTTACCTTCGGCATCAAACCAAATGTCGCCAGCACAACTAATCCGCCCCTGTTGGGGCCGATAGAGCCCGGCGATGGTGCGTAGCAGCGTTGTTTTTCCGCTGCCAGAAGGTCCTACCAGCGCCAGCAGCTCTCCGGGCTGGCAAGTAAACTCAGCGGCCAATGGAATCGGCCCGGTCTGATTAACTGCCACACTCAGCCCTGCACCTGGACCTGAGGCTAGCTCCGCCATAGAGGAATCAGCCACGCGCCCACCGCCTGCGTCCAGCCAACCCATAGACCAGCCCTAAGGTAATAAACGATACCAACAGTAGCAGCGCTGACATCTGCGCCGCGCCCTGCTCATCAAACGCCTGAACGCGGTCATAAATGGCAATCGCGAGGGTGCGGGTTTCGCCATCAATGGAGCCACCTACCATTAAGATCACGCCAAATTCGCCCAGCGTATGGGCAAAGGTTAACGCCGCCGCGGACATAATGCCCGGCCAGACCAGCGGTAGTTCAACACGCAGCAGCGTTTGCCAGGGGCTCAACCCACTGCACCAGGCTGCCTCGCGTAGATTGTGGGGTATGTGTTCAAAGGCGCGCTGAATGGGCTGTACAGCAAAGGGCAGATTGGCAATCAGCGAGGCTATTAATATGCCGCTAAAGGTGAAATTAAGCCCACCGCCGGTCATTTGCGCCCAAAAAGCCCCCACCGGAGCATCACGGCCAAAGCTGAGCAACAGATAAAAGCCTAATACGGTTGGTGGCAATACTAGCGGCAGCGCCACCAGCGCCTCACATAGGCCTTTGCCGCGAAAGCGGGCGTAGGCGAGTGAACGGCCAAGCCAAATGCTCAAGGGGAGAAGAATCAAACACGTAAATGCAGCGAGACGCAGAGAGACGGAAAGTGCCGACCAATCCATTATGATTCACCCATCGACAGCATCATTATTCGGCGCTAAAGCCGTAGCGGCGCAAGACGGCTTGTCCTTCTTCTTGCTGTAGCCACTGATAGAAGTCGCTGGCGACCTCTCCCGCCTGATTGGTTAGCACCATGCGCTGGCGAAGCGGGCTATGCCAGGACTCAGGAATAAGTACGTACTCACTTCGCTCACCAAGGGCTGGCGCCAAGGCCAATGAGTAAGCCACTAACCCACCGCGAGCGTCGTCAGAAAGGGCAAACTGCGCCGCCTGGGAGACATTTTCGCCAAGTATTCGCAGCGGTTCGGTGTGCTCCCACAGCCCAGCATGCTCAAGGGCTTGCTGCGCGGCGACCCCGTAAGGGGCGTGTTCAGGGTTAGCCAGGGCGATGCGTTCAGTGGTGCCAATTGCGTGATTTTCCAACGCCTCTTGTACTGCTGAAAGCGGTGCATCTTCATTGGGTAAATCGTCGCGTCCAGCGCGCTGCAGCCACGCTAACCGGCCAATGGCGTAAATGACGCCCTCGTCCTTGGTGTGGCCTTCATTAAAAAGCGCTTGTACGTAGCGTTCGTCTGCCGAGAGATATAGCTCAAAAGGCGCGCCCTGTGCTATCTGACGGCGGAAGTTACCCGACGAGCCAAAATTAAGGCGCAGGGTATGGCCAGTTTGCTGTTGAAACCGCTCGGCTGCTTCAGTAAGAGCAAACTGTAGATCAGAAGCAGCAGCCACAATAGGTGCCCCCGCAATCGCGGGAGCACTTGTTAATAGCAGGCCAGCCAGCAGTAGTCCATGCGCTAATTTAGCTTTTAGTTTAGCCTTTAGCATGCTCGTCGGTAATCTCCATTACCTTCATGGTATTGGTGCCGCCATGAGCGTTCATATGGTCGCCACGGGTAAGGATCACATGGTCGCCGGGCTTGGAAATCCCCATCTTCACCAATAACTCAAGCGCTTTGTCATTCAGCTCAGTGGGAGACATTTCAGAGGTGTCGAACGGCAGTGAGACTACCCCGCGATAGAGCGCCATACGGCGCTGGGCGATGGGATTGTGAGCCAAGCCTACAATCGGCAAACCAGAGCGAATACGCGAGGCAATCAGCGGCGTATAGCCAGATGACGTCATACAGGCAATCGCACTGATGCCGGTCATATGGTTGGCTGCATACATCGCTGACAGGGCGATGGTTTCATCGGGGCGGGTAAAGCCTTCATGGATACGGTGGCCAGATTCCTGGGCTGATTTTTCCCGCTCAGCGCCCAGGCAAACTCGTGACATGGCTTCCACGGTTTCCAGCGGATAGTCACCTGCCGCTGTTTCCGCCGAAAGCATGACCGCATCGCTGCCATCGAGTACCGCGTTAGCTACGTCAAACACTTCGGCGCGGGTGGGCAGCGGTGCCGAAATCATGCTTTCCATCATTTGCGTGGCGGTAATCACCGCGCGATTCAATGAGCGAGCGCGCTTGATCATACGTTTTTGCACACCCACCAGCTTGGCATCGCCAATTTCGACGCCTAGATCGCCCCGCGCCACCATTACCGCTTCAGAAGCTTCAATAATGCCATCCAGAGTCGCGTCATCTGCCACTGCTTCGGCGCGTTCCACCTTGGCGACCAAGCCAATCTCCTTACCCGCTTCGCCCAATAAACGGCGTGCTTCGAGCATGTCTTCCGCATGACGGGGGAAGGAAATGGCTAAATAGTCGACGCCAATCTCGACGGCGGTTTTCAGGTCGACTTTATCTTTCTCAGTCAGCGCGGGGGCAGAAAGCCCACCGCCCTGCTTGTTAATACCTTTATGGTTGGAGAGCTTGCCGCCTACGACCACGCTGGTATGTACTTGCTGGCCTTCAACACGGGTCACGTCAAGTACTACTCGCCCGTCGTCTAACAGCAGGCGGTCACCGGCGGCCACATCTTGCGAGAGGGTTTTGTAATCACAGCCGACCTGTTGCTCATCGCCTGAATCGCCATCAAGTTCCATATCGAGGATAAACGGCTGGCCCTCTTTGAGTACCACGGCGCCATCTCTAAATCGAGCGATGCGAATTTTAGGGCCCTGCAGGTCACCCAACGCCGCTACGCTGCGGCCTAACTTGGCGGCAATTTCACGTACTTCGGTTAAGCGCCGACGGTGGTCGTCTGCGGTGCCGTGGGAGAAATTTAAACGCACCACATCTACACCCGCCGCAAGCATAGCTTCCAACACACCTTCACGGTCGCTGGCAGGCCCAAGGGTGGCAACAATTTTGGTACGACGAATAGTAGAGAAGTGCAGTGCGTTCATAATATTCCAACCATGCTAATGAGCGTGTAGTGACTCTGTTTAATAACACTAGCTTATCAGTTTAACGCGTTCTATATGACAGCCCTGCAACAGGAAATGTACGTATTATTCCAACATCACGCTAATTGCCAGGGGAAACTCATCGCAGTTATTGCCATCGCCCCCCCGATCCACCACCAAGAACTCGCCTTCTCGTTCTAGCACCGACTGAATGGCGTGCCAAGTGCCGGCACGGTAATTCACGCCTTGGTGGCCATCGGTAACAAAAGCACGCACATCGTCAGGGTTAATATGCTCACCCGGCGGTGCCACCACGACAATAAACTGCTCCTGGTGCAGCGGCATAAATGCTTGGCTGCCTTGGGGGTGGCGCTCAAGAAAGGTGAGCTCCAGCGGCAGTGTGACCGGCTGGCTAACAAAGATATTGATCAGCGTATGGGCGTTTTCGCCCAGGGTTTCCACCTTCGCCAAATCATGATGGCGCTGGGTACGCCCGGCGTTGATGGGGAAAGACGCTGAGGTACGCGCATCTATCACATCGCCAAAAGGGGCAAACGCCGCTGCCGTTAGCGGCTCAGCTTTTAGTATTAGCATTTTGAGTCCTTCAAACAATTCTTCGTTACTCAGTGCTGCATTGTCCTTGCCAGCCTGAAAATGGCACTGGTGGGAGGTAGCTTTAGCTCGCGACCCTTTAAAGCTACCTCTCTGAAAACCTGGAGCAGACAGTTTTAACGAGCATTCAAGCGAAGCGCAGGATGGCGATTAACATCTTTATACAACAAATAGCGGAACGGCCCTGGGCCAGCGGCGTAGCAGGCTTGGGGGCAGAAGGCGCGCAGCCACATAAAGTCTCCAGCTTCGACTTCTACCCAATTTTGATTTAAGTGGTAAACGGCTTTGCCTTCAAGCACGTACAAACCGTGTTCCATGACATGGGTTTCATCAAAAGGAATCACGCCGCCCGGCTGAAAAGTCACGATATTAACGTGCATATCGTGGCGGACATCCGCAGGGTCAACAAACCGCGTTGTCGCCCAGCGCCCTTCGGTGCCGGGCATTTCGATGGGGGCAATATCCTGCTCATTGGTAACAAACGCCTGGGGTACTTCAAGACCTTCAACAAACTCATAGGCTTTGCGCACCCAGTGGAAACGCACTGGCGCGCTGGATTCGTTGCGTACCTGCCAGTTGCTGCCGGGGGGAATAAACGCATAGCCGCCGGGCTGCATGGTGTGGCGCTCCCCCGCTAAGGTAAGCGTTAACTCACCTTCAACAATAAACAGCACGCCTTCTGCCTGGGGATCAGGCTCGGGCTTTTCGCTGCCACCCTCTGGCTGCACTTCCATAATGTATTGCGAAAACGTCTCGGCAAACCCGGACAGCGGACGCGCCAGCACCCAAAGCCGAGTGCCTTCCCAAAACGGCAAGTTGCTGGTGACGATATCGCGCATCACACCTTTGGGGATCAGCGCGTACGCTTCCGTGAACACCGCACGGTCAGCGGTGATTTGTGTTTGCGGCGGATGCCCACCGGTGGGGGCGTAGTAGTTAGCTGGCATGTTGAGACCTTTAGGACTTTTGGAAATAAGACATACTTCTTGTATACAAGATTAACGGAGCATATTAAAGCGCTCTTTAGCTAGCTCTTTCACCGGGCTCTTTGAAAGAGCCCTTGTGAAACACTTCTCCCAATAGCAACTTCTTTAGAAACTTTCGTTTCATAATTCTAAAACGATACGATCCGCGACCAGAAACAGCAACCTCACCGTTCTATTGGGCATGATCGTTGCTAAGGTTAAACATTAATAACAATCGCCATCCCGGGTGGCAGCTCCCTAACGCGAGGCACAGCATGTCCCAACCAACTCCCTCTCCTGATAGCCCACCGCCTAAAAAAAGCTGGTGCCGAATCCCTGATATCTACGTGGTGCTGTTCGTATTTATCGGCTTGGCAGCGCTCGCGACTCACTTTGTGCCCGCTGGGCAGTTCGAGCGTGTTCCAGGGCCGGACGGGCGGGTCACCATTGACCCGACGTCTTATGAGCAGATCGCCTCGTCACCGATTGGGATCGTCGACTTCATGCTGGCAATCCCCAATGGGTTGATGAGTGCCGGTGAAGTGGTCTTTTTTACCTTTATGATTGGCGGCATGTTCATGGTGCTAAGGCGCACCGGCATTATTGAAATAGGGGTGGATAAGTTGACGCGGCGCTTTGCACGACAAAGCCTGCTCACTATCCCCGTATTGATGACCGTATTTGCTCTGATAGCCACCGTTATTGGCACGCAAGAGCTGGCGCTGGTGTATGTCCCTGTCATCCTGCCGCTGATGATTGCCTTGCGTTTTGATTCGGTCACCGCGGCGGCAGTGGCGCTTTGTGCCACCACGGTTGGCTTTACGACAGGCGTGCTTAACCCCATCAATACCGGGCTTGGGCAGCAGCTCTCGGATCTTCCCCTTTACTCCGGTTATGGCCTGCGCATCATGGCGTTTGTGGCCATGCTGGCGGCAGCCATTTTCTTTGTCATGCGTTACGCCCGGATGGTGCGCCACACGCCCTCACTCAGCTTACTAAGCCGTGACGTTAGCGAAGCCGAAAAACGCACGCTGTACCAACACGCTGATAATAGCCCTGCGTTAATCGCCACCGCTCGCCAGAAGCTGGCCGCCATCGCTACTTTCGTCTTCTTCGCCGTGCTGGTTTATGGGGTACTCCAGCAAGGTTGGTTCATGATGGAGATGGCGGGGCTGTTTATCATCATGGGCATTGTCGTGGGCCTTATTGCGGGCCTCGATACCGATGAAATATGTTCAGGCTTCAACCAGGGCTTTCGCGATGTCTTGGTCGGCGCCATGATCGCCGGCGTCGCCCGGGGCGTTGCCGTGATGCTGGAAGATGGCCAGATAATGGATACCCTGGTGTTTGGTCTTGGCAATCTTGTTGGCGGCCTGCCCACCCTGCTTTCCGCTATTGGCATGTTCTTCGCCCAGCTCGGTTTTAACTTCATCGTCCCCTCCGGCAGCGGCCAGGCGCTGGTCACCATGCCGCTGATGGCACCGCTTTCTGACATTATTGGCGTTACCCGCCAAACAGCGGTGCTAGCTTTCCAGCTCGGCGATGGCATCGGCAATATTCTCTACCCCACCTCGGGTTACTTTATGGCGACCCTGGCGCTGGCGGGTGTGCCGTGGCAAAAGTGGGTCAAATTCTTCTTCCCACTTTTTTGCGTTTGGATCGTGATTGCCCTGGGCTTTCTTATTTTTGCCCAGGCCACTCAGTGGACCGGCTAGAAGTGAACCGACTAGTAATGAACCGCCTAGAGCACCGCTGAGATAAATTGCTTCAGCTCCGGCGTTTGTGGATTGCTAAATAGCTCGCTGGGGGCGCCCTCTTCATGGATGCGCCCCTGGTGCATAAACACCACACGATCGGCTACATCACGAGCAAAACTCATCTCATGGGTGACCAGAATCAACGTCATGCCCTCTTTTGCCAAGGCTTCCAGCACCCGCAGCACTTCACCTACCAGTTCAGGGTCTAGCGCAGAAGTCACCTCATCGCAAAGCATCACTTTGGGGCGCATGGCCAATGCCCGGGCAATCGCCACTCGCTGCTGCTGACCGCCCGAGAGCTGTGCGGGATAAGCATCGTACTTATCCGACAGGCCAACTTTCTCAAGCACCTCACGGGCGATTTTCTCTACCTCAGCCTTGCCTTCGCCACGTACGACTATCGGTGCTAAACAGACGTTTTCACCGACGGTTTTATGGGGAAACAGGTTAAAGCTTTGAAACACCATACCGACGTTTTCACTTAGTTCCTTGGGCGACATTGACGCCGCATCGAGCTGCTTATCAGCAATAGTGATCTCGCCGCTGTCATGTTTTTCCAGCTGATTCAGGCAGCGCAGCAGGGTACTTTTACCCGAACCGCTGCGACCAATAATCGCCACCACTTCGCCCTGGGCGACCGAAAGGTTAATGCCTTTAAGCACTTCCAGATCGCCAAAGGCTTTATGAACGTTATCAACGTAGACCAGCGTCATAGAGCTTTTTCTCCAGATAGCGCGCGTAGCAGGAAAGTGGGTAGCACAACGCGAAGTAAAGCAGCGCCACAAGGGCAAAAATAGTGAAAGGTTCAAAGGTGGCGTTATTGAGCATGGTGCCCGCCTTTGTCAGCTCGACAAAACCAATAATCGAAGCCAGTGCTGTACCTTTAATCACCTGTACCGAGAAACCTACGGTAGGCGGAATTGAGAGCCGCAGCGCCTGGGGCAGAATCACATGGCGCATGGATTGGAAGTAGTTCATGCCCAGCACCCGGGCCGCGTGCCACTGCCCTTTAGCCACCGCTTCCAAACAGCCACGCCAGATGTCACACAGAAAGGCACTGGTAAATAGCGTCAATGCAATAGAAGCTGCCAGCCAAGCGGAGATCGGATGCCCCATGGCGGCGGCACCAAAGAAGATCAAAAACAGCTGCATCAGCAGCGGCGTACCTTGAAACAGGTCAACATAGAGTGCCGTTAAACGCTGCAACCAGCGGTTGCTGGAGAGACGCATAAAGGTCAACACCAGCCCTACCGTGGCACCGCCTACAAAAGCAATTAGCGATAGCACAATCGTCCAGCGAGTCGCCAACAGCAGGTTGCGCAAAATATCCCAGAAGGTGAACTCAATCATCGTTGCTCTCCTTGCTGATAAGCGAATACGCGCTTGCCCACCAGCATAAAGCTGCGCCGCATACCAAAGGCGAGGAGCAAATAGACCAGCGTGATCAGCAGGTAGACTTCAAAGCTGCGGAAATTGCGCGACTGGATAAAGTTAGCGGCATAGGTCAGATCAAATACCGAAATCTGCGACACAACCGCCGAACCAAGCATGACAATAATCGACTGGCTGATCAGCGCCGGGTAAACCCGCGCAAAAGCCGGAACCAGTACGACATGGCGATAGCTTTGCAATGTCGTCATGCCCAGTGCACGGCCCGCCTCAAGCTGGCCTTTGGCGGTGGCACTAATGCCAGCACGAAGAATTTCAGCGCTGTAGGCGGCCAGGTTAAGTGTCATGGCAATAAAAGCCGCAGTGATGGCATCAATTTTGATACCCAACCCCGGCAGGCCAAAGAAGATAAAGAACAGCTGCACAATAAAAGGCGTGTTGCGGATGACTTCAACGTAACCGCCCAGCCCCCAACGCACCCATGGCTGCGCGTTCACACGTAAATAGGCCACCGCCACTGCCAGTGCTAATCCCGTTAAGGTGGTCACCACGGTCAAAATGACCGTGGTGGTAAGACCTTTAAGGAGTTCACTGACGTAGGGCAACAGGGTAAGAAAGTCGAGTGTTGGCCCCATGGTAACCCTCAGCTACCAAAGTTTTCAGGCAGGTCGGCATTGAACCAACGCTGCGAAAGCTCGTTGAGAGTGCCATCTTCCAGACCCTGGGCGATCAAGCGGTTCACCTCTTCCATCAAGGCTGGCTCGTTTTTGTTCATGCCCACGTAGCAAGGTGAATCTTTAAGCTGATACACCAGTGAAGGCGCACGGTTGCTATTGCGCTCGGCTATTTCGGCGGCAACGACGTTACCGGTAGCCACGTAATCGACCTGACCAGAAAGAAACGCAGAGATAGTGGTGGCGTTATCTTCAAAGCGCTGAACAGTGGTGGAGGCAGGAGCAATCTCAGAAAGCTCCATATCTTCCACGGCACCGCGGGTAACACCAATTGTTTTATCGGCTAAGCCTTCCGGGCCATCCACGCTTTCATCTGCATCAGCGCTGAACACGCCCAAGAAGAACGGTGCATAGGCATCGGAAAAATCAATCGCCGCTTCGCGCTCAGGGTTCTTACCCAGGCTGGAAATCACCAAATCCGCCTGGCCAGTTTGTAAGTAAGGAATACGGTTCGCGCTGGTAACAGGGATCAGCTGTAGCTCCACGCCCATTTCATCGGCGAGGTATTGGGCCATATCGATATCGTAGCCACGCGGCTGCAGGTCAGTACCCACTGAACCAAACGGCGGGAAATCCTGCGGTACGGCGATGCGGATGGTACCCCGTGACTCAATCGCTTCCATTGCATCCGCTTGGACGTTAGGGCTGGCGGTAAAAGCCCCCAGGGCAACAGCAGCACTCAGGCCCGTGGCTAAAACGCTGGACTGCAGACGCTTGAAGCGGCTGGCAACGGAGTGATTGAAGTGCTGAGATAATGATTTCATGAAGTTCTCCTGGCAGGCGTATGTTCTGCAAAATCTTGGTTTTGCTAGCAACAATGCGCTGGGCAATTAGCAGTGGCGGTGTTGGCAACGGAAGCAAAGCGAATGAAAGCTTTGTTGCATAACATCTAACAAAGAAACTTTCGTTTCACCTGAACACCTAATAGCAATCGCGATACCAGAAGAAGCTAAGTTTTTTTATAACAGCAGCTTAGCGGGCAGGCATAGCCGCAACACAGTTGAAACCGCATCGTGAGGAGAGTTTGAATAAAGATAAGCACAACGTTGTGGTGCAGTTTTAATTCATCAAAAGAACGTAATGCACCATGCTAGAGCAAAGACCTACCGGGCACTCCAATCAACGCTCATGATCGGCGCTTCAAGCTCGCTGAGCTCCGAATAAATATCGCTTATTGCGCTAATCCGCTCGCGACCTTCTGCAAGGCGACGGTGCAGTACACCATTGGCAATCAGGCAGATCAGGCTGTTGGCGGTGGCGTAGCTATCAAACGCCGAGAGGCTTTCCAGCGGTGTTTCAAAAAACCACGTTACTTGTGAAGCGAAATTGACCGCGGTGGGGTCAGCCAGTAAGGCTACCTTGGCAGGTGAGCGCTCAAGTGCATCAATTAGCGAAGCAAATGCCGCTGGGCGGCGGCGAAAACCAAACAGCACCACCACATCCTGCTCTGTGAGATCGACAATTTCTTCCGCTAACGACTGGTTTGGATGAGGAACCACCCTCACCTGGGTACGCGCCTGAATCAACTGCTGGCGAAAGTGCATCGCTAAGGGATAGCTGTTACGAAACCCGATCACTACTACATGGCGCGCCCCATTGAGGCGCTCCACCAAGGCAGCAAACTGCTCCGTGGCAATGCCATTTAAGCAGCGCTGCAGATTATCCTGCTCGCGCTGAAGATGGCGCTGAAAGGGTGCCCCGGCCTCTTCCTGCATGGCATTGGCATCGATTACCAACGGCACACCCAGATTACGCAATTGGCGGGCGTGATCCTTAACGGTGCGGTAACTCTCGAACCCCAGCCGCTTGAATAAGCGGCTGACGGTCGACTTGGAAACGCCGGTTAAGCGCGCCAAATCGGCTGCGCTATACACCGCCAAATCGTCAAAGTGGTCGAGGATAAAACTTGCTACGCGCTGCTCCTGGGCACTTAATTCGTCAAATTGAGCAGTAATTCGCTGTCCTATATGCGGTGTCATAACATCCTATTTTACATGGTCATATCAACGCTTTGGCGCTGGATGATGCTCGGCCCAGTGGCGAGCAATATCGACACGCCGGGCAACCCAAACGCGGTCATGGGTTTCGATGTAATCCAAAAAGCGCTGCAGCGCACGAAAACGCCCCGGGCGCCCCAATAAGCGGCAATGCATACCGATTGAGAGCATCTTAGGCGCCTCCTCCCCTTCCGCGTAAAGCACATCAAAGGCATCACGAAGGTAAGTAAAGAAGTGATCCGCGGTGTTAAAACCCTGCGGGGCGGCAAAGCGCATATCGTTGCTGTCTAAAGTATAAGGCACGATCAAATGGTTATGCTCGCTGCCCTGGCTATCGGTGACCTGGGTCCAGAAGGGCAAGTCATCGCCGTAGTAGTCGCTATCGTAAAGGAAACCGCCCTCATCCAACACTAAGCGGCGAGTATTGGGGCTATCGCGACCGGTATACCAGCCTTGAGGCTTCTCACCGTAAAGGCGCTGAAATATCTCCATGGCCTGCTGAAGATGCTCACGTTCCACATGCTCGGAGACTTCCTGATAGTGAATCCAGCGGTAGCCGTGGCAGGCGATCTCGTGGCCTAACTCTTTAAAAGCATGGGCGACGTCAGGGTTGCGCTCCAGCGCCATGGCCACACCAAACACTGTGAGCGGCAGGTCGCGTTTTTCAAACTCACGCAGAATGCGCCATACCCCGGCGCGGGAGCCATATTCATAAATCGACTCCATGCTCAAATGGCGGTCAGGGTAAGCGGGAGCGCCGATAATTTCAGATAGAAACTGCTCTGAGCCGGAATCGCCATGCAATACGCAGTTCTCGCCACCCTCTTCGTAATTGAGCACAAACTGCACGGCTATTTTCGCGTTGCCGGGCCAGTTGGCGTGGGGCGGATTGCGCCCGTAACCGATCAAATCGCGGGGGTAATGGCCATTCGAGGATAACGACATGGGTAGCTCCTTTTAACTCATATTCTAGCTAGATCACCGATGAGGAAAATGCCGGTGAAATAGAAAAGTATTTGTATACAAAATAGCCACATTACTAGCGAACCGCAATCCAGCCTCTGTCTAATCCGCTGAGATCCATACAGTTTCTATGCTTAAGCCGCTTCAAGCCCTTGAATCCTGAACGAATGGTCAAACTATCAGCCTGCATTCTTGTTAACAATCCACGCTTTATAAACTTGCGCGGTGCTAGAAAGCGCCCTATTTTTGTATACAAGAAAAGTTATATTGTTTACATGTGGAAGAATTATTGTGCATATACGAATTATTAATCCCAATACCACGGCCTCAATGACCGCAGCTATTCACCAAGCCGCTCAGCAGCAGGCGGCCCCTGGCACCACGGTCAGCGCCTCCCAACCTGAGGCTGGACCCGTCTCCATCGAAAGCCATTTTGATGAAGTGATCAGCGCGGTAGGGGTTGCCGAAGAAGTTCTTAAGGGCGAGCGCGAAGGCAATATCGATGCCTATGTGGTGGCCTGTTTTGGCGACCCCGGCCTGCTGGCTGCGCGTGAGCTAACCCGCGCCCCAGTTATTGGCATTGCCGAAGCGGCCTTCCATTTAGCCACGTTGATCAGCACCCGCTTTTCTATCGTCACCACCTTAGGCCGCACCGGCATTATCGCTGAGCATCTGCTTCAACAGTACGGCTTTAGTCATCACTGCCGCCGCATTCGCGCCGCTGAAATTCCCGTGCTGGATCTTGAGCACCACCCTGAAGCGGCGTTTACCCGCATTGTGGAAGAGTGCTGCCGCGCCCGGGATGAGGATGACATTGGCGCCATCGTTCTTGGCTGCGGCGGCATGGCGAATTTGACCCAACAGATTAGTCGCGAAGTTGGCCTACCCGTCGTGGAAGGGGTTAGCGCAGCGCTTAAATTAGCCGAATCCCTGGTAAGCCTGGGGCTTTACACCAGCAAACATGGCGATTTGGCCTATCCAAGACCGAAAACCTTTACCGGTAAATTTGCTGGGCTTTCAGAGCTTTCACTGCCGTTTAAACCATGAAAAAGAAACACCAATAACGAGCAAAACATTTAATAACAAAACTTAAGCACCACTTTAAAAACAAGCACGTCCATTAGCACGCCACGCCGCAAGCGTCTCCGGGCTTTTTAGCCGGGAATTAATAAAACCCATAATCTTGCGAGGACGACATCATGAGCGCTACAAACTCCGCTCTTGCGTCAGAAGAACGGCCCGATTCTGGGTCGAAAGCACTTGGGGCTGAAAGCCTGGCCCCGCAACACACCCGGATAATGGGGCGCAGCTCCTATTTTCTGGCCTGGTTCGGCGGCTGCGTTTCCATTGGCACCTTCGCCATGGGCTCCAGCGTGGTCGGCACCTTAAATCTGTTACAAGCAACGCTGGCCATCGCCATTGGTTGCTTTGTGATCGGTATAGCACTCGCCATTAACGGGGCGGCGGGTTACAAGTACGGCATTCCGTTTATGGTGCAAGCACGCAGTGCCTTTGGCTTCACCGGTACACGTTTACCCGGCTTAGTGCGCGCAGTGCCTGCGGTGGTGTGGTACGGCTTTCAAAGCTGGATTGGCGCGGGGGCACTGAATATGGTGTCGGCCACCCTATTTGGCTTCGACAACCTTATCTTCTACTTCATTACCTTTCAGTTCCTACAGATCGGCCTGTCGGTGATGGGCTTCCAGGGCATCAAGTGGTTAGAGAATATCGGCAGCGCCTTTATCCTCGCCTCGCTGGTCTATATGTTCTACGCCACGGTGCAGCGCTATGGCGATGAGCTTTCCGCCAGTCTGCTGACCATGGAAGGCTCCTGGGGCATGCCCTTCTGGGGCGCGACCATGCTGTTTTTGGGCATCTACAGCACCATGATGCTTAACGTTAGTGACTACTCCCGGGAACATAAAAAAGGCACCCCCCAGAGCCTACTCACCACTATTTATGCCATGTCGATTCTGCCCTGCACGCTGTTTATGGGCTTGATCGGTTATATGGTCTCGCAAGCCACTGGCACCGCCGATCCTATTCAGGTATTTGCCAACGCAGTGGACAATACCCCGCTGTTGATGACCACCCTACTGTTTATCGCCTTTGCCCAGGTCACCACCAACGTACTCAACAACGTAGTGCCCCCGACTTACGTGCTGATGGACGTATTTAAGATCAAGTTTTCGGTGGCCACGGTGATTGTTGGGCTACTGGCCTTCGCCACTTTCCCTTGGAAGTTGGTACAGCCCGGCTCCGCAGCGGGCCTGCAAATGTTTGTGCAGACCTACTCGGCCTTTTTAGGTCCGATCTTCGCCATTCTGGTGGTCGATTATTACGTTGTTCGCCGCCGCACATTGGATATCAACAAGCTTTATGACCCCGAGGGCCCTTACAAAGGTTTCAACGCCGCTGCTCTGATCGCGACCGCGGTGGGCATTGTAGCGGCGCTCTCTTTCTCGGCAGTTTCCTGGTACGCCAGCCTGATACCTGCAGGCGTCACCTACTACCTGCTGATGAAGTACTGGGCGCCCTGCCAGCGCTTTAACCAGTAACGCCAACTCAAACAACGAGCTAATCCAATGAAAGAGAGCACGCCAAGTAGCGATCTGGATATAAAGCATATCGATCCTACGCTATATAACGAAGACCTTGCGCCGCTGAAACCCCAGGATCGTAACTGGGGCGCGTTTGAGATCTTTAACGTCTGGTCTAACGATATCCAGAGCCTGTTCGGTTACACCCTGGCCGCCTCGCTGTTTTTAACCTACGGCCTTAACGGCTGGGCGGTGATGGCAGCAATTATTCTGGCCGGTGTGATTGTGATGTTTTTGGTCAACCTTACCGGTAAGCCCAGCGTTAAATACGGCATTCCATTCCCGGTAATGGTGCGCGCCAGCATGGGGGTGCGGGGCGCTAACTTGCCCGCGATGCTGCGCGCCATTGTGGGGATTTTCTGGTACGGCGTGCAGACCTACTTCGCCTCCACCGCCGTCACGCTACTGATTACCGCCTTTTATGGCGCAGGCGATGGCAGCACGTTCCTCGGCCTTTCCGGCGTGGCTTGGGTGTCGTTTGTGATTGTGTGGCTGTTTCAGATCGCTATTTTCTGGCAGGGCATCGAGCGTATTAAACACTTCCTTAACTGGGCAGGCCCGATGGTCTACGTAGTGATGCTGGTGCTGATGATCATTGTTTGGTTCCAAGCGGGAAGCGAGCTGATCCCCGCCATTGGCACTATTTTTAGCGGTGACGGTGAAACCAGCGGCAGCTCAATCACCGCCTTTATGGCGATTGTGGGTACCATGGTGGCGTATTTTGCAGCGGTGGTGATCAACTTCGGTGACTTCACCCGCTTTGTAAAAACCGAACGCCAAATGAAGCTGGGTAACCTGCTGGGCTTGCCACTTAACGTCGCGTTTTTCTCATTTATCGCGCTGATTATTACCGCAGGCACTCTGGTGCTGTTTGGCGAGGCATTGACCAACCCTGCTGATATCGTTGAGCGGGTCGATTCATTGCCGCTGACAATTGTCGCCGCCCTCACCTTCTTTGCCGCCACGGTAGGCATCAATCTGGTCGCTAACTTTATTCCCCCCGCTTACGACCTGGCCAACCTGTTCCCAAGCAAAATCAGCTTTAAGATGGGCGGCCTGATTACCGCGGTAATCGCATTCTTTGTCGGCGCGCTATGGCTTTCAGTCATCAGCCAGATTGGCGTCCCCGGCTTTGTGAATGCACTAGGTGCCGCCGTCGCGCCCTTCTACGGCATTATCGTGGTCGACTACTATCTGATTAAGCGCGAAAACCTCAACATGCAGGAGCTATTCTCATCAGCACCGGGCGGCGCCTACTACTACGTAAACGGCTGGAACACCCGCGCCCTTATCGCCTTCGGCGGTGCAGCGCTGTTCTCGCTTTCGACTGTGTTAGTCCCCGCACTTTCAGGCCTTGGCGGTTTTGGCTGGATGATTGGTGCAGCGCTAGGTGGGTTGTTCTACTATTGGTTGATGCGGCAGTTTAAGGTAGCGCCTGCGTTTGCTGAGGTGGGTCCTAAAATTAGCTGATTAGAAGCTCGTAAAAGCGCTATCGGTTTTGCCGATGGCGCTTTTTTTGGGTCAGGATTGGCGCGGTCATCTTGGCCCCTATCAGCTGTCTCTCATGGACATAGGAGGAAAATCATTTTTCAGTATTAATGCTCATCAAAATGAGATATTTTCGATCTAATGTGCTTATTTTCTGGATAGCATTTTATTAAAATAGTTAAAAAATGAGCTGCGAAAAGGGCATGTGTGTTTATGCGTAAGTTAAAAATAGTGACATTGAATTTTTATGCACATTCGCTCTTTCCCTGGCGGCTTTTATAAAGTAAATTTTAATATTTTTATTTAATATCAAAATTTATAAACCTTTAGAACGCTATTAATTCCCGATAAAAAGCGCATGTGCATGAATAAAGTGTTATACAAAACGGCCTAAAAATGAGCGAATTTGAGATAAAAATATTAACTCCGGAAAACTGGGAGTTATACAAATCAGCTAGGCTGAAATCTCTAAGGGAATCGCCTGATTCTTTTGGCTCAATTTATGACCAGGAAGCCGTATTGTCAGATGCGGAATGGAAAACACGATTAGATCTTAAATTTCGGGACATTGATGCTTTGTCATTAATCGCAGAGATTGAGGGCCAACCCGTAGGCATTGCTTGGGGCTTCATACATAAACCAAACTTGCAAGTCGCGCACATCTATCAAATGTGGGTTTCACCAGAGTCGAGAGGTAAAGGTATAGCAAAATCCCTTCTGCTTAAAATTAAAGTATGGGCTCTATGCAGGGGGTGCAGTGTTATGGCGCTTGGCGTCACAACAAGCAACGAAGCGGCAGTTAATTTGTATAGAACTTTTGGTTTTGTCGCTGCAGGCCAGCTTGAGAAGTTGAGAGCTGACTCACCACTTTTGGTGCAGCCCATGACTATAGAGTTAAACAGCGTCGTATAAAAAATGGTTTAAATCGTTCGCTACGCTCACTGGAAGGGGCTAAAACCCGTCCCTTAACCAAACGTTATGCATAAGGTTGCCAAATCAGTAGTTCTCTATTTTCATACGATAAGAATTGGGAGTGACTTTTCCTCCGAAATCAACACCATTACCAATGGTTACTCTCCGGCCAAACGCTTTGTTTGCGGGTGACAGAGCTCCTTCAAAAGAGGAGCTTGAAAAAATGCACCACTTGTCAAACGAACAATGCTTTATTACTAACTCGGTGAAAACAGAGGTAACCACTGAAATTAACGCTTAACAAGGCCCGTCAGTAACGCCCAGTGCAGCGGATGGCGGTGCTAAAATCAACAGGGGGAGTCAGCAATAAATGGAAGAAATTAATTATCTACTTATTGTGGTATCTGCTTTTGCGGCGATTGCCAGCCCAGGCCCGGCAACACTCGCCATCGCCGGAACCTCTATGAGTCATGGTCGTTTCTTTGGTTTGTCTCTCGCAGCTGGTGTTCTTACAGGGTCGTTAATTTGGTCTACTGCCGCCGCGTTTGGGCTTGCAGCAGTACTGCATACCAATGTTTGGGTGTTTGAAATTCTCAAGTACTGTGGTGCACTCTATCTTTTGTATTTAGCGTTTAAATCACTACGCTCCGCATTTAGCTCAACGCAATTAAATCTGCCTAAAAATAAAGCAGTCACATTAAAAGAAAACTACTTTAAAGGTTTACTAATCCATCTCACTAACCCAAAAGCAATTCTGTTTTTTGGTTCCCTTTACTCAATTGGTGTTCCCGCTACCGCACAGCCCATCGAGCTTATCTCTATCATTCTTGTAGTTGGCACAGTCAGTTTGACAATTTTCCTTGGTTATGCCGTTCTCTTCTCTAACAGCGTCGCTAGGAAAGTATACCTAAAATCAAAAGTCGTCTTTGAGAGCGTATTTGCTCTGTTTTTTGGCGCGGTAGCCTTTAAGTTGCTGACAAGTGAAATCGCAAAATAGAGTTTTAACAAGTCGTTGAGGTCGAAGAAACTTGCTTCAAGCCAAACATCCAAGCGTTGATGGAACTGAATCGCTGCGCAGCTTCAGCGCTAGCGCCTAGACGCCCGGTGCCGCCAACTAGTGGTTCTTCTCCAGCGCCAAATGGTTGTCGATTTCTTTTATCTTGTCTTCCGTGTGGTGATTGACGTAGAGCACCGTGGTCTCTTTGCCTTCACAGATTTTCTCGATAAGCGCTAGCACCAGCTGGCGGTTCATATCGTCCAGGCCGAGGCAGGGCTCGTCTAGAATCAGCAGCGGTGGGTGTTTCACCATAGCGCGGGCGATAAGTAGCAGACGCTGGTCGCCATAGGAAAGTTTGTTAAATGGCTGATCGGCGCGCTCTTGCATGCCCAGTAGTTCGAGCCACTGGTCGGCAATTTTTTTCTGATGATCGGTGGATTTTGAATACATGCCGATGCTGTCGTAGAAGCCTGAAATAATAACGTTTTTGCAGCTGGTGCTGACGCGATACTCCCACTGCAGGGCGGTGGAGACATAGCCGATAAACTGCTTGATCTGCCAGATACTTTCGCCGTTACCGCGCTGGAAGCCAAACACAAAAATATCGTTGGTGTAGCACTGGGGATGATCCCCCGTGATCAGGGACAAGACGCCTGTTTTACCGCTACCGTTAGGGCCGCTTAGTTGCCAGTGCTGGCCCTGCTCTATCGTCCAATCGAGTTTATCGACAATCACGGTATCGCCGTATTGGATAGTCGCTTGCTTGAGTTTAACCAGCGGCTGGTTGGGGTCGAGAGCAGGTAATTTAGTGGCTGGGTCTGCCTCAGGCAGACTTAGGTCGGTGGTTTTCAGATGCAGCAGTTGGTACAACTCATTGAAGGCGGCTTCGTCCTGACGCTCTACCGTGACCGCTAATCGCCCACTATCTCCACGCTTTTTATCCCCTCTCTTTTTCTCCAAGCGCTCTTTATCCAGATAGGCAACGTGCGTGATGAAGTCCGGCATCTCATCAAAGCGATTCAGCACCATCACCATGGGCACGGTGTCGATGATGGAGGCGAGATGGGCTTGCAGCATGGCGAGGGTGTCGACGTCCAAACCATCAAACGGCTCGTCTAAAATCAGCAAGTCCGGCTTGCTCGCCAGCGCGCGAATCAGCATGACTTTGCGGGTTTCGCCGGTGGAGAGTTTACGAAAGGCGCGGTCGAGTAGCTTAGTAAGACCGAACTTTTCTACCAGTACGCTTGCGAGTTCAGGGTCTTGGCACTTCTCGAAAATCATTTCACTAACGGGTGTACCGAGTGAAATAACATCCATGATATCGGCATCGTCTTTTTTCAACTCTTTGGCGATGAGTTCGGCTTGCGCTTCGAAAGAGACCAACCCAACGTTTTTGGGAATCCCTTGAACCGTGCCTGCTTCAATTTTGCCAACTCCAGCTAGCGACGCCGCCAGGGCCGATTTACCTGAGCCATTGGTGCCAGTGATGACCCAATGCTGGCTGGGTTCGATGATCCAATCAATCTCGCTTAGGGTGAAGCGATCATCAAAACTGATCGTCGCTTTGTTTAGCTGAATACGCTCTAAGCGGCTTGAAGGCTCCATCAATGTGTTCCTTATTGTTTATGAGACAAAAAAGCCGAGAATATCGTGGCGATATCTCGGCTTTTATATGACTTAGCGGTCTATTCTTTGACGAGCCATCATTTAATCAGCCGATTAAACGATTTTCTTCATATCAGCCATATGGCCACGCAGCACTGCGCCAACGGCTTCAACTGGGTGGGCGCGAAGCGCATCGTTAACTTCGATCAAGCGGGCGTTATCAACGCCGTTGTCGTCTAGATCCAAGCCTTTACCGATAACATCGGATTTGATGCCCTTCATAAAGTCAGCCAGTAGCGGCACACAAGCGTGGTTGTAGAGGTAGCAACCGTATTCCGCTGTGTCAGAGATAGTCGCGTTCATCTCGTAAAGTTTCTTACGCGCAATGGTATTGGCGATAAGCGGCGTTTCGTGGAGCGACTCGTAGTAAGCAGACTCGGCGATGATGCCAGCCGCCGTCATGGTTTCGAAAGCAAGCTCAACGCCCGCCTTAACCATCGCTACCATCAAGATGCCGTTGTCGAAGTACTCCTGTTCAGTAATTTCTACGTTACCAGCAGGTGTTTTTTCGAAGTTGGTTTCTGCGGTTTCTGCACGCCATTTTAGCAGGTTAGCGTCATCGTTCGCCCAATCTTCCATCATCGTTTTAGAGAAGTGGCCACTGATGATGTCGTCTTGGTGCTTGTTATAGAGCGGACGCATGATCTCTTTCAGCTCCTCAGCAAGATCAAAGGCTTTGATCTTGGCTGGGTTAGAGAGACGATCCAGCATGTTGGTCACGCCGCCGTACTTCAATGCTTCCGTGATGTTTTCCCAGCCGTACTGAATCAGCTTAGAGGCGTAGCCAGGCTCAATACCCTCTTCGATCATTTTGTCGAAGCAGAGGATCGAGCCGGTTTGCAGCATGCCGCAAAGGATCGTTTGCTCACCCATCAGGTCGGACTTAACTTCGGCGATGAAAGAGGACATCAATACGCCGGCTTTGTGGCCGCCGGTACCCACTGCGTAGGCTTTTGCCAGGGCAAGGCCTTCGCCTTTAGGATCGTTGTCTTCGTGCACCGCGATCAAGGTGGGAACACCGAAACCACGCACGTATTCAGCGCGAACTTCAGAGCCTGGGCACTTAGGTGCCACCATGATGACGGTTATGTCTTCACGGATCTTCATGCCCTCTTCCACGATGTTGAAACCGTGTGAGTAAGAGAGGCAAGCGCCCTGCTTCATCAGTGGCATTACCGCCGTTACAACAGAGGTGTGCTGCTTATCGGGGGTCAGGTTCAACACAACGTCGGCCGTGGGGATCAACTCTTCGTAAGTACCTACTGTAAAGCCGTTTTCAGTGGCGTTCTTCCAGGACTGACGCTTTTGCTCAATGGCTTCAGGGCGCAGTGCGTAAGAGACGTCTAAGCCGCTGTCGCGAAGGTTCAAGCCCTGGTTCAGGCCCTGGGCGCCACAGCCGATAACAACCATTTTTTTGCCTTTAAGCGCGTCTACGCCATCAGCAAATTCAGAGCTGTACATAAAACGACATTTGGCGAGTTCAGCCAGTTGCTCGCGAAGCGGCAACGTATTGAAATAGTTAGCCATTCTTAACATCCTAAATATTTATGATCACAATATCGATGTAAGACACACCGACACGAAAAAGAGAGTCATAGCCGCTCAATGCAAAATCCAGCGCCATGTGAGTAGTGACAATCTATACAAGAGTGAGCATTTCTTAAATTGATATATTTGCAACAGCGTATCCCATTTTCTGCAAAGCTCAATTATGATGGCGTTTATGAATTATAAAATTTTAAAACAGTTCCTCGCCTTGGCAGAAACCCTGCATTTCGGTCGCGCCAGCGATGAGTGCTATATCAGCATTTCTGCCTTGTCGCGCAACATTCGTCATTTAGAAGAGGAACTGGGCGTATCACTGTTTAACCGCGACAACCGTACCGTTGTGCTGACCCAGGAGGGGCAGAAATTTCTCAAGTACGCCCGCGATGCCAGTAGCCAATGGAATTTGATTCGTCATGAATTAACCGACAATTCTGATCAATTACGCGGTGAAATCAGCCTGTATGGCTCCGTCACCGCCAGCTACAGTTTTTTATACGAGCTACTGCGCCGTTTTCGTATTGCCTATCCTGTGATTGAAATCAAGTTGCGCACGGGTGATCCCGAGCATGCGATTGCCCGTGTTCTGGATGGTAAGGAAGACCTTAGCATTGCCGCACAACCTGCCAACCTGCCGCGTGGTCTGGCCTTTAAACCTATTGCTACCTCACCTTTGCTATTTATTGCGCCTCTTGAGCAGCAAGTGCCGAATGTGCCGACAAGCACGCCAACAACACCGGAAGAGTGGGCGAGCATCCCTATGATTCTCTCGGAGAGCGGTGTTTCTAGAGCCCGTGTGGATGAGTGGTTTCGTCAGCAAGACATTTCCCCGCGTATTTATGCACAGGTGACAGGCAATGAAGCCATTGTGAGTATGGTGAGCCTGGGCTTTGGGATTGGCGTGGTGCCAAAAATCGTCCTCGATAACAGCCCCTTGGTGGATCGCATTCGTGTACTCGACGTAACGCCGGAGCTGGAGCCCTACGATATTGGTTTGTTTACTTTAAAGAAAAACCTAAAAAATCCATTGGTCGATGCGTTTTGGAGCTTAATGTAAGCCCATCCCTACGCCCTGTTTTTAGCAATCCGCCAACCGCTTAACCCCACATATCTGCTAACAGCCGAATAGCGAGAATCAGTTATCCAGTGCGCGGGGCTGGGCGTACTTGGCGGGTTTAGGCTGACGTTACGTTTACACGCCTTCCAACTTCCAGCACGCTGCCCAGTGCTGTTGGCCAAGCACTTTAGCGGGCGGCACATTTTGCTGGCACTCTTCAGTGGCCAGCGAGCAGCGCGGCGCGAAGGCACAGCCTGGGGGCGGTGAGGCCATATCCGGCGGCGAGCCGGGTATGGCACTGAGGCGCTCGCCTTTTAACTCGCCTGAGGCACGGGATTGCATCAGTCCTACCGTGTAGGGGTGGCGCGGTGCGCGAATAATTTCATCGACACTGCCGGTTTCCACTACCCGGCCTGCGTACATCACCGCGATGCGGTCTGATATCTCGTTGGCGACCCCCATATCGTGGGTAACAAAAATAACCGACATACCTAGCTCGCGCTGCAGATCACGCAGCAGCAGTAGTATTTGAATTTGAACGGTGGCATCCAAAGCGGTCGTGGGTTCATCGGCCAGTAACAACCGGGGCCGGCAGGATAGTGCCAGGGCTATCATGGCCCGTTGGCTCATACCGCCCGACATTTCATGCGGATAGTTGGATAAGCGCCGCTTCGCTGATGGGATTCGCACCAGCTCAAATAGCTCTAGCGCGCGGGCTAACCCTTCCGCATGGCTAACGCCTTCATGGCGGCATACGGTCTCGGCAATTTGATCGCCAATGCGAAAGACCGGATCAAACGCTAGCATCGGCTCCTGAAAAATCATTGAGGTAGTAAAGCCTCGATAAGCCGAGAGCTCACGCCGTGACATCTTCAACACATCCTGTCCGGCAACGTTTATATGCCCTTCGATGGACGTTCGCCGTTCAGGCAAAAGCCGCATCAGCGCGCGCAGTGTAACGCTTTTGCCAGAGCCACTTTCGCCAAGAATCGTTAATACCTCACCCTTGGCAAGGGTCAGATCGACACCATTGACTGCCTGCACGCAGCGCCCAGGCGAGCGAAAGTGCACTTTCAAATTTTGCACATCGACCAGCTGTTCGCTTTTAGTGGCAGCAGCGCGATGGGCTTGATCAGGAATAGTCTGATAATCCACGGGACTAGGGGCCGTCATGACGTTATCTCCTCAGCAATAGGCGTGGATGCTAACGCCTGTACCTCGCCTGCCCGCCAGCACGCCGAACGGTGCTGAAGGTGCCCTGCCTGCATAGCATGTAGCGGTGCTAATTCGGGCTCTTCTTCACGGCACTTATCAACAGCCATGCTACAGCGCGGGCAAAAACGGCAGCCTGGGGGTAGGTCAATAGGGTTGGGCGGGTCACCCGCCAGAGGTGCAACCTGTGTGCGATTATCAGGGTCCATTGAAGGCATTGCTGACATCAAGGCCCGGGTATAGGGGTGAGCAGGTGCATTATAAAGTGACTCGCTCTCGCCCATTTCAGCCACTCGCCCTAGGTACATCACCATGACCCGATCACTGATATAGCGCACCACGTTAAGGTCATGGGAAATAAACAGATAGGTCAGGCCGTACTCTTGTTTAAGGTCAATCAACAAGTTTAAGACTTGCGCCTCTACCGATTTATCGAGTGCCGATACCGCTTCATCAAGAATCAATAGCCGCGGCTCAAGTGCCAAGGCACGGGCAATATTGACCCGCTGACGCTGCCCACCGGAAAGCTCATGGGGATAGCGACTAGCGAATTGATTGGGCAACAGGCCCACTTGGTCAAGCAGCTTGCGCGCCCTGGTATTGGCCTCTTTCTTGCCAAGACCATGCACCTGGGGCCCAAAGGCAATCGACTCCTCAACGCTCATACGCGGATTGAGCGAGGCATAGGAGTTCTGAAATACCATCTGCACTTGCCGGCGCATTTCACGTATCGACAAACCGCCGGGTTTGCCTACCGGGTCGCCGTCGAAAATCACTTCCCCCGCATCCGGTGTCAGAAGCTGCATTAACAGGCGCGCAGTGGTTGATTTACCACACCCAGATTCACCTACGATGCCCAGGGTTTCACCCTTTAACACATCGAAGTCAACGCCATCCACTGCGTGGACCTGACTTACGGGGCGGCCGAAGAAATCTTTTTTAATCACAAAGTGCTTACGCAGCGCCTTCACACTAAGCAGCGGCTGCGCAGCCCCTCCTCTATCCCGGCTATCTAATGGTTTTTTCAACGCCAGAGGAGACTCAACAGAAACACGTTCAGCGTTCATAATTTGACATCCATAGCAGAGCGCAGACCATCGCTGAGCGTGTTGAAGCAAATCGACACCGTAAAAATCATCACCCCTGGCAGAATCGTAATCCAAGGGTTTACGTAGATGGCATCACGTAAGGTATTGAGCATTAGCCCCCACTCGGGCATTGGCGGCCTGGCCCCCAACCCCAGGAAAGAGAGCCCAGAGGCCAAAATCATGCTGACACTGATAAGCGATGTGGCGTAAACGAAAATCGGGCTTAACACGTTACCCAACACATGGCAGCGGATGATTTTTAAGCTGCCTGCCCCACTGGCCCTTGCGGCCTCAATGTAATCCGCGCTGCGTATTTGGGTAGTGACACTTTCGGCTACGCGCGCAATAGGCGGTATAAACACCACCGTTAAAGAGAACAGCGAATTGATGATGCCGGCCCCTAACGCCCCCGCTAAAGCAATCGCCAGCAGTACCGCAGGAAAGGCATAAAAAACATCGATAATGCGCATAAAAACGGTATTGGTTTTACCGCCCACAAACCCAGCCACAATGCCGATGGCGCTGCCAATAATGAAGGCGTTAACTACCGGCATAACCCCGATCAATAACGATAAGCGCGCACCATAAATCAGCCGGGAGAGCATATCGCGCCCCAGCTCATCGGTGCCTAGCCAATGGCCTGGTGTTCCAATGGGACGCAAGCGGGTCATCATGCTGGTTTTGTAGGGGTCCATGGGCGCCAACCAAGGTGCAAATAGCGCCATGGCAAGGATGCAGAGCAGAATAATCCCTGCGATCAATGCAACGGGGTCACGGCTTAAGCGGCGAAATACCGGCCCCCAATAACCTCGACTCGGGGTGATGGGAACTTCGACCTTCGCCGAAACATCAACAGACGTAGCTGCCATAGGATTCTCCTTGCCTCAACCGCGCTGGATACGCGGATCGAGGCGCGCCTGGACGAGGTCGACCATTAAATTGAGCGCTACGAAAAACAGCGCCAGAATTAAAATAGTGCCCTGTAAAATAGGCAGATCACGCTGAAAAATAGCGTTATTGAGCAGTAATCCGGTGCCGGGCCAAGAGAACACGGTCTCGACCAGAATAGAGCCGCCTAACAAATAGCCTAATTGCAGCCCCATCACTGCTAACGCGGTGGGTGCGACATTCTTAATCACGTGCAGGAAGATGCGCCGTTCAGCCAAGCCTTTAGCGCGCAGCGCTTCCACAAACTCATGGGCTAAAATGTCCGCCACCATGGCGCGCACCGTACGTGTCACCACGCCCATGGGAATTACCGAAAGCGTGACCGCAGGCAGGATTAAGTGGCGTAAATACGCCCATTCAAAGCTCCAGTCGCTTGAGCTACCAGGCCCCGCGCCGGAGGAAGGCAGCCAGTTAAGCTCAACGGAAAAGATAATCACCAGCAGCATGCCCAGCCAGTAGTGCGGCACACTGACGCCGCCCACGGCAAAGCCTGTGACGATGCGATCAAGCAGCGACCCTTGGTAATAACCCGCGAGCGCTCCAAACGTGCAGCCCAGGGTAAAACCAATCATTGACGCAGCCACGGCGAGTAGCAGGGTATTTTTGAGTGCGCTGAATACTTCAGTAGTCACCGCCCTGCCATTGGCTGCCGACATCCCCAGGTCACCCTGCACGGCACGGCTCACCCAAAGCCCAAACTGCTCTGGCAAGGGGCGGTCAAAACCGTAGGCCCGCTGCACCATTGCGACGACTTCACTGGGAGCATCGGGAGAGACTACGGCGTCCATGGGATCGCCTGGCGATAAATGGACTAACGAGAAACAGAAAAAACTCACCGCCAGGGTGATCGGAATGACATACAGAATTCGCTTGAGGAAGTAGCTGCTCATCTTGTCTCCTAGCTTGTCTACTAGCTATGCGCGGAGCGGCTGAAAGGCCACTCCGCGTACATAACTCACTCCTCGATATAGACGGGGGTCAGATCCTGGAACCAGTTTTTAGCCTGAACGAAGCCTTTGACGCGGGGTTGCATCGCGCGAGGGCCAACGTCATGGGCTACCCACAACCAAGCGGCGTCATCCACCATGCGGGCATGGAACTCGGCGAGGATGGCGTCTTGCTCGGTTTGATCGAAGGTGACTCTTGCCTCATCTAGCAAGCGGTCATATTCAGGGTCATCCATATAGCCCCAGTTGAAGCCATTCGGCGGCGCCATGCTAGAGTGCATAAAGCGGTAGAAGGCAGAGAAAGGATCTAACCAAGCGAAGGTAATGTTGGTGGCATGGGCGCCTCGGCTGCTGGCATCATCTGCACCGCGCCGCCAGTTGGGAAACAGCGACTCCCAGTCCAGTACCTCAAAGTCCAGCGCAATGCCCACTTCGGCAAGGTTTTGCTGAATGTACTCATTCATGGCTAACGGCTGCATTTGCCCTGAGCCAGAGGTCGAGATGAGCACTTTAATCTCCACGGGGTTCTCTGGGCTAAAGCCGCTTTCCGCTAGCAGTCGAATCGCTTCTTCAGGGTCGTAGCGGGTTTCAAAGGTAGGCTCACCGTACCAGGGGTGATCAGGCGTAACGATACCTACTGCCGGTACCATTAAGCCACCTAACATGGCTTCCAAACCTTCACGGTCTACCGCTAAATTGGCCGCTTTACGGACGTTGATATCACGCCAGGGGCTGCCTTCCTGCATAGAGAACTGGTAAGGCCAGGTGTGTGGATAGGGGTTGCTGGTGATCTCGATACCCTGAGACTGCATGCGGGGAATAGCATCCGGTGCCGGAGACTCAATCCAATCCACCTGATCAGAAAGCAGCGCGGAGGTACGCGAGCTCGATTCTGGCATTGGGATCAGTTCTAGTCGTGTCAAACGTGGTACACGCTCTTCATCCCAATACTCTAAGTTGGGTTCTAACACGGCACGCTCACGCGGTACCAAACGCGTTAGCTTAAAGGGCCCAGTACCAGAAGGGGCGCTGGCAAACGCATCCCAGTCGCCGCCCAGTGCTTCCCATTGCGCAGGGCTGGAGAAGAGTAGGAAGGAGAGCTGGTAGGGAAACCAGGCATCAGGTTCGCTGGTAGTAAACTGAATGGTGTAGTCGTCTACTTTTTCATAGCCGTCCATGGAAGGGATACGGCCGCGGACGTTACCGGCTTGGCGGGCATCAAACTGCTCCGCATCTTCGTCGTAAATCTTGTCCAGGTTCCAGATGGCCGCGTCGGCATTCCACTCGCTGCCATCATGGAAAGCCACGCCTTCACGCAACGTAAAGGTCCAGATACGGCTATCCTCAGCATCGACCTCCCAAGATTCCGCTAGGCCGGGTGTTAAACCACTCACGTCCTCAGCAGAGGACATATCCCAATTGATCAATGCATCGTAGATGGTGTAGCCGAGAAAACGATACCCCTCAAAGCCACTATCGGGCTGACCTGTCGTAAGCGGAATATCAGATGCCGTCATTGCTATACGCAGCACTTGGTCTTCTGACATAGCAGGCGTTGCGAAAAACGCCACGCCTACCGACACCAGCGCGATACGCTTGGTTTGACGCAAGTGACGAAGGGCCGCCACCATTTTTTTGTATACCATTCTACCAGTCCCCCTACTGTTTACTTAGCAAGAAAGCAAAGCCATAAATGCCTAAGCCGCGCATAAACAATGCAAGGGCAGTGCCAAGAAAGCGCCTAACATCAAAAATTGGGTTAGCAGTAGAAATTATTAATATACAAAAAAGGGATTTTTCGTATACAGAAATCACTTAGCACCTGAATTGCTTATCGATAATTTTTTTATTGATGAGCTCTAGGTCTCACTCTTTTTATAAAGCGGCAGCGAATGGGCTTCAGGCTTAAAAGCATTACAAAGGTGCAAGCTGGTGATCTCTTAGTCCAAAACGGTGCACAAAAGCGGTTAGCGCACCCTGAGCAAGTCGGCTGAAAAGAATAAAAGGGGGATTGGTGGGGTCGTGGTAAAACTAGTAGGCTTTAAACAAGCTTTAAAACCTACTAGGCACCTTATACCTTATAGCCCGAAGGTGTGTAGCTAGAACACAATAGACAGCACACTATAGGCGGAACACTTCACGCAGGTCAGGGGCCTCACTTTTTTCTTCGACAATCGAAAGCGAAGATTCAATTGTCTTCAAGTGACGGCTCATAAAGGCTTTGGCACGTTCGCCGTTACCTGTTTCCAGATAGCCAATCAGGTCATCGTGGTCGTGGGATTCGCAGCCCAAGTGGCCGCGATGACCGTAGACCGCAAGTATCAGCGATGAGCGCGAGCAGAGCCGCTCGACAAATTCTGCCAGCGTGGCATTGCCTGACAACTGCGCTAGCCGCACATGAAAATCTGCTGATAAGCGAATGGCCACGCTCTGCTGCCCACTGCGCAACGCCTGACGCTCTTGGCGGGCCATATCGCGCAGCTCTGCTGCTTCCTTTTCACCCATGCGTCTTGCCACATCGGGCATTAAGCCACACTCAATTAAGTGGCGGGCATCAAAAACGTCTTTGGCTTCATCGGCGGTGGGCCGGGTAACACTGGCGCCGCGGCGCGGGGTTAGCGTGACTAACTGCTCAAGCGCCAGACGCTGCAAGATTTTACGAATGCCAGTACGGCTAATACCAAATACCTCAGACAGCGCATCTTCGCGCAGCCGAGCACCGGGCTTTAAGCGCTGCTCGACTATCGCATCGCTCACAGCACGATAAATGGCTTCGTGGCGTTCATCGCCCTCTTTAACCGAAGCACGCCGTTTTATTGGCGCCTGCGCATCACTCATAGTTAGCCTCTCTGATCACTCCTCCCAAGCGGCAATGATATCGCGCTCTTCGTCGCTCATGTTGGTCATATTGCCTAACGGCATATAGCGGCTGGCCACCACCTGCTGAATTTGCGCTTTATGGCCCAGAATTTCATCCCAGCTATCCAATGCAAACCCCGCAGGCGGCGCAGAGAAACCGGCATGCTCAGGGTTGCGAGCATGACACTGAACACAGTGCTGCTCAATTAAAGCGCTAATTTGTGCTTGGTCTGGCCTTTCCACACCGTCAGTACCGCCAGGGGATGATGCACTGGGTGCTGCCACCCAAAACGCTAGCAAAATGAGCCCTACCCCAAAGGCAGGATACGCAGGTTGGGTTTTGCCTGCATGCATCAAGACAAAGAACTGTCGAATCAAGGCACCCGCAAAGATAAACAGCACCATCACGACCCAGGCAAGCTCATGGGAATAGATAAACGAGTAGTGATTACTCACCATCAGCAGCACGACCGGCAGCGTGAAGTAGGTGTTATGCACCGAACGCTGTTTGCCGCGCTTGCCATCCAGCGGATTGGGCGCATCTCCTGCCTTCATCGCTTTTACCATGCGGCGCTGACCAGGAATAATCCAGAAGAAAACGTTGGCTGACATCGCCGTTGCCATCACCGCCCCAGTAAGCAGGAAGGCAGCGCGGCCGGTAAACATCTGGGTACTGAGATAGGCAACGATCACCATCATTACGGCGACCGCTACACTGAGCAGTCCGTCGCGATCCATATTGGGGCTAATGCGTTTGCACAGCTCGTTGTACACCAGCCAGCCGCCCAATAAGAATGCCAGGGCCAGAAGGTTAGCCTGCCAGCCGGTTAGATTAGCGGCCCACTGCCAGTCGCTGTTGGGGTTTACCAAGTAGAAACCTGGGTTGACCATGTACAAAATAACGAATAGCGCAAAGCCAGAAAGCCAAGTGGTATAGGCTTTCCAAAATGACCAGTGCAGATCATTGGGCAGCTTGGCAGGCGCCGTAGCGTACTTCTGATTGTGATAAAACCCACCACCATGAACCGACCACATTTCACCGAACACGCCCTTCTCGCGATCTTCATCGGCTTTAGGCTTACGCAGGCTGTTATCCAACATTACGAAATAAATCGACTCGCCAATCCAGGCGATAGCGGCAATCACATGCAGCCAGCGCAGCAGCAGGTTAACAAAATCAATTAGGTACGCTTGCATAACATAGGCCCCCTATCAGCTACCGCGGTAAGTTGAGTACCCATAGGGCGAAAGCAGCAGCGGCACATGGTAGTGCTGGCTGGCATCAGCGACGCCAAAGCGCAGCGGGATCACATCTAAAAAGCGCGGCTCATTAGCTTCAACGCCTTGAGCCCGCAGGTAGTCCCCGGCATGAAAAACCAGTTCATACTCGCCGGCAGTGAACGCATCACCTTCTAAAATAGGGGAATCGCAGCGGCCATCACTATTGGTTGTCACGGTACTCAGGTGATGGCGCTCGCTGTTCACAAGCTGAAACACTTCGATAGCAATCCCTTGGCCGGGCTGCCCTTTTGCGGTATCCAGTACGTGGGTGGTTAAACGTCCCATAGCCACTCCTAAATTGTCATATTGTTTGACCGACTGGTCAAAGAGTACCTTTGCTGCTATTTATTGTATACACCAAATCGAGCATAGTACTTGTTAATACAAACTTGCTTATTAATAGCACTTAGTGACGAGCAGCGCGCTTTGACTAAACGTATGCTTTGGAGAGTTTTCCGTGACCCTACCTGATACGCGCCCCCTTTCCCCTGCACCGAGCAAATGCAGCCTTGAAATGCTTACCCATCACTATGGTGATGTTTATGAGCACTCGCCCTGGGTGGCAGAAGCAGCTTGGCAGCACGGCATCACTGAAGCGCACGATACGCCAGATGGGTTGGCCGAACTCATGGGGTTGATGCTGCAGCAGGCAAGTAGCGAACAGCAAATTAGCGTGATCCGCGCCCACCCTGATTTGGCGGGAAAAGCCGCCATGGCGGGTGAATTAACTCAAGATTCGACCAGCGAACAGGCCGGTGCCGGACTTGATCAGTGCAGCCCAGATGAATTTGCTCGCTTTGAATACCTCAATGAGACGTATAAGGAAAAATTTGGCTTTCCCTTTGTGATCGCCGTTAAAGGGCTAGATCGCCACGCCATCTTGGCAGCCTTTGAAGCGCGCTTGCATAATGATATCGCCACTGAACGGCGAACGGCCATTGAGCAAATTATTCGCATCGCACGCTTTCGTTTAATCAGCCGCTTAGCTGGCAGTTAAATATATCGCTGTATACAAAAAGCATAAAAAAACGCCGCACCCTTAAGGGGGTGCAGCGTTTTTTGCAAGTGTCTAGCTAGTATATTAGCTAATTATTGCTTAGCCGTTTCTACCGCTTTCTTGGTAGTTTCTTCTGCCTGCTTCTGGCTATCTTGCGCAAAGCTTTGGCTGATTGAAGTTACTTTTTCAGTGTCGCCTTTCACACGCTCCAGAAATTCGCTAGCCGTTTTTTGCTGGCTATCCATGGCTTTTTTGAAGCTGTCGGCGTCTTTTACATCCAGCCAAGTGCGTGCTTGGGCAATCGCCATATCAGAGTATGCACGCGCAGCATCCATCTGAGCGCTGATCAGCTGATCGTAGTAATCAAGCGCAGTCAGCGTGTAAGAACGCATGGGTGACACGAAAACGGACTCAAGCTGTTGCTTGGTTTTCTCGGCACTCTGCTTATTAATGTTACTGTTCATTCGAATATCTCCAGGTGTGAGCTAGCACATGAACTCGCCTTTGATAGGCGGTCTTTAGCTGGGCTTTTGCCTCTGCTGTCCTTAAAGCTAGCAGTGCTTTTTGTGCAGCGCAACATGATTTTTCTTCATGCTGCGCTTGCTCACTTGCAGATAATTCGCATAGCGCTGGGCAGTGTGCTTTTAACGGTTACCGAACAGATGCTTACGTGCCTGCTCATCCATTGTCTCGCCTGCTTGAGGATTTACTTCTTCTACTAAGGAGTAGGCACGACGTACCGCTGGGCGCGCCTTGATCATGTCAAACCAGCGTTCCAAGTCAGGAAACTCTTCAATCGTTTGACGCTGCTTCTCCCAAGGCACTATCCAGGGATAGATCGCCATATCAGCAATAGAGTAATCATCCCCACCCACGTAGGTGTGATTCGCTAGACGCTGATCTAACACGCTGTAGAGCCGATTGGTCTCACGCACATAGCGCTCAATGGCATACTCAATTTTTTGCGGAGCATAGTGGCAAAAGTGATGATTTTGGCCAGCCATCGGCCCTAACCCACCCATTTGCCAATGAAGCCACTGCAAAACGATGTAGCGCTCGCGACCCGCCGAAGGTAAGAAAAGGCCACTCTTGTCAGCGAGGTACTCTAATATCGCGCCCGATTCAAACATAGAGAGCGGCTGGCCGCCGTCCTGCGGGGCGTGATCGACAATGGCGGGGATACGGTTATTAGGCGCGATGGTGAGAAACTCGGGGTCGAATTGCTCGCCACGGCCAATGTTAATCGGCTTTACTCGATACGCCAGCTTGGCTTCTTCGAGCATAATGGAGATTTTGTGGCCGTTGGGGGTTGTCCAGTAATACAGATCAATCATTGCCATCTCCTTAAAGAAAACATCGATGTGCTCGTTTGTAAGCATATCAATGTTTTCTAATTACATCAGGTGGCACCCATTGCGTAATGACATCGGTGCCGCCGCTATGCGTTATAGTTCGCGTACGGTTAAGGCTTGGCTTGCAGCCCCATCGTGTACGTTCAGCATACGCTTAAACCATTCGTCTATCAGATCGCCCGGCTCAACAACTGCCTGAGTAGACACCACGTGCGCCCACATCATGCTGCCAAACAGCAGATAATCAGCGCCACTAGGGGCATCGCCATCTAGAAATGCACTGTCACGCAATAGGTCTCGCACGGGGGCCAGCGCTTGGTTGAGCTGCTGCTTGCCCTGCTCCGGCTGATGGAACTCTTCCAACGTGCAACCAAACCGTGCTTCACGGCTTTCACGAAAATAGTCTTGGTCGTCAGGATGAATGGCTGCGAACAAGTCCATGGCAATAATCCGAAATAGCGCTGGATTTACGCTGCGCTCAACCAAGTATTTGAACAGCAAAGCCCGCTGATAGCTGGCTCCTTCACCCAGGACTGGGGCCTCTGGATACGCTTTATCCAGATAGCGCATGATCGCGAAGCTGTCGGTAACAACTTGGTCACCATCGCAAAGCACCGGCACTTTGTCGTAGTCGGCAAAGGCCAGAGCCTGCTTGTCTTTAAAGCGCCACGCGACAGTAGTGAATTCAAGGCCTTTGTGAGCAAGGGCCATGCACACCCGCCAGCAATAGGGAGAGAAGCGAAGCCGTTCGTCTCGGCCACACAAGTCGTAGAGTTTTATTGCCACAGTCAAAGGCTCCTTTTGAAAACTAGTCATCGTTCGTAAATATTTGCTTGGATAACAATGAGCGCAAGTCCCCCTCTAAGCAAGTGATGCGATTATCTAGTCTGCACTCTCTTTTGAGATATTAACTGCACTGTCTATTAGTCTAATGGGCGCGCTGGCAAACCACCTTAATACAAATCAAATTAAATCAATAAAAACAATTAACTAACTTTTAAAAAGCGGTTTAAAACCGCTTTCCAAACAAGCGTTACACTGGTAAGACCAATTTTCCAATGTAGTCATCTCCTAAGCCTAAACGTATCTTTCACATACACCCGACTGGCCTCACAACAGCCAGACGGTTTTCCCGGAGCATACCAAATCAATAACAAGGGGCAGTTCCTTCCATGAATGAAACCACACTTGCACTTCTGGCTTTCTTGCCGCTGTTGCTAGCAGGTATTTTGCTCATCGGTTTTAAAATACCCGCTAAAATAGCGATGCCTATCGTTTTCCTAACCGCTGCCATTATTGGCTTAACAGTTTGGGATATGTCGTTTAGCCGAGTGGCGGCTTCAACCATTCAAGGTTTGATCCAAACCGCTGGGCTTCTATGGATTATTTTTGGCGCTATCCTGCTGCTTAACACGCTTAAGCATTCGGGTGGTATTACCGCTATTCGTAACGGATTTTCAGATATTAGTCCTGACCGTCGCGTACAGGCGTTGATTGTTGCTTGGCTGTTCGGCTGCTTTATCGAAGGCGCATCTGGCTTCGGCACCCCTGCTGCTGTTGCGGCGCCTCTGATGGTTGCCCTGGGCTTCCCAGCGCTTGCCGCCGTCGTTGTCGGCATGATGATTCAATCCACACCGGTTTCCTTCGGCGCGGTGGGTACGCCCATTGTCGTTGGTGTTGGCAGCGGTGTAGATCGCGCGGGTATTACCGCTGAGCTTGAATCAGTGGGTTCAAGCTGGGATGTCTATTTCCAGTTAGTCACCAGCGAAGTGGCGATTACTCACGGTATCGTGGGTATTTTAATGCCGCTGATTCTGGTGACCGTGATGGTGCGTTTCTTCGGTGCCAATAAATCGTGGAAAGAGGGGCTGTCTATTACCCCCTTCGCCATCTTCACCGGTATCTGTTTTGTAGTGCCTTACATGCTGGTAGGCGTATTGCTGGGACCTGAGTTCCCGTCAATGATCGGCGCCATGGTGGGCTTAGCAATTGTGGTACCGGCCGCCAAACGCGGCTTCCTAATGCCTAAAGACACCTGGGATTTCCCGGAAGAGAGCGCCTGGCCTGACGAGTGGATCGGTAACCTGCAAATCAAGCTTGACGATGTGGTGGGCAGAGCGCCTATGTCCACCTTTAAAGGGTGGATTCCTTACGTACTGCTGGCACTGTTCCTGGTTGCCTCGCGTACTATTGAGCCACTGCGCGTTGCACTGACCTCAATCAACCTCAACTGGAATAATATTCTTGGTGAGACTGGGGTAAGCGGTGGCGTTCAGCCGCTCTATTTGCCGGGCGGTATTATTCTTGCGGTGGTCTTTGTCACTTATTTCTTGCATCGCATGAATCCGCAAAAAATGAGCGCGGCCATTTCAGAATCGACCAAAACCATTTTTGGTGCTGGTTTCGTACTGATCTTCACCGTGCCTATGGTACGTATATTGATCAATTCCGGCGTTAACGGCGCTGATCTTGTCTCAATGCCGGTCATGATGGCACAGGCGGTCGCTGACAGTGTTGGCGGTATCTACCCGCTGTTTGCGCCAGCGGTAGGTGCAATGGGCGCCTTTATTGCCGGTTCCAACACGGTGTCTAACCTGATGCTGGCGGAATTTCAGTTCAATGTTGCCCAGACACTAGGCCTCTCCACTGCCATGATGATTGCACTTCAAGCAGTGGGTGCGGCGGCAGGTAATATGATTGCGATTCATAATGTGGTCGCGGCATCGGCGACGGTTGGCCTGCTAGGACGAGAAGGCGCTACGATCCGTAAGACGATTTTGCCAACGATCTACTACCTCGTCTTCACCGGTATCATTGCGATGGTGGCCTTCTATGTGATTGGCGTAACCGATACGTTGATGTGACCATAAAACAGTCACTATAATTGCAACGCTAGAAACGCAAACCCCCAGGCCTAGGCCTGGGGGTTTGCTATTTAGGACGACGTTTTTTAGCTAATCGATCTGCTTCAATCGACTTTCTTCAATCTATGCGCTTTAGCTGTTGGCTATGGAGCTTACCGCGCTCAACGTAGCTTTGGGCGTTCTGCTTTAAACCCGCCACTACCTCTTCAGAAAGCTCCCGCACTACCCGGGCAGGCGAGCCGACGATTAGCGAGTTAGGTGGAAACACCGCGCCTTCTTTAATGAAGGCACCTGCGCCCACCAGGCTATTCTCACCAATCACTGCGCCATTCAGCACCACCGCTTGAATGCCGATTAAACAGCCGTCTCCGATGCTACAACCATGTAGCATGGCCTGATGCCCTACCGTTACGCCATTACCGATTTTAAGCGGAAAGCCTGGGTCAGCGTGGAGTACGGCGCCATCCTGAATATTGCTCTCTTCGCCCACCTCAAGATGATCGGTATCACCGCGTAACACCGCCTGATACCACACGCTTGAACGTGCCTTTAAGGTCACCTGGCCGATAACATCGGCCGTTTCCGCAATGTATACGTCGTCGTGAATATCCGGGCGATGCTCGCCGTATTGATAAATGGCCACATTGACCTCCTGGGTTATTGTTGGTGTCCAGTATTCAGGCTAGCGCTTGCTCCAGCAAGCGAGCAACGTGAATCGCTTCACGACCGCTACCATCATGAATCTGATGGCGACAGCTGGTGCCATCGGCAACCACGACTGCATTGGCGTCGGCCTTACGGATTGCTGGCAATAACGACAGCTCCGCCATTTTTAACGAGGCGTCGTAGTGCTCCGCCTCATAGCCAAAGCTTCCGGCCATGCCACAACAGGAAGACTCAATGGTCTCGACTTTAAGGTCGGGAATCCAGCCCAGCACCTGCTCAACGGGGCGCAGCGCATCAAAGGCCTTTTGGTGGCAGTGGCCGTGTAGCATCGCCCGCTCGTAGTTCAGCGGCTTAAGTTCAAGAGGGAGCTGATTCTCGGTACGCGCCCTGACCAGAAACTCTTCAAACAGATAGGCGGAGGCCGATAGCGCTTTCGCCTCTTCGCCAAAGCCATACTGCAGGAACTCATCGCGCATGCTGAGCAAGCAAGAGGGCTCCAGGCCTACTATCGCCACGCCGCGCTCTACAAACGGCATGAGGTGCTCAAGGGTACGCTTGGCCTCCGCCTTGGCTTTATCAAACTGCCCGGAAGAGAGGTAAGTACGCCCGCAGCAGAGTGGCCGTTGACCCTTTGTCACATTCAGATGAACAAGGTAGCCCGCCGCTTCCAGTACCCGCTTGGCCGCTTTGGCGTTATCACCTTCCATATAGTTATTAAAAGTATCCACAAACAGCAGCACTTCCCGCTCAGAAGTGACTGGCTGCCTAGATGCCTCGGCACTAGCGAGGAAATTTCCTTTAAACATCGGTAGCGAGCGCTGGGGTGCCAGCTTTAACGCTTGCTTGATCTGCTTAGCAAGAAACGGCACACGCTCAACGCCGTTAACCAGCGCTGAAAACTTGCTCGCCCAGGGTGCATAGCGCGGCATTTCACCGACCATACGATCACGCAGCGATAAGCCTTTGACACGGGCCCGGGCGGTGCGCGCTTCTATCTTAAACTTGGCCATATCTACGCCTGTAGGGCAGTCCCGCTTGCAGCCCTTGCAAGATACGCAGAGATCCAGCGCTTCTTTGACATCATCGCTGGCCAGCCCTTCATCACCTAGCTGGCCAGAAAGTACTAAACGCAAGGTGTTAGCGCGACCGCGGGTAAGGTGCTGTTCATCTTTCGTCACTCGGAAACTTGGGCACATGGTGCCTGCATCAAACTTGCGGCAGTGGCCGTTGTTGTTGCACATCTCTACCGCCATGGCTAAACCATGGGTAGCATCGCCGCCTGAGCCTGGGGCAGTTTGCTCGCCCGTTAACGGGTCACGCTTAACGTTCCACGCGGACCAGTCAAACACCGGAGTAAGCGGAATCGTGGTGTAACTCTTCGGAAAACGAAAATAGCGCTCGTCATCCATTTTTGGGGTATCGACAATTTTGCCTGGATTAAACAGGTTCTCAGGGTCAAACAGCTGCTTTATTTCGCGGAAGGCATTATTGACCGTTTCGCCAAACTGCCATGCCACCCATTCGCCACGGCATATACCATCGCCATGCTCGCCAGAATAGGCGCCTTTATATTCGCGAACTAGCGCGGAAGCCAGCTCGGCAATTTCACGCATTTTCTCTGCACCGTCCCGACGCATATCGAGAATCGGCCGCACGTGCAGCGTGCCGACGCCTGCGTGGGCGTACCAGGTGCCCTCCGTGCCATAGCGGTTGAATACCTCGGTAAGCTTGTCGGTGTACTCGGCCAGATGCTCAAGCGGCACTGCGCAATCTTCAATAAACGAGACCGGCTTACCATCGCCCTTCATGCTCATCATGATGTTGAGCCCGGCTTTGCGCACGTTCCACAGCGCTTTCTGCTCAGCCGCCTCGGGCATATCCACCACGCTGCCCGGCAGACCTAAATCACCCATTAATTCATTAAGCCCACGTAGCGCCTCAAGCTGCGCTGCGTGGTCGTGACCGGCAAACTCCACTAGCAGAATGGCTTCCGGCTTGCCGATTAGCGCTTTTTCAATGACCGGACGAAATGCGGGATTCTCCAGCGACAGTTCGATCATGGTGCGATCAACCAGCTCGACCGCCGTGGGGCCAAGCTTGACGATATGCTGGGTAAAATCCATCGCTTGGTAAAATGTTGGGAAATTCACCACGCCAAGCACTTTTTGTTCAGGAAGTGGTGAAAGCCTGAGTTTGATGCGCTGGCTAACCCCAAGCGTACCTTCCGAGCCCACCAATAGGTGAGCCAGGTTGGCACGGTTGCCTGGGTCATAGGGCATCGGGTTCTGACAATCAAACAGATCCAGGTTATAGCCACCGACGCGACGCAACACCTTGGGGAAGTGATCGCGAATTTCCGGGCCCACACGCTCCGCAATCGCCCGCACCTGCTGGGCAAGGCGCTGCTCGCTCGAGCCTTCCGCAAAGCTATCAACGAAACCAAAACTCGCCGCGCTGCCGTCAGCCAATAGCGCATCCACCCCCAGCACGTTGTGCACCATGTTGCCGTAGTAGATCGACCGCGACCCGCAGGAGTTATTGCCCGCCATACCGCCGATGGTGCACTGGGCGCTGGTAGAGACATCTACCGGATACCAGAGCCCATGAGGTTTGAGCCAGGCGTTGAGGTGGTCAAGCACGATGCCCGGCTCGACCACCACGGTGCGCGCTTCAGCTTCGAACTCAATCACTTGGTTAAGCCAGCGGGTGGTGTCGATCACCAGGGCTTCACCGACGGTTTGACCACACTGGCTGGTACCCGCGCCCCGGGCCAAGATCGGCACCTTGGCATCACGGGCAATATCCAGGGCAATTTTCAGGTCTTGCTGGTGGCGCGGGATGACCACGCCTAGCGGTGTTACCTGATAAATAGAAGCGTCGGTTGAATATCGCCCCCGGGTTGCCCGATCAAACAGCACCTCTCCCGCCATTTCTCGAGATAAACGCTCGGCGAATTCGCCGAGCGGTTTAATCTTGGCATCGCGGGACGGGTATTGGTTCGTCAGAGACGTCATATGGCTCTCCCCCGTCGTTTAACGCTCGCTTGGGTTAAGCGGGTTGGCCGCAAAGTAGTCCAGCGCGGCCGTCACGCCGCTGCCTTTGAGATTAACGCCGGACAGCTTCATGCCCGCCTCACAGCCGCCCAAGGTGGCAATCAAGGTAAGGTCGTTGCAATCGCCCAAGTGGCCGATACGGAACATTTTGCCCTTGGCCTTACCCAGCCCCATGCCTAATGAGAGGTCAAAACGCTCATAGATAATCTTGCGCACCGCATCCGCATCGACACCCTCTGGCATCACCACGCCGGTTAACACTGGCGAGTAAACAGACGGATCCAAGCACTGAATTTCAAGACCCCACGCCTCTACCGCCGCGCGTACGCCCGCGGCCCACCGCTGATGGCGAGCCAATACATGCTCCATGCCTTCATCCAGCAGCATATCCAGCGCTTCATTAAGGCCGTACAGCAAGTTAGTGCTGGGCGTGTAGGGCCAGTAACCATTTTTGTTAGCTTCTAAAATTTCATCCCAGGCCCAGAAGCTTTTGGGTAGTTTGGCCTGCTTGCTGGCTTCAATCGCTTTTGGCGAGAGCGCGTTAAAACTAATGCCTGGTGGCAGCATCAAGCCTTTTTGCGAGCCAGAGACGGTGACATCAACGCCCCACGCATCATGGCAGTAGTCGGCGCTGGCCAAACCGGAAATAGTATCGACAATCAGCAGGGCTGGGTGGCCCGCCGCATCGATGGCTTTACGCACTGCGGCAATGTCGCTGGTCACGCCGGTAGAGGTCTCGTTATGTACCACACAGACAGCTTTGAGCTCGTGGTTGGTATCCTCTTTCAGCCGCGCTTCGATCATGTCGGCCTGAACACCGTGGCGCCAGCCTTCGTAGCCCGGCAGGCCCAGAAACTCAGGCTGAATATCCAGACGTAGCGCCATTTTTTGCCATAGCGTGGCGAAGTGCCCGGTCTCAAACATCAATACTTTATCGCCCGGTGACATGGTATTAGCCAAGGCGGCTTCCCATGCACCCGTTCCCGACGCCGGGTAGATAATCACCGGGTTCTCGGTTTTGAAGATTTTTTGAATCTTGCTCAGTAGCTCAAGGCCAAGAGCGCCAAACTCAGGCCCACGATGGTCGATCGTGGGCAGGCTCATGGCACGCAAAATGCGGTCTGGCACCGGAGAAGGCCCAGGGATTTGTAAAAAGTGACGGCCGGAAGGGTGGAAATTAAGCTTCAACATGGTGGTTTTTCCTATTTTTTGTTGTGCGGTTGTTGTTGTGCGTCTAGTGGCTTGACCAATGATTTTGGATAATGAATGCAATCTATCGCAATAAAAAAGCGCTACTTTATGCATCCATCCGCGCGCAAGCTATCAAGCTCTGCGCCAGAGAACCCTAAACTATCCAGCACTTCATCAGTATGCTGCCCAAATAATGGAGCGGGACTTCGGATCTGCGAGGGTGTCTCGGAGAACTTGCTTGGAAACCCAATCGTCTTCATTTTGCCAATCACCGGGTGATCCATCTCTTGCACCATGCCCCGCGCTAGGTAATGCTCATCCTGCATCGCCTGGGCGAAGTCGTTTATTGGTCCGGCAGGCACACCCGCGCTGTCACACAACACCAGCCACTCATCGACCGTTTTATCTGCCATTAGCTCTTCCAGCAGCGCCTCCAGCTCTTCGACGTGCTGGCCGCGGTTCTGGTTGGTAATAAAGCGTGGGTCTTGCATAAGCTCTTCGCGCTTTAGGACATCCTGACAGAAGCGCTCCCAGGTGCGCTGGTTGGCGCAGCCAAGCATCAAAAAGCCATCGCTGGCTTTGACTGCCTGATAAGGTGCGGAAACACGGTGACGCCAGCCCGTTGGCCCTGGCACCGTGCCTTCAGAGAAATAGGCCGCCGCTTCCCAGGTAAACCAGGGCAAACCGCACTCGGTGATGGCGATATCGATATGCTGACCTTCACCGGTTTTCATCTTGTGAATACAGGCAGCAAGTATCGAGTACACCGCGGTTAAGCCACCGCCAATATCGTAAACCGCAATACCGGTTTTAAGCGGGCGCTTGCCCTCTTCCCCGGTCATCGACATCAAACCTGTCATGCCTTGCGCGACTAAATCAAAGCCTCCTTTATGGCTATAGGGGCCGGTTTGGCCATAACCTGAAATGGAGCAGTAGACGATGCCAGGGTTGATCGCTTTGATGGTGTCGTAATCAATCTCAAGTGACTTGGTCACGCCAGGCCGATAGTTCTCGACAATAACATCTGCGTCAGCCGCTAAGCGGTAAAAGATTTGTCGTGCGCGCTCGTCTTTAAGGTTGAGTGAGATACTTTTTTTGTTACGGTTAATCTGTGAAAAGCAGGTCGACTCACCGTTAACGTAAGGCCCCATTTGGCGGCTATCGTCTCCGCCATTGAGCTTCTCGACCTTAATCACCTCGGCACCCATGTCCGCCAGCACCATGGTGCAGTATGGGCCTGCCATAATCTGTGATACATCCAGCACTTTTATATCTTGTAGGGGAAGCATACGCTCTCCTCCTAATGTGAAGTTTTGCATGTTGGCCGACCGCTAATGACCAGACCACTCAAAGGGCGTTTTATTGACGAACTTATCCACTGCCGCCGCAAAATCCTGGCTCATATAACAGGTGGTTACCCAATCGTCACTGGCATCAGCAGAGAGTCGGCGCTGCTCTAGCGCTCGGCCAACCAATGCCTTGCTGGCCTGAAGCGTTAACGGTGCCCGCTTGGCAAAAGCCTCAGCCAATGTGGCCACCTCAGCGTAAATGATGTCAGCGTCGAACTGCTGATTTACCAATCCTGCTGCCAGAGCCTCGTCAGCGCCGAACAGACGTGCCATCATCAGCGCTTCTTTGGTGCGAGCAACGCCTAGCATGTCGATCATGCGTGAAACGTTGTTAATCGAAAGCGTATTACCCAGCGTTTTAGCAATCGGCACACCAAACTTCATTGTTGGGGTGGCGTAGCGAAAGTCGCACACCAGCGCCAGTGCTGCACCACCACCTACGCAGGCACCTTCAATCAGCGCCAGGGTTGGCTTGGGAAAGGTTTCCAGCTTGCCCACCACGCGGTCAATGCGTCGCTCGTAGCCAATCGCATCCTCAGGCTTACTAAAGCCCGAAAATTGGCTGATGTCGGTACCTGCCACAAAAGCTTCGCCGCCAACACCGTGCAGCACCACGGCATGCACGCTGTCATCTGCTACCAACTGGTCGCAGTGCTTTTCCAGGGCGTCGTACATCTCCCAGGTCATCGCATTGCGGCTCTGGGGCCGGTTAAAACCAATCCAGGCCACGCCATTGCGAACGTCAAACGTTACGCTGTCGGTGTGGGTTAAATGATCATTAGTGCTCATACCGTGCTCCTGTTTCGCGTTCCGCGCTGGGCTGCGTTGACATACTATTCGCTGCCCAGCACGCAGCTAGATGCTTAGCCACAGACCTGTTTAGCCATAGATGAAGTTAACCAACGCCAGCGCAAAGGCCGGAATGTAGGTATTGATCATCAGGATCGTAAACAGCACGGCAATGAACCACAGATTGGTTTTCGAGGTCGCCCAGATATCGGATTTAGCAATCGAGCACGCCGCAATCAAGACACTCGCCACCGGCGGTGTTTGCTGGCCGATCGCCAGGTTCAGCGTCACAATCAAACCAAAGTGCAGCGGATCGATGCCCACCTCAAGTACTAACGGTAAGACGATAGGCACAACCAGGATGATGGCTGCCGCGGAGTGCAGAAAGATACCCAGGATTAAGAAAATGATATTGAGCAGTGCCAAGATCATGTACTTGTTGCTGGTTAGCTCACTGATCTGCATCGCGATGGCTTGAGGAATACGCGTTTCGGTAAGATAGCCACCGACAACCGCTGAGGCCGCCACCAGCAACATCACCACCGCTGTTTGCACACCGGCACTCTTACAAGAGTCGATGAAGTTCCTAATGGTGAATTCGCGATAGACCACCGCACTGATAAAGATCGCCACACATACTGCCAACGCCGCACCTTCAGTCGCGGTAACGAAGCCGCCGAAGATACCGCCGAGGATGATGACCGGAATCAACAGTGCCCAGATCGCTTCTTTGAATGCTATCCAAAGTTGTGAAACCCGGAAGCGACCCTCAGAAGGGAAGTTATATTTGCGCGCCAAGTAGTAGCACATAGCTGCCAAACCCATCGCGCCCAGCAAACCTGGGAAAATACCGGCGACAAACATCTGCACCACCGACTCACCTGACATCACCGCATATAGAATCATCGGGATGGACGGCGGCAGGATGATGGCAAGACTTGCTGCAGAAGAAGAGATCGATGCCGCGAACTCTTTGGTATAGCCCCGCTTGCGCATAGCAGGAATCAGGATGCTACCGATGGCCGACACGCCAGCTACGGAGGAGCCGGAAATTTCAGCGAAGAACACCGAGGCACCGATGGTCACCATCGCCAGGCCACCTTTAATGAAACCGACCATCGCCATGGCGAGATCGATCAGCCGCCGCGAGATACTCGAGGCGTTCATAATGGCACCAGCCAAGATAAACAGCGGTATTGCGATTAGCGGAAAGTTGGTCGCCCCTTCAAACATCGTCATACCGACAGTCGGCATTGCCATATTGCCGTAGGACATAAAGGTGGCAATCGTGCCCACCAATGCCAAGGCAACGGCCACCGGCACGTTAATCAGAATCAGCAGGATCAGCGCAATAAATATGTAGAGTATGACCATGATTAATTACCTCGCTGATGCGTGCTAACGGCGGCGACTTCATCAGCGTCGATACCGGCTTCTTCAAGCTCATGGTCAATAAAGCCACTACCCCGGGCACTTTTGATCACATCGGGGAGCCGTAGCAGTTCAGCAATGATGAACAGTACGGAGGCAACGGGAATCGCAGAGTGAATCAACTGCATAGAAACTGCGGGGAGGCTGACCATGCCAACACCTTCGAGAATCACCATGACCTGGTAGCTGGCGAGGCCCAAGAAAATGAAGAACCCGATTGTGATCGCTTCGGCTAGCAGCGCGACAGGTACGCGAATAACGGGAGGACACATATTCAATACGCTTGGGCAGGTGATGTGCGCCCCTTTGGCCGCCGCTAGTGCCGCGCCATAGTAAGTAACCCAGGCCAGCAATACGGCCGCCACTTCGTCGTACCAACTTAGCGGGAAGCCAAGATAGCGGGTCACAAACCCCACCGTGACCACACCAGCAAGCGCAATCACTAAGAAGACCACGATGCCTTCAAGAAACGCAAAATACCCGCTCTTGAACTTTGTAAAAGTACTCATTGAGACCTCCGAATGAGGAGGTGCCCCACCCTATGGCGACGCACCTCTAATAGATTGGCGCTAGGCTTACTCGCGAAGAGCAGCTACTGCATCAATCATCTCCTGACCACCATCCACTTCATCGGCAAACTTGCTGTAAATGGTCGCGGAGGCCTCAACAAAGGCTTCGAAATCTACTTCATTTACTTCCATACCCGCTTCACGCATCTGGACAAGGGTTTCATCGTCCAAGCGCTGGCCTTCTTCAAGGACAAAATCTTCCATCTCCACAGCCACTTCTTCCAATACCGTACGCACCTCTTCGGGCAGACGACTCCAGCTAGCGCCAGCGGTCAGGTAAGCCGGGGTATAAACGTGGTTTGAGATAGAGAGATAGTCTTGCACTTCATGAAAGCGCGAGGAGTAGGTCTGAATAAGTGGGTTTTCCTGGCCATCCATCGCCCCTGTTTGCAGCGCAACGAACACCTCAGACAGTGACATTGGCGAAGGAGCAGCGCCGTAACTGCGGAACATATCGATACGCCAGGTACCGCCTGGAACGCGCAGTTTTATACCCTGAAGGTCTTGTGGCGTAACAATGGGCCGAGCATTGTTGGTGATCTGACGGAAACCGTTTTCCCATACCCCAATAATTTTAAAGCCACGTGCTTCCGCTGCGTCGTAGAGCGGGCCACGGACAATCTCTTCGCGCACGCGCTTCATGTGTTCACGGTCTTCAATCAAGTAAGGCATCTCGAACAGCGCAAACTGTGCAGACTCCGAACTCATCACCGTGGAAGGAATGGTGAGATCAAGCGATCCTAACCGTAAGCGACGCATCATCGATTCGTCGCCACCCAGCTGGCTATTGCCATAGACGTTAACTTCAGCAACGCCCTCTAGACGCTCGTTAGCGAGTTCGGCAAATCGATTGGCTGAAATTTCAAACAGTGAACCAGGACCACCGACATGACCAAGGCGAATTTCGGGCGCGGCGTTAGCGGCAGCGGCCTGTAAACCAATCGATACAATAGCCGTCGCAAGCGCTGTTTTGAGCAGTTTCATAGTGAACTCCAGTGAATCATTTGTTGTTGTTTGCTATGTCACCACCGTGGCTAAGGCGCCCGATGGGCATGCATAAAAGTCTTAACGATGGGCATGCTTGTTATTGGTAATTGCCGATCGCATGGACTTCTTCCATCTCAATTTGAATTCAAAATTCAAAATTAGGTATTAAACTTTCGTCTCAAGCTAGATAAATTACTGCAACACATTGTTTAAAAAGAGCAAATATCGAGGCCTCTACAAATAAAAAAACGGGCAGAGCCATGTACATGGCTCTGCCCGTTTTTTTAGTAACTATTTATCAGCAAACCTTAATTCGGCAAGATGCAAGCTTAGCAAACCCTGATTAACTAACTGGGCTCAAGCCCCCAACGTAAACCTGCCTGCTCAATACCCGCGATCGCCGCTTGCTGATCCTCATCGGATGAGGCGCCACTGATCCCCACCGCACCAATCACGCAGTGTTTCTCGTTCAAAATAGGCACCCCACCTGCCACCGCCACAAAGTGTCCTTGGGAAGCGACGGAAACACTGGCCACAAAGGCCGTGCGTTCAGCATTACGTTCGCCTAACACACCACTGGCCACGCCAATGCCCAATGAGGCATAAGCCTTACCCTTGGCCACCGGGAAACGCAATGGAGCGCAGCCATCCTCACGCTCAGCGGCCACCAAGTTGCCGCCACCATCGAGCACGACAATGGTTAGCGGTGGTAAATTTGCTTCACGGGCCTGCTTAACGGCGCCGTCGATAATATGTCGGCTCTGCTCTCGGGTAAGCTGCACACTGCAGTGAAATACATTTCCAGCCATTAGGTTTTACCTTTGTGGTTGTTAGTATGGTAGTTGCTAGCATGGTGATTATTAGCATGGCATTGTGGTCAGCAAAATAGCGATCACGCGAATATTGAATTCATAATTACTTTTGCAGATCATACAAACAAAAGCCACTATGCAAAGAAGCCGTTGTGCATATACGTTATGCAAAAAAATAGTAGCGTGGAGATAATTTCGTGCTCAAAACGATTCAACGCGTCTGGATTGCTCGGCCTTACGTCAAGCGAACCACTGACAAGGAACTGATCAATGACAAAAATTTTACAGCGCAATTTATATCGTGAAGTCGCCGATAGGATTGGTGAACTCATTGAGCACGGGGAGCTTTCTCCTGGCGAACGCATATCTGAAAAACAGCTTTGTGACCGCTTTGGGGTATCGCGCACGCCGCTGCGGGAAGCACTGAAAGTACTCGCCACTGAAGGCCTGATTGAGCTGCTGCCCAATCGCGGGGCGCGTGTAGTGCGCTTGACCATGAAAAATGTCAAAGATACTTATGATTTGATGGCCGCACTGGAAGGGTTATCAGGGGAGCTTGCCTGCCAGCACATCACCGACGCTGAAATTAGCGCTATTCGAAAGCTTCACAACACGATGCTGGAGTACTACCGCACACGCGATCTAATGCCCTATTTTCAGGTCAACCGACAGATCCACGAAGCCATTCTGGCCGCCTCCAATAATGAAATATTGCAAGAGACGTACAGCAATCTAAACCAGCGTATTAAGCGCGTTCGCTACTCAAAGAAGATGACTGAACGCTACTGGAGCCAAGCAGTAAAAGACCACGAAAACATGATGGCGGCGCTTGAAAAGCGCGATGGCAAGCTGTTAGGTCAAATTTTACGTGATCACCTGTGCAATAAAATCGAGGTTGCGACGCTGGCAGGTGTCATTGAGACTGAAGGTGATAAGCAAGCAGTGAGTGCCTAACGGTGAATGACTAACCGCTCGCTACCACTCTTCTAGGCGCATGGAGGAGCGCTCCAGACGCTCATGCTCAATCTCCAACTCTCGCAGCAGTTCGCTAATGCTGGAGAGGTGCTCTAACGCTACGCGCTGAGCCTGTTCAGGCTTGCCTTCTACCACGGCGGCATGCAGGCGAGCATGCTGACGGTTAATCATCTCCCGGGGGCCAGGCAGGTGGTAAAGGTGTTTTACCGAAGCGAACACCGAACTAAGCAGTAGATCGGTCAGGCTCTGCAGCGTATGAACCAAAACAGGATTATGCGATGCCTGGGAAATCGCCAGATGAAATGCATGATCGAGTCGCGCTAAACGTTCAACGTCAATGCTTTGCTCTTTTTCAGCGTAGTCGGCCATTTCCCGATAACGACGGGTAATCAGTACCCGGTCGACCGACGTGCCCCGGCTAGCGGCAAGCCGAGCAGACTCGCCTTCCAGCAACGCGCGTACTTCAAGTAGGTCAAACAACGTGCGGGGATGATCTTTAAACAGGTGCATCAATGGGCTTTGGTCACTCACCGGCAGCAGTTTAGCCACCGTAGAGCCATGCCCTTGGCGAGTCTCAATAATACCTTTGCTACGTAAAATTCTTAACCCTTCGCGCAGCGAGGCACGTGACACGCCTAAACGGCTGCATAGCTGCCTTTCTGAAGGCAGCAACTGGCCTGGACGAAACACGCCATCAAGCACTAGCCGCTCAAGCTGAGTAGCCACGTGCTCAGGCATGCGTTGCCCGGATGGCAGTGCTTGGTTCGCTGATGGCATCTTGGCTCTCCCGCTGAACAGTGCCAATAGCTTGCCAGTAGTTAAGCAATAAGGCATCACTGTCGACCAATTACTGGTCAGACCAATGCACCACAACCTAGACAGGCACAAAAAAAAAGCCCAAATTGTGGCTTATGTTTTGAAGAACGTCATGTGAATGGTATGTGCGTTAACGATAGACGCATCCAAGTGTCAGTGTTTACCTTTAATGATAATAAGCATGGGATGTCATTATGAATATCCTCTTTGATGAGCGCCTTGATGGCAAACTCACTAAGCGCGATAAAACCGAGGTTTTAAACGATCTGCAGCAAGCCATTCCCGATATGACACTGTTATATCGTGAGGAGGACCTGCGCCCTTTCGAGTGCGATGGCCTGGCCGCTTATCGGGTATTACCAATGCTCGTGGCGCTGCCGGAAACATTTGAACAGGTACAAGCCCTACTGAAGCGCTGCAACGCTTTAGGCGTACCCGTGGTCACCCGAGGTGCAGGTACAGGGCTTTCCGGTGGTGCACTGCCACTGGAACAAGGCGTGCTACTAGTCATGTCGCGCTTTAACCAAATTATTAACGTTGATCCGGATGCGCGCATGGCTCGGGTTCAACCCGGTGTGCGTAACTTAGCGATCTCTGAAGCAGCAGCGCCCTACGGACTTTACTACGCGCCGGACCCCTCTTCGCAAATTGCCTGCTCTATTGGCGGCAATGTGGCTGAAAACGCGGGCGGCGTACACTGCTTAAAATATGGCCTCACTGTTCACAATGTGATGCGCGTGGATGTGCTGACCATTGAGGGCGAGCCTATGACGCTTGGTGCTGAATCCCTCGACGCCCCTGGCTTTGACCTATTAGCACTAATGAACGGTTCAGAAGGCATGCTCGGCGTGGTCACCGAGATCACCGTGAAACTGCTGCCCAAGCCAGAAACCGCCAAAGTGCTGATGGCGAGCTTCGATGATATCGAAAAAGCTGGCCGCGCGGTGGGCGACATTATTGCGGCAGGGATTATCCCCGGCGGCCTGGAGATGATGGATAAGTTGGCCATCAAAGCTGCCGAAGACTTCATCAAAGCCGGCTACCCCGTTGAAGCGGAAGCGATTCTACTCTGTGAGCTGGATGGCGTTGAAGCCGATGTAGACGACGATTGTGACACCGTGCGCCGTGTCTTAGAGAAAGCCGGCGCCACCAATATTCAACAGGCCCGCGATGAGGCCGAGCGCGCCAAGTTCTGGGCGGGGCGCAAAAATGCCTTCCCTGCGGTGGGTCGGATGTCACCGGATTACTACTGCATGGATGGCACTATCCCCCGCCGCGAACTACCGCGCGTGCTTAAAGGCATTGCCGCGCTGTCAGAAGAGAGCGGGCTGCTGGTCGCCAACGTGTTTCACGCCGGTGACGGCAATATGCACCCGCTGATTCTGTTTGATGCCAACAAAGAGGGCGAGCTTGCGCTTGCTGAAGATGTAGGTGGCAAGATCCTTGAGCTCTGCGTGGCAGCGGGCGGCTCTATCACCGGCGAACACGGCGTTGGTCGGGAAAAAATCAATCAAATGTGCAGCCAGTTTCAGCCAGATGAAATCACTGTTTTCCACGCGTTGAAAGCGGCCTTTGACCCACAGGGATTGCTTAACCCAGGCAAAAATATTCCCACACTGGCGCGCTGTGCGGAGTTTGGTGCCATGCATGTGCATAACAACCAACTACCGCATCCGGAACTGCCGCGCTTTTAACGCGGCGCCTAGTTATCACTATGACTAGGAACAATAATTATTAGGAAAGACCATGACCGAACTAGCGATTAACGCAACAGACCGGGATATCGCTGGCGAGCTATGCGAGCAGGTGCGTAGCGCCTATGCCAAGCGTACTCCGCTGCGCATTGTAGCGGGCGATTCACGTGCTTTTTATGGCCGCCCGGTAGAAGGTGAAGTGCTCAATATAGCCGCCCATAGCGGAATAGTCTCTTACGACCCCATTGAACTTGTGGTCACTGTACGTGCGGGTACGCGCTTAAGCGCGCTCAACGCAGCCCTAGCTGAGCATCATCAGATGCTAGCGTTTGAACCGCCTATATTTAGCGATGCGAGCACCATCGGCGGCGCTGTGGCAACCGGACTCTCGGGTCCACGCCGCCCCTGGGCAGGCGCCGCTCGTGACTTTGTGCTGGGCACACGGATCATCACCCAAGAGGGCAAGCTGTTACGCTTTGGCGGTGAAGTGATGAAAAATGTCGCTGGGTACGACCTTTCGCGCTTGATGGCAGGTGCACAAGGTACGCTGGGTGTGCTGACGGATATCTCTTTTAAAGTGCTGCCGATCCCTTCAGCTGCTCACAGCCTGCGCTTAACCCTTGGGCTGGAAGAGACGCTTAAAAAGCTTGCCGAACTAGGACGCAAGCCGCTACCGATTACTGCTGCTGCCTGGCATAGCGGCGAGCTGTTTCTGCGATTGGAAGGGGGCACAAGCTCGGTCAAGGCTACCCAACAAGCGCTGGGTGGCGAGCCGCTTGATGCCAGTTTCTGGCGTGAACTCCGCGATCACGCCCATGCCTTCTTCAATGCGAATGACGGCCAAGCGCTATGGCGGCTATCGCTGCCGCCCAATACGCCCCCGCTGGCGCTGGATATTCCCGAAAGCGATATATTCTACGACTGGGCTGGCAGTCAGCGCTGGGTAAAAACTTCGCTGGATGCCGATACGCTGCGTAACGCTTGCGCGGCGGTGGGTGGTCACGCTACCTGTTACACCCCCCATGCTGAAGGGGGCGCCGCCGATCCCTTCACACCGCTTAATGCGGTGGTGGAAAAATATCATCGCAACCTGAAGGCGGAGCTGGATGCCCATGGCATATTTAACCCCGGTCGTCTTTATGCGGCATTTTAATCAGGAGAGCTGACATGCAGACGCACTTTACCGATGCCGACCGTCAGAAGCCGCATATTCAGGAAGCAGAGCGCATATTGCGAACCTGCGTACACTGCGGCTTCTGCAATGCCACCTGCCCTACCTATCAGTTGTTGGGCGACGAGCGCGACGGCCCACGAGGTCGCATCTATTTAATGAAAGAGCTGCTTGAGAGCCGCGACGATGACGACCAGGTCACCGAAGAGACTCGCCTGCATCTTGACCGCTGCCTGACGTGCCGCAGCTGTGAAACCACCTGCCCATCCGGCGTGGAGTACCATAAGCTTTTAGACATTGGTCGCGCGGAAATAGATCGTCGCGTGCCGCGCCCTGCCGCTGAACGCGCCCAGCGCTATGCACTGCGTAAAATGCTGGTCGATCCCAAGCGTTTCAAGGCACTGTTAAAGCTGGGGCAAAGCTTTAAACCACTAGTACCCAGCAAGCTGCGCAGTAAAATGCCTGCGGCCCCTGTGGATGCAGGCGCCCGCCCTGATACCCACCGCCATACCCGAAAAGTGTTAATTCTGGAAGGCTGCGTGCAGCCAGGGCTTTCACCCAATACCAATGCGGCTACCGCGCGTATATTGGATCGTTTAGGTATCAGTGTAACCCCCATCACAGAAGCTGGCTGCTGTGGCGCAATTGATTTTCACCTCAATGCCCAGGATGAAGGCCGTGCGCGTATGCGCGCTAATATCGATGCCTGGTGGCCTCATGTTGAACAAGGAGCGGAAGCGATCGTACAAACCGCTAGCGGCTGCGGAGCCTTTGTTAAAGAGTATGGCGACATGCTCAGAGATGATCCCCACTACGCGATCAAAGCTCAGAAAATCAGCACGCTAGCTAAAGATATTGTCGAAATTCTGCGCGACGAGCCACTCGAGTCACTAAGCGTCAATGCATCAAAACGGCTAGCCTTCCACTGCCCTTGTACGCTGCAGCATGCCCAAAAGCTGAACGGCGCGGTCGAAAGCGTCCTAATCAAACTTGGCTTTTCGCTAACACCAGTAAAGGATGGACACCTCTGCTGTGGCTCGGCGGGCACTTACTCGGTCACCCAGCCAGAGCTTGCCACGCAGCTGCGCGACAATAAGCTCAATGCACTGGAGGCGGGCAAACCAGAAGTCATCGTAACGGCGAATATTGGCTGCCAGACGCATTTGGCAGGCGCCAACCGCACGCCGGTTCGCCACTGGGTAGAGATCGTTGATGCAGCACTCCCCTAGCCTTTAACGCTCAACCTTTTAACACCAACGCCGTGCTACCCGCGGGCAGTGCGGCAACTTTGCTCTCACCTCAAAAAGGAACCAAGCACATGCAAACAAAAAGCATCCTCGCTCAAGCTGATGTTATTAACGTATTAGACGCAGCGCAGAAAGAGGCCGATAGCAACAGCTGGCCGGTCACCATCGCGGTTACCGACGACGGTGGTCATCTGCTGGCACTGCGCCGTTTAGATGGAGCAGCCCCTTTTAGTGCCGAAGTCGCTACCCAAAAAGCGCGCAGTGCCGCACTGGGCCGTAAAGAGACCCAGGTGTTTGAAGAGATGATTAACGGTGGGCGTACAGCGTTTCTGTCTGCGCCGCTGCAAGGCCTGCTGTCAGGCGGTGTACCGATCATTGTCGACGGCCATGTCGTGGGCGCCGTCGGCATTTCCGGTGTAAAACCCGACCAGGACGTACAGATTGCTAAAGCAGGCGTTAGCGCCATCGCTTGATGTTTAGCGTGCAGCTTAGCGGCTGCACGCAATAAAAAAGCCCGGATCAATGATCCGGGCTTTTTTATGAATTCGTTCGGCTCATGCCGATGTTCTGCTTATAACAACGGTACTGCTTATAACGTATACGTGACTTAAATGGCGGACCGGACGAGACTCGAACTCGCGACCTCCGGCGTGACAGGCCGGCATTCTAACCGACTGAACTACCGGTCCGCATTAAGACGCTTTTTACAACAAAGCATTTCCATACAACCATCATATGCTTAACATTTTTAAGCGGTTCAGAGGCGCTTATAGCCGTTAGGCGATGGTGGGTGGTACTGGGTTCGAACCAGTGACCCCCAGCTTGTAAGGCTGGTGCTCTCCCAACTGAGCTAACCACCCAATCTATTAGTAAGTACTTGCCGCACTTACCAAGCTTAGCAGTTATCGTGGCGGACCGGACGAGACTCGAACTCGCGACCTCCGGCGTGACAGGCCGGCATTCTAACCGACTGAACTACCGGTCCGAATCGATAACAACTATTTTCACACAACCGCTTTCAAGCAGCAGCTTTCAAACAACAGTTAGAGCAGATAGTGGTTTGATGTTGGCGGACCGGACGAGACTCGAACTCGCGACCTCCGGCGTGACAGGCCGGCATTCTAACCGACTGAACTACCGGTCCGTTATGCACATCAAAGCTTCATCATACTTTTAACTACACGATTCCAAGCCATCTCATCAATCTTAATCAGATGGTGGGTGGTACTGGGTTCGAACCAGTGACCCCCAGCTTGTAAGGCTGGTGCTCTCCCAACTGAGCTAACCACCCGCTGGTCACGTGGCGCTGCATTCTACAGAAGGCTTGTGGGATGTCAACCTAATTGGTTTAAAAAGTGTGATTTAAACCAGCGTGTTGCCTTCATCCAAGACCTGAGTCTTTTCACATGCGTCCTGCGTTTGAGCGCGGACGAAGGATGCCGCAATCTGGGTAGCTTCGTCAATCAAAACCGTTTGATTTAGTCCAGAAAGGCGTCGCGGCTTAAAGTCGTGATCGCCATCTCTTAGCCATGCAAGCTGTGCATTCGGGGGAAGCTCATAGTTTTCTACCTCGTCCCTGGTGCCGAAGGGGTCTCGCTCGCCTTGTAAAACCAGCAGCGGGCACTCAATGTCAGACCAGTGATCAAGACGACGTTTATGCGGCGCCTTAGTAGGATGAAACGGATAGCCAGCAACGATCACGCCGGGCACCACCTCTGTGTATGAGTGTTGACTGGCCAACAGCGTTGCTACACGGCCACCCATCGACTTGCCACCCACCCATAACGGCTCAATAAAAAGATCATCAAGTAGCGCGTACCACTCAGCAAACTGTTCAACCGTTTTGGTAATGGGTGGCGGTGGACGACGCTTGCCAGTTTCCTGTATCTGCTGCATATAGGGAAAATCGACACACAGCACCTGAATTCCTTGCCCAACCAGAGAAGTGACAAATTGACGCATAAACGGCGAGTGTTGCCCTGCCCCTGCCCCATGCGCAAACAGCAGTCGACCTAGCGTCGCCTTTCCATGTATTGCCAGCGGCCCCATGCCCTGCACCAGAAAGCACCCATTTACCCTGCTACTGAGGCCATCTTTTAAAGCCTCTGGACGCACCTCAACGTAGCCAGATGAAGCGTAATAGGACACGCACCACTCCTGTTAATTCAATGTTTAGCCAATTGGCATGTTCAGCTTAAGCCTCGGCTGCGCTAGAATCCTGGTCGGATCTTGACCTGCATCATCAAGCGGGTGGCCGCACCCGTGCAAAATGCCACGGGTTACCCCCTAACCGCGTTCGATGGGAACATGACATGAGCACAGCATTGGAACACCCGACCTACAACTACAAGGTAGTTCGGCAGTTCGCGATTATGACCGTTGTGTGGGGCATTGTGGGAATGACCGTCGGTGTCATCCTCGCCTCGCAATTGGTCTGGCCGCAACTGAACCTTGGCCTACCTTGGACTAGCTTCGGGCGTCTGCGTCCGTTGCATACTAACGCCGTTATTTTCGCCTTTGGCGGTTCGGCTCTCTTTGCCACCTCCTATTACGTTGTGCAGCGCACCTGTCAAACGAGACTTTTCTCTGACAAATTAGCCGCTTTTACGTTCTGGGGCTGGCAAGCGGTGATTATTTCCGCCGTTGTGTCGCTCCCGATGGGCTACACCACGACCAAGGAGTACGCGGAGCTTGAGTGGCCGATCAATATTTTGATCGCGGTTGTGTGGATCAGCTATGCCATCGTGTTCTTGATGACGATTAAAAAGCGCACCACGTCACATATTTACGTGGCGAACTGGTTCTTTGCAGCGTTCATTTTGACTGTTGCTGTGCTGCATATTGTGAATAACGCGGCAATCCCTGTGACAGGCATGTACTCCATCTCGATCTATGCCGGTGCGGTAGATGCCATGGTGCAGTGGTGGTACGGCCATAACGCGGTAGGTTTCTTCCTAACAGCAGGTTTCTTGGGAATGATGTACTACTTCGTACCTAAGCAGGCTGAGCGGCCCATCTACTCTTATCGTTTGTCGATCGTGCACTTCTGGGCCCTGATCATGATCTACATGTGGGCTGGCCCTCACCACCTGCACTACACGGCACTACCAAACTGGGCTCAGTCGCTGGGCATGATTATGTCGATCATCCTGTTGGCTCCCTCCTGGGGCGGTATGATCAACGGCATGATGACCCTATCCGGCGCCTGGCATAAGCTGCGCACGGATCCAACGCTGCGCTTCTTGGTCGTTGCCCTGTCGTTCTATGGGATGTCTACCTTCGAAGGCCCGATGATGGCGATTAAAACCGTCAACGCGCTGTCGCACTACACTGACTGGACCATTGGTCACGTTCACTCCGGCGCCCTCGGCTGGGTTGCGATGATCACCATCGGCTCGATGTATCACCTGATCCCACGCGTGTTTGGCCGCACTGAAATGTATTCCGTCAATCTTATCGCCGTGCACTTCTGGCTGGCCACGATTGGAACGGTGCTTTACATCGCTTCCATGTGGGTTAACGGTATTCTTCAAGGCTTGATGTGGCGTGCGATCAACCCAGACGGCACCTTAATGTACACCTTCGTTGAGTCTGTTGAAGCCAGTGCACCGGGCTACTTCGTGCGCTTGATTGGCGGTCTCTTCTGGGTCACCGGCATGCTGATCATGGCTTACAACGTCTACATGACCGTCAAGCGTCGTGAGGCCATCAGCCATCCAGCGCCACAAGCTGCTTAAACGGGGAAGTTGAGTCCAATGAAACACGAGATTGTCGAAAAGAACGTTGGCCTACTCGCCGTATTGATCCTGGTTGCGATCAGTTTCGGCGGCTTGGCTGAGGTCGTTCCGTTGTTCTTCCAAAAGGACACCACCGAGCCTGTTGAAGGCCTGCGCCCTCTCACAGCGCTGGAGTTAGAAGGCCGTGACATCTATCGCCGTGAAGGCTGCGTTGGCTGTCACTCGCAGATGATTCGCCCGTTCCGCGCTGAAACCGAGCGCTACGGCCACTACAACGTGGCTGGCGAACAGGTCTATGAGCACAACTTCCTGTGGGGCTCTAAGCGTACTGGTCCAGATTTGGCCCGTGTAGGTGGCCGCTACAGCGATGATTGGCACCGTGCTCACATGTACAACCCTCGCGACGTAGTACCCGAGTCGATCATGCCCGCTTACCCATGGCTGTTTGACAATACCCTTGATGGTGATGCCACACCCAGGAAGATGCGTGCGCTACGCCAGCTAGGCGTACCATACACAGACGAAGATATTGCCAGCGCCACTGCAGATGTACGCGGCACCCAGGAAATCACCGCCCTGGTCGCCTATTTGCAGCAGCTCGGCACCGTCTTCGAGGGCACTCGTTAAGTTATGGATACGGGAACTTTTCGCGGTCTCATTACGCTGTTCTTGATTATCGCCATGATCGGTATCGCCCTATGGGCCTACTCTAAGCGACGCAAGGCAGACTTCGAAGAAGCGGCTAACCTGCCCTTTGCCGATGATGATGAGCAACCGACCAGTGACAAGCACGCTTCGCTTGAAGGCGATAGCGAAGTGCATTCCCGCCACGAAAGGGGAGATAAAAATAGATGAACAATTTATGGGGTGACTCCCTATCGAACTTCTGGAGTGCCTGGATCATTATCATTACGTTGGGCACCATTGCGCTCAGCGTTTGGATTTTGATTGCCAACCGCCGTACCGATAAAACGCCTGATGCTGATGGCAATATCGAGACTACGGGACACGCTGCCGACGGCATTGAAGAGTATGACAACCCGCTACCCCAGTGGTGGTTTAAGCTGTTCATCTTGACCGTGGTGTTTGCACTGGGTTATTTGGTGCTGTATCCAGGGCTTGGTAACTACGCGGGCGTGCTTGGCTGGACCCAAGAGGGCCAGTGGGAAGAAGAAGTCGCCGATGCCCAAGAACGTTTCACACCGATCTTTGCTCGCTATCAGGAAGTGCCTATACCTGAGCTTGCGGAAGATCCCGAGGCGATGCTAGTGGCCGAGCGTATTTATCAAAATAACTGCGCGGTGTGCCATGGTTCCAATGCTCAGGGTGGCTACGGCTTCCCCAACCTGACCGACGACGATTGGTTGTATGGTGGCGAGCCTGACAATATTCTGACCACCCTGAACAATGGCCGTAACGGCCTGATGCCATCTTGGCAGCAGCTGGGTGCGAACAATATTGAAAACCTCACTCAGTACGTATTGTCATTGTCTGAGCTTGAACATGACGAAGCGCGTGCTGAACAGGGCGAAAGCACCTTTATGGCCGTATGTGCCGCCTGTCACGGCCCAAGTGGCATGGGCAATACTGCGCTTGGCGCACCTAACCTGACCAACGACATTTGGCTCTATCTGGCGCCAGGACAAAGTGTCGATGACTCGATTCGTCAGACTCTGCGTAACGGCCGCAACGGCCATATGCCTGCGCAAGCGGCGTATATCGGCGAAGAGCGCGTTCACCTAGTGGCCGCCTATGTGTACAGCCTGCGGTTTGCAGACTGAGAGGCGTTGCCTAATGAGTGTGCCTTGCTAGCATTACTAACAACACAGTTAGTTAGCAAAAGCACAGCAAGCTCTAAGTGTTAAGCAAGGGTGCGGCCCCACACCGCACCCTTTCTTTATGCGCAACCCGATACAATATTGCTCATGCAGCCTGGTTTCATCACCTGGGTGCAACCTCTCCTGCCTTCTGAGCCGGGAATATCGCCATGGAAAAGATACCGAGCCAAGACATCACGCCGAACCCGGTGGGGCACCACACGCCCTCCTCTGAAGCAGTGACTCAAGATATGTACGCCAAGCGGCGACACATTTACGTGCGCGAAATTAAAGGTGCTTTTCAGAAACTACGGCGCAGCGCGAACTGGGCGCTCATGCTGCTGTTTTTTCTTTTACCGTGGATCAACGTTGGCGATCGACCACTGATTCTGTTTGATTTACCCAACCGTGAATTCCATATCTTTACCGCAACGTTTTATCCACAGGAGTTCATCCTGCTGTCGTGGCTGTTGATAATTTGCGCCTTTGGGCTGTTTTTTATTACCGTTTTTGCTGGCCGCGTTTGGTGTGGCTATACCTGCCCGCAAAGCGTTTGGACCTTTCTGTTTATTTGGCTTGAGCACCGTATTGAAGGCTCGCGCAACCGACGAATTAAACTCGACGATCAGCCAATGACCGCCGACAAAGTCTGGCGTAAAAGTGCTAAACACGCCGCTTGGCTCATCATTGCCCTCGCCACCGGTATTACCTTTGTCGGCTATTTCACGCCGATTCGCGATCTGGTGGTGGAGCTTCCTACCCTGGAAGCCCATGGTTGGTCCTATTTCTGGGTCGGTTTTTTCCTGGTGTTCACTTACCTCAACGCTGGATGGCTGCGCGAACAGGTGTGCATTTATATGTGCCCTTATGCTCGCTTTCAGTCCGTTATGTTTGACCGGGATACCTTGATCGTTTCTTACGATGAAGCGCGTGGCGAGCCCCGCGGACACCGCAAAAAAGGGCTGAGTCATGCGGAGGCCCGGCAGGCCGGTTACGGTGATTGCATCGACTGTGATTTGTGCGTACAGGTCTGCCCTACCGGTATCGATATTCGCGACGGCCTACAGTATGAGTGCATTAGTTGCGCCGCCTGTATTGATGCCTGCGACAGCGTTATGGATAAAATGGGCTACCCCCGTGGGCTGGTGCGTTACACCACTGAAAACGCCTTAGAAGGCAAAAAGAGTCGCGTATTGCGCCCTCGCCTAATGGGCTACTTCGCAGCCCTGTTAGTGATGGTGGGCACGTTTGCCTGGGCCATCAACGACCGTATGCCGCTTGGTTTTGAAGCCGAGCGCGAACGCACGCAGCTCTACCAAACGACCCGTGATGGTCGTATCAGTAACGTGTATAGCTTAACGGTGCGTAACTTGGACGATCGTGATCATAGCTACCAGCTCGATGTATCTGGTTTAGCTGGTTTAACGTTAGATCGCGACACCATTAACGTGCCCGCTGGCGAGTCCCGCTTGCAGGTAGTGACTGTGACCGTCGACGCCGATGAATTACAGCAGCCCAGCCACGCCATTGTGTTCACTTTGCAAGCTCAGCAAGATGAGCGCATTCGCCTTGAGCGCGACACCCGCTTCTTAGGCGATATTAGGAGATAAAAACATGTCATCCCCCTTGTTAGACTCTGGCGAGAAAATCACCCCATGGTACAAGCAGTTTTGGCCGTGGTTTTTATTAAGCCTGCTATTTTCTTCGATTATTGTCAGCTCCACTTTTGCGGTGCTTTCTATTCGCACCGCTGATGGCATGGTTGTGCAGGAAGATTATTATGAGCATGGTAAGGCCATCAACATGGTGTTTGCCAAGCAGGAGCGTGCCCGTGAGTTGAACTTAAGCGCAGAGCTACGCCTTGACCCGCTGACCAGCGACATTGTGATTGATTTAGCCGGCGACACGCACCCGGATACGCTCTATTTAGACTTCATCTTCCCTACTGAAGATGACCGCGACCAATCCTTTGTACTTGAACACGTCCGCGACGGCCGCTATGTCACCCAAGGGCCTGACAACATGCGCTATCGCTGGTACATACAGCTGCAGCCTGAGCAGCAAGAGGCCGATTGGCGCTTAGTGGGAGAAGCCACTTTTCCCAATGAAAATAGCGTTGCACTACTGCCAGGAGGACGCCCAGACAGCGAATGAGCAACGCCGTTTCTGCCTCCGCCTGCTATCACTGCGGTAATCCGGTACCCGCTGGGGCGCCCTGGACAATTACCCTGGATGAGCACACTCACCCGCTTTGCTGCCCAGGCTGCGAAGCGGTAGCCCATGCCATCGTCGACGGTGGTTTGGCGAGTTATTATCGCTACCGCACCGAGCTTCCAGAGCGTCCAGATGAACGCCAAGCCGCTAAAGCGGACACTTGGTCCGTGTTTGACGATCCTGGCTTACAGATACAGTTTGTTCATCCCGATGGGGATGAGGGCAATGTAAAAGCCACTCTCGCCATTGAGGGCATTACCTGTGCCGCCTGTGCTTGGCTGATTGAGCATCGCTTAAATGCCCTACCAGGCATTACCTCCAGCGCTGTTAATTTGACCCATCACCGTCTGCGGGTAAGCTGGAATCCACAGCAACTTAAGCTCTCACAGCTACTTGCTGAACTGGCGGCGATTGGTTACGACGCTCAGCCCTACGAGCCCGATCAAGCACAAGCGCGCCTGCAGCATGAAGAGCGTATGAATGTGCGTCGGCTGATTATCGCCGCCGTCGGTATGATGCAAGTGATGATGTTCTCGATTCCTATCTATGTCGCCGGGCCTGGCGAAATTAGCGAGGATTTCTATGCGCTGTTTCATTGGCTCTCGTTTGCGCTAGCCACCCCGGTAGTGTTTTTCTCCGCCCAGCCATTTTTTCGCAATGCCCTGCGCGATCTTCGTAATCGCGTACTGGGCATGGATGTACCGGTGTCGCTGGCGATTGGCGGTGCATACCTTGCCAGTAGCTACGCGGTGCTGTTCAACGTCGGTGAGGTCTACTTTGACTCGGTAGCAATGTTCACCTTCTTTTTGCTGTTTGGCCGCTATGTGGAAGGTCGCGCTAGACGGCGCAGCGGCCACAGTGGTAATGCCCTTAGCGGTGTATTGCCTATCTCTGCGACGCGCCTTGAAGACGACGGCAGCGAACGCATTCTGCCCGCCAGTGAACTCGCCCCAGGCGACCGCGTATTGATCAAGCCGGGCCACGGCGTACCCGCCGACGGCCTGATTGAAGAGGGCGAATCAAGTCTGGATGAGTCGATGCTCACCGGTGAATACCTGCCAGTGACGCGTCGCGTGGGCGACATGATTACCGGCGGCAGCCAAAATATGGAAAATCCGCTGGTGGTCCGGGTGACCCATGCTGGGCGAGATGCCCGGGTGGCAGGGATTGTCGATCTCACTGACCGTGCCTTTGCCACACGACCGCGGCTTGCTCAAATGGCGGCCCGCATGGCGCACTTATTTGTACTTCGCTTACTCCTGGTGACTACCTGCGTGACCATTGCCTGGTGGTTTATCGACCCCTCGCGAATGCTCTGGGTGCTGCTTTCAGTGCTCGTGGTGACCTGCCCTTGCGCGTTAGCGTTGGCCACCCCTACCGCTTTAACCGCGGGTCACGGCCAACTGCGTAAACGCGGCGTGCTGATTACCCGCGCCGATGCCCTTGAGTCGCTTTCCAACGTCACCCGAGTAATCTTTGATAAAACCGGCACCCTAACCCGTGGCGAAATGCACCTGACACAGACACAAACGCTGAGTGAGTTAACCACCGAACGTGCCCAAGCAATTGCTGCGGCTCTGGAAGCTCATTCAGAACACCCCATTGCCCGTGCCTTTCGCCCATTTAGGGATGCCACTTTGCAGGCGAAAGATATTCATAGCCACACTGGGCAAGGGTTAGAGGGCACGCTAAACGGCGCTCGTTGGAGGCTGGGTAAACCAGAATTTGCCAGTGAAGAAAACATTTCATCGCCTGCCAGGGGCCAGTGGCTACTGCTCAGTGAAGATGGCGCGCCCCGCGCATGGTTTGGATTACACGACGGTGTACGCGACGATGCCGCCGCGACGATTGCAGCGCTGCAAGCTAAAGGCTTAAACGTCGAGCTGCTGTCAGGTGATACTGCCGATGCGGTAGAGAGCCTAGCTGATCAACTGCATATTACCACCTGGCATGCGGGCGTTAGCCCTGAAGGCAAGTTAGCTCGGCTGCGCGAGCTTCAAGCCTCAGGTGAAACGGTGCTTATGGTGGGCGACGGTATTAACGATGTGCCAGTGCTGGCCGGTGCCGACGTGGCGATTGCCATGAATGGCGCGACGGATCTTGCCCGTACTCGCGCCGATGCAGTACTGCTCAGCCCGCGATTAATGCGGATATTTGATGCCATTGAGATTTCCCGCGCCACCCGGCGTATCATGCGACAGAATATGATTTGGTCAGTGTGTTATAACTTTTCTGCACTGCCGCTGGCAGCGATGGGCTTGGTGCCGCCTTGGCTTGCCGCCATAGGCATGTCGCTCAGCTCATTGGTGGTGGTCGGCAATGCCCTACGCCTGTCACGCTGGCGTACCCAGGCACCTACATCGCTGAGCTCTCCACTCCCGGTGACCGCATGACGATTCTGTATCTGCTCATTCCGCTTTCACTTATTTTGCTGGGCCTCGCCGTCTGGGCATTTTTCTGGGCGGTTAAAAATGATCAGTTCGATGACCTGGAAGGCCCCGCACACCATATTCTGTTTGATGAAGATGAGAATGATCTGAGCGCTGAACAGCGCCGCCAGCGTCAGCAAGCTGCTAACAACAGTTCCGATGGCCAAGAGCCCCCACCATGAACCCAACCGGCCTTGACCTGCCGCCGCTGATGGCGGCATTTGTATTTGGCTTGATGGGGGGCGCGCACTGCATTGGTATGTGTGGTGGCATTATGAGCGCGCTCACCTTTGCAGTACCTCCCAGCATGCGTCATCCAGCGCGCATGGGCGGCCTACTGCTAAGCTATAATGCAGGTCGTATCATTAGCTATATGAGCGCAGGCGCGCTGGTAGCGCTGCTAGGCACGCTAGTTTCGCTTTCGGCCACCGCAAGGTTGCTGCTTCAGGTATTTGCCGCGCTAATGCTGATCCTGATGGCGCTATACATCGCCAACTGGTGGAAAGGATTACTCAAAGTCGAAGCCGTGGGGCGGCGACTTTGGCGCTTTATTGAGCCCATGGGGCGGCGGTTAATGCCCGTCGTGCATCTTCCTCAAGCGTTTGCGTTAGGCGCACTATGGGGTTGGCTACCCTGTGGGCTGGTGTACTCCATGCTGGCCTGGAGCTTAGCAATTGCCGACCCTTTTCAGGGCGCTCTACTGATGGGCGCTTTCGGGCTTGGCACCCTGCCCGCCCTGTTAGCCACCGGCCTTGCCGCGCGCCAGCTAAGTCATTTAATTCGCCACCCGGCAACACGTAGCGTGGCAGCGTTAACGATTATTGCCTTTGCGCTTTGGCAGCTCTGGATGCTCACGGCACATACTTTTCATTAGTATGACATGGCTCAACATTTACCCTTTTGCTACGGGCTAGGCTAGCGGCAGTCCCTAACGCTGGAGCGCCTCTCAATGACCGTTCATGCCCTTGCTGCTTCACCTTGTGCACCCTCTAGTGTGGCAGAGCCCACGCAACCGGTGTGGGAGGAAGCCTTGGTGCGCCGTTACGATACCAGCGGCCCACGCTATACCTCTTACCCCACGGCGCTATCATTCAATGAGCAGTTTACCCCTGGCGACCTAACTCAGGCCTTAGAGCGCAGCAACGCGGGCAAACGCGCGCTCTCGCTTTATGTCCATGTCCCGTTCTGTCGTAAGATTTGCTTTTACTGTGCATGCAACAAGATTGCCACGAAAAATACCGCACTGGCGGAGCCTTATCTGAGCCGACTCGACCGTGAGATGGTGCTTACCGCTCGCCACCTTGATACCTCGCGGCCGGTAAAGCAGTTGCATTGGGGTGGCGGTACGCCGACGTTTCTGAGTTTGAATCAGATGGGTGATCTGATTGACCGTTTGCATGCCCGGTTTGGACTTTCTGAGTCTCCCGAGCGCGATTATGCGATTGAAATAGACCCTCGCGAAGCAGACGTTTTTACCCTGCGCCATCTTCAATCGCTGGGGTTTAATCGTATTAGCCTGGGGGTTCAGGATTTAAGCCCGCTGGTCCAGAAAGCCATTAACCGTATTCAGCCCCGAGTACTGACTGAAACGTTGATGGAGGAAGCCCACCGACTCGGGTTTCGCTCGCTTAACCTCGATTTGATTTACGGCTTACCCTTTCAAACCGAGAAGAGCTTTGCAGACACCTTACGCCAAGTCATTGAACTCAACCCGGCTCGCCTTTCGGTGTTTAACTACGCTCATATGCCCGAGCGCTTCCCCCCACAGCGGCGCATCAGTGAGGACGATTTACCGGGTGGCGAGGAGAAGCTGGCAATTCTGCGCACTACCATTGAGATGCTCACAGCAGCAGGCTACGTGCATATCGGTATGGATCATTTTGCCCGCCCGGATGACAGCCTGGCCGTTGCTCAGCACGAGGGCTCGCTGCAACGCAATTTCCAGGGCTATTCAAGCCATGCCCAGTGCGACTTAATCGGCCTTGGTGTATCGGCTATCTCACGGGTTGGCGATGTCTATGCACAGAATCCGAGCGATCTTGCCCGTTATGAGGCCGCACTGGATCAAGGCCAGTTAGCTACCGTAAAGGGGATACGCTTAACCGAGGATGACTTAATTCGTCGGGACGTTATTGAGCGACTGATGTGCGATATGCGCATCGACCTGGCCGCCGTCAGTGAACGCTGGAATATTGATACACCGCGTTACTTTGCGGCTGCCCTTGAGCGTCTGCAGAGCGCCGAGAAAGATGGCCTGTTAACCCGAAGTGGCGACCAGCTTAGCGCAACACCCATAGGGCGGCTGCTCATTCGCCATTTAGCCATGGCGTTCGATGCCCATCTACCTGGGCAAACAGGGCAGCGCTACTCTAAGATTGTTTAATCAACTTGTCGCTAGGGTGCGAAAGCTCCCATACTAGTTGCGGTCCGTATAATATCAGCGTAACTAACGCAAGGAGCAAAGCATGTTGGAACCTATGAGCCATCGCCGCTCGCTACCGCACGAAGCTCGCTGCCAAACCTGCAGTCTGAGTTCACTTTGCCTGCCGCTTGCCCTTGAGCTGGACGATATGGGCCAGTTCGATGCTATTATTCGACGACGCTCACCGCTGAAAAAAGGTGAGCCACTGTTTCGGCAAGGCGACACCTTCACCAGCGTTTACGCCGTTCGTTCGGGCAGCTTGAAACAGATGACCGCCGAAGGTAACGGCAGCGAGCAGCTAACCAACTTCTATCTACCCAGTGAACTGGTGGGGCTAGATGGTATCGATGAAGAGCAGTACCCCGGTAGCGTGATCGCCCTGGAGACAACCACCGTCTGCGAGATCCCGTTTGATCGCTTGGATTTACTCTCGGAAGAGCTCCCCGAACTGCGCGGACAGCTGTATCGCAGTATGAGCAAGGAGTTACGTGATGATCGCCGCATGATGCGCCTGCTATCGCGCAAAACCGCCGACCAGCGCCTGGCCACCTTTTTGATCACGCTGTCGGATCGCTTTCGCCACCGGGGCTACTCGCCTTATAGCTTTCGACTCTCCATGCCCAGAGCCGACATCGGTAATTACCTTGGCTTAGCTGTGGAAACGGTCAGCCGTATTTTAAGCCGCTTCCAGCAGCAGAGCGTGGTGGCGGTTTCAGGTAGAGAGGTCAATATTCTCGATATGCCGCGTTTAATCACCCTCGCCGAAGAAGAAGAGCAAACGGTTAGCTGATATTAAAGGCGTTAATGCGCCCAGCTAACAGCTCAGCCTGCTTCGTTTCCAAGCCTGCAAAATCAAACAGGCTGCGATCCGCCAACTGCGAAGGTGCAATATTAGTGACGGCTTTAAACATGCTTTCCAAACGGCCAGGGAATTTCTTGTCCCACTCGGCAAGCATCTCCTTCACTACCTGGCGCTGCATATTAGGCTGCGAACCGCATAAATTGCAGGGAATGATCGGGAACTGCATCAGCCGCGAAAACTCTGCAATATCTGCCTCTTTACAGTACGCCAGCGGCCGAATGACGATGTTTTTACCATCATCGGATAAAAGCTTGGGTGGCATGGCTTTCAAGCTGCCACCGAAGAACATATTCAAAAACAGCGTTTCAAGAATATCTTCCCGGTGATGACCCAAGGCTATCTTATTGGCACCAATCTCTTCGGCAAAACCATATAGCGAGCCGCGCCGCAGCCGTGAGCAGAGCGCACAAGTGGTTTTACCTTCAGGGGTTTTTTCTTTCACCACAGAGTACGTATCTCGTTCAACGATGTGATACTCCACGCCCTGCTTATTCAGATACGCTGGCAGCACATGCTCTGGAAAACCCGGCTGCTTTTGATCCAAGTTGACGGCTACCAGCGAAAAATTGACCGGCGCATTGCGCTGCAAATTGCGCAAAATCTCCAGCATGGTATAGCTGTCCTTACCTTATATGCTATAAAATCACCATAACAAGCGAGTGAGTGAGTAAAATCCCTGTAGCACCCCATTATTTTTCTATAATTTAAGAAATATACGCGCAATTTTTTTACAATATTTTTTATTTCTGTAAAAAATAATCATAAAAAGCACTAAACAAACAAATAACGGCCAAAGATCTCCAAGCTGTACCACGGGATTCTTTACAAATTTATAGGTTGATTGCCTCAATGAAATTGGTCGAAGACACCTCCACGGCCTTGCCATGGTCTTGGCTGACTTCTCTAGACCTATCAATTTCGAGTTTATTAAAGTCGAAGAGCACTTGGTCAGCTAACTGACTCGGACTGACGTTCTGGATGCCGTTAAAGATGTTCTCTATACAGCCAGCTCTTTGTTTTTCCCAACCTGCCAACATATTTTTAATATTCTGTCTTTGTAGGTTTTCCTGTGAACCACAAAGGTTACACGGAATAATTGGGAATTCTACAATTGATGCCAGCTTGGCAATATCTTTTTCACGACAATAAGAAAGAGGCCTTATAACAATATTTCTACGATCATCACTTAGCAGTTTAGGAGGCATTGCCTTTAACTTACCATTGAAAAACATATTTAAGAACAGAGTTTCTACGATATCATCCATATGATGACCAAGAGCTATCTTTGTAGCCCCGATCTGCTCAGCAAACCCGTAGAGAGAACCTCTCCTAAGCCTTGAACAAAGTGAACAAGTAGTTTTACCTTCAGGAGTTTTTTCTTTAACAATTGAATAAGTATCTTTATCAATAATATAATAGTCAATACCGTTTTTTTCAAAAAACTCCGGGAGAACATGCTCTGGAAAACCGGGCTGTTTTTGATCGAGATTGACAGCGACTACGTCAAACTTAATTGGAGCAACTCTCTTCAAATATAACAGAGTATCAAGCATTACAAACGAATCTTTACCACCGCTTATGGCAGCCATTATTTTGTCGCCATCCTCAATCATTGAATAATCACAAACAGCTCTCCCAGCGTTAGCCCTTATTTTTTTATAAAGCTTGTTCAAATCCATCTTTTCTTTAGGCTTCATAAACCACCATTAAAATAAAAGTTATAAATAAATAACAAATCAAAATCTTCATAACCAATATTCTAAATCAGATGGCATAAATTTTCGACAGATGAATTGAGATATTCGATGGGAGATAGAGTGTTTCAAATTCCTGAGCTAGCAGAAGCTTCAGATGCATGAGCATATGACCAACATTCGACATTTTGTCGATTCGCAATCTCGCTAAGTTGAGATTGGGTGCTTTGTTCGCTAGAGCTGACTCGGAGGTAGCCGATCGTCGCCATTGAGCTGTATTCTCAATTTTGGATCATAAAATGGGGCTTTCTTTTGAACCTTAGCTATAACCCCAAACGACACTTATTACCCATTGAGTTTTAAAGATAATAGAAGCGTGTCAAAAGGTACACTTTATGAACCTTGAAGATGGGTGGGGGTAGCCATGGAAAGAAAAAACTACATTAGCGATAATAGATACTGCCGGTAGTATTGAGAAAAGCTCAGCGTCAGTAATGAAGCCTCAGTAACTTGCAGCTCGCGCTTACCGTTCTGCTCTTTTACGGAAAGGGGATTATCTTCACTTTCTTTTGCGCCCTCGGTATTGCCATCGGCGTGCTCAGCGTGGGATTTAGTTAGACGATCATTAAGCTTTTTTGCCTGCAGCGTGGATTGATCCTCGGGAAGGTCATTGGCGATTCTTTGCGAGTATTTACGTAGGGTAGGTTCAGCGATCACGTAAAGCCACGCCTCTCTGTCATCAGTGCCCATCTTTCTTAAGATGCGACCAAGAACCTGCCTGTAGTGAAGCTCGGTACGAATGCGACTGAGGTAACAGCAAACTGAAAGACGCTGTATATCTGTGCCTTCAGAAATCATGCTAACCGCTACAATCCAGCAGGTGTTGTCATGCCGAAACCGGTCGATTAGTTGCTGAGCCCGAGGTGTTTTACTGGTGACCACGACATAGCTTTGATGCTTAGCATTCAGTATTGCAGCAATTTGGTGGGCATGCTCAATATCCGTTGCCACCACTAGCCCCCCAGCTTGAGGGGTCTTATGTCGGGTTTCACTCAGCTGATGAATACCTATATCCAGCACAGCATTGAGGATGTCATCATGGCGCAACAGGTCTTCGTAGCTAACGGGTGACTCACTGAGTAGTTGAGAGAAGCATGAAAACCCTCGAACAGACTCAGTGTTTTCTTTTTCCTCGACGAGCCTGATTAAAGGGTTATCGATCAGCGTAATCCGTGGGGCTCTGCAAACGCCCTCGTTCACAGCACTTTGTAGGTCATAACGATAGTCACAGATCAGCTGCCCTTCTGGATCAGAGTACCGTGCCAACGCGATAGGAAGGTCATCAGAACGCCAAGGGGTTCCAGACAAGCCTAGGGTATAAGTAGCTTGATCCTGGATATTCCGAATAATCTGCTGTCCCCATGTGTTACTAAGGAGAGGATCATGACCTGCGCAGTGATGAATTTCGTCGAAGATAGCTAATACGCGGAATTTTTTAAAAATATCCCAAAATTCTTCCTGTTGGTATTCCATGGATTGGTAAGTATAAGCGGCTCCTGCGGATGCAATGACGTTTCCAAAACGCTGATCTAAAACAGCAGAAAACGTGCGCTGCATACCTGCAACCACTTCCCGCGTAGGGGCAAAGCAGATAACGAAGTCGATAAGCTGTTCTTCAAGCAACCACTTGGCCAATTCGGCGGCAAGACGCGTTTTCCCGCTACCCGGGGTTGCCTGAACGAAATAATCACGGTGGCACTGATAGTGTGCTTTGGCCTTGTCTAAACAGTCCGCTTGCCACTTCCGCAATACAATCATGAGCCACTGAGGCGGCTTATGGCCTTTTCTAAAGCACTGACATGGCCTAAAAGACGTGAGCTACGCTCGTGAGCACTGCGGTAGTCAATTGAAAGGCTATTATTAAGCTCCGGATGGTCCCTCATAAGCTGCTGGAAGGCCTCCACTTCCCCTAAAGATTCCAAAAACCGGCTTTGCGCCTCATTTAACTTTTTTTCCAATACAGTGTAGCTATCGGCAGGCGCCTTTGCTGCTTGCCTATTCTCTTCGCTATTTGACTGGCTCGCATCATGGGTGACTGACTCATTCGATGTTTGAGGATGAGTACGTTGTAGCCATGAGACAAAGTCATCTTCATCAGTATCAAGATCAGCTTCTATCAACATAGAGCTTACATGGTACTTCTGGCCGCGGCTCTTTATCTCACTCTCCTTCTCTACAAACTGGGCCTTAATTAACTTTCTGACGCGCTCATAAATAAAGCGACGCAGTGGCGCTTTATGCACTGGATTTATGTCGTATTGCTCAATGTACTGATCCCGGAGGCTTTGAACGCAGAATGTAACATTTTCTGGTTTCAGTAAGAGTTCAATGATTCGCCTATCTATGCTCGGGAGGTTACGGGACATGGGTATGGGCATCAAAGGAGTGAAAATACGGATTATAAGCCGTGGCTCGATAGGCCGCAACGCTCGATAGTCCTGCCTCATGACCAATGAGGCAGATATGGAAGAGCTGGCAGTCGCTATCGGAAAAAACATTAGGGAAAAGCGCCGAGCGAATGGCCTCTCTCAGGATCGCTTTGCATTAGTAGCAGGCATTGATCGTAGCTATATGGGAAGGATAGAGCGTGGAGAAGTGAGCATCACCATTGAGATGCTGTATAGGATCGCAGCGACATTACAGTGCGAGCCGATAACCTTGCTCCCTAAGGTGTCTTCTATACGTTTACCTAACCCTCGTAAGGCTAATAAGGGACGATTTAATTAAGGACGATAGCCGTTTCTACGATGAGAGAGGTGACTCGATAGTTGTTTGAGGTGGCATTTTTGCGGTAGGTCTGCAACGTGCATAACAATACTCAAGCAGGCACAAAGCTATCTACTTCCATCCGAGCAACGCAATTTAGTGTATTGATTGCTCTTATTCAGCGCCGACCCGAACGGCCTCTACGAAATGGCTCTTTGTTGTAATGTTCAGAACTCATCTTCATTAATTAATCGGAACACCATTCTCTTGGCATGGCTAAGATCACTCTTAGCCAGCACGTACCAATCGTACACTTCGCTTCCTGGCAACATTTCCTGACCCACTGCACAGCGATCCCGCTCGTAACGAAACCTTGTACCCGCTGGCGATTGCCATTCGACAACGTTTTCACCATTAAAAACCGGGTTCAAATCACTTATTTTTCGTATAGCCATCGTAGCCAGCCACCTGAAGTATATTTATCTTTCTTAATTTATTGATTTGGTTCACTTTAACGCTAATCGCCGACAGGTTGCACGTGGTACTTGAAGGCCAAAAGGAGCCGATAGAATCACGACCTAGCGCCAGACGGGCAATAGGTGGCTTGAGCAGTACCTGGCCAAAACCACACGGCTGGTTGAATATGATAAATTTATAGATAACCGCGACGAGCGTAGATTATCCAACTACGGTCGGCCTGGATGCCGTTATTTAAACGAGGCTGTCTCAAAGATAATCACCCTCGTTTCGGAAATTTTTATCTTAACGAAACAAGTCATAATGCGAACCCTAAACACCGAAGGAGAGTCTAGACATGCCATCTTTATCGCCTGATGCTTTGGCTATACTTCTCCCTCTCGGCATTCTTTTCTCCGCTCTACTCATGTTCGGAGCCGGCCTTGTATGGGCCCGCTACCGCGATTACCAGAACGAAAGGCAAGATCGAGAAAAGTTAATTCAAACTATTTTGGACCAGATCGAACCTTGGGCAGGCTCTCGATCCTCCGCCTGGGCATGGTATCAAACATATCCCATTTCGGCCCTCGGTGGACAGACAGCCCAGCAACTAGCCGCTCAAGGAAAAGCTTACGAGGTAATCGCGTACATAGCCCATATTCGCCAGGGCGGATATGCTTAACCCGGCCTATCGCTTGTTTTACGTTTTATGTAGCTTTCAGTACGCGTAACCACTGAGTAATACCGGATAGTCCCGTTTGTATAGCGATGGTAGGAATCAGACCGTCGCTAACCGGCCAATAGAAGACTTTCAGATATTTCGCATATATGCCTAAATATTATATTAAATCAGATAACCCAACGACCACTATCTCATCTAATTCTGTAGACGGTTTCCCCATCAATGTAGCGACGCTGATGGCAAAGGCCCCTAACGCTCAGGAGAGCGCTAGGGGCCACTGCTTTAGAGAACCTTATTCAGCTCCCCATAGTCCCCTCCAACACGCAACATCACGGTCACGTCGTTATCATTGCGATTACGAAAGAACCAACCGTGGTTACCGGTGAACGCGGCTTCCAGTTCACCCTCATCTTCGGGCACGCCGCGTCCTTTCTCATAGCTAATCGAGTTGCCATTTCCGTCACCGTGTGTGTCGAAATTAAGTGGCCCCCCATCGGAAGCCCAAGCGAATGTCGCGACAGCGCCTTCTTCCATCGTCAGCTTGTACTCGGTGCCCTCGCCCGGTGTGAGGGTGAAGCTCACTTCATCGCCCCATGTGGCAGCTTCTTCAGTTGCCTGGGAGGCTGCCTCCTCAGCGGCCAAAGCGTCAGCAAGCGCTAAGCTAGCCTCGGGCTGCACCATCTCTTGGTCAGATACCGAGGAGGCTACTTGCTCCGGCTCTACATCTGATGCTTGTTGAGCAGCAGTGTTTGCAGCCGTGGGCTGGTTATCACCTGCTGACTCTTGAGGAGCAGTGGGTTGTGATGCCTGCATGGCGGCGGCTTCGTCGTTGGCCTGGTCAAGCTCGGCCTCTTCGGCCAGTTGGTTCTTGATTTCACCCATTTCGGTCAGCCCCAACAAGCGGCCCGCGCCGGTAGGGTCGATGGCATACTCTGCGGGCAACACCACGGTGACCAATAGGGCAATGGCTATTACCACAGCCAGTACTGTAGATCGAAGTAATTTACCCGTCGAAGGTAGCTCGGCACGGGTGGGAAGATCGGTATTGTACATTTAGGTCTCTCCTGAATTAGGCGATGAAGTAGCCGGTGAGCTGATAACCGACCAGCATAAAGCCAGCACACATCATGGCGACGTTGGCGGTATAGGCGTGGCGTAAGAAGCCGGTAGTGCGTCGCCAAAACCCCATGCCAATGAGGATCACACCCAAGGCCAATAGCTGGCCTATTTCCACCCCGACGTTGAACGCCAGCAGATTGGGAACCAGCCCATCTGAAGAGATATCGTATTCAATGATCTTGCTCGACAATCCAAAGCCATGAAACAGGCCGAAGACCAGCGTTGCCACTTTGGTATTGGGCTGAAAGCCGAACCAGCGCTGATACGCACCAATGTTATCGAGTGCTTTGTAGACAACAGAGAGCCCGATGATGGCGTCGATCAGGTAGCTATTGATGCCGATATTGAAGTACACCCCTAGCAGCATGGTCGTCGAGTGACCAATCGCAAAGAGGCTGACGTAGATAGCGATGTGCTGCATTCGATAGAGGAAAAAGATGACCCCTAGCAAAAACAGGATGTGGTCATACCCCGTCACCATGTGCTTGGCACCGAGATAGACGAACGAGATCAGGTGAACGCCATAGATCTCCTGGATGTAGCCTTTGTCGCCTTCAGCAACAGCGTGGGCAAGGGCTTCACCGCTGGCTCCCAGGAGCAACACCAGCAATGTGAGAAGGGTCAGTGCGTGACGCCGGTTCATAGCAGACAAGCTGAACGCACCCCCTATTTGGGATGGAAACATAAAACCTCCACGGGTCTGTCATTAGGAATGGCCGTCAGGCAGACGGCCTCAGTCATCCAGCAATGACAGGCCGTGGAGGACGCTCAAAACGGTAGACGAGACGCAGCGGTAGACCGCTTCGTTCATCTGGCCGCAGGGCGTTGCAGAAGTTTGGCTCAATGGCAATGCATGATCTGAGCCGATCCGCTTTTTCGTGAAAGTGGCTGCCACTCTCATTATGGAGGTGGCGGCCGTCCTCATGCTCGTGACCATGGGTATGCCCATGGCCCTTCTGTACATTCTCATGGAGAGATGGCTCAACTCCCACCATGCTCGCCGCCCCATGCGCACGCGCCTCGCCCACACTGGTGATTACCAGACTAGGCAGGAACAGTAACAGCAGGGTCAAATAGCCAAGGCGGTGGCGCAGCCGATTGAGCATGTAAAGCAACCAAGATGAACGTAAAAAAAGAAATCGATAGCCGTCTGCTTTGAACTATAGCGTTGGCAGAAAACCAGCAATAGATTAACATCCCCTCCAGGGGGATAGGAATATAATAAGGGAAAAGAAAATGACCATACACACTCACCAGTTACATCCCGATATCATCAAGCGCTTAAACCGCGCTCGAGGACACCTTTCAAGCGTGACGCAGATGATAGAGGACGGTCGCCACTGCCTGGACATTGCACAGCAGCTCCATGCGGTTGAGAAAGCCATTCAACAGGCCAAACGTACCTTGGTTTTAGATCATATCGACCACTGCCTAGACGAAGCCCTGGATACTC
>NZ_DRFS01000025.1 GCF_011050415.1 Halomonas sp.
ATTTGGCGGCGTGAGAGTGGCGAGAAGGTCAGCTTTTCAGGTACCATTTTGGAAGCGGCTGTTGGTGCTTGATGGATTGGTTAGGTTCTTGAAATCATAGCACTTTCAGCCGCTTTCTTTTATACCCTGTGAGAAATCCGGGCTAAATCAACGCCATTCACTGTCACAACTTCACTCATATGTAGATTATTTTGACAAAAACATATCTGACAAAGCGCCAGGAAAGTCTTCATTAACCAAAGTCCTTGCCCCTGAAAGAGTAAGATGACCATAATCAAACTGCATAGGCTCTCTTTCTAACGAATAGTTCCTACACCCATCACTAGAGCACAAATCATCAACCATTGACACATAACCTACGCCTAATGATGCTGCCAACTCTTTCAAATCATTATCCAGGGTATGCTTACTCTCTATCGACAAAGTATTTGTTTCAGCGTCTCCATACTGCTTTAAAAGCCTTATTAACACTATGGGGAAATCCATAGCATACTCAACGGCAGGCCCTAAAATAACAACATTCACACCCAATTCGTTCAAAATGGATACTGTTCTTCGAATCCCATCAAAGTCACTTTCATCCCATCTAGCCGAAAGTATCACCCCATCTACAATATCTTTTTTCTCTTCTATTTCATGAAATGTTTGCTCATGTAGCAATGCACACTGCAATCGCCCACCATTCTCATAGAGTGGTTTACAGCCTGATGCCGTCGCTACTGAAAGGTTGGCATTAGTATATTTCTCTCTTAACGCTTTATATAGGTGAGCTGCATGACTATCCCCCATTAGGATATAATTCTCTTCGCCTTCTCTTATATCTAGACAAGAGTCATCATAATCATCTAAAGAGCCATTCGCGCCCGAGAAAAAGCAACCATCCACATTAAACTGAAATCTATAATCATCTGTATCTCTATAGCTCAAAAATTCTGCGACACCTGCATACTCCTTATTACTCGCCATCCACTGATTATAATAGCCATTTTTTATATGGCCATGCACACCAAATGCGATAAAACCAACAGAGGCTACTAATGAAAGAGCAAAGACCTTAGCCCTACTATTCAATATACTTTTAGGACCACTTCTAAATGGTTGCTCAACATACTTCCAACTAAAAAAAGCAAGCACAACTGACGCGACTGAAAGCCCAAACATTAATACCAAGGATGGTTCAGTTAAAGATCTAATTCTAGCGAATGCTAGCAACGGCTGATGCCACAAATAAGCACTAAAACTAACAAGACCTACACCTACCAACCATTTAGCAGACAAAATCTTAGCCGTGATAGTGTTTGTGGAACCATAAATAATAATTAACGCTGTACCTACTACTGGCACCAATGCGTATGCGGAAGGGAAAGGTACACTTTCATCAAAAGAAAAAATTGAATATAGAACGAGTAGCAGACCCGATAAAGAAAGGAGTTGGTTTGACTTGACAGGCCGACCATGAAGTATAAAAGCACAAATGGCGCCTACTCCAAGCTCCCAAGCACGCGTGGGCAGTAAATAGAAATTGGCTTCTGGATTGTTGCGCCAACCCCACTCTGACAGAAGGAAACTTACCAATGACAGCAAGCAAACAACATAAAACACCGGCTGTCTTCCAAACCTCCATAGCATTAAAAGAAGAATGGGAAAAAATATATAGAATTGCTCTTCAACACCCAAGCTCCAAGTATGTAGCAACGGGTTTTCTTCCGCCGATGGAGCAAAATAATCTTCTTTACGCCAAAAAAGAATATTAGAAGAGAAAAATGCAATGGCCACAAGAGCCTGGGAAAAATCTTTGAACTGAGAGGGCACCATCCACATCCATGCAAATGGAATACAGCAAAGCAAAACAAAGAACAGGGCAGGCAGTATGCGACGCGCTCGCCTCTCATAAAATTTTGCTATGGAAAATCTACCATTTTCAATATCATTAATAATGATAGTCGTAATTAGGTACCCACTGATGACAAAAAAAACATCAACGCCAACGTATCCCCCAGCGAACCATGAAAATCCAGCATGAAAAAGTATGACTGGCAGAACGGCAACCGCTCTGAGCCCGTCAATTTCTCGCCTATATTCCATTTCCAAGTACCCTCTTACCATTTTTGGATAACTGGCTTAGTTTAATCCCTAAGCATGCCTGCCAAAAGCAGAGTTCTGAAATATAAGTCTTTAGCATTAGCACTCATTGTACTTTTATTTTTTGGTGGATAACCATAGCATTCTGCTAATTCGCCACTCAGTAGCATCACACCTGAATTTTTCAAAGGATTGGAAATCAATTCTTTGACGGTTGCTCATTGGAACTTGTGAGGGTGGTCAGCTTGGTGCCTGTAATCTTCCAATTTCCGTTAGCTTATATAGCGGTACGTCAAAGGGCTAGCCAGGGCAGAGTCACGCAGTGATTTAATCTTTCCTTCCTATTTATTTTTTGGGCATTACATTGTATTTTAGAGAAAATTTATGCCTAGAATAAATTAAAATTAGCTTTTCCATTCATTTTGCACTTACACTATTTTTGGAAAGGAAGTTAAAGAATGGAGTATCGTAAAGAAATTGATGGATTGAGAGCAGTAGCGGTTCTACCTGTCATCTTATTCCATGCAGGTTTTTCATGGTTTTCTGGTGGTTACATAGGGGTAGACGTTTTTTTTGTCATTAGTGGATATCTGATTACCTCAATACTTATTAAAGACCTTGATAAGGGGCGTTTCTCAATCGCTCAATTTTACGAGCGAAGGGCTAGGAGGATCCTACCAGCACTTTTCTTTGTGATGCTATGCTGCCTTCCTTTTGCCTATGCTTGGATGATACCGCAACAGTTCAAAGATTTCTCCCAAGCGTTTGTGGCAGTTAGTTTCTTTTCATCTAATATTTTATTTTGGGCTAAAGAAGATTACTTTGCTCCTGCTGCCGAGCTAAACCCCTTATTACACACGTGGAGTTTGGCTGTAGAGGAACAGTTCTACATTTTCTTCCCCCTCCTTCTGCTAGGCTTATGGCGATTTGGAAAACGACCGATATTTTATATTGTTTTAGGTTTATCTTGTGTAAGTTTATTATTATCAGAATGGGGCTGGAGAAACTCTCCATCCGCTAATTTTTATTTATTACCTACCCGCGCCTGGGAGCTTGGTGTAGGCGCAATGTGCGCATTTTATACATGCAACCGACCTATTAAATCGAATAAAACTCTTTCCTCTCTCGGCCTTACCCTAATTTTATATTCAATTTTCCTATTTGACGATGAGGTTCCTTTCCCTTCTATCTACACTCTTGTGCCTGTATTAGGCACAGCATTAATTATACTATTTTGCTCGACCGGCACCCTCGCTTATAAGCTACTTTCATTAAAACTCGTCGTCGGCATAGGTTTAATTAGTTATAGCGCCTATCTTTGGCATCAACCTTTAATGGCTTTTGCCAGAATAAAAATATATCCATATCCTCAGTGGTCGACAATGTTAGTACTTTGTTTTGCCTCATTGGCGTTGGCTTATTTTTCCTGGCGCTATATAGAGCGCCCGTTCAGAACAAAAGATGGTTCATGGATCAATAGCAGAACAAAAGTTTTCTCAACTGCTTTCGTCGCCTCTTTAGCTATTTTTTCATTCGGGCTATATGGACATTTAACCAAGGGAATGCCCGACAGAATTCGTCTTAGTGCAGACCAGAGCGCATATCTTGCAACAGCCACATCTAGCCCAATGCGCAATAAATGCCATGCTAGCGCTGAGAACCCAATACAAGCTGAAAGTGCCTGCCGCTATAATAATGAAAGCGCAACTGTAGCGGTGTTCGGTGATAGCCATGTTGTTGAACTTGCTTATGCTTTGGGCGAGCAAGTTAAAGGGACAGACATTGGCGTAGCTCATTTCTCATTTAGCGGCTGTGCTGCATCCTACGGAAATACAGACAGCTCGGCATGTTCAGAGTGGGCAAATAATACGGTCCAATACCTTATAGACAGCGATGAGTTTACCCATGTCATCGTATCTTATCGCATGGCGGCCCAAATCTGGGGTACTCCACTGGGTGCCTACCCAAACTTACCGACGATCAGAAGTGAAGATAAAGCTAACCCGGTGATTGAAAGCTTGCGGAATACGCTTGAAGATATTACAGCAAGTGGTAAGCAAGTAATTTATGTCGACCAATCTCCAGAGTTACCCAGAAGTATTCAAGAGTTAGTTTATGCAGATAGGCTAACCAATGGAAACATTCAAGGCCTTTCGAGAGGCTGGTGGGATGCATTTAATACGTTCTTTGAGAACAAGCATATTGTTCCTGAATTCATTAAACGCATCAATGTAGCTAAAATTATGTGTGATGATGAGATTTGTTATGCAGGCCAAGACGGTGTGTCGTACTATTTTGACGACGACCATCTGTCAGTAGAGGGCGCAAAAAGGGTTGCTGATCTAATTCTAACGGAGACGGATATTCTTGTTGGAAGATGAAAAAAGTGGTTGATTGACTTACCAAGAAACTTTTAAGTAGTCGATATAGCTATACTTTCGATCATCATTTGTGATGCTATTGATGCGCGGTTACCGCCGCCTAACACAAGATTCTTTAACCACGCATCAACCGCAAGCCAAGCTACGGACACTCATAAAAGGTTTAACGTTAAGCCTGTGTTTTTAAACTGCCTCCAGAAAAATTGAATAAATCAATGTGTAGTAATTGTGAATAATTCCCGAGAGACATCTCTAATCACCAGCCTAATTTGATCTCGCAACCACACCAGCCCGCTATCCTTATCCGTCCATACCGGCCAATTCATGGTTACCGGCGGGAAGCTGAGAGGAATCGGCATTTCACAAAATGTTAGCCCGAATAGTGGCGCATATTGCACAGCAATTCTTCTGGGCACGGTCGCCACAACCGGAGCATTGCGAGCCGCAGCAAGCAACGGCATAAAATCAGGTGCCGCCAAGATGACATTAAGCTCTATGCCCAATGCCTCCAAGGCGTCGCCGACACAACCCGCAACATTGGCCGTTTGGGAGAGAACGGCATGTCGCGCGCCAAGATAATCATCTCGCGATAATGGCGAGGCCAATCGGCAAAGTTCGGCATTGAAGCAGCACGCCACGCTTGATTCGAATAGGACTTCCCCTAGATGGCGCGATTGTTTACAGCCGATAGCCACATCAATTTCGCCCGACCCCATCATCATATCTACTGTTTCAGCCGAAATTGCACGACATAGTAGACGGACACCCGGTGCTGTTAATTGCAAACGATTCACCAATGCAGGCAAAAGCACCATTTCCATTTCACCGGTAATACCCAACCGGAAAACCCGCTCTGCTGTTTGCGGATTAAAGCTATCCGATGCCTGCAGCGCATTTTGTGCCTGCGTTAAAGCAGCCCTTACCGGCCCGGCGAGCGCTCGAGCTTTAGCCGTCGGCTGCATTTTTTGCCCAACACGGACGAACAGATCATCCTGCAATAACATCCGAAGCGTCGATAAATTATGGCTCATTGCTGACTGGCCAATGCGAAGCTTCTCGGCAGATTTGGTGACACTCAGCTCTTGCATCATTGCGTCAAACTCAATCATGAGATTGAGGTCGAACGAGCGTAAATTGAAATGATCAATACTATCCATGACTGGCATCGATTTGATTAATGACCAATGAAAATATACCTTTTCCTCATTGGGTTACAAGCCGCCGATTGAATGTCGGCTATTTAATTGAGGGGGTAGTGTTGTGATGATTTCACGCAGAGATATGCTCAAAGGCTCACTTGCTGCTGCTGCCATTGGTGCTGCGGCTAGCACCGTTTTTATTCCTTTGAGCGCGGCTGCTAGTGCACCACTGGTTGGCACGCAGGCACCGGGCTATTACCGCTTGATGGTGGGCGATGTAGAGGTCACCGCACTTTCGGATGGAACAGGCCTGTTTCCGATTGCCGATCTTTATCTGAATATCACACCCGAGCAGGCCCGTACGGCACTTGCCAATGCATTTCGAGATACGCCCACCCATCTGTCGGTTAACGCCTATCTGTTAAATTTCGGCGACCGGCTTGTTCTTTTGGATGCTGGAACCAGTGACCTGATGGGACCCTCTTTAGGCAAGCTAACAAACAACATCATTGCTTCGGGCTATCACCCCGACCAGATCGATGATGTGGTGATTACCCACATTCATCCGGATCATACCGGTGGGCTTATACTGAACGGCCAAAAGGTGTTTGCCAACGCCATGGTTCATGTACCGAAGCTCGATGAAGAGTATTGGCTTAACGCTGCAAACCGTGAGCAGGCTCCCGACGACGCTAAGGAGTTCTTTGATCAAGCTATCTCGTCAACGAAGCCCTATATCGACAGCGGAATGCTGAGCACCTATGAGGCGAATGCACCCGCTATTCCAGGAGTTATCAACTCAACTCACCGTCCAGGCCACACCCCTGGTCACAGCGCATTGTGGTTTGAAAGCAATGGCGAAAAGTTTGTTTATTGGGGCGATATCACCCATGGCGATGTGGTGCAGTTCGACCAACCAGGCGTAGCGATTGCCTTTGACGTTGATCCCGACCAGGCTATCACCTCACGCGAAGCGGCCTTTGCCGAAGCCGTGTCGGAAAAATATATGGTGGCTGGTTGCCATATTGCATTCCCAGGTATCGGGTACGTCGTCGAAGACAGCAAGATGTTTGACTGGGTAGCCATCAATTATCGCGCGGATGTTTAAGGTGTAGGGGTTATGTCCACGTGATAATGTGGGTTAGCAGGAGATATGGCACAACGGCCTAATGTGGGACTATAAACAACAAATAGGGATAAACTGGGATGAGAGGCGAAATTTAGATCCTTAGATTCATATAGTTACGGACGAACCGCCATTATATAGCGCAAGCGAATTAGACACTATCAGTGCCAAATACATGCAAATTGAAAAAGAGGCCTTTCCTACGTGGGGTGGCCTTTTTTGCTATCTATTTGGCACAGCCTTATTAAATCTGAAGTAGACGCCTAGCCGTTTGAGTCGAGCAGTCAGTGGCCTCAATGGATACGACCATCAGCTGCCCTTGAGTAACATTGTATAGCTCGAAGCAGCCGTCTTGACGAAGGTCACCCTGCACAACATCGTTTTTCTCAATTTCGCATCCGCCGATAAACTCAACAACACTGATGCTATCGTCTTCGACATGTACAGCGCCCATTCCGTTTCTAGCATTGTAAGCAACGATCTGGCCTTTCATACACACCTCCTTACAGCCACCCTGCAGACCAAACAGCGCGCCCTACGATCTCAAGCTCATGCAGTTGATCCTGGGGCACTAACACTTTGTCATATTCCTTATTAGCACTGATGATCGACACTCCATTGAACTGGCGCTGCAGACGCTTAGCGTAGAGATGTCCATCCAGCCGCAGTATATAGATACCCTCGCCTTCAATCGCCGTCCTGGTGTGGTCAATCAGCACCGTATCACCGCTGTGTAGTACCGGCTCCATGCTGTCGCCATCAATGCGGATCGCTGAAAGGTGATCCGGCGTTAGCCCCTGCTTGCGCAGTGAGTAGCGCGTAAAACTGATGTGCGTTAGCACGCGGCAGTTCTCATTCCAGGCCCCGTCACCAGCGCTGCACTGCGCGTCATACAACGGGACAAAGGCGTAATCCTCCATCCCCTTCACATCTATTGAATCAGCCTTCTCCTCGCCAAATGCAAGCCATTGCATGTCCTTACCTAGCGCACTAGCTATTAATTCAAGGCGATCCAGTGTGGGGTAAGTGTCTCCGCTCATATAACTGCGTATAGCACCTTCGGACAAACCGCATCGGCGCGAAAATACGCGCGCACTCTCACCGGCTAGAGCATCTTTTAGCCTAGCGGGGAAACATCCGATTCCTTCAGTAGGAATCGGATGTTCTTCACCATTGAGTTGCTCAGCATCCTTTTCTTCGTAACCCACTGTTTTACAACCTCATGCACAAAAAAAAGAGCGTATGGCGCAATAAAAAGAAACGGATGCTCATTTATCCGCTTGATATACACTTTTATCCGCGCTATGTTTATGGGGAAAGACAGGTTAGACACCCCAAAAAACGCCACCGAGGTGACGCCATGAACCACGAAATTCCTATCAATCCTTCCCAGCGCTGGGAGTGGCTGAAATACCAACTCCGCAGCCAAGGATGCAGCTTGCGCAAGTTAAGCGATGAGCTGGGTGTCACCGGCAACGCGGTACAGCTTGTTAAGTACACGCCTTACCCACGCATGGAGCGCGCTATCGCCAAAAAGCTTGGCTTCACACCACAAGCTATTTGGCCAGAGCGCTGGAACCACGACGGCACACCATGCCGCGAACGCCCCAACCGCGCAGAAAAACTCCCAACTGCAAAAGCGCAAAACCGTTTATGCGACAAGGATAGCGGTTCTAACGCTATCGCGCATCGTCAAATGGCACAGGGAGCATAGCCATGCGACGCGTCAAAGATACCCAAACATTAGACATCTTTGAGGTACCGGCGCCGGTCGTACCTATGCCAGGCAGCGGCAACTACGCCGCCCAGGTCAGCGAGTTAGTCGGTCTCGTGCTGAAGGATTGCCCCGTTGATCGTTACGAAGTCGCCGCGCAGATGAGCCGTTTCTCGGGTGACGACGTCTCCAAGCACATGCTGGATGCGTGGAGTTCGCCAGGACGCTGCGATCACAACATCCCTTTCTACCGCATTCCACTGCTGGAAGAGGTCTGCCAAAGCCACGTCTTTACTGACTGGATCGTGCACCTGCGTGGCGGGCGCGTCGCCTATGGCCGTGAAGCCCTTGCTGCCGAATACGGGAAACTTTCCCGCATTCAAGAGCGTGTCAATGCAGATCTACGCAAGCTGAAAAAGCTGATGGGAGAAGAGGAATGAACTGGTACACCGCCAAAGAACTGGCCGGGCTACCAGGGCTACCCGGCACAGAACGCAATGTGCGTGAATATGCCAAACGCCATGGTTGGGAAGGCCAGCAGCGCCTAGGCAGCAAGGCCGTTGAATACGCCTTCGCCGTTCTACCCACCGAAACCCAAAACGCATTGCTTTTGGCACAGGCAGATAACGCCGCGCCAACGCCTGTTAGCACCCTAGCGCCGCAGCCAGAAGAGCAGCGCCCAGGCCAGCAGCAACTGACCGATGCCCAGCGTCAAGTGATGACCGCTCGTGTGGCCTTCGTTCGCGAGATCGAACGCATGAGCAAAATGGTCAGCCAGCAGCGCGCTATCGAAACGTTAGTTGCTCACGCACAGGCTGACGATCTAACGCCATATTTAAAACAGCGCGTGGTAATGGCCAATGACCGTAAAACGGAAACCCGCAATCTAAGCGAGCGCACGTTAAAGCGCTGGATCGCTGACTTCCGCAAGCACGGCGAACGCGGCCTAGCCCCCAAACGCCGCCAAGCGGATATGAGCATGCCTGCCTGGGCCGGTGATTTTCTTAAGCGCTACCAAAAGCCGCAGAAACCATCGGTCGAAGCTGCTTACCAATTGCTAGTCGAACAGACCCAGCCGCCGCACCCCTCTATACACCAGGTGCGCCGCTGGCTTGCCAAGCTCTCACCGGAAGCGCGTGAGCGTGGCCGCATGGGTGCCCATGAGCTAAAAGCACTTCAGCCCTTCAAGCGCCGCACCAGTGCGGAGCTATGGCCGAACGATGTGTGGGTCGCGGATGGCCACACCTTTGACGCCGAAGTGATCAACCCGCTCACCGGCCAAGCCTTCCGGCCCGAAGTCACGCTGATTATCGACTGGGCAACGCGCCGGATCGTTGGCTTCGCCCTCAACCTTGCAGAGTCCACCGTGGCCACGCTGGATGCGTTGCGCGATGCCGTTAGCCGCGTGGGCATGTTCAATCTGTTTTATGTCGATAACGGCAGCGGTTTTGACAACGCCACTGTTTATGAAGTGGTCGACCGCCTTGGCGGCACCATTACCCACTCGCTGCCTTATAACTCACAGGCACGCGGCGTGATTGAGCGCGCCCACCAAAGCACCTTGGTAAAGCTGGCTAAAACCATGGACAGCTATATCGGTGCGGATATGGATAAAGAAGCGTCTACCAAGGCGCACAAGTTAAGCCGCCGCGATATTAAAAAAGGGTTAAAGCCTGCACTAATACCCACGTTTCAGGAGTTCTTTGATTCTTTAAACGAGGCGCTAAACGTCTATAACCACCGCCCACATAAAGGCCTTTCCAAAGTACGCGACTTAGACACCGGCAGGCTGCGCAACCAAAGCCCGATGGAAGCCTGGAAGAGCGCCGAAGCGGAAGGCTTTGAAGCGCTAACCGCACCTAGCGATGTGGTCGCCTCGCTAATGCGCCCGCAGGAAGTGCGCAAAACCAACCGTGGCGAAGTACGCATCAACGGCGGCCTCTACTTCCTGGATGCGCTGCGCGACATGCACGGCGAAGAGATCCGCGTGGCCTGGGACTACCGCGACACCGGCAGCGTCGGCGTTTACACCCTGGATGGCGAGCACCTTGGCGACGCCATTCTCGACGGCAATGCCACCCCCGCAATGCCTGCAACGATGATTCAGCGCGCCGCCGAAAAACGCGAAAAAGGCCAGCTCAATCGCTTGGCACAAAAAGCCAAAACCATTACCGGCAGCGATGTCGAGATCCGCGCGATTACCCCCGCCGCCAGCTATTCAGACGAAAAGCAGGCAGCCGCAGGCCGCGCCTACGCCAAGCAATTGGCGGATCAAGGCACACGCTTTCAGATACCCCACAACAAGATGGAGCGTTATCGGCTTTGGAAAAAGCTGGATGCCCAACTTCAGCAGGCAGAGGAAGTGCCGGAAGCGGCACGCGACTGGTACGAACGCTACCAGCATCACAACGATTTTCGCGCTATCGCGAAAGTAATGGATGCGGACGGGCTGTCACCCGCCCGCAACCGACGGGCCGTCTAGACCACGGCCCACGACACCCCAACCTTGGATAAGGAAGCACTATGAGCGTCAACACTATTGTACCACTCACTAACGTCGGGCTACTCGCCGCTGCCGTTGAAAGCGCCGCTAACCGCCCGCCGGAGCTGCCTGGCTTGGTGGTCATGTACGGCCCCAGCGGCTACGGCAAAAGCTTGGCTGCCGCCTATGCCGCCAACCTACACCGCGCCTACTACGTCGAGTGCCGTGAGAGCTGGACAAAGAAAGCATTCGTAGTCGCCGTACTGCGCGAGATGGGCATCATCCCCATGAAAACGCTTAGCGAAATGGTCGACCAGATCGCCGAGCAGCTCTCCCGCTCAGGCCGCCCGCTAATTGTCGATGACGTCCAGTACGTGATCGACAAAGCCGCCGCCAACGTCCTCACCGACATTTATAACGCCAGCCAGGGTACCTTGATTCTGATCGGTGAAGAGCGCGTTCCTGCCTCAATGGCCCGCCTAGAACGACTGCATAACCGCGTACTGGAATGGGTGCCCGCCCAAGCCGCCAGCCTGGATGACGTGCGCGCCCTGGCTGATAAGAGCTATCCCGATATTGAGATCGAAGATGACCTGCTTGAAACGGTAAACGACCGCGTTAAAGGCTGCCTACGCCGCGTCGCCGTCAACCTCTACCAGATCCATAGCGAGGCCACCGCCAACGGCTGGCAGATGGTAGGCCTTCGCGAATGGGGCGAGCGCGAGATCCATACCGGCCAACCACCGGCACGGAGGGGCTAAGGCATGGCAAAACGCAAACCTCAACTCAACGCCCAGGGCCCCAAAGGCGACCGCCAGGCAATGTGGGAAACCCTTCGGGCGATTCATACTGATGGCCAGCCCATTACGGTTGATGGCGTTTGGGCAGGTATGACCGTCACAACGCCCAAAAGCCGGGTGCGTGATTACCTCACTGGCTTGGAAAAAGCTGGTTACATAGTGCGCGCCCCTGGCCCCTACAGACCGGCGCAAACCATCAACCTCACGCTGATCCGAGACGTAGGCGTCGAAGCCCCGCGTGTGCGCAAAGATGGCAGTACCCCGACAGGTGGATTAGGTCGTGAACAGATCTGGCGCACGCTCAAAATCATTGGTGACTGCACCGCCCGCGAGCTGGCCGACGCCGCCAGCACGCCCACGGTAGAGATCGCCGAAACCACCACCAACGAATACCTGCGCTTTCTGGCCGCTGCCGGGTACATCGACATTATTCGTCCTGGATCGCCGGGCGTGTTGACTCGCTACCGCTTGGTTTCCAGCCGCTGGACGGGGCCCCGTGCGCCAATGATCCAGCGCACCAAACAGCTCTACGACCCCAACACCGGCGAAGTCGTCTATTCCCGCATCACTAAAACCGAAGGGGGTGAGCCATGAATACGCCCTTAAACAAGAGCATTCGTCGTACCCGTACCGTCGATATCACCAACTGGGGTGAAGAGCCGCCCCGCTGGATTTCGCTGCTAGCCGATGAAGTACGCGCCACCAATCGCAAGATGGCGGGTGAGCGCATCGGCGTCTCGCGTAGCGCGGTCTCTTTGGCACTGGCGAACCGCTACCCGAGCCCCTCCACCGACAGTATCGAAAAGAAGGTACTGCTGGCCCTGGATGGCCTCAAGTGCCCAGCGCAGCAACTCACGATCAGCGTTGAACAGTGCCGTGAATACCGCGCTCGCCCAGCGCCTACCCACAACCCCATGGCCATGCGTATGTGGCGCCACTGCCAGTCATGCCCGCACAACCCCGACCGCCAACAGGGAGAAGACCAATGACCCTTAAAGCCACCTGCCCGGAATGCGGCATGACCGGCGACATGGCCGCCTTCGTCACCCAGGGCGAACATAACCTGGCGCTAGCCGCTGCCTTGGAAATGCCCGCGCTGCTCAGCTCACGCATCGTGCGTTATCTCGGCATGTTCCGGCCTGCCTCACGGTCGTTAGCCAGCGCTAAAAGTGCCCGCCTGCTGACTGAGCTGAAAGAGACCATCACCAGCGGTGTGATTGAGCGCAAAGGCGTGACGCGTGAAGCGCCTTTAAAGGTGTGGGTCATGGCGCTGGATCAACTGCTGGAACGCCCACCCAGCAACCTACCGCTAAGCGGTCACGGTTATCTCTATGAAGTTGTCGCCAACTGCGCCGACCGCCACGCCGGTGAGGTGGAAAAGCAGCGCGAAGAACAGGCACGCAACGGTGCCAAACAGCCCGCAAACCGCGCACCAGCAGCGGCACTGCGCGAGCGCTCTACCGATGACGTACTGGCCGAGCACGACCGCTTAAGAAACCGCCAAGCCACGGTGGCCAGCGGCCAAAAGGGCCAACGGCAAAACGCCAAAGCCGTTGAGCAAGCCAACGCACCCAAGCGCCTATCGGATCTGCTGAAAGGTGCCGCCAGCCAGGGAGACCAGCAATGAGAACCTACAGCGACGCCCACATTGAGCACTACGCCGATCGCTTCATCGCCCTACGGATGGCCCGCCATGGCGTCAACTTAGCCCAGTACCTGATCAACCCGGTTCAGTTCGAGCGCCTAGCGTTGGAACCTGAGCCACTGCTACCCGCGCAAGCAGCCGCCGTGCTGCGCATCTGGCAACGCTGGGATACCGGCCTGGCTGAGCAAGCCGCTGCCCCCGCTAGCGAGCCAGAGACAGAAGAAGAGACTTTCGAGCTGCCCGGTGTATATGCCGTGTGGGAGGAGTTCCTGCTGGGCTTGGGTAACAACAAAGCTATCCGCCAGCGCAACGGCGCGTTTATCGAGCCACTAAATCACCACCGCCATAACCGTGGAATGAATCGCGGTAGCGCCAATTTTGAACGCAAACAAGCCCGTAAAGGAACCTGAACATGAACATCCCAGCAACCGATAACCAGCAAGTACCCGAAGGCTTCCGCATGGATGCCAAAGGCCGTCTGATTCCCGAATCGCAGATCAAGCCCATCGACCAAGTGCGAGATGAACTGGTGCTCTCGATTGTCGATCGCGCCACTGAGCTTCGCGACCAGCTCAAGGACTTCAAGGCCGATGTGTTTAGCGAGATCGCCGCATTGGTCGAGACATCCGCACAGGAGTACGACATTCAGATCGGCGGCAAGAAAGGCAACGTGCAGCTGGTCAGCTTCTGCGGCAAGTACAAGGTGCAGCGCGCCATCTCCGAAACCATCACCTTTGATGAGCGCTTACAGGCTGCCAAAGGCCTTATTGAAGACTGCCTACGCGACTGGACAACAGACGCCCGCCCAGAGGTGGCCACCATCGTGCAAGACGCCTTCCGCGTGGACACAGCGGGCAACATCCGCACCGGTCAAGTACTAGGCCTACGCCGCCTGAATATCCAGGACAAGCGCTGGCTGAAAGCCATGGATGCTATCAGCGACGCCGTGCAGGTCACCGGTTCCAAAAGCTACATCCGCATCTATGAGCGCGTCGGCAGCACCGACCAGTACCAGCCCATTAGCCTAGATATCGCGGGGGTGTGAGATGACCACTGTCACCAACGCTTCATCAATCCGCGTCAGCCCTGCGATCGGCGGCTTTGTCGCTACCCTGCGCGGCAAGCGTGCCACGGGTACCACCCACCGCGAAGCGGCCTTGGCAGTAGCGCGCCAGGTGTATGGCCCAAAGGTCAACGTGGTTAACGACTACCTACGCGCCGCTGACCCGATGTCGGGCATCCAGTACCGCTATCACATTACTTACCTACGGGGTGCCGCATGAGCGAACAAGCCAAAACCAGCACAAAGGCCATGATCACGATCGAGCCTAACGACACCGGCGGTTTCACGGTTTATGCAGGCTTCAACGGCGAAAGTGCCGACTCGCCCGAGCTTGAACGGGCAGGACGGCTAGCGCTACTAGGAATGCTCGCCATTAAAGAGGTTCTAGAAGAGGCCAAAGGAGCCATCAAAACAACCATTCATTAAGCGAAACGCCCCCGCGTGGGGCGTCTGCTGGGCGTGGTGGCCCAGCACTGATGAGCAGCCAAGGGGAGAGAAATGGATAGCAAAGCGTTAGACAAAATCAAAAAGTGCCTACGGCTTGCCAAGTCGAGCAATGCCAATGAAGCCGCCGCCGCATTGCGCCAGGCGCAAAAGCTAATGGCCATTCACGGCGTCACCACTGACGACGTGGCCATGAGCGATGTAGGCACCCACACCAGCAAGGCTAGTGGAGGGCGCGTACCGCCGAAATACATCGGCATGTTGGTAAACATGGTCGCGGGCGCTTTTGGTGCCGAGATCGTCTACAGCCCGGTGTATGACGGCGAGCGCTGGCACGGTCAGTTTGAGTTCTACGGCTTAAATGGTGCTGCCGAAGTAGCGGGCTATGCCTTCGAAGTGCTGGGCCGACAGCTAAAGCGCGATCGCACCGCCTACTTAGCCACCCTCAATAAGCGCCTAAAGCGAACCACCAAGGTGCGCCGTGGTGATCTCTATGCGCAAGCATGGCTTAACGCCGTTGCTAAACAGGTGACACGCCAGCAACGCACTGAAGCTGAGAACGCGATCGTGGAAGCCTACAAGGCCAAGCGCTGGAATGACCTGGAAAACATCGCTGGTCGCGATAACACCAAGGGCATGCGCAGCCATGACCACGGTGCCATTCACCAGGGCTATCAGGACGGCAAGAAAGTCAGCTTCCACCAAGGCGTGAACGGCAGCCGTCACGCCCAGATCGGTGAGTTGGCGTCATGAACAAATGGAAGCAACTTGAAGAGCAGCTCTCGGGCGTATTCGGCAGCGCAACGATTCGCGCTGGAGGCCATAAAGTGACGTTTCGAAAGCAGCTAGATGGAGAGAAATTAGTGATAAGGGTAGGCGTTGATGGCTGGATAAAAGGTGCTTGGATGTCTGTGGATGAACATGGCCACCCGGAACACCCAGAGGGTCGTTTCTACCGCCCACACCGCTACCGCGCCTGTAAGTTGAAGAGTTACCCCAGCCTGAAAAAAGTGTTCGGCAAGAAACAGGCAGACGAAATGACGGCGCTGCGAACAGTGCAAGTTAGCCCCTACTGGAACAGCCCCCGCACGCTGATCAGCCACCTGAAAAAGCACTTCCCAGATATGGAGCTGGTGAGCAGCGAGGTAGCGTCATGATCAGCAAAGGCAAGCTGGCCCAGATCCATATCGCTAAAGCCCAACTGGGCCTAAGCGACGAAGACTACCGCGCCATTCTCGCCCGCACAGCGGGCGTGAGCAGTGCCAAAGAACTCACCAATAAGACAGTAGGCGGTGTGATGTTTGAGTTTCGCCGCCTAGGTTTCCAGCCAAAGCCCGCCAAGAAAGCGGGCCGTCAGGCACCTAACCCACCAGCGACCCGCCAAGCGGAAATGAAAAAGGTCGAGGCGCTACTGGCCGAAGCAGGCCGCACCTGGGCCTACGCCGATGGCATGGCTAAGCACATGTTCAAAGTCGACCGTGTTGATTTTCTCGACGACAGCCAACTGCATAAGCTGCTTCAAGCGTTGATCATCGACGCCAAGCGGCAAGGACGGTACCCCAATGAACTCGCATAAGCATGAGGACAACCTAGATCTCGGATTCGGCATTCCCGCCGATGCCCTGGACTACCTCGACCCTGAGATCCTAAAGAAGTGGCCACAGGGTTTAAGCGACATGCTTACCGTGGTCGAGAACGCCCATGTTCGCGCCGGTGATGAGCCCAAGGTAGCCCGTAGCCGCGCCTTTGCTGCTGTGCGTGCTATCAGCTCGTTTGCCGGTGGCCGTAGCCTCTACGTACCCCAGGGCCGCCAACTAGATCGCGCCCTGCGAGACCGTGAAATATGGGAGCGCCACACCGGCGATAACATCCCCCAACTGGTCGAAGACTACGACCTGACCGAAGCGCAGATCTATAGCATCCTCGGCGAGCAGCGCAAACTTGCCCGCGCCAGAATGCAGTCAGACCTTTTCGGCGACAACGCAAACGGCTAAGCTAGCCTCAAAAGAATTAGGGGAACAATATGAAAGCATTGGCAGGAATTACATTAGCATTAGTCGCTAGTACAGCGATGGCGCAGGAAGCCGTAACGTTTACCCAGTACAAGGTGTCAACAGAGGTAGCAGCCGACCTAGCAAGGCAGTGCCGTGTTGAGGTGCAGCTTGAATACGGTGAGCGATGCGAACGCTTTTACAGCCACATGGAAAACCACATGGCGCTCTATAATAACTTCACCCAAAAAGTAGATAGTGAAGGTGACAATGCATATGGCAGCGCCGACGCTGTTGAACTTGAATTACATCAAGGCACTGTATCTCGCTTAATGGAAAATATGCAGTACATCAATACGATGGCTGAGCTTCATACTCAGTGAGTTTGACTGATAAGCTCTACCCAACAAACCCGCCACGGCGGGTTGTTTGCTTTCTAGCCTACTCAAAACTCCTAAACCGCTTGATTCCCGACGCCTAACCCGCCCCCTCTAGTCTGAACCTCACTGCACCTGCGTATATCGCTCACCCTGCTTTGAGGCCACCACCGTGAACCGCCAAACTCGCCATAACATCCTAGACAAACTCCGCATCGGCCCCTGGTTGATCCTTGCCATCATCACCACCTTAATCGTGGCGATGCTCCACCCCCACCAACTGGGCGTGCTGCTGTGGTCGCTGACCAAGCTTTGCTGGGGTGCCTATCTCGGTTACTGGATCGACCGCTCGATATTCCCCTACGCCCGCCCGGATCGCTTCAATCCTGATTTGGACACTAACGAGCGCACCTCCTGGGAAGTGCTCATGCTTCGCCGCGCTTTGATTATCGGTGCCGCTATCCTCGCCCTTGGCCTGGGAGTCTGACATGGGTGCCGATACTGCCGCTGAGCTGCTGGCGGAAGGTGAACGGCTAGTGGCCGTGATGGACACCCTCACCGGTGGCCCACTGATGCTAGCCGCTTACTACCGCTTGAAAGATGTGGTCGAGCGTGCGGAATCGGCGCTCCAGGAGGAACGGTCATGATGAACGATTTTAAAGCCTACCTGCGGGAATACGGCACCTGGATCGCCATGAGCCTGGTGCTGGCCACATTGCTAATGCTCGAAGCCTGCCAGCCAGCCCACGCCCAAATACCCAGCGCCGCGCAGAGCTACCAACGCGAGCTAACGCGCATCGTGCAGCAGGAATGGGGCATGAATGGCCGCGTTTCCCTTCACGCTGCGCAGATCCACCAGGAAAGCGGCTGGCGTTCCAACGTCAATTCGCCGGTGGGGGCCCAAGGGCTTAGCCAGTTTATGCCTGCCACAAGTCAATGGATGGCCGAGATCTACCCCGACCTTGGCCGCGCCGCGCCGTACTCCCCCACGTGGGCCATGCGCGCCCAGGCTCGCTACAACAAGTGGCATTGGCAGCGGCTCAGCAGCGCCGTGGATGAATGCCAACGCTGGGCCTTCGCGCTTTCCGCCTATAACGGCGGCTTGGGCTGGGTGCAACGTGACCAACGCTTAGCACGCGCCGCCGGGGATAACCCCGGCGTTTGGTTTAACAGCGTTGAGAAGTACACCAATCGCGCTGGCTGGGCCCTGCGAGAAAACCGCCACTACGTTAGGCACATTTTGTTAACGCTCACCCCGCGCTATGAACGGGCTGGGTGGCAAGGGGGTGCGCCATGCTCCAGCGTGTAATCGCCATCTTATTTGTCGCAGCGGCCATCGGTTTTGCGTGGAAGGCATGGCAGGCCAGAGACCTCGCCAATGAACTAGCGCTTGAACGCTCAGCGCTATCGCAAATGACAGACCAGCGCGATGAATGGCTACGGGAAGCCACTGAGGTCGCTGACCAGTTAGACGAAGCCGAGCAACGTTACCGAGACGCCGAAGCCGCAATTCAAGCGCTTCAGGAAGAACTCGCCGAGCAGGCAGAAGACTACGATGCCCTGCGTCAACGCATCCAGCGCTCACCCGCCAGCGACGATGGTGATGTAGCTCCAGTGCTGCGCGATACCTTGGAGCGCCTGCCATGACGATCACTTTCCATGTCTTGCTGAGCATTGCTGCCCTGGTGGCGTTAGTGGTTTGGCCAGAACGCCGCGCTAGCCAGTTAGCTGTGTTAGCTGCGCTGGCCATGGTGGCGTTAACGGGCTGCGCTCAGAAGCCAAGTGAACCACTGCCAACGCTTCCAGCCATCAATCTCTACATGTGCGCAGCCCCTGCTGGCATGACCGCACCAGAACGCCAACCGCTGCGCCCGATGGGTGACTACACCCAGGAGGACGTCGCGCTCTACATCACCGATCTACACCACTGGGCAACGCGTGGCTGGCTCAAGCTTTCCCGCGTTCGCGAACACGCCGACAAGTGCGTGGCCAGCACCGAAGAAGAAGACGAAGACTGAGGGGAACATGGAAATTACAAACTTATGGGATGCCCGCTTTATTTTCGAGCTGCTCAAGAATGGCTTCCTCCTAGCGGTGGGTGTTTACGTGTGGTGGACCACCCGCAACCGCGCCACCAGTACTGCCATCCGTGATGTGCATATCCGGTTAGATGAGGTAGATCGCCACGTGTCACGCATAGAACAAACGCTGGAAAACCGTCCAGGCTACAGCGAGATAGAAAAACTACGGGGCGAAATGGCGGGTATGAACCGCTCAGTGGGTGAACTGGCAATGCAGGTACACGCCAGTAATGCACTACTCAACCGCTTGCATGAATACCTGCTGACGGAAAAGGGGAACCGATAAATGAGCTACCAAGACTTTGAAACCGAGGGCCGTCGCCTGGGAATCCTGCGGATTCTCTCGCGCCGCAACCAGTTCACCACGAATGAGTACTCACTCAATGATGAGCTGAAAGGTTCGTATGCCCATCACATCAGCCGCGACAAGCTGCACGGTGATCTCGCTTGGCTTGAAGAGCAAGGCCTGGTGATTACCCAGCAACCACGTGTGGGCTGGGTGGCCACCTTAACCTCTCGCGGGGCTGACTGTGCCCAAGGCCTCGCTAACGTACCAGGCGTCGCTAAACCACGCCCAGGGGTTTGATCATGCCGCCTCGCAATAAGGTATTCGACCTACCCCAAGAGGTACGCGAACAGCTAAACGAGCGGCTCGTGAGCAGTGGCTTTCAGGGTTACGAAGCGTTAGCCGGTTGGCTCAGCGAGCGCGGTTATAACGTTTCCAAGTCGAGCGTGCATCGCTATGGCCAGGACTTGCAGGAAGAGTTCGAGGAAGCGATGGGCGACGTGCGTAAAACCACAGAGCTAGCCCGAGCCATGGCGAGCGAAGGCGAAGACGAAAGCGGCCACTTGATCGACGCAACCGCCAGGATCGTGCAAGACCAGCTACTGCGTATCTCCATCGCGATGCGTAAAGCCGAGCATGAACCTGATGTGGCAGCGAAGCACCTTTCCAGCGTGACCAAAGCCCTGGCCGATATTGGCCGCGTTTCCTTGAGCCAAAAGAAATGGGCTAAAGAACTGCGCGTGGAAGTGGCTAAAGAAGCGGCAGAAAAAGCCGAAACAGCAGGTCGCGCCCAGGGGCTTTCCAATGCAGGGGTGGCGGCGTTACGTGCAGCAATCCTAGAGGGTATGTCGTGAGTGCAGCTATCGATCAAAGCGTACTGCTGCCCTACCAGCAGCGCTGGGTAAACGACAACTCGCCCGTCAAGGTGATTGAGAAATCCCGCCGTATCGGTCTTTCATACGGCGAAGCGGCGGACGATGTGCTTTATGCGGCATCCAGTGCAGGCGCGAACGTCTACTACATCTCCTACAACAAAGAGATGACCCAAGGCTTTATTCAGGATTGTGCCGGTTGGGCCAAAGCCTACCAAGCGGCTGCCAGCCAGATCGAAGAGTCGGTGATTGAAGCGGAAGACAAGCAGATCCTCAGTTACACCATCAAGTTCGACAGTGGCAATCAGATCCAGGCCTTTACCTCAAACCCCCGCAACCTACGCAGTAAAGGCCGACCCGGCGAACGCCTGGTGATTGACGAAGCGGCCTTCGTGGATGACATCGAAGAACTGCTGAAAGCCGCGATGGCCATGACCATTTGGGGCGGCCAGATCCGCATCATCAGCACCCACAACGGTGAAGAAAACCCGTTCAATGAGCTGGTCACTGACATTCGTGCTGGCAAGTACGACTACAGCCTGCACCGTGTCGATCTGGATGATGCCCTGGCCGACGGCTTCTACAAGCGTATCTGTAAAGTCACGGGGGTAACGTGGACACGCGAAGGCGAAGCGCAGTGGCGTCAGCAGCTCATTAACCGCTACAAGCCTAACGAAGACGAAGAGCTATTTTGCATTCCTGCCCAGGGCGGGGGCAGCTACCTAACGCGGGTAATGATTGAGGCATGCATGGCCCCAGCCCCAGTGCTGCGCTTTAACGGCACGCGGGAATTTAACGCCATGCCAGAACCATTACGTGCCGCTCAAATGGCCGACTGGATCATCGATAACCTCAAGCCGGTACTGGCCACACTCAACCCGCGCCGCCAGCACGCCCTGGGGCAAGACTTTGCCCGGAGCGGAGACCTTTCGGTTATTGCCCCTATGGAGATCGGCGAGACCTTACACCGCACCGTGCCGTTCCTAATGGAAATGCACAACGTTCCGTTCAAGCAGCAGGAACAAGTGTTGTTTGCAATCGGTGACGCACTACCACGCCTGTGCGGCGTCGCTATCGACAGCCGAGGTAACGGCTCCTACATGGGCGAGGCAGCCACAGATAAATGGGGCTCAATCGTTGACCAAGTGATGGCCACCGAAAACTGGTACCGCGAACGTATGCCCCGCTATAAGGCCCGCTTTGAAGACGGCACTATCACACTGCCTAAGGACGATGACCTGGTAGACGATCACCGCGCCTTCAAATTGGTGCGTGGTGTCGCTCGCCTGCCGGAAGGCAAAACCAGCGGCGAACGCCACGGCGATGGTGCGATGGCCTGTGTTCTCGCAGACCATGCCGCCGAGATGGAAGCCGTTGAGATCGACTTCACCCCCGCGCCCCTGCCTGGCAGCCGCCAGGACAACGACAGCGACAGCGACGACATTGAACCCACAGGCTTTGGAATAGGAGGCGGCGCATGGTAAGCCCTAAAGCACTCATCAAGCGGTTATTCGGCAGCGAAAGCAGCCAGGCGCTAGAGGAAGAACAAACCAACGATGCCCGGATCGGGCAGCTAAAGCGCGAGTTCGCCGATCACCCCACTAAGGGGCTAACGCCTGCGCGCCTGTACCAGATACTGGAAGCCGCCGAGCAAGGCGACCTGAAAGCGCAAAGCGAGCTGTTCGATGACATGGAAGAAAAGGATGCTCAGATCGGGGCCGACCTTGGCAAACGTCGCCAGCTAGCCGCCGAGCTGGAGTGGCAGATCGTGCCGCCTGACGGTGCCAGCGCCGTGGAAAAGCGCGCAACAGAACACGCCATTGAAGTGTTCAGCGCGATGGAAGTCGAAGACCTAATATTAGACTTGGGTACCGGCATCGGCCACGGCTATGCCAACCTTGAGTTAACTTGGAGCCGCGATGGTGCGCTGCGCTATGTTGAGCAGCCCACACACCGCCCCCACTCATGGTTCCGCTTACACCCGGATGACCAGAACTGCATCACCCTACGCGACCATACTGCCACCGGTGATGAATTGTGGCCGCTGGGATGGGTGCAGCACCGCCACCGCGCAAAGAGTGGCTACGTGGCCCGCATGGGTTTACACCGGATGTTGGCGTGGCCCTACCTATTCCAGAACTACGCCCTGGGCGATCTGGCGCAGTTGCTGGAAATCTACGGCCTACCGGCCCGCATCGGTAAGTACCCGAAGAACGCCACCGAAAAAGAGAAAGCCACGCTACTGCGCGCCGTGGTTACCCTAGGCCAGAACGCCGCCGGGATAATCCCGGAAGGCATGGCCATCGACTTCACCGAGGCAGCGGGTAAAGGCAGCTCTGCCGATATTTATAAAACGATGATGGATTGGTGCGAACGTGCCAAGGCCAAGGCGATTCTAGGAGGCACGCTCACCAGCGGCACCGGCGAAGGCACGAACACCAACGCGCTGGGCAACGTGCATGAGCGTGGGCAAACCAGCTTGATTCGCTCCGATGTACGGCAATACGCAGGCAGCATTCGTAAGAGCATCCTATGGCCAATGGCCGCGCTCAACTTCGGCATCGATAAGCCCCAGCGCGCCCCAAGGTTCTATTTAGATACGGGCGAAACTGAAGACCTCGAACGCCTATCGAAGTCACTGCCCATCTTTGTGGACATGGGCGCGAAGATCCCGCTGTGGTGGCTGCATGAGAAAAGCGGCATCCCCAAAGCGCAGGAAAACGAAGAGGTGCTGATGCCAAAGGCAGCGCCAAACCCGTTTGGTGCGCTGCGTTTGGCACACTCACAGCAGCCGCTAGCCGCATTGCGCCAGGCTCCCACGCAACCAGGGCAGCCTAGCTATTACCGTGACGCCACCCTAGACAAGCTCGATGACCAAGCGCAGCCGATCATCAATGCATGGGTTAACCAGGTGCAGCAGCTGACAGAGCAAGCGGAAAGCCTAGAGCAGCTGCAAGAGATGATCGCCACGGCCTTTGATGATCTGGACGAATCGGAGCTGGCCGATGTGATGGCCATCGCCTTTGAGGCCGCTGCATTGGCAGGCAGAGCCACGGTCGATGAGGAAATCGGCAATGCCGATTAGTGCCCAGTTCAACCGCTCGTTCCCAGAGCAGGTCACGTTCTTTCGTAACAAGCTGAACCTGCCCACGACCCGCAGCGGCCAAATCACCCGCGACCAAAACGACGCCGCTTTTGTGGTGGCCGGTGCCACTAAGGCGGATCTACTCGCGGATCTTCGCGGCGCGGTGGACAACGCAATCAGCAACGGCCAGAGCCTTGGCGAGTTCCGCAAGCAGTTTGAAGAGATCGTATCGAAGCGAGGTTGGACGGGCTGGACAGGCGAAGGCAGTAAAACGGGCCGCGCCTGGCGTACCCGTCTTATCTACAAGACCAATTTAGATACCAGTTACGCCGCTGGTCGCTGGGCCCAGATGACCGACCCCGACATGATGCGCTTGCGCCCTTACTGGCGTTACGTACACAACACCATCGAGAACCCACGCCAGCAGCACCAGCGCTGGAACAGCCTGGTGCTGCGTGCCGATGACCCATGGTGGCAGGCGCACTACCCACCCAACGGCTTTGGCTGTAACTGCGGTGTCGAAACATTAAACGAGCGCGGCCTGCGCCGCCTGGGCAAAGACGCGCCGGACACACCACCGAATGACGGCACCTATGAGCACGTGGATAACACCACCGGCGAAGTCGATACAGTGCCAAACGGCGTGCAACCCGGCTGGGATTATGCACCAGGGCAAACCGCGACCGAGCGTGCGATCGCTGCGCGCTTGAACCGGCTGGACAGCGTTGACGCAACGATCGCTAGAGAGAACGTCGCGCAATTAGTCGAAGCGCCGTTATTCAACCGCTTTTGGAATGGTGAAATGCGCGGTGAATATCCTGTGGCGGTGGTACCGCCCGTAGAACGCCAGGTGTTAGGGGCAGATTCGCCAGTAGTGCTGCTGTCACAGCAGAGCCTGAGCGCCCACCGTGAACGCCACCCGGAGATCGGTATCAACGACTACCGCCGTGTGCAGCAGCTGCTTGACGATGGCGAGGTGTATAGGATGCCCAACGACCCAGGCCGCTTGATCTACCTGATCATTGAAGGCGTCACCTACCGCGCCGCGCTCAAGCGCACCGAAGACGGTAAGAAGAACTACTTTTTGACACTGTTTAAGAGCCGCACAGATCAGCCACCGCCAGGAGCGGAGCGCTTGAGATAAGTAAGGAGGTAAAGCGAGGTTAAGCCTGTCGCATAGGAGGCACCCATGCTAGCCCTCATCAACGCTGCAATCGTGACAGCGAAGGGGTCGGTAGCCATACCGAGGACAGGCGCTAACAGTATAGGAGAGTTTCATGGGTACCATCAACGTTAGTTCTGAGGCCGTCGAGCGCGCCATACAAGACCTGCTCAATAAAGGCGATGACCTAACCTCCCCGATGAAGAGCATCGGCGAAGAGATGATCAACCGCACCCAGCAGCGGTTTAGAGATAAGGAAGCACCGGACGGCAGTGCCTGGCAGGATAACTCCCCCGTCACTGAAAAGCGCAAAGGCCATGGGCGTGTGCTGGAAGGCGAAAGCAATGAGCTTTCCAAACAGTTCAGCTATTCCGCCACTAGCGATAGCGTCGAATGGGGCAGCTTGATGGTCTACGCGCCCATGATGCATTGGGGCGGTACTAAGGCGGAGTTCCCTCATCTATGGGGCGACATACCAGGGCGGGAAATTATCGGGCAATCAGATGACGATGAAGACGAAGTGCTGGCCATCCTCGCCGATCATCTAAGTCTCTAATCCTTTTCATTAACGTGGCCCTGTAAGCGACGCTAAGCCCCTACCCGCTACGTTGCACTGCCTTTTCACAGATAGGCGCGTTAGACCCGCGTTAGATTTCCAATTTAGGGGATTTGAAAGGGATTCATTGGACGAAGACCTCCGGAGCATGGAAGATACTATTATATATACTGTAGTTTTTTTTGAGGTAACACGATGGCGCTATTCACAGCAGGATACGAAGGATTAGATATAGACAGCTTTCTACAAGGGCTGCGTCACGCAGGTGTCAACAAGGTAGTGGACGTTCGCCAGCTTCCCGTATCACGCAAGAAAGGTTTTTCAAAAACGTCTTTTGCGGAAAAGCTCAAGTCATCAGGTATTGATTACGAACACGTCAAAGCTCTTGGCTGCCCCAAGCCTATACGGGATCAATATAAGAAAGACGGTGACTGGGCAAACTATACGAAGCACTTCAGGGCTTACATTGAGACCCAAGCAGATGTAGTTCGCGATGTGGCCGACGAAGCCTCTGAAATTAACGCCTGCCTGATATGTTTTGAGGCAGACGTTATGTTCTGTCACAGAAGGTTCGTGGCAGAGGCGGGTAAAAAACTAAATCCCGATCTCCATGTGAAGCATTTGGCTATCAAAAAAGAGATTGCTGTGGCTGTTTAGGGGGGTAGATCAAGCTGATAATTAGCCACTGACCAGGAAACCGATGCACGGTGCCCATCAGAAACATCAAATCTTTGGCTGGTAGTTCCTCAAGTAGCTTATGTTTGAAAGGACACTTCCAGCCTTCCTCACCATGAGATCTGATAAGATTTCTATATAGTGCGCCAATCTCCCAATCCACGATTTTATGCTTGAAAGGAGCAGCGTCTGAAGGTTTTGGGCATTCATAATGATAATGAAAATCAACAGGTATTTTTTCCAGAACTTTTACTTCACCTTGCTCATCATCTAGAAGTGAAAGTTGGCTTCGTTCTAGCTTGGATCGTTCTTCTTCAGTCCAGTCCTTATTTTTATGCTCGGTAAGCGTAAGGTCAGTAATTTTTTGTACTCGAACCAATCCGAGAGTTGTGCCATCACGTTGACGTGCTAGCTCAAGGTCTTCAGGGCTATCAAAAACGGGTAGTTTCTCAAGATAATGGCGACGATTCTTCCAGTCACCATCAGAGGGTATGCAATCGCCAAGCTGAATCGAGCCTACCTTCAATTTATGGCTCTCGGGTCTATGATCATCACGACTTTTTTCAATCTTTGCCGATATCCACTGCCATTTCGAAAACTGCTGATCTCCGCTTATCAAGCGAAAGGGAACCGGGAAAAGGCGAATCAAAGTACCGTCTTCTTCCATTCCTGCTACACAGGATGTTTCTTGATATCTAGCGCTAGGGCTCGGATACGTTTTGCATAGTATGAGTATATTTGCTTCCCTGTCTCGCATATTCCCCCCGTTTTCTTATGTAATAACCTCAGCCTATTTAGTAACAGCAACGCGATCTTTTCTCCACCCCTCATCAGAAAAAACTCCTAAAGCGCTTTAAATCCACGCCCCGCCTTAAGCCCCCGATCATGGGGGCATGACTACACACAGCCTTCACTCCAAGCCCCGCGTTGCTGTTTGCGCCCTAAGCGTGCAAACCACAAGCGACAAAACGCGCCTGATGCCTGCTGGCACCTTTCACGCACCGCGTGGGGCTGCTGAAGGCAACGGCCCTTGGCACCTCTCTGCCGAAGCCGCTCAAGCGATTATTCGTTTGGCCGCTGGGCGCAGTACCGATATAGCCCTCGACTACGAACACCAAACCCTTTACGCCGAGAAGAATGGCAAGCCCGCACCCGCATCCGGCTGGCTTGACCCACGCTCGCTTGAATGGCGTGAAGACGGCCTGTACGGCTCCATAGCCTGGACAGCCGCCGCCAGCGCAGCGATCGACGCCAATGAATACCGCTACCTCTCCCCCGTATTTCCCTACGACGCCAACGGTGTGCCGTTAGACCTACTGCACCTGGCGTTAACCAACACCCCCGCCATTGATGAGGGCGCGGCGCAGCTTGCCGCTGCTCGGATGGCGATTACCCACGACGTCAATGATGACGCCCAGGAGATCGACACCGTGAAACGTGAGCAACTGATTCAAACCCTTGGCTTGGCCGCTGAAGCAACCGATGAACAGATCGACACCGCCATTGCCGCGCTGAAGGCTGCACAGGCAGATGCCGACGCGTTCCGCACAGCACTAGGTGCCAAAGACGACGTGAAGCCATCGGAAGCCGTTGCGGCCCTTAAAGCCTCAAGCGCTACCGCTGCTCCAGACATGACCGATTACGTGCCAATGGCCGTATACCAGGAAACCACACAGCAACTGGCCGCGCTCAAGGCAGGCAGTGAAACCGCCGAGCTGGACACATTGATCAAAGAAGGTTTGGACGATGGCCGTATCCCCGGCCAGAAGACGGCGGATTGGCTGCGTACAAAAGGCATTGCCGCTTGTAAAGCGCATTTAGAAGGCGCACCCAGCATCGCCGCACTGAAATCCACCCAGACCCAAGGCAAGCCGCCTGAAAGCACCCAAGCGAAAGACGGCGAGTTAAACGAGGCAGAGCTGGCGGTGTGTAAAGGCATGGGCCTAACGGCTGAGCAGTACCGCGCCGCTAACCCAGCCTAATCAGCTGCACTAACCCAACATGCAAGAGGATGACACCGTGGCACTTACCAAAAATCGCAACACACCGTATCGCCATAACACCAGCCGTAACCATGCGCTTGCCGCCGGGGCGGTGGTGTTTGCCGGTGGCATCGTCGCCATGGCGGCCAGTGGCTTTGTGGCAGCTGGCACAACCGCTACCGGCTTAGTCGCCGTCGGTGTGGCCACGCACTACCAGGACAACACCACAGGCGATGCTGGCGACCAACATGTAGACGTGAAACTTGGCTGCTTTGCGTTTGATAACTCTCTCGATGCCGACGAAATCACCGCTGCTGATGTTGGCAAGCCTTGCTACCTGGTAGACGACCACACCGTCGCTAAAACCGATGGCGAGGCGGCTCGCTCCCTCGCTGGAATCATCGACGGTGTAGACGACTTTGGTGTGTGGGTCGTGATCGACCCCACCTCCGGCGTCTACCTGTAACGCCCCATTAACGGCCCGCTTGGCCCAAGAGGATAGCAACCATGGATTTAAATAACGCCAACCTGAACGCGCTGTTCAAGGCCTACAAGGCCAACTTCCAGCAGGGCTTCAACTCTGTCGGCGATGCGGGCAGCGTGCATGAACAGTTCTGCACCATTGTCACCAGTACCACAGCCGTGGAAGTGTACCCATGGCTGAAAGCCTTGCCGCGTATGCGTGAATGGCTCGGCGACCGTGTTATTCACGGCCTGGAAGGTGCGGACTTCTCTATCAAGAACCGCAAGTTCGAGCTAACCGCAGGCGTACCCCGCGACAGCATTGAAGACGACACCTACGGCCTGTATGCACCGGTGTACCAGGAGTTTGGCCGTTCCAGCCGTGAGCACCCCAACGAAATCGCTGTTGAGGTGTTAGCCGCTAACCCCATCTGCTACGACGGCAAGCGCCTGTTTGCCAATGACCACCCGGTGTTAGATGCCAAGAACAAGGAAATCGGCGTTTCCAACGACATGGGCGGCAATGGCGCTGCCTGGTATGTCATGGATCTCACCCGCGCCATCAAGCCGATGGTCTTCCAGAAGCGCCGTGACTATGACTTCCGCGCCCTGACCAACCTGGATGACTCTCAAGTCTTCATGACCGACAACTTCATCATGGGCGTGGATGCCCGTGTGAATGCCGGTGCAGGCCTATGGCAACTGGTCGTTCGTTCTAACCAACCCTTCAACGCAGCGAACTATGAGCTAGCTCGCAAGAAGCTCCAGGAGCTGAAAGGCGACCATGACCGCCCATTGGCGTTGCGCCACAGCCACACGATGGTACCCAGCAATATGGAAGGCCCGGCACGGCGTGTGCTCACCAACGCCATGAACGAAGCGGGCGCGACCAACGAATGGGCCAACACCTCACAGCTCATTATGAACCCTTGGCTGCCTAGCGCTGCGTAAGGCTGACTAACGGAGGCTTAACCCATGCCCTACTGCACGCAAGCCGACCTAGTCGAACGTTTTGGCGAAGCCGAGCTGCTCGCGATCGCCCGCGATGAAACGGGCACGGCTATCGATACCGCTGTTGTCGAGCGCGCATGCGACGACGCCAGCGGCGAGATCGACGGCTATGTGAGTGCAGCGGGCTACCCCGTGCCGCTGTCGCCGGTGCCACGCATCGTGATTGCCAATGCGTGTGATATCGCCCGGTACCGGCTCTACGACGAACACGCCAGCGACCAGGTGCAAAAGCGCTATGACGACGCGGTGAAGTTCCTGCGCTCAGTCTCGCGTGGTGAGGTCAAGTTGGGTATCTCAACCGGCCCTGCCTCCAGCAGCGCGGGCAGCGTGCAAATGAACTCAGGCCGCCGTGTGTTTTCTGGCGGCGGTTACTAAAGGAGATGGCCATGAGTGCCAAACCAACCACTAAAGCAGCCACGGCTGAGAAGAAAACGCCGCCAGCACCCCGCAAAGACGTACAGGTGCGGGTGAAAACGAAAGCCACCGGTGCCAAGCGCACTAACAGCGGCACGATTTTCACCAACGAATGGAAGTACCTGACCCTGGACGATAAAGGCAGCGCCTACAAGGCGATCAAAGCCGATACCGCTCTGGTGATGGAGCATGCGCCACCGCCTGTGAAGGTTGTGGCCACTGAAGAGCCAACAGGCAAAGAGGCTAAGTAATGCTGTCGCTCACGCCGTGGTTGGAACGCTTAAACGCCTTGGGCGGCCCAGTGGTGCAGCTAGCCGCCGATGTGGAAGCCGCCAAGAGCAACTCGCAGCTACCCAACATGATGCTGGTATTAGGTCGTGAAACCGTCAGCCACGGCGCAATGAGCAACCAGGCGCGGCATCGCGTGAAAACCGAGGTGTTGTTGGTCACGGGTATTCGTCGCCGTAACCAACCGCTAGGCCCAGTGGCCACAGCGGGTGACGACGAACTGACACGGCTGCGCGAGCCTGCCCTCACTGCATTGATTAATTGGATGCCGCCCGGTTGCGACATCGCCGTGAAATGGCAACGCGGCCAGCTAATGGCCCTACAAAGTCACGCCCTTTTCTGGGCCGATGTGCTAACCGCCGAATACTGGTGGCCACTTAAGGAGAATTCCCCGTGAGTATGAAAACGAACCGCCGGGCGATGCGATTCGCTCTGGAATCCGAATACAACGATGGCACCACTACGCCGGAATCGGCAACGGATGGCATCTTGATGCGCGAGATTACCGTCACGCCGTTATCGGGCGGCAACATCGCGCGTAATTTTGTGCGCCCTTACTACGGCAACTCGCCACAGGCACCAGGTGAGAAGCATGTGGAAGCTGTTTTTGAGTTGGAATGGAACACCAGCGGTAAGCTGGGCACGCCGCCACCTTGGGGCAAGTTACTGCGCGCCTGTGGCTGGAGTGAAGTGATTGAGGAAGGCGAGCGCGTGATCTATTCGCCGGTATCAGAAGACGAAGACAGCGGCGTGTTCTTCTGCAATGTAGACGGCAACTTGCATAAAGGGCGTGGTGCGCGGGGAACCCCGGCCATTACCGTCAACGCTGAAAACATGCCGGTGATCCGCTTCACCTACCGCGCATTGATCAGCCCAGTGACGCAAGAGGAATTGCCCAACGTCGTACTTAGTCAGTGGCGTGCCGCGTTGGCCGTTAACTCCCTCAATACCGAGCCACTTGAATTTATGGGTGCCACTGTACCCTTCGACCAGTTCTCACTCGATATGTCGGGCCAAGTGGTTCACAACAAAATTGTTGGTTCCAACGATATCGAGATCACTGGCCGCACCCCTTCGGGCCAACTGCGGATCGAAGATCCGGGTGTCGGTACGGTGAATTACTTCCAGATGTCACAAAACGCCGCTACCGGCGCGCTCAAGCTTGTTCATGGCAAAACGCCACAAGAGCGCATCGAGCTCAGCATGCGGAAAGTCGGCATCGAATCACCGACCTACTCGGATCAAGACGGTATCCAGATGCTGAGCATCAACTACAGCCCGGAGCCCGTCGACGGCAATGACGAAGTATTGATCGTTGTGGGTAACCCCATTCCCGAAGAAGAAGCCCCTTAACCGTTGCATATGTGGCGGTTAACCAGCCTTTAACGACCCGTTTTTAACCAGGAGAAACACCCGTGTTCAAGCTCAACACTAACCGCACCTACCCGTATCCCGTTGCCCTCACCGTTTACGACGAAGCGGGCAAAGAACACACCGGCAAGTTCACTGCCACGTTCAAGGCAATGCCGCAAGACCAGCTTCGCAATATGCCTGCTGACACGCTGCTGCTTGATCAGGTGCTTATGGGTGCCCAAGGCATTGAAGTACCCGGCGAAGGTGGCAAGCCACTGGAAGGCGAAGAGTTGTTGCATGCCCTGAAAAACGACCCTGCCGCTAGCACCGCGCTGATCACCGCCTACCAGGAGTCAGTTTCAAAAAAGAACCGTGGGCGAATCTAGTCGACGCTGGCAAGGCCTGGGCTGAGGCCGAAAAGGCAAAGGCCCAACCCAACTTGGTCAAGGATGACCTTTCTGCCCTTGGCATTACGTTGGCGGGGGAACTGGCCGAAGAGGCAGAGGAAGAAGCAGCCGCACCGGATCTCTTCGACGTACTGCCGGAGAACTGGGAGGCCGTTCAGACCTTCCAACGCTGCTCCCGCCAGTGGGTATTCAAAGGCATGGAAGGCCAACGCGAGGCACTAGATGTAAAGGCCATCATCAGCGTAATCAGCCTTTATCAGTTGCCCCCGGCAGAACAACTTGAGCGGCTGGATCAGGTGCAGCTCATCGAGTACGGCGCGCTCAGCGTTATGAACAAACCCCGCCATTAACGTTAGAAGGCCCGACTGTGAACAACAATCTAACGCTAAGCGTTACCCTTACTGGCGATGGACGCCAGCTTTCGGGCACCTTAAAGGATGCCCAGGGTGATGTGCGTGATTTTACGGTCACCACAGAGCGGGAAAGCCGCAAGGCCGAAGAGGCGCTAACGGCACCAGGCCGTAGCGCAACGACTGTCTCCGAACACCTACGTGAAACCCAGCGCGAAGCCCGTGCGTTTGGTACCGAAGCTGCACGCGGCGGCAGCGAAGCCAATCAGGCTTTAGCCCAAACAGGGCAGCAAGCCCAAACCACCACCGGCCATTTAAACTCGCTACGCAGAATGGCGGGTTTAGCGTTTGGTGCGTTTTCTGTTCGCCAAGTCGTCGGTATGACCGATGGCTGGTCAGACATGCAATCGGTGGTCGGTGCCGCCATCGGCGATATGAGTGAGGCTGGCGACATGATGCGCCGTATCACAGATATCGCTAACGCATCGTATGCGCCACTGGAGCTGACGGCACGCACCTACGCCAGTAACGTATCTGCATTGAGGGATCTGGGGCGAACCGCCGATGAAGCGGCGGACTACACTGAATCGCTCAATCATATGCTGGTGTTGACCGCTACACGGGGGCAGCAAGCGGAGTCTGTACAAAATGCCCTGTCTCGCGCAATGGCCGTTGGAACACTTCAAGCCGATGGACTCCAGACGGTGCTGGCGAATGGGGGTGAAGTTGCCCAGGCGTTGGCGAATCAGCTGGGCGTGACAGTTAGCCAACTGCGTGGGCTGGCATCAGAGGGGAAGATTACCGGCGATGTGATTGCTAGCGCACTGATCGGATCGTTGGATGACGTGCGCGACCGCGCCGGAGAGATGCCCGCGACCATCGAAGACGGTTTTGTGCGCATGGGTACCTCCGCCCGCCGCTTGGTCGGCGAGCTAGACCAGGCAATGGGTACATCGGAGGGTGTCGCAGGCATCATAATCAATGCGGCAGACATGATGACCGCATCGATTGATCCGCTGCTTAATAACATCGACAACATCCAGTTCGCTGCTACCGCAGTGGCCGTGGTGCTGGCTGGCCGTTACGTGGGTGCCATTGCTACCAGCCAGGCGGCGTTGGCTGCCAAAACGGCTGTTGTGGCCACCACCACTGGCGCTATCAATCTGCTCACCGGTGCCACTACCCGGCAAGCCGCAGCGGCGACGGCCATGGCGGGCGCTACTCGTGTGGCCACTGGTGCGCTTGCGCTAGTCGGTGGCCCTGCAGGTGCTGCGGTAATTGCTGCCGGAGCGATCTATTACTTCCGTGAAGAACTGGGGCTGGTCGATGTAGTAGCTCAGAACACCACTAATGCCTTGGAAGAAAATACAGCCGCTATACGCAGTGGTACGACGGCGGCTTTAGATGCGTCATACGACAATCTCATCAATGCGTTAGAAGCTGTTTCCCTGCAAGCGCAGGATGCAATGGCTCAAATGGTCGAGCTTGAGACTCGCCAGGCGTTCTATGAAAACTCGCATAAAGGAATGGCTGATAGCGTCACTGGCGCGATTGACCAGCAGGCGCAATCCCTAGCCGGTTTGTGGGAAGAGCAAGTCAGGATTCAAACCGCTATTCGTGAAAACCGCGCTGAGCGAGAGAACGCAACTACTGCAGATCGTGCCGGTGCAATAGCGCTTGATGACATCACGGTTTCCGCTGCGAAATCTACCCAAACTACCAAAGCAGCGACCCAAGCCGCACGTGAAGCAGCCGCTGCTGCACTAGCCCTCACCAAAGCCACCGAAGCCCAGGCGGCAGCCATTGAGGCGTTACGCAACCGCATGCGCCCTGGCCGCGCCGAAGTGGTTCAACTGGCCCAAGATCAAAACACCCTAAACCTAGCCTTCGCCATGGGGCGTATCGGCGTTAGTGAATATCTGCAATTGATGGGCGCGTTACAGCAGGCGCACATGGACACCGGCGAGACAGCAAAAGAAGCTGCCGATCAAATCAGCGTTAACGTTTCCACCTGGGCTACCGTCTCTGAAAACGCCATTCGCCGTGTAGACGATGCCGGTGTTGACCTTTGGTTGGGCTTTATCGATGGCAGCCGCAGCGCGCTGGATACCGTCAAACGTGGCTTCCAGCAGACCCTAGCCGAAATCGCCCACATGCTGACCACTCAGCGCTTAACCGTGGCGGTTGCAGGATCGCTCGGTTTTGCCGCTGGCGGTGTGGGTGGTGCTGATTCTAGCAGCGGCTTTGGCATAAACCCTGGCAGCATAGGCAATATGTGGAACGCCGTGCAAGGCGGCTTCAATGGCATTCAGTGGGGCGGTGCGGGTGGCGCGCAGGCCTACGGCGGCGGTTGGGCTAACGCTGCTACAAGCGGCACAGGTGCCACGGGCTACCTGGGCGGCAGCCTGCAGAACTTCAGCGGCATGCAGGGCTTGGCTGGCTTAGGTGCGGGCTTCGCGGGTAACTACCTGGGTGGCCAACTGTTTGGCCAGGGCAGCCAATCCAACACACTTGGAGCCGTTGGCGGCTTGGCTGGCACGTACCTCGGCGGCCCCATCGGCGCGCTGCTGGGGTCTGGCTTGGGCTCTGCCTTGGGTGGCCTTTTCGGTGGCCGCAAGTGGAATGAAACCGGCTCAGGCGTGAACTTGGGCGTGTCGGGTGGTGATGTCACAGGCAACCAGTTTAGCGAGCAGCACAGCAAAGGCGGCTTGTTCCGCAGCTCCCGTCGCCGCACCCAAACCAGCGCGCTGGATGGCGAGTTTTCAGGCGCTTTACAAGAAGTCTACGACGCTACCGAGCAGTCGCTTGCCGCCACTATCGAAGTGCTGGGCTTTCAGTCATCCGCGCTGGCTGGCTTCACTACCGGCCTAACGCGGATCGATACCAAAGGCCTGAGTGCTGAAGACGCTGAGGCGAAGATCCAAGAGTGGTTGAGCAACACGCTTAACGCGCTGGCTATTCACTCTGTCGGTGACGTTAGCCAGTATGCCCTCGGCGGTGAAACCACCATCGAAACCGTCGAGCGTCTGGCCGTCGCCCTGGGCACACTCAACCCGATCTTAGAGCAGCTGCACGGCTCTACCCTGGCAGCCTCAATGGCCGGTGGCAGTGCCGCCAGCCACCTGGCAGACCTTGACGGAGGCATCGACGCCTTCAGCGCCCGTGCCGACTTCTATTACCAAAACGTACTCACCGAAACCGAGCGCCAAGAGCGTGCCATGGCGGCAGCGGCTCAAGCGATTGGCGCGTTTACGGCCCGCACGGGCCAAGTGATCAACAGCACTGATGCCCTGCGGGATCTTGTCGATAGCATCGACCTCACCACGGCTTCCGGGCGTGAGCTGTACAGCGAAGCGATGAACCTGGCACCTGCCCTGGTCGAGATCGAACGAGGCCTAGAACGTGTTGGCCAACGCTTTGACCAGATGCTTCAAGAGGCTGAATCCGCGCTGGCCACCGCCGAACAGCAAGCCCGCCGCGCCTGGCAGACGTTTGATCAACAGCAGTTTGGTATGCAGTTAGAGCTGCTCAGCCTGATGGGTGATTCTGAAGGTGCGCTAGCCCTTGAGCGTGAGCGCGAACTTGCAACGATCGATGATTCCCTACGCCCCATGCGTGAACGCATTTGGGCGATGCAGGATGAAGTGACGGTTCAGCAAAACGCTACCACAGCGGCCCGCAACTACCAGCGGGAGTTATCCCGCGTGCGCGACCAGCTCAACCAACAGCTAGCCAATATCGGCAACTGGCTGGATCAGCAGCAAGCCAATAGCGGTTCACCGGAGATGAACCTGGCCACAGCGCAAGAGCAGCTCGCCCGCCAGTTAGTGCTTGCAGAAAACGGCGACCGCAACGCGCTTCAGAACATTACTCAGTATGCACAGCAGGTGCTCGACGCCAACCGCGATTACAACGCCAGTTCCCTCGCTGGCCAGCGCATCCAGCAGGATGTTTATGATGCTATTCGAGCGCTGCCAGAGTCGATCACGGCTGAGGAGTTCCTGGCTGGCGAGATCCGCGACGCCCTTCAATCGGTCGTCATCTCAGCCATGCCCACCGATGAACGCCTGGCGTTTGAGTTAAGCCGCGAGCTAACCCGGCTAGACACCAACCAGCTCACCGTTTCACAGGTCAGAGCCGCGCTATCACCGATCGCCAGCGACGCGGAAATCAGCCGCCTGATCCGCCAGGTCGATGCCAACGGCGATGGCATCATTACCAAGCAAGAGCTAGCCAACCTGCGCCTGACCGGCCTTGCAGGCGGTATCGGCTCTACGCTGAAGCCCATGTTCGATTCGCTAGACGCGAACCTCGACGGCTTGATCGACTGGAACGAGTTTTATGGCGCATTCCAGGGCCTCGCCTCAGACGATGAGTTAAAGCGAATTTTCCGGCAGCTCGATAAGGATGGCTCCGGCACGATCTCGCGCCTGGAAGCACTGAACCGTACCAGCCAAGGCACCGAACTAAATACCGACAGCCTGGAAAAACAGGCGCGCGACCAGCTAAGTGAGCTAAACGGATTAGTCAGTGAAATGGCACGTTCCACCGACCAGTTTGTAGGCTTGAACTCCACCATGGTCAGCCTGCGCGACTCTATTAATGCTTTAGGGGTGGCTCAGGCCGATATCGTGCGCATCGAAAAAGAGCGTGCAGCAGCTGAAAAAGCCGCTCGGCAAAGAATTGAAACTGAGCGTGCCATTAGCGGTTTTGAATCCGCTGCTGCAAACGCAGAGCGGCAGTCAGGTGCTTTAGCTGCTCGCTTAGATCCACGTGATGCTGGGAATATCACACGCCTAATTGATAACCGCATGAGCGATGGGGTGTTTTCAAACGCCGAGTGGCAAGAAATGATAAGCCATCTCAACAAAGTGTTTGGTCGTGATTCCTTAGAATATCTCTATGGGCGCGAATATGCCGCCATGTATCGCAACCAAACTCGTGCTAATGAAGAGCGTGCCAAGCTTTCCCGATTTGCCAACGGCGGCATCTTTGAATCGGGCCGAGTCATTGACACCTCAACACGCTTCAATATCGGTGAAATGGGGGAAGCCGGGCCTGAAATGATCCTGCCTGTAGAGCGTATGAGCAACGGCAAATACGGGATGCAGGCGCGGCTAGGCTTTGACCTGCCGAGCTTTCCCCTGCTAGGCAATAATGACGTGCTTGAAACCCTGCGCGACCTAAAGCGGGAAGTCGCCGAGCTACGCCGCGATAACGCCCAGCTACAGCGTGAAAGCAATAAACACCTGGCAGCAGCAAATAACCAACGCGGCGCAGCGGCCACGGGCCAGATCGGTGCTATCGAGCGCGGCAACAAAATGCTGAAAAAGCTGGAAGATGACAAGCGACTTGAGGCGGCGAAACGATGACCTGGACGCTCACACTGCAAGCCCGCGATGAAGAGAACCAGCCCCAAACGCTTCGCTTTAGCCTGGGCCGTTATCTGGATGCAGAAGACAACTTCTATGATCCTCGTATCCAGCAGCCAGGGCTTTATGAGGCGGGCCTCTACGCGGGGCAACTGCTACAGCAAAGCCGTAGCGGCTATGGCGAGACGACGCTGATCAACACTGATGGCGGGCTGGATTACCTCGCTGACTACGCCGTCGATGGCCGTGAAATGATTCTGGCCTTTAACGGCGTCCCGCAAGTGGTGGGCACAGTGGCACGCCTGGCGTTTTCAGATGATGAAGTGTCGGTGGTGCTTCGTGACCCATTGGAGCCGATGCGATCGCCCCACCCAATGCAGACATACACGGGGGATAACGTGCTGCCCGATGGGCTGGAAGGCACGCAGGACGATATCGCTGGCGAACCCAAGCCGCTGGTGTTCGGTGAAGTGCGTAATGCGCAGCCAGTGCAGGTCAACACAGCCAAACTCATCTACCAGGTGTCGTCACTGGCTGACTGCACAATTCAAGCGGTTTACGACAGAGGCGTCGCGCTCGACAACGGTGGTACTTACACCAGCCTGGCGCAACTCCAAAGCACCGCACCGGTCGAAGGCACATTTCGTGCCTATCAGGGTTATGTGCGCCTTGGCGATAACGCCACGGGCACGCTCACTGTCGATGCAGAGCAAGCCGACCCACGCGCCGGGGCCGTTGCTGAATCCCTGGCTGCTGCGCGTGGCTACACCCTGCATGAAGACGACGTGGCAAAGCTCAACGCCTATGGCGCGGTGCGCTTCTATATCACTACCGACACCAACACGCTGGAGCTGCTCGACCGTATCGCTGAGAGCATAGGCGGATTTCTAACGGTGCAGCCTGGCCAGCAGTTGCGCTTGGGCATTTGGGAAGCGCCTGAGCCTACCTCTGAGACTATCAACGACTACTCAATCGCAACGATCAGCCGTAGCGCTACTGGGGCAGGTGAAGGTGGTTTGCCTGTGTGGCGAGTGACGCTGGAATGTGACCGCATTGAGACCGTACAGCCGGACCTACAAAGCAACGTTTCAGAAGCTAGACGGGCACGCCTTGGTCAGCAAACCCGCCGCGTCGTCGCTACCAATGAAGCGGTGCGAACACGCCACCCGCTAGCCGGTGAAATTACGATTAACAGCGTGTTGGCCAGCTACGCCCCAAGCGAGTTAGTGGCACAACGCGTACTCACGTTATTGGGTGTGCGCCGAGACACCGTAACGGTCGAAGCAATGGAGGCACTAATACCCACCGTAAGCGGCAACCTAACATTGATCACACCACGCCAGGGCTACGGCAATGGCCGGGCAATGCGGGTCACGGGCTTTCGGCTCAATGCTCAAACCGACGAACTTACTCTCAACCTATGGGGCTAACCATGGCACTTGATCCTAAAAAAATAGCGCTGTGCTGGCCCAACTACATCGATGCGGCAGAAGTGAGCGGTGGTGAATGGGTGCCGTCATTACCGCTGGAGCACGTGCAGGATGACCGTACGTCTGTCGTTGCTAAAACGGCATCGCTCGACCCAGCACATACCCAGTTTTCAATCACGACGGATCGCCGTCGCCCGCTGTATGTGTTGGCCATTCTCGCTCACAACCTGAGCGCAGCAGCGACGGTACGGACGCGGGTTTATCGGGATGCTGAGCAAACGGATCTGATCTATGACACTGATTGGCAAAACGTCTGGCCAGTAGTGTACGGCCTTGATGATGTGGTGTGGGGCAACGATAACTTTTGGAACCGCCGCCTGACGGAAGAAGATCGCACCACTTACACGCCTCTGATGACGCAGTTCTTCGCTGACCGCCTGCTAGGCAGCAGCGTACATGTGGAGCTGCTCGATACGGGCAATCTTGAAGGCGCTATAACGCTTGGCAGGGTGATGCTTGCTGATGTGTGGCAGCCCCGTTACAACCTCGACTACGGCGTTCAGGACGGCTATGACAGCGGTACCCAAATCACCCGAGCAGGCGACATGGCACGAACCGGCTATGCCCGCCGCCTGACGCCCAAGCGCACCGTTAGCTTTCAGTTATCCAACCTCAATGAAGATGAGGCGTTCCTGCGCGTACACCGCTTACAGCGCACTCAGGACGTTGTCGGCGAAATCCTCTACCTCTATTCGCCGGTACCCAGCGCGGCCAACTTTGCCCGCACGATGATTGCCCAGCAAACCGAGCTGAACGGCATCACGCACCCCTATTTAGCAAACTACGAAAACGCCATGTCACTCCTGGAGATACTCTAATGGCCAATAGCGTTACTTTCCCCGAGGCGCTGGGCGGCAACGGCCAGACCTACACCGACGACGCCGACCCGGATACGGGCCTTGATGGCCTGGGCTATACCGTCCGGTTCATTCCCTGCTTGCAGCAAGCGGTGGTCATGGGGCTATCAGCGCAGAGCAGTGCGTCAGCGGCATCTGGATTTGTCCAGCAGTGCCAAACACTGCGCCAAGAAGTGGCCACTGACAGGCAGGCAGTTGCTGCCGATCGCACCCATGTGAACCAGCAGAAAGGCTTGGTTGATACCGCTGCTGAGCAGGTGGCCACTGACAAGCAAACGGTTGCTGCCGATCGCACCCATGTGAACCAGCAGAAAGGCTTGGTTGATGGCGCTGCCGAACAAGTAGCCACCGATCGGCAAGCGGTTGCAGACGATCGTACCCACGTTGATCAGCAGAAAGGCTTGGTTGACGATGCCGCCGAACAAGTAGCCATCGATCGCCAAGCTGTGGCCGATGACCGCCTGGCTAGTGAGCAGGCAGCCGGTGCCTCAAGTGATGCTGCTGACGCGTCAATAGAGGCTAGGAACCAATCCGAAGCACTCTACGGTGATCTAAACGCTGTTGAAATCGCCAAGACTGAAGCTCAGCAAGCTGCGACAAAAGCAGCTGAAGAACGAGGGCTAGCTGAGACTGCACGTGGCGGCGCTGAAGGCGCGCAGGCCGCCTCAGAGCAAGCCGCCAGCGCCAGTCAACAAGCGGCAAATACAGCGATCAGCGAACACGTTGATGGGGAAGACCCTCATTCTCAGTACGCTAAAAGAGATGAGTTAAGCGCAGCGGCTGGCCGTGGTGTTGTGGGTGGTGAGGGGTCGTTGATGGTGGAAGGCTTTCGCGGACTTGGCACCGGCGCCGGTAAAAGCAATGCCTTTTTTGGTGTAAGCCTCAATATTTTTACTATTTCCGGAACTTACTTTATTGGCGGTACGGGTAACTCTGATACTCCCTCTGGCTCATCTATGACTACGTGTAGCTTAGTAGTCAGCAACAATAATTCAGATAGCAACAGAATTTATCATGATGCATTAGAGCGAATCTCCAGCGCCGTAATATTAAAAGCGCACCGCTATTCAAACGATGGCGGCATTACATGGTCTCCGTGGGATATTTCGTTTGGGACGAGAAACTCTGTAGGTGTGGTGTCTCAAATTGAGGGTGTGCCCACAGGCGCGATTGCTCAAATCATATTTGCCGCGAGTGGCGTTGCGTTTAGGTATATCGGCGGTTTGCAAGTATGCATTAGAAATACACTTTCTTTGCAGTATATAAACACGTCCACGCTGCGCACCGACTGGACGTTCCCAGCCCCTTTTATTAATGGCGGTAGGATTGTTGATTTTATGCCATTGAGGCAATCAGGAGGCAGCGCGCCGCCCGCGTCTTACAGGGGTGGGATTGAATGGGAGGATCAGCAAGGTATTGATACGTTAACTACGGCAAGGATAGCGCTGCTTTCCAGTGGATCTTTTATTGATGAAGGTAGTTTAAATGTACAGGCACTGGCGGTGGGGAGATGGCACGCATGAAGTTAACGTTAAATTTAAATCCAAGCTTGGATATAGAAACTAAAGTTGCGCTTAACGGAACTGTACTCACAGTGGATCAGGTTGATTATGATCTTTCGGAGCTGCCGGACGGTGCTACGGCATACCACCCAGTTTTGGGTAAAGTTTTCCGTTTCAGTGATGAGTATGAATGCACAATCAGAATGGGTTTTGGGGATAACGCTCCTGTAGAAACGCGTTTTCCAGAGCCTATTATTCTTATTGATCATAGTGGGCCAGTAACTTTGCCACTTTATAATGCTGAGGAGAGTAATGATGAGCTGGCTCAATGATGCTGAGGTAACAACCCTTGAACAGCGAGCAGAACAACACGCGGCCAATTTACTTGCGAAGCTAGAAGAAAAGCGCAAAGCCGCTGAGGCTCTGGGTGTTACTGTGAATGGCATCCGCTACAGCGGTGACCCTGCTAACCGTGCAGCGTTAATGGAGGTAGTTCAGTTCGCTAGAGAGGGCCAGCAAGCAACATTTGTAGCATGGAAAGACAGCGATGGCAGCTGGCATAACAACCACCCGCTATCAGAAGTCGAGCAAGCACTGCACGCCATCGCCCAGCGCCGGGGCGCATTGATCGCCCTGGAAGGCCAGTACCAGGCGCAAGTAGTTGCGGGCGAGATTGATAGCATTGAGGGGCTGAGCTGGGAGGTGTAGAAGCTCATCCGTGAGCTTGATCCCCCTAATCGGGGGCTACTCTCTTTCAACCGCTAGTGACAAAGTGATCACTCTCGATCATCCCCTATAAGGGGCAATACTTAAATAATGTAGCAGAAGAGGAGTGACCACCCAAGGTGCTGGAACACCTGAGGTGGCCACCAACAAGCAACACACCTGCAAGTCGGCCTGGACTCCCCTGCCTAGCTAGGCGTTAGAGAGTCTAAGCCAAACGTTAGATTCGTCATAGGCTTGACATGGTGTTAATTGAAATCCGTTGTGAGCAGTGCAATCGCAAGCTGGCCAACGTCAGCGACTACCAGTTCATAGAAATAAAGTGCCCGCGCTGCAGGCACCTAAACCAGCAGAGAGCCACGAGCTCCAAACCCCTAAAGGAGATGCCTCGTGGCTACCCCAATCATTCCCTGGATGGGCGGCAAGCGCCGCCTCGCTGACCGTATCTTTCCCCTGATGCCGCCGCACCAGTGCTACGTAGAGCCCTTCGCAGGAGGGGCTGCACTGTTCTTTCTGCGCCCATCGCCCGCCGACGTCGAGGTGCTTAACGATGTTAACGGCGACCTAGTGAACCTCTACCGTGTTGTGCAGAACCATCTAGAAGAGTTCGTAAGGCAGTTTAAGTGGGCACTCTCAAGCCGCCAGGTCTTTGAGTGGCTGAAGGTGACACGGCCCGAAACGCTAACTGACATACAACGTGCAGCTCGCTTCTATTACCTACAGCAGAACGCTTTCGGTGCCCGCATCGAAGGCCAAACGTTTGGCACTGCCACTACCACACCACCAGGCTTGAACCTGCTGCGCTTAGAGGAAACGCTATCAGCGGCCCACTTGCGCCTATCAAGCACCTTCATCGAGCACCTAAGCTGGCAGGACTGCATTGAACGGTATGACCGCCCACACACCCTCTTTTATATGGACCCACCCTACTGGCAGACAGAGGGATATGGGGTACCCTTTGGCATAGAGCAGTACGAGCAAATGGCGAGCATGCTGGCCAAGCTCAAGGGCAAGGCCATCATCAGCCTCAACGACCACCCAGACATCCGCCGGATCTTCGCAGGCTACCACATCGAAACCACCGACATACGCTACACAGTTGGCGGCGGCAAAGGCTCAGATGCCAAAGAGGTGCTGATCTTCAGTTGGGATGTGGAGGCAGAACCGGCGGGGCTATTTTAAGGAATAAATTATGAGCGCTGCCCAAGACGAAAATAGCATTGGTATGAATTGGCTTGTAGATAGCAGCGCTCTTTTAAAGGATGGCAATACAAGGGTTATCTTTTATAACCCTCAAGATGAGCTTCAGTGCCATGATCGCCTGTTTAATCTGGAAGGGATGACAGTCGAGGAAATTGCTAGAAGACGTAATTCAAGCCCTGAGTTTTCTTATGAGCAGGTCTGTGAATTTGCAAAGTGTGCCAAGCTTGGGCTTTTATACAATTGGTTAGACTTATAAAGTGATAGGCATTTGAGTAGTGCCAAATATGCCGCGAATGCCACGACTCCAACACTCCACGCACCTATGCCAATTACTCTGCGAGCTTATGCCAAATATGCCGCGCGTTTACAGATAAGTAAAGCTCTGCGGACACTTTGTGGACACTTTTGAAATAGCGCCCAATAAAAAGGGCTTAGCGATGTAAGCTAAGCCCTTGATATATTTGGTGCCGGTAGCCAGACTCGAACTGGCACACCCGTAAAGGCGGCGGATTTTGAAGCCTTGGCGCACCTGCTCACTATGGCATACTGAATTGATTTTAAAGGATTTTCACCACGAAAAAAGCTCGTTATGGCTCGCTAGAGCTAAGTTTTGTTGTCGCAATGTGGACACTAAGAAGGATTCTTTATATCTGTTAATTCAATTTCACTATTACTATCTAAATCTTCTAAATCATCCAGTAAGCTTAAAAAGTAATCAGCTGTTCTATCCATTTCAAATTCCTCATAGATTTCCTCTCTTTTTTCATAATTTTTAAGAGTCTTAAATAACTCATCACTATCTTCCACCACAAAACTCGTTATGCCATAATCGGACAATGAACTTATAGCAATTTTAAAAATAACTTTATGATCATAAACTTTATTAACCAATTTCATTATAAATCTTGCTTTATCAGGATCGCACCTATAACCAAAAGTTATTGAGTGTAAGTCTTTATCTCCTATAGAATAAAACTTATTCCGCCCTATCAATCTATATTCTTTTTCATATTTCCAGTCTTTATGTTTTCTGAGAAAGGTGTTGACAACTTCAGATTCTTCACTCTCTAAAATTATGTTTTTAACATTAACTCTATAAGGATTCCCATAAACAATTTTCTTTAGCTCATTTTCTGGCAATCTATACCCTAAACTAACTCCTCTCATACCATCGCTATAGTGCCCCCACATTAACGGGTTAAGGTTACTTGTGGTAAAAGAGGTTATTCTATAGCTTTTCTGAGCATCTCTTATTATCTTGTAACAAAATGACTCTATTAAACTCCTGTTCATAGGTTTTATAAGAGCATCGCCTTCGATATCTTGAGTATCAAAGGAATCTTTATACTTTGTGTTAATTAAACCTTTTTCTAATAACGCTATCAAAAGCTTAACAGGCAGCCCTCTATTCATCTCTTCCACATCAGCAGCCCAATCTATCTTAAAATTACTTTCGGCTGGGTCATTAAAATACTTCGGCTCATTTAAATAAATATTCTTTTCAAATAAACTCTGGATTAAATATTCATTGATTTTGCAAAATTTATAAAATATCACCACACACTCTCTCTACTGTTAGTTTTTTGCTTTTATAATCTAAGGTCATTCTTTTGAAAAACACTCCAGCATCTTTACAGACAGAATTCAATATCTTGTCTCTTCTTACTCTTTCCGGACTATTATGACTTGGGTCATCTAACTCAAGGACGCATGAAATACTAAAATCATCTTTACCACACAAAACATAATCAAAATGCCATTGTGAAATCTGCCAGAACAGCGACTTATATTCTTTTGTAAAAGACTTATACTTCTTCAGATTAGGCTCAATTACATCTAAAACTCTAACTTGGCAGAATATGTAGTGTGTATCTCCATATTCTTTCGCCAGTATGTGAAAAACTTTTTGTTCAGATTCTGTAAGCAGTTTATTTTTAGCAACATAAGCTCCACCACGCTCTATTAAATTTTGAGCGTAGTTTTTCTCTTTAAGCTTATTTCTCTTTTTTATTCTTTTACTAAAAAAAATATTAGTGAAAAAAACAAATATCGTTAACAACACTACAAATATAAAAATTGCTATTGGTAAATCTGCAATTCCTGAAAACGGGTTTACTCCCATTTAGCTTGCCCCTCTTTATCCACAATGCCTTCCCCCTTGGAACCATCTATCCACAACCCTCTGTGCTAGTTGGTACCCGTCCCCGTTTGCTTCAACTCGCGGCGCGCCCTCTCTATATCGGGGCTTATTTGTCCGCATGCTTCGTCTGTCTGATCAGTCATTAGCCATAGCGTGTATTTGGTAAACGCCTTACTCACTTCAGCCAATAGCTTCCCAGACGGCCCGCTACGCCCCATCTCAATATTGATGAGGGTTTGCTTAGGCACGTCGATTAGATCGCAGAAGGCTTGGCGTCCCATCTCCTCCGCTTCACGTATTTCTCGCACTTTTTTGCCAAGTTCGCTTGACATATATTTATTTCTGCCTATATTCGGATATAGATACTGTATTCAAATCTAGATACAAGCTAAACAGCTACTGATTTGAAGATACCACAACATGCCACAGCGAGCAGGTACAGCATGGAAACGAGCAACACGCCCCACGTCCCCGCACCTCAGGTGCCTGTAATGACGATAGAGCGCTTCTCTGAACTCACTGGCCTTACTGCCGACACCGTTCGCGGTCAGATGAACCAAGGGAACCTCCCCATTATCAAGGTGGGTCGTCGTCGTCTCGTTAATGTCGCGCTCTTTACCGCTGAGTGCCTTCAATCGGAGGACTGGCACTAATGACCGCCTTTGCTCCTATCGCCACGCTGGCGACGCCCTGCACGCTGCTTGAAACCGATGACCTCACCATCGCTACTCAAAAACTCTTACTCGATGGTGAAAGCATCCCAGGTGGCGTGGTACTGCATCATCACATCGTTACCGCTGGCGGCTTCTTCTTCATCGATGTACCCGTCGCGCACATGCTCGCCCTAGACCTGGATGACAGCACCATTATCCGCCTGTCCGACACCGACCACGGCGAGCGATACGGCATCGTTTTCAAGCATTACCACCACGCCCTGGCCTACCTCGCCAAGCACTACGGCCTTGCCCAGGCCATCGACCGCGCCCCTGCATCTACCGACGCCTCCCCTAGTTCATCGGTGATTGTGGTACCGGCGTATCTATCCACACCCCCACGACTAACGCGCCGTCCGTTATCCACAACGGCCTTTAGCCCTTTTGGAGTTATCCACATGAGTAAAAAACAGCCCATCCGCGTGTTTCTCGACCCTGAAACACACAGCCGCCACCTCATTCAGGCGGGCACCAACGGCCTGACCTCCTCAGCCCTATCAGAACGGCTGATTGAGTACGGCCTTGCCCAACTGGAACGCGGCGAAAAAGCACCGCTGGAAGCCCTTGCCCGTGCCGCCTCCCCCGCTCCCCACGGCAACGAGGCCTGATCCTGTGCCCCCTGCCCGTCATCCGTCGCCCTTCGGTCGCACGGCGTACTTAGCCCGCCCCGGTGCGGCTGTCATACCCGAGGCACGAGCGGTTGACAGCCGTGCCGGGGTGGGCTGCCGTGCAGAAAGACCGAAGGGCCACGGAGGGCGGGTTGGGGCACCCCCCTGCCTCGATTCCCGAGCTCTGAGGGAGCGGGGCCAGCGGTGCCTCCACGGGCTGGACTATGCACGCGCCGCCACCTACTACGCCCAGGCTGAATACCTGGCACTAGTACAAAGCGGCATTACACCTGAAACCACTGAGCTAGCCATTCTCGCGGACTACTGCCTAACCCAAGCCGCCAGAACCCAACGCTAACGAAAAGGAACCACCACCATGATCAACACCATTCAAGCCCACGTTATCGGTGCCTCTCGCTACAAGATGGATAACGGCGTCCAAGGCGCCAAAATTTCCATTATGCAAGCCGCCTCAGCCGAGAACGAAAACGCTATTGGCAATCAGGTCAGCGTCATGACAGCGCCTTATGACATTTTCGACCAGCTACACGCCGCTGCCCCGCACATGCCCTGTGCCATGGAGCTAGATATCGAACTGCGCACCTCCTCCGCGGCTGCCGGTGGCAAAACCGTACTTCACGTACTTGCCGCCCGCCGACCCAACGCCACCGGTAGCCAGCAACAACCGGCTACCACCAGCGACAAAAAATAGGATTTTGAGCCATGGACACTTCTGAGCTTTCCGGTCTGTGGCTCCTGGTTTATTGCGTCGGTCTCGTTCTCGCCTTCGGGATCGGCGCGGTAAGTGGGGGCCAACGATGAACGATCCAAGCCTAACGTTTGTTGTTGGTTCTCTTTTCACGTCCTATGCCCTCGGTTGGGCCTTCGGACACATCGTCGTTATCACTAAGAAGTTTATGGAGTCAGTCACATGACCATGAAAGCACTCTTCCAAAACGCAAAAAACGCTGTTCAGTCCACCAAAGTCCAAGCCGTTACCGGTGCCACGCTTGCCATGGCAGCCGTAGGTAGCGCTCATGCAAGCGCAGAAGCGGCCTTCTCTGAAGTCTCCGCCTCGGGTGCTGAAATGGCCGGTTATGCATGGCCGGTCGTTGCTTCGATCACCGCCGCGCTTATCGGTATCAAGTTGTTTAAGAAGTTTGCTAACCGCGCCTCTTAATACCGCTAAGCAAGGGACAACCAAGGGGCAGAAATGCCCCTTTTTATATCGCGAGGGGAACATGATTAAAAAAGCCGTTTTACCCTTATTAACAGCGCCTTTTTTAATGGTGTTTGCTGATTTTACTGAGGCTCAAACTTTTGTAGGCTATGTACGTCAAGGCTATTGTAGACCTGATGCCTCTCAACCTCATAATGTTATACCAGTGTCTGAATGTTCAGCTGAAGCTGTTAGAGCGGCTAATATCTGGTTGGGTCTTAATCCGCCGCCTAACTCTGGCTTTTATTCCTATGAATTAACTTCTCCTTCAAAATATCGCCCTAATAGCAGTAGCACTTGTAGTTCTGTTGGTCTTACTTGTGTTTATGTGGCTATGTCTTTTTTTGAAAGATTTTCTGATATTCCAGAGGGCTATTATGGTTCCCAGTTAACTGATGAACAGTGTGCAACAAATAATAATGGAACCTTTACCACTTCTGACCCTAGTGTTTATAACTATTTATCGTCTGGTGGTTCGGTAAGAGCTAATGGTGGTGCTTGTACTGTTAGTTCTACCGGCGGGGTTTCTGCTTGTACTGGTTCGGGTGAAACGCTCGAATGTACTATTAATGTCGAGTCTACCTCTACGGGTGAATTTTCAACTCCGGGCGTTGGTATTGATGGCTCTCTACAGCCTTCCTCCCCTTCCGTACCTGATGAAACGCCTAATATCCCCAGCTATTTAACGCCTCTTCCTGGCGGTTGTTCCGATGCTTCAAATTGTTTAACTATTGGCGAAACGTCCTATGTCGTTGATTGGAGTACGGCGCCTGACTACTTCTCTTATGTTGATTCTAATGGTGTTGTTCGTCGTAATCCCTCTGGCGGCGGTGGTGGTGATACTGGTGGCGGTGATTCTGGTAACGGCAACGGCGATAATCCTGGTGGTGGCGGTTCGGGCGGTGGCTCAACGGTGCCCGATTTTGAATTTGATGACTCCGGCATCATTGAGGCTATTCGTTCGTCTGGCCAATCAAACCGCAACTCCATTAATGCCCTCTCCAACGATGTGACGGGAGCCATCCGCAACCAGACCAACGACCTAAACGCGGCAACTTCTGCCCAAACCGAATCCCTTAACAACACCATCAACTCTCAAACGTCTGAGCTCGTCACCCAGGGCGACCGCCAGACCGGTAGAGTCACCACAGCCATTACCGCTCAAACGCAATCTGTTCAGAACACCCTCGATAACCAAACACGCAGCCTCAATAGCACCCTGGAAGGGATGCAAAAAGCCATTGTTGATGGCCTCAAAAACGTGACCGTCCGTTTCTCTGGCGGTGGTGGCGGTGGAGGTTCATCGGGTGGTGGTGACGGCGATGGAGACGGGGAGGGTGACGGAGAAGATGAAGGCGCTGGTATTGATGGCTTTCTAGATAGCCTTATCGACAAGCTCGCCTCTCGCTTTACCGAAGATCTCGGAGACGGTAACGACCTGTTTAATTCCTCAGACCTCGACGACACCCTTGACGGGATCGCCGCGCAAGAAGAACAGCACGCCGATGATGTGGGCAGCCTAATGGACGATATCGGCGATGGTGCTACTTCGGGCATTGCCGATCAGGTCACCTCTCGCCTTCCCTCGCTGCCTTCCGGTGGCTGCGTCCCTCTCCAGTTCGGCCCTATGGAAATCTCCTGTCAGGCGTTCAACACCATCAAGCTCTGGCTGACCTGGATTATCTATTTTTGGACGGTCGTCAGCATCGTCGACACCTTCTTTCGCTCTGAACAGAGGACGGCATAGATGGCACTTCCTGCTTTGCTCGGCATGGGCGCACTTATCAGCTTTATCACGCGCATTGTTGAATGGTTTGTTACCCGCATTGCCTCCCGCTTTACCAGCCGTTTAGCGGGCATGTTGGTATGGACCACGCTCTATATCACGTTGCTGGTCGCGCTCGCCTCCACCTTTGCGCTGATCATTAACGGGATCAACGCCTCTCTCCCTTCCGACCTCGCTAACGGTATGGGTGCCGTTAAACCTGACAACCTAGAAGCCTGTGTTGCCGCTATCTACAGCAGCAAGGTCGCTATGTGGGTCTTCCAGCAGAAAAAACAGTTGATCGACTGGGAGCAAGGGAGGCCCGTTCTCTAATGGCCGTTTACGTCGTCACCGGCAAACTCGGCGCCGGTAAAACCCTCGTCGCGGTGGGTAAGATCAAGGACAAGCTCAACCAGGGCTGTAAAGTCGCTACCAACCTGGACTTGAACCTGGATAAGCTGATTGGTGAACACGCCAAGCTGACCCGCTGCTACCGCATTCCTGATAAACCCGTCCTGGCTGACCTGGAATCTATCGGTACCGGTACCGACGACTACGACGAAAACAAAAACGGCTTACTGGTGCTGGATGAATGTGGCACCTGGTTTAACGCCCGATCCTGGAACGATAAAAGCCGCCAAGACGTTATCAACTGGTTTCTCCATGCTCGGAAATTGGGCTGGGATATCATTTTTCTGATTCAAGACTTGTCGATCATGGACAAGCAAGCCCGCGTCGCCCTGGCTGAGCATGTGGTGTATTGCCGTCGCCTGGACCGTGTTTCCGTCCCTTTCATTGGCGCGCTCTACTCGATGTTTGTCGGCTCCAAAATGCCCATGCCTAAAGTGCATCTAGGCATCGTCAAATATGGCGATTCCCCGCAAAGCCTCACCGTCGAGCGCTGGACGTACACCGGCCGCGCCCTCTACCCCGCTTACGACACCAAACAAGCCTTCTCTGACCACTACCCCCACGGCACTTATTCCGTGCTGCCGCCATGGCTGACCCACGGCAGGCATCGTGTGCCTCACAACGCGAGGTTCTACATGAAAATGACCCGTATCTACTGGAAACGCTTTAACCGTCCGTTTCTCTCCCTGGCCTCGTTTGCGCTGGGCTGCTTTATCACCCTGTCGGTCTTGGTGGCCGATCGCGTTAACGCCCGATCGCCAGACGACACCCCCGTAGCACCGTTAGAACTGCCCGACCTGAGTACTGCCCGCATCGCCAGCTTTAGCCAGTTTGGCGACCACACCACTTACCGCCTCATTGATAGCGACCGCCAGTCCTTCACCACCGACGACCTTGCCCGCCAAGGCTTTGCCATCGTCCCCGTGAACGCCTGTCTTGTCCGCATAGAAAATGGAGTTACCCATGCTGAAATTCGCTGCTAAAACGTCTGCTGCTTTCGCCCTGGCCGCTTGCATCGCCACCAGCGCCCAAGCCACACCCATACAGATGCAAGACACCGACATTCGGGACTTTGTGCGCTGGTACGTTGAGCAAACCGATACCCCGTTAGCCATCCACCCCACGGCCACGGGAACGCTCACGGTTTACGCCCCTAACGTACCGGATCACCAGTTAGATGAATTCTTTCAAGGGGTGCTGAGTTCCCACGGCTACACGATCCTGCCGGGCAACCCACCGACTGTTGCCCCTGCTGATCAACGGCCAGCGACGCCCAACACTCACCAACAAACACCAGGTGTTTTTTCTGCACCAGGCGCACACGATCCCGCTAACGTGTTCGCTAACGTGCCCACCCTCACACCACCACCAGAACCCCAGGCAACACACCTGTTTTCGTTCGACAACGTTCGTGCTGACGACATTGCCCCACTGGTGACCAGCTTCCTGACCCAGAACGCCCAGGAAGGCACCACCATCCCGCGTGTGCAGGTACTCCATGCCTCGAATGCCATCTTAGCCAAGGGCCCAGAAAAACAGCTTGAGCAGCTGCAAGGATTCATCCCCCAAGTCGACGTCGCCCACCCTCAATTGCTTATTCAGGCGGTCATTTTTGAAACCGCTGACGGGGATACCTTCGATCTGGGCGTTTCGCTTGGCCGCGCTACCGGTAGCCGTGTCGCGGGTGGTTTTAACACCGCCAATCTCGGCACCTCGCTAGCATCCTCCGGTGGCACCTTCGGGATCTTCGACGGCGATATACTCGCGTTTGCCATCAACGCCTTACAGCGCGACTCACGCTCTAACGTGTTATCCACACCGCAAATTCTCACCCTCTCCGGTAAGCGGGGCACTATCTCCATTGGTCAGAATGTGCCGTTCGTCACTGGTCGTGTGACCGGCGAATCAGCCGACGTTAACAGCCCCTTTCAAACGATTGAGCGCCGCGACGTAGGCATACGCTTAAACGTGCTGCCAGTGGTCACCGCTTCCGGTCTAGTGATCATGGATATCACTACATCGGCTGACTCGCTCACCGATTCTGTGCTAGCCTCTGATATCATTACGAATCAACGGCAAATCAATACCACCGTTCAGATACGTTCCGGCCAAACACTGCTGTTAGGTGGCCTCTCGTCACAGGATGACCGTTCACAGGTCTCCGGCGTTCCAGGCCTTTCCAGCGTCCCCGTTGCCGGTCGTCTATTCCAGAACGAATCCAACTCCCGCCAACGTACCAATCTGCACGTACTGTTGCAGGCGACGGTGCTTCCTCGCTTTGACCCTAGCCAGCTCGCGACAGCTTCCCATGCTAACCAAACGGTAGCCGGGCTGATCGCAACAAGCTGGCGGCAAGAGGTCGAGACCCTCCCTGTAACACGTCTCGCAGAGTAATTAACCCAATCGAGCTAATGGCTCACTACAGCACATTTCAACATTTTCAAAATTACAGGGTTATAGGCTATGGAACGTTGGGAACGGTACTCTCTTGCGTCGCTCCAGCGAGGCGAACAGGATCAATACGGAAAACTGCTCATCAGCTCGCTAGGTCAGCGAGAAATGCACAATCTGCGCATTTTGAACGCGGGCGTGGATACGGTACGCCAGCTCTACCAAGGCAAACCGCAGCTTCCCCAATTCGATAAGATCATCAACGTCTACAACGAAGGCAAAGGTGCCACCATGCGTATCTTTGATCAGGAGTGGTCTGTAGGTGCCGGCGCAGCCGGTTCAGGCTTCCGCTACCGCCTCCAAAACAATGAGCTAGGCGCTATCGTCTTCTTCCAGGCACGGCACGTGAAGACCGAGAATACCGGTAGCCATCTAAAGATCGAGCTAAGCCCCCACTTCATCCAGGAGCGCTCCCCTCAGCAGTGCCAAAAGTTCATGGATATGATCGCCGCCTCTATGCTGACCCAAGTGGAGCCAGTGGGCGCAGCTATCCATCTAGCCCTGGATGTACAAGGCTGGGAGCCGCCTAAAAACTTCATGGAACGCTTTGTAACCCGCTCCAAGAAAATCATGCGGATCGATGGCGTCGACACCCTGGAATTTGCCCACGGCAACATCGCTACTACTTACGGACGCGGTGAAACCTATATGTTTGGTACGGCAGGGGCGCTGCAATGCTGTATCTACAACAAGACCCTGGAAGCCAAGCACCGCGACAAAATGCACTTCTGGGAAGGTATCTGGCAAAACGCTGTCGATGACGACCTCAACAGCACCTATAACCCTGAAGAAACCGTCTGGCGTATCGAGCTGCGTTTCCACCAGTCCGTACTCCGTGAGTACGCACAAGGCATCCCCTGCAACGTTGATACCGGTGAAGTGCTTGATCACAACCATGGCTTCAGCCGCTTCGTGGACGTGGTGCCGCACCTTACCGGCCTCTGGCGTACCGCCATGCAATCCTACCGCCTGGACGCCCGCCGCAACCTAATCGATCCCGCATGGCAAGTGATGCAGGATGACGCCCGTTTCTACTGTCACGAACCCGGCTTTATGTACAAGCGAGCGCGGAAAGCGCCTGGGCTCGGCAACGAAAAGAACGTAACCCTGGCGTTTGGCAACCTGATTAGCATCTACGCCCGCCAGGGTATCCGTACCGACCAGGCTATTACCTATCTCAAGCGCTCCGGTATGTGGGAAGACCTGGAGCAGTACTACCGACGACGAGGCGTCAACACCGGCCAATTCCGACAGATCGTAGAACAGAAATTGATAGAACGAAGATTGGTAGGGAAAGCAGCGTAATGAGCATTAAGAAAGCCAAAACCGGCTGGAAGGTGGATTTAATGCCAGAGGGCCGATACGGAAAGCGTGTCCGTAAAACATTCCGTACCCAGGCGGAAGCAAAGCGCTTTGAAGGCAAAATACTGGCTAAGGCTGCCAGTGGTGAAAGCTACGCCAGTCCTAAAAGGGATCGTCGAACCTTAAAAGACCTGATTAAGTTGTGGTTTGACTACCATGGTCAGTCGCTAAAAGACGGTAATCGTCGTTACTCACAGCTAAATAATCTCGCTGATCTTATGGGCAACCCAACAGCCGCCACGATCACCCCCGTTGACGCCTCAGAACTGCGTCAGAAACGCCTTGAATCGGGTATCACACCCAACACGGCCAATCATGACCATGCCCACCTACGCGCTGTGTTTAACCAACTCATCAGGCTAGGTGAATGGGAAAAAGCCAACCCCTTCGCAAAAATGCAGCCATTGCGCCTGGATGAAAAAGAGCTCGCCTACCTAACCGACGAAGATTTACGTCAACTATTTAATGTACTCGAAAAATCCAACAACCCAGACGTTGCGCTTATCACACGCCTCTGCCTAGCCACGGGAGCCCGCTGGAGCGAAGCCCAAACCCTACGAGCAGAAATGCTAAGGAATGGCCGTGTCACTTTCACCGGCACTAAAAACGGTCGCAATCGCACCATACCGCTTAGCGAAGACCTTTTTAAAGCCATCACCCATCACGGGCCAAGGATCGGAAGGGTATTCCGCACCAACGCGTATAAAGCGTTCTCCGCTGCGGTTATCGAGGCAGGAATACAGCTTCCCAGGGGGCAGAGAACTCACGTTCTCCGTCACACCTTCGCCAGTCACTTCATGATGAACGGTGGCGACGTGCTAACCCTACAGAATATTCTCGGTCACAGAACCATTGCCATGACGATGCGTTATGCACACCTGTCAGCCGACCATTTAGCCGATGCCATCAAGTACGCGCCAAAGCTCTGTTGACACTTTGTTGACACTTTTGGAATAGCGCCCAATAAAAAGGGCCTAGCGATGTAAGCTAAGCCCTTGATATATTTGGTGCCGGTAGCCAGACTCGAACTGGCACACCCGTAAAGGCGGCGGATTTTGAATCCGCTGCGTCTACCAATTCCGCCATACCGGCAATGGATGCGCATTATACGTAATTAACGAAGTAGGTCAATCACATTGACTGACTTTATGGGGACAAAGCGCTATCCTATGCCGCCTGTTTGATCAACGTTAAGAGCCATTACCCATGCAGCGCGCGGATTTTCACTTTGAGCTACCCGACGAATTAATTGCTCGCTACCCCTCTGAACAGCGTAGCGACTGCCGTCTGCTGTGCGTGGATGGCCAGAGCGGTACGCTGAAACACCGCCGTTTCCCTGACTTACTTGAGCTTTTAACGCCCGGCGATCTGCTGGTGTTTAATGACACCCGTGTGATCCCCGCCCGCCTGCACGGTCATAAGGCCAGCGGCGGCAAGGTAGAGATGCTGCTCGAGCGCCCGCTGGATGCCCACCGTGGCCTGGCACATATCCGTTCAAGCAAATCACCCAAGCCAGGCACCGAGCTGATTTTCGAGGGCGATGTACACGCTATAGTAGAAGGCCGACGTGATGCACTGTTTGAGTTGCGTTTTCTAGGCGATACGCCGATGATCGCGCTGCTTGAAAAGCACGGCCATATGCCGCTGCCACCCTACATTACCCGCGAAGATGAGCTGAGCGACCGTGAGCGTTATCAAACCGTGTATGCACGGCGTGACGGTGCGGTGGCGGCACCTACTGCAGGCCTGCACTTTGACCAACCGCTGCTTGATGCGCTGGCGGATAAAGGCATTAACCGCGCCTTTGTGACGTTACATGTCGGAGCTGGTACTTTTCAACCAGTGCGCGTCGACAATATCCTCGAACACCATATGCACAGCGAGTGGATTGAAGTGACCGAAGAGACCTGCCAGCAGGTGCGCGAGACGCTGGCGGCAGGTAAACGGGTAGTGGCGGTTGGCACCACCAGCGTGCGCTGTTTGGAAAGCGCCTGCATGAAGAGTAGCGACGGGCAGATCGCCCCTTATAGCGGCGATACCGATATTTTTATCTACCCCGGTTACCAATGGCGCTGCGTGGATGCTTTAATTACCAACTTTCATTTACCTGAATCGACGCTATTGATGCTGGTGTCCTCCTTTGTGGGCTACGACACCATCATGCACGCCTACCAACAGGCAGTGGCCGAGCGCTATGCATTTTTTAGCTATGGCGACGCCATGCTACTGACCCGCTAGCCCGTATAAACAGCTGCGCCAGACGAACGAGTTTAACGAGTTACCTTATATGCGAAACGAATGTTTTATGCGCTTTGAGCGCTTGGCCGAAGATGGCCGTGCACGCCGTGGTCGCCTGCATTTTCCCCGTGGCACGGTGGAAACTCCAGCGTTTATGCCGGTGGGTACCTACGGCACTGTGAAAGGCATGACGCCAGAGTCAATCAAAGAGACGGGCGCTGAAATTATTCTTGGCAATACCTTCCACCTTTGGCTGCGTCCTGGCACTGAGGTGATTGAAGCCCATGGCGACTTGCACGACTTTGCACAGTGGGATAAGCCAATTCTCACTGACTCCGGTGGCTTTCAGGTCTTCTCACTGGGCAAGATGCGCAAGATCACCGAGCAGGGCGTGCACTTCCGCTCGCCGGTGGATGGCAGCAAAGTCTTTATGGGCCCGGAAGAGTCCATGGCGGTGCAGCGCTCGCTAGGCTCCGATGTAGTAATGATTTTTGATGAGTGCACCCCCTACCCGGCCACCTTTGAAGAAGCTGAAAAATCCATGGAGCTGTCGCTGCGTTGGGCTCAGCGCTCCCGCGATGCCCACGGTGATTCACCTTCTGCACTGTTCGGCATTATTCAGGGCGGCATGCATCCTGAGCTACGCGAACGCTCACTCAAAGGTCTACTAGACATTGGCTTTGATGGGCTGGCAATTGGCGGCCTCTCAGTCGGCGAACCTAAAGAGGAAATGATTAAAGTCCTCGACTACCTGCCCACCTGGATGCCCGATGAAAAGCCGCGCTATTTAATGGGCGTTGGTAAGCCAGAAGATTTGGTTGAAGGCGTGCGCCGGGGTGTGGATATGTTCGACTGTGTGATGCCCACGCGTAATGCGCGCAACGGTCACTTATTCACTTCATTGGGCACCGTCAAAATTCGTAACGCCAAGCATCGCCATGATACACGTCCTCTTGATGAGGAGTGCGATTGCTATACCTGCAAGAATTTCTCGCGGAGCTATTTACACCACTTGGACCGCTGCAATGAAATGCTTGGTGCGATGCTCAATACTATCCACAACCTGCGCTACTATCAGCGCGTGATGGCTGATTTGCGCGCGGCAATCGAAGCGGGTACATTGACGACCTTTGTGGATGGCTTTTATGCCCAGCGCGGCATGCCGGTGCCTCCCCTAGCGAATTAATCGCCAGCTGCTTTTGGCAGATGGTTTAATCATCTCATCCCTTACTATTTCTAACTTAGGAGTTACCTGCAATGCTGGATTTCTTCATCTCACCAGCCCATGCCCAAGAAGCCGCTGCTGGCGGTGGCATCGCGCAAATCGTCATGCTGGTCGGCTTCGTGCTGATTTTCTATTTCCTGTTGTGGCGTCCGCAAGCTAAGCGCGCCAAGCAGCACAAGCAGTTGGTAACAAGCTTGGATAAAGGCGATGAAATCGTGATTGGCGGTGGTTTGGTCGGTCGCATCACGAAAGTGAACGATGAGTTTTTGACCATCGAAATTTCTGAAGGCACCGAAGTCAACGTGCAGAAGAACGCCGTTGCTGCCGTATTGCCTAAAGGCACCATCAAGTCCATCTAAACCCTGCTTCACCCCTGCCGATACAGTGCCAGCCACCCCGGCAGGGGTGACATGGTATAAATGATGGTGAACTTTGCTGTGCACGGCTAGTCCGTGCACAGCATTCCGTTTGTAATTGAAGGCAGGGCTTGCATGCTCAACCGTTACCCCATGTGGAAGTATCTGCTGATACTGGTCGTCCTGGTGGTTGGCCTTATCTATGCGCTTCCCAACTTATTTCCCGCAGATCCCGCCATCCAAATTAGCAGCGCCCAAGGCGATTCGCTGGATGCGCGTCAAATAGACCGCGTTGAAACCGCGCTTACTGAAAATGGCGTTGAGATCAAATCGCTCGAAGAGCAAAACGGTCAGTGGCTGATCCGCCTGCAGCGCGACGACGATCAACTCAATGCTCGCGATATTGCCACCGAGGTGCTCGGCAATGAAGCGACTGTGGCACTGAACCTGGCTGAAGCGACACCCGGCTGGCTACAGGCATTCTCCGCCTCACCGATGACACTCGGCCTTGACCTACGCGGCGGCGTGCACTTCTTGCTTGAAGTGGACATGGACGCAGCGCTTACCCAGCGCCTGGAAGTCAATGCCAGTGCCATGCGCGAACTGCTTCGCAGCGAACGCATCCGCTATCGCAATACCGATGTGGAAGCGCGCTCGCTATCCATCGACTTCGCCAGCGCAGAAGACCGGGACGCCGCCCGTCGCTTGATTAGCCGCGACTTTCCTGACTTTGACTACTCAAGCGAAGGGGATGGACGCGCATCCAGGCTAGCGATGACGTTAAGTGATCAATCCGTTAACGAAATCCAGGATTATGCGGTTAACCAAAACCTGACTACCTTGCGTAACCGGGTTGATGAGTTGGGTGTGGCCGAGCCAATGGTTCAACGCCAGGGCCCCAGCCAGATTGTGGTTGAGCTGCCCGGCATTCAGGATACCGTTGCCGCCAAACGCATTGTGGGCGCCACTGCGAACCTAGAGTTCCGCTTAGAAGCACGCAACGACACCCCGGATATTGAAACCGAAACCCATACGTTCCGGAATGACCCATCTCGCTCAGCAGAGCTAATGCGCGACGTCATCATTACCGGTGACAGCGTTTCCAGCGCCAGCAACAGCTTTGACGAAAATGGTCGCCCCCAGGTCAATATCAATCTGGACGGCACGGGCGGCACGCTAATGAACCGCGCCACGCGCACCAATATTGGTCGCAACATGGCGGTGCTGTTCATTGAGCACAAGAGCGAAGATAGCGTGGTGGTTGACCCGGAAACGGGTGAAGAGACCATTGTACGCGAGCCCTACGTTGAGCGTGGCCTGATCAGCTTAGCCACGATACAAAGCGCGCTGGGCAACAGCTTCCGCATTACCGGACTAGACTCGCCAACAGAGGCCGCGGAGCTTTCGCTCTTGCTGCGCTCAGGTTCACTTGCAGCGCCTATCTATTTTGCCCAAGAGCGCACAATAGGGCCCAGCCTAGGCGCAGAGAATATTGAGCGCGGCCTGCTCTCGGTACAAATTGGCCTGCTGCTGGTCGTGCTGTTTATGCTGGTGCGCTACAAAGTCTTTGGCGTGTTTGCCAATCTGGCACTGGCGTTGAACTTAACGCTACTGATTGCCGTGATGTCTGCACTGGGTGCCACCCTGACCCTGCCCGGCATTGCTGGTATCGTGCTAACGCTGGGGATGGCGGTGGATGCCAACGTACTCATCTTTGAGCGTATACGCGAAGAGCTGCGTAATGGCATGTCGATTCAACAGGCGATTCATGCGGGCTATGAGCGTGCCTTCACCTCTATCGTCGATGCCAATATCACGACGCTACTGGTAGCGGTCATTCTATTCTCGATCGGTACCGGCCCGGTGAAAGGCTTCGCCGTAACGCTTTCCATCGGCATTTTGACGTCGATGTTCACCGCCCTTGTGGTGACTCGTGCCATGGTCAACTTGGTTTATGGCAGCAAACCCGTCAAAAAGTTATGGATTTGAAAAGCATGGATCTAAACCACGTGCTTAGCCCAGACATTAAGAGGTGGTAATGAAACCCCTAACACACCTGCGAATCGACTTTATGGGGCGGCGCAACCTAGCGTTCGTCGTCTCCGCCGTCATGCTTATCGTGTCGATTGGCGCCATCCTGATCCTGCAGTTAAACCTGGGATTGGATTTTACTGGCGGCACGCTGATCGAAGTACGCTACGGCGCAGCTCCTTCATTAGATGCCATTCGTGTCCTGCTTGAAGAGAACGGCTTTCAGGATGTCTCGGTGCAAACCTTTGGGGCATCGACAGAAGTCTTAATACGCCTACAGCAGGCATTTGATGCGGATGTGGGCGCGGAAGTGGTTAACCTGCTGCGTGCCGATGGTGCCAGCGTCGACTTGGTTCGTGCTGAGTTTGTTGGTGCCCAGGTAGGCGACCAGTTACGCGACCAAAGCGGCCTAGGCCTGTTGGTAGCGCTAGGCGTGGTGATGCTCTACGTGGCGCTGCGTTTCCAATACAAGTTTGCGATTGGCGCACTGCTTGCCCTGCTGCACGACGTAATTATCGTGGTCGGTGTTTTCGCGCTGTTTCAGCTCGATTTTAACCTCACGGTACTGGCCGCGATTTTGGCGGTTATCGGTTATTCTTTAAATGACACCATCGTGGTGTATGACCGCATTCGTGAAATGATCCGCACTTCCCGCATTGACGATATGCCACAGATATTTAACGAAGCGATTAACGCGACCCTTTCGCGCACCCTAGCAACGTCGGGCACCACGCTACTGGTTCTACTGGCGCTGTTATTGCTCGGCGGCGATATGATTGAGAATTTCGCTATTGCGCTGCTTATCGGCGTGGGCGTAGGTACGTTCTCATCGATTTACACGGCCGCCGCGCTGCTGATTCCGCTAGGGCTTTCGCGTGAAGACCTGATCCCGACGAAGAAAGAGCTCGACGAAGAAGAGGAAGAACTGCCTTAACGCTCGCCGTAAAACTAATTCTTCTGGCATACCAAAATGCCCCTGCTGGGAAACCAGCAGGGGCATTTTTTTGGTTAAACACTTCAAACCAACAAACGTCAGCTTAATTCCCTATCAATCTTATTTTCCCAATAATTTTTGCAGGCCAGAGGCAACCACCAACGAGGCTTCCGTTAACAGTTTTACGGGTACCCGTTCATCTGCACGATGCCCATTGGCTTCAAGTGGGTCACGTGGGCCAGCGCCATACATGATGGTGGGTATTCCTGCTTCGCTATAGTGCCGTGCATCGGTATAGAGTGGCATAGCCCCCTTCGCCACCGGCTCCCCAAACACCTTTTGTGCCTCCATAGCAAAAATGTCGGCTAACTGCTCTGACGAAGGCGTCGAGGTGAAGGGCGTCGCCAGCAAACGCTGGGCAACGCTAACCGTTATCCCCTCTTGGTGGGGAAGGGAGGCAATAAGATCACGTAGCTCCCGTTCAACTTGTTCGGGCGACTCTTCTGGGATAATTCTTCGGTCAATGCTGAACGAGACTCGGTCAGGCACCACATTGGTGTTAATACCGCCCTCAATAGTGCCGATGACAAGCGAAGGACTACTAACCCCGGGATACATCGAACGCTGTTCTTCGAGTGTTTCTCGGTAGTGATACAGTGCACTCATAATCTGCACGCTCGCTTCAAGCGCATCAGCGCCGGTGCGATGCCAAGCCGCATGTGCTGAACGCCCCTCTACCGTTACATCCAAATGCAAACAGCCGTTATGGGCAGTAATGACCTGATACGAAAAGGCAGCACAGATTGCATAATCTGGTTGAGTAATCCCTTCAGATAACAGCCAGGCGGGGCCGGTAAATCCACCGGTTTCTTCATCATAAGTAAAGTGCAGTTCGACACACCCGGTATTTAACGCCGTTGTTTCGATCAATGCCTTAAGGGCATAGGCATAAGTGACGAAATCACTCTTCGATACAGCGGCACCACGGCCATAGAGCCAGCCCTGCTCAATTTCGCCCCCATAAGGATCTTTGCGCCACCCACCGCCGGGGGGCACCGCATCCCCATGTGCATTCAGGACTACCGTAGGCCCAGGCCCAAAGCGATGCCTTACCACCAAGTTCATCACTTGCTGTAAACCATGTTGATGACAAATCTCAACAGGCACCCGATGCTGCTCCACCTCGAAACCCATCTGTTCCAGAAGCTCTGTAGCACATAACGCATGGTCGACCCCATTACCGGGCGGATTGTCCGAGGGTACCTGCACCAGTTGCTGCAACATATTGACCTGCTCTTCACTCCGCTGGCCCAGCCACTCTTTTAGCTCATCCATTTATTAGCTCCTTAGCAGCATCCCAATCGCTCACGATAGTAGGCGGCTACCTGTTGTTCGATAGCTGGCCAGGCGTTATTTAAGTCAGACCGCTGACTCAATGCACTGCGATACTGGTTGCGTAATTCGATATGAATATCTTCCAGATCCAGCGTCACTAACTTACCTTGCTCAACGATTGAGCGCCCACCCACGACAAGGCTATCAAGGTGACGGCGCGTTGCCCGAGCAAACAGAAGATCCTGACTATTCACTTCATATAAGTCGTCGACGTTTAGCTTAGTAAGATCCAGTGACACCCAATCAGCATTGTCGCCTTGCTCTAGCAAAGCACTCTCACGCCCCAGGGAAAAACGACCTGCAGTTGTGGCTGCGGTTAGCATGCGAGTGCGAATCGCATCATCGGCAAAACCGGGCTGGGCGTGGAGAAGCGTGTTGAGCCTCACTTCACGCAGCGCATCGTCATCTTCATCCAGCGCGCAACCATCAATGCCCATTGCCACCTTGCAGCCTGCCTCCCACATCGCCGCTACGGGAGCAAGTCCCGAACGTAAATGCAGGTTTGAGCTGGTATTGATCGCAATAGTGGTACCTGATGCAGCGATTAACTCCAGCTCATCTGGGCGCGCCCAAACACAATGCGCCAGCGTCAAACGAGGAGATAACAAGCCGATCTCATTGAGATAGTGCACGATGCCTTTTGGAAACTGTTTATCTGCCCACTCCCGCTGGTAACGTGTTTCAAGTAAGTGCATATGCACCCGGCGGCCAGTTTGAGCAGAGGCTTCTGCGATCTGGCGCAGCATCGCATCCGAGCACCACTGTACGCCGGTAGGCCCAAATTGAATGTTCACATCCAAGTCATCCACAGCACTTGCCACATCCTCAGCTTGCTGCAGCTGCTCGCTAGGCGTTAACGACGGTAGACTGAAGTATCGCTCGACAACACCCCGCTCCACAGAGCCGAGCTGGCCCGTCACACCTGTATGGTCACCATAGACCAGGGGGTTTTGGTCGCGCATTCCCACAGCAAACGTTAAACGTATACCCACTGTTTTTGCGGCTTCGGCAACTTTTCGAACTTCATCTACTAATACATCAAGCCCTTGTGGTCGTGTGCAGTGCATCATTACTGACGCACACCCGCCTTCGGCTGAGCGCCCGAAGGCAGCGCAAGCCGCTAAGTAAGGATCCACAGACGGCATCACGGCTAAACGAAGCAGCCATGTTTCAAGCGGCTTACCTGCAGCACCAAAAGAGCTGGTAGACAAGGGTCGACCGTGGTCATGGGCGTTCGAAAGAGCCGGCATTACCAAACGATTTGGGATATGGTCAGTTGTGTAATCAACATGGCTTACTTTACTGATCACACCCTCGCTGACATCAAATGCACAAGGACCTTCCAATTGAAAAGAGCTACCGCGCATGGCGGCAGCGAATTGATAATGACTCATACGTCTTTCTCACATAGACGACAGCAGATTCCGCCGAGGGTTAACGTTGCAACTCTGAAAGCTAAAGCAACCTTTCATCCAAAGGGGGTAAAAACTCAGCCGTATAAACATCGGCAACAGTAGGCGTGCTAGAGAGCTCATAGAGTTCTACAATCGTATCAATTGAGCGTGCGAGTCGTTCTTCATCAAGCGCACCAATACCCAACTCCTGAGACTCATCAGAAATAATGACATTATCAAGCGCAAACTGAAGCCGCTGTGTTTCAGCGTCGCCATTCAGGAATCCCTCCTCCGCTAAAAGCGCCTCTATCCCAATTTCTGGTTCATTGATCACATCTTGAACGGCCCGGTTTATAGCCCTGACTAAGCCAGCCACCGCCTCGGGTTGCTCTTCAATTAAAGAGCGCGACACCATCACGCCATTTGAATAGACTTCAACACCATAATCTCCATAGGGAAACCAGCGATAGTCAGCCTCTGGATCATGGCCTTGGGCTACCAAGTTCATATAGCTAGTCACGTTGAAGACCAACGAACCATCAACATCCCCACTGTTAAGCAATTGCTCCTGAAGATTGGGCGCCACGTTGGTAATCTCAACTTCGTCAAGATTAATACCCGCGACTTCAGCGAAGGCAGGAAACAAGCGAGTGGAGGCGCTTCCCGCTGGGGCACCGAGGGTAGAACCTTCAATATCGTCGACACTCTGGATAGGGCCATCCGCTTTGGTTAGTAGTGCAAAGGGTGGCTGATTATAAATTTGATATACCATGACGGGTGTATGTTCAGGGCGCTCAGCTGCGTTCTGAATGATGGCGTTCATATCGCCAAAGCCAGCATCGTAAGCCCCCGACATGATACGACTAACGGTAGCGGCTGATCCCTCTCCCTGGTCGATACGTACATCCAGCCCCGCCTCCTCAAAATAGCCTCGCTCTTGTGCTACAAAATACCAAGCGTGTACCCCTTGAAAACTCCAGTCCAGAGTGAAGTTAATACGCAACAGGTCAGCTTGCGCGGTGAGTGGAGTCAGAGTGCAAGCCAGTAGTAAACCGCTAACTGTTTTAGTAGTTTTCATGCGAAATTCCTCGGAGTAGTCATCAAGCTGCAGAAAGATCAGATTTGCGCATCGCCCAGCCGGTCACTCTGCGCTCGATAAGGGAGAAAATCAGGTAGAGGGAGACGCCGAGCATGGCGAGCAGAAACAGCCCAGAAAACACTAACGGAACATCAAAGCTTGAAGTGGCAATCATCATAACGTTACCAATACCTCGATTAGAGGCGATGGTTTCGGCTAATACCGTCCCCACAAAAGCAAGCGTGATGGCCACTTTCAAAGAGGCAAAGAAGTAAGGCATGGCCCGCGGAATACCCACGTTCCACAGGATTTCACGCTTTTTGGCACCTAGCGATTTGAGCACATCCTCAAGCTCCGGCTCGGTCGTTGCCAACCCTGTCGCCACGTTAACCACCACAGGAAAGATGCAGATAACAAAGGAGGTCAGTACAGCAGGCACAGTGCCGCTGCCAAACCAAAGGACAAAGATGGGGACAACAGCCACCTTGGGAATGGACGAAAAACCGACTAACAGTGGATAGGCCGTATCATAGGCAACCTTCGATGAGCCGACGATGGCCCCCAACAGCATGCCAACGGTGACGCCCATGGCAAACCCGGCAAGCGTTGTGCTTAAGGTCTGAATCACATGGGGTAATAACTGCGGAAACCGTGCAATAAGCGTATCCATTACCAGGGTGGGTCTGGGGAGAACGATCTCAGGCACGCCAAAAATTATGCAAATAATTTCCCAAGCCACGAAAAACCCCAGTATCAGGGCAGCCGCCGCCACTTTTTGACGCATTTTATCTATGAATTCCATGGGAATCCTCCTAGGCAGCATCTGGCCGGGTGTGAGTAATCAGTTCACGCAGTTGTTGCGTCAGCTTTACGAACTCTTGCTCGTAGGTCATGGGGATAGTGCGTGGCCGCGGAAGAGTAACGCGCTGATCATCTATGATTTGCCCCGGTCGCGGACTCATTACACAGATACGGGTGCCAAGGAAAGCAGCCTCACGCAGATCGTGAGTGACGAGCAGCACCGTTGGCTGGCTTTCCAACCAGAGGTTTTGAAGGATTCCCCATAGCTCTTCGCGGGTGAACTGGTCTAGAGCGCCGAACGGTTCATCGAGCAGCAGCAGCTCAGGATCGTGAATCAAGGCCCTGCAGAGCGAGGCCCGTTGCAACATACCGCCAGAGAGTTGCCAGGGCTTTTTGTCTCCAAAGCCTTTTAAGCCAACCTTTTCTAGCAGTGCCTCAGCACGATCTCTGAACTCGCCCTTTCGTTCTTGGCGGTATCGCGCACGAAACGGTGGCACGATCTTAAGGGGCAGCATGACGTTATCGCGTACGCTAAGCCAAGGCAGCATGGTCGGATTTTGAAATGCCATTCCCACCCCAACACGCTTGGCCCCGACCTCACGCCCACCTACATGAACATGGCCCGATGAGGGAGCTAACAGGTTGCTGGCCAACTTCAAAATAGTCGATTTACCACAACCAGAAGGCCCCACTAAGGCGACAAACTCGCCCTTTTCGACTTTCAGATTAGTGGGCGCCAATGCTTGGGTGGATTTTTTTCCACGCCCATAAATCACTTCTGCTTTTTCCAGCTTTATGGCCTCAAAGTTTGATACATTTTTTTGCTGGTCAAGCGAACCAGACAACTGACCAGCTTCAATGGGTACGGTTATCATGACGTAAGGGCCTCCGGTTGAACGGACACCTTGGCGATTTCGGCAGCCAAGGTTTTGTCGCTATTGACCAGTTTGGCTAGCGGCATCTGCTGTACACGCTTCACAGACTGACCGCTCCCCTTTGCTGCGCTTTGCAGTGTGCGGTCACGCATTACAAACCTGCCTCGCACCAAGGTATGCACCGGCATTCCTTTCACTGACCAGCCATGGAAAGGGGTAGCCCGCGCCCGATGGGAGTGTAGGGTTTCCTGGTCAATTACATCCCGACACTCCAGGTCGACAATAGCGATATCGGCATCGGCACCCACCGTCAGAGATCCCTTGTGTGGGTAGAGCCCCCAAGCCTTGGCAGGTGCCACCGCGCTAATGCGCACATACTCCTGCAGCGTGATCCGCCCTTCACTAACGGCGGTCAACATCAGCGGCATCTGGGTTTCCACTCCCGGGAAACCACAATCCGCTTCCCAAATCACCTCTTTATGCTGCTCGTTAGGGGTATGGGGTGCATGATCGGTCGCGATCATATCCAAGGTGCCATCACGGACGGCTTCCCAGAGCGCCTCACTATCTTTGGCATCACGAATAGGTGGATTGACACGCATTAAGCTGCCTAAGGTGGCGTAATCACGACTATCCATCATCAAATAGTGAGGGCATGTTTCACTGGTGATATCGACGCCCCGCTGCTTAGCCTCACGCATCGGCCGTAGTTCCGCTGCGGATGAAACGTGCAGTACGTGAATACGCGCACCGGTCCACTCAGCCAAGATGGCTGCACGCGATACCGCTTCTACCGCCACTACGTCAGGCCGCGCCGCCACATGGGCCAACGCATCGTTACGACCCGCTGCACGCAAGCGCTCATAGCGCCATGCCATGATCGAGGCCGTTTCAGCATGCAGAGAAGTACGTAACCCGTAGGGCGCTACTCGCTCGAAAGCTTCCAGCATGGCGCCGGTTGATGGGGAAGGAAGGTTGCCAAAGGTATTGCCCATGAAGCACTTAAAACCAATAACACCGCTCTCAGCGAGCGCTTCTAATTGGTCGACATTGTCCTCTGCCATCAGCCCATAGATGCCAAAATCGACATAAGCTTGCTGCTCGGCAAGCGCTAGCTTTTCAGCAAAGGCCTCAGGTGTAGCGGTTGGCGGGTTAGTGTTGGGCATATCAAAAACGGTGGTGACGCCGCCCATGGCCGCAGCTGCTGTACCGCTTTCCCAGGTCTCCTTATGGGTATAACCTGGCTCCCGAAAGTGGACATGCACATCAATGGCCCCTGGTAGCAGGTGCATACCTTGCGCATCGAGCACTTCTTTAGCGGGAGGCATACTGCTCTCTTCACCAACGGCAATGATCTTTCCTGCGCGAATTGCTATGGCAGCTTGCTGAGTGGTTTCGTGACTGACAATGCTGCCATTGATAATAACGAGGTCTGCTTGGGTCATTAGTTTTCTCCTCAAAGAGCAGCCCAACCGCCATCTACAGGCAGGTCGGTACCGGTAATCTGTCGTGAGCGTTCGCTGGCCATAAACAGGCAGGCATCCGCGATATCCTGAGCGGTGGAAATTCGCTGAAGGGCATAATCTGCAGCATGCCGCTGGGCCGCCTCCTCCTCGCTGATGCCTAACTTGGCCGCCATATCCGGGCATACTTTGGTTCGAAAACGCTCGCCATCGACCATGCCTGGTGCAACGATATTGATATTGATGTTGTAGGGGCCCGCTTCGAGCGCCATGCTTTTCGTAATCCCTCTAAGCCCCCATTTGGAGGCGGAGTACGCCATCCGCCCCGCTTTTCCACGCATCCCAAAGGTGCCACCAACATTGACGATCTTGCCGCTACGCCGCTCCATCATGCCTGGCAGCACTGCGCGCATCGTGTTGAAGCAGCCCGCCATGTTGAGACGAACAATCTCTTCAAACTCTTCAAAGGTGGTATCCGCTCCTGATTTGCCGACTGGCCCAGAGCCACCCGCCACATTGACGAGCACATCAGGAACATCGCCATAAGCTTCGCGAATATGGGCGACCGCCTGTTCGCACTGGTCCGCTTTGGTGATATCGCAGGCCACCAGGACGACATCAATACCTTGCTCACGTAGCTCCGTTTCCAGTGCTGAGACTGCATGGGTATCTCTGGCCAACAGCGCCAACCTGGCTCCTTCAGCAGCGAATGCGCGTGTGATCGCTTCTCCCATCCCTTTGGCTGGGCCAGTAATCGCTACGATCTTGTTGGTTAGCAGCAAATCCATGACGTTTTCCTTATTCGTATAGGGAGTAAATGCGTTCTTCTTCAGGGGGTAGGAAATCAGTACTGAAGACCGTTTCCAATTCAGGGGTATGCGACAAACCGTAGGCTGCAACAACGATGTCGATAGCCTCACGCATCCGGTTTTCGTCAATGTTGCCAAGCCCAACATCAGCCAGTTCTGGGTGGTTCATCTCATCTTCGATGGTGGCTGCTAGACGTGCAGTTTCGACTTCCCGATTGATCAACGGCTCCTGAGCCATAACGGCGTCCATGCCAGCCTCAGGGTCGGCCAGCACATCGGCCACCCCACGGTTAATTGCTCTGACTAGCCCATGAACGACTTCAGGGTTTTCATCAATGAGTTCCCGCGACACCATCACCGAATTGGAATAGAGATCCATTCCATAGTCGCCATAGCTGATGAAGCGCAGTCGCTCGTCAGGATCAATGCCTGCCAGCATGGCGTTAAAGCGGATGGTATTAACGAAACCAAATACTGCATCTACCTGACCTCGGTTGAGCATTTGTTCACGCAGACGAGGCTCAATGTTCATTATTTCGATACTGTCGGTATCGATTTCGGTTAATGAGGCAAAGGCAGGAAAGAGTCGCAGCGCGCCGTCATTGGCTGGTCCAGCGATTGTTTTACCTTCCAAGTCGGCAGGTTCTTGAATATCGCTGTCAGTTGTCACGGCAATAGTGAACGGCGGACGCGTATAGATCATATAAACGCCAACCGGGGCATCATCAGGATTATTTGAGGCATAGTTTATTAAGGCGTTGATGTCGCCAAAACCGACATCGTAGGTACCCGAAGCAACGCTACCAACGGCAGCCCCTGAGCCAGAGCCCTGGTCAAGGCGAAGATCAATCCCCTCTTCAGCAAAATAGCCGCGCTCTTGGGCCAGAAAAAACCACGCCTGCGGCCCTTGGTAAGACCAGTTCAATACCATTCTTAGCGGTGTGTCTGCATGGGCGTACGCACTCCAAACAGGCAACAACAGCACAAATAAGAGGCATCGCCAGAGTGAAATTTTCAAACATTCGTTTAGTAAGTACATAGAAGAATCTCCAGAGCCAGATAGTGGGAAAACCAGTGGGCTACATAGCCAGCGTGCAACCCGCCGCCGTAAACCCGTACAACTGCCGAATCAACGTCAGTGCAGCCTGTATTGATTCCTCAGGTGACGGTGTTGCCACCGCCTCTTCCATGAGCACCACGTTGTAACCAAGAAATGAGGCATCCTGGAGCGTTGCCATGACACAACGCTCTGTATTAATGCCGGCAAAAAGGAGGGTGGTGACGTCCAGCCGCCGCAGAATGGCATCTAGTTCGGTATGCCAAAATCCACTAAATCGACTTTTGTAAACCACGATGTCTTGCGATGAAGGTGCCAGCTCTTCGATAGCAGCGGCCCCCCACTCATTGCGTACTAATATGTGATGCCCTGACGCCGCTATCTCCCCATACCCTTGACGCTCACCAAAGCGGGTACCAAACATCCGTTGCGTGGTGCTTAGCTCCAGGGTGTCGCTGCGCACGCCCCAGTGCAGATGAATCACCGGCACCTCGTGTTGCCGAGCACTGCGCATTAATTCTGCTACGTTAGGAATCACATCTCTTGCATAAGCAATATCGGTGCCGCTAGTGGCGAACCAGCCATTGGGGTGGCAGAAGTCGTTCTGCATATCCACCACCACTAAGGCGCTTCTTGTCAGATCAATCGAAACGGGAAGCGGCTTCGCTTCGAGGGTCGTCGCCACAGAAGGGCGCGCTTCCTTAATGAGGGAAACCACTGAAGGGCAAGTGTCGGCGCTAGGTAAATGGGGTGTCATGGATAGCCTCCTTAACGACTGCTCCCAGACTAGCCCTGCCAGAGTGGTGATATCTATTGCTAAAAAATTCGTATAGTGTTCTAAAAAACTCAACGCTCGGAAAAAACCATGAAGCATCTTCGTTTATTTGAGTACATTGATGCCGTTGTTAGAGCTGGCTCGATTCGCCGTGCCTCCGAGACGCTTTACATCACACCTTCGGCTCTGGATCGGCGTATTCAGCAAGTCGAGGAAGAGTTAGGCACGCAGATTTTTGAGCGCCATGCCAAAGGCATGCGCTTGACCGCAGCGGGAGAGATATTCCTGGATTATGTCAGGCGCCATATGGCGGATCTGGACCGGGTAAGATCCGAAATTGAGGGTCTTAAAGGATTGCGGAAGGGGCATGTGGCTATCGTGGCAAGCCAGGCTTTAGCACTTAAATTTCTACCTGAGCAGATCAGGCTATTCAGGAGCCGCTATCCTGGTGTCTCATTTTCTGTTCGTATTGCAGATCGCGGTGAAGCACTGAAATCTCTGATCGCTTTTGAGGCGGATCTAGCCGTTGTGGTATTTCCCAAAATGAGCTCAGAGGTCATGCAACTGATCATGGTTGCTCAACCGGTGGTTGCCCTTATGTCGGCACTACACCCGCTCGCAGCGCAGCCTACCGTGCGGCTGAGTGAGTGCCTAAACTACCCACTGGTACTGCCAGACGCGTCATTAGGGGTGCGCGAGTTATTGCAACCTATCTTGATCCGACGCACCAATAAAGCTCAAATAAGCGCTGAGACAAACTCCTTCGAATTAATGCGGGGGTTGCTACAAGATCAGCGCAGTATCGGCTTTCAGATCGCCATTGGTACGCCGGATAGTTTGCAGGAGAGCACCATCATTTCGCGGCCCATCGATGAGAGAGATGTCCCCGCAGCACCGTTGATTTGTGCTCAGCTAAGAGGCCGGACGCTATCGGTTGCGGCGGCACGCTTCGCCGATCAACTGACACAACAATTGGATAATATGAATTTATCGGTGTGAGAAATGACACTGTTCAACGACTTGTAAACTAAGGTTACCCAGTACAAAAATGCCCCTGCTGGTTTCCCAGCAGGGGCATTTTTTATTCACTGTTTATAAGCGGCTGTTGCTTAGCAGAGCACCTTAAAAGTGCGGCGCCAGCTGCTTGATCAGCGCTTTATAGAGGCGCGGGCCTGCGGCCATTAACGGCCCTTCAACCTGAACGCTTGGCTGACCGTCGGGGGTTCCCATTAGCGCGCCCGCCTCTTTTAAGAACAGCGTTCCCACCTGCATATCCTGCTCTTCCAGTCCCAGCACAAAGGCACTGTCGACACGGCCACAGGCGAGCTCACACATATCCAGCAGACCACAGCCAGACGCCAGTAGCGTTTCAACTTGTGGGGCCAGTTGCTGTGCAATAGTTAAGTAGGCAGGAAGATGACGGGGGCGCAGCCACACTTCCGGTAGGCTCATCGCCATACGCGTGCCACTGATGGCGGTGGGCTTACTTACGCGCATACGCTTGTCGTTGTGCTGGGCGCCGCGACCGCGGCTGGCAATATACTCATCATCGGCGAACGGGCAGATAATCACCGCGTGCTCGGGACGACCTTTAATAAGACACACCACTGAGAGTGCAAAGCCCTTACCGGCAACGGCTAAATTGGAGTAGCCGTGCATCGGTTCAATTTTCCAGACGATATCCTTACCTTCGCCTTCACCCGCTCGGTGCGGCGTAAAACGACCAGTAACACCGTGCTGGGGATAACCGCGTTCCAACTGTTGAACAATCGTCGCTTCGGCCTTGCGCGCTGTCTCATCGAGCAGACGGTCAAGGTTAAATTCTTCGTGTGCGTTTTCAATACGTTCGCGAACACGTAGGAAGTGTTCCACAGCGCCACGTGCAGCACGCAGCGTAAATTGGACCATCGGATTCATGGTTGGGCCTTGTCACAGTGATGTTAAAGAACGTGATGCTTAAGAACGTGTATCTAGCTGCACTTGGCAGCGTTTGGCGGGCAATTCTAGCAGACCGCTCTCTGGCATGCCATCGACTCATGATAGACTGCGCGTTTTACGCCTTAATGATCACTTGCTCTTTTGCAGAGCCTTATTCACCGAGCCCTATCATGCTTGAGCGCATTCGCATTGTTTTAATCGGCACCAGCCACCCTGGCAACATCGGCGGCGTGGCACGCGCCATGCACAATATGGGCTTGGCAGATTTAGCCCTTGTCGCCCCCCGCTGCGAGATGATTACTCAGGACAGCATTTCCCGCGCATCCGGCGCTGATCACCTGCTGCATCAAGCCCATGTGTACACCACCCTAGAAGAAGCGGTGGCCGACTGCACGCTGGCGGTGGGCGCTAGTGCTCGCTCGCGTACTCTGCCGTGGCCCATGCTGTCGCCCAGGGAATTAGCTGACCGCCTGCCTGCTGAGTGTCAGCCTGAAGCAGCACGCGTAGCGCTGGTGTTTGGTCGGGAGGATAGCGGCCTCACCAATGCAGAACTGCAACGCTGTCATGCCCACGTGCATATTCCTACCAATGCCGATTTCAGCTCGCTTAATTTGGCCGCAGCGGTACAGGTGCTGGCCTATGAGTGCAGGATGGCGTGGCTGGGCCAAGCCAACCTAGACAAAACCGCCGCCTCAACACTGCCAAGTGACAACGAAGCGCTGTCGACACATGCAGAACTAGAGCACTATTTTGAGCATTTAGAGCGCACATTGATAGCGATTGATTTTCACGACCCCGCACAGCCGCGGCAATTAATGGCGAGACTGCGCCGTTTATATTTGCGTGCCCGGCCAGAGCGCATGGAAATGAATATTTTACGCGGAATCTTATCGGCAACGGAAAAAGCGGCCCATCGCAAGCAGCCTTAGCGAGACCCGCTGGATGAGGCTGAATAGCCTAAACTTGAAGTTGATGCTGCGCGCCCCAACTTCGCTATTCTGCTAACGTCACTCCACTGCTGAAATATCAATAGCGCGTTCTGATATTTCAACCGTTAGACGCCGCCCTTTAACGCCAAGGAACACCTCATGTTTCAACGTCTACGTGAAGACATTAACAGCGTATTTGACCGCGACCCCGCCGCACGTAACTTTCTTGAGGTGCTGACCAATTACCCTGGCCTGCACGCCCTGCTGCTGCATCGCTGCGGCCACTGGCTGTGGAAGAAAAACTTAAAGTGGCTAGCGCGCACGCTGTCGACGTTTTCACGCTGGCTTACCGGTATTGAAATTCACCCAGGTGCCACAATAGGTCGACGGTTCTTTATCGATCACGGCATGGGGGTGGTGATTGGAGAAACTGCCCAGGTGGGCAACAACGTCACGCTGTATCAGGGCGTCACTCTGGGCGGCACCAGTTGGAATAAAGGCAAACGCCACCCCACACTCGAAGATGGCGTGATTGTCGGAGCAGGCGCCAAAATATTGGGCCCTTTCACCGTCGGTGCCGGAGCCAAAATCGGCTCTAACGCAGTGGTCACTAAAGAAGTGCCGCCTGGGGCAACGGTCGTCGGCATTCCCGGCAAAATTGTCAAACGTGCCGATCCGGATGTAGAAGAAGCATTGGACGTCGATCCCGCCCGGCGTGAAGCCATTTGCCAGAAATTTGGCTTTGATGCCTACGGCGTTAGCCAGGATATGCCCGACCCTGTCGCGCGCTCCATGCAGGCGATGCTCGATCATATGCACGCCGTGGATGAACGTATTGAGCGCATGTGCTCCACCCTGCGTAAGCTAGATGCCAACTACCGCGACGGGCAATTGCCCGCGCTGCGCGACGAAGACTTTGCCGACATTCTGGATGAGCACGACACCGGCTGCCCCGGCGTTGGCAAGCACTCGGTAGCAGCGCCGACCGCCGAAGCAACTAGCGAGCAAGAAACGTTACCACCGCGTAATGGTTGACCAAAGCACTCAGGTTTTCCCATAATGGCGACACATTTGCCGTTAGTACGCTGAGGGTTCAGCGTCGAGGGGCTTGCCATGCGCTTGACCACCAAAGGCCGTTACGCCGTTACCGCCATGCTCGATTTGGCGATGCATACCCATAATGGCCCGACTAGCTTAAGCGATATCTCCCAGCGCCAAGAGATATCGCTCTCCTATTTAGAGCAGCTGTTTGCTCGCCTGCGCCGTGCAGGATTGGTTAATAGCGTGCGTGGTCCAGGCGGCGGCTATCTGCTTTCTCAGCCTGCAGACGAAATTAGCGTGTCAAAGGTGATCGATGCAGTGAATGAAAGCGTTGATGCCACACGCTGCCAGGGTCTTTCCGACTGCCAACAGGGCGACACCTGCCTGACCCATCACTTATGGTGCGAGCTCTCTGTGCAGATACGCCACTTTCTGGACGATATGACGCTTGCACAACTGATGCTCCGCCCTGATGTCATAAGAATTGCATCACGGCAAAAACAGCGTGCTGAAGCAGGCATACTCGCTTCTTCACCTTGAGCTAACTTACAGCCATCTCACACACGAATGCACTGATAAACCGCCGGACGTTAACGATGACCACTCCCTCGCTGCCGATCTACCTGGATTACGCCGCTACCACGCCGGTTGATGTACGCGCGGCGGAGGTGATGCAGCGCTACCTAACGGTTGACCAGTTGTTTGCTAACCCTGCCTCGCGCAGCCATATGCTGGGCTGGCAGGCGGAACAGGTGATTGAACTGGCACGCCGCCAAGTGGCCGACACCATTGGTGCCGACCCAAGGGAGATCGTGTGGACCAGCGGGGCGACCGAGGCAGACAATTTAGCGCTAACGGGTTTTATGCGCGCCAACCGTGAGCGGGGCATGCACATGGTGACCTCTACGATTGAGCACAAAGCCATCGTGGATACCGCTCATGCGCTGGAAAAAGAGGGCTTTGAGGTCACTTGGCTCACGCCCGGACGCGACGGCTGCATTCAGCCTGAGCAGCTACGCACGGCGATGCGTGACGACACGGTGCTGGTCTCGCTAATGGCGGTTCACAACGAGCTAGGCAGTATCAACGATATTGCGGCCCTGGCAGAGGTCGCCCATGCGTTTGGTGCAGCATTTCACACCGATGCCGCTCAGGCGGTTGGGCGTATTCCTTTAGACGTGGTGGCCCAACAGATTGACCTGATGTCGCTCTCAGCACATAAAACCTATGGCCCCAAAGGCGTAGGAGCACTGTATGTGAAGCGCCACCCAGATATTCGCGTCGAGGCACTGATTCACGGCGGCGGTCATGAGCGTGGCATGCGTTCCGGCACCCTGCCGACGCATCAAATTGCCGGCATGGGTGAAGCTTTTGCCGTCATGCAGCAAGAACATGAAACCGACAACGCCCATATCAAGCAGTTACAGCAACGCTTTTTACACGGACTTGAAGGCGTCGAAGGTATTTTTGCCAATACCCCGCTGGATCGCGATTTTAAGCGCGTGGTACCTAATATTCTTAACCTGGCGTTTGAGGGTGTCGACGGCGAGTCGCTGCTAATGGCTCTCCGTGACGTAGCAGTCTCGACCGGGTCGGCGTGTAACTCAGCAAGCGTCGACCCCTCTTACGTATTGCTCGGCATTGGCACGCCGCGCTCGCTTGCGCTCTCATCGCTGCGCTTTAGCTTTGGCCGTTTTACTACCGAAGCCGACATTGATCATGCGTTAACGCTCATACGCCACGCGGTGAACGGCTTACGTTCACCGCCACGCAATTCTTAAGGGAGGATGCCATATGGCAACACTCAATATTACACCGGCTGCTGCACAACAGATCCGTCATGTACTTGACGAGCGTGGACAAGGTCTTGGCCTGCGGGTCTCGGTTAAGCCAAGCGGCTGCTCAGGCTTCAGCTACGTGCTTGATTTTGCAGACACTGTCAGCGACGAAGAAGTGCATTTTGAAGCTCATGGGGCCAGCGTTTATGTGGCTCCTGATGCGGTCGAGATGCTCAACGGCAGTGAAGTGGATTACGTCAGCGAAGGACTCAATCGCTTTTTCCGCTTCAATAATCCCAATGTGAAAGATGAATGCGGCTGCGGCGAGAGCTTTACCGTATAAGCTTGACGCTTTCAGGTTTCATCACCGGTATTCATCCCCCGGCTTAAGCGCTATAATCGCGCCCTTGAAGAGTCGCGACGAGGCAGCCGGCGTATTCGCTGCCTGAAGCGCTCTAACTGAATTATTTTCTGAGCCGCCACGGCTTTCTGTGGCGGCAGTTTTTGCTTAACCCTTTTTTAAGGAGACCATTTTACATGGCTACTGAACGCACTCTTTCTATTATCAAGCCTGATGCTGTTGCCAAGAATGCTATTGGTGAGATTATCGCTCGCTTTGAAAAAGCTGGCCTAAACGTTGTTGCCGCGAAAATGGTTCATCTTTCTGAAGAGAAAGCGGGCGGCTTCTACGCAGAACACAAAGAGCGTCCGTTCTTTAAAGACCTGGTTGGCTTCATGACCTCTGGCCCGGTGGTAGTTCAAGTGCTTGAAGGTGAAGGCGCCATCGCCAAAAACCGCGATCTAATGGGCGCTACTAACCCGAAAGAAGCGGCTCCTGGCACTATTCGTGCAGATTTTGCGGAAACAATCGACGCCAATGCTGTCCATGGTTCTGATTCTCCGGAAAGCGCTGAGCGCGAAATTAGTTACTTCTTTGGCAACGACGAAATCTGCCCGCGCTAAGCCTATACGTTAGCGCCGCGCCGTCTCAACTTTCGTTGCCGGCCATTTTGCGGGGGTTAAGCCCCCGCCCCTTTCTTGAACGCTGACCGCCATGACCACCAATGTAGCCCAACATACGCCCGCCCCACGCACTGACGCCGAGAGTTCAGACGCCGCCACCACGCCTGCAGCAAAAGCGACGCCTGAACGTCAAAACCTGCTTGGTATGTCACGTGAGCAGATGGAAGCCTTCTTTTTATCAATCGGTGAAAAGAAGTTTCGTGCCGCCCAATTGATGAAGTGGATTCACCAGGAAGGCAGCGATGATTTTGCTGCCATGACGAATCTCTCCAAACCGCTACGTGAAAAACTGGCACGGGTAGCTGAAATTCGTGGCCCGGCGGTCATTTACGAAGGTACTTCCAGCGACGGCACGCGCAAATGGGTGCTGGAAGTGGAAGATGGCAGTTACGTAGAAACGGTATTGATCCCAGCAGAGAACGGCAAGCGCCGCACGCTATGCGTCTCTTCTCAAGTCGGCTGCTCGCTGGACTGCAGCTTCTGCTCCACCGGCAAACAGGGTTTTCAGCGCAACTTAACTGCTGCTGAAATTATCGGCCAGGTATGGGTTGCACAGCGTAGCGTTGGCCCGCGCCGCGACACGGCTAATCGCCCTGTGACCAACGTTGTCATGATGGGCATGGGCGAACCACTGCTCAACTTTGACAACGTTGTACCGGCCATGAAGCTGATGCTTGATGACAACGGCTACGGCCTGTCCAAGCGTCGTGTAACGCTATCGACGTCTGGCGTCGTGCCGATGATCGACAAGCTGGGCGATGAGATGGATGTCAGTTTGGCGATTTCGCTGCACGCGTCTACAGATGAGTTGCGCAATACGCTGGTGCCCATCAACCGCAAATATAATATTCGCGCTTTGTTGGACGCCTGCCACCGCTACTTATCTAAATGCCCGGTTAATCGTCAAATCACTATTGAGTACACGTTGATCAAAGACATTAATGATCAACAGGAGCACGCCGAGCAGTTAGCCGCATTGCTGAAAGAACTGCCATGTAAAATAAATTTGATACCGTTTAATCCGTTCCCTAATTCTGGGTATGAAAAGCCGTCTCGTAACCAAGTCATGCGCTTCCAGCAGTGGCTTTACGATTTAGGCTATACCGCGACCGTGAGAACCACGCGTGGTGAGGATATTGATGCTGCCTGTGGTCAATTGGTCGGCCGTGTTAAAGACCGCACCAAACGCAGCGCACGTTATATCCAGTCTGTACAGCTTGATGCCGACTAAGGTGGTAGATAGAAAACAGGGCTTATCTTGACTTACGCCTAGCACGGCGCTTTGATGGACACGGTTTTCATTTAGCATTTGGTTAGCAGTTGGACGTTCACCACAAGAGGATTTACATGATCGCTCACCGCAGGCGCCAACACCCCAATAGGGTGCCCATGCTTACCGTGCTTATCGGTAGCCTGTGGCTAGCCGGCTGTGCCTCTTCTAGTACGTTCACACCGCAAGCGAATCCAGCGGCAGCCGACGCCTATACTCAGCTTGGCGTCGCCTACTTGGAGCGCGACAACTTACCCCGTGCGTTAAACGCATTGGATCGGGCCATTGAAATTGCGCCACGGCATGCAGAGGCGCTTCAAGCACTGGCGCTGGTTTATCAACAGCAGGGGGAATATGCGCTTGCTGATGACTATTTTCAGCAAGCGGTTACCGCTGAGCCCGACTTTACCCGCGCTCGTAATAATTACGCCGCGTTTTTATATGGACGGGGGCAGTTTGACGCCGCCTGTGAACAGTTAGAAATCGCATCTCAGGATGCCCAATATGCCAATCGTGCCCAGCTATTTGCTAATTTAGGGCAGTGCTATGTGGCATTGGAAGAATTTGATAAAGCGCGTGCTCGATTGCAACGTGCTCAGAGTATTGATCCGCGTAATGCACGCGGCTATTTAATGTTAGCTGAACTCGAATATTCGCAGGGCAATTACCCTCAGGCCTGGGCACCACTGCAAAACTATTTACAGCTCGCAGAGCCCGACCGAGCAGCGTTGGAGATGGCGGTTGATATCGCCCATGCCCGCGGCGACCATAGTTTGGCCGCTGAATACCAACGCCTGCTCGGCACTAACTGACTGATTGACGCCCTGATCACCGCTTATTTAATGAAGGATGCTCAGCCATGAGCGATACACAGTCACAAGAAAACGTTATTAACAGCACTAGCGCCACTGTCCACGCTAGCGCCTCCCCCGGCGAGTTATTGTTGCGCCAGCGTGAACAGCTTGGCGTTCCGCTTGCTGATGCTGCCCGGGCACTGAACTTACGGCCTGCAGTCATTGGTGGGCTTGAGCGGGATGATTACCAAGAAATTCCGGTAGCTGCTTATCGTCGCGGCTACCTGCGCGCTTATGCAAAATATCTCGGCATGGATGATCATCTTGTCCTTGAGGCTTATCAAGCCCGTAATGGGACGATCGACACCGAGCGCAAAGTTACCCCCGTTTCGACAGCTAGCAGACCTCCGTCAAAGATTGGCGCATGGCTGTTTAAGCTAGTCACGCTGCTGGTTATTGTTGGGCTGATTGCCGTTACCGTTATGTGGTGGCAAAGCCGTGGTGGTAATGAGCCGCCGGGGCTTAGCTCTTCCCCCACAGAAGAAACCACGCCGCCACCTGCACTGCCTGCCAACGATGAGCCTGCTCCAGGTGCTAACGGCACCGCGAGCCCTGGTTTCACCAGTGGCGGCGAAAATACCGCGCTGATTAGCGATGCCGTTAACATTTCACCTACACCGACGACTTCTGAAGAGCCGATGACAGGTGAAGATGATAGTGACGTGGCGACAGCACCGGACTTACCTGCACCAACAGAGACCGCGGACGAGCCACAAACAGCCGCAGTGGAAGATGACGCCACCACTGGCGACGACGCCGAGCAGCCTGTTAACGTCAATACGCTTGAACTCACCTTCAACGAGCAGTCGTGGACTGAAATTTTTGATGCTACCAACCAGCGCGTCTTTGTTGGTCTGCAAACCCCCGGCACTAGCACTACCGTTGAGGGCGAACCTCCGTTTCGCCTGACGGTAGGTAATGCCACCGGCGTTGAGTTGCGCTATCAGGGCGAGGAAGTTGATCTTCCCGCCCGTGCTGGTGCTAATAACGTTGCCCGATTCACCCTGGGAGAGTGACCCGCCTTATGCACGCACCTTCTCCGATTAAACGCCGCATTTCTCGCCAAATTCACGTTGGCAACGTTGCGGTTGGCGGTGATGCGCCTATCTCCGTTCAAAGCATGACCAATACCAACACCTTGGATGTAGCAGCGACCGTTGCCCAAATCCAGCAGTTGGAAAAAGCCGGTGCGGATATTGTGCGCGTTTCAGTGCCCGATATGGACGCCGCGGAAACCTTTGGTCAAATCAAAAAGTTAGTGGATATTCCGCTCGTTGCCGATATCCATTTTGATTACAAAATCGCCCTGCGTGTTGCCGAGCTAGGGGTCGACTGCCTGCGTATTAATCCAGGCAACATCGGTCGTGAAGACCGGGTCCGCGCCGTTGTTAGCGCTGCCCGAGATCACGGCATTCCCATTCGTATTGGTGTTAACGCGGGTTCGTTAGAAAAAGACTTGCAGAAGAAATATGGCGAGCCAACGCCAGCGGCGCTGGTGGAGTCTGCCATGCGCCATATTGATTACCTAGAGCGTCTCGACTTCGCCGAATTCAAAGTCAGTGTTAAAGCCTCTGATGTGTTTATGGCTGTTGCGGCTTATCGCGACCTTGCGACACGCATTGAACAGCCGCTTCACCTGGGCATTACCGAAGCGGGCGGGCTACGTTCGGGCACCGTGAAATCATCGATTGGCCTTGGCATGCTGCTGATGGACGGCATTGGTGACACCATTCGCGTTTCACTCGCGGCCGACCCGGTGGAAGAGATTAAAGTCGGCTTCGATATGCTCAGAAGCCTTAAGCTGCGCTCCAAAGGCATCAACTTTATTGCTTGCCCCAGCTGTTCGCGCCAGAACTTCGACGTCATTAGCACCATGAACCAGCTCGAAGAGCGCCTTGAAGATGTCATGACCCCCTTGAACGTCTCGGTAATTGGTTGCGTTGTTAACGGCCCAGGCGAAGCCAAAGAGACCGATATCGGCCTGACAGGGGGTAGTCCTGCCAACTTGGTATATATCGATGGCAAACCGGCCAGCAAGCTACGCAACGACCATTTGGTGGACGATTTAGAGAAGCTGATTCGTGACAAAGTGCGCGAAAAACAGCAGCAGCAAGACGACATGATTGCCAGAAGCGTTTAAGCGCTGGGCTAACTGCCAGCGTGCGTATCTAACCTACGCAGGCAGATAAGGAGTTTTCATTGAGCAAGTCCGCCGTTAAAAAGATTCAAGCCATTCGTGGTATGAACGATCTATTACCCAGTGACAGCCCGCGCTGGCAGTTCTTTGAAACCAAAGTACGTCACCTTATGTTGCGCTATGGCTTCAACGAAATTCGTACGCCTATTGTTGAGCAAACCGCGCTGTTTGCGCGCTCTATCGGTGAAGTCACCGACATTGTCGAAAAAGAGATGTACACCTTCGACGATCGCAACAGCGAAAGTTTAACCCTGCGCCCAGAAGGCACCGCCAGCTGTGTGCGTGCAGCCATGGAGCATGGGCTGCTGTATAACCAAACCCAGCGGTTGTGGTACCAGGGCCCGATGTTTCGCTACGAGCGTCCACAAAAAGGCCGCTACCGCCAGTTCCACCAAATTGGCGTTGAGACGTTTGGTTTTGATGGCCCGGATATAGACGCCGAAGTGATTTTGCTGTCGGCCCGCTTATGGCAAGAGCTAGGGCTGATGGAGCATGTCACCCTGGAGCTTAACTCCTTGGGTTCATCTGAGGCGCGTGCTGCTTATCGCGACACGCTGGTGGCCTATTTTGAGCAGCACCAAGATGTGCTGGATGAAGACTCAAAGCGCCGTTTGACCAGCAATCCGCTGCGCATTCTGGATTCAAAAAATCCTGCCATGGCCGAAATGCTAGACGCCGCGCCGCAGCTAATGGATCACTTGGATTCAGAATCACGCGAACACTTTGAGCAGCTCACCAAGATGCTAGAAGCGGCGGATATTCCCTATGTGATTAACCCACGCCTAGTGCGCGGGCTCGATTACTACTGCCGCACGGTATTCGAGTGGACCACCACTGCCCTCGGCAGCCAGGGCACCGTTTGTGCGGGCGGCCGCTACGACGGTCTTGTAGAACAGCTGGGCGGCAAACCTACGCCAGCGGTGGGTTTTGCGATGGGTATTGAACGGCTGATTCTGCTGCTTGATACGCTAGACTTAATCCCTGACGACTCACTTGGCGGCTGTGATCTCTATCTCTTGCCCATGGATGATAACGCAACTATTGCGGCGATCACGTTGGCTGAGCAGCTGCGCAGCGAATTGCCAACGCTGCGCCTGCAGCTTCATTGCGGCGGTGGTAGCTTCAAAAGCCGGATCAAAAAAGCCGACAAAAGCGGCGCGCCGATGGCTATTCTGCTCGGAGAAGATGAAATGTCTGAGCAGGCAGCGACGCTCAAGTTTCTACGCGATGAGCGCGAGCAACAGCGTGTGCCCTTTGCAACCCTAGGCCAAACGCTAGGTGAGCTACTGGCTGCTGACACTTAATGTCCAGCAGGCAATAGACCTGCTGGTGTATACCGACTCGACATAGACTCATTTGAATAGGAGACCGCCCGTGGCGGAGCTGAGAAGCGACGAAGAGCAGCTAGACGCAGTCAAGCGCTGGTGGAAAGAAAACGGAATTTCATTGGTGGCAGGCGCCGTCATTGCTGCTGCGGGTGTGTTCGGCTGGAATGCCTGGCAGAACTACCAGCAGGGCCAGTCAGAGGCCGCATCCATGCGCTACCAGCAGTTGGTCAACATGACCACGGGCAGCGACCTTGCCGAGGATGAGCTCGTCAGCGCACGCAACATGGTCAGCGAACTTAACGATGAACATGGCAATACACTGTATGCCGAACTCGCTCTGCTGCTTGATGCGCGTCTCGCCATTCAGCAAGGTGATTTAGAGGGTGCCAAAGCATCGCTTGAAAGTGCTGCTGACAACTCTTCACGCCGTTACGTACAGAGCCTTGCCTGGCTAAGACTCGCGCGAATTGAGCTTGCTGAAGGCAATGCCGATCAAGCACTCGCGCTGTTAGATGAACCGATCACCGATGCACTAGCCGCCCAGCGTGAAGATGTGCGTGGCGATGCTTTTGCCGCCCAAGGCGACACCGAGGCGGCCCGCGATGCATGGCAAAATGCCCTGCAACTAGCACAAACCCATAATCAGCCGCTTTACGGCGTGCAGTTCAAGCTTGACGATCTCGGCGCTGAGGAGGCGACACAATGACGGCTATTTCAAAACAGCTATTGCGGGCAAGCTTGGGCGCGCTGACGTTTGCGCTGCTGGTCGGTTGCGCCAGCAAAGGCGAACCGGCTTTTACGCCTAAAGAGTTGCGCAGTTTCGATGAGACTTCCTCTCTGGACACCCAGTGGCGGCGCAATATCGGTGCGGGACTAGGCAATGCGCGCTACCCTATTGCCCCCGCTCGCGAAGGCGATAGCGTGTTTGCTGCCGACGCTGAAGGCGTGGTAATGGCAATGAATGCCAGTAGCGGCGCGGTCGAGTGGCAAATTAATCTCGACACCCCCCTTTCCAGCGCACTGACTGCCATTGCTGGCCAGGTCTATCTGGGTACCCGTAACGGCGAAGTCATTGCACTTGATCAGCGTGATGGCAGTGAAAGCTGGCGCGCGCGGGTATCCAGTGAAGTGCTGGCCGCTCCGCAGGCGAATCAGCAGCTGTTAGTGGTGCAGAGTATTGATGGTCAAGTCACTGCACTGGATCGTGCTAGCGGCGCCGAGCGTTGGGTGTATACCAGCTCGCAACCGGCGCTGACGCTTCGCGGCACGGGCACCCCCATGGTCATTGATCCGGTGAGTTTTGTTGGACTGGCCAATGGTCGCTTAGCGACGCTAGATAACCGCAGCGGCCAACCGCTATGGGATATGCAAGTTGCCACGCCACGCGGGCGTAGCGAAGTAGCTCGCTTAGTTGATCTTTCTGGCCAGCCAATCATCAGCCCCGATGGCCGTCTGTTTGTGACCAGTTATAACGGCCGTGTTGTCGCGCTTGAAGCCACTCAGGGTGACCTACTCTGGGAAGCGAACATCTCTAGCCGTCATACGCCTATTCTGGTCGGCAATCTACTGTTTGTTGTCACCGACAATAGCCACGTAGTTGCACTAGATGCTAACAGTGGTCGTGAGATTTGGCGTAATAATGATCTTGAAGATCGCTGGTTAACGTCACCCGCCTTTGCCGACGGTCGGTTAGTATTCGGTGACTTTGAAGGCTATCTTCACCTGATTGACGCTCGTGAAGGCGATATTGTCGGACGCACACGCGTGCACAGTTCGGGCATTAGCGTACGCCCGGTCACTGAAGGCGGCACCATTCATGTTCAGGCCAACAATGGTCGCCTGGAAACCCTGGAAGTAACTCCATGACACCCGTCATTGCTTTAGTCGGTCGCCCTAATGTGGGCAAATCGACGCTGTTTAACCGCCTAACGCGCTCGCGTGACGCACTAGTGGCCGATTTTCCTGGCCTCACCCGCGACCGCAAGTATGGCAATGGCATGCTGGGTGACAAGGTGTATACGGTGATCGACACCGGCGGCATTAGCGGTGACGAAGAGGGTATTGACGCTGCCATGGCGGAGCAATCCCTCGCCGCCATTGATGAAGCCGACATCGTGCTGTTTATGGTCGATGCACGCGCTGGTCTTATCGCCGCTGATCAAGCGATTGCCAACCACCTGCGGGTTAATCAGAAAAAAACCTGGCTGGTGGTGAATAAAACCGACGGGCTGGAAGAGCACTCAGCAATGGGCGACTTCTGGTCGCTGGGCCTAGGCGACCCATGGCCCATCGCGGCCGCTCACGGGCGCAATGTTTCGACCCTAATGGACGTCGTGCTAGCCCCCTTTCCCGAGCGCGATGCCAGCATTCCTGCGGACACCGGCAGCAAAGGCGTTCGTATCGGCGTGGTTGGGCGTCCCAACGTAGGCAAATCGACGCTGGTCAATCGCCTGCTGGGTGAAGAGCGTGTGGTAGTATTTGATGAAGCGGGCACTACCCGTGACTCCATCGAGATCCCCTTCGAGCGCCGCGGCAAGCCCTATGTACTGATTGATACCGCCGGTATTCGGCGCCGCAAAAATGTCCGTGAAGTTACCGAAAAGTTTTCCATTATCAAAACACTGGATGCGATCAAAGAGTCACATGTAGTGATCATGGTACTCGACGGCTCCAGCGGTTTGGTCGAGCAGGATATGCACCTGCTCGATTATATATTAACCTCAGGACGCGCCCTGGTACTGGCAGTGAATAAGTGGGACGGCCTTGAGAGTGAAGCCAAGGATAAAATGCGCACCGAGATCAAGCGCCGCCTGGGCTTTGCGGATTACGCCGAGCTGCACTTTATTTCCGCGCTGCATGGCACGGCGGTGGGAGATCTTTACCCCTCCATTGACCGGGCATTTGACGCCGCCAACGCTCACTGGTCGACCAACCGTCTAACTACCCTGCTTCAGGATGCAGTCAGCCAAAACCCGCCGCCGATGGTACATGGTCGCCGGATTAAGCTGCGCATGGCACACCAGGGCGGCAGTAACCCACCCATTATTGTTGTGCACGGAAATCAAACCGAGTCGCTGCCAGAAGCGTACCGCCGTTATTTGACCAATACCTTCCGTAAGGTATTAAAGGTCCGTGGCACGCCGATACGCTTTGAGTTTCGCTCAGGTAGTAACCCGTTCGACACCATGGCCGGGGCAAGTGATAAAGAGAAGGCTAAAAAACGCGAGCTGAACCGTACCAAAGAAGCGCGTAAAAGCCGTCGTTAATTACTGCCTTACCCATTTTGCCCTTCCTAGGGGGATTGTATGCGTTTTATTGCTCGTCGTTGGCGTTGGCTTACCCTGTTTGGCTTTGCAAGCTTGCTTACAGGCTGTCTTGCCCTGCCCCAAACCGGCCTGTTCGCGTTTCGTTTAGCGGTGACCTCGCTGGGCGTGGAAGATGTGCGCATCGGCCCGTATAGTATTAACGCTGGCTTAGACACCAGCGATATAACAAGCTTGATTGCCTCCAGCCTTGGTGCAGGAAGCCTTCCTATACAGGCCACCTTAGCCATGGGCCTTGGATTACCCGCAGGAATGCCCCCTGTAGAAATGTCAGGCTTTCGCTGGTCGCTGGATGTGCCCGGCGCAGATCCCGTTCAGGGGGAGTATGAGCAAGATGTAACGCTAACATCGGGAGACGATGCTAACCTGCGCCTACCGGTCGCCTTTGATGTGCTCACTACCGATCCTCAACGTATGAGACCAATGCTGGAACTTGCCAGCCAGCTAGCCTCACAGGGCGAGCTACCCGCTGGTAGCCAGTTGGCGATCACCCCAGGAGATTTACGTGGCTTGGGCATGCGTCTTCCGGCAGGACTGCTAACGCCGACTATCCGACTAAACGTGGGTGCCGATGGTCAGTTAGTCCCACAGGGTTAAACTCTCTTCCTAAGCATTTCCCCCCCACCACCCTGTTTGCAGCCTAACCATTGGACTGCAAACAGGATGGTTTAAGAAACATATGTCTTAATAAACAAAATGGTCTAATAAGCGCATTAAACGGTTGCTCAGTTCAGCCTCCATACTCACCCTCTAGGTGGGTTATGATAGGAGGGATTGAATTACTGTTATCAGTGGTTATCTTGTAAGCAAGCAACCCATTCGTCGATAAGGAAACCGTCTCATGCGCTGGCTTCGCCCTTTTGCTATTACCGCTTTGTGTGCGTCTATCGCCGCTTGTACCACCTCTCCCACAGGTCGCTCGCAGCTACTGCTGCTCTCGGATGGCGAACTCAATGAGATGGGGCGCCAGGCATTTTCTCAATATCAGCAAGATCTCCCTTCTGCCGGGCAAGCTAGCCAGCGCTATGTACAGTGTATTGCCGATGCTATCGTTGCGGTACTGCCTGCACAGCAGCAACAGCTAGACTGGCAAATTCGCGTATTTCAATCTGAGCAGCCCAATGCCTTTGCGCTACCCGGCGGTTATATGGGTGTAAATACCGGCATGCTTGATATTGCCACCAGCCAAGACCAGCTTGCTTCCGTTATCGGTCACGAAATTGGCCACGTATTGGCCAACCACGCCAATGAACGCGCCTCCACCCAAAGCGCTACATCGCTCGGCTTATCAGTTGTTTCCAGCGCCTCCGGCATGCAGGGGGCGGGTGGTCAGCAACTGATGGGCGTACTGGGCATGGGGGCTCAATACGGTATTGTACTGCCCTTCTCCCGTGCGCATGAAAGTGAAGCCGACATCATTGGTCTCGATCTAATGGCGCAAGCGGGTTTTGATCCCCGCGAGAGCGTCACGCTTTGGGAAAATATGCAGGCGGTATCCGGCGGCGGCGCTCCCCCAGAGTGGATGTCGACTCACCCAGGCCAAGGGCAGCGTATCCAGGGTTTGCAAGCCAATATGGATCAAGCCCTGGCTCGTTATGAGCAAGCCCGAAGCAGTGGACGTACACCTAACTGCCCACGCCCTTAATGGCTCTTTTGAGGTTTAAATGATTAAGCTAGGCTTACTGCTGTTGGTACTTCCCGTATGCGTATTAATGGGCATCTATTTCTGGGAGCTAAGCGACATACGTGAATGCCAGCTAGACGGCGGGCATTGGGACTATATTGAGAGTACCTGCTCGGATACCCCACAGCCGTTTGTCTCCTGGCTGGAGCGCTACCCCTTACTGGTGAATGGTGGGATGCTGCTCTCGGTAGTGGGAATGCTGATGTGCATGGTGGGGCTGTACGTAAAACGTAGATAAGCATGGCGGCAGCCTCTCAATACACCGCCTGCAGGCTTAGGCTCAAACAGGCGATGTATTGATCTTGAACATGCAGGGTGCTACACGCTGTTGAGGTGACTTTCTTTAAGTGGTGACTTGCCGAGCCATTAACGTACGGGCAATTTCAAGCAACTTTTGATCCTGCCAGCGATTAGCAATTAGCTGCACACCTACCGGCATGCCGTTCTGCCCCTGGCTTAGCGGCAGGTTGAGACACGGCACACCCAGCAGCGTCCAGGCTCGGCTATAAATAGGGTCGCCCGTGGCCTCTCCTTCTGGAGCTACACCGGGAGCGCTGGCGGCTAGAATCACATCAACCTCACTCCCAAATACACTCATTAATGCCTGCTGCTGGGTATCCGTGGCACCCCTAGCCTCCAGATATCGGGCATAACTAATCGCGTTACCCTCTTCGATCAGCTCAATCAGCTTGGGTCCCATCTGCTTGACGAAACGGACGAACTCGCTAGCCAGCGCTTGCGCAGCTTCATAGGCCATGACTACCTTCTGATGTTCAACCAGCGCTTCATACTGCTCGTCTAACGCCAGCGGTACCAGCTCGGCTCCCGCCTGCTCAAGCTGCGTTTGAGCATGGGCGAGGGCCTGCTCGACATCAGCATCAAGCGGCAAATTGCCCGGCAGGCTGCTAACCCCTACCCGTACACCGGCGAGGCTGTTAAGCGGCGTAATACTCGGCGCTCGCGTCAGTGCTGAAAAGGTGGTGCAAATATCTTCAATATGCCGCGCGAACCAGCCCAACGTATCCAGCGAAGGGGCGAAGGCCTTGACGCCAGCGGCACTCACCGTATCGAAGGTTGGCTTAAAGCCGAACACCCCGCAGTAGCTTGCCGGGCGGATCATGCTACCTGCCGTTTGAGTACCAAAGGCAAGTGGCACCATGCCAGCGGCCACCGCTGCGGCCGAACCGCTGGAAGAGCCGCCGGGGGTACGTGAAGCATCATGGGGGTTGCGGGTTTTGCCGGGGGTGAAGTAAGCAAACTCAGTGGATACCGTCTTGCCCATAATCAACGCGCCCTGCTCTTTTAGCAGTGTCACTAGGGCAGCATCGACCAGCGACCCTTCGGAGTGAAGGTAACCACGGGTACCCCAGCGGGTTGGCAGGTCAACGGTATCGATAATATCTTTAATGCCGACCGGGACTCCGTAGAGAGGGCTTTCGGCAAGGCGAGCATCCGGTATGGCAGGCTCTGACGCCAGAGCTTCCCAGGCCTGTACTTCAGGCTCACGCTGATCGATACGCGCCGCGCAGGCGTGCCACCAGTCAAGGGGCTCGGCCTGCCCATTAGCCAGGGCGATTTGATAGGCATCAATAGTCATCGTTGAATCATGGTTCACATTACATCTCCACTTAAGCTCAGCGGCCAAACGAACCGCTCAGACAATCAATTTCAGGCCAACCAGCAGCATCAATAGCGCAAACAGACGTCTGAGCAGCCGCGGTGACAAGTGATGAGCAAGCCTGACGCCGAATCTAGCGCATGGCACGCTGAATAGTGCGATACCAGCAAAGGCGGGCCAATAAAGGTACCCCGTACTGTAGGAAGGCAGGGCCGCCTGCCCCTGACCGGTGACCATAAAAGTAATAGCCCCTACTAAGGCGATAGGCAGTCCACAGGCCGCTGATGTACCAATGGCCTGAGCCAAACTGGCTCCGCTACGTGCTAACCAGGGGACGCTGAGCACCCCACCGCCAACGCCAAACAGCGCCGAAAAGGTACCGATAAACGTTCCCGCAGCGAACATCGCTGGTCGGCCAGCGGGATACTGGCCGGGGGTAGGTGGTTTAGCTAGCAGCATACGCAGCGCCAACAGCAGCATAAATACACCAAAATAGCGCTCCAGCAGATCGGCACGCAGCTGGCCTGCAATCACCCCGCCAAGCACCGCACCGAGCATCAGTCCAGGTAGCATGCGTTTTAATAGCTCAACCACCACGGCCCCTTGCTTCCAGTGACCTAAAGCGGAAGAGGCACCCGTCACCGTAATAATCGCCAGCGAAGTGCCAATGGCTAAGTGAATGCCCACCGCAGAATCGATGCCCTGCTGATTGAAAGCCACCATCAGCGCGGGCACGATGACCACGCCCCCACCAATCCCAAATAAACCAGCGATGACGCCAGCCACGCTGCCCACCAAGCAGAAAAAAAGGAGTGCTGACAGCATGCAGGCCTTGCTCCAATAACAGTGTCGGGTGGAGTTGCTGCCCCACCCGAGCATTAAGCTGCTGAGAAATTTATTGAACGACCTCGCTAGCGAAAGAGGCGTCTACAATATCGTCATAGTACATCTCGCCTTGGATGTTGCCGACGAATTGCTGCATTTCGATGGCATTGGTGAAGGCCTCTTCGGTAATCATCACGCTCTCGGGGTAAACGCTGTTGTCGATCATGCGCTGCACCGCGGCATCCACCACATCACCCTGCAGGTCACCAAACTCTAGGCGGGCTACCGCCTTGGCGGTATCCGCATCAGAGTGGATCAGCGCCAGCGAATCGTTGATCGCCGCGACAAAACGAGCCACTAAGTCAGGGTTATTATCGATCATGTTCTGAGAGGTATTGATCGTCGAGAAAGCATACTCAGGGTAGTCATCGGTGAACGCGTGAATAATTTCCAGCCCCTGGGAGATCCCTTGCTCCACCTGAGGCTGATACAAAACCGCGAAATCACCTCGCCCTGAGAGCACCGGACCGAGCTCAGAGCCGTTCTGCACTTCAGTGACGCTAACCTCACCGGTAAGACCGGCATCTTCGATAAAGCGACGGATCAACGTATTGGAGGTACCAGGCGCTAAACCCACCACAACCGTTTTACCAGCAAGGTCTGCTGGCGATGAGTACTCCAGTTCAGGATGGGCCAGTACCCATACCGGCGCGCTGTTGGCGACGGCGCTAATCGCTTTACCGCTACCGCCCTGCTCCTGGGCAAAACCAACATGCTCCGGGCCGTGTACCGAAAACTGCGACTCGCCAGAGAGTACCGACGCCAGTGCAGCAGGCCCTGAGCCAGCCGAGCGCACGACGGGCACATCGATATTATGGTCGTTGAACATCCCTTCATGTTTGGCCACATAGACCGGCAGATATAGCAGGGAATGAAAAGCTTCGTTAATTAAAATGGTATCCATATCATCAGCCTGAGCTTGGGTAGTAGCACCCAGCACGACTAAACTTGCGCCCAGGGCAACACGCTTATAGACAGAAGAAATACTCATTATTTATTACCTCTTACGGTTAGGATCAGTGCTACGGGAGTTAAGAAGGTCACTACAGTTATTTTTATTATTTTTGTCCTTTTTCCCATGGCAACAAAAGCTTAGCCACCTGGGACACAATGATATAAAGCACGATGGCCACGATCATCAACATGATCACGCCTACCCACACGACGTTGAGATTGAACAGGTTACCGGCCACAAAAATCATGCGACCAAGGCCTCGATCGGATGAGATAAACTCGCCGCCAATTTCAGCGATCAACGCGAAGCCGATATTCAAACGGAAGGCAGAGATAATCCAAGGCAGCGTGGCGGGGGCCACCACCTTGGTGAAAATTTCGCGGCGACTGGCACCCAGCGAGCGCATTAAATTGATCAAATTACGGTCAATTTGATGTGTCCCCTGATATGCGGAGAGCAGCGCAACGACAAAGGTCGCGACAAACGCCAGCATGATTTTCGAGAACATACCCGAGCCAAACCAGATGATGATCATCGGCGCCAGGGCAATTTTGGGGAGTCCATTGAGGGCCACTACGAAAGGATCAATGATGCGCGCCGTAGTGCGCGAAAACCACAGCAGTAAACCTGCGATAGAGCCAAGAATGCTGCCCACCAGAAAACCCACAACCGTTGCATAAACAGTCGCAACGGTATCGTTGAGAAGTTGACCCGACTGAATCAGCCGCCAGGCTTCATTAGCGATACCGACCGGCGAGCCCATTAAAAAGGAGTTGATCCAACCGACGCTCACCCCGACCTGCCACATGATAATGACCAGCGCCAGTCCAGCGCCGCGCCAGAGGTTATCGGTAAAGAGTGTATTGCGTGATAGCTGCTCGTCGTTCTCTTTGATGCTGCCAGCGCGAATGGTATGGGTATAGAGTTTGGCTTCACTCATGCCGCACCTCCATCAATCTGAATATCTAGATCATCCCAGATACTGTCGAAAAAGCGCTGATAGCGAGCATCGCTGCGCGCTTTGAGACAAGAGCCAAGCTCGCGAGACAAACCGACATCGTAGATTTTTTTCACCGAGGTAGGCCGCTGGGTCATAACGGCCACGCGATCCGACATGGCAATGGCTTCCCCAATATCATGAGTGATCAACACCACAGTTTTGTGGTGCTCCTTCAGGATCGAGACAATCTCCTCTTCAAGTACCAAGCGTGTCTGATAGTCGAGAGCCGAGAACGGCTCATCTAGCAGGATAAGATCTGGATCCGTAATCAGCGTGCGGATTAGTGCTACTCGCTGGCGCATACCTCCAGAAAGCGTATGGGGGTATTGATCGGCAAAATCGGCAAGGCCATAACGGGCCAATTGATCGCGCGCCATTTCATATCGGCGAGCTTTACGTACGCCCTGGATCTCAAGACCCAAGCAAACATTGTCGATGATAGTTCGCCAGGGAAAGAGCAAGTCACGCTGCAGCATATAGCCGATGCGTGCACCGCAGTTAGGGTCGCTACCTTGCAAGGTGATGCTGCCATCGCTGGGCTCAAGCAGGCTGGCAATGATGTTGAACATGGTGCTTTTGCCGCAGCCACTGGGACCGACGATGCTGACGAACTCTTCCTGCTTGATGTCGAGGGTGATGTCTTCGATGACTTCGATTGGCTCAGCACCGGGGCTGGAGAAGGTCTTTTTAACGCCATCAAGTGTAATTACGCTTTGACGAAATTGGGGCATGCCTATGGTTGGGTCAGTAAGCCTGCCAGAAGAAATAGGTAAATTCATAGCTGCTGTGCTCTCTTAAAGAACGAGTACAGCTGACACAGCACACTTGGTGCCATGATATTTATTTTCTATAAAAATCAATTTATTAATGAGGGTAATTAATGACTCACTATTGAGTAGTTTAGCTCGACAGCTCTTCTTCGGTGCAGATATATGGCGGAATGCACCATGTTATATATATGTTTTTATTAGTTATTCTTCGCAGCCAAGGCCTGTGTGCGCCGTTTTATAAGCATTATTCTGCCAGCTAACAAACGGCCTTCTTGCTTATGGGCAAGAAGGCCGCGGTGAAGGCTTACGCTCAGCGGGATGCTGCTATGGTCTATGATGGCGCCGTGGCTTAAATAGTGGCCTCATCATAGAGATAACAGGCAACGGTATGCTCCTTGGCAATCAGCCGCCGCTGAGGAGAGAGCTGTTGAGGAAAACTCACCGTGAGCTGAGTATCCTCGTGACTTACTTTTGCGGCTTGTGCAAAGGCGGGGTGCTTGGCAGTTAATATCGCTAGCAACTCACTCTCAGCCTGGCCTACATCCTGGCCTTCCACAGATAACTGTACGTTGGTCTCCTCCACCTTCGGATCTCCCAGCCAGTGAATGGTTTTCCCAGCAATACGCCACTCGCTCATCGCCGTGGCAACATCGCGCCCTTCCCAACCACAGTGCGGCATGGCCTTGGGGCAGCGGGTGTGAAAGTGACAGCCATTGGGCGGTTCAACGGCACTGGGGATTTCCCCGGCACTTTCCAGCGGTGGCTTAATCACCGTGGGGTTGGGTTCAGGGCTCGCGTCCAACAGTAACTGGGTATAAGGGTGTTTACGCTCGCGTATCACCTGTTCTGAGGGACCCACTTCGACAATTTCACCCAAGTACATAATGGCTGTGCGGTCAGCTACGTAGCGGATCGTAGGCAAATCGTGGCTAACGTAGACAAACGAGATACCTAGCTCATTGCGGAACCGATGCATCAGGTTAAGCACCCCCGCACGAATCGACACATCAAGCATGGAGACCGGCTCATCGGCAATAATGATGCGCGGTTCCAGCACAATCGCCCGGGCAATCGCGACACGCTGGCGCTGGCCACCCGACAGTTCATGAGGAAAACGATCACGATAGAGCTCGGCAGGTTTTAATCCCGCCCGTTCGAGCGCTTGAACCACTTGCTGCTCCAGCGCCTCGCCCTCTGCCAGGCGATGAATAATCAGCGGCTCACCGACAATATCGAAGATGGTAAAGCGCGGGTTTAACGTTTGGTAAGGGTCTTGAAAGATCATTTGCGCACTGCGACGAAACGACTTTAATTCAGCGCCTTTCAGCTGCGCGATATTGTTCCCTTCAAAGCGTATTTCCCCTTCGGTGACATCTTGCAGGCGCACCAGCATCTCGCCCGTGGTGGTTTTACCCGACCCCGACTCGCCCGCTAAGCCTAGAATCTCCCCTTCACGAAGATCAAAATCGATGCCGTCGACGGCATGCACCTTGCGGTCTTTGTGACGCCCCCGCAGCCCATCAAGAAAACCTTGTTCAACCGGGAAGTGCTTTTTCAGCCCGGCGACTTCCAACAGCGTGGCAGCATTACTGGCTACCGGTTGAAGCGCACCCGCTCCTTGCACTGGCTCGTTCAAACGCTCCCCAACCACTGCCCAGGTATCATTAAGCGCCGCCTGAACGCGGAAGGTATCGGCTTTTTCGGGATAGTGGCAGGCCGCCTGCCGATCATCACCTACGTCTTGCAGCGTAGGCACTTCTTGTTGGCAGCGTGAGGTGGCAAATGGGCAGCGCTCGGCGAACCGGCAGCCCGGGGGAGGATTCAGCAGGTCAGGCGGACTACCGGGAATCGAAATCAGCTCACGCTGGGCGCCTTCCAAGGTAGGAAAAGCATTGGTTAAGCCCATCGTGTAAGGGTGGAACGGCGTTCCAAACACCTCGCGAACCGGGCCCGTTTCCATAATGTGGCCGCCATACATTACCGCGACCCGGTCACAGGTTTGTACCACCACGGAAATATCGTGGGTAATAAACAGCAGCCCCATGCCCCGCTCGCGGCGCAGCTTGGAAAGCCGTGCCAGGATTTGCGCTTGGGTGACCACATCCAGTGCGGTAGTCGGCTCATCGGCGACGATCAGCTTTGGGTCTAACGCCAGCGCCATGGCAATCACCGCACGCTGCTTCATCCCACCACTCATCTCATGGGGATAAGCGCTTAATCGACCAGGATCGATACCCACCGAACGAAACAGCTCTTCGGCATGGGCCCACGCGGCTTTTTTATCGATCTCAATATGGGCATTCATTGCCTCCAGGATCTGGTCGCCCACGGTATAGACCGGGTCTAACGCATTCATGGCGGCCTGAGATATCCAGGCAATCTCTTTCCAGCGAACTTTACGCATCGATTCCGCGTCTAGCTCAATAAGGTTACGGCCATCAAACTGAATGCGACCGCGGGGAACCTCTCCATTGGGAGGGAGCAAGCGCAGCATCGCTTTTGCCGCGGTGGTTTTCCCGCAGCCAGATTCACCGACTAGCCCCAAGGCCTCACCAGGGCGAAGATTGAAGCTGATGCCATCCACCGCTTTGACCGGCCCAGCTCCTGTCCGGTAATGAATGGCTAAATCATCGACGGTTAACAAATGTTCATGACTCATCGACGGGCCCTCAAGCGTGGATTGGCAACTAGCTCAAGTGAGCGCGAAATAAAGAACACCGACAGCACGGTAATCATGATGAATAGCCCTGGCGGCAGGTTCCACCACCAGGCATCACGCCATGCGCCTGATAAGCGAGCATTGTGCAGAATGCCGCCCCAGGAGATTGACTGCGGGGGCCCTAAGCCCAAAAACGACAAGGTGGCCTCGGCGATAATAGAAACGCCGACAATAATGGCCAGCTCTAGAAACACCAGTGGCATCACATTGGGAAAGATGTGCAGATACATAATGCGCAGATCCGAGGCACCTGCGACGCGGGCGGCTTTTACAAATGGTCGTTCGCGCAAGCTAAGCACCTGGGAACGAATCAGTCGCGCCACCGTTCGCCATGTGAGCAGGGAAACCGCCAATATTACGATAAACAGACTAGGCTCGAAGAGCAGCACCAGAATCAGGGCAAATGGCTCAAACGGGATGCCGTACATCACATCCACCGTGCGCATTAGCACCGTCTCGGTGCGACCACGGAAGTAGCCGGCAATCAGCCCTACGTTTGCGCCAATCAGCACCACCAGTACCGCACCCAAAAAGCCCACTAATAGCGCTATGCGCGAACCATGCACATTCTGGCTAAACAGATCCCGCCCTAAGTGGTCGGTACCAAACCAGTGTTCCCGTGAGGGGGGTGCAAGGCGGTTCACAAAACGGTCGGAGCCGATGGCGTAATAGCCATCATCGGTGACCATCATGGCACGCAGATGGCGCTCTTCGTCAGTAGTAGCTAATGTCCAATCATCGCCCTGACGCTCTAAAATGATCCCGCTACGCCCTACCGCAAAGGCTTCGCCCTCTTCGGTTATCCACCCCGCGCGCATGGCGCGGGAGTCTGGAGAGCTGGCCGCTATCCAGTCACTATCAATGGTTTCACGGGTGAGCAAGGTACCCCGTTCACCGACGATTAAGCCCGCGCCATTAGTGGCCAGGTGAATATGGTTAAGCCCACGGTTGGTTGGTAAGCGCTCACGTAGTACATCGCCCTCTGAAGTTAGGCGCAAAACGAGCCCACGCTCACCCACTACCCAAACACTTTCATCAGCATCTACGGCAGCGGCATTAAGCGTCACACCGCGGTTGACTGGACTTTCCAGCACCTCAATATCGAGAACATCGTCCTGCCAAGTGAGTTGCCAGAGCGTTTCTGACTCGCCGACGACCATCGCCACATCAGGATTGCTCCAGGCAACTCCAAGTAAGTTAACGGCAGTAGGGGTTTCAAGGGCATGCCACTGTTGATCACGCCATAGCGCCATTGCGCCATTTTCGCCAACCGCCAGGGCATCGCCCTGGACGTTAATTGCCACTGCATTAAGCGTTTCGGTGAGGGTGTTCTCCTGGGGGGTCCACTCGCCCTCTTCAAACCTCCAGACCACCCCTTGATTGCCGACCGCCATGCCCACTCCATTAAAGTAGTAGGCATCATTTAAGGTGTGTTCACCTAGTGCGGGGGCGAGGTTCCAGCGCACTTGCCCCCCTTCTTCGCTACGCACCATCAATGAGCCCTCTTCGCGCTCATTGACCGCCAGCGGCGCATGGGTTGAGAGAAAAGGCGCAAACAGCGCCATGGCGATAATCGAAAGCAGTACGGCCAAGCCGATTAAGGCTAATCGGTCACCCAGAATGGCGCGCAGAGGCTCCTGCAACCCTTTAATTAGTTTTTTCATCATCATTTGAAGCTCACCCGCGGATCTAACAAGGTGTAGAGAACGTCAACCAGCAGGTTGAGGGTGATTACGAACGCCGCCATGACCAGAAAGCTCGCTTGAGCAAGGGGAAAGTCAGAGGTGCGTACCGAGTTGAGAATCTCACGCCCTAATCCTGGCCAGGAGAACACCACCTCAACCACCACCTGACCACCCGCAGCCAATCCGATGGTGACCGCCAACTGAGTGACCACCGGTAGCAAGGCATTACGTGCCGCATGGGCATACAAGATGCGACGCTCGGGTAAGCCCTTGGCACGGGCCATTTCAATAAAATCTTCGCCGTACACTTCCAGCATTGTGTTGCGCATGATCAGCAGCGGCGAGCCAAGGTAATAGAGCGCTACAATCAAGGCGGGGAGGATTAAATGATGGAGAAAATCGAGGGTAAATATCTTGTCGAAAAATCCGCTGGCGTTATAAGGCAGGGTGCGCATACCGCTGGTGGGTAGCCAACCAAGCCCAATGCTGAACACCAGTATCGCGATCATGCCGGTCCAAAACATCGGTGCCGAACGAAACATCAAACCCACAAAAATACCACTGGTATCTGCCCGGCTGCCACGGCGCCAGGAGAGCCAAGCGCCTAGCGGTGCACCAACAGCATACGCCAGCACAATGGCGGGCAGCATTAAAATCATCGTGTTGCCAAGGCGCTCCCAAATGATATCGGCCACCGGCGCGCGGTAATGAAACGAATAACCAAAGTCACCCTGGAGCACATTGCCCAAATAGATAAAGTACTGAACCCAAATGGGCCGATCCAGCCCGAAGCTGGCGCGAATGCGCTCGCGTTCTTCGGGGTTTAGCCCTTCGGTGATCAGCGCTGCCGTGGGGTCGGGAAGACCTAATCGAAAAAGAAAAAATAGCAAGGTGGCGATAATAAACAGCGCCATGACGCCGTGGATCACACGGCGAATCAGGTAGCTTCTGCGTGATGACATGAGAGCTTCTCTTGAAAGGTATCAGGCCGTCGCCAAGAACAAGTAAAAATACAAGTCCAAGTAGGCAGGCGGCCTGTTGCTAAGCTAGTAACGACTGTTGTTATTGAACGTGTTTAGCGAACAATGCGGCCATCGCTATCCCAGGAGTAGCCGGCCTCTTCGAGCTCAGCGCGTGCAGCCTCCATGTCGAAATCAAAGCGCTCGACAAAAGACTCATGCCAGAAGGTATTAACGGGGGCAATAATGCTAGAACCCACTTCGCCACGGCCATCAAGCAGTACATTCACCATGCGCTCGCGATCCGTTGCCATGGTTAGCGCCCGGCGTACAGCTCGGTCATCAAACGGTTCTCGCTGAGTGTTATAGGTCATATGGAAGTAACCAAAGTCAGGCACGTTAACGACGGTTAAGTGCTCTTCGCCCTCGGCCAGACTGATCTGACCAGGCTCCATACGCCAAGCTGTTACATCAATTTGGCCTGTTTGCAGGCCGGTATAAACCCCTTCCATATCGGCGTAAATAATAAACTCAACGCCATCTATATCGATTTCATCGGCATGGAAGTGATCTTCAAACTTACTGATCGCCATAAACTCACCGCGATCAAAACGCTCATATTTAAATGGGCCGGAACCAATGGTGGGAGTGTCAGAAGGCGATAACGCGGAGGCATCTTCAATCTCTGACCAGATGTGCTCGGGCAGAATGGGAATTTGTGACAGCGAAATACTGGCAAACGAAGCGGAAGGCTCTTTTAGATGAAAGTGAACGGTAAGTTCGTCGATTGGCTCAGCGTTATCCAGCACCGACAGGTAGCTACTGAAATAACCGTACTGCTGATCTAAATAGTAGTTGTAGGTAAACGCGACATCTTCAGCGGTGACGGCTTCGCCGTCATGGAAGGTCATGCCTTCACGCAGCGTTACTGCGATGGTGGTATCGTCGACTTGGTCAACCGACTCAGCGGCCCAGGGCAGAGGCTCAACATCCGCGGAAAGACGCACTAACCTGTCATAGTAGAGACGCATCCACTTCCAACCCCACACCGAAGTAGAAGAGAGTGGATTCAGGTTATCCGGTTCTTGAGGGCCACCAATCCGTAATGTTTTACGCTCACCCTCGGCGACGGCTTCCATCGGGCCCCACTCACTATAGAGCCCTTCACCGGCCATGGGATTGAAACCTCCAAACGCCTCATGATTAAAGGCCACGACTTCGTCACGGTGAAAGAGCACGACAACCGGGATATCAGATTTATATAGCTCCTGCATTTGCATCACGATCTGCTGGCGCTCATCTAAATCAAACTCTTGGGATTGCGCATCAAACAGTTCATCGAAATCGCTATTTGCATAGCCACCAGGGTTATTCCCACCCAGGTAGGCTTCACGAGAATCGAGCGTACTTAAAAAGAATTGGGGATCTAATCGGTCTGTGCGACCACTCCAGCCAAGAATGGTGACGTCGAAATCCTGTTGGTCATAAAACCGCTCTAATGCGGTACTGAACTCAGTGGGGGCCACGTTCACATCAAATCCTAGCTCTCGCCAACGTTCCGCCACAATAAAGGCTGCTTCATAGCGGATGGGGTCGTAGGATTCAGTGGTAGTGGTTAAGGTGATTGAGGGAAGAGGCTCTTGGGCCGTTGCGGAGAGGGCGATAGAGGCAAGCCCAACGCTTGCCATCGCAAACCACAGTTTTTTTGCACTAGGACTTTTACCAATACGATTTTTTCTTCGGTATATCACGGCCATTCCCTCGCTGCTGTATTGAGTTATATATAAACGCAGGATGAGTACCTACCTACTTAACTCAGATAACTTAGAGGGAGCATTTCAACGCTGTCAAACGCTCCATTCAACGCTAAATAGCATCAAATTCCAGCGAATGACGCAGCATTTCACGTACCGGCGCTGTCTCGGGTCGAACATTTCGCCATAGAAAAAACGACTCAGCAGCCTGCTCTACCAACATGCCTAAGCCATCGAGAAGCTTTGCACCGCGCGGGCCTGCCCACTGTAAAAACACCGTTGGCTCCGAGCCATACATCATGTCGTAAGCCCACGCATTAGCAGCAAAGAGTTTATCGGGTAGCGGTGGCAAATCACCCGAAAGACTAGCGCTGGTACCATTAATGACCACATCAAACACGCCGCTGACGGTTTCAAAACTACCGCCCTGGATATTTCCTAAGTCAGCAAAATCGCGGGCCAACTGCTCGGCTTTGGCGGCGGTGCGATTCACCACAACGACCTCACTTGGCTGTTCGGCAAGAAGCGGTTCCAGGATTCCCTTTACGGCGCCACCGGCCCCTACCACTAAAACTCGCTTCCCAGTCAACGCAACGCGGTGATAGGCCAAGTCACGCACCAGGCCTACGCCATCGGTATTATCACCATAGGTGCGGCCATTGCCGCCGACAATAAGCGTATTCACTGCCCCGGCCCTACGCGCACGATGGCTCAAGGTATCACATAGCGCGAAGGCATCACCTTTGAACGGCACGGTTACGTTCGCACCGCGCCCACCGGCATCGATAAACGCTCGCCACGCGCCAGCAAAGCCATCAAGTGGCGCTTCTTGGGCGGTATACTCAATGGTTTGCTGCACTTGATGGGCAAATTCCGCTTGAATGAGCGGTGACTTGGAGTGCTTGATGGGATTGCCAAACACGCAGTAGCGATCAGTCATGATGGCTCTCCCCTGGTTTTAGAAAATGGTTCGGAAGATGTTTCAGCAGCCGTTTCAGCAAATTCACCAAGCCAATCGCGAGCATGTAGAAAATCATTCAAGCGCGCTTCAGCGCTGTCCGGCTCTGGTTCAAAGGCATATTCCCAGCGCGCTAATGGCGGCATCGACATCAATATGGATTCGGTGCGTCCACCGCTCTGTAGGCCAAATAGGGTGCCGCGGTCCCATACCAGATTAAACTCCACGTAGCGGCCACGGCGGTAAAGCTGAAAATCGCGCTCTCGCTCGCTCCAGGCATCATGCTTGCGGCGCTCAACAATGGGCAAGTAGGCTGCTAAAAAGCTATCGCCCACCGCTCGCTGAACGGCAAAGCAGTCGGCAAACTCGCCCTCATTCAGGTCATCGAAAAACAGCCCCCCAACGCCACGGGTTTCGTCACGGTGCTTAAGGTAGAAGTACTCGTCGCACCAGCTTTTATAGCGCGCGTAAACGCCCTCGCCAAAAGGGTCGCAGGCGGCTTTTGCCACTTTATGCCAGTGCACTACATCTTCCATGACGGGATAAAACGGCGTTAAGTCAAAGCCACCGCCAAACCACCATACTGGCGGCTCACCGACTTTTTCGGCAATAAAGAAGCGCACGTTGCCGTGACTGGTGGGAACATGGGGATTTTCAGGGTGCAGCACCCAGGACACACCCACCGCATGAAAGCTACGCCCGGTCAATTCAGGGCGCGCGGCGGTGGCGGAAGGCGGCAGTTGAGTGCCATAGACGTGAGAGAAGTTGACGCCACCCTTTTCAAATACGTTGCCATTAGTCATTACTCGCGAACGACCACCGCCACCCTCTTTACGCTCCCAGCTATCTTCTTTGAACTGAGCTGCTCCGTCAGCTTGTGCCAATCCAGCGCAGAGCCGTTCCTGTAGATCGAGAAGGTAGTGCTTAACGTCATCAAGGTGCTCGTGGGCCACGGTAACTCCTGAGGGGAATGGGTGAGTTGTAATAGGTGAATCGTGAATTAAAATGGTCAATAGGGAGTGGCAAATCGTCAATTAAAGCGCTGCGTTAAGAGCGCATGACTTTGCCAGTGGCTAGATCTCTAATAGTGCTAGGTTTGGCATTGCCGCCTAACTCGCCTTTCACCACGTAAGCGACTTCATCACCAAAGATTGACATGATTTCGGTGGCGCTCATGGCGGGCGGCTCGCCCGAACGGTTGGCCGAGGTGGATACCAACGGCCCACCAAACGCTTCGCAGAGGGCTTTCATTACAGGGTGGGCGGTTACTCTCAGCGCGACACGCTCGTGAGCGCCCCGCACCAGCCCATGGCTACGGCCATTGTCAGGTACTAGCCAGGTATTGGGCCCTGGCCAGCTTGCCGCCAAAGGGGCGTGCATCGCCAAAGGTAATTGGCTTAACCAGGGTTGAAACTGCTGAATACTGGCGGCGACCAAGATCACGCCCTTGGCAGGGTCGCGCTCTTTCATACGCATTAGGTGGGCTAATGCTTGGTCATTTTCGGGGTCGCAGCTAAGCCCCCATACCGCTTCGGTGGGGCAAGCAATCACCCCCCCACCGCGCAGCGCATCAATCGCAGGGGCTAGATCGGCAGCTAAACTCATGGTCTCTCCTCACCGGCAGGGCGAATATGACCGCATCCTATCATGCCCGCGGCAGCCGAACCCAGCCTCCCGCCTGCTGGGTAACCCAGCCATCTAACTCAAGCATTAGTAAGCGCTGCTGGCAGTCGCTCACTGATACGCCGGTGGTCTGCACCAACAGGTCAATCGGCGTAGGTGTAGCTGACAATGTATTTAGCAACGTATCGGGCAGTGGCTCGGCTGGTGTTGGGATCGTTGGAGATGCAACGTTGCCTTCAGTGCTGCTCCTATTAGCGCTATCGGGTGAAATAAACTCACCTGCCCAGTGACCAAGATCAGCGATGATATCGTCGGCGCTACACACCAGATGCGCAGCCCCCTGGCGCAGCAGTGCCAAACAGCCGCGGGCCTGCACGTTATGCAGTGAACCGGGCAGCACAAACAGCTCACGATTTTGCTCTAAGGTGAGCCGTGCGCTAACCAGCGAGCCGCTTTTTTCAGTCGCTTCGACCACCAGCGTGCCGAGAGATAGGCCGGTAACAATTCTATTACGCCGCGGGAAGAACGCGGGCCGTGCCAATGTACCTGGCGGGTGTTCCGATAACAGTAGCCCGCCGGGCAGGCGGCTAAGTTGCTCGTGTAGGTCGCGGTGAGAAGCGGGATAAATCACATCCACGCCGCAGCCGAGCACGGCGATCGTGCTACCACCAGCGCTTAACGCGGCCCGCTGTGCGACTCCGTCAACTCCCAAGGCCATACCACTGACAATACACCAGCCCCGGCGCACCATTTCACGGGCAAAGGTTTGGGCGTTGTGGGCGCCTTCACTGGTAGGTTTTCGGGTTCCCACCATGGCAAGTTTAGGGCCTTCAAGCGCTCCAAGATCACCTTGCGCCCACAGCACTACGGGCGGGTCGGGCAGCTCATTTAACAGAGCAGGCCAAGCAGGATGATCGCGATGCAGCACATGCCGTCCTGGCGCCTGCTGCTGCCAAGTCAACGTCTCATTGACAGACTCCTGCAACGTACTCCGGGTAGGGTGTTCAAGCCATAGGCGCAATTCGTTGGCCGCACGGCTGGGTAGTGCGGCCAACCAACCTTCTGGCCACTGAGGCTGGCGAGCAATCAACTGCGCTATTCGCAGCGCGCCCATACCGGGCAACATATTGACCACCAGCCACTCCTTGGCGTCCATATCGCCTCCTGTTTAGCATTTTTACTATCTGTTTTAATAGCCGTTTTACTAGACGTTTCAATAACAGCATCGTTAGTGAGCTGGCGAATGTACTTGGTCCCCCATTTCCAGTACCCGCGATGCCTGCATTACCAATGCGTAACTGATGTGGTCATACGGCTTAAATACCATGACGATGCCAGCTTCAGTGCTGGGTAGCTGCACCAGCTCCTGCGTACGTGGGTCATTGATAAGCTCCCCTTGCTGATTAACCCGCAGCACATGGCCAGCTTGCAAGCCATCCAGGGTACCAAGATCCAGGGTGACAATTTGGAAGCGTCCAATAAAGCGCACGCCGCCAGGGACGGCAATAATATGCCCCTCAACTGCATTTAACGGAGCGCGAGGCATGAACTCACTGTTTAGTTCACGCTCCTCCAGCGGCAGAATAATATCGTTAATACGTACTTCCTGATGGGAACTCAGCACCTCAAGCTGGGCAATATCGCCTTCACTGCTGACATAACGGGCAACACCAACGTTAATCAACTCTAAGCCAAGTGACGTACCATCCAGCGCCTGATAAGCCTCAGACTGGCGATAAATCCCCATTTGGCCACGTTCGGGCACATCGCCACGCACGTATAATCGATCCCCTGCCCCGCTGATTAAGCGCCGATCATCACCGGCCACAACGTAGGCCAGTTCCTGCAAATCCTCTGCGTCATCCACAACGCGGTGCTCGCGTAGAAACGCTCGGGCTACGTCCATAGGGATCGGCGCAATCGCCTCACGGTGCGGCAAGGTGCGCATCTGCGGCGAAAGCTTTACTACATTTTGACCGCGCTCTAGCGCTAAGCAGGGCGACCCTTGGCAGTCGCTAAGCACCAGCACATCGCCAGGGTAAATCAGATGCGGATTATGAATCTGGGGGTTATCCCGCCATAGCTGCGGCCACTGCCAAGGGGCATGTAAAAAGCGCCCTGCAATTCCCCACAGAGTATCTCCTGACACCACCTGATAACGTTCAGGAGCATCGCTTCGCAGCCGCTCCCACGCGGTTGCATTAATGCTTATTAACAGCATCAATGCACATAGCAGCAAACCACGTTGAGCACCCCGATAGGCGCGTCGTTTCGCTGCCATTTTGCTCTCTCCAATACGATGCATAAGTGTCATTTTCATGTTGGTGATAATGTGGCTAGTCTACCCCGCGCACATGCCCAGAAACGTTGACAGCATGATATAGTGACCCATCATAAAGTACCTAGGCAGCGCCCCTTAACGCTACCTAGCTTGACTTAATTTTTAGAATCAGCATAACGGTGATTGTAACGCCATGGCCAAACTTCCTATTCTTGAATTCCCCGATGAGCGCCTGCGCACCAAGGCCGCTGCGGTGGAAACCGTTGACGATGAGGTACGCAAGCTCGTCGACGATATGCTGGAGACCATGTACGACGCACGTGGTATCGGTCTAGCCGCTACCCAGATCGATGTCCATCGCCGCGTTGTCGTGATGGATGTCAGCGACGATAACTCCCAGCCGCTGGTGCTCATCAATCCACGCTACACGCCAATTGGCGATGAAAAAGAGCCGCTATCAGAAGGCTGCCTATCGATCCCTGAGTACTACGCCGAAGTGCCGCGCTATCTTAAAGTGCAGCTCAACGCATTGGATCGTAATGGCGATGCCTACGAGCTAGAAGCGGATGGCCTACTGGCACACTGTATCCAGCATGAGTACGACCATCTGGAAGGCGTACTGTTTGTGGACTATTTGTCGCCGCTTAAGCGCAACCGCATTCTTAAGAAGATGCAGAAACGCCATAAGCAGATCCAAGACGCCTAAGCCTTTTTTCTAGTTACTTTTTCTACTTACTTTTCAGATACGCCAGGTAGCCATCTCTATATGTCACGATTGCGCGTTGTTTTTGCCGGCACGCCTGAATTTGCCGCTTCAAGTTTGGCCGCCCTGCTGGATAGCCAGCACGAGGTGGTGGCGGTTTATACCCAGCCCGACCGGCCCGCAGGGCGTGGCCGCAAACTCACGCCAAGCCCGGTCAAACAGTTGGCCATGGAGCATGGCTTACCGGTGTATCAGCCCCAGACGCTGAAAGACACGATGGCTCAAGCCGAACTGGCGGCGCTTAATGCGGACATTATGGTGGTTGTCGCCTACGGGCTGCTGCTCCCCCAGGCCGTGCTGGATACCCCGCGGCTGGGTTGCATTAACGTTCACGCCTCACTGCTACCCCGTTGGCGCGGCGCGGCGCCGATTCAGCGCGCCATTGAGGCGGGGGATAGCGTATCGGGTGTGACAATTATGCAGATGGATGCAGGCCTGGATACCGGCGCCATGCTTTCAGAGGTGCGCACGCCGATTACACCGCGCACCACCGGCGGCGATTTGCATGACCGGCTGGCGATTCAAGGTGCCAATGCCCTGGTTAATGTACTAAATGCCTTTGCTAAAGGCCCCGTTGACGCTACCCCTCAACCCGAAGAGGGCGTGACCTACGCCGCCAAGCTCAGCAAAGCAGAAGCCGAGCTTGATTTTGAACAACCGGCTCATCAGCTAGCCAGTAAGATTCGCGCTTTTAACCCTTGGCCAGTTGCTTGGTGCGCGCTAGGCGATGACCGTCTTCGATTGCTAATGGCCAGCGTAGAAGAGGGGGAACACCCGGCTTGCGTCCCTGGAACGCTACTAGACCAAGGCGATGATCACCTGCGAATTGCCTGCGGGAAAGAGGGCCGCGATGTTTTGTGCGTCACTAGCGCGCAACTGCCGGGCGGAAAAGCCATGGCGGTACGTGATCTACTTAATGCGCGCCACGCGCGTCTTGCCACCGGTACTCGCCTTGGTTCAGCCGTGGCACAGGCCCGCGAAGGAAACACACCATGAGTCAAAAACGCCCCTCACAGAACGCAGGCAGTGGCCAAGAAGTACGCGCCGCCGCCGCACGTGCGCTGGCCCCGGTACTCAGCGACCAAGGCTCACTGGCCGGGTTGGATGAGCACAGCGTAGTGGCCCGCGACCGCGGACTGCTCAAAGAGCTCTGCTTCGGCACCTGCCGCCGTTTACCGCGCTTGGAAGCCTTAGCGGGTGCACTGCTGAAGCAGCCGTTTAAGAAGCGCGACAGTGATGTTCAGGCGCTGCTGTTAGTCGGCATCTACCAACTGCTGTATATGCGCATTCCCGCCCACGCTGCGGTGGGCGAAACCGCCGGTGCTGCCCGACTACTCGGCAAAGAGTGGGCGACGCGAGTATTGAACGGCTGCCTACGCCGTCTGCAGCGCGAATCCGAAGCGCTCCAGGCACAGGTTGATCGGGATGAGAGCGTGGCGCTAGAGCACCCCCCCTGGCTACTCAACGCGCTGCGTCAGGCGTGGCCGGAGCAGTGGCGCGATATTATTGAAGCCAATAACCACGCCGGCCCGATGACGGTAAGGGTGAATCAGCGCCACAACGACCGAGAAGCCTACTTGGGCATGCTCATCGAACAGGGTCTGAACGGCCAACTATGCCCCCATGCACCCGATGCTATTACGCTGGAAACGCCCTGCGATGTGACTGCACTGCCCGGTTTTGAAGAGGGGCATGTCAGCGTTCAGGATGAAGCTGCCCAGCTCTCGGCGGCACTACTTGGCCCCGCACTAGCGCCAAGGCCAGGTGCTCGCGTACTCGATGCCTGCTGTGCGCCTGGCGGTAAAACGGCCCATTTGTTAGAGCAGTTTGATATCGCCCTAACGGCTATTGATAGCGATAACCAGCGCTTGGCACGGGTGGAAGACACCCTCAACCGGTTAGGCGTTGAGGCAACGCTGGAACACGCCGATGCGACTGAGCGCGACTGGTGGAGCGGCACGCCATTTGATGCCATTCTGCTGGATGCGCCTTGCTCCGGCACCGGGGTTATTCGTCGCCATCCGGATATCAAAAAGCTGCGCCGCAAAGATGATATTCGCCCGCTTGCCAAGCTTCAGCGCCAGCTACTAGATAACCTCTGGCCAATGCTACGCGAAGGCGGCACCCTGCTCTATGCCACCTGCTCCGTACTGCCTGAAGAGAACATTGAACAGATTGAAGCATTTCTCGCCCGCACCCCTAATGCGCATGTCACCACGCCTAACGATGTGGCCTGGGGCATCGTCAGCGGTGCGGGGCGTCAATTGTTTCCAGCACAGAGCAGTCACGATGGCTTTTTTTATGCCAGACTAGAGAAGCGCACTGCCTAGGCATTAACTGAAAACGGGCAGTGAATTTTTGACAAGGAAGGAGACATCATGAGTCATCACACCTACAAGCATGTAGAACTAACCGGATCTTCCGAAAAAGGTATCGAGGAAGCGGTTCAGAACGCACTAGCCAAAGCATCGGAAACGATTAAGCATATGCGCTGGTTGGAAGTTGTCGACACACGCGGTCACATTGAAGATGGCCAAGTGGCTCACTGGCAAGTGACGGTGAAAGTCGGCTTTACGTTAGAATAAGCTTCACCTGCTTTTCGGCGGCGGCTAGTTTACACTGGCCGCCGTCTTTATTGCAGCGCATTATAGAGGTCCTTGACGGCAACTATTGCCCCGTAAATGTCAGGTGCATCTCAAGACCCTTTAGGTCTTAACGACATTGCGCTGGCGCTTTTAATGGAACCGATGCTCAGCAATGAAAATCATCATTCTCGGCGCCGGCCAAGTCGGCGGCACGTTGGCAGAACACCTTGCCCGCGAAGAAAACGACATCACCGTCGTCGATACTGACGCCAAAAAATTACGCGACCTGCATACCAAACTCGATATCCGCACCGTTACCGGGGCGGGGTCTTATCCTATTGTGCTGCGCCAGGCTGGCTGCGAAGACGCCGATATGCTGATCGCCGTGACCAATAGCGATGAGATCAACATGATCGCCTGCCAGGTCGCCCATACACTGTTTCGTACGCCGACTAAAATTGCCCGAGTAAGGGCGACTGCGTACTTAACCCGTAAAGGGCTGTTCGCCCACGAAGCCATTCCCATCGATGTACTGATCAGCCCCGAGCAGGTGGTAACCGACCATGTGCGCCGCTTAATTGAACACCCAGGTGCGCTGCAGGTACTGGAATTTGCTGGTGGCTTGGTACAGTTAGTGGCCGTCAAAGCGTTTTACGGTGGCCCGCTGGTAGGGCAGGACTTGGCCTTTCTGCGTCATCATATGCCCAACGTGGATACCCGCGTGGCCGCCATCTACCGCCGTAGCCGCCCCATTATTCCCCGCGGTGATACGGTGATCGAAGCCGACGACGAGGTATTTTTCCTCGCCGCCCGGCGGGATATTCGTGCGGTCATGAGCGAACTGCGCCGGGTCGAACGGGATTTCCGCCGAGTGGTCATTGCCGGGGGCGGTAATATTGGCGAGCGGCTGGCGGAGCATTTAGAGCATAGCCACCAGGTCAAAATCATTGAGCACAACCTGGAGCGCTGTACGACGCTTTCTGAGCGTTTGGATCGCACCGTGGTACTCCACGGCAGCGCCACCAGCAAGCGACTGCTGGAAGAGGAGAATATCGAAGAGTGCGATATCTTCTGCGCGCTGACCAACGACGACGAGGTCAATATCATGTCGTCGCTGCTCGCCAAGCGCTTGGGGGCGAAAAAAGTGCTCACGCTAATCAACAACGCCGCTTATGTTGATTTGGTGCAGGGAGGCGATATTGATATTGCTATTTCACCTCAGCAGGCGACTATCGGCAGCCTGCTCACCCACGTGCGTCGCGGTGATATCGTTAACGTTCACTCACTGCGCCGGGGGGCCGCTGAAGCGATTGAAGCGATCGCCCATGGCGACAAGCAGTCGTCTAAAGTGGTGGGCCGTACCATCAGTGAAATCGACCTCCCCGAAGGCACCACCATTGGCGCAATTGTACGCGGCAAAGAGGTCATCATTGCCCATAGCAATGTGAAGGTGGAAAGCGGCGACCATGTGATTCTATTTGTGATCGACAAGCGCCGCATTCGCGATGTTGAGCGCCTGTTCCAAGTCGGTTTATCGTTCTTTTGATAGCCCCCGAACCTCTGCCTACGGCTGCTAATGACAGGAGCATGCGACAACCATGAGTCTGAGGGTTATTTTGCGTATTTTGGGGCTGCTGCTAATGCTGTTCAGCCTTACCATGCTTCCCCCAACGCTGATTTCACTCTGGTTCCGTGACGGCGTATGGAGCGCCTTCATTAGCGGCATTGCTATTTCGGTGGGGACCGGGCTGTTGCTTTATCTCCCCAATCGCCGTTCGCAAAAAGAGCTGCGCATCCGTGACGGTTTTATTATCGCCGCAATGTTCTGGACGGTACTGGCACTGTTCGGCTCGCTACCCTTGATGCTGTTCGGCGAAGGTTCGCTGAGCGTTACCGATGCGGTCTTTGAGTCGTTCTCTGGATTGACCACCACCGGTGCCACTGTGATTACCGGCATCGACTTTTTACCCGAGTCAATTCTTTACTACCGCCAGCAGCTGCAGTGGCTGGGCGGTATGGGTATCGTTGTTTTAGCCGTTGCGATTCTACCTACCCTGGGTGTTGGGGGCATGGCCCTGTACCGCACCGAAATCCCTGGGCCGCTGAAGGACTCCAAGCTCACCCCGCGTATCACCGAAACGGCTAAAGCATTGTGGTATATCTATGCCACGCTTACCGTGGCCTGCATGATTGCCTATATGCTGGCGGGGATGAGCTGGTTCGATGCCTTAAGCCACAGTTTTTCAACCGTCGCCAATGGCGGTTTTTCTACTTACGATGCCAGCATCGGCTATTTTGATAGCGCGGCCATTGAGCTGATCTGTATTGCGTTCATGCTTATTTCAGCCGTCAGCTTTAGCCTTCACTTCATCGCCTGGCGTGAAAAAAGTCTCCTGCACTATTTTCGTGACCCCGAAGCGCGATTTTTAATGCTATTTCTGTTCTCGCTAGCGGTGATTACCGTGCTTTCTCTGTGGCTAACCAATACCTACGATACACTGCGTGGCCTGCGGCACGGGGTTTTCCAAGTGGTGTCCGTGGCAACAACCGCTGGCTACAGTGTTGCCGACTTTTCTATGTGGCCCGGTGCCCTGCCCTTCCTGCTTTTTGTGGCAGCCTTCGTTGGCGGCTGTTCAGGCTCAACAGGTGGCGGCATGAAAGTGATTCGAATTATTTTGATTATCAAACAGGGCATGCGTGAAATCATGCGCCTGATTCACCCCAACGCGGTCATTGCGGTCAAAGTAGGTAAAGTCAGCGTTCCTGATAGCATTGCCCAAGCGGTATGGGGATTCTTTTCCGTTTACGTACTACTGTTCTTTTTAATGCTAGTGGGGGTGATGGCCACCGGTGTCGATCAAGTGACTGCTTGGTCGACGGTGGGGTCCGCGCTCAACAACCTAGGCCCAGCGCTGGGGGAAGCCAGTACCAACTATGGCGAAATCCCTAATATGGCGAAATGGATTCTGGTAATAGCCATGCTTCTTGGCCGCCTGGAAATTTTTACGGTACTGGTGCTGTTTACCCCTGCTTTCTGGCGACGCTAAACCATTCGCTCCAGAGAACATGCTCATCAGTCCCACTTATTGACCGACTTGAGAGTTGTTAATGAATCACGAAGATACGTCTCACCAAGCAGCGTCCAACCCAGAAACAGGGCCGCTGACGACAACACCGACTCCCCTACCGGCCACCAGCGGGCCGTTAAAAACGATGGCTATCGGTGATACCCGTTACACCCTGCTAGGCACCGCCCATGTATCAGCCGAAAGCGCTGACGATGTGCGCAAGCTGCTGGCTACCGGCGCTTTTGATGCGGTAGCGATAGAGCTCTGCGATGCTCGTCATCACAGTATGTCCAACCCAGATGCCATGGGCGAGCAGGACCTATTTCAAGTTTTTAAGGAAGGCAAGGCGGGCATGGTTGCCGCGAGCCTGGCACTTGGCGCCTTCCAGCAGCGCATTGCCGATCAATCAGGTATTCAGCCCGGCGCTGAAATGCGCGCCGCCGTTGAAGAAGCGAGCCGCCTAGAACTGCCGCTGCTGCTGGTCGATCGCGATGTGGGTATCACACTAAAACGTATCTACCGTAACGTGCCCTGGTGGCAGCGCTTTTCGCTGTTTTCAGGCCTGATCGGCAGCGTGCTTTCTCGCCAGGATGTCTCTAAAGAGGATATCGAAAAGCTTAAAGAAGGCGATATGCTGGAAGCCACTTTCAGTGAGTTTGCCGCTGAGTCGGAAGCGCTCTATAACCCGCTGATTCGTGAGCGTGACCGCTATATGGCGCTGCGTTTGGCGGAAGACGCGCCGCCTGGGCGTTTTCAACATGTGTTAGTCGTCATCGGGGCGGGACACCTGAAAGGCACCAGCGAGCATCTTGAAACGCCGCTCCCAACTGACCCAAAGGTAGAGCGCGAATCGCTTGAAGCCTCCCCTCCGCCGTCAAAGCTTTGGAAGATGCTACCCTGGTTGATTACCGCGTTGGTGCTTACCGGCTTTGCGATTGGCTTTTCGCGCAATACCGACCTTGGCTGGCAGCTAGTGCTGGAGTGGTTTTTGATTAACGGCATTCTCTCCGGTGGCGCAACGATTATCGCCTTGGCACACCCGGTCACGGTGATTGCCACCTTCTTCGCCGCCCCACTTACCTCCCTGAACCCGACCATCGGCGCAGGCTTTGTTGCCGCTGGGGTTGAGCTGTTCATGCGCAAACCCAAAGTGCGCGACTTTTCATCGCTACGCCACGATGTTACCCAGCTAAAGGGGTGGTGGAAAAACCGCGTATCGCGCACCTTACTAGTCTTCATCCTTGCCACTGCTGGTTCTGCCATCGGCACCTGGGTAGCCGGATTTAGAATCGCGGGCGCACTGTTTGGCGGTGGCGCTGGTTGAACACCATTAAACGCGCCCCCTGGCAGGCTGATGCTCTACTGCTATTGGTCACACTGTTAGCCGCAGGGGGTTGGATTTCATCAAAAGAAGCATTGGCGGGCATGCCGCCAATGCTGTTTATCGGCACGCGTTTTTTACTCGCCGGTTTTATTTTGACACTCTTCGCATGGCCCGCGCTGCGCCGCATGCCTGCTCGCCGAGTGCGCCGTGGTGCCTTTGTTGGGCTGCTATTTAGCACGGCGATTGCTTTTTGGGTGCTCGGGCTTGAACACTCTACCCACCTTGGTGAAAGTGCTTTTATCCATAGCCTGGGCATTCTGTTAGTGCCTATTGTGGCGAGGCTACTGTTTGGAGATAGACCGCCGCGCACCACCTGGATTGCTCTGCCAATCGCCCTAACCGGGTTTGTTTTTCTATCGCTGAACGCAGGTTTTACGATAGAAACCAGCCAACTCTTTATGGTCTGTTCCGCACTCTGCTTTGCGGTACTGATCAACATAAACACACGGGTTGTTCGCAACTTACCACCACTACCGTTCGCTACACTGCAGCTACTCGTTGTTGGGACAACTCTGACGCTACTCTCACTGCTGGCCGAGCAAGAAACGCTTAGCCTATCCCCTTCGATTGTAGGGTGGTTTTTGGCCAGTGCGCTATTGGCGAGCTCGCTACGTTTCTATGTACAGATCAAAGCACAAAGCATGACCACACCCAGCCATGCCTCGGTCATCCTGATGCTTGAGGCCGTCTGGACCGCACTGCTAGCAGGCTGGTGGTTTAGTGAAACCATGACCCTACTGCAACTCATCGGCTGCGGGCTGATTTTTACCGCGCTACTTATCAACCGCTGGTATTGGGTACGCAAAGTACTCCAGCGTTTCCTTCCCCACTAACCTTTGAGCGCCAGCAGCCTCTGCATCGCTGCGGTTGGCGGGTCGATTTTGTGATAGAAGCGGCTCGCTGAGTAGCTATCGTTAAACGCCTCAAAGTAGTCATCCAGTATATCCGCAGCGACGGCATCCCCACCTTGGCGCAATAGCTCAATGGCCACTTCTACTGTACATAGATGCGCTTTGGACGCCGGTTTGCGTAGCCGGTAACGGGTTTCCCGCTCAGTGCGAAGTGGCAATATGGGCAGTTGATCAAGGTAGGCGCTTTTGCGAAACATTCGCCGGGCCTGACGCCAGGTGCCATCCAGAATGATAAAGACCGGAATCCGCTTCTCAACCTTCGCCGCGTGAACGGCATCGATACCTACGACGCGTTCGGCGTAGTCGGGTTGGTCATCGGGAAAGATCAAAAAGGGCGCGTAGCGCGGGTCTTGTAGCTGTGCAACCAACTGGGCATCCGGCGCCACACGGTACCAGGTAAACACCTGCGTTGTGGTGATGACATCGCTGATCAAGCGTCCGGTATTCGTCGGTTTAAAATGCTCCAACGGGTGAGTCAGCAACCATACTTGGGCATGACTTTCCGCCTTTACTTTATAGGGACACAGACAGTTCATTGCCGGCAAATTGCAGCCTTCACAGCGGGTAACAAAGCTGCCGCGAGCTTTGAACTCACGCCTTGGCGGGCGAGGATGCTCATTGGCTGAACCCTGTTCAGTCGAGCTATCAAAAGCAGTCATCCGCGCTCCAAAGGGTGGGATAGATAAAAATTAAAAGGGCGCAGAGTATAAAGTAGTCAGCAATGTTTTGACGAATGATTCGAGATCACCGTAAACCTAAAAAAATACCAACGTTGACACCGAAAGCGCAACGCCGCTAAAGTCTCGTCAACTATTAATAGTAAAAAGGTTTACATCCATGACTCTGACTCGCGAGCCCTCCCAGCAACAAGGCTACCAGCAGCGCCACGACTGGACACTGGACGAGATCAGCGCACTGTTCGCACTGCCGTTTAATGATCTGTTGTTTCAAGCCCAGCAAGTGCACCGCGCCCACTTTGATGCTAACGCGGTTCAGGTCTCTACCCTGCTTTCGATCAAAACCGGCGCCTGCCCGGAAGATTGTAAATACTGCCCCCAGTCCGGCCACTACAACACTAAGCTAGAGAAAGAGAAGCTGCTGGAAATCGAAAAGGTCGTTGAGCAAGCTAAGGCAGCGAAAGAAGCCGGTGCAAGCCGCTTTTGCATGGGCGCGGCGTGGCGCAGCCCTCGCGACAAAGACTTACTGCTGGTCGAAGAGATGGTGCGCCAGGTAAAAGCGCTAGGCCTGGAAACCTGTATGACGCTAGGCATGGTCGATGGCGAACAGGCCAGCCGTTTGGCCACCGCCGGGCTCGACTATTACAACCACAATCTGGACACCTCGCCGGAGTACTACGGCGAAATCATCACCACCCGCACCTACAGCGATCGGCTGGAGACCCTTTCCAACGTGCGCGATGCGGGTATGAAAGTGTGCTCCGGCGGAATTCTCGGCATGGGCGAAGATGCCAAGGATCGTAGCGCACTGTTGCAACAGCTGGCCAAGCTGTCGCCGCACCCGGAATCAGTACCGATCAATATGCTGGTGAAAGTGCCCGGCACACCACTGGAAAGCGCTGAGGACTTAGACCCCATTGAGTTTATCCGCGCCATTGCGGTGGCACGCATTATGATGCCGCAAAGCCACGTGCGGCTCTCCGCAGGCCGCGAGCAGATGAATGAATCGACCCAGGCGCTGGCGTTTTTGGCCGGTGCCAACTCGATTTTTTACGGCGACAAGCTGCTGACCACTGGCAACCCCCAGGTGGATCGTGACCGAGCGCTATTTGCCAAGCTGGGGCTGCATCCAGAAAAACGCGAGACCTGCGAGAGCGAAGATACTCAAGCGGCACGCCTCGCCCAACAAGCCCAGCAGCAGATGTACGCCGAGCGAGTTGCCGAGCTAGCGGTGGATGCCAGTGTCTGAAGCATGGCACCAGCGTTTAGCCGATGCCCGCGCTGATCGCCAGCAGACACACCGCTGGCGATCGCGGCAGGTCATGGCAAACGGCGCGTCTGAGTCTGCACTCGACTTTGCTGGCAACGACTACCTGGGTCTTGCTCACGACCCACGCGTTAGCGAAGCCCAGGCGGATGGCGCGCGCCGTTTTGGCGCAGGAGCGGGAGCATCGCATCTGGTCAGCGGTCACTTGGAGGTTCACGACGCCCTGGAAGAGGCCTTGGCGCACTGGACAGGCCGTGAAAGAGCGCTGCTGTTTTCCACCGGCTATATGGCCAATCTCGGCGTGCTGCAAGCGCTGGCAGATCGACACACCGCTATTTTCCAAGACCGTCTCAATCACGCCTCCTTATTGGATGGCGCGGCTTTAAGCGGGGCACGTAACCGGCGCTTTCATCATCGCGATGCCAATGACCTGGAAAACTTACTGGGCCGCATTGAGTACGCGCATAAGCTGGTGGTCAGCGATGGCGTTTTCAGTATGGATGGCGATGTGGCTGACGTAGCAAGCTTGGTCAGCGCCTGCCAACGCCACCATGCCTGGTTAATGATCGACGATGCCCACGGCGTAGGCGTGCTTGGCGACAATGGCAGCGGCTGCGTGGGCAGCACCTGGAGCAGCGCCAAGGTACCGATTCTGGTCGGCACCTTTGGCAAAGCACTGGGCACCGCCGGGGCTTTTGTGGCTGGGGATGCTGCGTTAATCGATCACTTGATTCAGTTTTCACGCAGCTATATCTATACCACCGCCCAGCCTCCGGCCATCGCCGCGGCGACGCTTAAAGCGCTGGATATCGTGCAACGAGAGCCTGAGCACCGAACTACGCTTAACGCCAATATCGCTTATTTTCGACGTGAGGCACTTCGTTTGGGACTGCCACTCAGTGACTCAACGACCCCTATTCAGCCACTTATATTGGAAGATGAAGCACGCACCCTAACGTGGGCTACACGGCTGCAACAGCACGGCGTTTATGTGGGGGCCATTCGCCCACCCACGGTACCCAAGGGTGAAGCAAGACTGCGTATTACGCTGAGCGCACGCCATTCCCGCCACCAAATTGAGCGCTTATTAGAAGCGCTAACTGCGTGTCAACGCGAGGAGACAGCATGCCTTGCCAACGCCTAGTGCTGCTCTCAGGCTGGGGCATTGATCAGCGTATTTGGCTGTCACTTGACGGCTACTGGCCAAGCACCATTGAGGCTCAGCCTATCGACTGGCCGGGCTATGGGGGCATCCCCGCGCTCCCCGCTAGTGCCACCTTAACGCAGCTGGCGGCGTCCATGGCCGACGCCCTACCCAGCGATGCCATCTGGGTAGGCTGGTCCTTGGGGGGATTACTGGCCACTGCTTTGCTCGACTATCTGGCTGCCCCTAAAGGACTTATTTTGCTAGGAGCTAGCGCGACATTCTGCGCTGACGACGGCGTCTCCCAGCGCGAGCTTGGTAGCTTCCAGCGCGCCTTTGAGCGTGACCCAAACGCTACCTGGCGACACTTTTTGCGCTGGCAGGTCCAGGGAGAACCCAACCCACGACAGGCCTATCAGCGCCTGAAAGACCTATTGGGCGATTCACCCAGTGCGGATCATGCAACGCTTTCCCGTGGCCTTGAGTGGCTGGCTGAGCTCGATAACCGCCAGCACTTCAACACGGCTGCCTGCCCAATCGTGACGCTGATTGGCGAGCAGGACCCACTGATAAGCCCTGGCCAACGCAGCGCAGGGGAACGGTTAAGCGGTGTTGGACACTGCCCCATGTTATCGCAGCCCCAAGCGTTAACCACTGCGATAACCCACCATGCCACTAAGCTGACTAACGCCAGCGCGGAGTTGTTGTGACCGAGCAAGCAGTGCTTACCCAACCCCTTGCCGAAGGTGTTGGCGAAGGGCTTAGCAAAGAGCTTGGCAAAGGGCTTAGCAAACAGCTTTGCGAAGATAACTGGCAGGCGCGAGTGGCCCACGCCTTTTCCAGGGCCGCCCCCCGCTACGACGCGCTAGCCACCGCACAGCGCCAGATAGGTGAAGGGTTGTGGATTACACTGCCAGCCTCTGCCACCCGCATTGTTGATATTGGTTGCGGCACCGGCTACTGGACTCAGCGCTTAGCCGAGCGCTACCCCGCTGCTCAACTGGTCGGCCTGGATATTGCCCCCGGCATGCTGGAGCAGGCCCGCCAGCGCTACGGCGAAGGTATCCACTGGCAACAGGGCGATGCGACAGCGCTGCCGTTTAGTGAACGTAGCGTTGATCTTGTATTTTCCAACTTGGCAGTGCAGTGGTGTCGCGATATTGGCGCTGTAATGAAGGCGCTTTACCGCGTGCTTGAGCCTGGCGGCCACGCCCATATCACCACCTTACTGCCAGGCACCCTGGCAGAGGTTGCCTTCGCCTGGCAGCGCCCCGAAGCGCTACTGCAAACGCCCGATCAAATCAGCGTTGCCGTAGCGATCGCTGAGAGCGGTTTAACCATTAACCGGCAAACCGCCAACGTTGAGCACTACTACTACCCCGACTTGAACGCGGTGATGGCATCCATCAAGGGCGTCGGCGCCCAGCTCGCCAGGCCGCAAGCTCATATTACCCGGCGAGATATCGCCGCTGCCAAGGCGCGCTATGAGCAGTTACGCCAATCAGAAGGCTTGCCAGTGAGCTACCACTGCCTAACGTTAACGCTGGAAAAACCCCAATGAGTGCATTTTTCATTACTGGCACTGACACCGATGCCGGTAAAACGCTAGTCACCAGCGGGTTGCTCTATACCGCCCGCCAACAGCAGTTGAGCACGCTGGGCCTTAAACCGGTGGCCTCTGGCAGCGAGCGAATCAATGGCCACCTGCGCAATAGCGATGCCCTCGCCCTGCAGCAGCAAAGCGTGCCAGCGGTCGACTACGCCATGGTTAATCCGATCACCTTTGAGCCCGCCATTGCACCCCATTTAGCCGCGATCGAGGCAGGCCAACCGCTTGAGGTGAGCGCGATCTCTCGCTTACTGAGCGAAACGCTTAGCCAAACGGCTAGGGACTTCACCCTAATTGAAGGTGCTGGCGGCTGGCGCGTGCCGTTAAACGAACAGCAAGACTTTGCTGACCTGGCAATAGCGCTTGAGCTGCCGGTTATTCTGGTGGTTGGCTTAAAGCTGGGCTGCTTAAATCATGCCCGCTTAACCGCCGAGGCCATTCGTGCCGACGGCTTGGTACTCGCCGGTTGGGCGGGCAGCGTAGTCGACGCCGCCTTTGCCGCCGACAAGACCCGTTTCGAGGCCAACATAGCCCACCTGAATGCCAAGCTTGACGCCCCCTGCTTAGGCATTATCCCTCACTTAGCCACCCCAGACGCCGCCACGGCGCACCGCTACTTATCACTGGAGTCGTTATGAGCACATCGGTTGGGCAACGCCATGTTTGGCATCCTTATGCCCACTTAAAAACCCAGACGCCTGCGCCCAAGGTTGTTGGCGGTGATGGTGTTCACTTTGTGCTTGAGAGCGGCGAACGGCTGCTGGATGCCACCTGTTCATGGTGGTGCATGATTCATGGCTATGGGCACCCGCGCTTGGTGGCGGCCATTCGCGAACAGGCGGGCGAGCTGTGCCATGTCATGCTGGGCGGCTTAACCCACGAACCCGCCGACCAATTAGCCCGCGAATTGGTGCGCATCACCCCCGCCGGACTGAATCACGTGTTCTACTCCGACAGCGGCTCGGTGGGCATGGAAGTCGCTATGAAGATGGCGCTGCAGTACCAGGTGCTTACCGGCCATCCTGGCAAGTGCAAGATGCTGTCATTGATGAAGGCCTACCATGGCGACACTACCGGCTGTATGGCGGTCTGCGACCCGGAAGAGGGGATGCATAGTCTGTTCGCCAGCCTGTTGCCTAAACACCATTTCGCCCCAGCGCCCACCGCCCCCTATGACGCTACGCCAGAGCAGGTTGCCCAGGATTTGGCTGGCCTGCGTGAGGTACTGGAACGCCACCACCACGAGATAGCCGCACTGCTGATGGAGCCGCTGTTGCAGGCCGCCGGTGGGCTCAATATGACCTCGCCCGCCTATCTAACCGGCGCACGGGAGCTATGCGATGAGTTTGGCGTACTGCTGATTTTTGACGAGGTGGCTACCGGCTTTGGCCGCACCGGCAAACTGTTTGCCGCCGACCACGCCGGCGTCACACCCGACATTATGGTGCTCTCCAAAGGCTTGACCGGCGGCTATTTGGGCCACGCCGCAACGCTAGCCACAGATCGTGTTCACGATGCTTTTATAGGCGACAGCCCCCACCACGCCTTTATGCACGGGCCTACTTTCATGGGTAATCCATTGGCTTGCCGTGTCGCGCTGGAAAGCCTGCGGGTCTTCGAGGAAGAGAATTATCTCAGCAAGATTGATCAGTTAAATCACTTGCTGCGTCGGGAGTTAGTTGACGACGAGCAGCTACGCACGTACAGCAAGGTAGCCGATGTCCGCGTTCTTGGTGCCACGGCGGTCATTGAGACCCACTCCGCTGAGGTGCTAAAAGGCGTGGGCGACTTCGCCCGCCAGCGTGGCGTTTGGCTACGCCCCATTGGCCGCTGGCTGTATACCATGCCCGCCTATATCACCACGGAAGCGGAAATGACCAAGGTTACCGACATTATGAAGGCGTGGTTCCTTGAAAAGTAAAACGCTTAGGGCAGCAGCAGATTACCTTGCTGCTTCCAGCGATTTACTAACGCCGGAACGCCCTCTCCGGCGGTAGTATTAATTGCCAATACCCCCGGTGGACTTAGCATGTCCGCGTCGGGGTCGACCAGGGCACAAGGCGTTTCGTAGTCAATGTAGGACAACAGCGATGCGGCAGGCATCACTGCCAGTGAGGTACCGACCACCAGTAGAAAGTCAGCCTGGCTCACCAGCTCACAGGCGTCTTCAAACAGCGGTACCGACTCACCAAACCACACCACATCAGGACGTAGCTGGCTGCCCTTGTCGCAGATATTGCCCAATTCGATGCCGCCTTTAAGCAGCGGATAGCGCATACGCTCATCGACTGACGAGCGCGCTTTTAAAATTTCACCATGTAAGTGCAATACACTCCGCGACCCTGCTCGCTCATGCAGGTCATCAATATTCTGGGTAATGATACTGACGTGAAAGCCTTCCTGCTCAAGCGCTGCCAGCGCTTTATGGGCAGCATTAGGCTTGGCGCGGCGAATCTGCTCGCGGCGCTGATTATAAAAATCCAGCACCCTCTGCGGATTGCGCTGCCACGCCTGTGGGGTCGCAACGTCCTCAACTGGATGGTTTTCCCACAGACCGTCGCTGGCACGAAAGGTTTTAATCCCGCTCTCGGCGCTAATCCCCGAGCCGGTAAACACCACCAAATGCGGGCTTGCTGCCATGATTACCTCGTTATCGATGCTTCATTGCACGCTAAATAGACCCCTAATATACCAACTGGCCGATGCTACCCGCAAAACGCTGCTTATTGCGGTAAGGGTAAACGTCAATGACGCGGCCATCGATGATCGCCTGCTGCAGTTCAAGCCAGTAATCCGGGTCGAAGAGCTCTGGGTGCTGATGCATGAATATATCGCGCAGCGCTTTATTGGCAAACATAAAGGGCCCGAACTCCTCGGGAAAGATATCGTTTGGACCAATGGATAGCGTGTCGCCCCCCTGAAAGTCATTGCCGTAGGACTTGGGAATGTGCCGAAAACGGCACTCGGTGAGGTAGCAGACCTCATCGTAGTCGTAGAAAATTACTCGGCCATGGCGCGTCACGCCAAAGTTTTTCAGCAGCATATCGCCGGGAAAAATATTCGCCGCCGCCATCTGTTTAATGGCATTGCCATAATCCTTAAGTACCATCTCCTTCTCTTTGTCGCTGCACTGCTCCAGGTAGATATTTAGCGGGGTCATCATCCGCTCGGTATAGCAGTGTTTGATAATCACCTTGTCGTCTTTCAACACCACGGTTGAGGGCGCCACTTCCAATAAGTGCTCCAGACACTCCGGCGAAAAATGATCCTGACGGACAATAAAATTGGAGAACTCTTGGGTATCCGCCATACGCCCCACCCGGTCGTGGCGCTTTACCAAACGGTATTTTTCGCGCACCACCGCGTGAGTCACCTCTTTAGCCGGGTCAAATTTATCTTTAATGATTTTAAACACGGTGCGGAAACTGGGCAGCACAAACACGGCCATCACCATGCCACGCACCCCCGGTGCGATAATGAATTGATCTTCGCGCTTGGCGACCTGCTGGTTGAGCGCCCGGAAAAACTCGGTTTTGCCATGCTTGAAAAAGCCAATCGACGCGTAAAGCTCCCCTTCCGGCTTGTGCGGCATAAGCTGCTGAAGATAGCTGACAAACTCCCCTGGCACGGGCACCTCGACCTGAAAGTAGGCCCGGGTGAAGGAGAAGATAATCGAGACTTCATCGGTTTCAATCAGCACGGTATCCAGATGCAGGCTTGGATCACCCCCTTGCTGGTCGCCAAACCCCTCGCCGTGGAGTACTGGCAGCACTAACGGCACCTGCTCGCCGCCGCCCAGGATTCGCCCAACTAGGTAAGCACCTTTATTGCGGTAGAAGAAGCTGTTGAGCAGCTCAATTTCAGTGTCATTGGCGTTCAAAATCGCTGCTGGTAAGTGCTGCTGTAAAAACGTAGCGCCTAACCGAGTATCGTGGCTAATATCTGCAAAGCGATTCTCCAATGGCGCATCTATCAGCGCCCACTTGAGCGCCGCCTGCCAGTCGCCGTTTACCCTGAGCCTGCGGCACAGCTCAATCCCCGAGCGGTGGGCAGCATCCTCCCGAGAGCTATACACAAACATCCACTCATTGCGTATATGGCGGTGATGGAAAATGGCGCAGAACAGCGAGTTAAAGAAGGTTTCCGCCAGCTCGTAATCGAGTCGGAGGCTGACCAACTCGGCGTAGTGGCCACGCGCTTCGCGCCAGCTATCACAGTGGGCAACCACATCGGGTGTAAAGGTCTGCTTTAAGCGCCCCAGTGTGACATCGATTTTTTGCTGGTAGAGATTAATCCGCTCTGCAGATGCCTGTTGGGCATCACGCCAGGCCGCATCACGAAAGCGGCGGCTTGCATCGGCGGTGATCTCTTTAAAGCGCGCGCGGTACTCATCGAAACCATGCAGAATTGTTGTCGCTAAGCGGTACCCAGGGGAGTGTTTCACAGGCCAAACTCCTAATTATTTCTACCAGCTTCGCGTAACGGGAACCTACATGCGAGGCGACCTTGGTGGGACTGAGGGTGAAACACTCAGTAAAACCATTAATGGCGCCACCTCATCCGGATCGGCCAACATATTCGCCACGTTGGTAATCTCTTCTGACAGCGGCCGATCCTGCTTGAGGGGTGGCGCATACGTTCGCACCCAGGCGCATAGCGTTTTAGAGGCGTGGCTAAGCAGGTGAGCACTTTTCAACTCAGCTCCCTGGGCAAGCACTAAGGCTTCGATGGCTAACACTTGGTAAAGTTGCTCTAAGCTTGTACTGGCCCGTCGTGCGGCGATAGTACCCAGGGGGACGATATCCTGGTTATCGGCGTTCGTAGGAATCGATTGAATAGAAGCAGGCATCGCGTGGCTACGAAGCTCAGCAACAAGCGAGGTTGCGCTAACCTGAGCCCCCATAAAACCACTGTGTAAGCCGGTATCGAGGGGCTGCATAAACGCAGGTAAGCCGTTATTTTTTTGAGGATCCGTAATTCTCGCGATACGCCGCTCGCTATACAGCGCCATTTGGATGAGCGCATTATTGAGATGGTCGCTGGCAAAGGCCAACTGTTGGCCAAAAAAGTTACCCCCATGCAAAATAGTGTCGTCATCGACCAACAGCAGCGGGTTGTCGGTGACCGCCTGAAGCTCAATTCGCACGGTTTGTGCGTGCTGCTCAACAACGTCCCAGGCGGCACCCAGTGCTTGGGGGGCGCACCTTAAGGTATAAGCATCTTGGGGTAACGGCTGATGCTGCTGAATATCGCTGCCCATATCAGGAAGCGATGTAAGGGCTCTCTGCCAGGGAACTAGCGCGCCGCTGCTTTCAGACAGCGACCAAAGCCAACGATGCAACTGTTGCTGACCTGGGTGCGGACGCAGCTCACCAATGGCGGGATGAAATGCCTCACGATGGCCTTCCAACAGCTCGGCGTATAACAATACGAGTAACGTGCTAAGTTTGACTGCCCGCTGTGCCGCGGTGGCGTTCAAGGCGGCAATACCCGCCGTGGTTGACGTTCCGTTAACCAGAGCGATCGCATCTTTGCCCTGAAGCACTAGCGGTTTCCAGTCGAGCTGCCGGTGGGCCTCGGCGCTATCTATCCAATGCCCGCCCCTTAGGCTTACTTTTCCTTCACCGCTGAGCGCCCGCGCCAAATGCGCCAAGGGGGTTAAGTCGCCGCTAGCGCCAACAGTACCCTGGGACGGTACTAGAGGAATCAAATCAACCTCCAGCCACCCCTGCAAACGATCGATAAGCACCGGATTAGCCCCCGAGTGGCCACGCACCAAACTGGCCATACGCGCCACCATCATCGCGCGCACGTGACGATGTGACAGGGGCTCCCCCACGCCACTGCATAAGTGATAGACCAAATTTTGCTGCAGGAGCGATGATTGTTTAGGGTCCACATTTGTTGTGGCTAAAGGTCCATACCCCGTCGTCACGCCATAGATTCGCTGGCGCTGTTCGATGGCATTGCACAAAAAATCGTGGGCTTTTCGCACCGCGTGTTTTTCTGCTTGCGATAGCACTATCGACTGCCTCCCAAGCGCAATCATTTCGATCTCTTCGAGCGTGCGATGCTCATCGTCCATAACCACATTTCCTATATAGAGGATTGCTCTGGAGAGCTAACTTTTAAGGGCTAGCTTCTAAGGGCTACCAGTCAGTCAGCTTGCCTATTGTGTTAGTGGGTAGGACGTCGCCGTAGGTAATCCTGATGGGGCGCTCAGCTGCAGGCCACGAAGCGATAGCCTGCGCGATGGCGTTGGCGGTTTCATGCTCACTGCTCTCAGGCACAACGAAGGCTTTCAAACGCAGCTGAGTGGCCGAGTCTGTAGTGCGAATGGCACAGTCAGCCACGCTCGCCAACGCCCGTAGCTGTTGGGCCACATGCTGCGGGCTCACGTTAACTCCACCAATGACCACAACATCGTCATGACGCCCTTCGAGGGTAAAGGTGCTTTCGTCATGCCAGCACGTATTATCCGACAGCGGCGTAGCAACGTGGCTATCAACACGTTGAATATGCTGAGCATCAAGGCGTTGCCAGTGCGCTAACAGCCGATAAAGCTCGTTCTCGCGCCATCGGGTAGCCACCCCGCCTGTTTCGGTACTGCCATAGATATCCAGCAACCCCGTTAAACCGCGTTCAGTCACTGCCTCCCAGGTAGCGGCGGAGAGCGGCGCCGTAGAAGACACCCCGAGCATATTCGCTGGCCAAGTAGTGCGCGAACGCGCCAGGTACTCCCAGCGAGGTGGCACCGTTACTAGCAAATCACCTGACGCCAGAGTAGGCAAAGCCATGCTATCCGCAGCAATCCGTGGAACACCCAGTACACCAGGCAACGCTATTCCCAGCATAAAGCCGTACAGATGATGCAGCGGTAACCAGCTAATCACTCGGCTAATTGGCACACGCGCCGAGAATCGCCGCGCCAAGGCAACCCCTTCCGCTTCGATATCTTTCCAGCGATGTAAATGAGCGGTAGGAGATCCGGTACTACCAGAAGTACGAAGCGTTAGCCCCGAGGTAGCGTTCACGGCTTGTGCTACGATCGCCGCCCAATCATCGAAGTGTTGGGTCATTAAGAGACGGTCTTCGACACCGGTCTCATACAAACAAAAAAATTCATTAGTACAGGCAGCAAGGTGCAGTCTTTCGAGGGAGTCGATGGTGGGTAGATGTTGCCAGTCCGGCACTGGGGTTTGACGGTAGGCTGCCAGTTCGGCGCTTAGCAATGATTGCAGGACCGTTTTGCAATCGGCTGCGCTTAACCACTGAGGCATCTGATGATCCTTAATGACACCAAAATATCGCACGATTTAGGTAAAAAGCCGCTTACTCCTACTGTCCGTTAAGTAAGCAGCTCTTATATCGATTATAAGCGCTTAACAAAGATCCAGTAGGCATCTCCAGAGATCGCTTTTTTCATATGCACTTTTACTTTTGTGGGCGTCATCTGGTAGTCAAATACATATTCAAACATAGTGTTCAGGTCACCGTTTTTAACACCTTCTTTAAAACGGCCCTGAAACTCTTTGCTTTGCGTGCAGGGTGCTACTTGAGTGAAGAAGTTTTTGCCAATAACGCTTTTAGGGTCACGTCCTGTAATGCCGCCCTCTGCTGCGTTGTATTGGGTAATTTTACCGTTGGCATCGAGTTGAATAGCCCCAAAAGCTAACTCATCGAGCTTTTTATCATCCATGTTTGCCAGCGAATTCTCGATGTCATCACCACCAAAACGAACTGTTTCCATTCCCATCAGTGCATCTCCTGACTATCAATTTTAATTTTTGTAGCTAACGGAATGCTCTACAGGAACGATACAAGTATTGTACTGGAGCTATAGGCACAGCTCAAAATTAGCAGTATTAAAAAACCAGTACAACCGCTTAATACTATTGTATGAGCTCGATTTTAATGTTGCTGCACATGAGTCAGTACTGGCACAAGTGCTTAGAACAGTACCTCCACCTTACTTACCTGCAAACAAAAAGGCCCCGCGGTACGGTCAGCGATTAAGAAGCCGATTTGGTGGATATCACTTGGCACGATGGCAGGGGCATCGCTTAGCAGCGTTCCACGGCGCACCGCTTCAAAAACATGCCAAGGAAAATGCAGTGTTTCCCAGTTATCTTGAGATGGCGTAAATTTCACCCGATAGGCGGAAGCATCATTCAGGGAGGTGCTTTTGAGTCGCAGTTGATAGGTGCGTCCGTCCCCTCGGACAGTAAGTGCTATCCCCCTAGCATCCGCAAGCGTCGTTTCAAAGCCATCAGACTCGCGTCGAACCGAGGCAAAGCCACCACCGTTTTCCATCGATACCTCACCATGAAAGCGCCCTTCACCATCGGCAACGCTGAACGTACTTTGGGAAATCCCACCCATGACACCGTCGTCTACCGCAAACCAGCGGTTTTGCTCATTTGGGTTATCAAATGTAAGCGCCATGCTTACTGCTCCTTGCTATTGGCATCAATAAAAAAAGCCTCTGAGCGGTGAGGCGCAGAGGCTTCAAAGATATCGTTAGCCTAGGTGATGAGTGGCTTAAATTACAGCTTGGACGTCGCTGCAGGGGTCACTAAGCCAGTGTCATCTAGTTCTTCCGGTGCAGTGACTACCAGCGCAAATTCCTCTTCGGCAGTTTTCGCCACCAGATGGTTTTTACTGTAGAAAAAGTAGTAGGCCGCACCGGCAATAAATAGCACGATGGTGTAGTTAAACGCACGGGGATCAAACGCGTATACGCCAGTCATCGCCACCAGTGCCAACACCAGCGCAATGGATGACGTCACGATGCCACCTGGCGTTTTGTAGGGCCGGGGCAAATCAGACTGCTTCAAGCGCAGTAAAATGTGGCTTAGCGACATCAACGCATAGGAGATCGTTGCACCTACCACCGCCATCCCCAACATTAGGTCGCCTTCACCACTTAGCGAGACCAAGAAACCAAACACACCGGGCACAATCAGCGCTAAATAAGGCACCTTACGCCCACTGGTGAGCGATAGCTGCTTGGGCAGGTAGCCTGCCCGGGAGAGCGCAAACACCAACCGGCTGTAGCCGTAGATAATTGAGAAAAACGAAGCAATCAGGCCTGCCAAACCCAGCACGTTGACCACCGTTGCCAGGGTCGGATTACCTGCCGCATTCAGCGCATCCACCAGCGGCACGCCGCTTTGTCCAATCATCTCAGCGCCCGCGGCTCCAGCTAGTAGCACCACGACTAACAAGGCGGTAAACAGCAGAAAAAGCATGGCCGCGATAATGCCTTTGGGCATATCGCGGGCCGGATCTTTGGCTTCTTCTGCTGCTAGAGGTACGCCTTCCACCGCCAAAAACAACCACATGCCAAAGGGCAGCGCCGCCCAAACCCCGTGCCAGCCAAAGGGCATAAAAGTGCTCGCGCCAGCGGCATCGGTGGGCGCAATATCAAATAAATTGGCTGAATCAAAGCTGCCTATTAACGCCACCGCCGTGGCGAGAATGGCAAACACTGCCAGACCACTAATCACCATCATGACTTTTAGCGCTTCCCCTACCCCCGCAAGGTGAATACCGATAAATACAGCGTAGAAAATCAGGTAAACCAACGGGCCATTAATTCCCAGCAGGGCTTCCACTGCGGCACCGATAAAAATCACAATCGCCGCTGGGGCCAAGGCGTATTCGATCAACACCGCAAGCCCCGTTAGGTAACCACCGGCAGGCCCCATGGCCTGGCGAGCAAAACTATAGCCGCCACCCGCGGCAGGAATCGCCGCCGACATTTCCGCCAGAGAGAGCACTAGCGCTAAATACATCAGCGCCATTAAACAGGCGGCAATTGCAAAACCGCCCCAACCCGCTTCCGCAATGCCAAAGTTCCAGCCGGCGAAGTCACCGGAAATTACATAGGAAACCCCCAGCCCCGCCAACAGCATCCAGCCAGCGGTGCCTTTACGCAGTTGGCGTTTTGCCAGATACGCCTGATCAATCGATGGTTGTGTCATCATCTTGCCCTTTAAATGAGAAACGAAACAGACGTCAGCGGCGTGCCGTTTTCAATGTTGTTGTATGATTTCGTATTGGCGTCGTTGTTATAAGGTGCTGCAGAGCGTTAATCAGCCACCAAAAAGTTACTTATTGAGCCTGTTGTGCCTGACTCCCCCTCCAGCACATTGTCTTCACTGCGGTCCTTCAACTTAACTCCTGATACTTTGAGCTGACGGGCCTCTTTTAACAGCAGAAAGAAACGCCTTGCCGCTTCCTCCACCTGCAGGCCTGCCGGGCGTACATTGGAAATACAGTTGCGCCGATCATCCTTAAGCCCCGGCTCCGGCGCCCAGGTCATATACAGCCCAAGGCTATCGGGTGAACTCAGCCCAGGTCGCTCGCCAATCATCACCAGCACGGCATCTGCGTTTAGCAAAGCACCAATTTCATCGCCAATCGCCACCCGTCCCTGCTCCACAATCGTTAGCGGCGCCAACTGCCAGTCATAGGCATCGCTGCTGAGTATTTGATAAAGGGCGCGGAGAAACGGCGTGCTGTTCTGCTGAACGGCCAGGGCGGAAAGGCCGTCGACAATGACCACCGCAAGGTCATAGCGCTGCTGAGAAGCGGCCGCTTGCTGCAGCTGCTCGCGGGACTTGTCGTCGAGACGACGGCCATAATCTGGCCGCTGCAGGTACAGGGCACGATCTTGGGCATGGCTATGTAGAGATATTGGAGCCTCAGACAAAGTCAGCGCTTTGGTTAACTCATTAGCCAGCTTTTCCACCTCTAATGGGCAGTGCACAGCATCCTGGGCCTGGGCATGCGCTAACTGAAACGCCAGCAGCTTGCTGGTCGGCAGACTAACGCCAGCACGTCCCAAGCCAATCCGTGCATCGGTAAACGTATTCAACCGCTCCCAGGCATTCTCCACCACGATAGGAGATAGTTCGTCATGTGCCATGGCGTGGCTCCTTAGGCAGGTGGCGCAAGCTATTGGCAAAAGCGGCGGGTAACTGGTCGTTAAGCCGATGGGTGCTGATATCCTGGAAAATCTGCATCTCCTCTAGCCAGCGCTCAAATTCAGGTGCCGCTTTCAGCCCCAACACTCGTCGTGCATAGAGCGCATCGTGAAAGGAGGTAGTCTGGTAATTGAGCATAATGTCGTCAGAGCCGGGGATGCCCATGATGAAGTTGCAGCCCGCCACGCCCAGCAGCGTCAGCAGATTATCCATATCGTTCTGATCGGCTTCTGCGTGGTTGGTGTAGCACACATCGCAACCCATCGGCACGCCCAGCAGCTTGCCGCAGAAGTGGTCTTCCAGCCCTGCACGGGTAATCTCTTTACCGTCGAACAAGTACTCGGGGCCAATAAACCCCACTACGGTGTTTACCAACAGCGGATTAAATTTACGTGCCACGGCATAGGCCCGGGCCTCGCAGGTTTGCTGGTCGAGGCCATGGTGAGCATCGGCGGAGAGCGAGCTGCCCTGGCCAGTTTCGAAATACATCACGTTGCGACCCACCGTGCCGCGCTTGAGCGACTGCGCCGCCGCCTCCGCTTCGGCCAAGGTGCTTAAGTCAAAGCCAAAGCTGCGGTTAGTGGCTTCGGTGCCACCTATCGATTGGAACACCAGATCGACCGGCGCACCCAGCTCGATGGCTTCTAGAGTGTTCGTCACATGAGTGAGCACGCAGGATTGAGTGGGAATTTGATACTTCTGAATCACCTCATCCATCAGACGCATCAGCTTGACACTTTGGGCGACATTATCGGTCGCGGGGTTGATGCCAATCACCGCGTCGCCGCTACCGTAAAGCAGCCCATCGAGAATACTGGCGGCGATACCAGTGACGTCATCGGTAGGGTGATTGGGCTGCAGCCGGGTAGAGAGCCGCCCTGGCAGGCCAATGGTATTGCGAAACGCAGTGGTGACTTGGCACTTTTTAGCCACCAATATCAAATCCTGATTGCGCATCAGTTTGCTCACCGCCGCCGCCATTTCGGGGGTAATGCCCATTCGCACAGACGTTAGCACCTCGCTGGTAGCGTGGTCAGAGAGCAGCCAGTTACGAAAATCTCCCACGGTGAGATGGCGAATGGGGACAAAAGCGGCGGCATCATGGTCATCCATAATCAGCCGAGTAATTTCATCCTCTTCGTAGGGGATCAACGCCTCATTCAAGAAGGTGGTAAGCGGCAGCTCGGCCAACACCATTTGAGCGACCACGCGCTCTTCGGCACTCTCTGCTATCACCCCAGCCAAACGATCCCCAGAGCGGGGCGGCGAGGCCTTGGCCATCAGCTCAGCCAGGCTTGCGAAGCGGTAGCTCCGAGCCCCCACCGTCGTGTGATAGGTCTTTGCCATTGCGCTTTCCTTTTTAACCGCTCTACTTTTTTAACAACACTAAACGCGCATTAAGGTATAAAACTTGCTTGTTTCCACCATAGCGCTATCACTAGAGAGGGAGTATCGAGTTTTGGCAAACCCACTAAATTTCCATTTACTTAATTAAATACATGAAGTTAAAGCGTTTAATTAAAGATATAACGCTTTTGAAAACTCTGGGGAGCTTCCCATGTCCACGCTCGACAGCGTATTTGCACCAAAAAGATGCATCCAAGAAGCATTTGATGCCGATGAGCATGCGCAAAACCTGACACGTTGGCAGCAGGAGTACGACCAGCTCAGCCCTGGCAGCTTTTATGGCCGATTGGATGAAGTTACCCTAGAGACGATGCAGGTATTTAAAGAGCACACCGGGCAAGCGCTCCGTCAGCAGTGTCGCGTTTGGTCAGATTCGCTGTGGATCGGTATTCCAGCCACTGGCCAGGGATCGCGGATTAATGGCCAAGCGCTTAGCAAGGGCGAAGTAATGTGCCGCCCTGGCGGGCGTGATTTTGAATTGGTTACGCCAGAAGCTTTCGATATTTATGGACTGGTGATCACCTTGCCAGCTTTAGCAGAGGCTGCCCAACGCCAGGGGATTAACTTGGATAAACGCTGGCAAGAGATGCCGCGTCGCCAAGCGGCTGGCGAAACGCTTAGTGCCGTATCGTTTCTTCTTGAACGTTTGCTCACCAGCCAAACCCTGGCGATCGCTAGTCATATTCATCAAGACATTTTACTGATGGCACTGCTTGAGCTGCTGCAGGCCGAGCAGCCTGGCGCTGAGTTGCCCCCTAGCTATGCGCATCGTAAGGAAGTGGTTGACCGGGTAAAACGTTATGTTGACGAGCATATGGATGGCCCGGTAACCATGGAGGAGCTTTGCCAGCTGACCCACGTAAGCCGCCGCACGCTGCAGTACAGCTTTACGACGATTTTAGGCATTAGCCCGCTGCAGTTTTTGCGGTTAACGCGGCTCAATCGCGTGCGCCGAGCGCTGCGTGCCGCTTCGCCACCGCAATCGGTGACAGAAATCGCCACCTACTGGGGCTTCTGGCATTTGGGCCAGTTTGCTCACGACTACAAACAGCAGTTTGGTGAGTGCCCTTCGCATACGCTTAATGCGCCAGCGTTTTAAGCAACGCGACAATAATACCAAAAAAGACAGGCCAGCTTCTCAGCCGGCCTGATGAAATGCGCGAGTAGTTAGATGCGATAGCCAGCTCAGTTAAAGGTCGGTAGATGCTTAGATTCTCGTCCTGGCAGACCCAACTCAAACCAACTGTGATGAACCTTGCTGTCATTCCATATGTGATAGTGGAGTTGCGACATCATCACCGGGTCATCCAGAAAATCCAATCGCTCTAATCGACTCATTCCCGCGGGCCCCATTAATAAGGCGCGAGAAACGCGCTCTGCGCGACGCTGACGTATTGGCTCGACATCTTTGTGCCGCGATGTGCCTAAGGCAGTGGCCAACGCATTGGGCACCGGGTCTACCACCACTTGGGCAAAAGAGGGTGCCGACATTCCGGTGTTCATACGGGTAAGCAGGCTCACCATACGCCGCAATACTCGTGGCGGTTGTGTTTCTTCGGGAATTCGGAACAGCCGTTTTTGAAAGCAGGCTTGTCCGAGCGAGACACGGCTCGATAGTGCCGATACCGGAATGGATAACATTAAAGAAACCACAATTGGCGAGAGCCACCAAAGAAACGTCGGTTCCATAACGTAAACACCCGCTGCCCACACAGCGCCTATTAGTGTTTGGCTCCAATGTGCGCGGATGGCATCACCCCACGTCGTGTCGCTATTTTCCCGGGATGGTGAACGCCATTGAACCGCCCACCCCATCACTGAGGTCAGTACAAAACGGGTGTGAAACAGCATTCTTACTGGTGCCAATAGCATTGAGAATAGCGACTCAAGCACCATGCTCGCCAATACTTTGAGCGGTCCTCCAAATTGACGGCTGCCCTTTATCCACACCAGCAGCACGCTTAGCAGCTTAGGCAAAAACAGCAGCAGCGCCGTCACACCGAATAATCCCACCGCTAACGTTGGATTCCATTGTGGCCAAACTGGGAACAACATCCCAGGCTCAGGAAAGTAGTTGGGTGTGCTAAAGGTATGCACCGCTAGCAGTGCTGTAGAAAGAACAAGGAAAAGACACCACAGCGGCGCAGAGAGATACGACATTAACCCGGTCAGAAAGACGGCACGGTGTACGGGGTGAATGCCTTGCGAAAAAAACAGCCGGAAGTTCATCAAGTTTCCGTGGCACCAGCGCCTGTCGCGATTGAGCTCATCAAGCAGATTAGGCGGCATTTCTTCATAGCTGCCTTCCAGTGTGTAAGCAATCCATACCCCCCAGCCGGCACGCCGCATCAACGCCGCCTCGACAAAGTCATGGGATAGAATCTCGCCTGACATTGAGCCTTTACCGGGCAGCGGCGCAAGTATGCAATGCTGCATAAATGGGGCTAGGCGAATGATGGCGTTATGGCCCCAGTAATGCGACTCGCCTAACTGCCAAAAATGCAGCCCCGCGGTAAATAACGGCCCGTACACCCGCGTGGCAAACTGCTGCATACGCGCGTATAAATTAAGACGCCCTGACGCCCGTGGTGCCGTTTGGATAATGCCAACCCTGGAGTGCACTTCCATCATCTGCACCAACCGGGTCAAGCATTTGCCGCTCATGACGCTATCAGCATCCAATACCAGCATATAGCGATAGAGTGCCCCCCAGCGTCGGCAAAAATCGTCAAGATTACCGCTCTTGCGTTTGACACGACGCTGTCGACGGCGATAGAAGACCTGCCCGAAGGCCTCTAGATCACGGCACAACACCAACCATGCATATGTTTCCTGAATGGCAATATCGGGATCGGACGTATCGCTCAAGATGAAGATGTCGAAATGCCGGTCATTACCGGTGCTGCGAAGAGACTCCAAGGTAGCGCGTACCCCGGCAAATACCCTGGCAACGTCCTCGTTACATATTGGCACCAGCAATGCTGTACGCGCGTCATCATCAATCGGCTCGTCACCCACCTCACTATCAATGGCGTGGCGGTCATAGCGCCGCAATAGCTGAAAAAACCCCATCAAAGCGGTCCAAAACCCGGCGGATACCCAGGCGAACAAAAGCACAAACAATGCCAGTATAGTGACCTCAAGCCACTGCATGCCTTGTCCAGGGAGCACGGTGCGCATCTGATTGGCAGCGATGATACTTTGACCGAAAATCAGCACTAGCAAAACCCAACGGCGTCTAGTGGCGACCCACTTCCAGGACGCAGAGGGTGACTCTCGTTTTCGCCGACCAACATCACCTCTAGCCCAGCGCTTGAAACGTTGACCAATATTTACAAAAGGATTGGTCGACCACTTCTGGGGTGCCAAAGGTGTTCGTTTCATCACGGGTGAAGTGCGCAGTCGCGTAATCCCCGACGTGTCTGTTGTCAGCACGTCTGGCGGCGCCAACGGCGGCTCAGCGTAGGCAAGCGCCAAGCGCCGACCCACCGACAATGCCGCTGGATCACTGTTTTCTTCACCGGAAACATCACCACGCTCATCGCTATTCTCGCCTAATGCAGCATGCAGCGAAGCCATTTCGTGTTGATCTAGATCACCGACCAGTAATTTGTAACGTTCCTTGCGATCCTGTGTTTCTAACGCTAGACGCTCTAAATAAAGATCTGTAGGCGTTAACTTTAAAGAAGGCATTATTTCAGCCATTGGCGGGCAGCCTATAGTACCAAGTCTCGGATAATTGCTTGCCATCAAGCATTAGCTTGGCCCTGATATCTAAAGGTTGGTTGGCGTTATTGCGCTTCACATTAACAAACACACGCCAGCCGCCGGTAGCCGGGTTATGCACAACGCGACTATTGGTTAGTTCACCATTATCACCAACGCTTGCCTCAACGCTCATGTTTGCACCGCTGCCGATACCGTCAAGCGAGGGCCCTACAAAATCGACAACAAAAGCAAGCGTCCCGTCGGGCTCACGTACTAAGTCATCGCGAGTTATCTCACCCCGTGAGCGACGGGTTGAATCCACCCACGCCAGCTGCGTATCTAGGTGACGGCTTTCATTGGTGGTGAGTGTAATGCGGTAATCGAACTCAAGGGGAGTTCTCGGCTCATGAGCTGCATCTGACAACCACATTGATACAATATTATCGTTGGTCTCGTTGCTTGTTGGAATCTGGATCAGCTCGACACTACCGGCCCCCCACGCGTTGAGTGGTTCAACCCAGGCACTTGGGCGCAGATCATAACGTGCGTCAAGATCCTGATAGTCGCTAAAATTGTGACCCCGTTGCATTAGGCCATACCCGTTTAACTGAGGTGTTGCATGTCTATTTATCATCAATCTTGCGGGATTGGCTAGCGGGCGCCACATCCAGCCATTCTGCGCATCATTGATTAATAGGCCATTAGAATCATGGATGGCCGGGATATAGTTTAGTGTTGAGGAAGGTTGTTCAGGGCCATAAAGGTACATGCTGGTTAGCGGTGCTATGCCCAGTTTCTCGACAGCCCGGCGCAAATATAACCGCGATTGAACGTCGACTAAGGTGTCTTCTCCGGGACGTAATACAAAGCGGTAGGCACCGGTAACGCTAGGTGAGTCCAGCAGGGCAAAAATCGTCAAGTACTGGCTTTCTGGGCTAGGTTCGACGATCCACATTTCGCTAAAGCGTGGGAACTCCTCGCCCGATGATAATCCCGTATCAACGGCCAGACCGCGTCCGGAAAGACCAAAGACCTGCCCCCTGCCTACAGCGCGAAAATAGCTTGCTCCCAGAAATACCATCACCTCATCTTTGCGATCAGCGTCATTAAGTGCGTGGTTGATCCTAAAGCCGGCAATACCGAGGCCATCGCTATTCTTAACATCGTCGGAGATATTTAAATCACCGTAAGTAAAGTCGTCAGGATTGTAAGCAAAGCCATGTACCTCTCCCTGCTGATCAATACTGTTTAATTGGATGGCACTGTCGTAATGCATCCCTTCATGGATAAAGCTCAGGGTGAACGGTGCATCATTGCCGCTCCATACGTCGCGATCTCGCTTGTACTGTATTTGCGAATACTGCGCATAGCTGAGTTCGCGCAGTTCATTGGGTAGCGATGTTTCGGGGGCACGATAGCTCTGCTGGGCGAGTTCCTCTGCTCTTCTAGCCACATCATCGAAGCCAAATGCAAATGCTTCAAGAGGGATGCTTCCCATCAGCAGCCCGCCCAGAACGGCTAATGAAAAAGAACGTTTGCGGTGTGAAAGTTTACTTCCCGGGGTCAATCCACTCATTTAGCGTAATGCTCCTTTACAATCCTTTGACTGAATTCAAATTCGCTTATTTGCCGAATCGACATACGATAGAGTCCTTTCGATCAGCTAAATGCGTCTTTCTGCTATTGCTCGCCCTCGCTTTCGCCAAGGCTCACACCATGAGCGCACGTGAAGATAAGATTACGTTTTAGGTATAGCATGAGTTTAGACTACTTGGCACCCTGACTGACCGGGCTTTTTGAAAGGGTTGAGGAAAAAATAGAATTTGCTCAATATGCCGAGCCGCTAGTGTAGGCGCTATATTAAGCGGGAGGTTTATAAGCCCCAGAAGACTCTATCGACATGCAAAGTCTCTCATGACCATCTGCCCAGGCTAGCTGAGCCAACGCAGGAAAAACTGCTCGGCTGTTAAGGGCCTATCAAAAAAGTAGCCTTGAGCCTGAGTGCACCCCATCGCTAACAATGCGCTTGCCTGAGCCTGATTCTCAATCCCTTCAGCAATGGTTTCTAACCCCAGCGTGTTCGCCATAGCAATAATAGTGGCCACAATGACACGATCATTGTCACTGGTCAGCATATCTCTTACGAAGGAGATATCAATTTTGATTTTATCGGCTGCGAAGCGCTTTAGATAGGCAAGCGATGAATACCCAGTACCAAAGTCATCAATCGAAAGCCCTAACCCTTTGCTCTTCAAGACTTCGGTCATAGCGATGGCCTTTTCAGGGTTCGCCATAATGCCGCTTTCGGTAATCTCCAAACTGAGTTTTGAAGGATCTATATTAAAGCGCATGCAGCTATTAAGTATGCTGGCGACCAAGTTTTCTTCTTCAAACTGTTCAGCAGCAATATTAATCGCCAACTGCCCTGGCATGGCATGGCCTTGCTCGCTCCATCCAGCCACTTTCCTACAGGCTTCTTCAATTACCCAGTTGCCAAGCGCTACGATCATGCCGCGCTCTTCGGCGATAGGAATAAATTTACCCGGCGATACATTACCCAGCTCTTCATCATACCAACGACAAAGCGCCTCCGCGCCAATTAGCTTGCCGCTTTTTAAATCGACTTGAGGCTGAAAGTGCAGGCTTAGTTTTTTGTCTGAAATGGCAACTGCTAGGCGTTTGGCAATATGCAGCTGTTCAGCAACAATGCGACTCATCCAGGGTTCAAATACGCACATCGGCAGTTTTTGCCGCTTGGCTTGATACATAGCAATATCAGCATGCTTAAGTAGTTCAAGGGGCGTAGTCGCATGCTGCGGATAAAGAGAGATACCAATACCGACTGAAATTTCAAAGGAGTACTGGTCGACAATCAGAGGTAAGGCGATGCTGTGACACAGCCGCTGCCCAGTAGCCAAAGCGCCGCTCGCTCCTACCCTAGGAGTGATGACGACAAATTCATCGCCACCCAGTCGCGCCAAGTACTCATCTTTATTGAGCGACGCGCTAAAGCTCTTCGCAACGGCCTTTAGAACCAAATCCCCCAGGTCGTGCCCAGCCGTATCATTGATCTCTTTAAAATGATTAAGATCCAGCAGTAATAGCGCTAATTCTGGCGGCTCTGGGTCAGCAAATACACGATCTAAATGGCGCATAAAAGCAGCGCGATTGGGTAAGTGAGTGCCGGGATCACAGAATGCCAACTGGCGTATACGTACCTCGTCTTGTTGGCGTTCAAGCTCGGAGGACGCCCGCGCGGCAAATATCTGCAGCACGTTACGTACCGTGTCTACATCGTCCAATGGCTTTTTAAACATGACACCAATAAGCCCCATCGGTTGACCATGACTATTGTCCAATCGACGTCCAACATAGCCATTCACCCAGTTCAATGCCCCATTGCTCTCCTTAGGCAATATAATGGCAGCCCCCTCATAAACGATGCACTCCTGCTCAACCATCACCTTGTGGCAGGGAACGCCTGGTAAAAAATAGGTAAAATTATCCTGGCGTTGACCATTTACATACAACGTTAAGGTGCGCGCGATATCAGAATCCTGCTCATCCAACAGCGCAATAAATCCCACTTCTGCCGATAATGCATCGGCCATATGGGCTGTTAATTGATGTAAAAACGCTTCGCCATCCTGTCCAGAAACAGCGGTTGCAACACTCACAACGGCATGTTGGAACCGCTGCTGCTCATTAATAGTGTTAATCAACGCTTCGTTGTATTTACCAATTCGTTTCAGTGCCCGTTTTTTATACAACAGCCTCTCTTGTGTGTGCCTTTCCGCTAACTGCCGCGCCAACTCAGCCCCCGCCAATGCAGAACATATACGCAGCACTTCATTGGTATACAGAGGGAGTACCAAGGGTGAAGAGTGCATTAAGGCAATAACGCCTAGAAAGCTTCCATCAGGTGCTGTGATGGCAATGCCCAAATATCCCTCTACTTGAAGTGCGGCCATCCTTTTATCTTCAGGATATTCTTGGCATACATGCAAGGAAACAAAATACTTAGCGTGCTCTATAACCTGTTGGCATATAGTGCCCTGTAACGGATAGGTTTCCTGATCAATGAATTTTCCTGAAGACCAAATTGCAAGCGTCGTCGCTATACCTTGTTCACTATCTACCTGCTCAACGACGACATGATCAACCTCCAAGATGTCCGCCAAAGACTTCACAAGGTGTTGAAAAAAGCCTTTTCCGCTGACGCAGGATAACTTATCGGCTAGCTGTCGAAAAACCGCTGGTGCAGTAGTAGGAGACATGATATTAAAAGCCTTCGAGTTTAATCACGTAAGGAGTAAACCCTCTCCGTAGACGCAATTTTGGATAGCTACTCTTAAAACACTCATGCATCCCTATTCCTAATATATAAAACACTCTACCCCCAACCATGAAACTAAACTCAACAAGAGGAATAAACACCTCTCTTTTAATTCGAAAATCCATTTTATTAAGCATCTTGCTCACCAACCTGAAACTTAATAAAAAAGCATTACGAACAACATGCTAATTAACTATAACCATCATTATCTAAAAATTAAAAAAACTTATCCCACCACCTCAAAAGACCCCATTAATTAAGCTTAAATGACCAGACAATTTAAATTAATCGCTACCAAATTATTTCAAAAAGTAACCATGCGAAACAAATAGTAACTATCAGCATCTAATTCAACTTTAATAGTCGATATTCAACCTAAACAGTCCTTCATGTCAATAGGTCGTTCCTCAACCATTTAGGTCTACATGGAGGGTATTGTGAATAAAACAGAAGAGAAACGGCTGGCTATCAGTATTGGCCGAGCTATTGCCAAACAGCGGGTTCGCAGTCAACTGACCCAAGAGGAGGTGGCTGAACGCTTAGGCATCGGCAATGAAGCCGTTTCGCGCATTGAACGTGGACGGGTAATTCCCAATATTGTGCGCCTAATAGAATTAGCTGAAATATTTAACTGCGAAGCAGCCGAGTTACTAGGGCAAGCTAGCTTTCATGTTGATGATCAATCAAAACGAATAAAACAACTGATAGCTCCTCTAAAGCAAAATGATCGGCAATTAATATTAGACATCGTTGAAACCTTAACTATACGTTTAAAAAAGAGCGACAAGAAAGAATGACAATCAAAAGCAGCTACACCCCCTACAATCTCTATCACCTAAAACAGTTAACTAATAAAACTCTGCGCACTGAAACGTTACTTTGCAAAATCTAAGTCAAGGATTAAATATGCCCGAATAGTTTTTAAAAAAATCTAGCACCCACTATTTGTTGAACCTACGAGTTCATGCTATGGGTAGTAGCGGATACCCGCTGTTCAGCCACGGTAGCATTGCGCTGCAAAGAGGCATTATGCTCAATACCACTGCTTGGAACCGTCTACGCTACACTGCTTACGCGCCCTTTTATGATGCGATTGCTACTCATGCGTTTCGAAGGCCAAGGCGTATTGCGCTGGGTCAAGTGGATTGGGAACCCGGCATGCGTGTACTGCTGGTAGGCGTAGGAACGGGATTAGATCTGCCTTTCCTACCTCATGATATCGAATTGCATGCCACCGACTTAGCTCAGGCCATGGTAAAGCGCACAGCCAAACGGGCTGAAGCACTGCGCCGCGATGTAGAGTGCTGCGTTATGGATGCCGAGGCGCTTAACTATCCTGAGGAACACTTTGATGTGGTAATCATGCACTTGATTCTTGCCGTAATGCCTAACCCAAAGCAAGGCCTCGCCGAGGCTCATCGTGTGCTAAAAGCAGGAGGTCAGCTATGCGTAATGGATAAATTCCAGCCGGATACTCAAACTGCAGGGGCAGGCAGGCGGCTACTCAATATACTGACATCAGCGCTCGCAACCGATATCACCCGCCAAGCACACCCTCTGCTCTCTGAAGCAGGGTTTTTAATCCGACACGATGAGCCAGTATTGATGAATGGCCTTTTTCGTGCGCTACTGGCAGCAAAGCAAACGCTCTCTGGCCGATAATGAAGCGACCCTTGATTGCTGGCGACATCAAGATAGAGTGGCCAATCTGATTCCCTGCTTTGCCAACGATGCTCGGATTAACCGTTTTCCTCTATACCCCTGCTTACTTATGAGGTAACCAATGCCCACAGCTCCCGTTAAGCGCTTTCGTCGCCTACCCGATGACGAGCAGTCACGCGTCATTGAAATGGCATGGGAAGACCGAACGCCGTTTGAGGCTATTGAAACGCTCTATGGCCTTGTGGAACCGGATGTAATTGAGGTGATGCGTCACCAGCTTAAACCCGCTTCATTTAGGCTATGGCGTAAACGCGTCACGGGGCGCGCCACTAAACATTCCGCGTTGCGTGCACCGGATGTTTTACGCGGCTACTGTCCTACTCAATATAAGCGCTGAGAGCTCTTAGCGAATTCCAAACTAACCTAACACCTAAAAAAACAGCACTTCCTCTAAACCTGCCTTTATTGTTATATTATCACATAACACAAAACCCGTTTAGAGGTGACCTAGCAATGACCGCATTTACTCCCCTACCCGTGACGGTGCTCTCGGGTTTTCTCGGTGCCGGGAAAACCACCGTGCTCAATCATATTCTTGCCAACCGCGAAGGTCGCCGCGTGGCGGTGATCGTCAACGATATGAGCGAGGTGAATATCGATGGTGCGCTGGTGCGCGGCGGCCCAGGTGAATCAACCCTGGATGGCAACGTTGCTTTGAACCGCTCAGAGGAGCGTTTGGTAGAGATGAGCAACGGCTGCATCTGCTGCACACTACGGGAAGACTTGCTGGAAGAAGTCAGCCAACTGGCCCGAGAAGGCAGGTTTGATTACCTGGTCATTGAATCCACCGGAATTTCCGAGCCGCTGCCCGTGGCGGAAACTTTTACCTTTGAAGATGAAAGCGGCCAGAGCCTCTCCCACGTTGCACGGTTGGATACGCTAGTCACTGTGGTCGATGGTGCCAATTTCTTGACCCAATACCAAGAAGCGCAAAGCCTCGCGGAAGCGGGTGAGAGTTTAGGCGAAGAGGACGAGCGCAATGTCGCCGACCTGCTGGTTGACCAGATTGAGTTTTGCGATGTGCTGCTGATCAGCAAAACCGATTTGATTAGCGAAAAAGAGCTGGAATCCCTTAAAGCTATTCTGCACTCCCTTAACCCCGACGCCGAGTTAGTGCCGATCACCCAAGGCGGCGTGCCGCTGGATAAGGTGCTCGACACTGGCAAGTTCAACTTTGAGCGTGCCCAACTGGCCCCCGGTTGGCTGAAAGAGATGCGCGGCGAACATGTGCCTGAGACCGAAGAGTACGGCATTGGCAGCTTCGCCTACCACGCCCGTCGCCCTTTTCATCCACAGAAATTTCATGACCTACTCAACCAGGAGTGGTTTGGCAAAGGGCTGTTACGCTCGAAGGGTTTCTTCTGGCTCGCCACTCGCCCCCAGGCCGCAGGTCAGTGGAGCCAGGCAGGTGGTATCGCTCACCACGGTCCGGCAGGCGTGTTCTGGAAGGCGATTCCCGAAGAGCGCTGGCCAACGGATCCCGAAACACGCCAATTCATTATGGAAAAGTGGCAGGAGCCGTTTGGTGATATGCGCCAAGAGCTAGTCTTTATCGGCCAGAACCTGGATCAAGCCAAAATGCGTGAGGCATTGGATGCCTGCCTGCTGAGCGAAGCCGAGCTGCTGGAAGGCATGAAAGCGTGGAAGAAGCTGCCCGACCCATTCCCTTCCTGGGAATAAGTAAGAGTTAATAATGCTTAAATGTGAAGAGAGAGGCCGCAGCCTCTCTCTTTGTTGTTTCCGGTACTTTTTCTTGCTAAAAGCGCTACTGCAGCATGCTGGGCAACCAGGTAGCGAGGCCCGGAAACACGATCAGTACGGCGACCAGCAGCATCGAACAGAGAATATAGGGAATCGCGGCGGAGTAGATCTCACGCATGGTGGTACCGGCGGGTGCTACCCCTTTCATAACGAACAGCAGTAACCCTAACGGCGGCGTTGAAAAGCTAATTTCAAGTGCCAGCAAAACCACGATACCGAACCACACCAAATCAAACCCTAGCGCCTGTGCCAGTGGGAAAAAGATCGGCACGGTGAGCATCATAATGGAGATCTGCTCCATAAAAGTACCCAGGACCAGCAGTACCGCAAACATTGCCAGCAGCATCAAAATCGGCGAAAGCTCAAAACTGGTTGCCCAGCCGATCAACCCACCCGAAGCACCTGAGAACCCCAACAGCTGGCTGAAAGTCGCTGAACCAAACACGATCAGATAAGCCATCAAGGTAACTTTTAGCGCCCCGGTGACCGAAAGTTTAAACGCCTGCCAGGTCATGCAGCGGAAAATAAACGCCAGAATAATCACACCCAGTGCCCCAAAGGCCGCCGCTTCAGAGGGCGTGGCAAATCCCATCAGCATCATCGCGACAATAATCACCATCACGCTGAGCATGGGGAGAATATCAGTCACTATCAGTTTGAGCTTAGCGCTAAGCGGTACCGGTTCTAACTCATAGGCAGGGGCGGCCTCCGGATCCAGCTTGGTTTGAATAAAGATGGTGACGATATAGAAACCCGCCAGCGTCAGCCCAGGCAAAATTCCCGCAATCAACAGGGCACCAATATCCACTTTTGCTAAGGTCGCCAGCAGCACGGCGAGTGCCGAAGGCGGAATAATGATCGCCAATCCACCGGTACCTAGAATAGGGCCAATAGCCATTTTCTTCTTATAGCCGCGTCGTTCCATTTCTGGCACCAGCAGCGAACCCATTAGCGCCGTGGACCCCATGGAGGAGCCGCTTAAGGTAGAAAACGCCGTGCCGCCAACCACCGTTACATAGGATAAACGCCCTGGTAGTTTGCCCATCAGCTGGTCGACAGCATTGAACATTTTCATGCCCAAGCCGGTGCGGAAAAACAGTTCGCCCATCAGCAAAAACAGCGGAATAGGCACCAGGTTAAAGCTTGAGAGCGCACCAAAACCGTTGTTGAGCATCTGTATGATGCCAGTTTGCCCCCCCATAAAGTGCCAGGCACCAATTACGTTGGCGGCTAAAAATGCCAAGGCGATGGGCGTACCAATCGCCATAAAGATCAGAATCAGCGAGAGCAGAAAAGCGAGCGCAAAGTACCATTCCATTATTCTTTAATCCCCGCTTCGCCGCTGTGAAGAATATCGTGGCCCACCACAAAGTGGCCAAATTCGATTGCCATTAAGGTGAAGCTAATGGGGAACACAATCGTCAGCATCCACTTCGGCACAAAGAAAGCGCGCACATCGTAATCAGTGCGCTCAATGTTGAGCAACACCAGATCCAAGCCCTTCCACGCCAGCACGCCACATACCACTACACATAGCAGTGAGACCCCACGGCTAAGGATATTCAACGCTGTTGGTGGCAGTACCGAGGTCAGCAGTTCAATATGCACATGCCCTTTTTGGCGTACCAACCAGGGCGCACCCAGCAGGGTGAGATAAAACATCGCGTACTCGGTGGAAAGGAAGAACCACGCCGAGGGCTGAAGCCCCAGGTTACGAATCACCACGGAAAGCACCACCGCTACCATCAGCCATACCAGCATGATGGCAGCCAGCAGGGCCATACCGTTAAGTAGCAGCAGGTAGCCGCGTTGTGCGTAGCGCATAAAAGACCCTAACGAAAAAGCCATACAAAAGGGGCGCGCGATCCTTCCACGCCCCTACCGTTATTACAGGTCGTTAAACTTTTCAATTAGCGTGTCGTAATGCTCAAGACCTGAAGGGTGGCGCTCCATCTGGCGGCGCATACGCTCCCAGGTAGCATCGCGGGCGGCTTCGGCGTAACGCTCGCCTACTTCCCCTTCAAGAGTAATGACCTGCATGCCATCCTCTTCTAGCTGAGCCTGCTGCTCCTCGGAGAGAGCAGCCAGCTTCTCGGCACTGTCGCGCTCATGTTCAATAGCCACTTCTTGCAGTATTTGCTGTGCTTCTTCGCTTAACTGGTTCCACTTATCCAGGTTAACGATCACACCCATGTCGGTGGAGAAAAACGCAGGATCCACGCGGTAGTTGAGGAAGCGATCCCAGTTGAGGTCTTTCAGACCAATTTGCGTCCAGCCGGTGGCATTGACAACACTACGCTCAAGGGCAGCATACACATCAGTAGTCGGCAAACTAATCGGCTGTGCGCCCAGATAATCCTGGAAAAAGGCGTCGTAAACCGGGTTACTGCGCAGGCGCAGGCCCGACACACTCAGATTACCTTCACCATCAATGGTGGGTTCTTCAATGGTGTAAAGGTTATAACTCACTCCGCTGTCGAACCAGCCCAGGTAGTAAGTGCCCATTTTCTCTTGGTGAATCTCATTGAGCAGGTCAATACCACCATTTTCACGGGCGAAAATAGCGTTGGTGTTAGAAGCCACCATGGCATCACGCTCAGGAACGGTACCGGCATAGAAACTTGCCGCGGTATAGGCCATATCGACCACGCCATTACGCACCGCATCTGGCTGCTCGGAAAGGCCTATGACCTCGGGGCCACCGCGCACGTTAATCTGCACCACGCCCTCACCGCGCTCATTCACCTTATCGACGAACTCGAGAAAGCTTTGGGTATAGATCAGCGAAGGCGGAAACGCATGCACGGCGGTGATTTGATCAACCGCCAGCGCCTGGGTGGAAACCAGAGCGGTGAGCATGCCCAGGGTAAGCGTTACTTTTTTCATTCGTTAGTCTCCTGCACGAGGTAGTCTGCGTTATAGCGTTTATTATTTCTGTTTCTTTCTTATAAGCCGTTTATAAGCTGTTTTTTTGTTAACCGTTCTTATAAACGTCTGCTGCAAGCGTGCGTTTGTTATAAAAACGCATTCTTAGGCTAGGCGTTCCTACAACTACCCTTTACTAATAATGGCGCTTTCTGGCGGCTGCGCCGCTGTCCAGGGAAACTGTGCTGAGTAGTGCGCTGCGAAATCGTTAATGGTGTCGGCATGCTGGCGGGTCATATCGATATCATCCCAGCCGTTGAGCAATTTGGTGCGCCATACAGGGCTAATGGAAAAGCTAACTTCTACTTCGGCGACACGAATTAGCTGTTTCTCTAAATCAACATAAATATCGGCCGGTGCATCACCCAACGCTGCCAATAAGCGCTCGGCGTCATCCTCTTCCACCACCGCAGGCAGCAAACCATTATTGACGGCATTAGAGGCAAAAATATCGCCGAAACTTGGTGCCACCACGCAGCGAAAGCCGTAATCGACCAGGGCATAGACTGCCGCTTCCCGCGATGACCCCGCACCAAAGTTACGTCGACTAACCATCACTTCGGCATTGTCCGCATTGGGTCGGTGAAGAATAAATTCAGGGTCTGGTGTGCCCTGCTCATCATGGCGAACGTTATAGAGTAAAAACTGGCCATAACCGACACTGCGCGGCTCTTTCATAAAGCGCGCGGGGATGAGCTGGTCGGTATCCACGTTAGCTGCGGCAAGCGCCACCCCAAGGGTGTTCAATACGGTAATCGGTTGCATTAGTGCGCTCCTGATGCCTGAACGGTGGAAGCAAGCGTACGCACATCGGCTAGCCGTCCGCTGACCGCCGCGGCAGCCACCATGGCAGGCGACATCAAATGGGTGCGCGCGCCAGGCCCTTGGCGGCCCTTAAAATTGCGGTTGGTGGTCGAGGCGCAGCGTTCACCGCTGGCGACCAAATCACCGTTCATGCCCACGCACATGGAGCAGCCTGAGTGGCGCCACTCAAGGCCCGCGTCGATAAAGATCCGGTCTAACCCTTCGGCTTCGGCCTGGGTTTTTACCAGGGTTGAGCCAGGCGAGACCATGCCGGGTACGCGACTTTTTTGACCTGCCAGAATGGCGGCAGCGGCGCGCAAATCTTCAATGCGGGCGTTAGTGCAAGAGCCAATAAAAACCCGATCAATTTTGATGTCGGTGAGTTTTTGTCCAGGCACTAAGCCCATATAGGCCAAGCTATCCCGGGCCTGGCGCGCTTTTGCAGGGTCGCTAAGTTGCTCGGGGTCTGGCACGGCGCGATCAATCGGCAGCGCCTCTTCAGGCGATACGCCCCAGGTAACCGTGGGCGCGATATCATCCGCATGCAGGGTGACTTCAAGATCAAAGCTGGCATCGGGGTCACTGTAGAGCGTTGACCAGTAGGCACAGGCTTGCTCAAAGGCCTCCCCTTTTGGAATCCAGGGGCGTTCGCGCAGGTAGTCAAAGGTGATTTGATCAGGGGCAATCATGCCGCAGCGGCCACCCCCTTCTATCGAGAGATTGCACAGCGTTAAGCGCGCTTCCATTGAGAGCGAGTGAATCGCCTCGCCCGCGTATTCAATGGCGTAACCCCGTGCGCCGTCAGCGCCCAGGCGTGAAATCCAGGTCAGCGCGATATCCTTGGCGGTAATGCCCTCGGCCAATTGGCCTTCTACGGTAATCCGCATCACCTTGGGTTTGCTCTGCCAAAGGGTTTGGGTAGCCAGCACATGGGCCACTTCTGATGCGCCAATCCCAAAGGCAATGCTGCCAAAGGCGCCGTGGGTAGCAGTATGGCTATCGCCGCACACCATGATCATGCCGGGCTGGGTAAGCCCCTGCTCAGGGCCTAACACATGCACGATGCCCTGGCGTGGGTCATCCAAGCCGAACAGCGTTACCTCGTGCTGCTGGGTATTATGGGAGAGCTGCTCAATCATCGAGCGCACTTTGGGGTCGGCAACACCGGCCAAATCCCGGGCTAACGTCGGCACGTAGTGGTCAGCAATACCAAAGGTTAAATCGGGCCGTGCCACAGGCAACGCGCGTTCACCCAGTTTATTGAAGGCGTGAAAGGAGCCTTCGTGGACAAAATGGCGGTCAATCCACAACAGGCTCTGTCCGCTTTCACTGCGATGAACCTCATGGGCCTGCCAAACTTTGTCAAACAGCGTTGTTGGGGTGCTCATTGTCGTCGCTCGTTGCCTCAGCCTTCGTTAGACTTATCATTCTCACCCAATACAACTAGCGCAATTCCACAACACAGGTCAAATGTATTTTTTATAATTTTAAATCTGTATTAAATTTAATACATTAAAAATATAGACTAAAACTCTATACATCCTTCCCGCTGGTGGGCATTCCGCCCACTTTGGGTTCCCAATAACGGGAGTTATCGTCGCCATTTCGCTCTAGATCAATTTGGAAGCGATAACGATCTGGACGGTAGAGCGCATCCAAGTGCTCCACGCCCCTACCCTGTTCGTCGTAAACCACGCGGGTGAGTGAAATTAGCGGCGAACCCACGGCAACATCCAGCGCTTCTGCCACCTCGTGACTGGCCAGCGTTGCTGAAATTGACTGGGAGGCATGATCAACCTTCACCCCGCTACGCTCCAGCAGCACAAACAGCGGCGTATTGGCTAAATCCATTTCGTTGTAGTGCAGAGCGATAGCTTCAGGCACGTGGGTTACCAGATGGGAAAACGGTTTATCGTCGACCATCCGCACCCGTACCGAGCGCTGCACTTTAACGCTCTGCGCCATACCTAGCCGCTCGCGGATCATCTCCGGTGGCAGCACATAGGCAAACTCCAGCAGCCGCACCTGGGATGCCTGGCTCATTTTGACCATATTGGGCATCAGATTAGACACGCTGGCGGTCATCACCGTGGCGTCCAACGGCTGCTCCAACACCACCGTGCCCACGCCAGCCTTACGCTCTACCATGCCTGTCGTTTGCAGCGCCTCCATGGCACGCCGAACGGTCACCCGCGACACACCATGCTGCTCTGCCAGCCTGTTTTCGCCGGGTAATTTACTGCCCGCAGGCAGCCGTCCACTCAAAATAGCGTCTTTCAGCAGCAGGTAGATGCGGTGGGATTTAGTGCCGCCTACCGCGGAGGATTGTGCCTCATTCATCCACGCCTCTCCTCAGGATGTTGTTCGAAAAATTCATGTCAGGCTTGACGTAGGGATAATAATAGACATAAAAATGTATTACATATAATACATATCGACAGTCAACTAATAACACAATTACTGCCGTTTGAAAGCCATTATTACAGAACCAGCGCCCTTACGTATCGCTAACAACTGGGTTTCAAATAAGCCTTTCAGATGAGCAGCGATTAGCCAGAGAGTCGAGCGTTATCTATGAAGGAAAACCGCCGTGAGAAAAACCCTAGCGCTGAGCAGGTACGCGCTTTTTTAAGTGCTATGGAAGCCCGCGACTTGGCCAACGCTGAGCGCTATCTCGCCGTAGACGTAGTAATGCAGTTTCCTGGCGCGCCACCGATGCAACGGCTCAGCGAAGTCGTCGAATGGGCCAAAAATCGCTATCGCCGGGTGAGCAAAACGTTTCACGCCGTCGACCAGTGCGACCATCCCAACCACTGCGCAGGTTCTGTAATAGTCGTGTTTTGCCACGGCGAACTCACAGTGGAGTGGCTGGATGGCAGTACTTCAGCGGGCGTGCGCTTTATTGACCGCTTTGAACTCACCGATGGCCTGATTACCCGTCAGGATGTTTGGAACGACTTGGCGCTAGCACAAGCAGCCACCGCTAACCCCTGAATCCACCGCTCATGTTTTTCTTACTATCATTTTTCCTAGAGTAACGAGATATTTATGACACGCCAACAGCACGCCTCACACCAGCCAGCCCAACTTAAGCAGCAGTTGAAAGACAGCTCCATTGTGGTCGCCCCTGGCGTGTTTGACGCCCTTGGCGCCTCACTTGCCGAGCAGGCGGGCTTCGATACGGTCTACCTTTCCGGTGCCAGCCTGGCCTATACCCAGCTGGGGCGGCCGGATATTGGCCTACTGAGCATTACCGAAATTTGCACTGCGATGTCGCATATTCGCGAACGCACAAATTTATCGGTTGTGGTGGATTGCGACACCGGTTTTGGCAACGCCATGAACGTGATGCGCAGCGTGCGCTTGCTGGAGCGTTCGGGCGCCAATGCTATTCAGTTGGAAGATCAAACCTACCCCAAGCGCTGCGGCCACCTGCGCGGTAAAACCCTGGTCTCCAAAAGCGAAATGGTTGGCAAATTGCATGCCGCACTGGACGCACGGGAAAGCGATAACACGCTGATTATCGGCCGTACTGATGCTCTTGGCGTGGAAGGCACCGACAGCGCCATTGAGCGCGCCCAAGCCTATTATGAAGCTGGCGTCGATATGCTGTTTATCGAAGGCATTCGTAGCGACGAAGATATCAGCAAGATCATGACCCAGTTCAAAGGCAAGGTGCCGATTATGGCCAATATGGTCGAGGGTGGCGACACGCCGCTGCAGAACGCCCAGGCGCTGGAAGACCTTGGCTTTTCGCTGGTGATTTTCCCCGGCGCGCTGGTACGGGCGATTACTCATATGGCCAGTCGCTTCTTTGCCACCTTGAAACAGGACGGCACCACCGACGCCTTCCGTGACCAGATGCTCGATTTCAAACAGCTTAACGACTACCTAGGCACCCAGGCGATGCTGGAGCTTGGCGAGCAGTACGACAATCGCTAACGCTCGCTTCTCAACGTGTGCCGATGATTTATAAATAAGCAATTTCAGGAGATGACGATGCAGACCACCGACAAAACGGCGAAAGAGATTTTTAACGACGTTATGGCCAACCCCCAGCGGGTACCGTTCGGCTTCGGCAATAAAGCGGTACTGGTGAACGTTGACCCGCAAAAGGCCTACACCCGTACCGATCTCTTCAAAACCGCCTACGAAACCGACCCCAAACAGTTGGAGTACACCAACCAATTGGCCCGTGGTTTTCGGGAGAAAGGCTGGCCAGTGGTCTGGACTCATGTGGCTTTTTTAGACTCCGCCGAAGATGCGGGGGTGTGGGGCACGCGTACCGATACGCCGGATTCTCTGCAAAACATCAAGTACGACTCTGAGCGCGCCGAGTTCGACGAGCGCTGCGACATCGACCACAGCCGCGATGTGATCTACACCAAGCGCATGCCTTCAGCATTTTTCGAAACGCCGCTGCAGTCGCTGCTGGTGTGGCACCAGGTCGACACGGTGATTATTACCGGCGGTTCCACCTCTGGCTGTATCCGCGCCACCGCCGTGGAAAGCCTGTCCCGGGGCTACCGCACTATCGTGCCGATGGAGTGCGTTGCGGATAAACACGAAAGCTACCACTACGCCAACCTCACCGACCTGCACCTTAAATATGCTGACGTGCTGCCGGTTGCCGATGTACTAGCGTGGCTGAATGGCGACGCCTAAGACATAAGCCACCGCCAAGCTTAAGAGGAGCCGGTTATGAAAGAGTCATTAGGCGTTTACGACTACTGGGCCTACGACCAACGACCAAAAATCGAGTGGCCTGGTGGCGCCAAGGTGGCCTTTTGGGTCGCGCCCAATATCGAGTATTACGAACTCGACCCGCCTCAGAACCCCCAGCGCAGTCCTTGGCCGCATCCGCACCCGTCGGTGCCCGGCTACAGCATTCGCGATTACGGCAACCGGGTTGGCCACCAGCGTCAGATGGCCCTGCTGGAAAAGTACGGCATTCGCGGGTCAATATCGCTGTCGGTGGCGCTCTGCGAGCACCACCCCGAGATTATTCAGATGTGCAAAGAGCGCGACTGGGAGTTCTTCAGCCACGGCATTTACAACACCCGCTACACCTACGGCCTTAGCGAAGACCAAGAGCGGGCGATGATCCGCGACAGCATGGAAACCATTCACCGCCACACCGGCCAGGCCTGTGCGGGGTATCTGGCCCCTGCGCTCTCCCACTCCGAGCGCACCCTGGATCTATTTGCCGAGGTAGGTGAAGAGCTTTTCGGCGACAAAGGCGGGATTTACACCTGTGATCTGTTCCACGATGACCAGCCTACGCCGGTCAGCGTGCGCTCCGGCAAGCGGTTTATCTCCATGCCCTACTCGCTTGAGATGAACGACACCATCGTCTACGCGGTGAACAAGGTGGAGCCGCGCCAGTATGCCACTATGCTCAAGCGCCACTTTGACCGGCTATATCTAGAGGGCGCCGAGTCCGGCACGGTGATGTGCATTCCCACACACAACTACCAAGTGAGCTGTCCGCATCGGATCAAGGCGTTTGAAGAGGCGCTTGAGTACATTACCGGCCATCCGGATGTGTGGGTCGCCACCGGCCGCGAGATTGCCGACTACTATCTGGCCAACTATTACGACGCCGCACTGGACAGTATAGCGGCCCAGGCCGCCACTACAGGCAAACAGGGGTAACGCTATGGCGCTTAATGACGACTATCTCGACTACCCTTTACGCCGCCACGGCTACGACCATGAGCGCTATGCGTGGTCGATGCTAAGTGACCGCTCGCCGGTCACCTGGCCCGAGGGCAAAACCCTGGCGGTGTGGATCAATATTTCGCTGCAATTCTACCCGCTTAACCAGCGCGGCAAGCCGTTTAAAGTGCCCAACGGCATGACCATGCCTTATCCGGATCTACGCCACTTCTCGCTGCGGGATTACGGCAACCGCGTGGGCATTTATCGGGTTCTCAAAGCGCTGGCGGCACATAACATCACACCCACGTTCGCTATTAACGCCCAGCTCGCTGAGCAAACGCCCTACCTGGTGCAGCGCTTGAAAGAGCACGGCGGTGAATTTATCGCCCATGGCTGGAACATGGATCACCTGCACTACGGCGGCCAGCCCATTGAAGAGGAGGCCGAGCTGGTCAAGCGCTCCGTGGATACCCTGCGGCGCGTCACCGGTCAGCCCGTTCGCGGCTGGCTAAGCCCGGCCAAGCACCAGAGCTTCAACACACCCGACCTGCTAGCAGAAAACGGCATCGAATACTGTGCCGACTGGGTGAATGACGATATGCCTTATATTTGTAATACAAAGCCTTGCCAGACCAAAACAGGCCATTTGACCATGATGCCACTAGCCACCGAGATCGAAGACCAGTTTGTGATCGGCCAGAATCTGCACTCGGAAGATTCCTGGGTGACGCAGGTGAAAGACGCTTTCGACTTCCTACTGGAAGAGTCCCGCGAGCAGGGCGGGCGACTGTTTGCCTTGAACCTGCACCCCTGGTTGGTCGGCCAGCCCCACCGTATAGCCTGCCTGGAAGAAGTGCTGGCGCATATCAGCGGGCATCCGGACGTATGGCAAGCGCCAGCGGGTAAGATTTTGGATGCCTTCCACCATGCAACGGAGCAGGCGTAATGGCGATACTTGCCTATACCCACGATAGTTTTGATGCCCATCTGCCGCTGCTAATTATTGGTGCGGGCGCCTGCGGCTTGGTCGCGGCATTGGCCGCCCAGGAAGCGGGCGTAGAGCTTGCCGTTTTAGAGCGGGATGCCCTGCCCCGTGGCAGCACGGCGATGTCGTCGGGCTTTATTCCCGCCGCTAATACACGCTTTCAACATGAGCTGGGCGTCACGGACTCTGCCGAGGCCATGGCGGAAGATATTCAAAAGAAAAACGGCTTTGAAGCAGACCCGGCGATTGTTGAGCTACTCGCCAGTCAATCCGGCCAAACCATTGAGTGGCTGGCGGATCAACACAGCGTGCCCTTTGAGCTGGTCGAGGGTTTTCTTTACCCCGGCCACCGTCATCTGCGCATGCATGCCACGCCACGGCGCACCGGCGAAGAGCTAATGGGCGCGCTGTTTAACGCTGTTGAGGCGGCGGGTATCGATATTTTGACCCAGGCGCGAGTGGTAGATTTACACGTTGATGACGCTCAGCGAGTGCGCGGCGTAACGCTTGAGCGCCCGGACGGCAGTCGCGAAAGCATTGGCTGCGATGCGTTGATTCTGGCCTGCAACGGCTATGGCGGCAACGTGGAGCTGGTGGAGCGCTATCTGCCCACGCTCAAACACGCGCTCTACTACGGCCATGAAGGTAACCAGGGCGATGCGCTGCTGTGGGGTCAGGCCATGGGCGCCAGTACTAAGGATTTGGGCGCCTGCCAAGGCCACGGTTCCCTCGCCACGCCCCATCAGACACTGATCAGTTGGGCGTTAATGATGCAAGGCGGTATTCAGGTAAATATCAACGGTGAGCGCTTCTCCAACGAGCACGGCGGCTACTCAGAGCAAGCGGCCAAGGTCTTGGCCCAGCCGGAGAAAATTGCCTGGAATCTTTATGACGCCCGCATTCATGAATCCGCACAGGCATTTGAAGATTACCGTAATGCCCAGCAGAGCGGCGCGGTATGCAGCTTTGCAAGCCTTGAAGAGATGGCGACTGGTTTGGGTCTGCCACTCACCACGCTACAGACTACCTTCACAGTGATGCAGCAGCATGCCGAGCAGCAAACGGAGGATGCGTTTGGCCGCCGCTTTGACTCAGTGAACCTGCTCAAGCCACCCTATTACGCCATTCGCGTCACCGGTGCGCTGTTTCATACCCAGGGTGGTTTGGAGGTTAATACCGCCGCACGCGTGCTCAATACCCAAGGCCAGGCGCTACCCAACCTGTTCGCTGCTGGTGGTGCTGCCCGTGGGGTATCGGGTTCCAACGACAGCGGCTATCTTTCTGGTAACGGGCTGCTTAGCGCTGTAGTGCTGGGGGCTGTAGCGGGCAGAAGTGCCGCTGAGTTGCTGCACTTAAAGCTCAGTTCAGCGGTGTTACCCTAACTGCCTAGCGATAGCATCGCCTCTGCCCACTGCCGCACGTCGGGGTAGCCGCGCTGTTCGAAAACTGCAAAGCCGCTAATGCTACGCGCTTTAAGCGGTGTAAAGACCGGCATGGTTAAACCGCACAGAAAGTGCGCCAGCCGCTGGGCATTAGGCGGCTGATGCAGCTGTTCGGTATGGCGCTGTATAAACGGAGCGGCAAAGCGTGTGAAGTCGTTATCCGATAGTGTGGGTAGTGGCGGCGCATCCGGCAGCCTAACGGGGTGGCCATAACACACCGAGCAGTGGCCACAGCGGCCCTGCTCGCTCTCGGTTGGCTCGTCATACGTGCTATTACTAAACGTGCTGTCACCAAAGTGTTCGGCTATTCGCCGCGTCAGGCAGCTTTGCGATTCAAACAGCGCCAGCATCGATTGCAGCCGCTCAATCTCGATGCGCTCACGATGCAAGCACTCGTCATATAGCTGGCTCGCCAGCGCCTCAATAGAAAAATTCGGCTGGGATACTTCGTACACATCGGTCATGCGCTTACCTTCCAGGGTCAGCCAGCCTTTATCCTGAAAGTACTCAAGGGCGGTAATCACGCGAGCGCGGGAGGCATCAATCTGCTGGGCCTGCCCGGCTTGATGCAAGCGGTCAAAATCCACCGTTCCCCAGGTGCGGGCGATGGGAATATTGTCGACCAGCAAACGCACAAAGGCCGCCCGCTCGCCTTCAAAACGGCTCACTAACTCAGCGGGTTCAATATGGTAGCGCAGCCGATACTCGGCGAGAAACGCAAAGCGCGGAGCGATAATGCCGTGCATCTCCAGCCGAACTAACAGTGTTTTCAGCGGCAGTGGACGGATATTGGTATCCCGGGAAAGCGTATTGAGCAGCACCTTCCACTGTCGGTCTGCTGATTGGCCTGCCGCAGCGAGCTCTTCCAACAGGCAGTAGATGCCCGCGTACTCAGGGGTATCGCCGTAAACAAAGTTCTCCAGCACCCGCAGACCATCACGGCCAGCCATGGTCAGGCAGTTGGAAGGCTGGCCGTCACGCCCTGCCCGACCAATTTCCTGGCTGTAGTTCTCGATGGATTTGGGCAGGTCATAGTGCACCACGTTGCGAATATCGCCCTTATCGATGCCCATCCCAAACGCAATGGTCGCCACAATGCAGGGCGACTCACCGCCCATAAACTGGCGTTGAATCTCATCACGCCGCTGGGAGTCTAGCCCCGCGTGGTAGGCCTGGGCGGCAATCCCCTGGGCCGCCAGCGCGTTTGCCACCTGCTCGGCGGTTTGCTGCAGGGTGACGTAGATAATCGTCGGCGCTTCGCTGCCTGGCTGCATCTGCGGTTTCAGCCAGTTGATCAACTGCTGCTGGCGATCCTCCATGGCGGGTGCCACCAGCAGCTCAAGATTGGGGCGATAGAAGCCGGTGGTGATAACGTTCTCTGGCGCGATAGCAAATTTCTCGCCCATATCGGCAATCACCGTGGGCGTTGCCGTGGCGGTAAGCAGCAGCACCTGGGGAATGGCAAAATCGCGCTGGTAGTCCGGCAGTTTGAGGTAATCAGGGCGGAAGTTATGCCCCCACTCAGAGAGGCAGTGGGCTTCATCCACGACCAACAGCGATATCTGAACCTGGCGGAGAAAATTGCGAAACCGCTCGTTTTTCAACCGCTCCACCGACACCATCAGAATCTTAAGCTCGCCACTTTTAGCCCGCTCCATCACATCTCGGGTGGTGTCACGATCCTGCGTGGAATCAATACTTGCCGCCGCAATGCCGTGGCGCGTTAGAAAAGAGAGCTGATCCTGCATCAGCGCCAGCAACGGCGACACCACTAAGGTGAGATGGGGTAAATGCAACGCTGGAAGCTGATAGCAAAGCGACTTGCCCGCACCGGTGGCAAAAATCGCCGCCGTGGAGTGGCCATCCAATACCCGGGACACTACCGCCTGCTGACCGCCACGAAAGTCATCAAAACCGAATACGTCTTTCAGGGTTTGCTGGGGGGATGTGGGGGGCATGAACACTCCTGGTTAACGAAAGGCTGGCTTAAAACGCCTTCTCCAGCGCAAAGCGCGGTTGGGTGTGCCCTTCTTTGGTGATGGTTTCCGTAAACATCCCAAGCGGGCGCACCCACAGGCCGTAGTCGCCGTAGAGGGCGCGATAGACCACCACGTGCTCTTCGCTTTCGCTGTGCTGGGCGGTGCCCATCACTTCGTACAAATTGCCTTTGTAGTGACGATATATACCGGGAACGGGCGTGGTCATTCGCTTTCCTTGTCAGTGGTACTCTTGTCAGTGGTATTTGCAGCGGCTGGCTGATTGGCTTTTTTGGCGAGGCGCTCCAGCACTTTTGAGGCGGCCACGAAGCCAAAGGTGCCGGTCAGAAAGGTAGCGGCGCCAAAGCCTGAGGCGCAGTCCAAGCGCGTAGCATCGCCGCCGCCGGGCTTTTGCAGGCACACTTCGCCATCGGCGCTGGGATACACCAACTGCTCGTCGGAGTAGACGCACTCTACCGAGAAGCGCCGCTTGGGGTTACGGGAGAAGCCGTAGTCCCGGCGCAGCCGCGAGCGCACCTTGGATAACAGTGGGTCGTGCTCGGTGCGGGTGAGATCAGCGACTTGGATACGCGTGGGGTCGGTCTGCCCACCTGCCGCACCGGTGACGGTAATCGGTATTTTGCGCCGCTTGCACCAGGCAATCAGCGCGGCCTTGGCAATTACGCTGTCGATGGCATCCACCACGTGGTCAGCGTCATCAGGAATACGCTCGGCCAAATTAGTGGGCGTAACGAAGGCGGTGTCGGCCACAATATCAATTTCCGGGGCAATCAGGCGGCAGCGCTCAGCTAGCACATCGACCTTAGGCTGGCCAATAGTGCCATCGAGCGCATGGAGCTGGCGGTTAACATTGGAAACGCATACGTCATCAAGATCGATCAGCGTCAGTTTACCAATGCCCGAGCGCGCCAGCGCTTCCACTGTCCAGCTTCCCACCCCACCCACACCGACCACCACCACATGGGCATGACGAAATGCGTCGGCAGCACGCTGGCCGTAGAGGCGGCGAATCCCACCAAAGCGAAAGTCGTAATCCCCTGAGGCTGGAATTGGCTCGTTAGAAGGTTCAGCTAAGGACATAGGAATAGACTCACTCATAGTGCTTGCAAGGCTGAAGGCGTTTTTTGCGGCGGCGTGCGAATACTATCCAGCGGCAAATGACCCGCCCAGCCAAGGTGATTAAACAGCGAGGTCATGGTGTCGTCCAGGGCACAGCTTAATTGTACGCGCTTATCGAGCAGCGGATGGTCGAAGGCCAAGTAGGTAGCCGCCAGCAGTAAACGCGGCGCCCCCAGCTGTTCGGCGAAAAAGCGGTTGTGAACACTTTTACCGTGCTTGGCATCGCCAATAATCGGGTAGCCCCGCCGCGAAAGGTGGCGACGAATCTGGTGTCGCCGCCCAGTCAGCGGCCGCGCTTCTACCAGCGAGTAACGCGCCACCGGGTAGCGGTCAACCTGCACCGGCAGCTCCACGCTATCCAGACGACGAATATCGGTCATCGCGGGCATGGCTGGCATTTCGGCTTTGGGTCGCGTGCCGTCCTCTTCTCGCAGCGGATAATCCAAGCGCTCGCTTTCCGGCGCTTTACCGCGCACCACCGCTAAATAGCGCTTCTCTACCTGGCGCTCGCTAAAGGCTTCGCTGAGCAGGCCTGCCACTGACGAGGAGAGCGCAAACACCATCACACCGGAGGTAGGCCGATCCAAACGGTGAACAGGATAGACCCGTTTGCCAAGCTGATCGCGCAGCCGCTGAAGCAGAAATTCCGTTTCGCCACGGGCTAACGCCGAACGATGCACCAGCAGCCCTGATGGCTTATGCACTGCAACAAGATACTCATCCTGATAGAGGATGTTGAGTGGCGTCATAACACTCCCAGGTAAAAGCTGGCGACAAAAAATATCGTTCACTATAACAACAGGGCGCTATTGTCGCGGCTTGGCAATGAGATGTCATCTGCGCGATACGCTATCTCTCCCTATCAGTTAGTCAGGAGGCGCATGAACATCCGTCAATTCTTGAGAGTTTGGTATATGCGGCAATTTCCCAGGCGGAATGTGCTCTTTAATAAACGCCAGGAAAGCCTGGGTAGCACTCGGCAAGGTTCGTTTGGCGAGGGTTTGGACTTCGATAAAGCGTGAGTCCATGCCCTGGTCACGAATTGGAATCGCGACCACACGCTGTTGATGAATGCGGTAACGAACAGAGATCTCTCCGGCAAGCGCAACCCCGCCTCCCAGCATGGCGAAGTTAATCAATGCCTCGGTGTAGTCACTGCTAAAAATGGACTCAAACGCCAGGTTTTGGCGGCTACAGCAGATATCAAACAGCTGTCGCAGGGTCGTTTCTGGCGAGGGTAGCGCCAACGGATAGCGCTGCAACTGCGCTAGCGATATGTGTTTTTTAGTGGCTAGCTCATGGTCCGGTGAAACCAGCGCCATAATCGGCGCAGGTTGTCTAAGGGAGACGGTAATATCTGCTTCGGGCTTTAGGCTGAAGGTGATACCGATGTCCGCATCGCCCTCCCTGACATGCCGGGTCGCCTGAGCAGGCGGCCCCACCATCAAGTGAAAATGAATACCGCTGTAGCGCTTTCGAAAAGCTGCTATTGCGGCAGGTAAAAAGTCTACGGCAAACCCTTCTGAACTGGCCAGGCGCACCTTGCCACGCTGTAATCCACGCAGCGCCAGGATTTCACTGCCAATGCGGTCGGCTTCAAGCTGCATATGGCGGGCATGCACCGCCAACAACTCCCCCGCGGCACTTGGCACCATGCCCCGCGCACGGCGTTCAAACAGCAGTGTGTCCAACTCGCTTTCCAGCCGGGCAATCTGACGACTGATCGCCGAAGGCGCCACATTTAACTTCCCCGAGGCTTCGCTGATGGAGCCGCAGCGCACGACTTCTAAAAAATAGCGTAACGCCGTTTCTTGTAGCACGCGTGGATTCATAAGGGCTCCTTTCGTCATAAGCATTGCCGAAATGGCAATGATAAATTCTAAACATTGCACTGGTGGCATGACTAATCAATAGATTAGTTTTAACTCAAGGGGGCAACTCCTCTAACAAAATAAAAGCCCCGCTGGTACGCCAAACGCTCATAACCTTTCTTAGTAAAAAATAACGAGGTATGACATGCATCCACAACGCAAACTCGCTCGGGCTGTTTCCGCTTGGGCAACTTCCATTACCTTACTCGGCTGCGCGACATCGGCCATGGCGGGCAAGGCCAACGACACGCTGGTCTATGCCTCTGACAGCGAACCGGAAAACGTTAGCCCCTACCACAACAACTTGCGTGAAGGGGTAATTCTTGCCCATTTGGCCTGGGACACGCTGATCTATCGTAACCCTGAAACCAATGAGTATGAGCCGCGCTTGGCGACCGAGTGGGAGTGGGCCGATGATTCGACCTTAGATTTGGTACTTCGTGAAGGCGTTACCTTTCACAACGGCGAGGCGTTCGACGCCGACGATGTAGTGTTCACCTTCAACTACGCGGTATCCCCCGAATCCCGGGTGGTAACACGCCAGAATGTGGATTGGATTGAAAGCGTTGAGAAGCTTGATGATTACCAGGTTCGCATTCATCTCAAGGAGCCTTTCCCAGCGGCCCTTGAGTATCTTTCCGGCCCGATGCCGATTTACCCCGATGAGTATTTCCAAGAAGTCGGCATCGAAGGCTTTAGCCGTCAGCCAGTGGGCACCGGCCCTTACCGAATTACCAACGTCCGCCCTGGGGATGGCGTCAGCCTAACGCGTTTTGATGACTATTTTGCCGATAGCCCGATTGGCCAGCCGGAGATTGGCAATATCGAATTCAAGGCGATTGCCGATGAAGACTCGCGCATGGCGCAATTAATGTCCGGGCAAGTGGACTGGATCTGGCGGGTGCCTGCCGACCAGGCGGAATCGCTGGGTGGCATGCCCCAGCTCAGCGTGCTCGGCGGTGAAACCATGCGTGTCGGTTATATCGGACTAGACTCAGCGAGCCGAGAAGATTCGCCGTTACATGATATCCGCGTGCGCCAAGCCATTAACCACGCCATGAACCGGGACGGCCTCGCCAATGACCTAGTGCGTGGCGGCAGCCAGGCCCTTTACGCCCCCTGCTTTCCCACTCAGTTTGGCTGCGAAACCCAGAGCGTCATTGAGTATGAGTACGACCCTGAAAAAGCCCGTGAACTGCTCGCCGAAGCGGGTTATGCCGATGGCTTTGATATCGACCTTCACGCTTACCGGGAACGCGATTACGCCGAAGCGATGATTGGCGATCTGCGTGCGGTGGGCATTAATGCCAACCTGCGTTTTATGACCTCTCCCGCGCTACTTGAGCTTCAGCGTAACGGTCAAACCGATATGTCCTTCAAGGCCTGGGGCTCTTTCTCTATTAACGATGTCTCGGCCTTCGTCAGCGTCTATTTTTCGGGCGGCATTGACGACCTATGGCAAGACAGCCAAGTGCAAGAGTGGCTGCAAATCGCCGATACCTCGGTAGATCCTGATGTGCGCCTCGACTACTACCAGCAAGTGCTGGCACGTATCTCTGAGCAGGCTTATTGGGCACCGCTGTTCTCCTACTCCACCTACTACGCCCACACCGCTGATCTGGACTTTACCGCTTACCCTGATGAGCTCCCCCGCTTCTACGAGGCGAGCTGGAAGTAACGCGTTCTGTTCGACTCAACGGCAGCCGTGGCGCTCGCCACGGCTCGCTTATCACAGTGTGGGAGTGATGCTTTATGTGGGCATTTGTTTTCAAGCGCACGCTAATAGCGCTTAGCGTCGCCCTAACGATTTCGGTTCTCTGCTTTAGTCTGCTGCAGCTTTCGGGTGACTTGGCACTCTCCATCGGCGGCCCCGAGGCCACCGCGGAACAGGTTGAGCAAATCCGCGTTGACTATGGCCTGGACCGTCCCGTGATTCAGCAATTTACCAGTTGGCTTTGGGGGGCCGTACAGCTAGATTTTGGACGCTCTTACTACTACCAGAGCGATGTCATGGATCTAGTGGTTGAGCGCCTGCCCGTGACCATGACCCTGGGCGTAATGTCGCTGGCGATTGCCCTTTTCGTGTCTATTCCACTTGGCGTAGTGGCCGCCCTCAAGCGGGGTAGCTGGATAGACCGAGTGGCGATGGCCATTGCAGTCACCGGTCAGGCAATGCCGAATTTCTGGTTTGGCCTAACGCTGATTATCGTGTTTGCCGTCAAACTGCAGTGGTTTCCTGCCGCAGGGAGCGATAGCTGGCAAGGCTTTGTACTGCCCGCTATTGCACTGGGCTACTACGCCACCCCCGCCATGATGCGCCTCACCCGTAGCGGCATGCTGGAAGTGTTAGAGGCGGATTACATCCGCACCGCCCGAGCCAAAGGGCTGCGTACCGGTACGGTCATTTTCAAACACGCACTACGCAATGCGGTGATTCCGGTAGTGGCACTGGCCGCCGTAGAGCTGGGCTTTATGCTCGGCGGCTCGGTGGTTATCGAGACCGTCTTTTCACTTCGCGGGCTGGGCCAACTGGCCTGGAATGCTATTTCCCGCAATGACTACCCCGTGGTGCAAGCCATCGTTTTGATCATTGCGCTGTTTTATATCGTGTTGACGCTGCTGGCCGACATTCTCAACGCAATCCTCGACCCACGCCTGCGCGCGCGTTAACGGAGAACACCATGGCAAATATCCTTTCCCCACAGGTGGCCGCAGAGCAGCACTTGGTTACTAATTGGCAGTCGCGCCTGTTTCGCAGCACGCTTAATAATCGCAGCTTAGCCCTCGGCTTAATGATCATTACGTCGCTAGGGATTATTGCGCTGCTGGCGCCTTGGCTAGCCCCCCATGATCCCTATTTACAGAACACCGCGAATCGCATGGTGCCGCCTTTTTGGCACGAAACCGGAAGCTGGACACACCCCTTAGGCACCGACCGCCTTGGTCGCGACTACCTTAGCCGCCTGATCTATGGCACCCGCATTTCACTCTTTATCGGCATCGTGGTCGCGCTGATTTCCGGCCTGATTGGTACCACTCTGGGAGTCTTGGCGGGCTACTTTGGCGGGCGTGTTGATGCGGTGGTGAGTTATCTGCTCACAACTCGTTTGGCCATGCCAGTGGTGTTAGTGGCACTGGCGATGGCCTCGTTGATCGGTGGTTCGATGCTCACCGTTACCCTGCTGCTGGGACTGCTGCTATGGGACCGCTTTGCAGTGGTTGCCCGCTCGGCCACGCTGCAGTTGCGCGATGCGGAGTATGTGCAAGCCGCTCGCGCGCTCGGCTGCCCGCTGCCCTACATTCTGCTACGCGAAGTGCTGCCCAACATTGCAGGCGCGCTAATTGTGGTCGCGACCCTTGAAGTCGCCAACGCCATTTTACTGGAAGCAACGCTGTCGTTTCTGGGGATGGGCGTGCAGCCGCCGCTGCCCTCCTGGGGGCTGATGATCGCTGAAGGCAAAGCCTATATGTTTTTTCAGCCCTGGGTAATTACGATTCCCGGCAGTGCCCTGTTTGTATTGGTGCTGGCGATTAACCTGCTAGGTGATGGGCTGCGCGACCTCAGCGCACCAGGAGGCCGCAATGAGTAATCTATCCTCAGCTGAGCGTTCAACAGCGCCAGCCTCACCGCTACTCAGCGTAAAACAGCTACGCGTTGATTTACCGGTAGCCAAAGGCACGCTTCACGCCGTGCGAGGCATCGACTTTCACGTTGAACGAGGTGAAATGCTCTGCCTGGTAGGCGAGTCGGGGTGTGGCAAATCCATGACCTCGTTGGCATTAATGGGCCTGCTGCCGCGCAAAGCGCAAATCAACGCCGACTGCCTTAACTTTGACGGTGTTGATCTGCTTACGGTATCTGAGCGCGAGCGCAGCAACCTGCGCGGCTCACGCATGGCGATGATTTTCCAAGAGCCGATGACTGCCCTCAACCCCGCCTACACACTAGGCAATCAACTCTGCGAAGCCTTACGCCGTCATCAGCGGGTATCGCGTAAAGCGGCCCACGACCGTGCGCTCTACTTACTTAAACGGGTGGGTATCAGCGCCGCCGAAGAGCGCATGCGCCAGTATCCTCACCAGCTCTCAGGCGGATTGCGCCAGCGGGTGATGATCGCCATGGCGCTAATGTGTGAACCCGATTTGATCATTGCCGATGAGCCCACCACGGCCCTGGATGTGACGATTCAGGCGCAAATTCTGCACCTGCTGCGGGACTTACAGCAGGAGTTTGGTACCGCAGTTATCTTCATTACCCACGACCTGGGCGTCGTTGCCCGCATTGCCGACCGGGTTGCCGTGATGTATGCCGGTGAGGTGATTGAAACTGCCTCTGCCCAGGCGCTTTTTCACGCACCCAGCCACCCCTATACCCAAGGATTACTGCGCTGCATACCGACACCCGGCAAAACGCTGCCGGGCAGCCGCTTGCAAGCGATTCCAGGGGTGGTACCCAGCCTGATAGATAAAGTCGAGGGCTGCGCCTTCTGTAATCGCTGCGATCAAGCGGATCAGCTTTGCCATACCACCCCCCCCCTACAAACCGTCGCAGGCGGGCATTTATCGCGCTGCCACTTTGCCCATCTGCTAGCCAACCCGGCAACGATACACGCTCAGGAGGTAACGCTATGAGCAGTGCCGCAACCCCGCGTGACCCTTATGCTCTGGAACTCTGCGCGCTGTCCAAAACATTCAAACTGGGCGGTAGCATGCTGCATAAGAGCCGCACCTTAAAGGCGGTCAACAACGTATCGCTGCGCGTTCCCCGCGGCCAGGTGATGGGGCTGGTGGGTGAATCAGGCTGCGGCAAAAGCACCCTGGCCAAAATACTGCTGGGATTGACGCCCCCTAGCGCGGGCGATGTGCTGATCAATGGCAAAGCGATTATTAATGCTAACCAAAAGGCACTGGCCCGCCATATACAGCCGATTTTCCAAGATCCTTACTCGTCACTTAACCCCCGTCAGCGAATTGCCCAGATCGTGGGTCTGCCGCTGCGTATTCATGCTATTGGCACCCCCAAGGAGCAGGCTGTAAAGGTCGAGGAGATGCTCGATATGGTCGGGCTGCCCAAGCGCGCTGCCCAGCAATACCCTGGGCAAATGTCTGGTGGTCAACGCCAACGGGTAGCGATTGCCCGGGCACTGATTATGCGCCCGGACCTGGTGATTTGTGACGAGCCTACCTCCGCACTGGATGTGTCGGTTCAGGCCCAGATTCTCAATCTCCTGCTTGACCTTAAAGATGAATTTGGCCTTACCTACCTGTTTATTAGTCACGACCTCGCCGTAGTGGAACATTTGGCGGATCGGCTGGCGGTGATGTACCTGGGGCAAATTGTCGAAGAGGGCACACGCGAACAAATTTTCACCGCGCCGAGACACCCATACACCCAAGCGCTGTTGGCCTCCGCGCTGACGCCAGAGCCAGGCTTGGGCGTGCCTGATATCGGCCTTGGGGCGGGGCAGCCCGACCCTACACAGCCTCCTTCAGGCTGTGCCTTTCACCCTCGGTGCCCTGTTGCCCAGCCAACATGCTCACAGCAGGAGCCAAAACTAAGCGCCATTCCTCAAGCTTCTGGTTCTGCTGCTAGTCAGGGCAATCAGGCGCGTGTCGCCTGCCATTTTGCCTAATAAATATTAATTAACGCCTCACTTTAAAAGGAGTATTTATGTCGCGCCAACACGCCTTAGACAATGCCAAAGCCTATTTTGACAGTGGCGAGTTTTATGCTCAGCTTGCCCCGCGCATTGCCATCCGCAGTGAAAGCCAGGAACCCAATCGGCTGGAGGAACTGCACGGCTACCTGACTGAACAGATTATTCCAGACATTGAGCAGCTCGGTTTTACATGGGAAATTGTCGATAACCCGGTGGAAGGTTTTGGGCCCTTTCTTATCGCGGAAAGAATTGAGCCAGAGGCCGCCTTCAGCGTATTAACCTATGGCCATGGCGATGTAATACGTGGGTATGATGACCAGTGGGCCGACGGGCTGTCACCTTGGCAAATCACCCAGCGGGGGGATCGCTGGTATGGCCGTGGCACCGCTGATAACAAAGGCCAGCACACTATTAATCTAGCCGCACTGAGCTGTGTGTTAAAAGCCTGCAACGGGCAGCTGGGCTATAACGTGAAGCTGGTGCTGGAGATGGGCGAAGAGACCGGTTCACCGGGACTAAAAGAGGTATGCCACCGCTATCGCGAGCGGTTGGCGGCCGATGTGTTTATCGGTTCGGATGGCCCGCGTTTGAACGCTGACTCCCCCACTCTGTTTTTAGGCTCACGGGGCTCATTCAATTTTGACCTTAAACTACAGGCCCGTGAAGGTGCACACCATTCGGGTAACTGGGGCGGCGTGCTCAAAAACCCTGCGGTGCGGTTAACCAATGCGATTGCCACGCTGGTAGATGCCAATGGGGTGATCCAGATTGAAGGGTTACGCCCAGCGCCGATACCTGATGCCGTACGCCAAGCGCTTGCCTTACTTGAGGTGGGAGTGGGTGAAAATGCCCCGGCCATCGATACCGAATGGGGGGAGCCGGGGTTATCCCCCGCTGAGCGCCTGTTTGGCTGGAATACACTAGAAGTGCTCGCCATGAAAGCAGGCAACCCTGACGCCCCGGCCAATGCGATCCCACCCCACGCTTACGCCCACTGCCAGCTGCGTTATGTGGTGGGCAGTGACCAGGATAACTTTTTAGTCCATTTACGCCATCATCTGGATCAACACGGCTACCGCGATATCGAGGTCAGCGCGGCGCGCATGTCACAAATGGCTGCCACACGCCTTGACCCTGAAGACCCCTGGGTGAGCTGGGCGTTAACCTCGATGCAGCTATCGACCCATAAAACGCCCACGCTGTTACCTAACCTAGGCGGTTCATTACCCAACGATGTATTTGCCGAGACGCTTGGCTTACCCACACTATGGGTTCCCCACTCCTACCCCTCCTGTTCGCAACACGCCCCCGACGAACACCTGCTGGGTAGCATTGCCTCAGAAGCGCTTATATTAATGGCGGGGTTATTCTGGGATTTGAGCGCCCAAGGTGCAGAGATTCATAAGGAGCGAGCGTCATGCAAGAGCCACTAATACAGCAAGCGTGTGGTTGGCTAGAGGGACAACAGCAGGCGATGATTGACTGCCTGGAGGCCCTGGTCAATATCGATTCCAACAGCTATGACAAAGCCGGTAACGATGCGGTTGCCGACCTGATCACCCAATGGCTTGAGCAGGATGGCATCACGGTGATACGCCACCAGCGCCCCGATTCAGGCGATATATTGGAGGCACAATTGGGGGGAGCTGGCCAAGGCCATGCGCTACTCATGGGCCACCGGGATACGGTTTTTCCGACCGGTACCGTGGCAGGCCGAGGCTATAGCCAAAAAGAGAACCTTGGCTTTGGCCCTGGCGTGGCCGATATGAAAAGTGGTCTGGTGATGAACTGCTTTGTGCTGCGCGCGCTAAGCCGACTGCCCAACTGCCCGCTGCCCGTCCGCGCGCTGTTTACCGCCGATGAGGAGATAGGCTCGCCAGATGGGCGGGCATTTATTGAAGCTGCCGCTGAGGGGACTTGCGGCGTATTAAACGTCGAGCCTGGGCGGGTAAGTGGCAATGTGGTGACGGGCCGTAAAGGGGGTGCAGGTTTTTTGATCAACGTCACCGGCAAAGCCGCCCACTCTGGCGTTAGCCATGCCGATGGCGCCAGCGCCATAGAAGCACTGGCCCAAAAAATCATCAAACTGCACGCTTTGACCGATTACGAGGCAGGCATTACCACCAATGTGGGTACTATCACCGGCGGGGTATCTCGCAACACCGTTGCGCCTTCAGCGTCCGCACAGCTTGATATCCGTTTTGTCACCACGGCGCAGCGTGACCAGCTTTATCAGGCGATTCAAACCATTATTGCTGACTCCGACACTCCCGGCACGCTAGCAACCATTGAGCAAACATCGGAGTTCTACCCCCTTGAAGAGCGTATGAGCAGCGCGCTGTTTGAGCTGTACCAGTCCCAGGCCAAAGCGATCGGGTTTGCTGTTGATGGCGAATTTACCGGCGGCTGTTCCGATGCGGGCTGGACGGCCAGCCTGGGCGTTCCCACGCTGTGCGGCCTTGGCCCGGTCGGCGCAAAAATGCACACTGATGAAGAGTACTGCTTGCTCGATACGCTGGTGCCGCGCACCCAAGCACTGACTGCTACACTATTGAATTTACACAATATGTCAGCTGCTGTTGAGTGATAGGTTGGCGAAGTTCCCCTTAGACAGCTACCTTAAATGGGCAACGCTATACACTATTTCCATGGACTCGGGAGAACATCACATGCGCTATTCAATGTCACTTACCGGTATTGCCGCTTCGCTGCTGCTTGTCAGTGCCGCAGCACAAGCCAATGAAACGCTTGATGTGGAAATGCATAAAGTCAGCGCTGAAGGGATTGAAGAGTCGATTGGCACCGTCTCCCTTGAGCATACGGAACACGGCTTATTGCTGACCCCTTCGTTGACGGATCTTGAACCCGGCGTTTATGGCTTTCATGTCCATGAGAATGCCAGCTGTGATCCCGCCGAAAACGAAGATGGTGAAATGACAGCCGCTCAGGCCGCAGGTGGTCACTATGACCCAGAAGAAACCGGCACCCACCAAGGCCCCTACGGTGACGGGCACCTAGGCGATCTACCGGTGCTGACAGTTAATGAAGATGGTGAAGCCAACCTGCCCGTCTTGGCACCACGCCTAAGCATGGAAGATATGCCAGGCCGCAGCTTGATGATTCATGAAGGCGGCGATACCTACGATGATGAGCCGCACCTTGGCGGTGGCGGTGCACGCATGGCTTGCGGTGTTGTCGAGTCTTAATGCTCCCTTTACTTAGCTAAACCTCAAAACGGGCAGCCTCATGGGCTGCCCGTTTTGCATGGCCCCGAGTGTTTTATTGATATAGCCCAGAGCGTTTTTATTGATATTGGTGCGAGCGATTTATTAAGTTAACGATGGCACCACCAACTAAAGTCTAGCTGTGCTACCAATCCCATATCTGTACATTCATGGCGGCTTAAAAAGTACCTACTTGTGTGCCACAAGCACGCTTGTATGCTCGTCGCCACTACTGGCTACTCTTCCTCACTGCTCTAGGTACCTTAGATGATTACCTTTATTGCATCGATCCTGCTACTGATCGCGGGCTACTTTACCTATGGGAAGTTCGTTGAGCGCGTGTTCGTTACCGACCGAAAACGGCGCACGCCAGCGTTCACTATGCGTGACAACATCGACTATGTACCGATGAACACCACGCGCAACTCGCTTATTCAGTTACTCAACATTGCTGGTGTGGGCCCCATTTTTGGCCCTATTCTCGGCGCGTTGTATGGTCCTGTCGCTTTTGTATGGATCGTTATCGGCTGTATTTTCGCCGGTGCCGTGCATGATTACCTGACCGGTATGATCTCGATTCGCAACCACGGCGCTCACTTACCTCAGTTGGCGGGCAAGTTTTTAGGCCAAGCGATGAAGCATGTGGTCAACGGCTTTGCCATTCTGCTACTGCTGTTGGTAGGCACCGTGTTCGTAACGTCACCTGCGGCGTTGCTATCCAACATGACGGCTCTGTCTGTAACGCTGATTATTGTCGCCATCTTTATTTACTACCTGATCGCCACGCTGCTGCCGATTGATAAAGTCATTGGCCGTATTTACCCCTACTTCGGTGCGCTGCTGCTGTTTAGCGCGGCGGGTATTGGTATTGGTATGATCGTGACCGGCGCGCCGATTCCTGAACTCTCATTTGAGAACATGCACCCGGACAACGCCCCCATCTTCCCGCTGCTGTTTTTAACCATCTCCTGCGGCGCGCTTTCTGGCTTTCATGCCACCCAAACGCCGATCATTTCGCGCACCACCCAAAACGAAACCAATGGGCGCAAAATTTTCTACGGCATGATGATTACCGAAGGCATTATTGCCATGATCTGGGCGGCTGCCGCCATGAGCCTGTTCTATGGCGACCAGTCGCTTTCTGCCGTACTGGCAGCCGGTGGCCCTGCTGCCGTGGTAAGCGAAGTCTCCATCACCATGTTGGGCGCGGTGGGTGGCACGCTGGCAATCCTGGGCGTTATTGTGCTGCCGATCACCTCGGGCGATACCGCTTTTCGCAGTGCTCGGATGATTATTGCCGACTATATGAAAGTCGACCAAAAACCGATCGTTAAGCGCATTATGGTCGCCCTGCCTCTGTTTGTGGTCTCCTATGCGCTCACCCACATGGACTTCACGCTGCTGTGGCGCTACTTCTCCTGGGCCAACCAAACCACTGCCGTTATTGCGTTGTGGGTAGGTACCATGTACTTGGTGCTGTCGCGCAAGCCCCACTGGATCACGTCGATCCCGGCTACCTTCATGACCATGGCAACGTTCACCTACTTAGCCTACGCACCGATTGGTTTTGGCCTGCCGATGCACTTAAGCTATGTGGTGGCTGCGCTGGGAACGCTCGTGTGTATCGCGTTGTTTATGAAGCGTGTTCGCCGCTTGAGTCGCACTACCTTCACGGTTGACGAGCCTGCAGAAAATTTTGTTACAGGTGACGAAAGTTTCGCCACCGTCTCAAAATAAAGAGCCCTGACCAGGCGACCTGACGTCGCCTAGTAACAATGAAGCGCTGATCTGTTCAGCGCTTTTTTATACCTGTTGTTTGCCCACCCAACGCCTTCACTTGCCTCTTTGCGGCGAAACTAATATTGCTGCACTTCACTCAAACGTTATATCATAACTATTAATAGCAATTGAGTAGCTCAGCAAGAGATAGTGTCAATGTGCAGCGGCCCCGTGTTATCCGTGCGTGATCTTGGTATTCAAATTGGCCGTCAGCAGGTCGTCGATGGGCTCTCTTTCGATGTCATGCCCGGCGAGCGGGTCTGCCTGTTAGGTGCATCCGGCTCGGGCAAATCATTTACGGCAAAAGCAGTGTTGGGGCTTTTACCACCGAATGCCCAGGTATCCGGCAGCATTCGCATTCAAGGCCAAGAAGCCATTGCGATACCCGCCGCGCGACGGCGTGCGGATACCCGCGTCTCGATGGTGTTTCAGGATTCACTCTCGGCGCTTAACCCTCTGGTGTCCATTGGCTCTCAACTGCGCGAACCTTTTTCGCGTCACCATGGCCTGTCGCGCAAGGCGGCGCTCCAAGCGGCCGTCACTCTGCTCGGCGTAATGGGCCTGCCAGACCCTCAGCGCTTAATAAAACGCACCCCCGCTGAGCTTTCCGGCGGCCAGCGCCAGCGGGTCTGTATTGCCCTGGCCATGGCATGCAAAACATCTTTAATGGTTGCCGATGAACCGACCACTGCGCTGGATATTGTCACCCAAGCCCAGGTACTGGGTGCGTTGCGCGAACATACCGGCAGCTCCGGCACCGCCATGCTGTTTATTACCCACGATCTTCACGCAGCCTCTCAGCTCTGCAAGCGAGCGGTAATTATTGAGCGCGGCACAATGATCGAAAGCGGCGACTTAGATACGCTGATTACCTCCCCTCAGCACCCCTTTACCCAGGAGCTGGTCGCCGCCGCCCATAGCGTGCAGCCCGCTGAGCTAAATGCTTCTGTCTCTCTTACATCCATCGACTATCGCAAGAGCGCCTAGATGCCAAGCCCAGTACTGTCCGATGCTAGAGAAGCGTTTCTTTCGGCACGCGGGTTGAACAAGAGCGTCTCCCTACCCCGTGAAGTATTTTGGCGAGCGGGTGAGCGTAAGCTAGTCATGAACAATATAGACCTAACGCTTTATCCCGGCGAGCGAGTGGGGCTCGTGGGTTTATCCGGCTCGGGTAAAACCACGCTGCTGCGCTCACTATTAGCCATTGAAGCCCCTGACACTGGATCAATCACCTGCCAACAAAGGGAAGTGAGTCCCGCCTCTACGGCCCAACTTAGGTGGTTTCGCCGGCTGGTTCAGTATATTCCTCAGGATCCTGCCTCTTCCCTTGACCCTCGTATGAGCGTTCGCGCCCTGGTTGTCGAGCCGCTGATTCGGCTACGCGTCGACTGCAACTCTGACGAGCGCGCCCGGGAAGTATTGGAGCAGGTTGGATTGGATGCGCAGTTTTTGGATCGCCACCCCCATGAGCTTTCCGGAGGGCAAGCCCAGCGGGTGGCTATTGCCCGCGCCATTGCCACCCGTCCGCGCTTTTTATTGGCTGATGAACCGCTTAGCGGTCTTGATCTACCGGTGCGTGCCCAGGTCATCAGCGTACTCAAGCGGCTTTGTGATGAAAGCGGTACAGGCCTGCTCATGGTGTCCCACGATTTATCGGTGGTCGCCAAACTTTGCCAACGCACCTTAGTGATGGATGACGGCAATATTGTGGAAGACCGCCCAACGGCATCGCTATGGCGCAACCCCCGCCACCCAGTAACGCTTGCGCTAATTAACGCGGTCACACAATTGCCCACATGCGCTCTTCCCAGCTGCAATGCAGCGGAGGTTGAAGCGCTTTTATAAACTCTTCGCGATTAACCCGCCGTGACTTTCTTGATCTATTCGCAATGCAGCGCTTATCCGTTGGCTATCCCCACGGTTGAGGCGTTGCTTATCCTTTTTACTCATTAACTTTTATACTGAGGAGTCGTTACGATGTTTCGCCGCCCGCTTCGCCTTTCGCTACCCGTTGCTCTTGCCGCGCCGCTACTGCTTGCCGGTTGTTTTGATCAACAGCGCGACACCACCTCCACCGAATCAGGTGAACGTATTAGCGTGGCAATGCTGCAGCCACCGCGCTCCGGATTAACACCGCTTTCCGACGATGCCTTTAAACTGTCCCGCTGGAGCATGGCGGAAACGCTGATTCGCCTGGATGCCAACAGCGATCCTCAGCCCTTTCTAGCCACCGAGTGGGAACAGCTGGACGCCAATACCTGGCGCTTTGTGATCCGCGACGGCGTGACGTTTCATGATGGCAGCGAGCTAACTGCCCAAGACGTGGTGAACGCCCTCACAGCGGCTACCCAGGCGGCCCCCAAGCCTAGGATTCTAGACGGTGTGAACATGACCATCGAAGCCGATGGCGATAACGCGGTGCTGGTACACACGGAAAGACCTGACCCGCTGATCCCCAACCGCCTATCAAGCCCGCAATTAGCGATTCTCGCTGCCAGCGCCTACGGCGACGATGGCCGCATTAATCCTATCGAAGCAGGTACCGGCCCCTTTGTGCTGAAAGAGATCAACGGCACCACCAGCGCCAAGCTTGACCGCTTTGATGACTACTGGGGTGAACCCGCCGCCATTGCAGGCATTGATGCTGACTACGTGCCCGATGGTACCGCCCGGGCAGCAGCCTTGAGAACCGGCGCAGCCGATGTGGTAGAGGCCATTCCGGTCTCTCAAGTCGCCCTACTCGATCCTGAGTTAGTCCATGAAGTGCCCATGCCCCGCACCAATACGCTGTACCTGAATACCGAATCAGGCCCCATGACCGACCCCGGCCTGCGCGCTGCGGCTCGTGAGGCGGTTGATCGCGCCACTATCGTCAATACCGTTTACGAAGGCCGCGCGGATATTGCTGAAGGGCTACTTGGCCCAGCGCTGGCCTGGGCGAGCGACTACCGCACGCCGCTTGAAGATCGCACCGAGCCTACTGAACCAAACGGTACGGAGATTACCCTAGCGACCTTTACTGATCGCGCTGAGCTTCCCGAAGTCGCCGTGCTGCTTGAGCAGCAGCTCACCCGTGCGGGCTTCACCGTTAACCAGGAAGTACGTGAGTACGCGCATATTGAGGCGGACGCGTTAGCGGGCCAGTTTGATGCCTTTATTCTTTCGCGCGCCACCGTCCTCGACTCCGGAGACCCGGTGGCCTACATGTTTAGCGACTTCGCCTGCGCGGGCTCCTTCAATATCGCTCAGCTATGTGATCCTGCCGTTGATGAAGCGCTGGCCAACGCCGCTATTCAACCCACCGGTGATGCGCGCCGCCAGGCAATTATCGATGCTGAAGCGGCCATTTTACGCACCGATGCGGCGATTCCCATGCTCCATGAGCGGGTCATTCAAGGCGAATCAGCGCGGGTTTCCAACGCCGAGCGTGACCCACGCGAGCGCGTGTTGATTACTGAAAAAACCGCTATCGACGAAGATAGTGAGTCTTAAAGGTACACTACGCATGACAAACGCAACACCGCTGCGACTTTGGCGCAGTTTGCGCATAGAGCCTTTTATTCCCCTGCTCTCACGCCTGGTAACGTTAGCCAGTGTGATCGTGCTGGTCGGGCTGCTGCCATGGTTATCTGGCCGGGATCCCGCTCTGAGCATTTTGCGGGCGCGCTCTGCTGAACAGGAAGCTACCCCCGAGGTGCTGGCTGCTATCAGAGCCCAGCTTGGCCTGGATCTTGGTCCTTTTGAGAAGCTGCAAAGCTGGCTGATGGGGCTGCTCCAGGGCGATGCGGGAAACTCCTGGATTTCCGGCGCGCCCGTGCTGCCGGGCATGCTAAGAAGTGCCCAGGTCTCGCTGACACTCATGAGTTTCGGCATGCTGGTGGCGGTGATTACCACCACGCTGATCTGTGTGCCGGTCGTTCGCCGTGGCTTAAATGGCCAAGTCAGCCGCTCATCCGGGGCAATGGGCGCCGCGCTGATAGCACTTCCCGAATTCTTACTTGCTTCGATACTGCTGGTAGTATTTGCCGCTTGGCTGAACTGGCTGCCACCTTACGGCTGGCGGGGTTTCAGCTATGTGGTACTGCCTGCTTTTGCGCTGGGGCTTCCAGCGGGCGGCCTGTTAGGGCGTTTGTTTAGCGATGGCCTTGCTGCCACTTTTACTGAACGCTGGGTCGCTACCTGGAACGTGGCTGGCTTTTCCCGCAGCCGGATTACCCTGGCAGTACTGCGCCGTACGCTACCCAGCCTAATGCCTCAAGTGGGCATGGTGATGGTAGCCCTGACCGGCGGTGCGATAGCCGTGGAGCAGGTATTTTCAATCCCTGGTCTTGGCCGAGCAACCCTGGGTGCGGCATCCGCCCAGGATATGCCTGCCCTGCAAACCGGTATTCTTATTCTGCTGCTTATTGCCATTGCGCTTGGAAGCTTGGCCAACATTGCCCGCGCATTGCTGCTAGGCCGTGCCTTCAGGCTTGGCGTTCTGCCGGTAGCGCATCACGAGCAGAATGTTCAGCGCCGTGCGTGGATTGTACCCATTATCGCTGCTGTGCTGCTGTTTATACTGATCGTGGCGGGGATAACGCGCGATCCATTTAACTCCGCTTTTATGCGTTTGGAGCCGCCGAGTTTGGCGTTGCCACTGGGTGCTGACGGTACAGGGCGCGATATTTTGGCGCGGGTAGCACACGGCGCGCTGTCCACCATGGGCATGGCTTCGGTAGTGGTACTCTTTTCGCTGCTATTAGGATTGCTGATTGGCCTGGCACCCAGGCTAGCCACTGGCCCTATTGAAATCACCAAGGCAACACCGCCGACTATTGCAGGGCTGATTGTCGCGGGCCTAATGGGGCCAAGCGCCAGCGGCGCGATCATTGCGGTGACTGCCGTTGCCTGGGCACCACTTGCTGCGCACACGGCAGCGCTGGTGGCGGAAGTCAAAGCCCAGCCCCATGTGCGCATTACACCGATGCTGGGAGTGGGTCATTTTCGGTTGATGAGCCGCTATATTCTGCCGGCCGTGTTTGGCCCGGTGTTTCGCCATGCCATGCTGCGCTTACCTGGCGTCGCGCTTGCCTTGGCAGCGCTAGGCTTTCTTGGCCTTGGACCACGCCCGCCTTCGCCGGAGTGGGGGCTGATACTCGCTGAAGGCATGCCCTATATCGAGCGGGCACCCTGGGCAGTGCTGATACCTGCCTTAGCGCTAATTTTGCTATCGGTACTGGCAGTATCGCTTTCCAGCATGGTGAGCTCTTCCACACAGCCCCGATAAGTGAAAATGCGGCAAAAGCCGCTCAAAAAAATACCCCCGAAGTGTCTTCGGGGGTATTTAATGATCCGCTAATAGTCAGCGAACGCGCATCAATAGGCGCTTACTCTTCACCAGCCATCTGCATTTGACGCTGCAGATAATTCTGAATACCCACTTGTTCGATCAATTTAAGCTCAGTTTCGATGTGGTCGATATGACCCTCTTCGTCAGCAAGCAGATCGCGCAGCATATCGCGGGTAACATAATCTTTAACGCTTTCGCAGTAGGTGATGGCTTCGATGTAATCGTTACGGCCATCGTGCTCAATTTTCAGATCGCTTTCGAGCATCTCTTTAACGTTTTCACCAATGTGCAGCTTACCCAAGTCTTGCAGATTGGGGATACCTTCCAAGAACAGAATGCGCTCGATGATCTTGTCAGCGTGCTGCATCTCTTCGATGGATTCATCGTATTCCCATTTGGCCAGCGCTTTTAAGCCCCAATCTTTGTACATTTTGGCATGTAAAAAGTACTGATTGATCGCAACCAATTCGTTGCCGAGCGCTTTATTGAGATGCTCAAGAACTTTTGTATCACCTTTCATAACGTCACCTTTTCTACTGTAATGCTAATGTTTAATCTAGTTTAGATAATGCGATCAAGCAGTTACGGTTTTAGTGAAGTATAGACGTACATAGCTATACTCTCAGCTTTCCTGAGAGTATAGATAAGGTATTTAAAAGTTCAAGTAAATCATATATTTGCTAACGATAACCCTAACAATAGTGATTCGCGTCACACTGCGTAAGCGAGTCCCATGTCGGCCTCTTGGCGCGCCTCACACAAGGCATCACGGGTAATAGCTTTGGCGTAGCACGCGCATTTACCACACTGCGTTGCGCAGCCGGTTGCCTCGCGTACTTCTCGCCAGCTGCGCGCTCCGTCGCTAACGTGCTGGCGAATCTGATGGTCGGTTACTCCCTTGCACACGCAAACGTACATGGCTGCACCTCATGGAAATCATGAGATGAATGTAAATGATTCGCATACATCTTATCAAGTGAAAATGGATACTTTTTGACATACATTCGTCTTAACCAACATGAATAATGCCTTAACGTCTTGGCATCGCATGTTTTTTTGCAAATGCCATTTAAAAAATTATTTACTCGGCAGTACTACCGTACGTGTTTTAGAGACGATATCTGGCCAGCTTCGCCGTTCAGAATCGAAAATTACCCACCAATAGCCCAAGCCAAACGCCAGTAATGAAAGCCATGCTACCGCGCAGCGGATCAGGCCTTGCTTCACACTAATCGAATAGCCATCTACCGTTTGCACGCGCAGCCGCCATGCCTGCATTCCCAGCGTCATTCCGCCACGAGTCCAGGAGAAGATAAAAAACAGGCTGACAAAAAACAGAAGCATGACTCTAAGGCTCCAGATATCAAACGCGGTGGTGCCAATCTCCTCTGCCTGCTGATCGAGCACAAAACGAAAAAAAGCCACATGCAAGATCGTCACGGCAATCCAAATAGCGGTGACCAAAAATCCGTCATACAGCATAGCGCCCAAGCGACGACCCAAGCCTGCAGGCCATACGCTATCTAATTGAGCAAAGCGTCGTATTCCCATAACTTTCTTTTAACTCTCTGTTAACTCTTGGCTGGCTGTTAGGTAATGATTTTTAGGTAATAGCTTTCTTGATCACCAAGAAGCGCTTGCTGGCTAGCCGTTCCGGCGTAGAAAGTAGATCCCGACCCCTGCGCACAAAAGGGTGGGCACCAACACTGCCCAGACAGGCGAAAAGCCAAAAATTGTCGAGGCGGGTGCCAGCAGATCTTGTACGTACTTAAAGCTCAGCCCCGTAATCACGCCATAAAACACTCGTGTGCCCGCTGCTACCGTGCGCAAGGGGCCAAATACAAACGAGGCTGCAATTAATACCAGCGAGCCCATGGTCAGTGGCAGCAACACCTTCTGCCAGAAATAAAGCAGTGCTTGATCATTCTGAAGGCCCTGCTCTTCAAGAAATTTTGCGTAGTACCAAAGTTCGCTGGGTGCCTGGCTCTCAATATCGCGCAGTAGCCGCTCAAGCTGCGTCGGCGTAAACGAGGTATCCCAGCCTAAACTCTCTAGCTGCTCAGAGTCGGTGTGATCGTCGAAAATCCGCGTGGTGGTGACATTTTCCAATTGCCATGAACCACCCTCCCAAAGTGCGCGCTGGGCATAGGTCGCTTCGACTAAACGCCGATCATCAAAACGATAGCGGGTTAAATCAAGCACCGTATTATCAGCACGAATCGCCCCAAAGCGGTAAACGCTATCCCCCTCAAACTGCCAACCGCTGCGGCTGGTGAGCATCGCCCCTTCGCCCTGAATTTTTTCCAAACGCCATGCCTCGGCATACTGCTCAGTACGCGGGGTAACGTATTCGGCGACCAACAACACCGCCACGACCACCAGCAGTACAGGCTTCATTACACCCCACACGATGCGCGCCAGCGAGCGCCCAGAGGCGCGCATAACGGTGAGTTCGTTGCTGGAAGCCATACTGCCCAAGCCAATCAGTGCCCCGATGAGCACTGCCACTGGCGCGTACTGATAAAAGCGCCAAGGGGTGCGCATGATGAGATACAGCAGCGCATCAAGGGCGGTGTAACCCGCCTGTACATCACCTAAATCATCAATATAAGCAATGGTAATATCCAGACCCAGCAGCACCACCTGAACAACAATGATGGCGGCCAGTACATTGCGGGCGATATAACGATCGAGACGGTCAGCGACGTTTAACAATCTCAGCATTAGCGCATCCCCTTACGTTGCGAGCGCCATAGCAATAATAGGCCCAGCCCTAAAAACAGTGCATGCACCGGCCACACACCCAGGGTAGTGGGCCAACTGCCACTGCCTATGGCGTCTACAGCAGCCAGCAACAAACTGAGATACGCCACATACAAGAACACCGCCGGAAGCAGCTTACCGAAGCGCCCTTGCCGCGGGTTAACACGGGAAAGCGGCTGGGCCATCAACGCCAATACAAACACCATGAGTGGTAGGCCTACGCGCCACTGCCACTGCGCCTGGGCGCGGGGGTTTGGGTCGTTCCATAGCATTGCCGTGGTCGCATACTCCAGTGAATCTAGCTCTTGCCGGTCACGGTTTAAGCCTAGTCGCAGCGTATAGCGCTCAAACGTGAGCCGTTCGGCATTTCTAAGCCCCGGCGTTACGCCATAGCGTTCGCCATTATCCAGCACTAGGAAACGGCTGCCGGTATCCAGGCGTGTCTCCTGGTAACCCGACGCTGCGCGAGTCACGTAGTCATGGGTTGATTCATCGCCCGGCTGATTCTGTTCGTGTACCAGCACATCCTGCATTTCAGTGCCATCGCTGGAAAAACTGCCAATATAAGCCGTTCGACCGCCACCAAATTCCTGAAAACGTCCTGGGGCCAGCACAGAGACATCCAAGCGGCTGCGCTGCTCCTCTATGGCGGTTTCGGTTTGCAGCGCTCCGTAAGGCGTTAACCAAAGACTACATAACCCCACCAGCACGGCGACGACGCTTGCAGGCAGCAACGTTACCTTCAGCAGTCGCGTGGGACTCATCCCACAGGCGAACATCACGGTGATTTCGCTATTCATATAAAGCTGCCCATAGGCCAGCATGATGCCTAGGAAAAACGACAGTGGCAGGATCAGTTCCATAAAGCCCGGCAGGTGAAACATCATCAAACTGCCTACTATGGTAATAGGAATATCACCTTCCGCCGCATCCGAAAAATAGCGGATAAAGCGACTGCCCATGATCACCAGCAGCAGAATGCCGGCGACCGCCGACATGGTGAGTAACACTTCGCGAGTTAAATATCGAAATAAAATCAACGCGCTCTCCGGCTAGTCGTGCAGGATGCCATGCAATGAGCGCATGGCTTGGGTACACTAATCAAATGCTTATCAAACCCTAAATAACGAGGCATTATCACGAATCCCTCGATACTTGTCTTGTTGGAGACGTCATGGAATTTTCCGTTCAGACTGCTAACCCAGCCAAAGCCGAAACGGCTTGCCTTGTGGTGCCGGTTTTTAAAGATAGCGGCTTACTGCCCACCGTCGCCAAACTGGACGATGCCAGCGAAGGTTTCATTGGACAGTTATTGGAGCGCGGCGACTTCGATGCAGCGCTAGGCAATGTACAAATGGTGCCCTTTGCGCCTGGCCTGGGTGCCGAACGTATCTTACTGGTTGGCTTGGGCGAACGCGAAAAATGCCAGGAAGCTGCCTTTATCAAAGCCCTTGATGCCGCCATGGTAGCGCTTGCGAAGCTGCCGATTGACGAAGCCAGTATCGCACTTAACGATGTACCGCTGACGGACCGCGACCCCGCCTGGAAAGCGCGCAAGGTAATGGAAGCCGCCGAGCGTGCCATTTACCGCTTCGATCAATTCAAATCGACACCAGCTCCTGTCCCCAGCCTTGCCAAGCTTACGCTAATGGCGAGCGACACGGAGAGTGTGGCGCTGATTAAACAGGGGGCGCTGGTCGGCAACGCGATTGGGCAGGGCATTAGCCTGACCCGCACCTTGGGCAATTTGCCCGGCAACGTATGTACACCCCGCTATTTAGCCGAACAGGCAGAGCAGCTAGGGCGCGACTCAAAAGGTGCTCTCGACGTCGAGATTCTTGATGAAGAAGCACTTGAGACATTAGGCGCAGGTTCGCTGTTATCCGTTGGCCGAGGCAGCAAAGAGCCATCACGCCTTATCGTCATGAAGTATCAGGGCGCCGAGAACCCTGATGAAGCTCCTCATGTACTCATCGGCAAAGGCATTACCTTTGATACCGGCGGTATTTCGCTTAAGCCCGGCGAAGGCATGGACGAAATGAAATTCGACATGTGCGGCGCCGCTAGCGTATTTGGCACCGTCAAAGCCGTGCTGGAGATCAAACCCAAGCTCAACCTGGTGTTTATCGTCGCTGCTGCCGAAAACATGCCCGACGGCCACGCCACCAAGCCCGGCGACATCATCAAAACACTTAAAGGCCTGACCGTCGAAGTACTCAATACCGACGCCGAAGGCCGCCTAGTGCTATGCGATGCGCTGACCTACGCGGAGCGTTTTACTCCCGCAAGCGTTGTGGATATTGCCACGCTGACCGGCGCGGTGATTGTTGGCCTGGGCCATCACGCCACCGGCCTGCTCTCCAACGACGACGATCTCGCACTGGATCTGTTAGACGCGGGCGAAGCCGCCTGGGATCGCGCTTGGCACCTGCCGCTATGGGACGAGTATCAAGAGCAGTTGGAGTCCAACTTTGCCGACTTGGCGAATATTGGCGGTCGCCCTGCAGGCACCATTACCGCTGCATGCTTTTTGTCTCGCTTTGCCGACCACTTCCCCTGGGCGCATTTGGATATCGCTGGTACCGCCTGGCACTCCGGCAAGCAAAAAGGCGCGACCGGTCGCCCAGTAGGACTGCTCACCCAGTACTTACTAGACCGTGAAGCAGACGTACAAATAGAAAATAGCGATAGCTAGACCGTTCAGCGGTTGCCTTTCAGCGCGGCAACCGTTAAACCTGAACATATCAAAGGCGATGAGCGTTAGCTCGGTGCGCCTTTATGGTTACCAATATCTAACCTCTCTCTAATACAGGGAAGGTTCTAGCGGAGAATAACAGCCGTGCCCAATGCTAGTTTTGAAGTGCTGCCATCCAATCAGCCGATGGCCGACGAAATCCGTGAAAACATCCTTAAAAACCCCGGTTTTGGACGTTACTTTACCGACCACATGGCGCACATTCGCTGGACCGGCGATGCTGAATGGCACGGACATCAGGTGCGTCCCTATGGCCCATTAACGCTCGACCCTGCCGCTTCTGTGTTGCATTACGGCCAGGAAATTTTTGAAGGCATCAAAGCTTACCGCCATGCTGATGGCTCTATCTGGACGTTCCGCCCGGAGAAAAACGCCGAGCGTTTCCGCCGTAGTGCACGCCGCCTGGCCCTCCCAGAGCTTTCCGATGAAGATTTTATCGGCTCACTGAAGGCCCTGCTGGCCCAAGACCATCAATGGGTACCAACACCAGCAAGCGCTTCCGACGAGTGCAGCCTCTACTTACGTCCCTTTATGATCGCATCTGAAGCTTTCTTGGGCGTACGTCCATCGCAGGAAGTCGATTACTACGTGATCGCCTCCCCCGCGGCGGCGTACTTTAAAGGCGGCATTGCCCCGGTATCGATCTGGCTCTCGTCTAACTACAAGCGTGCGGCCCCCGGCGGCACCGGCTTTGCCAAGTGTGGCGGTAACTACGCGGCTTCATTAGCCGCGCAGAAAGAGGCTGAAGCCCATCAGTGCGGCCAGGTAGCGTTTCTGGATGCAGCTGAAAACAAGTGGGTGGAAGAGCTGGGCGGTATGAACCTGTTCTTCGTTTTCAAAGATGGCCGCTTGGTCACCCCGCGCCTGACCGACACTATTCTGGAAGGCGTGACGCGCAACTCAGTATTGACGCTGGCCAAAGATGAAGGTCTAACGCCGGAAGAGCGTCCGATCAGCATTGACGAGTGGCGCGAAGGTGCCGCCTCCGGCGAGATCACCGAGGTTTTTGCCTGCGGTACGGCAGCAGTAATTACTCCAGTGGGCGAACTGGTCACCGAGAATGAGCGCATTCGCCTGCAATCCGATGGCAATAATGAAGTCGCCATGCGCATTCGCACCAAACTGCTCGACCTGCAGTATGGCCGCAGTGAAGATAAGTACGGCTGGCTCACTCAGCTAGTTTAACGCCTGAGCTTACTCCTCGCCGCCGCACTTGTTGCGGCGGTGTTGTTTCTGGAACCGACTTACCTGGAACCGCTATGGCGCGCATTGATTTCTACATTTTGCCCGACACCACGTTAGAAGCGCGTTTGCAGTTCGCCTGCAAACTTGCCGAAACCATCTGGCGTAAAGGTTACCGCCTGCACCTGCACTGCGAGGACAAAGCCCTCGCAGTGCAGGTCGACGACGCGCTGTGGAATTTTCGCCCGGACGCCTACCTGCCCCACGCCTTGGAAGATAGCGAGATGGCCGCAAGCGTACCTATCACGCTAGGCTGGCAGCAGCTGCCGGTGCCCACAGAAGAGACCGCGCTGCTTAATCTGCACCCCGATATTCCCGACGGTGTAGAAAACTACGCGCGGATCGCCGAAATCATCAATCAGCATCAACAAGTGCTGGTCGCCAAGCGTGCCTGCTGGCAGCGCTATAAAGAAATGGGCCATGAGGTCGTGCCACATAAGCTGGGGTAGGAAGTATTGTTTAGTAAGATTTGGTTTTAAAGCGCATCCATAACAACAATCTATCACTGAGGGCTTCTATGCTTACCTCGCTACTGACGCGCTACCCTCTGGCCGTTATTGTTATCGCGCAACTGTTTGGCACCTCGTTATGGTTTAGCGTCAATGGCGTTGGTCTAGCACTACAGGAAGCAGTGGGCCTGAGTGAGAGCGACTTAGGCTTATTAACCATCGCCGTTCAGGCCGGCTTTATTTCTGGCACGCTGCTCATTGCCACCACCGGCCTTGCCGACCGCATTCGCGCCAGCCACCTGTTTGCGGTGTCTGCTGTTCTCGGCGCGCTGATCAACGCCGCCTTTATTGGCGTGGCCGAAAGCGTAACGCTTGCTGCGGTTGCGCGCTTTGCGACCGGGCTTTGCCTTGCTGGTATCTACCCGCTGGGCATGAAGCTGGTGGTGAGCTGGACGCCCAGTCACGCCGGTGCCGCGCTAGGCTGGCTGGTGGGCATGCTGACACTCGGCATTGCTTCCCCGCACCTGCTGCGTGGTTTAACGCTGAACTTACCCTGGCAGTGGCCGCTGTTACTTGCCTCACTGCTGGCGCTGGTTGCCGCGCTGATGATTTTCAAACTGGGCGTTGGCCCTCACCTGCCAGCCACCGCCAAAAGCGGGCGCCCTTGGGCAGGCTTAGCCGCGTTCAGGCAGCCCCGCTTTCGCGCCGCCGCGTTGGGTTACTTCGGACACTGCTGGGAGCTGTATGCACTTTGGGCGCTGGTGCCGTTTCTGGTCGCCCGCGAACTGGAGCGGTTGGGCGCCTCAACTGCCGCCCAACCATGGCTAAGCTTTGTGGTTATCGCACTGGGGTTACCGGGCTGCGTACTAGCGGGTAAATGGAGCCGCCACATTGGCAGTGACCGAGTGGCCTGTATGGCACTGGCAATCTCAGGAGCCCTCTGTTTGGTTTACCCATTATTAGCCAGTGCTTCGCCCTGGCTGTTGCTGGCACTACTTGGCGTATGGGGCATCAGCGTGATTGCCGATTCTGCACAGTTTTCAGCTCTGGCCAGCGCTACTGCCCCGCCCGAACGCTTAGGCGCGGCACTGGCGATGATGAATGCGATCGGTTTTGGACTGACGATTCCTTCCATTGCGCTGGTGACTGCGCTGTGGTCTAGCCAATCACTAGCGGTGATTTGGTGGTTGCTGCCTGGGCCTATCCTGGGCCTGCTTGCCATGCGCGGCTTTTCATCACATAAAATAAATGCTCACAATCCAGCGTGAGTAGCACCTGACGACCCCAACCCTCTCGCGTTATACTTGTACACATTTTTTACCAGCTGTGAGCCGACTCTCCATGGAAAAGACCTACCAACCCGAACAGATCGAAACCCGCTGGTACGAGCGCTGGGAAGCGGACAACCGCTTCGCCCCCACCGGCCACGGTGAGCCCTTTTCGATCATGATTCCGCCCCCCAATGTGACCGGCAGCCTGCACATGGGCCACGCGTTCCAGGACACCATTATGGATACCCTGACGCGCTGGAAGCGGATGCAGGGTAACAACACCCTGTGGCAGGTAGGCACCGATCATGCAGGTATCGCCACGCAAATGCTGGTTGAGCGCAAGCTGGCCGCGGAAGAGGGCAAAACCCGCCACGACCTCGGCCGCGACGCATTTATCGATAAGGTTTGGGAGTGGAAGCAGGAGTCCGGCGGCCACATTACCCGCCAGTTGCGCCGTATGGGCGCCAGTGTTGACTGGTCTCGCGAACGCTTCACCATGGATGACGGCTTCTACAAAGCCGTACAAGAAGTGTTTGTTCGCCTGCATGAAGAGAAGCTGATTTACCGTGGTAAGCGTTTGGTCAACTGGGATCCCACGCTGCACACCGCCATTTCTGACCTGGAAGTGGAAAATAAAGAGCAGCAAGGCAGCTTCTGGCACTTCCGCTACCCGCTGACCGACGGTGTAAAAACCGATGATGGCAAGGATTACGTGGTGGTCGCCACCACGCGCCCGGAGACCCTGCTGGGCGATACCGGCGTGGCGGTCAATCCAGACGATGCACGCTACGCCTCCCTGGTCGGCAAATTTATTGAACTACCGCTGGTCGGGCGTCGCATTCCAGTGGTCGCCGACGAACACGCCGATATGGAGAAAGGCTCTGGCTGTGTGAAGATCACTCCGGCACACGACTTTAACGACTACGAGGTCGGCAAGCGCCAGAACCATCTGCTGATCAACGTCTTCTCCAAGGATGCCACCATCCTTGAGAGCGCTGAGATTTTCGATCTAAAAGGCCAACCTAAGCCTGACGAAGACGCTACCCTGCCCGCCAAGTACGCCGGGCTTGACCGCTTTGAAGCGCGCAAGCAGATCGTCGCGGATATGGATACCCTTGGCCTGCTGGAGCAGGTTGAGGCCGTTAACAACACTCTGCCTTACGGTGACCGCTCTGGCGATGTCATTGAGCCGCTGCTGACTGACCAGTGGTTTGTGGCCGTCGAAACACTGGCCAAGCCCGCCATTGAAGCAGTGGAAAACGGCGATATTCAGTTCGTGCCCAAGAACTACGAAAACATGTACTTTGCCTGGATGCGCGACCTACAAGACTGGTGTATCTCCCGCCAGCTCTGGTGGGGGCACCGTATTCCCGCCTGGTATGACGCCGAAGGCAATGTCTACGTTGCCCGCACGGAAGCCGAAGCTCGCGAGAAGCATGGGCTGGGTGACGATATAGCGCTTACCCAAGACGAAGACGTACTGGATACCTGGTTTAGTTCTGGCTTATGGACTTTCGGCACTCTAGGCTGGCCGGAACAAACGCCAGAACTTGAGACCTTCCATCCTTCCAGCGTGCTGGTCACTGGCTTTGACATCATTTTCTTCTGGGTCGCCCGGATGATTATGTTGACCCTGAAGTTCACCAAGCAGGTGCCGTTTAAGACGGTCTACGTACACGGTTTGGTGCGCGATGGCCAGGGCCAGAAGATGTCCAAATCCAAGGGCAACGTGTTGGACCCCATTGATCTTATCGATGGCATTACGCTGGATGAGCTGCTCGACAAGCGCACCGGCAATATGATGCAGCCGAAACAGGCCAAGGCGATTGCCAAAGCCACCAAGGATGAATTTAAAGACGGCATTGAAGCCCACGGCACCGATGCGCTGCGCTTTACGTTCCTCTCCCAGGCAACCACTGGGCGTGATATCAAGTTTGATATGAACCGTCTGGATGGCTACCGCAACTTCTGCAATAAACTGTGGAACGCCTCACGCTACGTGCTGATGAACGCCGAAGGCGAAGACTGCGGTATTAGCGGCGAAGAGGTCGAGCTTTCCCTGGCCGACCGCTGGATTATCTCTCAGCTACAGAAAACTGAAGCCCAGGTCACAAAGGCACTGGACGAATACCGTTTCGACCACGCTTCCCAGGCACTGTACGAGTTCATTTGGAACGAGTACTGCGACTGGTATCTGGAACTTTCCAAGCCTGTCTTATGGGATGAAAATGCCACCGTAGAAGCCAAGCGTGGCACCCGCCGCACACTGGTACGCGTGCTGGAAACCATCCTACGCCTCGCTCACCCAATGATGCCGTATATCTCAGAAGAGATTTGGCAGCGTGTCGCGCCGCTGGCAGGCGTGTATATGGGTGAAGGTGCGACAATCATGCTGCAGTCCTGGCCGGAAGCCGACGAGAGCAAAATCGACGACCAAGCCAGCCTGGATATCGAATGGTTAAAAGGTGTAATTATCGCCGTGCGTAATATTCGCGCCGAAATGAACATCTCCCCCGGCAAACCTCTCGATGTGCTGCTGACCAAAGGCAAGCCCGAAGACGCCGAGCGCTTAGCAAGCAACCGCCACTTCCTTTCCAAACTGGCCAAGCTGGAGAGCGTTGCCTGGCTTGAAAACCCAGAGGACGCCCCGCTGTCAGCCACGCAGCTAGTGGGCGACATGGAAGTGCTGGTGCCGATGGCAGACCTAATCGACAAAGACGCCGAAATCGCTCGCCTCAACAAAGAGATTGAGAAGCAGGACAAACTGATCGGTGGCATCGAGAAGAAACTCGGCAACGACGGTTTTATTGCTAAAGCACCCGTAGCAGTGGTCGAAAAAGAGCGCGGCAAGCTGGCTGAGTTCCAAGCTACCAAGCAGTTGTTGGTAGAGCAGCGTGCGAAGATTGAAGCGTTGTAGAAATGGTTAGTTAATGCAGCTGAAACAGAACGGCATCCGAAAAGGTGCCGTTTTTCGTACAAGCTTGCCAGAACTAATCCAATGGATTACCGTCTAATCATGCTGACGACTATTACTGAACTGCCAGAGTTCATTAAACGCGCAAACACTTTACTTAATGATGTTGAGCGAAAAGCCATCATCGACTACCTTGCAGAACACCCTAAAGCAGGTGACTTGATGGAGGGTACGGGTGGCATTAGGAAATTACGTTGGAGCCGGGGTAATAAGGGCAAGAGTGGTGGCGTCAGAGTGATCTACTATCATCACGATGAACGGATACCTCTTTACTTATTAACGGTTTTTGGAAAAAACGAAAGGCCCAATCTAACTAAAAGCGACCGTAACGCACTGTCTAAGTTAACCGCCCTCCTCGTTCAATCTGCATTGGAGAAACATCATGGCTAGTGCCTTTGAGAGCATTGCCCAAGGTCTACAGGAAGCTATCGACCTTAACAAAGGGCAACCAGTAGCAGCCAAAACCCATCGCCCTACTGAGGTGGACGTTGCTGAAATCCGCCAAAACCTGGGCATGACGCAAATCGAGTTTGCCTCCAAATTTTGTATCAGCGTCTCAACGCTAAGACACTGGGAGCGTGGTGATCGCACTCCCCATGGCCCAGCGCTGGCGTTACTGCATGTCGTCGCCAAAGAACCAAAGGCGGTACTAAGAGCACTGGGCTAGCAGACATACTTCTTTTAATTCGACATTTCTGATTATGAGCCCATCCACTATTACTTGAGTACGTTCAGACTGTGAGCTATTTCGTATTATCCAACCGCTTTACCATTGGCTGAACCAGAAGTGCGGAACCACTCCTCAACTTTTCAAGCGATCCCGTTGGAAGGTATCCAGACGAGGTATACAAACTCACTGCAGCTTCATTGCTTGTTGTGACCGCTAGTTCTATGCGCTCACACTCTTTATTGATAGCCCAGGTCGTGATTTCACTCAGCAAAGAGTTGCTATCCCTCTCCGTGAAGGTGAAATCCACATTTGGTAGATATGGGCAGTTTTCGTATCGGGCTCATGTATTACCCCCCAAGCGAGGCCAACTGCATGCCCAGCCAGTTCAGCTATTAAGGGCAGAGCATCCAACTCCCGAAACTCCAGATCCAAACGTGTTTGCCACTCAGTGTCTGAAAGCGCCGCTTCCTGCTCGTAAGTTGAGCCAAAAGAGTCTGGCGAGTCCTTAAGAGAGTTCAACCTCACTGACTTATAAAGCGGTCCGTCATGAGGGGTTAATACTCGGATATTTACGTCACCCATGATCGTTTTTTCCTGCATGATGAGGATCATCATCCCCGAGAGAAAAATGCCGATGAAGTATGCGCTAAAAGGGCCGAATCCCAAGTAGCAAATATCACTTCAGTCTAATTTAACTATTTCACTAGCCGCGAGTCGAATCTATAGCGAACATGATGGCTAAAACACTGCTGGCTATGGCAATTATCTATGCCGTGATGGTGACATTGATGTGGGCTTTCCAGGATCGTCTACTGTATCTGCCTAATGCGGGTCGCGAGCATATTGCCACCCCGGCCGACCAAGGTTTGGCATGGGAAGCAGTAACCCTAACCACCGAAGATGATGTGGCCCTGGATGCTTGGTGGATACCGGCCCCTGAGCCACGCGCCAGCCTGCTGTTCTTCCACGGCAATGCGGGTAATATTTCTCATCGCTTGGAGAGCATCGCTCAGTTTCAGCGGCTAGGGCTGTCGGTACTGATCGTCGATTATCGTGGCTATGGCCGTAGCGAGGGTCGTCCTTCCGAAGCAGGCACGGCGCTGGATGCTCGCGCCGCTTGGCATTGGCTACGCGATGAGGCCGAACAGGAGGCAGACGAGATTGTCTTATTCGGCCGCTCGCTTGGCGCGGCTGTGGCCGCTGAGCTTGCCGCGAGCCTTGACGAGCAACAGATACCCCCCGCAGCGGTGATTCTCGAGTCACCGTTTCGATCAGTGCCCAACCTCGCCCAACAGCTCTACCCTTTCTTGCCAGCGCGTTGGCTGGCGCGAATCGACTACCCTGTGGAGAGCTATGTAACGCGGATATCCGCTCCGCTACTGGTGATCCACAGCCGCGACGACGATATTATTCCCTTCGCACAGGGTGAAGCAGTTTACCAGTCAGCCCAGGAACCCAAGCAGCTGCTGGAGATTAAGGGTAGCCATAACACTGGCTTCCTCGATAGCGAGCCAGCTTACTCCGCAGGAATTGAAGCTTTTCTGCGCGAAGAAGTTGGTATTGCCCGATAGCCATAACTTGTGACCTGTAACTGCGAAAACACCAATTTCTGAGCCCATTCCACCTCACCTTAATCACTTTTTATTACAAACCGTGTAAGGTTGGTACAAGAACAGCCACCAAGTGGCATCGCTGATTCAGCAACGACACGGACTGCGCTATGCCGACATCTATTGAGGCGCGATTAGAGGCGCTGGCGACCGAACTTAAGCGGACCGGAAATGCGTACCGTAAGCTCACGCCGATGGTGGATACTGGGCTGGCTCACGATCACATATGGATTCAACGCAGCGCTGGTGATGACTGGGTGGCGCGGCTGCCAAAGCAGAGTCAGATGAATCTGCCGCCCGAAGAGAATCTTGCTTATCAGGCCGCCTGCTATCAGCGCTCTAACCCTGGCGGGCATACGCCTGCGCTACATGGTGTATTGCCGCCTAGCAGCGTACTGCCACGTGGTGGGCTAATCGTTGAGGCGATCCGTGGCCGCTTGGCGCAATTGCCGGAAGATTTACCCGCCATCGCGGAAGCCCTGGCCAGCCTGCATCGTCAACCCCTGCCTACTGCCGCCGCGCGGGCACCACTACTAGCCCCGGAAGACCCATGGCAGGCCATGGTGGATGAAGTGCGCCGACAGGCTAGCTGGTTAGGTGATGCTCAGCTTGCCACAAAGATCACTCAGCGTATTAAGCAGGAGCTGGACCTGCTGCCACCACGCTTAAGCGATGCCACACCCAGGCTGATTAGCTTTGACACCCACCCTGGGAATTTTTTAATTCGCGACGACGGCCGTGCCATCTTGGTGGATTTAGAGAAGTGCCGCTATGGCCTGCCAGGTATCGATCTCGCCCACACCTCGCTCTACACTTCGACTACCTGGGATCTCAATAGCCAAGCCGTATTATCACTGAGTGAGGTGATTAACTTTTACCGCTGCTGGCAGTCAGCCATGGGTGAGACGCCCGACACCGATACCTTGGTTGCCTGCCGCCGCGCCACCTGGCTCTGGTCACTAACCTGGTGTGCTAAATGGCGCGCCCAGCACTTAAACGCTAAAGATGCCCAACAGCGCGGTGAAGATTGGTCGGCAGAGCTCACCGACCCCGCGGTGATTGATCACGTGCGCGACCGGGTTGAGCACTATCTATCGCTACCGATTATTGATCACGTTCACAGTGAGCTGCAGTGCTTACAAGCCTCACTATAATGTTTTTTCTCTTTTAATGATGAGGTACGCGATGCCGATGCACCGTAACCCCCTGCGTGGAACGCTCACCACGTCAATTACCGCCACACTGCTCGCCTTGGCCTTCCCTGCGATGGCCGACCCTGAGCCTAGCGATTGGCAAAGCGTCATGGCACAAGCCGAAGGCCAAACCATTTACTGGAACGCCTGGGGCGGCGATGCACGCACCAACCGCTATATAGCTTGGGTTGCCCAACAAATGCAGGCCCAGTACAACGTCGATGTGGAACACGTGAAGCTTGATGATACTGGCAGTGCGGTGGCGCGGGTGCTGGGTGAAAAGCAAGCGGGCAATGATAATGACGGCAGCATTGATCTGATTTGGATCAACGGCGAAAACTTTGCCGCGATGCGCGAAAATGATCTGCTGTTTGGCCCCTTCGCTGAATCACTGCCCAACTTTACGCTCACCAATGCTACCGAGAATCCTGAAGTAGTCACCGACTTTACCCTTCCTACTGAAGGCTATGAATCCCCCTGGGGGAAGGCACAGATCACCTTCTATTACGACAGCGCACAAACTGAAACGCCTCCGCAGGATATGCAGGCACTGCTTGAGTGGGCAGAAGCCAACCCCGGCCAGTTTAGCTATCCGCGCATCCCTGACTTCACCGGCAGTACCTTTTTAAAGCAGGCGTTGATTGAACTTACCGAGCAGGATGAGGCGCTTTATCAACCCTTAGCAGAGAGTGATTTTGAGGACGTGACAGCGCCGCTATGGACGTATTTGGATGAACTACACCCGCACCTTTGGCGCAGCGGGCGAAGCTTCCCTGACTCTGGCCCCAATCTACGCACGTTGATGAGCGATGGCGAGCTGAGTCTGGCTTTTTCGTTCTACCCCACCGATGCCGCCGTGGCAGTTATGGAGTATGAACTCCCCGATAGCGTGCGCAGCTATGTGCTGGAGGGCGGCACCCTGGGCAATGTCCACTTTGTAGCGATTCCCTACAACTCGCCAAACAAAGCGGGCGCCATGGTCCTGGCTGATTTTCTGCTCTCCCCCGAGGCTCAGGCACAAAAGCAGTCGCTCACGATGTGGGGTGACCGCAGCGTTCTCGATATCGGCCACTTGGATGCCGATGCCCAAGCGCTGTTTGAGCAAGGCGATCGTCATCCGTCTGAACTGCCTGCGGATGCGCTCGCAAATACGCTTCCCGAGCCGCATCCAAGCTGGATGACCGCCCTGCAAGAGGCGTGGCTTGAGCGTTACGGCGTTAACTAATTGATGCTGAGATTAGCCCCGGCGCTGGTTATTACCCTGCTAGTAGTGCCCGTTGGGGCAGGGTTAGCGATGGTACTGCTGCCAGCGTTTGGCTACCTGCCAGTGCTAGGCGGTCACAGCGTTAGTTTTGCGCCTTGGCAAATGCTTTTTGCCCAGCCGGGGCTGAGTCGCTCAGTGGCGGTCAGTTTTGCGAGTGGGTTGGTCAGTACCGCTATTGCTTTCTCCATCGTGGTGCTGTTCTTGGCCGCCAGCCGGGGCACATGGCTAGATCGGGGTATTCGGCGGCTAGTTTCACCACTGCTCGCTATTCCCCATGCCGCCATGGCGTTTGGGTTTGCCTTTTTGATCGCCCCTTCGGGCTTAATGGCGAGGCTGATATCGCCCTCTTTAACGGGCTGGGAGAGACCACCGGATGCGCTAATTATCAACGACCCCTGGGGGCTATCGCTGATGGCGGGGTTAGTGCTCAAAGAAGTGCCCTTTCTGCTGCTGATGAGCCTTGCCGCCCTGCCACAGTTAAAGGTCGATAAACGACTAATGCTGGCGCGCTCACTGGGCTACGCGCCTACTATCGCCTGGTTAAAAACTGTACTTCCTTCGCTTTACCCACTCATTCGACTGCCGATCTATGCGGTGATCGCTTACGCCACCTCAGTGGTGGATATGGCATTGATTCTGGGACCCAGGCTTCCACCAACGCTCAGCGTCTCAATTCTTAGCTGGTTCAACGACCCGGATATCACCCGCCGCTTTATGGCCTCAGCGGCAGCAGTATTGCAACTTGGCGTTACGCTGGCAGCACTGCTCTGCTGGTGGCTGCTGGAACAGCTTATCCGACTGCTGACAAGAAACTGGCTGATTAACGGCAGTCGTCAGCGGGGTGAAATCGCACTGCGGCTAATTGGCCGCTCAGCACTACTGCTTTCCAGCGTCACTGCGGTGGCGGCGCTGGTTGGCTTGGGGCTATTTTCACTGGCCGGTTTTTGGCGCTTTCCCGAACTGCTCCCTCAGATGCTAACGCTTGATCACTGGCAGCGCAGCGGTCCGATGCTAGCCAAGCCGCTACTCAATACTGCGCTGATTGGGCTTATTTCGACAACGCTGGCCACAGCTCTGGTGCTCGCAACACTGGAAAACGAGTATCGTCAGCAGCTAACGCCTAAACGCACCCTTTGGCTGCTCTATTTACCACTGCTGGTGCCGCAAATTGCCTTTCTTTTTGGGCTGATTGTCGCCGCTGAAAGCTTAGGCATTCGTCCTCAGCTAAGCTTAGTGATCGCGGGTCACCTGCTGTTTGTGTTGCCTTACGTCTACCTCTCTTTAGCAGAGACGTATCGCCGCCTGGACCCACGATGGCTGCAAGTGGCGCGTTCACTGGGGGTTTCTCGCAATGCAGCCTTTTGGCGGATTCGCTTGCCGCTACTGTTCGCGCCGCTGCTAACCGCTTTTGCCGTAGGATTGGCCATCAGCATAGGCCAGTATTTGCCCACCCAGTTGCTGGGTGCTGGGCGGGTGACGACGGTCACGACAGAGGCAGTTGCACTTGCCTCAGGTAGCAACCGGCGTTTAATTGGAGTGTGGGCGCTAGTGCAAGCAGGCTTGCCGCTGATTGGCTTTATGCTTGCCTTGACGTTGCCCCGTTTGTTGGGTTCCCGACGCCGTGAACTCGCCACTTAAGGGGATAATATGAGTGTTTACTCTACCGATCAGCTACGCCTGGAAAAGATACACATAGCCCAGACAGGCCACGAGCTGTTAGCGGTAGATACCACGATTTACCCCGGCGAGGTGCTGACGGTGATGGGCCCTTCCGGCTCAGGTAAATCGACGTTACTAGCGTATATTGCGGGCTTTCTTGACCCTGTTTTTAGCGCCAGCGGTGGCGTGTGGTTGGGTGAGCGCGATCTTCTTAGCCTACCTGCCGAGGAACGTGGCATTGGCCTTCTATTTCAAGATCCACTGCTGTTTCCCCACTTAAGCGTGGGTGGCAACTTACGCTTTGGGTTACCTCGCCGCATTAGAGATAAACGTCAGCAGGTGACCAGCGCCCTAGAACAGGTAGGGCTGGCGGGTTTTGAAGAGCGAGACCCGGCCACCCTTTCCGGTGGCCAAAAAGCACGGGTGGCGCTCATGCGCCTACTGCTTTCCAAACCCCGGGCGGTGTTGTTGGACGAGCCGTTTTCAAAGCTGGATACGGCGCTGCGCCAAGAAACACGTGCGCTGGTGTTTAGCCAACTGCGGGAAGCAGGCTTGCCTGCGCTGCTGGTTACCCACGACCATGCGGATGCAGACGCGGCAGGAGGACGGGTTATTGAACTCGGTTGAAGTGAACTCGGCAGTACAGCCTCCCCGTCTCAGCATCATTATGCCGATGCTTAACGAGGCTGCGACTATGAAAGTGGCGCTGACTCCGCTACAGCCGTTGCGCTATGCAAAAATCATTGAAGTCATTGTAGTGGATGGCGAAAGCGCTGATAACAGCGTTCAGATCGCCCAACCATTGGCGGATTTAGTGCTCAGCAGCACCCCCAGTCGAGCGCTGCAAATGAATGTAGGGGCGCAACATGCCTGCGCACCAGCGCTACTGTTCCTGCACGCGGATACCCGCCTGCCCGAAGGCGCTGTTGAGCAGGTAACCCAAGCACTTAACGTCTACGCCTGGGGACGCTTTGAGATTAAGCTTGCTGGTCGCAGCCGTTGGCTGCCCATAGTTAGCTGGATGATGAATCAGCGCTCGCGCCTCACCCATATCGCCACTGGAGACCAGGGAATGTTTATGCGCGCCAGCATCTTCCAGGAAGCTGGTGGTTTTCCCGAGCAGCCTCTTATGGAAGATATTGAGCTATCGAAGCGCCTTAAAAAGTGCTCTCCTCCCGCCTGCCTGCGGGCCAAAGTGATAAGCTCGGGAAGGCGCTGGGACGAGTTCGGCGCATGGAAAACGATCCGCCTGATGTGGCGGCTGCGCTATCGCTACTGGCGCGGCGTTAGCGCAACCCAACTCGTAAAGGAGTACCGCGATGCCCGCTGAAACGCTGAGCAGGAACGAGAAGCTACCGCACTTGCATCTTCTGGCTAAAGCACCGCTGGCGGGTCAGGCTAAAACGCGCTTAGCTCCCTTGCTAGGCCTGGAAGGGGCTGCCAACGCCCACGCGGATTTAGTACGCCACTGTGTCGCTAACGCCTGCACAGCGATGCCTGCGGAAAAAGTGACACTGTGGACTGCGCTTGATCATGCACACCCGCTGTTTATCGAGCTTCGCGAACAGTTTGGGGTGATGTTAAACGCCCAGCCTGAAGGCGACTTAGGCGCAAGGGTTCGCTACGCCCTTAACAGTACGCCTGGGCCTTCGATGCTGATGGGCAGCGATTGTCCGAGTATCACAAGCGCGCTGATAACCATCTGCGCACAGCAGCTAGCCGAACACGATGTGGTGATGTTACCCGCCGAGGACGGCGGTTACGGCTTTGTGGGCACTGGGCAAGACTACCCCGCGCTGTTTGAAGATATCCCGTGGGGTACCAAAAACGTGCTGACCACCACTAAGCAGCGTATTGCAGCATTAGGCCTGCACGCTGTTTACCCAGCGATTATTTGGGACGTCGACCGCCCCGAAGACTGGCAGCGCTGGAAAGAGATCACTGTCTCGGTGTAAGGAAATTAATAGCCTTATCACCAAATAGCATCTTTCATATAACACCTTGGCGCTGGAGCTTACTGTGACCCGACAACGCTTGATAATTGCAGCGCTTCTCCTGATTGTTATAAGTGCTTTTTTTATAAGCGGCGCCCATCAATGGTTCACCTTAGAAACGCTTAAGGCCTACCAGAGCGATTTCCAAACGGCGTTTAATCAAAACCCGTGGCAAGTGGCGGGGATCTTTTTTGCCGTTTATATCGTAATGACCGCCCTTTCACTGCCAGGTGCCACGCTGTTAACGCTGCTCGGCGGAGCGTTATTTGGTTTTAGCTGGGGCCTGCTGATCATCTCATTCGCCAGCACGCTGGGAGCGACGCTGGCCTTTGTACTTTCACGCTTTCTATTTCGCCAACCCATTGAGAAGCGCTTTCCGAGCCAGTTGGAAGCAGTTAATCGCGGCGTAGAGCGCGAAGGGGCTTTTTATCTGTTTATGTTGCGTTTAGTGCCGGTATTTCCATTTTTTTTGATCAATTTGGTGATGGGGCTAACGCGAATTAAAACAGTCACGTTCTACTGGGTTAGCCAGTTAGCGATGCTGCCCGGCACTGCCGTTTTCGTAAATGCAGGTGGCCAGCTAGGTGAACTTGAAAGCCTGGGGAGTATCGTCTCCCCAATGCTGCTAGCCTCATTTGCACTGCTTGCGGTGTTCCCCTGGATTGCCCGACGTATTGTTCTGTTAGTGCAGCGGCGCAACGCCTATCAAGGCTTTACCCGGCCTAAGCGATTCGACTATGACATTGTGGTAATCGGGGGTGGCTCGGCGGGCTTGGTGACCAGTTATATCGCCAGCGCCGTCAAGGCAAAAGTAGCGCTGGTGGAAAAACACAAAATGGGCGGCGACTGTCTGAATACCGGCTGTGTACCTTCTAAGGCATTAATTCGTGCCGCTCGCGCCGCCCATGAAGTTCGCACCGCCCAGCGGTTCGGAGTGACGGCCAGTGAGCCAAAGATCGACTTTGCCAAGGTAATGGAACATGTAAAACAGGCGATTAAAGATATCGAACCCCACGACAGCGTGGAGCGCTATAGCAACCTGGGTGTTGAGGTGTACCAGGATCACGCTACGCTTCTCTCACCATGGGAGGTTCAGGTGGGCGATAAAACCTTAACGGCCCGGCATATCGTGCTGGCGACTGGCGCACGGCCCCGAGTACCGTCGCTGCCGGGTATTGAGGGCGCACCTGTTTTAACCTCTGAAAACCTCTGGTCGCTTACCGAGCTTCCCAAACGCTTAGTGGTGCTGGGCGGCGGTGCCATTGGCTGCGAGCTAAGCCAAAGCTTTGCCCGTTTGGGCAGTCAGGTCACTTTGGTTGAAGGGCTTCCTCAACTGCTCAACCGCGAGGATTCGGAGGTTGGCGTGCTGATCGAAAGCACGCTGGCTGGCGAAGGAGTGACAGTGATAACCGACGCCAAAGCGCTGGAGGTACTTAATGACGAGGCAGGCTATCAGCTAGTGGTGGAGCATTATGGCGAGCGCATGCTGCTTCCGTTTGACTACCTGCTGGTGAGTGCAGGTCGCCAAGCCAACGTGGAGGGCTTAGGGCTGGAAGCGTTGGGTATCACCACGACCCAAGCGGGCACTCTAGAGCTTAACGAGCGGTTGCAAACCCGCCTGCCTAACATTTGGGCCTGCGGTGATTTAGCGGGGCCTTACCAGCTCACCCACGCAGCCGCTCATCAAGCATGGCACGCGGCTGTCAATGCGCTGTTTGGGGAGTTGAAAAGCTTCGCAGTGGATTATCGCTATATGCCCGCGGTCACCTATGTGCAGCCGGAAGTGGCCAGAGTTGGGTTTAATGAAAAAGAGGCCAAAGCAAAAGGCATTGAGTATGAAGTTACCCGCTACAACATGAGCGAAAGCGATCGCGCCATTGCTGAAGGTTCGCCACAAGGGTTTATCAAAGTGCTCACCGTACCAGGCAAAGACAAAATTCTGGGTGTAACCATCGTTGCCGAAAGCGCTGGCGAGTGGCTGGGTGAATTTACCATCGCCATGAAACATGGCCTGGGCCTTAATAAGTTGCTGGGCACCATTCATCCCTACCCAACGTTGGGGGAGGCAGCCAAAGCCACGGCAGGAGTATGGAAGAACGCGCATAAGCCCGAACACGTACTGGCACTATTAAAGCGATACTTTAGTTGGCTGCGTGGAGCTTAAAAAGATAGCGGGAATTGATCTGATCCGGTAAGAAAGTTGAAAGACCTAAACAGCTATTTATCATGATCATTAGTCGGCGGATACACTTTGGCAAAGGTCTCTATCACCTCGCGCACCACCTTACGCTGGGCAGCGGGAAGCTCCCGATATAAGGCCAACACTTGACGTTCATCATAACTAGGCACAACATCCCAGTCTGCTTTGGTTTCACTAACACTATATAGGCTGCTGCCATAACGCAGGTGATGGGGATCCACTACCAGCCACCGCGCTAATACCTGAAGCTTATCTTGGCTTGGGATCGAGTCACCACGCAGCCATCGCCTTACGGCCTGGAACGTGATTGGCTTCCCCCAATAGCGCAGATTAAATTCCCGCTCAAGCACTGACGGACGCACGTCGTAACCGGCAGCCTCAAGCGCCGCTTTTAAGCGCTCAGCGAACATGATTTTTTCATTCATGCCGCCAATGTGAAGCGATTGTTCAATAGTAGTTGAATAACGGTTAACCTTTTGATTGAATCATTAATTCAATTTTGTGTTTTGGCTTCACGTTGATAGACGAATAAGGGTCATGGGCGCACAAATAAGGCGTTTAAGGGGTGATTCAGGATGAGTGGCAAACTCTCTACACCGGTTCAAAACTTTGAAGATTTACGCCATGCGCTTTCGGTGCTCTGTGAATCAACGACGCCTGTTGAGCTATTTGGCCACCTAACCAAAACGCTGCATGAGTTATCAGGCCATCAGCCAGTGGCGCTTTACCGGCGTTTAAACACAGGTAATCTCCGCCTTGCCTACTGTTATCCTCTCGAAAGCACGCTTGCCTCGCAGAAAGCTTTACTCACCATTCGATCACTTGATGAATTAGCCGCGTCAGAATTCCAATATTATGAATTAAAAGGAGAACATCAGGTATGGGGTTATATTGGGCACCCCCCATCCACCTATAGCGAGCCAATACATTGGATAAGGCTACTGATTGATATTGCTGCCCAACGTCTGCGGTTGTTAAAAGCAGAACGTATGGCCGTCCGCCAATTAGCCTTGAAGACTCGCCGCCAACTGTTATCAAAGGATATTAAGCGGCTAAGCTCCATCGACGACATCCTCCAACACCACGGCCATAGCTGGTGTGAGATTTTTCAAGCAGATGGTATTGCAATGGCTTACCAGGCCGAGCTGTACTGCTACGGGGAGTGCCCATCGCAATATTCCCTATTTCAGCAACTGTTAAATTTAAACAAACATAAGCTGCTTGATGACATAACCGAGCTTGAAGGCGATTGCCAAGGCGGCTTAGCAGTACAACTGAGCTTGGCGACCACGACATTAGGTTGGCTTATTCTCTTTCGCCGCCAACCGCTTGTTTGCTCATCAGCCGCCGATATCGCACTTCAAACTTCTTTCAGCTACTGGATGCCGCTTGAGGCTTCCATGATCGTAGAACTTGCCGATGATTTAGCGGTTGCGATTACAGCGTTTGATGTCGTTCATCTTAATCGCCAGTTAACGAAGACCAACCAACGCCTTGAGGGTTTGGTACACACTGACCCTCTTACCCAGTGCTGGAACCGCTATTATACCGAATTGATTATCGAAAATTTATGCAGCTCCGGTGAAGAGTATGCTGTCTTGATGTTTGATCTCGATAACTTTAAGCAAATTAATGACGCTTACGGTCATGCGGTGGGTGATGAGATACTGCGCCAAATGGTGCCTATTGCTAAGCGCAGCATACGCAGCAACGATCACCTAGGCCGCTGGGGAGGTGAAGAGTTTATTATCATTGCCAAAGGCCTCTGCCAAGAAGAAGGTTGGAAATTGGCAAACCGCCTCTGTGAAAATGTGGCACAGCACGCCTTTCCTATCCCTGCTACGGTTACCATCAGCGTGGGGGTAACGACAATGCAGCCCAATGATACCCCTTTAGTGTTGCTTGAACGCACGGACAAAGGAATGTACCGCGCAAAAAATGCCGGTAAAAATCAGGTTATGCTTTGCTGACTACGCCGCACGTTATTCCCTACTTCTTTCTATAGGGCATCTTAATGCAGCGATTACTGCTGGTAGGCGCAGGCCACGCTCATGCTTTTGTGCTGGAAGCCTTTGCCAAACAGCCCGACCCCAATATTGCACTGACCTTGGTGAGCGATGCGGCTACTGCCGCTTATTCAGGCAGCGTACCGGCTTGGCTTGCCGGCGAAAGCACCCTGGAGGAGGCACAGATTGATATAGCCGCCCTGTGCCAGCGGGCCAATGCCCGGCTTATTCTTTCACCCGCTAAGGCTTTCAATCCTGAGGTACGCTACGCACTATTGGCCAATGGGGACCGGATCGATTTTGATGTTGCCTCATTTAATATCGGCTCTACCCTACATCCTCCTCCACGTCACAGCGAGCGATTGCCCCATCTGCTGGCCATGCGTCCGCTAAGCCTGCTGCACCAACGCTGGCAGGCCCTACAAGAACAGATCCATCTTTTACCCAACGGCAGCATCCAGCGTGTAGTAGGTGTTGGCGGTGGTGCAGCAGGCTGCGAAACATTGCTAAGTGTGTTGGTTCAACTGCGTAAGCAGCGCCCGGATATTCACTGGCAAGGCCATTTGCTAAGCGCATCCAGTACGCTGCTAAGCGGTGCTGGGCGTTTGCCCCGCCATTTGATGCAACGAGCGCTTCGACGTGTAGGCGTTCGCACACACCTTAATGTTCGTGGGCAAGCATTGGTAAACGGCGGCGTATTAACGCATTTAAGCGAGGTCATTCCAGCGGATATCGTCCTCTGGGCGACCGGCGCAGTAGGCCACGCTTGGCTCTCTGACAGCGCACTACCATTGAATAAAAGCGGCTTTATTCCGGTAGAAAAGACATTAGAGGTGAGTGGCAAACCAGCTATTTTTGCCGCAGGCGACTGCGCAGCATTTACTCCCAACCTGCCTAAGGCAGGGGTTTATGCAGTACGTATGGGACCACACCTAGCCGATAATCTCCGCCGCGCTTGCCACCATAAGCCGCTAGTCAACTGGCAGCCACCCAAGCGTGTGCTGGCACTGATTGGTACAGGCGATGGCCGCGCTATTGCCAGTAAAGGCTTTTTTGGAGTAGCGGGAAAGTGGGTATGGCGATGGAAAAAACGGATTGATGCGCGCTTTATCGAGCGCTTCAATCCGCCTTTTGAGAATTAAAGACTACCGCTGATTAACCCTGAAAATTATCAAACACAGATAGTTTTCAGTAGAGCCTAATTACCTTCGCGCCAGCCACCTAGCACCCGGCTATCCGGTCCAAAAAACACCAAGCGATCATGGTCAATCAAGTAACGGTAGGCTGTTTCCAGCATATCAGTGACCCGCTTGGCATCGGCCATTTGCGGGCACGCCATACGCGTTGTGGCTAACTTGCCAAACTCAATACGCTGGTTCTCGCCCAGCGTCACCTCGCCGGTAAAACGGTTACAGCCATCATGGCCGCTGACGTTGCCGTCCTTGGATATCTGGAAAAACGGTGCTTCCGGCATCGAAAGCCGCTCATCGGTGCCCACCAGCAGTAGATTCCAACGCTGTTCAACAATCGGCCCTGATAACGAGGAGCCGCTCGGCGCTTCCACGCGCTCTTGTTGAGGGGTACTGCTACACCCTGCCATTAAAGCCACCCCAAGGGCGGCCGCTGCCCAGGTAATGCATCGTGCTAAGCCATAACGTTTCATACGCGCTCCATATCTCTGTCTTTGCCTCAACCCTTAATCAAACTTGAACCGATGATTTAGCTCGGGTTCAGCCCTTGTTGCGTAAGCTTGGCATTGTCACTTGGGGAGTGAGCTCCCGACAAGCTAACAAGAGGAAATTGTTATGAAACATGCGCCACTATATGCGTCACTAAAAACCATTACCGCTGCGGTGTGTACTCTCGCAATCTCTGCCCCCCTAGCCGCCCAGGAAGATATTCGGATCAATGGCGAAGTGATCGAGATGTTTAACGATCTGATAATTATCGAAGGTGATGATCGCCGCCTACTGGTGCGTCCTTCCGAAGGAGTGAACCGAAACATCAGCATCGGTGATGACATTATCGTAGAAGGTCGACTTGATGGCGATACCCTCAACGCTTCGGCGATGCGCCAGCATGACGAAGAAACAGATGTTGAAGAAACTGCCGCGAATGTCATTGCTCCCGATGTGGCAGCGATCCAGCAGCAGCTAACCGAACGCGAATTTGGCGATATGATTGAGCTGAAGCGCCGCCAAGATGCCTATCGCATTACCAGCGTTAACGCTGATGGCGTTGATGTACGCAGCTATTTTTCTGCCCAGGGCGATCTCCTGGAGTGGCACATTAAGCGTCCTGGCAGTGACCGCCCTCATCGCAACGACACGCTCAGTGACCTTGCTCAAGACGATATCGTTAATACGTTAAACGAGCAGGGGTATGCCAATACCACCCTGGTTGATTTTAAAGGCCGTCATATGGAGTGGCTGGCCGACAACGAAAGCGACCAACAGGTAATACTTCACGTTGATTATCGTGGCGACGTTTACCGTGAAAAACGCTTACCCGTTTGGCCTGGTGAATAACTTCTCGCTTTTTCTAAGCACTCGCGTTTTCAAGTCATTCACTGATTCCAGAACTGATTAAACGAACGCATTAAAAGCGTTTATTAAAAGAGCCATTAAAAGAACGAAGGGAGAAACACCATGAAACGTTTAACTACGCTGCCCAGCTTTTTAGCAGCCAGTACGCTGGCAGTAGCAATGAGCCTTGGTGCTGGTAACGTATCAGCACAGCCGGCTAGTATTGAAACGGTTGAAGGTCAGGTTCAGGAGCGCTTTGGCAACGACTTCGTGGTTGAAGCTAACGGAGAGCGCATTCTGGTTCGTAACCCTAGCCACGCGCCACTCAATCTGGAACAAGGGGACGTCGTCACTATTTCTGGCAGACGCGGTGAAGGCTCAATTCACGCACGTGAAATTCTGCAAAGTGACGGCACGCGCATTGTAGGGTTTGCACCAAGGCCGATGACGTCACCTCACCAGGGGCCACGCCACCAAGGTTTTGGCTATCAAGCGGATATGTCACACCTTGAAGAGCAGTTGGGTGAGCGTGGTTTTGGCCAAATTCTGCATGCTGAGCCTAAAGGAAGCCACCTTCGCGTACACACCAACGCCAGCAATGGTATGCCAGTAGAAGTGCGTTTTGAGCATGACGGCAGCTTTCGTGAATGGCGTATTAAACGGCCGGGCAACACGCGCCCTCGCCTCGGCGAGTGGGGCAGTGTGCCCATGCAGGAAATTAGCCAGTTGGTACAGCAGCAGGGCTATGACGCCCCACGCATTATCGATACTAAAGGCCGTCATTTAGAAGTGCTGGCCCAAAACAGCCGCGGTGAAGCGGTGGAGCTACATGTCGATTATGCCGGACAGGTGTATCGCGAGAAACGCCATTACACTAGTGGCTTCTTTAATTAACGGCAGGCAGCGTAAGCTCAACACACAGCCCGTGGGGCGTATTGGCTTTCAGCGCCAATGCGCCTCCATAGAGCTGCGCAAGATCATGAACAATCGCAAGCCCTAGCCCGTCTCCCGGGGTCGATTCATCAAAACGCTCACCTCGCTCTAGCGACTTAATGCGCTGAGCTTCCGACATTCCAGGGCCATCATCGGTAATCGTAATTAACAATTCACCAGGCTGTGTGGTTGTCGCATAAACCGTGACCTGCTGGCGGGCCCATTTACAGGCATTGTCGAGCAAGTTACCCAGCAGCTCATCCAAGTCTTGGGATTCTCCACGAAATGCCAGCGCCTCATCGCAGTCAACAACCACCGTCACGGGCTTAGGCCCTCGCTGGTAAACGTGATGCATCACCTCAACCAGCCCTTCAAGCGTGGTCTTAACAGGCGTTCGCTCCCCTAAATGGTGACCTGCTCCCACCGCACGGGCACGGCGCAGATGGTGATCCACCAAACGCCGCAAGCGAGTGATGGCTTCATTCACGGTACTGTTTTGTGCTTGCGCAGAGGAGAGACTATTTACCAACATCGCCAACGGTGTTTTTAGCCCATGCGCCAGATTACCCACATGCTGACGGCTGCGGGCAATGACCTCCCGGTTATGAGCAACCAAGGCGTTGATCTCTTCGACTAACGGCTCTAACTCAACCACCGTCGCGTGGGGCAGCGCGTCACGGCGCCCTTCGCGTACCGCCAGCAGCTCTCGTCGTAGTCGCGTTAATGGCCTTAGCCCCCAGCGCACCTGCCACCATACGGCAACCGCAAGACCAATGCCCAACAAGCTGAGGGAAATAACCAGCGGCGGTAAGATCAGCGAAAGGGAGTCATCAATTTCACGCTGCGGCCCGGCCACCAAAATACTCAGTTCCGGCCCGCTTCCTGGCGCCGAAAAGCGCCGTCCACGCGCGCGCAGTGGTTCACTATCCGGGCCTATCAGGGCAACCGCCTGTTCAGCATTAAAGGTCAAGGCGGGTAGGCTCTCCTCCCATAGCGAGCGCGAAGCAATCAGCACGTTCTCGCCGTGGGCAATTTGCCAGTACCAACCCGAGAATGCACGATCAAACTGTGGCCCACCCACATCTCGGGTTTTGATTAACTGCCCCTGTTCATTGAATTCAACAGACGCCATCAAGCCGAGCAGATTGGCCTCAAGTCGTGCGTCGAAGGTGCGTTCCGCGTGGCCTTTAAATAACCAGAAAATAAACAGCCCCACCCCTACCAGTGCAACACCCGTCCAAAGCGTCGCGGCGCCTAGCAAGCGCGCACGTAGTGACAGCGTCATGACTTATTGCACAGCCGGTAGCCCTGGCCGCGCAAGGTTTCAATGCGCTCTGCGCCCAATTTACGCCGTAGTCGGCTGATAATGACCTCAAGCGAGTTATGGTCACGATCATTGTCGTAGGAGTAAAGATGTTCAGAAAGTTCGGTACGGCTAACAACACGCTCGGCGTTATGGATTAGGTAAACCAGTAACTGGGTTTCAAAGGCTGTTAACTTTAGTGGTGCCCCCGCAAGGCTCAGACTACCCAGCTGTGAGTCGTACTCCAGCGCCCCACAGCGGATAATGACATCGGCATGCCCCGTGGCGCGGCGGATCATCGCGCGAAGCCGCATGATGATCTCTTCCATACGAAAAGGCTTGGTCACATAGTCGTCGGCACCGGCGCGAAACCCCTGCACCTTTTCACTCCAGCCATCCCGCGCGGTGAGGATAATGACCGGAAACGTGCGCCCGTTGTGTCGCCAATCATGCAGCACGCTAAGGCCATCTCGTCCTGGCAGGCCTAGATCCAAGACCGCTGCGTCAAAGGCTTCATTGTTACCCATATATACCGCTTCATTGCCGTCCGCCACTACATCGACCACAAAACCATTGCCTTCTAATGCTTCACGCATTTGAGCGGCCAAGTGCTGCTCGTCTTCCACCACTAAAACACGCATAGCAGCGCTCCCTAAGAAAGGACGGCGTTTGAGACGCTCGCTTGTCTCACTACTTAGCCATTATTGGTTGATAGGGGTCGGCGCGCTTCCACTTGGCCGCGGCCATCGATCTCAAGAAATCGACCATCTTCTCTTGCCAGGCGTATTTTTAAGACGTTGCCCTGCTCAGTCAGCAGGCGCATCTCGTAGACTTGCTCACTCTGCTCCCACCCACGACCACTCTTCATATCGACATCCAAAAGCTCCCCTTGATAGCGCTGCTGGACGATCTCAATGGCCTCGTTCACGGTAATCAACGGCTGAGCATTAGCAGCCCCGACGGTCAGCGCTAACAATAGGGTCACCACACCTATTACTACGCGATGACCGCGAGCCGGTACGTTAGACATGTCGCTCTCCTGATTCCTGCCCACTAAAAAGGCTAACGGTATAGCGTAACGTGAGACGCCTTAATGCCAATTGAATGGCCTGCAATAAGAAGCCACCATCTGGGCCATCGTTCAAGTTAGCGTCAGCTTGATTGGATTATACTCTCCGTCACGGCACCTCAAGAGGCCAACTTAATGCCCATTTATACGCGGTTGTTAACGCTACTGACTACCCTGCTGCTCGCTATTGGCGGTATATCGCCGCGCATTTCAAGTGCCGAACCACCATCGCTTGAAACGCCTGCCACGCCTATTGCCACCGTTCAAAGCGCCGGTGTTTATATTGAAGGCCGGGTTAGCGAACGGTTTGGCAACAGTTTCATCCTTGAGGATGACAGTGGCCGACTGCTGGTCGATACATGGCCTGAGGATAATCCCGCGCTGACCCTTGAAGCAGGGGATCTAGTCGGTGTATTCGGACGACCAGAGGGCCAGCGAATACAGGCACGCTGGCTCGTCATTGATAATGCTTTAACAGAAGTGGATGAGCCCCGCGCAACCACAACAATGGGTAATCGTTTGAACCGTTCCGACCCGGTTGCCGCCCCCTCGCTTGGGCAGCACACAGATGGCGATGCTTTTTTTATACAGCGCGCACAGGCGGCAGGCTATCAGCCGCTGGGAAGCGTGGAATATAAGCCTCGCCATGTGGAGTTAAGAGCCATCAACCCCTATGGCGAGACGGTGGAACTCCATATCGAGTTTAGCGGTGACATCTATAAAGAGCGCCACCGCGAATAGTGGATTAATCCAGGCGGACTACCAGTTGCCGCTGTTTTCCATAGATGCCCACGGCTCTTGAGGCGCCAAAGCATCGCCTTTTTGCAACAATTCTACCGAAATGCCGTCAAGGGATTTTACAAACGCCATATGGCCATCGCGAGGCGGGCGGTTAATGGTGACGCCATTGTCTTGTAAATGCTGACACAACGCGTATATGTCATCCACGCGGTAAGCCAAATGGCCAAAATTGCGTCCGCCTGTGTACGCTTCAGGATCCCAGTTATAGGTTAATTCAAGCTCTGGGGCAGTGAGCTTGGCAGAGCGCTCTTCATCTTCAGGGGCGGCAAGGAATACTAACGTAAAGCGCCCCTTTTCATTCTCTTTACGGCGTACTTCCTTAAGACCAAGCAGGTCGCAGTAAAAGCGTAGTGAAGCATCAAGATCACTAACCCGAACCATGGTGTGTAGGTATTGCATATCAACTCCTATTGCTAAGTAATGGTACCCAGTGGGGGTTTACTGAGTATATTCGCGGAAAATTTCTGGTGCTTGATGGTCACCCCGCCAGCTCAATACGGCATAGTTATCCACACGACCAGTCTCCATACCAGGTGAACCATGGGGCATTCCTGGGACGGTCAATCCTGTTATGTCCGGACGCTCTTCCAACAGTCGCTTAATATCCGAGGCAGGAACATGACCCTCAATCACATAGCCATCAATCAACGCCGTATGACAGGACGCTAATTCCGGTGTAACACCATTGGCCATTTTAATTTCACGTAAATCGCCGTCACGGTGGTGATTGACCTCAAAACCATGCTCTTCTAAATGCGCCACCCAGTCACCACAGCAACCGCAATTAGGGTCGCTATGCACGTCGATGACCGGTGCGGCAAACACCTGAACGCTTGCCGCTAACAAAACGCCGCCTAGCCATCCTTTACCTAGACAAAGTTGTGACATAAAGGCACCTTTTAAGTAAGTCTGTATAATGGTTGCTTTTTGTCTTATCTTAACGGGGTTTACCCGCTGGAGATACCTGTGGATTCAGTCACACAAGCCGCACTTGGCGCCGCCATTGGTGGCGCGATACTGGGCCGACGCCTGGGGCGCAAAGCCATCCTTATTGGTGCCGTGGTAGCCACTCTGCCCGATCTGGATGTGGTGTTGGATTATGGCGATGCCGTTGCCAATATCACTGAGCACCGAGGCTTTAGTCACTCGTTATTTGTGCTGACCGGCTTAGCCACATTGATGGCACTGCTATGCGCGCGCTTTGCCCCCGCGCGGGATATTTCGCTACGCCGCTGGTGGAGCTTTTTTGCGCTGATCTTAATTACCCATCCGCTGCTTGATGCACTGACCACTTACGGTACCCAACTGTTTTGGCCGCTTGACCTGCCCCCGGTCGCCTGGCCAATTATTTTTATCATTGATCCGCTTTATACACTGCCACTACTGATTGCACTGGGAATAGCGCTTGTCTCTAAACGGGTACCTAAAGCATGCGCATGGGGATTAGCCATTTCAAGCGTTTACTTAGTGATGGCTGCTGGCGCTAAAACGCTGGTGGAGCAGCGTCTTGCGCCTGTTCTGGCGGAGCAGGGGTTGAATGAAGCACCGCTGTTAGTACAGCCGTCGCCATTTAATATCGTACTGTGGCGTGCCACGGTGATTGACGGTGATCGCTACTATGAAAGTCTGATAAGCGTTTTTGACGGCGACCATGAGCCGCAACTGGAACCGCTTATTCGTAATGCTGAATTTGAAGAGATAGCAATGGCTGGCCAGCAAGGGCAACGCTTGGACTGGTTCGCAGGCCCTTTTCTGCGCTACGAAACACGCCCATTGAATGGCGAAGAGACACTTATTGCCACGGATATACGGCTGGGTTTTCCCGGCTATCATCCATTCAGCTTCACTCTGGCGACCTTCAACGAGGGTGCATGGCAGCTGGTGGACACTAGCCAGGCAGTGGATAACCCCCGTGACATCCGTATTGAAACCCTCGCCAGGCTTGCTGCTCGGGCGAAGGGCGACAATGCTGCCCTGTGCGCTAGTGACTTTGTCGCACCGGAGTGGATCGCAGAGGGTACTTTCAATCGCTGCTGATTATTTAACCCAGACTGCTCTAGGGGGCTATACCTTGACCACAGCCACTGTACTGCTCCCCACCATAACTCAGCGTAACCCGTGCTGGAAAAGGCTCACCGCTCATATTGTCAAAGCACGCGCCTGCTTCAATGCGCACGCGGAAAAATGGCTCTACGTCGCCGTTTTCGATCACGACTCGCCCTGCTTCATTATCCATCACGCTGACCATATAGGGTAGTTGAATACGCTCTTCCCCATAGTTGGTCTCAATCGTCAGCGTCGGCGTATCATGGGCCAACGCGACTGACCAGCCTGGCTCGTTGCCACGCCCAAAAAACATCACTCCGGGCCGTTCTGCGCGGGTTAACGCTGCACGCTGCTCCGCCTGGGAGCACTGCAGCTGCCCACGGGGTGTCTCAACTAGGGCTTGATCGCCACGGTTCCAAAAGCTGATTTCGCCGTCTTGATAGCGGGCGCCGCTGGCGACCACCGCTTGAGGAAGCCGCCACGCGCCGTGCAGCGACCAGAGGCGTAGGTCATTGGCATTCGTGGCCGTCACTAAATTCTGCCGCGCTGGCTCGCAGTGCCAGGCAGTAAAGTGCGATGCCGAGCCTGGAAAGAGCGACGACGGGAAAAATGGCGCGCGGTTATCCTGGGAGGCTTGATTCGCCGCCGTTGTTTCTGCAGATGGTGTCGCTGCGCAGCCGGTCAGTGTGATTGCCAAGCCCATGCCGGCTATCGCCCATATCCGTGTTTTAAGCGTATTCATCGCACTGGGTTCCCCATGTTTATAACGAAGTGCCTAACTAAGTGACCAGCCTAAGTAACTAGCTATGTTGTTAAGTACGCTGTTATTAAGTACGTTTAAAAGCTTTCAGGTCTTGAGTATCTAACCCTGCTACCTGTGGGGGCAGTCCCTGCTCTTCACGCTTGATTTTAACCTGCATTTTTTCAGCGAGGCGTTCAGCGTCATCGTCGGTGGTGCGGCCATTGAGTTCGGCCAACTGAGCCATGCCCTGGTGGTAGAAGGTCAGCAGATCCAGCGCCGTGCGGTTGTTCTCTTCCACCGCTTTGCGTAGGGTCGAGAGGTAGCCACTGACTTGTGAAAGGTGGTGTTTAAGCTGCCAGACATAGCGCACCTCAGTCATCCATGGCCGTTCACGCAGCACCGCAAACAGCGCGCTGGTAGCCAGTAGCCCCAGCAGTACCCCTAAGGCATTGAGCCATAGGCTACTGCCAAAGGTAGCGGTCAGGAGCATTGAGAATAGAAGACCGAAAATAATCAGTTGCCCCGCCATGGCAAAGCTAATCATGCGCGCTTTACGGCGGTAGGTTGCGGGATCGTGATGCTCTAGGGTAAATACCATGGCCAGCCTCATCATTTCTGCAAAGGCTCTATGATACGGGGCTGACCAAGGCAAACAAGTAATAGTGGTAGCGTAGGCTTAACTCAACCGCTCTGCCGCTGTTTTGAGCAGGTGCTCAGTGGTTTCCCAACCTACACAGGCGTCGGTCACCGACACACCGTAGCGCATGGCACCAAGCTTGAGCGGCTGTTTGCCTTCAAACAAGTGGCTTTCCAGCATCAGGGCGACCAGGTTGGTTTCACCCGCTTGGCGTTGGGCCAAGACATCCAGCATCACTTCACTCTGGCGGCGGTGATCTTTGCGCGCATTGGCGTGGCTGCAATCGACCATTAGCCTAGGGTTTTGCCCGGCATTACGCAGCGCGCTAATCGCCGCTCGCACGTGCTGGGCTTGGTAATTAGGTTCGCCGTGACCGCCACGCAGCACCACGTGAGTGTGAGGGTTGCCAATCGTCTGCTGAACGACCGGGTGACCGTTAGAGTCCACGGCAAAGCGCTGGTGCGGGTGGGCCGCAGCACTCATGGCATCGATCGCCACTTGTACATCGCCGCTGGTGGCATTTTTGAAACCTACTGCCGCCATCAAATCACTGGCCAGCTCACGGTGCAGCTGCGACTCGGTGGTGCGTGCACCAATGGCTACCCAACTCAGCAAATCGTCAACGTAGGGTGCCAGCATCGGCTGTAAAAGCTCGGTCGCGACCGGCAGGCCACGGGCGGTGACCGCGTGCATTAGCTCGCGGGAGAGTGCCAATCCGCGGGGCATATCACCGCAGCCATCCAAGCCAGGGTCGTAAGCCAACCCTTTCCAGCCCACCGTGGTACGCGGTTTCTCAACATAGACTCGCATCACCGGCAGGATACGCTCGCTAACCTGTTCACTTAACGCGGCCAAGCGGTCAGCGTACTCAAGTGCTGCATCAGGATCGTCAATGGAGCAGGGGCCTACGACGACAAGCAGGCGGTCATCGTGGCCGCTTAAAATTTGCTGTACGTCATGGCGTTGGCGGGCAATCTGTTCGCTTAACGTGTCATTGAGCGCTACACGCTGACGCAGCTCAGCGGGAGTAGGTAGCCGCTGGGCAGCAGAGCCTAATACCTTAGGGTGCGCAGTCGTGGCATGTGTAGTGGCGTGAACAGTGGCTAGGGTCGAGCTAAGCGGCGCATTCATGTTTAATTCTCCGTAATCGTGTGACTAAGTGACCACCTTGGTGCACACGGTCGGAGGTGGCAGCTAGCACCGACCGCGCGTCGCTAAATCGCCAGCCATAGCAATAGTTCACAAAGCCGGTGGTGGTAGCGTTAGTCAGTGCGCGATAAGTCATGATGCTGCTCCTTGATGAAATAGTGATGAATAACCGTTTCTGAATATAATGGTGATGAAATCACCAAGTCCTAAAACGCCAAAAGCCCCGGCGGGGTTACCGACCGGGGCTTTTTAGCTTGCGGCAGGCAACCTGTTATGGTGTGCCTGCTGGCGCGACGTTAGGCGTCGGCCAAGGGCACACCGTGGCTAAACCAATACCAATAAGAGGCAACACTACCAACGCCCACAGCTGAAACACCCGCCATTTCTGGCTGAAGATTCACTGCTTTGATGAGTGTGGTGACTGGCTGCATTCTTATATCCTGGCAATTAAAGGCCGTTGGCAATGGATAGCCCGCTAAGGCTGCCGCAATGGCGTTATGGTTTTATCCTGCCTGCAAGCGCTGCAAATGGCAACACTCAACCGCTAAAAGCTTGTATCCAGCCAATAGTGGCGGGCAGCGCGCTCATACTTACCAGTACAACCACGCCTAAGATAATAGACAAAAAGCCAGATTCGTCTTTAAAGTCTTCGTCGTGATGGGCCATGTTAGCCTCCTTTTTTATCAACGCTGAGTCAGGGGTGTGAAAGGTCAGGCTCTCAGTATATCAAACAGAGCGTGGCGCGTAGGCAAACACATCCGAAAACACACGATCAAGCGGTATGCCTTTACTGTCGAGCACATCCAGGCAGGCATAGACCATGCCAGGCGATCCCGATAAATATACATCGTTAGCATCTGGCGTAAGCTCTGCGGCTTTCAAAACTTGGTCAATACGCCCCAAATGATGCGTAATCCGCTCCCCCGCGGCTAGCGGTTCTTCTAACGGCAGTTCCGTCACGGCATGGAACGAGATGTTAGCGTGGTCCTGCGCCCACTGACAGGCCAGTTGCTCCAAATAAAGATCGCGATGCTCACGGGCGGCCCACCAAAGCGCTATTTCTCGCTCAGGCTGTTTGTGCAGGACCGCCTCGACAATGGCTTTCATCTGTGAAAAGCCCGTTCCCGCAGCCACCAGCAACAGCGGCCTTTTACTCTCGCTATCCAGCACGCACTCACCGCCAGGTAACCGTAGCGTGAGCTGGTTGGCTACCTGCAGCAGTTCCCGCAGCCGTGCGGAGTTATCCCGCTCTGGCCAGTGCTGAATGTGCAGTTCAATAATGCCTTCGCCACGATCAAAACTTGCAATCGAAAATGGCACCCATGTCGACTCGTCTATTTTTAGTTCTAAATACTGCCCCGGGGCATGCTGCATGGCTTCGGCGCGCCCGGTTAGCGTCACACCAAACACATCGGGGTTTAAGTTCTCAACCTCGGTGACTTGGCAAGTCAACGTCCTAGCACTCATGAAAGCCTCTTTTTACAAATTCGGTCAGCAATGCGCCGCATGCTCAACTGTTGTGTTAACTCACATTATGTCAGCTACCGTGACGAGAGGGCGGCAACTCAAGACCTAGCCCCAGCGCTTCCCAACGTTCATCTACGCGCGTTTTAACGGCTTCGTCCATCACAATGGGTGTGCCCCATTCACGGTCAGTTTCACCTGGCCATTTATTGGTGGCATCCAAGCCCATTTTTGACCCAAGCCCTGAAACCGGCGAGGCGAAATCGAGATAATCAATCGGGGTATTCTCTACCATCACCGTGTCACGGGCAGGGTCCATACGCGTGGTAATTGCCCAGATCACATCTTCCCAGTTGCGCGCGTCTACGTCGTCGTCCAACACAATCACAAATTTGGTGTACATGAACTGGCGCAGAAAGCTCCACACTCCCATCATCACGCGCTTGGCGTGGCCGGGGTACTGCTTCTTCATCGTCACGACCGCCATACGATAAGAGCAGCCCTCAGGCGGCAGATAGAAATCAACGATTTCGGGGAATTGCTTGCATAGAATTGGCACAAATACTTCGTTTAACGCCAAGCCAAGAATGGCTGGCTCGTCTGGCGGACGACCGGTATAGGTTGAGTGATAAATCGCATCACGGCGCATGGTCATACGCGTGATGGTAAATACCGGGAAGTGGTCGACCTCATTGTAGTAACCAGTGTGGTCACCAAAGGGGCCTTCCGCTGCCATATCATCAGGGTAGATAAAGCCTTCGAGGATAATCTCGCTCGACGCGGGCACATCCAGGTCCGCATGACCGCACTTCACCAACTCCGTCCGTGAACCGCGAAGCAGGCCCGCAAAGGCGTACTCTGAGAGCGAATCCGGCACGGGGGTAACGGCACCTAAAATCGTCGCCGGATCGGCACCCAGCGCTACCGCAACGGGAAAAGGCTCGCCCGGGTGGGCTTTTTGAAACTCCAGAAAATCCAGGGCGCCACCGCGATGGGAAAGCCAGCGCATAATCAGGCGATTTTTGCCGATTTTCTGCTGACGATAAATACCCAGGTTTTGGCGCTTTTTATTTGGCCCTTTGGTAATCACCAGTGGCCAGGTCACCAGAGGACCCGCATCGCCCGGCCAGCAGTGCTGAATCGGCAGCAGGCCAAGATCGACCTCATCGTCTTCGTACACCACTTCTTGCACCGGTGCATGTTTGACGTTTTTTGGCCCCATGCTGAGCACTTGTTTAAAGATCGGCAGTTTGTCCCAGGCGTCTTTCAACCCTTTAGGCGGGTCAGGCTCTTTAAGAAAAGCCAACAGCTTGCCGACTTCCCTTAACGCTTCTACCGACTCCTGCCCCATACCAAGCGCGACCCGTTTGGGGGTACCAAACAGATTGCCGAGCAGCGGCATGCTGTGACCTTTGACGTTTTCAAACAGCAATGCCGGACCACCGGCACGCAGCGTGCGGTCGCAAATTTCGGTGATTTCCAGATAAGGATCGACTTCGACATGGATACGCTTGAGTTCACCCTGCGCTTCAAGCGCCGTGATGAACTCGCGCAAGTCTTTGTACTTCAAGGAACGCTCCTTGGCTGGCGAATGCGCCGCTAGATGACATTAGCGGCGTTGGTCATAGCGGCGATTCAGCACTACACACTAGCGTTGACTGCCAATTAACGGCGCTTCATCGCTTCAAAGAATTCAAGATTGGTCTTGGTGTCTTTCAGACGGTCAATCAGGAATTCTGTAGCGGCGGTGTCTTCCATCGGATTGAGCAGCTTACGCAGAATCCACATGCGCTGCATTTCATCTTCAGAGGCCAGCAGGTCTTCACGACGTGTGCCACTGCGACGGATATTGATCGCCGGGAATACGCGACGTTCAGCCAGCTTGCGATCAAGGTGGGCTTCCATGTTACCGGTACCCTTAAACTCTTCGAAGATGACTTCATCCATCTTGGAACCGGTATCTACCAGCGCCGTGGCGATAATCGTCAGGCTGCCGCCCTCTTCAATGTTACGCGCCGCACCAAAGAAACGTTTCGGCTTCTCAAGCGCATGAGCATCGACACCACCGGTGAGTACTTTGCCGGAGCTAGGCACCACGGTGTTGTAAGCACGCGCTAGACGGGTAATCGAGTCGAGCAGGATGACCACGTCTTTCTTGTGCTCAACCAGGCGTTTGGCTTTCTCGATAACCATCTCGGCCACTTGCACGTGACGCGCTGGCGGCTCATCGAAGGTTGACGCCACGACTTCGCCACGCACGGTACGCGCCATCTCTGTCACTTCTTCAGGGCGCTCATCAATCAACAATACGATCAGATGACACTCTGGATTGTTACGCGTGATAGACGTCGCAATGTTTTGCAACATCAGCGTTTTACCCGCTTTAGGCGGCGATACCAGCAAACCACGCTGACCTTTACCAATGGGTGCGGTCAGATCTATGATCCGCGCGGTAAGGTCTTCCGTGGAGCCGTTACCAATCTCCATGCGCATACGATCATCTGGGAACAGCGGCGTTAAGTTCTCAAACAGAATCTTATGCTTGGCATTTTCCGGACGGTCAAAGTTAATTTGACTGACCTTCAGCAGGGCGAAATAGCGCTCACCCTCCTTCGGCGGACGAATTTTGCCTGAAATGGAGTCGCCTTTGCGCAGATTGAAACGACGGATCTGCGAAGGAGAAATGTAAATATCGTCCGGGCCGGCGAGATAAGAGCTGTCCGCGCTACGCAGGAAGCCAAAGCCATCCTGGAGAATTTCCAGCACACCGTCGCCGTAGATATCCTCGCCACTTTTGGCGTGTTTCTTAAGGATGGCGAAAATGATGTCCTGCTTGCGCGAACGGGCCAAGTTATCAATGCCCATTTCACGGGCGATATCGAGGAGCTCGGGAACGGTTTTTTGCTTGAGTTCAGTGAGATTCATCGGTGTGTTAGAAAGTTGCTCATGGAAGCTGGGCGCCAGGCGCCGGGAGTAAGACAGGAGGCGTGAAAGTGACGCCGTGTGATGCGTTCAGACCCCGGTAAAGGCACGCGCTCGAAGATGAAAGGAACAGGGCTGGTCTTAACTAACAACGTGAGTACTTACAACGATAGTACTGGTCATCACTAAGGCTCAACTCGAGGGTGCTACCACTTGTTTAAACTGGTTCACACAGAAAAGTGGCTGAACCAATGGGTAATCTGACGACTTGGAAATCTGGCTGACGCTAACGAGATAAATAATGAATAACGTCTGGGGCGACCAAGATGCCTTACATTGGACGGCATATCAATACACATTTATCAATATTTAGTGTATTTGAGACTTACCGTGTCTGTGGACATACTAACTAACCAGGTCATATCAGGCCAGTAGCTCGATGGTAGTCAAGCCCCGCGATAAACGCAAGCCTTTGACAATTGACAATAGATAAAGGTCGCCGCAACCTTGGCACAGCCAACACGAAGGATAGCTCATGCCCATGGACATTTCGCTCCCCATTGCCGCCTCTACTGCAGAGGCAGAAAGCGGTGCGCCGCAGCGCTTAGCCGCTATTGACCTGGGCTCAAACAGCTTCCACCTACTGGTGGCCAACTACCAACATGAACGCCTTCAGGTGGTGGCCCGCTTAGGTGAAAAAGTACAGCTTGCTGCTGGCTTAGATGATGACGGCATGCTTAGCGAAGCCGCTATGCAGCGCGCACTGGACTGCCTGGCTCGCTTTGCACCCTTTTTAAGTGACATCACAGATGCCAATCTACGCATCGTCGGTACCAACGCCCTTCGCGATGCGCATAATAGCCAAACCTTTATCGAACGTGCCGAAGCGCAGTTGGGCCACGCCATCGAAATTATTGCCGGGCGTGAAGAAGCCCGGTTAATTTATTTAGGTGCAGCCCACGCCCTGGCAGAGAACGGACGGCGCTTGATAGTCGATATTGGCGGCGGCTCGACCGAATTTATTATTGGCGAAGATTTTGAGCCTAAAGCACTAGAAAGTTTGCGCATGGGCTGCGTTACCTACTCACGGCGCTTTTTCCCCGACGGCGAGCTAAATGAAAAACGTATGCGGCGGGCTGAACTCGCCGCCCTTTCAGAACTGGCCAATATCCAACGCCCCTACCAACGCTTAGGCTGGGAAGACCCGGTGGGCTCAAGTGGCACCATTAAAGCCGCCGCTAGCGTACTGCATGCTTACGGCGATTCGCCCCATGAAGGAGTGATCACCCGCAGCGGCCTAAAGAAGCTGCGCGAGCGCTTGCTGAAATGCAAACACCTGGACAAAGTGGAACTGGATGGGCTGAAGGCTGACCGCGCCAAAGTTTTCCCGGCGGGGGTTGCCATTCTAGGGGCGATTTTCGAAGCCTTTGATTTAGCTCAAATGCGTTTTGCCGATGGCGCTCTGCGTGAAGGCGTGCTTTATGACATGGCTGGGCGTAACAGCGCAGAAGACTCGCGCTTGAAGAGCTTGGAGTCACTGCAGCGCACTTACGATGTGGATACCCGCCAAGGGCTTAATGTCGCCGATACCGCCGAGCGATTGTTTACGCTTGTCCGTCAGCCATGGTCATTAAGCCGTGACCAAGGGCGCTATTTACTATGGGCAAGTCAGGTGCATGAAATCGGCTTGGCGATCTCCCACAGCCAGTTTCATCGCCATGGTGCCTACCTGCTGGAGCACTCTGACCTTGCCGGTTTTTCTCGCCCTGAACAGCGCCAGCTAGCGTTTTTAGTGCGTGCTCATCGGCGTAAATTCCCGCTTAAGGAGTGGCAGGCACTGCCTGACGCACAGCAGGCAATCACCCAGAAGCTTGCCAGACTGCTGCGCTTAGCCGTGCTGCTTAACCACTCACGCCCCGAAACCGCCCCAGCGCTACCGGACATCAGCGCCGACAGCGAAAGCTTGATCATTACCCTGCCACCCAGTGACGAACCTACCCTGTTGGCCACTGACTTAGAGCAGGAGCAGGCGTTTATGGAGGCGGCTGGCTTTAAGCTTGTGATCAAAACGTCAGACGGCTAAACACAACGTCCTCAGCCTGCCATAGCAACGTGGCAGGCGGGGAAATGACGCCAAGGCAGGCCTGTTCCTGCATCACCACCACTAACCGTTTACGCTCCCAGGGCGGCACATCGCTTTCTTGCAACAAGCGTTTCAAATCACGTCTGCCTCGCTCTGGGAGGTGAATCACTTCGCCTCCTTGGCGCCAAGTCACCCTCATTGGCTCAGATAAAGGTGCAGAGAACCTTTTAGATAGCGCCACCTGCCAGCCTAGCGGACCCAGCGGCGTTTCCAACGGCATTTGACCATCCCAATGCACCTGCCATGGCGGTAAGGCTTTTAGCGGCGCCATAACATAGAGCCGATCACGCCAAAGGCGAGCTTGAGCGCCTGGCCACTCAACACAGACCTCAGCACCTGCTTTGGCTGTCAATTGCTCCAGCAGGTTTTCTAAGCGCTTCTGTGGCGGCGTCGACAAACCCTGCTGTTGGCATAATGCGCGAATAAGCAACCGTTGGCGCGGACGAGAACGCTTTCGCAGCGCATTCGCATCTACCTGCCCTTCCCCGACCACCAGCTCTGCTAGCTCAGCTTTGACGTATTCGCTCAGTACGGCGTCAGCTTCGCTGGCATGCGCAGCGCTATTCGCCAAGGCGGCCTCTGCTGCGGGCCAACGCTCGCGGAGGGCAGCCAGCACACGGTGGCGCAGGCGGTTGCGATCAAAGTTGATATCACGGTTCGTCGGATCTTCACACCATACCAGTGCCAGCGAGTGCGCCACCGCTTCCAGCTGTGCTCGATTGACGCTTAGCCATGGGCGCACCAGGGTAATCCCCTGGGTATCGCGACGATAGGGCATACCTGCCAAGCCGCGTAGGCCGCTCCCCCGCAGCGCCGCGAGCAGAAAGGTTTCTGCCTGATCATCCTGGTGCTGGGCAAGCCAGAGCGTATCGCCAGCGGGAAGGGTGGCGTAAAAAGCAGCATAGCGAGCATTTCGTGCAGCGCCTTCGATACCCAAGCCGTGAGGCGCAACCTCAATACCACCCACCGTCAGCGGAACGCCTACCCTCTTACAGAGGGTTTTACAGTGCGCTTCGAAGGTTGCTGCGGCCGCTTGTAGTCCGTGATTAATATGAATGGCGCGCAGCGGACGACCGGCTTTTTCGCACACCTGAGCGGCTAAGACGAGCAGCAGACAGGAGTCCAGCCCACCCGAGAGTGCCACCCAAATAGAGCGCCCCGGCGGGGTTTCCACCAGGGCGTCATTAAGTAGGCCTTGCAATAAATTACGCGGCTGGGGCGCCATAGCTCATTAAGCGCTTATAGCGACGCTCTAACAGTGCCTCGGTATCCAGCGCCTGTAAACGCTCCAGGCTTGCTGTTAGCGCTTCTTTGACGCGCTCTGCGGTGGTCAACGGATGACGGTGGGAACCGCCTAATGGCTCTTTAATCAATGAATCCACAAAGCCAAGCTCTTTTAAGCGTTCGGCAGTAATGCCCATGGCTTGAGCGGCGTCAGAAGCTTTTTCTGCGCTCTTCCATAGGATTGACGCGCAGCCTTCCGGTGAGATGACCGAGTAGGTGGAATACTGCAACATCTGCAGCTCATCGCATACGCCAATCGCCAAGGCACCGCCGGAGCCACCTTCCCCTACTACAGTGGAGATAATCGGCGTTTTCAGCCGCGACATCACCGCTAAGTTGTAGGCAATTGCTTCTGACTGACCGCGCTCTTCAGCGTCGATACCAGGGTAGGCGCCGGGCGTATCAATAAAGGTCAGAATGGGCATTTTGAAGCGCTCAGCCATTTCCATCAAACGGCACGCCTTACGATACCCTTCTGGGCGTGGCATGCCGAAGTTGCGGCGCACTTTCTCTTTTACATCGCGGCCTTTTTGATGGCCAATCACCATCACTGGCGCATCGTTTAATCGCGCGATACCGCCTACCAAGGCTGCATCGTCAGCAAAATTACGGTCACCGTGTAACTCATCAAAATCAGTGAAAATGTGCTCAAGATAGTCCAGCGTGTAGGGGCGCTGTGGGTGACGCGAGATCTGCGAGACCTGCCAGGGAGTTAAATCCTTGAAGATCGATTCCGTCAGCTTGCGGCTTTTTTCTTCAAGACGAGCAATCTCATCAGAGAGGTTCACTTGGCTGTCGGAGCTGACTAAACGCAGCTCTTCAATTTTTGCCTGAAGTTCGGCAATGGGCTGTTCAAAATCGAGATAATTAGGATTCATCGGCTCTGCCTATAAGCTGCCTGTAAAAAACAAGCCTGATCAAAATAAGAATTGATAAGTAATGCGAGAATAATGAGCATTATCGCACCCTGACCCTGCCACGCAAGCTGAGTGCCTGCCCAAGTGTCTTTTATCGATAACGCAGCTGCACGCCCGCTTGGCCCTGAACATCCCGCAGCGCCAGTAATAAATCATCGCTAGGGGCGACTTTCCACTCATCGTCTAGCTCAAGCCACGCCACCGCTGCCGGATGGCGATACTGCAGACGAACAGGTAAGCCCTCCTTATCGCGATAAGGCGTTAGGCTATCGCGCAGGCTCTCCACCAAACGACCATTGATTTGTCCCGCATCCAACGCCAACTCGACGGCTTGGCCATAGCGAATACGCGCGGTCACCATTGGCGTGACGTCTTTACCGCGCAGGCGCAAACCACCGGAGAATTCGTCGCTGGAGACCTCGCCTTCAACGATTAATACCTGATCGGACTCAATCTGACCGCGCAACTGCTCAAATAGCTCCCCAAACAGCGAGGCTTCAATACGGCCAGTGCGGTCATCCAGGGTAATAAACGCCATGGTATCGCCACGTTTGGACTTCATGGTGCGAACCCCTACCACCAGCCCAGCAACGCGCTGAGGGTCGCGGGAAGGTTTTAAATCGCTGATTCGGGTCGAGACAAAACGCTTTAACTCCCGTTCGTACTCATCAATCGGGTGGCCCGTTAGGTACAGCCCTAAGGTGTCTTTCTCACCAGAAAGACGCTCACGATCCGTCCACTCACGGGCATTGATATATTCAGCGTAAGCATCGCTATCGCCGTCATCTGCTTCGGCGAAGGCGTCGCCAAACATATCCATCATGCCCAGATTCTGGTTGGCATGATTCTGTGCCGCCGCTTTTAGCGCATCTTCCATCGCTGCAAACAGCACCGCTCTATTGGGGCCGATGGTATCCAGCGCGCCGGAGCGAATAAGCGCTTCCAGGGTGCGCTTATTCATCCGTTTGGGGTCAATACGGCGGCAGAAATCGAAGATATCTTTAAATGGGCCGTCGGCGTTGCGGGCTTCCACAATCGCGCCAATCGGTCCCTCACCTACACCACGAATGGCACCCAGGCCATAAACCACGCGGGCATCGGTATCGACGGTGAATTTGTAACCACCCACATTGACGTTCGGTGGAGTGACGGTGAGCTTGAGGTTACGACACTCTTCAATCAGGGGCACCACTTTATCCAGGTTGTCCATTTCAGTGGACATAACCGCGGCCATAAAGGGCCCTGGATAGTGGGCTTTTAGCCACGCGGTCTGGTAGGAGACCAAGGCGTAAGCGGCAGAGTGCGACTTGTTAAAGCCGTAACCAGCAAATTTTTCTACTAAGTCGAAGATGTTACCGGCGAGGTCTTTATCGATGCCGTTGGCGGCACAGCCTTCCATAAAGCCGTCACGCTGCTTGGCCATCTCTTCGGGCTTTTTCTTACCCATGGCCCGGCGCAGCATATCGGCCTGGCCCAGGCTGTAGCCTGCCATCACCTGAGCGATCTGCATGACCTGCTCTTGGTAAAGAATAATGCCGTAGGTAGGCGACAGCACTGGTTTTAGCAGCTCGTGCTGGTAATCCGGGTGTGGATAAGAGACTTCGGCTCGGCCGTGCTTACGGTTGATAAAGTCATCTACCATGCCCGACTGCAGCGGGCCAGGGCGAAACAGCGCCACCAAGGCGATCATATCGTCCAGGGAGTCGGGCAGCAGGCGCTTGATTAGCTCCTTCATGCCTCGGGATTCAAGCTGGAACACCGCCGTGGTCTCGGCGCGCTTGAGCATCTCGAAGGTGGGAGCGTCATCCAGCGGGATACTGTCGATATTAAGCGGTCCCTGGCCGTTAACGCTGCGCACTTTGTCGACCATCTCCAGCGCCCAGTCGATAATCGTCAGCGTCCGCAGACCCAGGAAGTCGAACTTAACCAGCCCGGCCTCTTCAATATCGTTTTTATCGAATTGAACCACCAAACCAGCGCCATCTTCATCGCATAGCAGGGGTGAAAAATCTGTTAATTTGGTAGGCGCAATCACCACGCCCCCGGCGTGCTTGCCGGTGCCACGCGTGGTGCCCTCTAACTTGAGGGCCATCTCCCAGATCTCTTCGGCCTCTTCATCGTTGCCGATAAACTCTTTAAGCGCTGGCTCCTGCTCAATCGCTTTGGAAAGGGTCATGCCCACTTCAAAAGGAATCAGCTTGGAGAGCTTATCCCCCAGCGAGTAGGGGCGACCCTGAGCGCGGGCAACGTCACGCACAACGGCTTTGGCCGCCATGGTGCCAAAGGTAACAATCTGCGATACCGCATTACGACCATAGCGCTCGGCTACGTACTCAATGACTTTGTCGCGTTTCTCCATGCAGAAATCGACGTCAAAGTCGGGCATCGAGACACGTTCAGGGTTCAAAAAGCGCTCGAACAGCAGGTCGTAGCCAATCGGGTCTAAATCCGTGATCTTCTGCGCGTAGGCCACCAGCGAACCGGCACCAGAGCCCCGCCCTGGGCCTACTGGTACACCGTTATCTTTAGCCCACTGGATAAAGTCCATCACGATCAGGAAGTAGCCAGGGAAGCCCATCTGGATAATAACGTTGAGTTCGAACTCCAGCCGGTCGCGGTAGCGCTGGTCGATCGCCTGGTACTCTTCGCTGTCGCGAGGGTAGCGTTCAGCGGGAAACAGAAAATCAAGCCGATCGGTCAGGCCATCGTGGGAGACCTTGCGAAAGAACTCATCCTGGGTCATGCCCTCAGGAATTTCGAACTCGGGTAGGAAAATTTCGCCCAGGCGCACATCCACGCTGCAGCGCTCGGCAATCATAACGCTGTTCTCCAGCGCTTCAGGAATATCAGAGAACAAAGCCGCCATCTCGTCGGGGCTTTTTAGGTACTGCTCTTCGGTGTAGCGGCGCTCGCGGCGCGGATCGTCCAGCGCTCGGCCTTCGCCAATCGCCACGCGGGTTTCGTGGGCCCAAAAATCCTCGCGCTCTAAAAAGCGCACGTCGTTAGTGGCCACCACCGGCGTACCTGTCTCAATGGCCAACTTAACGCTGGCATGCACACAAGCTTCTTCCAACGGGCGGCCGGTACGCACTAACTCCAAGTAAAAACGCTCGGGAAACGCCGCCTGCCACTCTTTAAGCATCTGACGCGCTTCAGGCTCGTGGTCAGACAAAAGGTGACGACCAATTTCTCCTTCCCGCGCACCGGAGAGTGCAATCAGGCCTTCGTTTTGCTCTAACACCCACTGCTTATCGAGAATAGCGCGTCCCTGACGCTGTCCGTGTGTCCACCCCTTCGAGATCAATTCGGTCAGGTTTCGATAGCCAACGTCGTTCATCGCAAGCAACGTTAGCCGGTAGGGATGGGATTCATCGTGAGGATTTTGCAGCCATAAATCGCTGCCGATAACCGGCTTCAACCCCGCCCCCTGGGCGGCTTTGTAAAACTTAACCAAACCAAACAGGTTAGTTTCATCGGTCAGGGCAAGCGCAGGCATCGCCCGTTCAGCAGTAGTGCTGACCAGCGATTTGAGCTTAACCAGACCGTCAACCAGGGAGTATTCACTGTGTAAACGTAAATGAACGAACGGGACCGTCATGAGACTCTCAGAAATACGCTAGATGAAGAAGAAAGATGTTAAAGCAGCGCCAACTGACGCTGCACCGGCGCAAAGCTACGACGATGTTCGGCAAGTGGCCCGTGAGCTGAAAGCGCCGTCAGGTGCTCTTTGGTCGGGTAGCCTTTATGGCGCGCAAAACCATATTCAGGATAGCACTCATCTAAGGCAACCATTTGCGCGTCCCGAGCAACCTTGGCCAGAATTGATGCGGCGGCGATGGCCGCGTGACGCGCATCGCCCTTCACCACGGCCTGCCCAGGCAGTAGATGGCCAGGTAACTTATTGCCATCTACTAGTAGATATTCCGCCGCTGGTGCCAGTGCATCAATGGCTCGACGCATGGCTAAGTGGGTGGCGTGGTAAATATTCAGTGCATCCACTTCAGCCGCGCTCGCTTCTGCCACGGCAAAGGCCAGTGCTCGCTCGCGAATCTGAAGATCCAACGCTTCACGCTTGCCGGCGGTAAGCTTTTTTGAGTCGGTGAGACCGTCAATCGGTTTGGTAGGATCAAGGATCACTGCGGCGGCGACCACGCTGCCTATCAGCGGGCCACGACCCACTTCATCCACCCCGGCTAACAGCTCGCCGCCATAGGCAATCTCAAGTGGCGGAAAATCCGCATGCTCAATACACCAGCGCTCAACCGACATGCTTTTATTCGTCATAAACCGTCTCTAGGGGCTGGCCCGCCACTAGCTGGCTAATCGCCTCCGCAGCGCGACGACTGGCGTTACGCTGAAGGGTGGCATGCATCGTGGCAAAGCGTGTTTCCAAAGCGTGACGGCTAGCGTCGTCTGCTAGCATGGCACCCAACCGTTCGGCAATCGCCTCAGGTGAGGCGGCATCCTGGATCAGTTCCGGCACCAGAGTTTCTTGAGCAATCAAGTTGGGCAGCGAGACCCAGCGCGTTTTCACCAGCCGCTTAGCCAGCCAATGCGTCATCGGTGCCATCTTGTACGCGACCAGCATAGAGCGATGACATAGCATCGCCTCCAACGCGGCAGTGCCCGAGGCCAGCAGAACGATGTCGCTAGCCACCATGGCTTCGCGAGCCTGACCATCCAAGAGCGTCGTGCGCTCGGTGAGCAGGGGATAGTGCGTCAGCAACATACTGATTTCACGGCGGCGGTCGGGCGTTGCTGCGGGGATAACGACCTGAAGCTCGGGCTGACGCTGACAGAGCTGCTCGGCAGCGGCAAGAAAGGTATCACCCAGGAAACGGACTTCATTGGCTCGGGAGCCGGGCAATAGCGCCAACACCGGGCGATCCAGGGCTAATGCTAGCTCTTGACGGGTGGCAGCGCGGTCATTTTGAAGCGGCATTTCGTCTGCCAGGGGATGCCCCACAAACGCCACAGGCACGCGATGCTCACGATAGAAAGCGGCTTCAAAAGGAAGCAAGGTCAGCATGCCATTTACCGACTTGGCGATACCTTTTACGCGCCCCTGGCGCCACGCCCATACCGAAGGACTCACATAGTGAGCGGTGGTAATACCCGCCTCACGGAGCTGGCGCTCCAGGCCTAAATTAAAGTCTGGTGCATCAATACCCAGCATAATGTCAGGCTGCCAGGCCAACGCTTCGGCTTTTAATGTACGCCGCACACGGATCAATTCGGGGAGGTGCTTTAGTACTTCGACCAGCCCCATCACAGCGAGAGTTTCTAGAGGAAAGCGGCTCTCCATGCCTTCAGACTGCATGCGCGGCCCACCGATGCCACGAAACTCGACGCCTGAGTAACGTGCTTTAAGTTCACGCATCAGACCAGCGCCGAGAATATCGCCAGAGAGTTCCCCGGCCACGATATAAACACGTTGCAGGGTCATAAGAGGTTCAGCATGGGTTAGCGGGTGATGCCGCGGGTCGAACGCTCAATAGAAGCGGCAAAATGATCAACCTCGGGCATATCAAAGCGGCTGCGCATTTCGATAAGCGCCTGTTCCGTTGTCAAACCTTGGCGATAGACCATTTTATAAGCTGCGGTGAGAGCACTGATCGCTTCGCGGCTAAAACCACGACGCTTCAAGCCCACTAAATTAAGACCGCGGGCTTCTGCCGGGTTGCCATTAATCATGATATACGCAGGCGTGTCTTTGGTGATAATCGAACCACCCCCAGCCATCGCGTGATCGCCAAAATGACAAAACTGATGCACTGCTGACAAGCCACCGAGAATGACATGATTTCCTACAGTAACGTGACCAGCCAGTGTCACCTGGTTGGCCAGGATACAGTCATTGCCAATCACGCAATCATGGCCAACATGCACATAAGCCATGAATAGGTTACGTGACCCGATAGTCGTTTCACTGCGATCCTGCACCGTGCCACGATGCAGCGTCGCACCTTCGCGAATCACGTTATCGTCACCCATTACTAGTCGCGTAGGCTCGCCCGCATATTTTTTATCCTGACAGTCTTCGCCAACCGAGGCGAACTGAAAAATACGCGTGCGCTCACCCAGCGTAGTAGGTCCTTTAACCACCACATGGGGGCCAATCACCGAACCAGCACCGATAATAACGTCGGGACCAATAATGCTAAAAGGTCCTACTTCAACGTCGTCTGCAAGCTGCGCCGTTGAGTCGACCAGGGCAGTAGGATGTATCAAGCCACCTTCCTCTCAGCACAAATTATTTCCGCTTCGCAGGCCAGCTCACCATCAACCATCGCGCGGCAAGCAAACTTCCATATACCCCGCTTTCCTTTAATAACATTAGCTTCTAAGGTCAGCTGGTCACCTGGCATGACGGGGCGCTTAAAACGAACCTTGTCACTGCCCACAAGATAATATACATACCCATCTGCAGGCAGTTTGTTAACGGTCTTAAAACCTAGAATGCCACATACTTGAGCCAACGCCTCAAGCACCAAAACACCCGGCATAATGGGGTGATGGGGAAAATGACCATTGAAAAATGGCTCATTAATGCTGACATTCTTATACCCAATAATCGACTCGCCGATGGCTAGCTGCGTTACTCGATCCACCAATAAAAAAGGATAACGGTGAGGCAAGTATTCGCGAATTTCATTGATATCCATAACCATCGTAGCGACCTCTAAAATAACAAAAAAGCCTGATAACTCTCAGGCAAATACCAGCATCCTGCCGGTCAATAGGCAGTGGATTATAACGCGCTGCTAGTTAGCCTCAAGCCAGTGACGCATAAATTCATTCAGCGCTATTCAATCACGCTGTTTTTTTTCCATTCTAGCCAATCGCTTAGCGATATCATCAAGCTGTTTAAAACGCACTGCATTTTTTCGCCACTGGCTATTGAGCATGGCACCGGTACCCGAGGAGTAAACCCCCGGCTCATGAATGGAGTTTGTCACCAAGCTCATTCCGGTTACTTGGACACCATCGCAAATGGTAAGATGGCCTGACAAACCAACGCCGCCCCCCAGCATACAGTGCTTACCTACCTTGGTAGAGCCAGCAATACCTACACAGCCCGCTAAGGCGCTATGGTCACCAATGATGACGTTATGGGCGATTTGCACCTGACTATCAATTTTGACGTCGTTGCCAATTACCGTATCACCCAACGCCCCCCGATCAATGCTTGAGCAGCTGCCGACTTCTACGTCATCGCCCAGCACAACGCCGCCCAGTTGCACAATTTTGTGCCAGCCAGCACCATCGTGAGCGAAACCAAAGCCGTCGCCGCCAATCACACAACCACTTTGCAGAATCACCCGCTTACCTACTACCACGCCATGACACACGGTGACATTGGCATGTAAGCGTGTGCCTTCGCCAAGCTGGCTGTCAGCCCCGACCACGCTGCCTGCTCCAATCACGACGCGATCACCTAGTACGACGCCCGCTTCAACCACCGCATGCGCCTGGATACATACATCTGTGCCTAGCTGAACATCATCAGCGACGACTGCCGTCGGATGAATGCCAGCAACGTCACGCGCAGGCAGGGGGTCGAATAGCTGAGACAGTTTGGCATAGCCGAGATAGGGATTGTCGATTTCCAGACGGGGTACCGGACACTCCTTGCCATGCTCTGGGTGCAGCAACACAGCAGCAGCTTTAGTCGTCGCCAAATCTTTTAAATAGGCACGGTTAGCTAAAAAAGCCACCTGATCCGGCTGCGCTTCTTTTAGCGTTGCCAGACCACGTATCGGCTGCTGTGCATTACCGCTAAAGGCAACACCCAAATGGCGAGCAATGTCGGCGAGGGTAAGGTGATTAGAAGCGTGCGTCATGGGAACCCAGGGAGCGTTGGTGTGGCTAGGCCACACCGCTCATCGTTTAAAGTTAGTTCAAGGTATTAAATATCTGGGTGACTTCATCCGTCACATTAGGCAAGTCTACCCCTGAGTGCAGCACGCCCTGTGGCTCTACCAGTACGTCAATACCATGGCGTTCCAACACTTGCTCAACAGCCTGCTCTAACTTCGACTCTGCGCCTTCTAAAAACTGCTGTTCGGAGCGTTGTTGGGCTTGCATGACCTCTTGGCGAAGCTGCTCGAAGCGACCACCTTTTTGCTGCAATTCACTAATCAGCGACTCACGCTGGGACTGCGACATGGTTTCGCCTTCGTTTTGAAGACGCTGCTGGAGCTGCTGAAGCTCATTGCCCAGATTCTGCGCTTCACGCTGCTGATTACCGATCTGGCTTTCCAAGCTGCTTAACGAGGCTTGAGCCGACTGAGTGTTCATCAGCGCTGCCCGCCAATCAAGTACGGCTACTTCAGCAGCGTGAGCAGGCAAGATCATCGCGCCTAACAGGCATACAACTGCTGTCAGTCTACGCATAGTGTTAACTCCTTAAGTCATGCCTGCGCGCCCCACCATGGTGCGCGTTATAGCAATATTAGAACGTTTGACCAAGTGAGAACTGGAAGAACTGAGTATCGTCTCCGCTCTCGTCATTCAATGGCTGGGCAATGCTAAACGTTAGCGGCCCGACTGGCGTCAACCAAGCAAGCCCCACACCCGCGCTGTAGCGCAAATCGCCTAAATCCACTCCAGAACTACACTGCTGGCGACCTGCGTCCTCGTCCAGCACATCGTAACAAGAGGTTAGGAAGGTATTACCACCGTCCAGGAATAGCGATGTTTGCAGCGAGCGCTGATCTTCAATAAACGGCAGCGGGAAAATGATCTCTGCACTACCTTCGATAGAGACGTTACCACCTAGAGTACGATTTCGACCGCCCTCATTAGCCGGTGTTGTGCGCTGACCAAGCGTGTTAGACGTATAACCTCGAACCGAGCCCAAGCCACCCGCGTAGAAGTTCTCATAGAACGGGAACGGATCGCTACCACCCAGCGTATCGGCATAGCCAACATTACCGGTAAATTTAAACGCGAAGGACTCATCATCGTTGATCGGGAATAGCTGTTGAGCGCGGGCACGCAGTTTGTAGTACTCCGCATCGCTACCCGGCACACCAGTTTCCAGTGACAAACGCTGATAGTTACCCGCTGTCGGCATAATACCGCGGTTAAGATTATTACGTGTCCAGCTCGCTGTTAGCTTCAGACTCTGGGCATCTTCACCTTGCTCTTCAACATAGCGGCGAATTTCTGAAGCGGTATCGAAGTAGGTCTTAACCGTAAGATCTTCAACGCTGGCGCCAAAGTTAAGCCGCGAAAGCTCACTAATAGGATAGCCGAAGTTAATACCAGCACCGTAAGCGTCGGTTGAGAACGTCGATATATCAGAATCGGCATAGTCGGTTTCGCGGTAGAACAGGTTATATCCACGCGATATGCCATCCAGCGTCCAGTAGGGGTCGGTGAAGCCAAAGTTAACGCTGGTAAAGGTGTCGCTGCGCTGAGCACCTACGTTGACGCGATTACCCGTACCAAGGAAGTTGTTTTGCGTCAGGCCTACACCGTAAATAACACCCGCACTTTGTGAAAAGCCGACACTGGCAGAAACTGAACCGGATGGCTGCTCTTCAACATTATAGGTGACGTCCAACAAGTCTGGCTCGCCAGGTACGGGCTGGGTATCCACTTCAACTTGGCTAAAGAAGCCCAGCCGTTCAAGACGCTGACGAGACTGTGTGATGGCATCTGTTGATGCAGGCGCGCCTTCTAACTGGATCATTTCACGACGCAGTACTTCATCTTCGGTCGTGGTATTACCAAAGAACTCAATGCGGCGCACGTAAGCACGCTCACCTGGATTGACGGCAATCACCAAGTCAACCGTTTCACCGTCACCTGCCATTTCAGGCACGCCCTGAATCTCTGCGAAGGCAAAACCTTCAGCACCGAGGCGCTGACGCAGCGCTTCCGTTGAGGCGTTCACATCGCCACGGGAGAAAATCTCACCCTCTTCAACAGTAAGCAACTGGCGTGCTTCGTTCTCACTAATCTGTAGATCACCAGCAAAACGAATATTACCAACGCGGTATTGATTACCTTCATCAACATTCAGGGTAATAAAAATTTCGGATTGTTCGGGGCCAATCGACACCTGAGTCGAGGTAACATCAAAGTTAACGTACCCGCGATCTAGATAAAAAGAGCGCAGCCGCTCAATGTCGCCGGCCAGCGCTTCACGGGAGTATTCATCACTAGAGAACCAGCCGAAAAAACGCCCTGGGCGGTCATTTAATTCAAATACACGACGCAGCGTTTCATCGTCAAAAGCTTCGTTACCGACAATGTTAATCTGTCGAATTTTGGCAACTTCACCCTCATTGATATTGATATTGACCTGTACACGGCCCTCATCAACCTCTTCAACCTCGGTATTGATACTGGCACTGTAGCGACCCTGAGATTGATAAACCCCCTCAAGCTCACGCTGAATTTCTTCGAGCGTGGAAAGCTCCAGCACCTGACCTTCCGAGAGGCCCGATTGGCGCAAGCCATTGCGCAAATCGTCTTCGGATATTTGGTCGTTACCGCTAATCTGTAGCCGCGCAATGGTCGGTCGCTCAACCACTTGAATGACGAGAACATCACCCTCGCGTGCTAACGAGACATCATCAAACAGTCCCGTTGCAAACAAGTCACGTGCAGCGGCAGCGAGTTGCTGCTCGCTGACGCGGTCATTGGCACTCACCGGAAATGCATTAAAGACCGAGGCGGCAGATACCCGCTGTAGTCCTTCCACTCGAATGTCAGAAACATCAAAGGATTGTGCTTGGGCGCCGCTGGCGCCTGCCAGCAAGAGTGCCGCCATTCCAAGGGTCTTGATTTTCATGCAGTCAATTCGCTCGCGTTGGTCTGCCCATCATTCCAGAAAGGCACCATATACATTTGTGCAGGCAGATGACAAGGCATCCTGCGCGCTACACGCGTCATTACCACAGGCGCATCAGATCAAAATAGAGTGCCATCAGCATTAGGGTGCCGACCATGGCAAGCCCAATGCGTAATCCTACGGCTTGTGTTTTTTCAGATACTGGCCGTCCACGCACGACCTCCATAAAATAATAAAGCAAGTGGCCGCCATCGAGCACAGGGATGGGCAGTAAATTAAGCACCCCAAGGCTAATGGAAAGATACGCTAGAAAGCTAACAAACGCTTCCATCCCCGCGCGTGCCGAGTCGCCAGAAACTTGCGCAATGGTAATCGGCCCTGACAAATTGGAAGGCGAAATAAGCCCTACCAACATTTTCCGTATTGCGTCTACGGTTAATAGCGTCATTTCTCCGGTACGCGACAGCGCTTGTCCTACGGCCTCTATAGGGCCATAGCGGATTTCACGCTGAAACTCTTCCGGCCACTCCACTTGCTGGGCGCCTGCGCCAATATAACCAATCTCAACGCCAGTCTCTAAGCTATTACGCCCTGGCGTTAAGTCGACGGTTGCCTGCTGTCCGTCACGTTCATAAGTGAGCTGCAGCGACTGATCCGGATTACCTCGCACAATATTAACGAAGTGCATCCAATCATCCACTGGCTCGCCATCAATCGCCACCATGACATCGCCTGGCATAAGACCAGCCTGTTGTGCTGCTTCTCCACTGACTACTTGGCCTAAAATAGCGGGAAAATCAGGCTGCCACGGGGTAATTCCCAGTGTTTGCAACGGTTGCGGCGGATCTTGGCGAACCAAATAATCGGTCACCGGTAACACATAACGCTGCGTATCAGTCGCCCCTTCAGGACGCGCGTCTATACCCAGCTCACCACTGAAACCAATAATGGATATTAGCTTCAGATTCACATCTTCCCAGGAGCGCATCGCATCGCCCTGGATAGCGACGATTTCATGTCCGTGCGATAAACCCGCCTGTTCTGCAGGCGAATCCGGCGCTACGCTGCCCACCATCGGTGAGACCACGGTGGTACCCGCCACAAACAGTGCCCAGTAGGCAACGATGGCCAGCAAGAAGTTAGCAATAGGGCCCGCCGCCACAATAGCAATGCGCTGCCATACTGTCTTGCGATTAAATGCTTGATCAAGCTGTTCGGCAGGCACAGGCGCTTCACGCTCATCCAACATTTTCACATAGCCACCCAGTGGAATGGCAGCTATCGCAAACTCGGTTCCCTGACGATCAACCCTGGACCAAAGCGGTTTGCCAAACCCCACTGAGAAACGCAGCACTTTTACGCCGCAGCGACGCGCCACCCAAAAATGGCCGAACTCGTGAAAGGTCACTAACAGGCCCAACACCACTATCACCGCTAAAATATTCTGTATCAGGCCCACACTACACTCCTTAACGCCCCGCTTTTAAAGACCTGCTCAGCGAATGCTTAAGCGGACCACCTGGTTACCAGCTCAACGGCTTGATCACGCGCCCACTGATCCGCGGCCAATACGCTTTCTAAACTCTCGGCACAGCCCTCAGAAGGTCGGGATAAAACCTCTGTCACCAGTTGCCCAATCTCTGTAAAGCCAAGCTTGCGCTGTAAAAAAGCGTCCACTGCCACTTCATTGGCCGCATTCAGGACAACCGGGGCCACCCCGCCTTGCAACATAGCGTCACGCGCTAAGTTCAAGCAGGGAAAAAGAGCCTCATCAGGGGCCTCAAAATCTAGCCGCGCCACTTGGAAAAGATCCAGCGTTTCAACCCCGGCATCAATACGCTCCGGCCAAGCCAGACCATAGGCAATAGGCGTGCGCATATCGGGATGACCTAACTGCGCAATGACCGAACCATCGTGGTACGCCGCCATGGAGTGAATCACGCTTTGCGGGTGTACCACCACCTGGATTTGATCAGGCGTTGCATCAAATAACCAGCACGCTTCGATAAGCTCCAGCCCTTTATTCATCAGCGTGGCGCTATCTACAGATATTTTACGTCCCATGGACCAGTTTGGATGAGCGCAGGCCTGCTCTGGCGTCACCTTGGCAATATCTTCAGCCGTCCAACCTCTAAACGGCCCGCCTGAAGCTGTTAGCAGTAACTGACGAACGCCGTGTTTAGCAAGGCCGCCGCGATGGTCGGAGGGTAGACACTGGTAGATGGCATTATGTTCGGAATCAATTGGCAATAGTGTCGCGCCCGAACGGGAAACCGCGTTCATAAACAGCGCGCCGCTCATTACCAGTGCTTCTTTGTTGGCTAATAGCACGCGCTTACCCGCTTCAGCGGCTGCTAACGCAGGCAGCAAACCAGCAGCACCTACGATCGCCGCCATTACACAGTCAACGCTTGAATCCCGCGCGACCTCACACAATGCTTCTGGACCAGCATTCACCTCAGTAGGCAGCCCCGCACGCTTAAGCTGCTGACGTAACCATGACGCGTCGGCTTCACTATGCAGCACAGCCACTGCGGGCCGGTGCGCTAAGCATTGGGTAAGCAGGGACTCTTTCGAAGTGTGCGCAGTTAACGCATGGACGACATAACGCTCGGAGTGGCGGGCAATTACATCCAGTGTGTTAGTTCCGATAGAGCCTGTCGATCCAAGCACCGTTACACGCTGGATAGGTGATTGACTCATAGTGAGAGCACCTGAACCAGCACTTGAGTATAAAACAGTGCGAATAAGGGAACTGCCGCTGTCAAGCTGTCCATTCGGTCTAAAACGCCGCCATGTCCAGGCAGTAACTGGCTGGAATCTTTAATATTCCGGTAGCGCTTCAGCATGCTTTCCAACAGATCTCCAAGCACGGAAATCAGGGTCACAAGGGCAGTAATAATCAGTAGTGCGATGCCACCGGCCACACCCAGCGGCTGCCAGAGCGCAAACGCTAACGCAAGCAGTGACGTTGCCACCAGACCACCGAATACACCTTCCCAGGATTTGCCAGGGCTGACGCGGGGCGCAAGCTTGCGCTTACCCCAGCGACGCCCAGCGAAATAAGCTCCGATATCGGCAACCCAGACCAGCAAGAGCACAAATAAAAGCCACATAGCGCCGCTATCGCGCAATATATTAAAGCCTACCCAGCACGGTAGGAGCACCCACAACCCCATCAACAAACGCCGTGGTGTTGCCTGCCACTGCTGGCTTGCATCAGGGTATTGGGTGACCCAGTAGAGATTGAGCAGCCACCCAAGCGCGGCGATCCACAGCGGCCACACGGCAAATGCAGCGCCGCTCAACCACATCACCACGATCATTAGTGCTAACCCAGCCACTAAAAGAAGGCGGTTACGCTGGCGAGCCACGCCAGCCAGGTTGGTCCACTCCCACGCTCCTAACAGGACCATAAATGCAGTAAACAGTGCAAAAGCACTGCCTTGTAAACCAAACAGGCCGATTAGCGTTAAGGGAGCCAACCAAGCTGCGGTTATAATCCGCTGTCTAAGCACCTTGGGCCTCAATTTGTTCGTCTGTCATACCAAAGCGACGACGTCGCTGACAGAAGTCGTTTAACGCTGCATCAAAGGCTTCCGCGCCAAAATCAGGCCATAACAGCGGTGAAAAATGCAGTTCGGCGTAGGCCAACTGCCAGAGCATAAAGTTAGATAGCCGCTGCTCGCCACTGGTGCGAATGCACAGATCCACCGGCGGCACATCGTCAATCCCCATCGCTTTATCAAAGCAAGCTTCATCAATGGCTGAAGGCGCCAGCTCGCCCGCCGCCACCTGCTCTGCCAAATTGCGTGCCGCACGTGCAATGTCCCACTGCCCACCGTAGTTCGCCGCAATCACCAAATGCATACCTGTATTGTGTGCTGTCAAACCTTCAGCACGCTGGATATGCTTTTGTATTGCATGGGAAAAACCACGCTGTTCGCCAATGATGGAAAGACGAACATTGCGCTCGTTTAGCTTTTTGACTTCACGCTTGAGCGCCATTAAAAACAGCTCCATCAGCGCGTTGACTTCCGCCGCTGGGCGTTTCCAATTTTCACTGGAAAAGGCAAACAGGCTTAACGTTTTCACTTCACGCTCGGCGGCTCGCTGAATCACCGCACGCACGGTTTCCACCCCGGCCCGATGCCCACGAACCCCTGAAAGCCCACGCGCACGCGCCCAGCGATTATTACCGTCCATAATAATGGCAACGTGAGATGGCGGGGCTTCCCCGGCTAGCGAAGAAGCGTCGGCGTCGCCAAGCTGTTCTGCAGGAAGCTGCGGTGACGTCATGGATTCTCGCACCAAAGATCAATCATTAAAAAAAACCAGCCAGAGTGTGGCAAAACGGGCAGCTTAAGCTGCCCGCGGCTTAATAAAGCACAGGTTTATACCTGCATGAGGTCCTGCTCTTTTGCGACCAGCGCTTTATCAATCTCAGCGATATACTTATCGGTCAGCTTCTGAATTTCATCTTCACCTTGACGCTGGTCGTCTTCGGTAATCTCTTTATCTTTTAGTAACGACTTGAAGTCACCGTTGGCATCACGGCGCACATTGCGCACGGCCACACGGGCATTCTCGGCTTCGCTACGCGCCTGTTTGATATAGCCTTTACGTGTCTCTTCGGTGAGCATCGGCATCGGCACACGAATCACGTTACCTGCACTAGCCGGATTCAAGCCAAGATCAGAGGTCATAATGGCCTTTTCGATCTTCTGCACCATGCCCTGTTCCCACGGAGCAATACTCAGCGTGCGGCCATCTTCAACGTTAATCGAGGCTACCTGGCTAAGTGGTACCGGGCTACCATAATAATCCACTGTAACCGCGTCCAGGATGCTCGGGTGAGCACGGCCGGTACGAATCTTATTGAAATTAGTATTTAGCGCCTCAACGCTTTTTTTCATGCGCGATTCGGCATCTTTCTTAATATCGTTGATCACGTCATTACCCTCTGTATATCAGCGTGCCTTCCTTGCCACCTACTACCAAGTTCAGTAGGGCACCAGGCTTATTCATGTCAAACACCCGCACCGGCATATTATGGTCACGTACCAGGCAGATAGCGGTCAAATCCATAACACCTAATTTTTGATCCAAGGCGTCATCGTAAGAGAGCTGGTCATATTTCACAGCATCCGGATGTTTTACCGGGTCTTTATTGTAGACACCATCCACTTTGGTCGCCTTGATAACCACATCAGCGTCCACTTCAATACCGCGCAAACAGGCGGCAGAATCGGTGGTAAAAAAGGGGTTACCCGTTCCTGCAGAGAACAGTACAACATCCCCTGAAGTTAAATAGCGAATGGCGGTACGTCGATCGTAATGCTCTACGACACCGCTCATTGGGATGGCTGACATAACACGTGAACGAATATTTGAGCGCTCTAAAGCATCACGCATGGCCAAGGCATTCATAACCGTCGCCAGCATTCCCATATGGTCGCCCGTTACACGATCCATCCCTGCTTCATTAAGCGCTGCGCCGCGGAACAAATTGCCACCGCCAATCACGATACCTACTTGCACGCCGATGCCGACCAGTTGGCCAATTTCCAGCGCCATGCGGTCGAGCACCTTAGGATCAATACCAAAATCGTGCTCACCCATCAGCGCTTCGCCCGAAAGCTTGAGCAAAATACGCTTGTATTTTGACTTAGAGCTCTCTGCTTTGCCCTTCGCGGGTGCTACGTGGGGGGTAGGCTCTTGAACATCACGTGACATGGCATCTCTCCTGAGGCAGACCTGAACACAGGCAGGCGGGGCAGACCCTGAGTATAAACAAACGAATTATACAAGGGCCGTATACGCGAAGGCGTGCGCTCGCGCGCACGCCATCTTGTTTCTGAAACCTCTGACCTCAGCGACGGCCAGCCTGTTCCATAACTTCTTTAGCAAAGTCGACTTCTTCTTTCTCAATACCTTCGCCAACTTCAAAGCGCGTAAAGCCAACCACTTCGCCACCTGCTGCTTTCACAAACTCAGCAACCGATTGATTCGGGTCTTTAACAAACGGCTGCTCAGTCAGGCTGTTTTCTGCCAGGTACTTTTTCAAGCGACCTTGAACCATTTTCTCAGCGATCTGCTCTGGCTTACCCGCCATATCTGGCTGCGCCAAGATAATCGCTTTTTCTTGATCAAGCTGCTCTTGGGGCATATCGGCAGGCAGTGCTACGGCAGGATTGATCGCCGCTACGTGCATGGCAACGTCTTTTGCGACTTCCGAATTGCCACCCGTCAGCACAGTCAGCACGCCAATGCGGCCACCGTGGACGTATTCGCCCACCAGACCACCTTCGGTCGCGTTAACCACAACGGCACGACGCACGCCAATGTTCTCACCAATTTTCTGAACTAGCTGCTCGCGTGCAGTTTCCAGTTCGCCGCTCATTACGGCAGCAACATCTTCGCTTTTAGCAGCGAAGAAAGCACCGGCGATTTTGTCAGCGAACGCAATGAAGTTGTCATCACGAGCGACAAAATCGGTCTCGGAGTTGATTTCGACCATTACACCGTAGCTTCCGTCTTCTGCTACACGCGTAACAACAACACCTTCAGCTGCGATACGATCGGCTTTCTTCGCGGCTTTGAGGCCTGAATTTTTGCGCAGGTTTTCGATTGCAACTTCGATATCGCCGTCCGCTTCGGTGAGTGCTTTTTTACACTCCATCATGCCAAGACCGGTACGTTCGCGAAGTTCCTTAACCTGAGAGGCGCTGATAGCTGCCATGAGAATTCACCTCTGAAATGGTTCTATGAGAGTAAGACGCAACACAGAGTATAGGCACGATAGATGACCATTACGTATCACTCTGCGCAGCGGGACCGGCATCAAGTAACCGGAAAAATCGATCCGCCTAGGCTCGTTCCTCTAGTGCGGGAAAAAGGGGGCAGAGCCCCCTTCCTCACGATGCGGCACATCTGCTTACCGCATCCACTACGGCCTTTTACTCGGCAGTAGTGTTGTCTTCAGCTGCAGCGGCCTCTTCGGTCACTTCAACAAACTCTTTAGCGTTGCCCGCTTTGGCACGATCACACGCATCAGCAATTGCTTTTACGTAGATCTGGATAGCGCGGATAGAGTCATCGTTGCCTGGGATCACGTAATCAACGCCATCGGGGTTGGAGTTAGTATCCACCACGCCGATAACCGGAATGCCAAGCTTGTTGGCTTCGTTGATTGCGATACGCTCATGGTCAACGTCGATGACGAACAGTGCGTCAGGAAGACCGCCCATGTTCTTGATGCCGCCGATAGAACGCTCAAGCTTGTCTTGCTCGCGAGTCGCCATCAAGACTTCTTTCTTGGTCAGCTTCTCAAACGTACCGTCTTCACGCATTACTTCAAGATCACGCAGACGCTTGATAGACTGGCGAATGGTCTTGAAGTTAGTCAGCATGCCGCCCAACCAGCGATGGTTGACGAACGGCTGGCCGCTACGGTTCGCTTCTTCTTTAATTACCTTGCTAGCGCTGCGCTTGGTGCCAACAAACAAAATTTTGTTGTTGGATGCCGCCATCTTCTCGACCACGTCGATCGCTTCGTTCAGCGCCGGCAAAGTGTGCTCAAGGTTGATGATGTGAATCTTGTTGCGCGCGCCGAAGATAAATTTGCTCATTTTCGGGTTCCAGTACTTAGTCTGGTGACCGAAGTGAGCACCTGCTTTAAGCAGGTCACGCATATTAACGTGAGACATGGTAAAACTCCTCAAACTCGGGTTAGGCCTCCACGCACCCCATGGATCCGACCGTTGACCACGTTAGACGCTGCCAGCGGCACCCGGGACCATGTGCCGGTGCATGTGTGTTTTTAAGGCTTGATGTTTTAGTGATTAATCAAGCATCGCACTCATTCGCGAGCACGCTGCGGATTCATCGCCCTGCCCTACTGTGTACCCCCCAGCCAGTAAAGAAGCTCGGAATCACGATTGCAGGAAAGCGCGCGGCTTTATACCATAGATCATTGCCAAGATGAAGTCGCACCCCGTTTGACGGTTTTAAATTGCGCCATTCCATTTTCCATTCAGAACCCAAATCGAGCATTCATGAACGTTCCTATCAAGACGCCTTCTGAAATCGAACAAATGCGCGAAGCCGGGCGCCAAGCGGCTCGCGTTATCGAAATGATTACCCCGCATATTCAGGCGGGCATCAGCACGGGTGAAATCGACCGTCTCTGCCACGACTACATTGTTAACGAATTGGGCTCCACACCCGCCCCACTGAATTATCACGGTTTCCCCAAAGCGACCTGCACCTCGCTCAACCATGTGGTGTGTCACGGCATTCCTGACGATGCCAAAACGCTCAAAAAAGGCGATATCATGAACTTGGATATCACCGTTAAGACCACCGACGGCTACCACGGTGACTCCAGCGTCATGTTCGTGATAGGCGAAACGATTCAAGGCGAGCGCCTGTGCCGCATCACTCAGGAGTGTTTGTATAAAAGCATTGAACGCGTGAAGCCCGGCGTGCGCCTCTCTGAATTGGCCAAAGTGATTCAGAAACACGCCGAAGAGCATGGCTACTCAGTGGTGCGTGACTTCTGCGGTCATGGTATTGGCGCTGAGTTTCACGAAGAGCCGCAGTTTTTGCATTATGACGGTTACGCGCCGGATGCTGACATCAAACTCGCTGCAGGCATGTGCTTCACTATTGAACCGATGATCAACGTCGGTGGCTATAAAACCAAGGTGCTACGCGATGGCTGGACCGCGGTCACTAAAGATCGCAGCCTTTCAGCCCAGTGGGAGCATACCCTGCTGGTCACTGAGACTGGCGTGGAAGTGCTGACCGCGCGCAGCGATGAAGACTTCAGCTTCTTGAGCAACTGATGCTTCTTCACCATTACCGGTTTGAGCCGGACACATCGCTCTATGACCTGGATGCTTTTCGCGCCGAGCTTGCTGGCTCGCGCTCCCCGGTCGCCCCCTTTAAAGCTGCACTACGTGAACTACAATCGCGCCTGGATGAGCAGTTTCGAAGCGGTGCGGACATTCGAGACTTAGTGCGCGGGCGCGCTTGGTACCTGGATCAACTGCTGGCGATTGCCTGGGAGCAGCACCCGTGGCCCGATGACGGCGTTGCGCTGGTGGCGGTGGGGGGCTATGGGCGTGGCGAACTGCATCCCCACTCCGACATTGACCTGTTGCTACTGCTTGAACAGGATGACGACACCGCTTACCGCGAACCGCTTACCGCTTTTATCACTTTCTTATGGGACATTGGCCTGGAAATCGGCCATAGCGTGCGTTCGCTTAACGACTGTGAACGGGAAGCCGAAGCCGACGTTACGGTGATCACCAACCTGCTCGAATCACGCCTGATTGCTGGCCCTGAACGGCTACGTGAAGCAATGCGTGAGCGATTAAGCGCTGAGCACATTTGGCCCGCCGACCGTTTCTTTGAGGCCAAGTGGCAAGAACAGATCTCTCGCCACTACCGCTATAACAACTCCGAGTATCACCTGGAGCCTAATCTTAAAAGCTCCCCCGGTGGCCTGCGCGATATCCAGATGATCGGCTGGGTGGCCAAGCGCCATTTTGGCACCGAACAGTACACCGACATCGTCGCCAACGGTTTTATGAACGATGCCGAACTGCGCATTTTAAGTCAGGGCCAAGCGTTTTTATGGCAGGTACGCTATGCCCTGCATATGCTCACCGACCGCGCCGAAGACCGCCTGCTGTTTGATCATCAGCGCACCATTGCTGAAATGTTTGGCTTTCGCGATACCCCAGAGCGTTTGGCGGTTGAGCAGTTTATGAAGCGCTACTACCGCCATGTCACCGCACTCGCGGGCCTTAACGATATGCTGCTGCAGCATTTTGACGAAGTGATTCTGCGCGGCAAAGAACCGCTAGAAACCGTTAAGCTCAATGAGCGCTTTGAGACCAAGGGCGGCTACATTCAAGTCCGCTCGCGCACGCTATTTCGCGAGCGACCTGCAGCGATGCTGGAGCTGTTTCTGCTGATGGCCAAGCACCCCGAAATTGAAGGGGTACGCGCTGACACCATCAGACTGATTCGCGACCACCGTCATCAAATTGACGATCACTACCGGGAAGACCCGCGCCACCAACGGCTATTTATGGCCATTATGCGCGCGCCGGGCAACGTACCGCGCCAGCTGCGCCGTATGAACCGCTATGGGATTCTAGGTAAATACCTGCCTGAGTTTGGCCGCGCCGTAGGGCTCATGCAGCACGATCTGTTCCACATTTACACTGTTGATGCTCACACCCTGCGCCTGCTCAAGTTTTTGCACGGTTTCCGCAAACCCGAAGCCAAAGGTGACTTTCCGGTGGCCGCCGCACTTATGCAGCAGTTGCCCAAGCTGGATCTGCTGTGGATGGCCGGGCTATTTCACGATATCGGCAAAGGTCGCGGCGGTGATCACTCGGAGATCGGCGCTCGGGACATGGAGCAGTTCTGCCTGCGCCATCATGTTTCGGCCCACGACACCAACTTGGTCAGCTGGCTGGTTGAGCACCACCTGCTGATGTCGATGACGGCACAGAAACGCGATATCAGCGACCCCGACGTGATCCGTGATTTTGCCCTGGTAGTGCGCAATGAAACGCGCCTGGACTATCTCTACGTACTCACCGTGGCCGATATCAACGCCACTAACCCAACGCTTTGGAACGGCTGGCGAGCATCACTACTACGCCAACTGCATGCCGAAACCAAACGCGCCCTGCGCCGTGGCCTGAACAATCCGCCGGATCGCGACGACTGGGTGCGTGAAACCCGCACCGAAGCCCGTTCGCTGTTACAAACCATTGGCGTCAATCGTGAACAAATTGACCTGCTTTGGGAGTCGCTTGGAGAGGACTACTTCCTTCAGTACGCGCCCAGCGAAATCGTCTGGCAAACCCAAGGCATACTCAATCACAACCAGTCGCCACTGCCGTTGGTACTGATTAGTGCACCTACTGCGGATATGGCGGAAGGCGGCACCAAGGTATTTATCCATACCCGCTCGGTGGATGATCTATTTGCCGCCACCGCCGCCGCCATGGAGCAGCTGGGCCTTTCGATCCACGATGCCCGCATCGCCACCTCGCACAACGACTGGACGCTAAACACCTTTATCGTGCTCGACAGCCATGGTCAGCCCATTCGTGACCCCGACCACATCGAAGAGATGCGTCAACACCTGGTCGAAGAGCTTGATGATCCCGACGACTATCCCAACATCGTCACGCGCCATACGCCGCGCCAGCTCAAGCACTTCAAGGTACCGACTGAAGTGATCATTGAGCAAGACCCGGCCAATGAGCGCACGCTGCTGGAACTAACGGCTCCCGACCGTCCCGGCCTGCTGGCCCGGGTGGGGCGTATCTTTATGGAGCAGGATATCTCCCTTTCTGCAGCCAAAATTGCCACGCTGGGAGAGCGGGTAGAAGACGTCTTTTTCATTACCACCAAAGCTGGCGAGCCACTCACCGACCCCGACCGCCAGCAGCAGCTACGCGAACGCTTGATCGAGATGCTAGGGGTTTGAGAAATAACTGCGATTAAGAGTGCAGATAACTAGGTGCGGAGGGCAGGTTGGAGCGAGGGTCTTTCGACATGGATGTCGAAAGTAGCGCCCACGGACGGGTTCACAGCGCCCTCGCGTAAACTTGCCCTGGGCACCGGCAAGCCTGCTCACGAACGATGATCGCCCGGTTAGGTTTGAGCCTACACCGGGGCTTGCCTATAATCGTCGGCTTACGCCAGCCAGCCACTAACGGACACGCCATGAACGCCGACCTCGACGCCCTGCATCCCTACCCGTTTGAAAAGCTGGCTGCGCTAAAGGCAGCGCTTACACCACCTTCAGCGCTCGCGCATATCTCGCTGACCATTGGCGAGCCCCAGCACGCTCCATATCCAGCGGCACTCGAGGCCTTGGTAGCCCATCAATTAGAAATGGCCCGCTATCCGGCGACCAACGGCCTACCTGCGCTACGTGAAGCCATTGCGAACTGGGCGACCCAACGCTTCCAGCTACGCGAACTCGACAGTGAGCGACACGTCGTTCCGGTCAACGGCACCCGGGAGGCGATATTCGCCTTTGTGCAAGCGGCACTGGATCGTACCCGCCCAGCGAAAGTCGCTGTGCCAAATCCGTTTTATCAGATTTACGAAGGTGCAACGCTGTTAGCCGGGGGCGAGCCGCTTTACCTAGATTGTAACGCTGAGAATGGCTTTCGGCCCGACATTGGCGCTGTTCCCGCCACCACCTGGCGCGATGTGCAGATCGTATTTATCTGCTCGCCGGGCAATCCCACTGGTGCAGTAACGCCATTAGCAGAGTTCAAGCAACTGATTGCGCTGGCCGACGAGCATGATTTTATTATTGCCTCGGATGAGTGCTACTCGGAGCTCTACCTAGACGAAGCCACCCCGCCGCCAGGGTTACTGCAAGCCTGCGCCGAGTTGGGCCGCGATGATTTTCGCCGCTGCGTCGTGTTTCACTCGCTCTCCAAACGCTCCAACTTACCGGGGCTGCGCTCCGGCTTTGTGGCAGGCGATGCGGCCCTACTCACGCCGTTTAAGCGCTACCGTACCTATCACGGCTGCGCCATGTCGCTGCCGCTTCAGCATGCCTCAATCGCTGCCTGGCAGGATGAACTGCACGTGCGAGCCAACCGTGACGCCTACCGCGAAAAATTTAGCGCCGTCACCGATGTGCTTGCCCCCGTCATGGATTTCCCAGCGCCACAAGCAAGCTTCTACCTATGGCCTGCGGTGCCGGGGGGCGACGACATTGCCTTCACTCAGCGGCTATTTGCTGAGCAGCACGTTAGCGTACTGCCGGGAAGCCTAATGGGACGCACCGGTACCAGTGGCGTTAACCCCGGCGCGGGGCGCTTACGGCTAGCACTAGTGGCTGAATTAGCGCCCACGCTAGAAGCCGCCCAGCGTATTCGCCAACTAATCGAGCGTGGTTAGTCGGCTAGCCAAATTTGCTCATGGGTTATTTAAGGAGGCTATATGCTGACGCTCTATGTGATTAACACCTGCGACACCTGCCGCAAGGCGCGCAAAGCGTTAGAAGAGAGAGGCATTGCGTTCAATACTCATGACCTGCGTAAAGATGGCCTTTCGGCAGATCTCTTAGCGCATATTTTAGCGCGCGTGCCCCTCGAAGACGCCGTTAACAAGCGCAGCAAAACCTGGCGCGACCTCTCTCAAGAGGAGAAAGATACTTTCGATGCAGCCCCACAGCCACTGCTCATCAAATACCCGACGCTACTTAAACGGCCGCTGCTGGAAGTAGACGATAAAACCATGTTAGTGGGCTACCGTGATGGCGATTACGACACCCTGAATGGCTAGCCACTGACACGCACTTTTCTTTTCTCCATCACTACAGGACGACCCATTATGCTGAGCTTTGCGCTTGGAATCGGCACTCAAAACACTCAGGGCGACTGGCTGGAAATCTATTACCCGGCACCGCTGCTCAATCCCTCGGCAAGCCTGGTTGCCGCGGCACAACAAGCCCTGGATGCCCCACAAGGCAACGCCGCGATTAGCTTTTTGCCGGAAGACTGCACACGCTTGGCAAAAGCGCTAGAAGCTGCCGGGCACTCTGAGCAAGCAGAGCTTGCTGAAGCGCTGTCTGCTAGCCAGCGCCCGCTGGTGGCGATGTTTCTGGAATCAGACCAAGCCCCCCAAACGGCCCCAGAGGTGTATTTAAAACTGCACTTACTGTCACACCGCCTGGTTAAACCCCATGGTTTGGATCTCACCGGCATGTTTGGCCTACTGCGTAATATCGCCTGGACGAACGAAGGCGCGATCGATATTGAAGAACTCCCTGCCCGTCGTCTTAAAGCCCGTATGGCAGGGCGTGCGCTGTCCGTCGACTGTGTGGATAAATTCCCCAAAATGACCGATTACGTAGTGCCTACCGGCATCCGTATTGCCGATACCGCTCGCGTACGCCTGGGCGCCTACCTGGGCGAAGGCACGACCGTAATGCACGAAGGCTTCGTCAATTTCAATGCAGGCACTGAAGGCCCTGGCATGATCGAAGGGCGCATTTCAGCCGGCGTGATGGTTGGCAAAGGGTCAGATCTGGGCGGCGGCTGCTCCACCATGGGTACGCTTTCCGGTGGCGGCAATATTGTCATCAAAGTGGGCGAAGGCTGCTTAATCGGCGCCAATGCGGGTATCGGTATTCCGCTAGGCGACCGCTGCACGGTGGAGGCCGGCCTATATATTACTGCTGGCTCTAAAGTGACCTTGCTGGATGACCAGGGTCAGGAAGTTAATACTGTGGCAGCCCGTGAACTGGCCGGGCAAGACGACCTGCTATGGCGCCGCAACTCTCAGAATGGACGTATCGAGTGCTTGACCAACAAAAGTGCCATCGCCCTGAACGAGGCGCTGCATGCCCATAACTGAGTCGGCATCGCTGTCACCGACGCTCACGCTCGCCTTTGAGCTGCTGCGTCGCCCGTCGGTAACCCCGGATGACGAAGGCTGCCAAGAGCTAATGATTGAGCGCTTAACAGCGCTCGGTTTTCATATCGAGCGCCTGCCGTTTGGCGACGTGAAGAATTTTTGGGCCATACGCGGCCATCATGGCCCCGTGGTGGCCTTTGCCGGTCACACAGACGTAGTGCCCAGCGGCCCCTACATCAACTGGCAGCACCCGCCGTTTGAGCCCTGTATCGATGATGATGGGATGTTGTGCGGGCGCGGCGCAGCGGATATGAAAGGCAGTCTGGCCTCAATGCTGACCGCCGTTGAACGCTTTGTGACCAACCACCCAGACCACGATGGGCGTATCGCCTTTCTGATCACCTCCGATGAAGAGGGGCCAGCGGTGGATGGCACACGCGCGGTGGTTGAGCATCTACGCGAACGCAATGAGCGCCTGGATTACTGCATCGTGGGTGAACCATCCTCCACGCAACGCTTGGGTGATGTGATTAAAAATGGACGTCGTGGCTCGCTGGGTGGCGTATTACACATTAAAGGCGTCCAAGGCCACGTGGCCTATCCGCACTTAGCGCGCAACCCAATACATCAGGCAATGCCCGCCCTTGATGCACTGGTCAACGAGCACTGGGATGCAGGCAACGACTTCTTCCCTGCCACTAGTTTTCAGATCTCCAATCTGCGGGCAGGCACCGGTGCTACCAATGTTATCCCCGGGGATGTGGAAGTGGTGTTTAACTTTCGCTTCTCAACCGAAGTCACCCATGAAGAGCTCAAGGCACGCACTGAGGCTATCTTATCCCAGCATCAGTTAGAGTATCAGGTAGACTGGACGCTCAACGGCGAACCTTTCCTAACCGCTGAAGGCGAGCTTGTCGATGCTGCCATCAAAGGCGTTGAAGCAGTCACCGGCCAACGACCAGCGCTCTCCACCAGCGGCGGCACCTCGGATGGCCGTTTTATTGCTACCCTAGGTGCCCAAGTGGTCGAACTTGGCCCACTCAACGACACCATCCACAAGGTTGACGAGCGCGTTCGCGCCAGCGACCTGGACGATTTAAGCCGGATTTACGAAGCGACGCTGCAGGCGCTGCTCACACCCGGCGAGGTAAGCGTATAATGGAGCGTTACCCCGATATTGAAATTTACCTGGCCAGCGTCTCGCTGGATGCGCTTAATACGTGGCTAAAAAGTGCCCTAATAGCACCGCCACTTAGCCCAGCCGGCAAAGGTCAATGGAAAACCCGTGGCCAATATCAGGGCGACTGCGTACCGGTGTTGCTGGTTGAAAAGGCCGCCGATGGGTTTGCCAGCCTCTGGTTCGATAGCAACCATACGCCATGGTTGACCGATCAGGAGTGCGCACAACAGGCTGCTGAAGCCCTTCAAATAGAGGTGCGCTGTTCACTTGGCGGCTGGCACCCGGGCGATGACCCTGACCGCTTCTGGCAGGTGCTTCCCGGTGGAAAAGAAGGCGCCATTGAGTGGCCAGACTCAGGTCGCTAATGGCCTCCTCCAAACGCAAACGACCCCGCCAAGGCGGGGTCGTTTTGTTTCCAGCGGGCCTTAGACTCACTCAATAATACTGACATCGTCGGCTTGCAAACCACGCTCATTTTTAATCACGTGGTAACGCACAATTTGCCCCTCTGCCAACATACGCGGGCCACGGCCACGAATGGCGCGAAAGTGTACAAATACATCTTCGCCATTATCGCGGGTAATAAAACCGTAACCTTTGTTAGTGTTGAACCACTTAACTTCACCCTCTTCGCGGCCATCATTGGGGTCGATGATATCTTCCTCTTCATCGTCCTCCATCACAGCAGCGGCTTGAGGCTGACGTGGTGCAGGCTTAGGACGTACCGCAAAATCCGACGCGACCGCCTTCGCAGGTACCCAAGCTGCCGATGCTAAAGTGCCAATACACAGAACAATAAAACACCCTATGGCAACGGCAATATATACACCGCTAATACCAACTTCACTCATGGCGAACTCGCCCAATAACAGCTCGACGAGCGCACTATCGGTTAGATGAACAATCCCCGCCAGCAGAAGTGGCGCGGGGGCGGATAGTAATACACTGATTAAGAAACAGCGAAACACAACTTTTGGGTTCATAGAAAAAAAAAGCTCTCTTGTTGTATGGGTAACAGACGAAGGACAATACCTGCACTATCAGGCCCATTCCCAATAGCACTGGCATACTACTACATAAGGTTGCAATGTTATCATGACCCATGAATTATCGCCTGCTGAGCTGACCCAACTTGTTGAATCTTTAGAAAGCCGTTTAGCCCATCAAGAGCACTGGCTGGACACGTTAGACCAAGCGGTCATCCAACAGGAGCGCCGCCTGGACAAACTTGAGCAACTGAGTGGGCTGATGCGCGAGCGCCTGCGGGAACAGCATCAAGCGTTGCAAGCACACGAGCCCCAGGACGGCCAACGCCTGGAAGATGATGTTCCGCCGCACTATTAAAAGGCCATCTTGACCTGCCTTCTCACTCAGCCTAACCGCTGATAACACTGCCAGGTTCAATACTTTCAAGCCCAAACGCCTCAGCGACGGCAGGATAAGTCACCTTGCCAGCATGCACGTTTAGACCCGGCAAGAAATGCGGGTCATCACGTAGCGCCTGCTGCCAGCCTTTATCCGCCAGCGCGAGCACAAACGGCAGTGTGGCGTTGGTCAGCCCTTGGGTAGATGTACGCGCTACCGCGCCGGGCATATTAGCCACGCAGTAATGCACAATGCCATCAACGATGTAGGTCGGCTCAGCATGGGTGGTGGGCTTACTGGTTTCAAAGCAGCCGCCCTGGTCAATCGCCACATCTACCAATACGCTACCGGGCTTCATATCGGCGAGCATACTGCGAGTGATTAATTTTGGCGCTGCGGCGCCGGGCACCAGCACCGCGCCAATAATCATATCCGACTCGCGCACGGCCGATTCCAGCGCGTCTGCGGTGGAGTAAACCGTTTTAATGCGCCCTTGGTAGCGATCGTCCAAGACCTCTAGTCGCGCGAGCGATTTATCTAGAATGGTAACCTCAGCCCCTAAGCCTAGCGCCATTCGAGCCGCATTTTCACCCACCACGCCGCCACCAATAACCGTAACCTTACCCGGCGCAACGCCAGGCACGCCGGGCAGCAACACACCCGCACCACCCTGGGCTTTTTCCAGGCTGTGAGCACCGGCTTGAACGGCCATTCGTCCTGCAACGGTGCTCATTGGTGCAAGCAGTGGCAAACCGCCCCGCACATCGGTAATCGTCTCATAGGCGATACAGGTGGCGCCGCTCTCCATCAGCCTTTGGGTAAGGCGCTCTTCGGCGGCAAGATGAAGATAGGTAAACAGCGTATGCTGAGGCGTTAATCGCGCCACTTCTTCCGGCTGCGGCTCTTTCACCTTAAGAATCAGCTCGGCATTGCGCCATAGCGCCTCAACATCGGCTTCTATCTGGGCACCAGCGGCTTGAAAATCAGCGTCTGCAAATCCTGCACCTTCGCCCGCCCCAGCTTGAACGCTGACCTGATGGCCGCGCCCAGTTAATTCCCGCGCACCCGTGGGCGTTAGTGCCACCCGATATTCGTGATTTTTGATCTCTTTAGGGATGGCGATTTTCATTGGTGTATTCCTTCATTTTGAACGTCAGCACTTTTGAACGTCAGCATTAATTAGCAAATTAACTCTGTTAGCAAATTACAGTACAGCTGACACTGACCACCACCCCCATAATGCAAAACAAAAAAAACGCCCGTTAAGGCGTTTTTTAGGAGAAAAATCTAGCGATTGCCGGTTTCACACGAAAAATTCCACTTCACCCAGCGATAACGGCGCCGCCATAAATGCGGCGATACTCCTCTGGCAAGCGCTTAGGCCGACCTGTCGAAAGCGCCACGCAAGCAAAGCGAGTACGGGCATAGAGCAGCGTTTTAGCATCTTGTGGGCGAACCAACTGAAACCTGCGAGTTAGGCTAAATCGCTCATCGCACTCAACAATCCAAGTGGCCAGCCGTAACTCATCGCCTGCAAACGCAGGCGCGAGATAATCCAGCTCGTGACGGTGCACCACCATCGCACGGTCAAGCGCTCGGTAACGCTCAAGGGAGAGGCCCAGCGCAACCGAGTGAGCCCAGCTAACCTGCTCAACCCAGCGTAAGTACTCGCTGTTATTGACGTGCTGATAGGCATCTATCGCCTCATCGGCAACGCGGATATCGATCACAAAAGGATCGGGCAGCGCCCACTCCATCGTCTGGCTCCCTGGTAACTGGCCTCAACGCTCTAAGCTTTTCACACTAGTCGCGGAATACGCGAACACCCAACGCTTTCAGGTAAGACGTTTCAGGGATCGCCGGATGCACCGGGTGATCAGGCCCTTGGTGGCCCTGGAAAATCACCTGGCCATGACGATCCTGATGACGTACAGCGCCACGCACCACATCCATCAGCCGATCTGGCGCTAAGTGCATAGAGCAGGAGGCGGAAAGCAGCAGGCCATCACGACCCAACAAACGCATGGCTTCGCGGTTTAGGCGGGCATAGGCACGCTCGCCGTTGGGAATATCCTTACGTTTTTTGATAAACGCCGGCGGATCCAGAATAATGACGTCAAACTCCTCTCCGTCCGCCTTCAAAGCGGCTAACGCCTCAAATGCATCCCCTTCCCCTGTCGCCACTTGCTCCTGCACACCGTTTAGCTCAGCATTGCGCGCCACCTGTGCTAGTGCCGGGCCGGAAGAGTCCACACACAGCACGTCTTTGGCACCATGCACCGCCGCCTGGACGCCCCAGCCACCGACGTAACTAAATACGTCGAGCACGCGCTTACCCGCCACATGGCGATTGAGCCACTCGCGGTTAACGCGGTGATCAAAGAACCAACCAGTTTTCTGACCATTAAGCACGGGCACGATGAAACGCGCACCGTTCTCTTCCAGCACCACCTCGTCAGGCAAGGTACCTTTGATGATTTCAACGTGGGCTTCTAAACCTTCCTGACGCCGACCGCCAGTATCGTTACGGAAAACGATCACTTCAGGCTTGATGACTTTTTCCAGCGCATCAACGATCTCATCGGCTAAGGCTTGCATACCGGCGGTATTTAGCTGCACCACCAGCACATCGCCGAAGCGGTCAATCACGAGGCCTGGCAGCAAGTCACCCTCGCCGTGAATCAGGCGATAGTAAGGCTGGTCATAGAGACGCTGGCGCAGGGCAAGCGCTTGGTTAAAGCGATGCACGAACAGCGAACGATCCAAACGCATTTCGGGATCGCGTGACATTACCCGCGCGGCAATTAATGAGTGAGGATTGACATAAGCGACGGCCATCACCTTGCCATTAGAGGCCTCGACCAGCGCCGTTTCGCCTGCTGCAAAGTTTTTAAGCGGCGTCTCTTTGATATCTACCTCATTGGAGTAGATCCATAAATGGCCCGCTTTAAGGCGGCGGTCAGCATTTTTATTCAAGCGCAGGCGTTGGGTCACAGCAATCTCCAAAAATCTTGGTCTCAAAACCTAGCCTAAAAAAAACAGGCAAGGCAACAAATGTAAACAAGACACTAACCGTTTGATAGGGCGTCGTTAGCGCTGGCAACCAGGACAAAATACGCTGGCACGCTGGCCAAGCGTGATGCGGCGCAGCTCAGTGCCGCAGCGCAAGCAAGGCTGGCCATGGCGGCCATAAACATTAAGGCGCTGGGCAAAGTAGCCCGGCTCGCCCTCTCCGCTGACAAAATCACGCAGCGTGGTACCGCCCTGGGTAATCGCCGCCGCCAGCACTTCCTTTACCGCCAGGGCTAACCCATCGTAGCGTGCACGGGAAATGTTCCCTGCTGCACGACGCGGATCAATACCCGCCATAAACAGGGCTTCCGCGGCGTAAATATTGCCCGCCCCCACCACCACGCGGTTATCCATCAGAAATGGCTTTACCGCCACGCGCTTATTACGCGATAGCGTGTAGAGCCATTTCCCATTAAAGGCATCGGACAGCGGTTCAGGGCCTAAATGCGCCAGACGTTTATCCAGCGCTTCATCATCTAGCTGCCAATCGACAAAGCCAAACCGGCGGGGGTCGTGGTAGCGCAATACATAACCACTGGCCGTCACGACGTCCACGTGATCGTGCTTTTTAGGCAAATCCCCCACCTTGGCAATGCGCAGACTACCCGACATACCCAGGTGCCACAGCAAAGTGGCGCTCATTTCATTGGCCGCCACAGGCTGAATGGGAATCTGCAGATACTTTGCACGCCGCGTTAACACCCCAATACGCGTGCCCACCAGCCGCTCAGCCAAGTCATCGGGCACAGGCACTCTCAGCCGGGGCTGACGCACCAACACCTCAGTGATTTCCTGGCCCTCAATAAAGGGGGCAATCCCACGGCGGGTGGTTTCAACTTCGGGAAGTTCGGGCATAGTTGGACACAGTTTGAGGCATCATCAAGGCCAATGATGACAGCCTAGTGAAGGTGGCTGAAGTGAACCTAGCTAAAACGAGCGTGAGGCGAGAAAGGCATGCATGCAAAAACCCGGCTTGGGGCCGGGTTTTTGAACAGGCGCTCGCCTGCAGAGAAAGCCGATCAACATCGCAAAAGCGATTACTTGATCTTGGCTTCCTTATAGATAACGTGCTTACGGACGACCGGGTCGAATTTCTTGAACTCGAACTTATCCGGGGTGTTCCGCTTGTTCTTATCAGTGGTGTAGAAGTGACCTGTACCGGCACTGGACACCAACTTGATTTTATCGCGCATGGTTTAACTCTCCCAAATGCTGTCTTAGATAGCGTCGCCACGCTTACGAATAGCAACCAAAACTGTGTCGATACCTTTCTTGTCGATGATACGCATTCCTTTAGTGGAAACGCGCAGCTTGACGAAGCGGTTTTCAGACTCAACCCAAAAACGATGGGTGTGCAGATTTGGCAAGAAACGACGACGTGTCTTACGCTGGGAGTGTGAAACGTTATTTCCAGTTACCGGACGCTTGCCGGTAACCTGACATACTTTGGACATTAGAGCCTCCAACTGCTTGGCCAGGATATATATAATAACCTGAGTGTTCAAAACTGTCGGGCAAACCGGAGCAGGGAAGGTGTCGGCGCCGTTAATCGCCAAGCTTTATCCAAATCCGTTATTCAACCCAAGTTTAAAGGTGGCACTTTATATCAGAGCGCCAGGCTAGCAGCAAGCAAAACCGCCGAAAAAGGCCAAAAAAGCGCCTTTTCGCTCATTTTACTTAGAAAAAGTAACGTTATGATTCTGCTTATAGCCAGCCGCGCTCAGCAAAAGAGACCACTTCTCCATCCCCCACCACAAAATGATCCAATACGCGCACTTCAAAAAGAGCGAGAGCGTCTTTCAAGCGTTCCGTGATACGTCGATCAGCATCGCTTGGCTCTGCCACGCCAGAAGGGTGGTTGTGAGCTAGGATAACGGCACCAGCGCTCAATTCTAACGCGCGCTTGGCAACTTCGCGGGGGTAAACAGATGCGCTGTCTAGGGTACCGCGAAACAGGGATTCATAGCGAATAATTCGGTGCTGAGTATCCAAAAAAAGCACGGCAAACTCTTCATGGCCTAAGTGACGCAACTGAGAACTCAAGTAGTGACGCACCAAAGCAGGCGATGTCAGCGCATTGCCGCGTGCCAGTTGGCTAGCCAAATGGCGACGCGATAACTCGAGCGTTGCCTGAAGCTGGGCGTACTTAGCAGTTCCCAGTCCACGCGCAGCGCAAAAGCTTTGCTGGTCAGCCTCCAGCAGTTGGCGCAGACCACCGAAACTGCCGAGCAAATCCCGCGCCAAATCAACTGCTGAACGCCCCTGCACGCCTACGCGCAAAAAAATTGCCAGCAGCTCCGCGTCTGAAAGCGCCTGGGCACCCGCGTTTAATAATTTTTCTCGGGGCCGCTCACCCTCCGGCCAGTGATTGATTCCCATCACCCCTCCCTGCGTTGCTCATCCAAAGCAGTTAAACAAACCTCATTAAACCTAGCTTACTCTTGTTTGCCCTCAATGTGCCAAATTGGAAGTGCCAGTGGTATGGTAAGCCTCCTCACGAACGACGATGTGGATCCTTGACCATGACCTCTGCTGTTAACGCGACGGGCGCTTCGACGCTAGCTGGCAAACGGGTGCTGCTCGGTGTTAGTGCGGGTATCGCTGCCTATAAAAGCGCTTTGCTTGTGCGCCTGCTCAAGCAGGCGGGCTGCGAAGTACGCGTAGTGATGACCAAGGGGGCGCAGGCCTTCATTACCCCGCTCACGCTGCAAGCGCTTTCTGGCGAACCGGTGCGGACGTCCTTGCTCGACCCTGAAGCCGAAGCCGGCATGGGCCATATTGAGCTAGCCCGCTGGGCGGACTTAGTGCTGATCGCCCCGGCTACCGCTGACTTAATCGCTCGTTTGGTGCACGGCATGGCCGATGACCTGCTCACCACGCTCTGCTTAGCCTCTGAGGCACCCAAACTGATTGCCCCGGCGATGAACCAGGCGATGTGGGGTCATGTCGCTACTCAACGCAACATAGCCCAGCTGCAGCAAGATGGCTGGCAGCAGATAGGCCCCGCCGCCGGCGATCAAGCCTGTGGTGACGTAGGGCCTGGCCGCATGAGCGAACCGGAAGAAATATTTATCGCAGTGACGGCGCGGCTGGCAGCACCTGCCCTCAATGTCTCTGACGGCGGCGCCCCGCATATCGTGATTACTGCGGGGCCGACTCGAGAGCCGCTGGATCCAGTGCGCTACATTTCCAATCACAGCTCGGGGAAAATGGGCTTTGCGCTAGCCGCAGCGGCGGTGGCTGAAGGCGCCAGGGTCACTCTCATCAGCGGGCCGGTTAACCTAGCGACACCGGCTGGCGTTACGCGAATTGACGTAGAGTCTGCAGAGCAGATGCACAGCGAGGCACAGCGGCTAGCCCCACAAGCGGCGCTGTTTATCGGCTGCGCAGCAGTCGCCGACTATCGCGCAGCCGCCCCTGCTGAGCACAAGCTCAAAAAGCAGGACGATAGCGATACACTGACCTTAACGCTGATCAAAAACCCCGACATTATTGCCAGCGTGGCAGCGCTACCCGTTGGGCAGCGCCCGCTAGTGATGGGTTTTGCCGCCGAAACCCAAGAGATTGAGCGCTACGCAACCGATAAGCTTACCCGTAAAGGATTGGATATGATCGTCGCCAACGACGTATCTCAAGTGGGCCTCGGCTTTGGCAGCGACCAGAATGCGGCTTGGCTGCTATGGCGCACTCCCGAAGGCGTTGAGAGCCGGGCTGAAGCGCCGCAGCCAAAAACCCAGCTCGCGACCACCATCATGCGCCAAGCGCTCGCGCTGCTGGCACTGAAAACCGCTGACAAAACGCCTCTAACCGCACCTCACACGGCCCCCAAAAACGCTTCTGGAGATACTTTATGATTGCCCACCCTCAGCTGCAGTGCAAACTGCTTGATGAGCGTTTAAACGACTACTTACCTCACTATGCCACTGAAGGCTCAGCTGGCATGGATCTGCGCGCCCTACTGGATGAGCCATTAACCTTAGCCCCCGGTGAATGTCAGCTCGTGCGAACCGGCATTGCCATCTATATTGAAGACCCCGGCTTGGCAGGTATGATTCTGCCTCGCTCAGGCTTGGGGCATAAACACGGCATTGTGCTAGGAAATTTGGTCGGTTTAATTGACTCTGATTATCAGGGCGAGCTAATGATTTCGGTCTGGAATCGTGGCCAGAGCGCATTCACCCTCGCGCCCTTTAAGCGCTTGGCACAGTACGTGCTTGTTCCCGTTATGCAAGCCGAACTCACCGTCGTTGAGGCTTTCAAAGACTCTTCCCGAGGTAGCGGTGGTTTCGGCAGCACGGGTAGCCAATAACGTTTTTGTAACGCACGTTTCTTAAGCTGGAATAGCCCTATGAACGCACAAACCGTACCCGCTTCGATTTTTCGCGCCTATGATATTCGCGGCATCGTTGACAACACGCTCACGGAAAAAACCGTTGAACTGATTGGGCGTGCCGTAGGCTCTGAAGCCATTGCGCGTGGCGAGTCTATCGTTGCGGTGGCGCGCGATGGCCGTCTTTCAGGAGAGCGGCTGCAAACGGCGTTAATGCGCGGGCTTACCGCGACTGGATGCGATGTTATCGATATCGGGATGGTGCCAACGCCGGTGCTTTACTTTGCTACCCATATTTTGGACAACACCCGTTCAGGCGTAATGGTCACCGGTAGCCATAACCCACCGGATTATAACGGCTTCAAAATTGTGCTTAACGGTGAAACGCTTTCTGGCGATGCCATTTCAGCACTCTTCGAGCGCATTCAGTCAAACAATCTGGAAAGCGGCCAAGGCAGTATCACCCACCAAGATATTCGTGAAACCTATTTAGCGCGTATTTTAGGCGATATTCATATCAAGCGGCCGATCAAAGCGGTGGTAGATTGTGGTAATGGCGTATCAGGCGAACTTGGCCCACAGCTATTAGCGCGCCTTGGGATTGAAACGGTGCCGCTCTTCGCGGAGATCGACGGCAACTTTCCCAATCACCACCCCGATCCCGGCAAGCCTGAAAACGTGCAGGATCTGATTCGCGAAGTACAAAAAACCGGGGCTGATATCGGCCTTGCCTTTGACGGTGACGGCGACCGGTTAGGCGTGGTGACGCCCAGCGGTAAACTGATTTTTCCCGATCATTTGCTGATGGTATTTGCCTCGGATATGCTCGCTCGCCAGCCCGGCGCCAAGGTTATTTTTGATATTAAGTGCACTGGAAAATTAGTTAAAGTGATTAGCGAAGCGGGCGGGGAGCCCGAAATGTGGCGCACCGGTCACTCGCTAATCAAAGCGCGCATGAAGGAGACCGGCGCTCAGTTAGGCGGCGAGATGAGCGGGCATATTTTTTTCCAGGAGCGCTGGTATGGTTTTGACGACGGCCTTTACGCTGCAGCCAGGCTAGTCGAGATTCTCGCCAACCAAGCGGAGGATGCGGACACCTTTTTTGGCCATTACCCCCAAGATGTCAGCACCCCGGAAATCAACATTTCGGTTACCGATGATTACAAATTTTCTCTGATGGATAAGCTTGCTCGTGAGGGCGACTTCGGCGAAGGTATCAAAACTACGCTGGATGGAATTCGCGTTGACTACCAGGATGGCTGGGGGCTGTGTCGGGCTTCCAACACCACGCCTGCCCTGGTGATGCGCTTTGAAGGTAAAGACGATGCCGCATTAGCGCGCATCAGGACGGTTTTTAATAACGCGTTAAAACGCGCCGCGCCTGAAATCGAGCTGCCCGATTAACTAGCAGCTGGGCGCTAAAGAGATCGCGCACATAGAAAGTGCGACTCTTACCACTAAACCAGCATAAACGTTACCAGCATAATGACGTTCGCAAGGGACAATCTAATGAGTTCAGCCAGTCGCGACCCCCAAGTCGTTGTGGAAGTGCTTTCCGAAGCGCTCCCCTATATCCAACAGTTTTCCGGCAAAACCGTCGTGGTCAAATACGGCGGTAACGCTATGACGGAAAGCACCCTGATTGACTCTTTTGCCCGCGATATCGTGTTGATGAAAGAGGTTGGCATCAACCCAGTCGTTGTACATGGAGGCGGTCCGCAAATTGGCGACTTACTCAAAAAGCTCAATATCGAATCACGCTTCGTCAATGGTATGCGGGTAACCGATTCACAGACCATGGATGTAGTCGAAATGGTACTGGGAGGGCTGGTCAATAAAAGTATCGTCAACCTGATCAATCAAAGCGGCGGTAAAGCAATTGGCTTAACTGGTAAAGACGGCTCGCAAATTCGCGCACGCAAGCTCAAAGTTGAGCACCAAAGCCCAGAAATGACGGCCCCTGAAATCATTGATATTGGTCATGTGGGCGAAGTAGAGTCAATTTCAACAGAGCTGATCGAAATGCTCGCTGCACGCGACTTTATTCCCGTCATAGCACCTATCGGTGTCGATGCTGAGGGCCATAGCTACAATATTAATGCCGATCTGGTAGCAGGCAAGATTGCCGAAGCCCTCAACGCTGAAAAGCTCATGCTACTCACCAATGTGGCCGGCCTGATGAATACCAAAGGTGAAGTACTCACCGGATTAACGACGACCCAGGTGGACGGCTTGATTGCAGATGGCACCATCTATGGAGGTATGCTGCCCAAAATCCGCTGTGCATTAGAAGCGGTGAAGGGCGGCGTTAATAGCTCGCACATTATTGATGGCCGTGTACCCCATGCAGTATTGCTAGAAATTTTCACCAATGCTGGGGTAGGCACACAAATCAAGGACGCGAGCTAAACCGCGACGGAGGGTATGTTATGAGCGAAGATCGCAAGCCTCGCCGCCGCGAGCAGATTCTACAAGCATTGGCATTAATGCTTGAGGAAGACAGTGGTAAGCGAATTACCACTGCCGCCCTCGCCCGCCAAGTGGGCGTCTCTGAAGCGGCGCTTTACCGCCACTTCCCTAGCAAAGCACGCATGTTTGAGGGCTTGATTGATTTTATTGAAGAGAGCATTTTTGAGCGTATAACGCGTATTTTAGACGATGTTCCCGATGCTATGTCCCGCTGCAGCACTATCTTAACGCTACTCTTAGGCTTTGCTGAAAAAAACCCGGGGCTAGCGCGAGTGATGGGGGGTGACGTCCTTACCGGTGAAACCGCGCGACTACGCCAACGGATCAATCAGCTATTCGAACGCTTAGAGCTGCAGCTCAAACAAATTCTGCGAGAAGCCGAGCTGCGCGAAGGGCTGCGGCCCACAATTCCCGCCTCTGCTGCCGCCAATTTGCTAGTAGCCCATGCCGAAGGGCGAATCTCTCAATATGTGCGTAGTGACTTTAAGCGCCTGCCCACCGAACACTGGGAAGACCAATGGGTGCTGCTATCTAGCCATTTATTGCGCGCCGTGGCGCAGCCTGCCTAATCTAGATAGCTCTTAAAACTTGCCACAATAAGCCACAATAAAAAAACCGGCGCCTTTTAAAGGGCCGGTTTTTTTTACGCTATCACACAGCAATCACTCATCAGCTAGCTAGGCCGCCAAAGAGTCGCCCATTTTCTGACGCAGCTTCTTCATCGCATTCTTTTCAAGCTGACGAATGCGTTCCGCGCTGACACCATAAACGTCGGCTAAATCATGCAGGGTTTCTTTGCTATCAGCCAACCAACGACGCTGCAAGATATCCCGAGATCGCTCATCCAAGCCCTCTAGTGCAAGCTGTAAACGGCGCGTGGAGTCTTCCTCGAAGTTGCTATCTTCCAGCTGCGTAGCAGGGTCTGAGGCCGCATCGTCCAAGAAATGAACCGGCGCTTGATAGCTGCTCTCGTCGTCATCACCTGCTGGGGCATCGAAACCTGCATCGTAGGAAGAGAGTCGTCCCTCCATATCGCGCACAATTTCCGGCTTAACATCGAGATCTTTAGCAATCGCTGCCACTTCGTCGTTGTTTAACCATGCTAAGCGCTTTTTAGCGCTACGCAGATTAAAGAACAGTTTGCGCTGAGCTTTGGTCGTAGCGATTTTGACAATCCGCCAGTTGCGCAGCACAAATTCATGAATTTCCGCTTTTATCCAATGCACAGCAAAAGATACAAGGCGAACGCCTTGGTTCGGGTCAAAGCGCTTGACGGCTTTCATCAAGCCAACATTGCCCTCTTGAATCAAATCCGCTTGCGGCAGCCCATAACCAGAGTAGCTGCGCGCAATATGTACCACAAACCGCAGGTGCGACAGTACCAAACGGCGAGCGGCTTCCAGATCGCCCTCATCGTACAAGCGATAGGCAAGCTCACGCTCTTCGTCGGCACTTAAAATCGAAATACCGTTAACTGCGCGGATGTAACCGCCCAAATCGCCGCCGGGTGAAAGCTGCCCCACCGGTAGAAGACTAGTGCTCATGTGCAGGTGGTCTCCCCTATAACCCATCGTGGTTGACGTAGCACTTATAGATAACCTATTACAAAGAATCTAGCTTAAAAGACCTTATTACGAAGATAAGGTTCAAGCGGTATCGCATTGACCCGCAGTATTTCATCTATATCAAGATCTATCTACATCATCTTGGGCGAATACTTGATAGGTGTCGCGTTACCGCCAACCAAGCGCCCAACCAGCCTAGTATTGTACTGCAAGATAGCAGAATTGTAGAGCCTGTCACATTGAGTTGCGGTAATGAAAAGCTCGCGCCATAGCTCTCTGCTAGTGAAGCAACGGGCAATGCAAGCCAGTGATTACCCATTCCTAGCAGACACAGCGCCAGTAGCCCACCTCCCAGCCCGTACCATGCACCACTGTAGAGAAACGGACGCCTCACAAACGCATGGGTCGCACCAATTAACATGACCACTTCAATTTCTCTTCGCCGACTTTCCACCGAGAGCCGAATTGTATTACCCACGACCAGCAAAACACCCAGACCAAACAGCGCTCCCAGCGCCAGGGCAACGCGTCTACCTAGCTCGGCTAGGTTTCTCAACCGTTCTACCCAAGCCAAATCAACCCTAACTTCATCCACCCCGGTGAGCGCTTCCAGTGTGGTTGCCAGCTGCTGCATAGCGGCGGGATCAACGCTTTCCGGGCGCACCACAATGCTAATGGGTAATGGATTATCATCAAGGCCTGCCAGCACATCATCCAGGCCCAAGGCTTGCTGAAACTCTGCCATGCCTTGTTCAGCACTGATCATCTGTGTTTCCAACACGCTCTGCTCGGCGTTGACCGCCTCTTCGATACGCAGCGCCTGGGCATCATCAGCAGCTAGATCCAGATAAACGGTTAGCGTCGCGCTATCGTCCAGTTCCGCATCTAGTAAGCGTGCACTATCCAGGGTTAACCAAAGCGCTGCTGGTAGGACCAGCGCGATGGCAATGGCTAGCATCGTTAGCAGGTTGCCTACAGGATAGCGCACTAAACGCACGAAGCTATCCCAAGCCATGCTGCGGTGATGGCGCCCCCAGGCGCGCAGACGGCTTGAAAAACGTGTTTGCTGCGATCTGGCACCACGGCGCGGTGCTTTCTCAACCGCTGGCTTAGCGGTGCTGCGCGACGTCTTCAGCGCTGCGCCCTTTTGGCGCTTGGGAGTGGCAGACGGCCTCATACCGCGCCCTCATCGGCCACTAGTCGGCCATCGCTTAAACGGAGTATTCGGTGGCGCAACCGGGCAATGAGCGCCAAGTCGTGACTGGCAATCATCACTGTGGTGCCGATCCGATTAAAATCTTCAAACAGCGCCATAATATCCGCCGACAGCTGCGGGTCCAGGTTACCTGTTGGCTCATCTGCGAGCAGCAGTGCAGGCTTATTGACCACCGCTCGTGCAATCCCCACCCGCTGCTGCTCACCCCCCGAAAGCTCAATCGGCAGGGCTTTTTCACGATGTAGTAGCCCCACTTTATCCAAGGCGGCACGCACGCGGCGAGCAGCCTCACGGGGTTCGACCCCCTGAATCTCCAGGGGCAATGAGACATTATGAAAGATGCTGCGATCAAAGAGCAGCTGGTGGTCCTGAAAGACGACGCCAATTTGGCGACGATAAAACGGCACCTGGCTTGCATGTAGCTGGGCAATATCGTGCCCAGCCACGACCACTCGCCCTCGGCTGGGCTTTTCAAGGCGCATAATCAGCCGCAGCAGCGAGCTCTTTCCCGCCCCCGAGTGGCCGGTGAGAAACACCATCTCACCACGGGCGACCCGAAAGTTTAGATGTGCCAGCGCTTCAAAGCGACCACCATAACGCTTTCCCACATGCTCAAAGGCGATCATGCGCTGGCATCATCCCCTTGGCGATCAAATAGCGCGTGGACAAAATCTTTCGCATCGAAGGGGCGCAGGTCATTGATCCCCTCACCCACCCCGATAAAGCGAATGGGCGTTTCCAGCTGCTTCGCTAATGCGAAAATAATGCCGCCTTTTGCGGTACCATCCAGTTTAGTCAGGGTAATACCACTGACCGGCACCGCATCATTAAAGGTGCTTGCTTGAGAGATGGCGTTTTGCCCGGTGCCTGCATCCAACACCAGCATCACTTCATGAGGCGCAGTAGTATCGAGCTTCTGCATCACTCTATGGACTTTTTTCAGCTCTTCCATCAAGTGGCTTTTGTTGTGTAAACGACCCGCGGTGTCGGCAATCAATACATCGACACCGCGCGCTTTGGCGGCCGCTACCGCATCAAAAATAACCGATGCGCTATCAGCACCGGTATGTTGGGCAATTACCGGTACGTGGTTACGCTCGCCCCACACTTTAAGCTGCTCAACGGCAGCAGCACGGAAGGTGTCACCAGCCGCCAACATGACGCTTTTGCCCTCACGCTGAAAGCGTTGGGTAAGCTTGCCAATGGTGGTGGTTTTACCCACCCCGTTAACCCCGACCACTAAAATAACAAAGGGCCCAGGACCTTCCTTCTCCAGCACCAGCGGCTTAGCGACCGGCGCCAGCATGGTAGCCAGCTCTTCCTGCAGACCACGGTAGAGGGCTTCAGGATTATTCAGCTCTTTACGGGAGACGCGCGCCTCAAGGCGCTCAATAATCTCAGTCGTCGCTTCAATGCCTACATCTGCCAGCAGCAGTTGCGTTTCTAAATCTTCCAGCAACTCGTCATCAATCTGTTTTTTACCTAAGAACAGATCGGCGATACCGTCAGTGAGATTGGCACGGGTTTTGCCCAGGCCTGATTTGATACGCGCAAACCAGCCTTTTTGCTCACCTTGCTGTTCGCCTTTGGGGGCAACTGGCTTTTCCTGTAAGGCGGGGCGAGGTGCCGTTTCAGGTACAGACTCTGGCTCCGCAATATCGGTTTGAATGACCGGCTCTAAGGCGGACTCTGGCTCACTGACTGGCGGTGGCTCCGATACAGGCTCTGGTGGTGGTGGCAACTCTTCTGTTTTTTTAGCAACCAAATGATCAGAAGATAATTCTTCAGAAGATGGCTCTTCAAAAGTTAAGTCTTCAGAAACTAACTGTTCATAAACTAACTTTTCAGAAACTAATGGCTCGGCGTCCAGCCTGTCAGCTTGTTGGCTGTCAGAAGGCTTTTCAGGCACCTCAATGTTTGGCTCGTCAACACTGCTATCGTGAGGTTGCTCTTCAAGGCGCGGGTCATCCTTTTGGGGCGACTGCTCTGGGTCGTGCTTGTTCTTACGTTTAAAAAAACCAAACATGAGTGTTATCCGACATAAAAAGTGAACATTAGACCCATCCTACCACCGGAGGCAGAGACTTTGGATAAGTAGCCCGCTACAATCCGCTCCATGACAAGACAACGCCCCCCTCGATCATCTACCTCCCGCCGCACACCTGCTCCGCGGGTGGGTCAACACGCTGGCAAGCCAGTTGCTAAGCTACGCATTATCGGCGGGGAATTCCGCCGCCGTCAGCTACCGGTACTGGATAGCCCTGGTTTACGCCCGACGCCAGACCGGGTACGTGAAACGCTATTTAATTGGCTCGGGCAGCAGCTTTACGGCCATCACGCGCTTGATCTATTCGCAGGCACAGGCGCGTTAGGCATTGAAGCGCTTTCACGTGGGGCAGCATCTGTCGATTTTATCGAGCGAGACCCGCGCGTGTCAGCGCAGCTGTCGGCGAATCTTGAACTGCTTAATATTAACTCAAGTACGGTGCATATTAACGATGTTCAAGCTTACCTAACACGTCCTGCAAAGCCGTATACATTGGTATTTCTTGACCCCCCCTTTCATCAACAACTGGCTGCACCCTGCTGCTTTGCACTGGAGGAGGGCGGATGGCTAACCAGTGAGGCGATGATCTACCTTGAAACCGAGACATCGCTGGCACCTAATGTGCCCGCCAATTGGCAGTTACATCGCGAAACCCAAGCGGGCGAAAGCACCGCTCGGCTCTATCAACGCCAAGATCAGCGTCAATTGCCATAAACAGCGCTTGCCGCCACGCAGTGGCAGCGTTACGCTCGCCACATTGGCCCTACTGATAAGCTTTTCGCTGTTTTTTTTCGGCACTTATTGTTAGTTCTCGTTTTTACTATTTGGAGTTATGCATGAGCCTGGAACTATTTAATCAGCTTGAACAAAAAGTCACTGATACCGTTGATGCGCTAGAAATGATGAAATTGGAAAATGAAGAGCTGCGCGGCGAAAACGCTAAGCTTAAAGAGGAGCGTGAAGAGTGGGAACGCCGCCTTAACGGCCTGTTGAGTAAATTTGACAGCCTGGATGCTTCAAGCGGCGCCTAATCTGCTGGCAATGGCGCGGCGAGCGGCCGAGACATTAACAGTGCATCCTCACGCCCGGCGGCCCCATTAGCCGCTGGGTAGTAACCTCGGCGACAGCCATCCTCATTGAAGCCACTGCGCTGATAGAGCCTTATGGCACTATGATTACCGGCGCGAACCTCAAGCAACAGGCGCTCACTTGACCAGCACTGGGCCTTCGTTAGCACGGCTTCCATTAACGCGTAACCCGCGCCACTTCGACGACTTTGCGGCAACACCCCTATCGCTTGCAGCTCTGCTTCAAAAGGCAACCGCGCAACGATGGCATAACCCTGCAGCTGTTCATCCTGCCACCAACCCAGCACACAGGTATCATGGCAACCCAGCGCTGCCAGCATCTGGGAGTCGCTGGTGCCGCTTTTAGCCTGCGCCTCTAGCGCCGTGAGTAACGCTAAGTGCTCCACGTTCAGCTCAATGATCATCTGCGCTCCGCGCTGAACGAGCCCACGACTCCCCTAGCATCTTCAAGGCTGGCCAAAGTTCCCGCTTGCTACTGGTGCCTTCGAGTAGTGACTCAAGCGATGGACCCTGCCACACAGGTAGTGAAAGCGTTTGGCTGTGCGCTTCAACCACATTCAGTACACGGTCCAACGGTGCTTGCTCTGCCCCCAGCTCTCCCCACCAGAGCAGCTTCTCTAACTGCCAGCCTTGCCGACTGACTCTACCTGCGATGAAGGCTACCAAGCCTTCACGGGCTTCATCCAGCGGGTCTTCCACTGCAAATGCGTTCACCAACTGAGGCCAGGTAAAGTGCGTCACCTCCGGCAAAGCCCCCTGCTGAACTCCAGCGGCCTGAAGCAGATTAACCAGTAGCTGCTGCTGTTGGACGGTCATTTCCCCGGCCTGCACTACCAGCCAGCGACCCTCGATACAGAAACAGGAGAGTGAAAACTTAAGGGGTTTGGCTGGCGTAGCGGCTGCTGGCTCAACAACATTAGACACATCAGACGGTGGATTAAGCTGCCCCTCAGGGCGCTGGTGCGCTGAATCCTGTATGTCGGTGCCCTGGGTATCTTTGAGCAGCGCGCGCACCGCCGAAGGCGAAGCAACGGTTGCATCCGGCTTGCGCGCTTCAGGTGAAGCTCGCTTGGGCGCCGGGGCATCATCCAACAGTGCCTGCAGCCTTGCTCGGGGCGGCGTCGTGTCGGGAGGCGAATCCTCCCACTCGCAGGCCTCGGTAGGCAGGGCGTTAGGCAGTTGGTACTTGGCAGCCCAGGCGGTAATGCCCATGGCCTCAAGATAGTGCCGCCGAATAACTTCCTGTGTCACTTTTCGCCGCCGCGACAGTTGGGGGAATCAGGCCGTTCGCCACCGCGAGACTGCCACTCGCTGGGCGTATAAAGATGCATTGCCAAGGCGTGAACCGGGCCTGACAACTCATCAGCCAGCAGCGCATAAATCTTTTGGTGACGTTTGACCGGCATCAAGCCATCAAACGTATCGCTGACCAGGGTGACTTTAAAGTGGGTTTCAGAGTTAGCGGGCACGTTGTGCATATGGCTTTCATTTTCAACCTGCAGCACGTCGGGCGCTAGTGCCGCTAACTTCTGCTCTATCTGTGTCTGCAGCGTCATGTGATTTCTCCTTAAAGATCAGAAACCATTTTATTGTACGCGCTTACTGCTTCGCAGACGATGCCCTACGGGCGTGTAAAGCGCGTCGCGCCAGCGGCATGCGCGCCACACTTGCCAATAGCGCCAGCAGCGTGGTCGCCGCGCCGAGCCAAAGCGTCACCTGCACCGGCCAACCCAGCGCCAGCGCGGCCCCGACCAAGGCAACCCCAAACGACTGGCCTACCGTGCGCGTTGTGCTCATCACACCAGAGACATTCGAGCTACGCTCCAAGGGAAGGCTGCCCATCATTTCGCGGTTATTGGGTGGCTGAAACAGCCCAAAACCGATACCACATAGCGCGGTGCGCCATAGGCTTCCCATCACACCAGTCGATTCATCAACAAGCGCCAGCGCAATCAGACCAATGATCAGCAAGCCTAGCCCTGTACTTGATAACACGCTGGGGTTAATACGGTCGGCTAAGCGTCCCGCTATTGGCCCAACCAGCATGATAGCCAGTGGCCAGGGGGTGAATAACCAAGCGGTTTCCAGTGGTGAAAAGCCCATCTGCTCTTGGTAAAAAAACGACAGCGCCACAAAGGTAAGCCCTTGCCCAATAAAGGCAAGCCCAGAAGCTGATACGGCGAGGGTGAAACGTTTCTCAGCAAATACGCTAAGTGGCAGCAGCGGGTAAGGCGCTCGCCGTTGGCGGTGAATAAACCCGACACAGCTCAACACGGCTAACAGCGCCCAGCCACCGCTTTGCCAAAAGGGGGCCGCGTGACTGACCGCATCCATGGCCACAAAGAAGCTCGCCAGCATGACCATGGAAAGCAGTGCTCCGGCGATATCAAAGCTGCCTTGGCGGGGCAGTTCTCTGGGCAGCGCCCGCTTGGCGAGTAAAAATGAACAGACACCCAAGGGTATCTGGAGTGCAAACAGCCAAGGCCAATTGGCAAAGGAGAGGATCACGCCACTTAAGGTGGGGCCCGCCGCGTAGCCGCCAGCGACCACCAACGCACTCAAGCCAAGCGCGCTCCCTAACAACCTTGACGGAAAAATAGCCCGATAAAGCGAGGGCCCAATCGACAGAGTTGCGGCCGCACCCAGCCCCTGCATAGCTCGAAATACCAGCAGTGTTTCCAGATTACGCGAGCAGGCCGCCCCCAATGAGGCCAGCACAAAAAGGCCTAATCCAAAGAGATACAGCCGACGACGAGTGACTAGCTCACTGATACCGGCAAACACCAGCAAGAAAGCAGCGCAGACCACCTGGAATAAGTTGGTAATCCAAACTGCACGGGAAGCTGAGATATTCAAATCGGCTGCAATAGTGGGCAATGCCAGATTAATCATGGTGGTGTCGACCACCGCCATTAACGTGCCGGTCACTAGCGCCAGAACGGCCATAGCACGCTCTGGGCCTGGCAGGCCATCGTCTCCGGGGCGGGTTTCAAACAGTCGCATGGCAATATTCCTACGCGGCAAATACTTAAACGAAACGGCTAAAGCGAAACATCCAACGTTAAAAAGAAATCGCTAGAACAGCTCAATTAAAACAATGAAACCGGCCTAAGCCGGTTTCATTGTTTGCCTTGTAGCTATTCGTTATCAGCCACGCAGCCATTCGTTAGCTTGCCTAAAATATTAGCACGCTAATCCTGCTCACTGTCTAACAACAATGCATCATCGACCTCAGATATCTCCAGGGCCGTTTCGTCATCTAGGTCAATGGCGAGATAGCTGTGTTCAACGCGCACAAATTCTTGAAACAGCGCCCAGTCCAGTTTGCCCGGCCACTGACGCTCGTCTTCTTCCCAAGCGCGCAGCTCAGTTTCGAGAATTTCTACGTAGCGGTCACGCACAAACGTTTCCAGCGCTTCTGGGGTATCCATCTCTGGAATCAGGTAAATGGTACTTTCATGTTCGACGTCGTCCAGGGTCAGGTCGTCGTCTCCCATGGTGGGTTCCAGCGCGTTGATCCAGTCCACAAAGGGCTGGGTCGGCCTGACGCTCAGTGCGGAGCGGTTAAGCAGTTTCATGGGATTCTCCTCGCCGTCGAAACGTGGAACATTATGGGCGCTATAACGCGCCCTTACCAACTTTTCATTCGCTAACTACCAGCTATCGTAAGGTTTAGTCCACTTCAGGGCGCATCGCCGGGAATAGCAGCACATCACGAATAGAGGGGCTGTCGGTAAACAGCATCACAAGACGGTCGATACCAATGCCCTCGCCTGCCGTTGGCGGCATGCCATACTCCAGCGCCCGTATATAATCCGCGTCGTAATACATCGCTTCTAAGTCGCCGGCATCTTTTTCTGCTGACTGGGCGCGGAAGCGTTCCGCCTGATCCTCGGCGTCGTTGAGCTCCGAGAAACCATTCGCAATTTCACGACCACCAACAAAGAACTCAAAGCGGTCGGTAACGAAGGGGTTAGCATCGTTACGGCGCGCCAACGGGCTGACCTCGGCGGGGTACTCGGTGATAAAGGTCGGCTGGTCGAGCTTGTGCTCAGCAACCTCTTCGAAGATCTCCGTTTGCACCTTACCCAGACCCCAGCTCTCTTTAACCTTGATACCGAGCTTTTCTGCGGTCGCGCGTGCCGCTTCCAGCGTATCCAGATCACTGTCCGCGATGCCGTCGCCGTGGTCAAGAATCGCTTGACGCAAGGTTAGGCGAACGAACGGCTGACCGAAATCGTAGCTTGCCCCTTGATAGTTGATAACCGCACTGCCCAGCACCTCTTCAGCGGCGGTGCGCAGCATCGCTTCGGTCATATCCAGCAGGTCGCGGTAATCCGCATAGGCCCAGTAGAACTCCACCATGGTGAACTCTGGGTTATGGCGGGTGGATAAACCTTCATTACGGAAGTTGCGGTTAATCTCGAATACTTTTTCAAAGCCGCCCACCACCAGTCGCTTGAGATAAAGCTCAGGCGCGATACGCAGATACATGTCGATATCCAGCGCATTGTGGTGAGTGATGAAAGGCCGTGCCGCTGCGCCACCAGGAATCGGCTGCAGCATCGGCGTTTCCACTTCCATAAAGCCGCGCGCTTCAAAGAAACGCCGCATGGAACTGATCACCGCGGCACGGGTTTCAAATACTTTGCGCGACTGCGGATTCATGATCAGATCCACATAGCGCTGGCGATAGCGGGCTTCCATATCGGTCAGACCGTGGAACTTGTCCGGCAGGGGGCGCAGGCTTTTGGTTAACAGCTGCGCTTCCTTCATCATCACGTACAGGTCGCCCTTGCCGGATTTATGCACCGGGCCATGGGCAGCGACGATATCGCCGATATCCCAACTTTTAACGTCTTCAAGTACCTCGGCAGACAGGCCTTTTTTATCCACGTAAAGCTGGATTTGACCGGCCACATCCTGAATTACAATAAACGGCCCGCGTTGACGCATCACGCGCCCGGCTACCGAGGCGTGGTGATCCAGCGTTTCAAGATCAGCCTTTTCCTTATCGCCGAAGGCGTTTTGCAGCTCAACGGTTAAGCTGTCGCGGCGAAAGTCATTGGGAAATGCACTCTTACCTTGCGCTGCTGCGCTCTCGCGGCGAGCGGCAAGCTTGGCACGTCGCTCGGCGATCAGATGGTTTTCGTTCTCTGGAGAAGACGCGTCTTGGTCAGCCATGTGGCACCCTATTCGTGTTCAAACGCTAAAAGATTACAAACCTTGCTTTAAGCTAGCGACGATAAATTGGTCAATATCCCCGTCGAGCACTTTGTCGCAATTGCTGGACTGCACGCCGGTGCGCAAGTCTTTGATGCGCTGGTCGTCAAGAACGTAAGAGCGGATCTGACTACCCCAGCCGATATCCGCCTTGGAGTCTTCAGCTTCCTGCTTGGCGGCATTGCGCTTTTGCATCTCGTGTTCCCACAGCCGTGCCTTTAGCTGCTTCATCGCAAAATCGCGGTTAGCGTGCTGGCTGCGCTGGCCTTGGCAGGCCACCACAATGCCGGTGGGCTCGTGGGTAATCCGCACCGCTGAATCGGTGGTATTTACGTGCTGTCCACCCGCGCCGCTAGAGCGGTAGGTGTCGACGCGTAGATCAGAGGGATTAATCTCAACCTCAAAACTGTCATCAATTTCAGGCGATAAGAATACCGACGCAAATGAGGTGTGGCGACGACCACCGGAATCGAACGGGCTTTTACGAACCAGGCGATGTACGCCAGTTTCAGTACGCAGCCAGCCGAAAGCGTAGTCGCCCTGGATATGTACCGTGGCTGACTTAATACCGGCTACTTCGCCAGCGGAGATTTCAGTGATATCGGCTTTGAAGCCGTGGCTCTCCGCCCAACGCAGATACATGCGCAGTAAAATATTCGCCCAGTCCTGCGCCTCAGTACCGCCAGAGCCGGATTGAATATCCAGATAGGCATTATTGGGGTCCATATCACCGGAAAACATGCGCCGAAACTCAAGCTTCTCAAGTGCAGCCTGCATGCTATCCAGCTCTTTGCGCACTTCATCAACGGTGCCTTCGTCCTCTTCCATTTCCGCCAGCTCTAGCAGATCACGGCTATCGCCAAGACCCTGCTCAAGGTCATCAATGGTGGCTACAATGGCTTCGAGAGAGGCGCGCTCTTTACCTAACTTCTGCGCGTAGTCTGGATCATTCCAAACATTGGGGTCTTCCAGTTCGCGAGAGACTTCTTCTAGCCGATCTTTCTTCTCGGCATAGTCAAAGATACCCCCTAAGAACAGCTGTCCGCTCAGACAGGTCCTTGATCTGGTTATGAATCGGGTTGGTTTCCAACATGGGCTCGCCCTAGCGTGGTCTAGATCAGATCGTACAGAGGTGTATCGACCAGAAAAGCGCATAGTGTAACGAAAGCCGACACGCCCCGCATCCAATGGCCAGGCAAAGGCAATAAAAAACCCGGCAGGTGCCGGGTTTCGGTAGGATTTGGCTTGCGACAGGTCTTAAAAGCATAGGCCTTAAAAGCGTATCCCTTAAAAACGATAGGTTAGCTGAGCGCCAAAACCATGAGCTTCGTTTTTGTAGTCAGCTGAGTAATTAGCTCCGCCCACTGGAAATCCGCCGGTGGCTGCACTTGCCAGTAGGTCACTACGCTCCTGCTCAACAAAGGTTCCCCGCTCAGTTAAGTAAGAGTAAGCAAAGTCGAGCGTCATATCAGGTGTCGGGCTCCAGCCTGCACCCAGTGAGAAGATACGCCGATCATCGGAGGGAATACGCACGCTGCGGTCTTCATCATTGGTAGGCGTAAAGTCCAGCGTTACACCCGCACGAAGCGCTAAGGTGTTGGTTAACTGATACTCGCCGCCAGTGGCAAATGCCCAGGCGTTTGTATAATTTTGCTGCTCATTGGTGATTTCGTCGCCTTGACTACCGGTAACCAAAATTTGATCAAACTGACTCCACCGCACCCAAGAGGCACCAAACATTAACTTTAGTCGATCACTCATTTGTTGAGTCACCGAGAAGTTAACCGTTTCGGGAGTGGTCAACTCAAGGCTAGCTGTATCAGCACGAACCACATTGCCCAATGGGTCGGTCGCACTGAAATTACCTTCTAAGGTGTAATCTACTTTCGAGCGGTAGGTTAGGCCCAGGGTAGTTTCAGGTACCGGGCGATAGATCACGCCCAGGTTATAGCCCCATGCTTCATCATCACCGTCAACCCGCGAGTCGATGTCAAGATCGGGGTTAAAGGTAGCCTCAGATGGAAGCTGACGACGCAGCTCCCCTTCCACTTGGTTGTAGGTCACACCCACACCGACCGCCCACTGCTCATTAAAGCGATAAGAGACCGTAGGCTGGGCACTGACGACTGTTACTTCGGTGTAATTGCCAAAATAACGGCCCTGGAAGTCATCTTCATAATCCGTTTTGGAACCAAACGGCGCATAGACACCAAAACCAAACGCCAACTGATCAGTCACCGGGTGGGCATAGAATGCAAAGGGAATCGGAGTGCCTGGTACCATATCTCCAGCGTTACCGCCCGGAATACTGCCCACAGGAATTTGATTTCCGTTTGGCGCACCGCCAGTGGCCACACCTGAATCGAGGAAGCGGTTAGCTTCGACGTTAGAAATATCAGTGTTCACATTTAGATAAGTAGCACCCGCCGTAATCTGCGCACGGTCTAGAAACGACATACCTGCGGGGTTGCCGTATACGATGGTGGCATCATTAATATTAGAACTACGTCCTGCATGCCCGTAGCCTTGCCCACTAACACTCTGCTCGTTGATTTGATACCCGCCCGCGTGGGCTTGGCTTGCGATGGCGGCTGTAATGGCAGCGGCCAGGGTGAGCTTATTAAATTTATTATTCATGGTGGGCCTCTCTTCCCGATGATCCAGTGGATACTGACGATCCACCCCTTTTGTTTTTACATGACTGTTTTCTCGCAACTGGAGCAAAGGTTCAATACCAAACGAGCGTTTTATTTTATTTTCCCCTTATACATTAGTCGCACGACCGTTTTAAATCAGTGTTTTAGTCATTTCAACCTACACTGAAAAGCCCTCCTTGACCTATGGGTTACCCATAGGTTCTACACTTAAAAAGTGACTATTTACCTAGCAGGGAGAACAGGCCATGAAAGTTAATGAGCTGGCCAAACGAGGGGGCGTAACTGCGGAGACTGTTCGCCATTACGCTCGAGAGCAGCTTCTAGCCCCTGAGCGCCATCCAGATAACGGCTACCAACTGTTTTCAGATACCGACTTAGAGCGTCTGCGGTTTATTCAACGGGCGCGCAAGTTAGGTTTTAGCGTGGCTGAGATTCGCGACATCCTGGCCCATTCAGATCAGGGTGACTCCCCCTGCCCGATGGTGCGTGACCTGCTCGCCAGCCGCCTGCCTCAAATACGCTCGCGGATTGCTGAATTGGAAGCATTGGCACAGCGTATGGAGCAGGCGTTGACCAGTTGGCAGCATATGCCCGATGGCACCCCCGATGGCCACAGCGTGTGCCGCTTGATTGAGAGCTTCCCTGAGACATCAGCTGTCAAGGAAACCCCATGAGCGGCTCTTTAAATATCACCACTACGCGAAACATTCCTGGCATGAGCTGCCAAGGCTGCGTAAAGCGTATGCGCGAGGCGGTGCAGAGCATTGACCCTAGCGCCGATGTTATCGGCACACCTGACGAAAAACGCCTTGAGGTCGCCTCCATCTTGACTGACGCTGAGCTTGATAAAGTGTTAAGTGAGGCGGGCTATCCGCCAGCCGACGAAGCAGCCCTCGACAAAGCAAAAAAGCAGCCAGCTCTTTCAGCATCAGTGGCATCCGCAGATGCTGAGATGCCAATAACACCTCATAGCCAAGGCAAAAAGCAACGCCTGTCGATTAGCGGGATAACCTGCGCCAGCTGTGTAAAAAGTGTTCAAAAAGCGCTTGAGCACACTGCAGGTGTCGACACCGCCAGCGTTAATTTTGCCACTCATACCGCCCAGATATTTGGCAGTGCTGATACCCAAGCATTAATCGCCGCTGTTGAAGGGGCGGGGTACGGCGCCTCCCCAATTGTGGATATGCGAGAAGCCGAACGCACACGCGCTGAACAAGACGCGAAGGCGTATAAACAACGACTGCGGGGCAGTGTTGTTTCACTGGCTCTGGCTATTCCATTGATGCTTAGCATGTTCTTCTTTCACCCGCATCCGATGGGGCTGGGTCGGCTTTATTGGCTGGGGATAGGCCTGCTGACACTGGGCATCCTTGCCTTTCCGGGTCGGCATTTTTTCGTCAATGCCTGGAAAAATCTCACACACCATCAGGCCAATATGGATACGCTGGTGGCCATGGGCACCGGTACCGCCTGGCTTTACTCCATGGCGGTGGTGTTATTCGCGCCCTGGTTGCCAGACGTCGCCCATGGTATCTACTTTGAAGCCTCTGCCATGGTGATCGGGCTGATCCTGCTCGGTAATGCCATGGAGCTACGCGCCCGCGGCCGTACCAGCAATGCCTTAAAGCGCTTGCTTGATCTGCAAAGCCGCACTGCAAGGGTTATTCGCGACGGTCACGAGCTAGAGATTGAGATTGATGCCGTGGTGGCTGGCGACCACATTCGCGTACGCCCCGGTGAACGCCTACCGGTGGACGGCCAAGTGACCGAAGGGCAGAGTCACATAGATGAGTCGATGCTTACCGGCGAGCCAATCCCGGTTACCAAACGCGCGGGAGATGAGGTCAGCGCAGGCACCGTAAATGGCCGTGGTGGGCTGGTGTATCAAGCCACACGAGTGGGCGCTGATACCCGCTTAGGGCAGATTACTGAACAGGTCGCGAGCGCCCAGAACTCACGCCCGCCCATTGGCGAGCTTGCCGACCAGGTCTCCAGCGTGTTTGTACCGTCAGTCATGATTATCGCCGTACTCACCGCCCTAGTGTGGTTCAACCTGGGCCCAGCGCCTGAAGTGATTTATATGCTGGTGACAGCGACCACGGTACTAATCATTGCCTGCCCTTGTGCGCTAGGCCTTGCCACCCCGATTTCCACCATGATTGGGGTCGGTAAGGCAGCAGAACATGGCGTGCTGGTGCGCAGCGGAGAAGCGCTGCAAACCGCCAGCAAGCTGACCACGCTGGTCGTCGATAAGACCGGTACGCTAACAGAAGGCAAGCCCCGCGTTACTGACGCGAACATACTCGTTGGTGACCAGCCCCAAGTGCTTGGCTGGATCGCGGCATTAGAGCGCAGCTCGGAGCACCCTCTTGCCAGCGCACTGGTGAGCTATGCGGAAGACAACGGCGCGGCACCGTTAACGGTTGAGAATTTTGACAGTGTGACCGGCGGCGGGGTAACCGCCCAAACACCTGACGGTAAGGCGCTGCTGCTGGGCAATGCACGTTTGTTAACCGAGGCTGGCGTAGATCTAGCCAATGGCGAAGCCCAGGCACGATCACTACAAGAGCAAGCGCGCACGCTGGTCTACCTGGCGATAGATGGCAAGCTAGCCGCCCTGTTTGGCATCAGCGACCCCCTTCGCCACGACACCGCGGCCGCGATCAAGCGACTGCAAAAAGACGGCTTAACCATCGTCATGTTGACCGGTGATAATGAACATACCGCGGCCGCCATTGCCCGAGAAGTAGGCATCACTGAGTACCGTGCGGGCCTGCTACCCGAAGATAAGCACGCTGAGATCGAACGCCGCCAGCAAGCGGGAGAAATTGTCGGCATGGTTGGCGATGGCATCAATGACGCCCCGGCGTTAGCACGTGCGAACGTAGGCTTTGCTATTGGCCAGGGCACCGATGTGGCCATTGAGAGCGCAGGCATTACGCTAATGCGCGGCTCGTTGCATGGCGTGGCAGCGGCGATAGAGATCAGCCGCGCAACGCTGCGCAATATTAAGCAGAATCTGGTGGGTGCCTTTGGCTATAACGTGCTGTGCATTCCCATCGCCGCTGGCGTGCTCTATCCAATCACCGGCATGTTGCTCTCACCGATGATCGCCGGGGCGGCGATGTCACTCTCTTCGATTACCGTGGTAACTAACGCCAACCGCTTACGGCGATGGACGTCACCTAGCCAGGAGGAGGCCGTATGAGCATATTGGTAAACGTGGCAGGTCTGGGGCTAATCGCGCTCATTGTATGGTGGTTCTGGCTTAGCTAACGCCTTTAGCTCACCCCAATATAACGCCCTGGCTTGTGGTTCAGAGCGATGATGAGATTTAGCGTCAACGCGCCCAGGACTGAATAGCCCACGCGATCAAGCGGCAATTGCGTTAAAGCGATCAGCAGAATAACGCCATCAATGGCCAACTGTACGTAGCCCGCGCGCCAGCCATGTTTATCCTGCAGATAGAGCGCCAGAATGTTGATGCCGCCAAGGCTGGTGCGGTGGCGAAACAGCATCAACATGCCGATTCCCATTAAGGCACCGCCCATTAAAGCGGCGTAAAGTGAAGGCACATTGGCAAACTGCACCCAGCCCTGGGTCAGTTCCGAAAACAGCGAGACCAAGCCGATAGCAACAACAGTGCGCAGGGTAAAACTCCAGCCCATACGCTTCACCGCTAAGTAGTAAAATGGCAGGTTTATGGCAAAAAACCACACCCCGAATCCCCAACTGGTCACATAGTTTAGCAGCAGTGCCAAACCCGCCGTGCTCCCGGTCAGCAGCACGGCATGGGTGTAAAAAGTAACTCCCAGCGCGACAAAGAACGTCCCCAGTAGCATCGCCATCACATCTTCATAGGGGCGATGCTGATCCTTTGGTAAATCTTCCACACGCATGGGAGCGTCCTTACTTAAATTGTTAACGTTATAGAGTACTTTGGTTAGATAGCGCTCGCGTGCTCGACCATCAACTGCAGCGTCTCGCGGCCACGCCAGCGATTGCGGTTGAGCTTATAGGCGCAGTGCAGTGTATCGCCGATGTTGAATCCGGGCAGCTCACCAGGCGTTAAGGCGCGAAACCAGATCGCTTTGCAGGTGACCGGCCCCGTGGAGAGTTCCAGCATCAGGTGCGAGCCTTCAGCCCCCACTGGGCGCAATGCTTCCACAATAAAGCGCCCTTCAAACAGCGGCGGATCAAACTCCCGCCCGTAAGGACCAAGCGTTTCGATCTCTTGCAGGGTGGTCAGTGAAAGCTGCGCCGTCGAGAGTTCACCATCGGTCCATAGCCGTGGATAGAGCGTTCGCCCACCCAACTGCTCGCCTACCGCCTGTAGGAATGCAGCTTTAAAAGCCTCAAGCTGATCCCGTGGCACGCCCACGCCTGCCGCGCCACTATGGCCACCAAAGCGCGGCAATGCCTGGGGAGCAAGCTCAAAGGTGCGCTGCAGGGCATCCCTTAGGTGCAGCCCATCAATAGAACGCCCTGAGCCGGTTAGCATTCCTGGGGCTGCCGCCTGGGTAAGCACCAGGGCAGGTCGCCCGTAGGCCTGTACCAAACGTGAGGCGACAATACCTTGCACGCCGGGGTGACCATCTTCCAGCAGTACCACCACGGCGGGCTCATCGGCATCCAGCGCTACCGTGGCGAGAGTGCGCGCCTCGGCGGCCATATCGGCCTCAATAGCTTTGCGGGACTGATTATCTTGATCCAGTACATCAAGCTGGCGATTGGCGACCCCATCGTTCTCGGCCAGCATAAAGTGCAGCGCCGCGTAGGGGTCGTCCAGCCGCGAGCGGGCATTAATCCGCGGCCCCATTTGAAACGCTAACGTCTCGGCGTTAAACGGCACGCTGTCGGCGCCTAAGCGCGTAGCCATGGCGCGCCAGCAGGCTGCATCCATGCGATTGATCAGCGTTAAGCCGTGATTGACCACCGCCCGGTTAGCAGGGCTGCCGCCCAATGACACACAGTCTGCTACCGTCCCCAGCGCTACATAGGAGAGCCAGGGCGAAAGCTTAGGCGTCGATTCCGGTAGCGCTCCCCACTCAACTAACACACCGCGAGCGAGTGACATGAGTAGCCACGCCACCATGCATCCGGCAATAGTTTTATCGGGGTAGTCGCAGTCCGAGCGTGTAGGATTTACGCAGGCAAACGCCGAGCTTGGCGGGCCTTCCACCGGCAAGGCGTGGTGGTCGCTAACCACCACATCGATACCTGCCGCTTTTAAGCGCGCGATACGTGGCTCATCACTGCTGCCACAGTCAGCGGTAATCACCAGGGTGGGAAACGGCTTAAGCGCAAGCGTACGCTCCACCAACGGTAGGCTAATGCCGTAGCCATCATGAATACGATGGCCAATCAAGCTGTGCAGCTTGCCTTCCGGCACCCCAAAAAGCTCCACCAGCGTGCGCCGAATCACCACATGGGAGGTAATGCCGTCGACATCATAATCGGTGAGAATACCGATCGCCTCACCCTCTGCCACTGCTTGAGCGATTCGTTCGGCGGCGCGGCGACCGTCGGCAAGCTTCTCCGGGTGGGCCAGATAGCGCAGGCTGGGGGCGATTAACGGCAGCAGCTCACCGCTGTAGCCGGGCAAGCGTGAGGCCAGCAATCTGGCTTGAAGCTCGCTTAAACCTTCCGCTTGGGCACGGGCATACAGAGCCTCGTCCAGGGGACGAGGCTCTAAACGCGGCTGGGTAGCGCTATAGGACGAGTCTGTTACTGAGGTCATCAGGGTCTCAAATCGGGCCACAAAGCTCAGGGCCTCAACGGCGATTTTCCACGACGAACTGCTGCACGGCAGCAAGCTCGTTGGGCAGCACCGTGTAACGCTCTTCGCGCTCAATCAGGTCTTCCATATGCGGCGGCAGGGGCACGCCCAAAAAGCCCGCTTTTACTACCGCTTCGGCGAACTTGGCCGGGTGAGCGGTGGCCAGCGTTATCATCGGCGTTGACTGATCCGCGCGGGCACGCTCGGCGGCGCGGTAGCCAGTGGCGGTATGCGGATCGAGCATTTCACCCGTGCGCTTATGCGCCTCGCGAATCACCTCAAGGATGGTCGCATCGTCCACGCTGTAGCTGGTGAACTTCTCGCGCAGTTTCGCTAGCGGCGCATCGGCCAGGGCCGTGGGCTCATTCTGGAAGCGCTCAAGCAGCTCGGATACAGCTAAACCGTCGCGATCGTAAGCGTCAAACAGCAGACGCTCAAAGTTTGACGACACCACGATATCCATGGAAGGAGCCAGCGTCGCCGCCAACTCTTTTTTGGAAAAATCATTAGCGGCCAGCGTGCGGTGCAGAATGTCGTTGGCGTTAGTGGCAATAATGAACTGCTTCACCGGCAGGCCCATTTTGTAGGCCATATAGCCTGCAAACACATTGCCAAAGTTAGCCGACGGCACGCAGAAGCTCACTTCACGGTGCGGCGCTCCCAGAGCAACGCCTGAGGCGATGTAGTATACGATCTGCGCCATAATGCGCGCCCAGTTGATCGAGTTCACCGCCACCAGACGGGTGCCATTGAGGAATTTCTGGTCGGCAAAGCTGGCTTTGACCATTGCCTGGGCATCGTCAAAATTGCCTTCAATGGCAATATTGAAGACGTTATTAGCCAATACCGAGGTCATTTGGCGACGCTGAACTTCCGACACCCGGTTGTGGGGGTGCAGGATAAAGATATCCAGGTTGTCACAGTGGCGGCACCCTTCGATGGCCGCTGAACCGGTATCACCGGAGGTCGCCCCCATGATCACCGCGCGCTCGCCACGTTTTTTCAGGAAGTGATCCAGTAGGCGGCCGAGCAGCTGTAGCGCTACGTCTTTAAATGCCAGGGTCGGGCCATGAAACTGTTCCAGCAGAAAGTGGTTAGCATCAAGCTGCTTGAGCGGCACGACCGCATCGTGATTAAACGTTGCGTAGGCTTCTGTGACAATACTGTGGAAGGTTGTGTCGTCGATTTCACCGTTAACAAACGGCTTCATCACCCGGAAGGCGATTTCCGCGTAGGAGAGCCCAGCCATGGCGGCGAGCTCTTCATGGGAGAATGCTGGCAGGGTTTCCGGCACATAGAGCCCACCGTCGCTGGCCATACCGGTGAGCACGACTTCTTCAAAAGAGAGCGCGGGCGCCTTACCACGTGTGCTGATATAACGCATTTGGGTTACTCTCCTTCGTCCAGGCTTTCCACGCGAATACGCGTTAACGGCCCGGCGATATCGGCCATTGATTCAATTTCACGAATCGCTTGGTTCATCTGCTTCTCTTTGGTGCGATGGGTCAGCAGGATAATCGGTACCAGCTCACCTTCGGTGGCCTCTTTCTGAATCAGTGCTTCAATAGAGATACCCTGCTCAGCCAGAATCGTCGCTACCCGCGCCAGTACACCCGGACGATCGACCGCCAGCAGGCGTAGATAATAGGCAGTGATGATGTCTTCCATCGGCATGATAGGTAGCTGACTGACATCTTCATCGATACCGCAGAACGCCAAGTAAGGCACCCGGTAGTGGTGGTCTGTGGAGATATCCCGCGCCACGTCGAGCAGGTCGGCCACTACCGCTGAGGCGGTTGGCTCCGCGCCCGCACCCGCGCCGTAGTAAAGCGTAGGCCCAACCGCATCGCCCATAATCGCAATGGCGTTTTTCACACCGTGAACATTGGCCAGCAAGCGCTCTTTTGGAATTAGCGTGGGGTGAACACGCAGTTCTAGCCCTTGATCAGTGCGCTTAGAGATGCCCAGGTGTTTAATCACGTAGCCCAGATTATCGGCCTGCTCGACATCTTCAGCGGTAATGCGTGAAATACCTTCGGTGAAGGCTTTCTCGAACTGCAGCGGCACACCATAGGCAATCGAGGCCAGGATGGTGAGCTTATGCGCGGCATCGATACCTTCCACATCAAACGTGGGGTCGGACTCGGCATAGCCCAGTGCCTGCGCTTCTGCGAGCACGTCTTCAAACGCCCGCCCTTCATCGCGCATGTGAGTAAGAATATAGTTGCCGGTACCATTGATAATGCCCGCCACCCACTCGATGCGGTTGGCACCCAGGCCTTCGCGCAGCGACTTGATGACCGGAATACCGCCCGCCACCGCCGCTTCAAAGGCGACAATAACACCTTTCTCATGAGCGGCTTTGAAGATTTCATTACCATGCACGGCAATCAGCGCTTTGTTGGCAGTAACCACGTGCTTGCCGTTGGCGATGGCGGTGAGTACCAGCTCGCGAGCGATATCGTAACCACCAATCAGCTCCACCAGGACATCAATATTAGGGTTGGTAGCGACTTCGAAAACATCGGTAGTAGCATTGATACCGGTAATATCGCAGTCAGGGTGAATACTGCGGTGGGCCACCTGCTCAATCACAATAGGACGGCCAGCACGACGCGCAATATCGTCAGCGTTGCGGGTCAATACATTAAAGGTGCCGCCACCGACTGTGCCTAGACCACAAATACCTACTCTTACCGGTTTCAAAATACTTCCCCTTTCATGTCGTGCACCTGGTGGTGCGGGTCTTAAATTCAGTCTTAAGGACGTTTTTAAAAGCTATTCAGCGTTGTGTACCGCCTCATCTCACACGGCACTGGTCGAATGTTTCAGCTCCAAGCTTTAGTCGTCTTCCAAGCCTAACATGGCGATGAGTCGCTCAGGAGGTACAAATCCAGGTACTAACTGTCCATCGGGCAAAATAATCGCCGGTGTGCCCTGCACGCCCAACGCCCGGCCCAAATCATACTGCCCTGCCACGGGATTGTCGCAGCTTGCCGCGCTGGAAATGGTTTGGCCTTCCTTCGCTTGGTTCATCGCTTCGCTACGATTATCCGAGCACCACACCTTTTGCAGCGTGGTGGCGACGGCGCTGTTCATCCCCGCCCGTGGAAAAGCCATGTAGTGCACGGCAATACCGTGCTCATTCAATTCGGGAATCGTGTCATGTAAACGCGCGCAGTAAGGGCAGCTAGGGTCGGTAAACACAACGATGGTGGCCTTGGGCTCATCAGCACCACGGTAAATCACTCGTTCGCTTTCAGGCACTGCGGCCAGGGCGTCAGCCCGCACTTGGTTGTGCTCTTGCTCGGTTAAATTGACCAATCCATCATCGGCATTTTCATATAGGTCGCCAAGTAAAAAGTGGCTGCCTTCGGCGTTGGAGTAGAAAGATTCACCGCTCTCCAGGCGCACGTGATAAATGCCATCCATTGGCGTCGCGGTGACCGTTTCTACGGGCATCGATTGGCCATTAACGCTAAGCGACCCGGCGAGGCGTTCTGCCACGTCATCGGCCTGGGCAGCAGCGGGTAACAGGCTGCCGGCGATCAGTAACGTCATCATTGAGAAAGGTGTCAGTAAAGGCATTGCTAAAAAACCGCGTTGACGCATCATCAATTCAACCTCGTGGGTGATGTTCTGCATGTAAACTTTCCAGGCGCGCTTGGGCTACATGGGTATAAATCTGGGTCGTCGATAGATCGCTATGACCTAGCAGCAGTTGTACGACCCGTAAATTGGCCCCATGATTCAATAAATGTGTCGCAAACGCATGACGCAATGTATGCGGCGACAGTGGCCGGGTAATTCCCGCCGTAATGGCATGGACTTTAATGCGGTGCCAAAACGTTTGCCGGGTCATGGCTTTATCGCTCCGACCAGGAAAAAGCGCCGGGCGAGTGGGGTCACTCATTAAGTTCTGCCGGGCGGTGTCCATGTAATGCGCGATCCAGTCTGCTGCTTCCTCACCCATCGGTACCAGACGATCTTTATCGCCCTTGCCGCGCACCCTTACCACTCCTTGGCGAAGATTAACCGCATCACTGGTAAGTCCCACTAACTCTGACACCCGCAGACCACAGGCGTAGAGCAGCTCTAACATGGCCCGATCCCGCACCCCTAAAGGGGTATCCGTATCCGGTGCCATTAGCAGCCGCTCCACCTCATCCTCTTCCAAGGTATTGGGCAGGCCAGGTATTACACGGGGCAGCTTGATGTCCGTCAGCGGGTCGCTTTTCACCTGGTTGTTTAAGCGCCCCCAGCGATAGAAGCTGCGCAGCGTCGACAGCAGCCGAGCATTACTGCGCAGCTGATAACCCTGTTCACGGCGGCTGGCCAGCCACTCATTGAGACGCTCAGGTGGCGGTGCTAACAGCGCCTCACCGTGAGTTTCCAAGTGCGCCTGCCAGGCGGTTAGATCACGCCGGTAGGCCGCTAAGGTATGGTCGCTGGCACCCTGTTCGAGCCAAAGGGCGTCTAAAAAGGCATCGATAACGCTCATACGTTAGCAGTCTCAGTATTAGCTTATAAAAAACCCCGTCCCGCAAAGCGGTGACGGGGTCTTGGTACCTAGGCGCGACGCGGCTGCAAGAGCAGCGCACGCCCGAGGAGCAGTGGCGTTTACGCCAGCTTTTCCTTGATACGTGCAGAACGACCGCTGCGCTCGCGCAGGTAGTACAGTTTAGCTTGACGCACATCACCACGACGCTTGACTTCAAGAGAGTCAACCAGCGGGCTGTAGGTCTGGAAGGTACGCTCAACACCAACACCATGAGAAATTTTACGCACGGTGAAAGCGGAGTTCAGGCCACGGTTACGCTTACCGATAACAACACCTTCGAACGCCTGCAGACGCTCACGGGTGCCTTCCTTTACTTTTACCTGCACAACAATGGTATCACCTGGTGAAAACGCAGGGATTTCCTTGCCCATTTGCTCAGATTCGATCGCCTGGATCACTTTACTTTTGTTGCTCATTTTCATACTCCTGAATAACGTGTTGGCTTGACCGCTCAATCATGGGAGGCGGAAGCCGTGATCCCGGCGCTCGTATCGAGCCACGCGGGAATCGTTATGGGTGACACAGGTGCGCAATTTTCGCCCTGCACCGCCGCTCTGGCCTACTTTGTTTTGACTACTTAATCAGCTTTAGCTGACAAAGTGGACAGAGCGTGTTCCTCGATAAACTCGTTTAACAGCTTGCGCTGTTCGACATCTAATGTGCGCCCTTCCAATAAGTCAGGACGACGCTGCCATGTACGGCCCAGTGACTGCTTTAGCCGCCAGCGCTTAATGGCTGCATGATTACCACTTAGCAGCACATCTGGCACCTGACGCCCGTCGATAATTTCTGGACGGGTATAGTGCGGGCAATCTAACAGACCGTCATTAAACGAGTCTTCGACAGCGGAGTCTTGATGCCCTAATACGCCAGGGATCAGCCTTGCCGCTGCATCAATCAGCACCATTGCTGGCAGTTCACCACCGCTCAGCACATAATCACCAATCGACCACTCTTCGTCGATGTCACTCTCCACCACGCGCTCATCAATGCCTTCATAGCGCCCTGCTACGACCACTAAAGGTCCTGCAGAAGCTAGTGCTTGAACGCCCTGCTGATCCAATTTACGCCCTTGGGGCGATAGATAGATCACCGTCGGCACTAGGCCGGTGGCTTGTTGCGCCCGTTCACGGGCGGCAAAGATCGCTGCGCGTAGGGTGTCGACTTTCATCAACATGCCTGGACCACCGCCATAGGGGCGATCATCTACGCTGCGGTGACGATCCGTAGCGTAATCACGCGGGTTCCAAAACTCTAATGCGATGCGCTGCTTCTCTACCGCTCTGCCGACCACACCTTGCTGCGTTAGCGCGTCGAACATCTCGGGAAACAGTGACACCACGCCAATCCACATAGCAGGCGACGCTACTTCGCTTTCACAAAGCTCGTTTTCACAAAGCCCTGGCTCTATTGAGTCAGCAGAAACATCATTACTCAAACTATTCATAAGTTTGGTCAAAACTCAGGGTCCCAATTGACGACCATGCGGCCCTCTTGGGTACTGATTTCGACAATGACATCATCTGGCAAAAACGGTAACAGCCGCTCGCGCTTGTCGATTGCATCAGAATCGCCGCGTACCACCATGACATCGTTGGCACCGGTTTCGAACAGGTAACTTACCCGCCCTAGCCGCTCGCCAGCCTGAGTGAAGACCACCATGCCTTCAAGCTCATGCCAATAATACTCGTCGTCAGAAAGCTCAGGTAGTGCCTGTTTGGGCATCAGGATGTCCGTTTGGGCCAGTGCTTCAGCCGCGCTACGGTCATCGACCCCTTGCAGTTGCACTACGATCCCTTTGCCCTGCCGACGCCCCTGAACAACGTTTATGCGCGTCAGTGTTTCACCTTGGCGCACCCACCATTCCGGGTACTCTAGAATGCTGTCTATCGGGCTAGTGTAGGAGTACACCTTCAGCCAACCTTTCACCCCATAAGGGCTAGTCAGCTTGCCTAGCACCACATATGTGTCGTCAGTTTGGCTTATTTCAAAACGCGACATTGACGACCTCAGCTAGCCACAGCACTCAATTTATTCCACATAAAGATCCCACACAGCAGGCTTAAGCCTGTTTGCGTGCTTCTTTAAGCAGCTCAGCAACACGACCAGAAACCTGGGCGCCTTGGCTCTGCCAATGAACAACGCGGTCTAAATCAACGCGCAGACGCTCTTCTTGACCACGGGCAACCGGGTTGAAGAAGCCAACACGCTCGATGAAACGACCATCACGTGCATTACGCGAATCAGTAACAGTCAGGTGGTAAAAGGGACGCTTCTTGGCGCCACCACGGGCCAAACGAATGGTAACCATACGATAACTATCCTTCGGTTGAGGTTACGAGAGTGTAGTCATAGCGCTAACCGCTACCGAAACACTCTTCGTGCTGTTTTCTTGGCGCTAAGTTAACGAAATGCAACGTTTTGAGCTTGCAAGAGGCTTGCTTAGTGCCATTTGAGCCTTCATCGGGTAGTGCTAACACTACGTTTTGGCGTATTTCAGGCAACACCCACGCATGAAGAGGCCGCATTCTACGCAAATGCGCTCGGCTTGGAAAGCCTGACAGCCAGAAAACTCATAAAGCGTCAACCACTGCATTCACTGTAAAGGGCATCTTTGCTCGCAAGTTTCTATTTGTTCAAGGCTAGCACCCCAAAAGGCGATATCATCATGGCTTGCTTAAACGTTATACGCTAAGCGCTTTCACGCGGGACAAGTGTAACGCCAACCCTGACGACCTGGGGGTTGCTTGACGGGGCCTGCATCCTAGCTTCGAGTAGCTGCAGCGCCTCTAACGCGGTTTCATTTACCGGGTTGCGTACAGTGGTCAATGGGCAGCGCCCCCAGGCAGCGCCGGGTACGTCATCGAACCCGGTAATAGCGACATCATCTGGCACTAGAACACCGCGCTGGGACAATGCTTCGATCACCCCCAGCGCCATGGCGTCGTTGGCACACATAATCGCGTCAATCGCCTCACCCGAATCCATTATCGCTAGCCCTTCATTAAAGCCGCTTTGAAACGAGAAATCTCCCCGGCGCTGCGCCTGTATTGACAGCGCATAGTGCTTCAATGTCTGTTCGACGCTTTGTCTGCGTTCTTGATCCGAGAAGGTATCTGCCGAGCCCCCCAGCCAAGCGATACGCCGCCGCCCCTGCTTGACCAGCCGCTCCACTAGCAAACGCATGCCCTCTCCGTTGTTGCAGCAGACTGAATCAGCGCCACTCTTTTCCAGTACGCGACCGATTAGCACTAAGGGAGCCCCAGAGGATCGGCATCGATCAGCAATATCACGACTAACGGATCCGGCAGCGACAATCGCTCCATCCACCTGATAGGCCAATGCATGGTCGATCATCTCGGCCACATTGGTATTCCTAAGAGCGGGTAGTAGCAGCGGACGATAGCCATGAAGCGTTAGCGCTCTTACCAGATGCTCCAACAACCAGGCTTCGTAGGGCCTGGATATCTCACCTGCCACCACGGCAACCAGACCAGTACGCTGCCCGGTAAGGCCACGGGCAATCAAGTTAGGCCGATAGCCCAAGGTTTGAGCCACACGCAGTACATGCTCGCGCTTTCCTGCTGACACCGATGCCCCGGCGGTGAACGCCCGTGACACCATCGCTCGGGAGACGCCTGCGGCCCTGGCAACATCGTCAGCAGTCACACGCACCGGCATTTCTCCCTTCGCTTTACTATTTCGGACACGTTTTTACTGCCCTATCAGTGAGATAACACTCATTATCCTAGCACCAGTTAGCTGCCGCTGATGTGTTTTAAAAGCTACATCAAAACGTCACAGATGCAGGGTAATTTTGGCTTATCAAAATTTTGCACGCGCGTTCAAAAGGCATTTTAAACCGGAGTTAACCGATGCGTACCGAAGCGCTGACACTTAATGACGTAACCATTGACCTTCGGCAGCAGCGTATTCTGGAAAGCATCCATCTTGCTGTGGATCCCGGCAGCTTTACTTGTCTGCTGGGCCCATCCGGCTGCGGGAAGACCACGCTACTGCGCGCTATCGCCGGCTTTACGCCGCTGGATCGAGGCGATATCCGCCTTGGCGCACAATCCATTACCCACTTACCGCCAGAGAAGCGCCAGACCGCCATGGTATTTCAATCCTATGCGCTCTGGCCGCACATGAGCGTCGGCGAGAACCTAGGCTACCCGCTAAAACTGCGCGGTGTTCCTCGGTCAGAACGCCAGCAACGAGTTGCCGACACATTGCAGCGACTGGAACTAAGTGGCTTTGAGAAGCGCGCAGTCACGCAGCTTTCCGGTGGCCAGCGCCAGCGTGTTGCCCTTGGCCGTGCGCTGATTATTGACCCACCACTTTTGTTGCTTGACGAGCCGCTTTCCAACTTAGATGCCGCCATTCGCCGTAGCCTGCGCGGCGAGTTACGTCGTCTGCAAAAATCGCTGGGCATCACCACCATTATGGTCACTCATGATCAGGAAGAGGCTCTGCAAATGGCCGACCAAATCGTGCTCATGCGTGCTGGTCAAATTGTCCAGGTAGCCTCGCCGCAGCGTCTTTACCAGCACCCTGCTGATCTCGACACGGCGCGCTTTCTAGGCGTAGACAATATCGTCAGCTGTGAAAAAGAGGATCCCGCCAATGCCAGAGGCGCCACTCAGTTTGGCTTTCGGACACGAGACGCGCTGGTCAATGCCTCGCTAAACGCGGCGGCTCTCAACCGTAAGGGTCGCGTGAGCGACTGCGTTTATACCGGCGATGGCTACCAGATTTCGCTTAGCGTTAATGGCGACACACTTTACGCCACGTCCGACTCCCCTATTGCTTTAGGCGCCTTCGCAACGCTTCAGGTGCCTGCTTCGGCTCTGATCCCCTTCGGGCCGGATAACCGGCATCTGCCGCCGCTTGATCGACATGAGGATATCGCATGAAACCCTTAACGCTTACGCTGGGCCTGTTAACCGCCACCCTCACCGCACCCGCCATGGCGGCCACAACACTTAACGTGTTTACCGCAGGTGATGACAACATGGTTGAGTACATCAATGAGTTTCTTGCTCCGCGATTTGAAGCCATGTACCCCGATGTCAGCGTGCGCGCCCTGGGCACAGGCCCTGGAGATGCAGGCAGCCAGGCTATTTACGAAACCCTTAGCGCCCAGCGCGACCAGGCGACCTGGAGCGTCGATGTGGCCGTTGTCCATCAGCGCATGGCCGGGCAGATGGTGGAAGAGGGCCTGCTCGCTGATTATGTTGACGCTATAGCCACGGGCGATTTAGTTAGCGCACAAAGCGCGCGCAATGCGCTGGGCGTTGATGTCGAAGGTTACGTGATGCCCATGTTCCAGAGCCAGATTGCCATCGCCTATAACCCTGACCTTTTAGAACAGCCGCCTGAAAGCTACACAGCACTTGCCAACTGGGTGGAAGAGCACCCCGGGCAGTTCGGTTATAACGGCATTACCGGTGGCATGGCGGGGGTCGGCTTTGTGTTCGGCTGGATGTACGCCTTTACCGACATGGCCGATACGCTACAAAACGGCCCCTGGGAAGAGGATGCGACAGCACGCTGGGAGCCAGCACTTGATCAACTGCGCACGTTTAATCAACACGTCACCATGACCCCAGGCAATGCTGGCACCTTGGACGCCATGAACCGTGGTGAAATCGCCATGGGGCCCGTGTGGATGGATATGTATTACACCTGGAAAACCGATGGCCGCCTCAACCCCAATTTCAGGTTATTACTGCTGGAACCCGGCATGCCGGGCCAACCGATGTACTACACCATTCCTGAGCGCGCCGCTGAACCTGATTTGGCTGCCGAATTTATTGCCTTGGCGACCAGCCCAGAGATACAGGCTGAAGGCATTGTTGGCCAATTCAACTGGTTCCCTGGCATTGACGCTGAGCATGTTCGCAGCGAACTAAGCGACGCCCAGTGGGAGCAGCTATACGCAGACGTTTCGCCCGAGACACTTTCCGAACGCGGTTTCTCGATGCCACAGGCTGACTACTTCCGTGCCATCCTCGAAGCCTACGAAAGCCACGTTAGCCGTTAACACTTTGCTCATCATCTAGGGGGCTTTAGCCCCCTTCTTCGTAGAACGCCTTTATGACCCACTTATCCTCTACGGCACTCCCGCCCGTTGCATCGCGAAAACCATTAATGCAATCAGCGCGGGGCACGCTGCTCGTTCTACCAGCGCTAACGGCAATTGCGTTACTGTATGCACTGCCTTTGGCCCGTTCGCTGATAACCGCTTTTCGTAGCAACGACGGCAGCTGGACAACCGAACACCTCGCCCGGGCGTTTTCGCTCTATGGTCGCGACGTACTGTTCTCCATCGGCGTTGTGTCGGCATCCCTTGTGCTGATCACGGTGATATCCATCTCCATTGCAGGCTACCTCGTACTCGGCACCACGCCTTGGGCAGTGCGCCTGCTGCGCTGGCTCTACCGCTGGCCGCTATTTATTCCATTTGTGGTGTCAGGTCAGCTAGCGCGCTCTTTTCTGTCCACTAACGGCATGATGAATGGGGTACTGGTCGAAACGGGGCTATTGGCAGCCGCTAACGCCCAGAGTTTTTTGGACTGGCGAGGGCTGGTACTGACCTTTGCCTGGAAGCAAACTCCCTTCGTCACACTGCTGCTTGCAGGCGCTATGGCGGCGATTGACCGCAGCCATATTGAAGCTGCCCGCAACATGGGCGCGGGCCGGTTGCGCTGTCTTTTCAACATTCTACTGCCCCAAGCAGCGCCAACACTGTGGGTGGGACTGATACTCTCGCTGGTGGCTATGCTCTCGGTGCTGTCCGTGCCGCTGATGCTGATTGCAGGCAACCCCACCATGATGACCTCGATGATGGCCCATCGGATCACCTATTATGGAGATTACGGCATCGCCAATGCCTTAGGGCTGTTTTCTTATGCGCTAACCGCCGTTACCGCCTGGGTGTATCTGCGCCTGACGCTGCGCCGGGAGGCCAACCCATGAAGGCATCTACACTGCTGACGCAAATAGGCCTCGGCCTGATGCTGGGCATCGTCGCCTTTATCGTTTTCGGGCCACTACTGAACCTTGCCATGTGGGCGTTTGCTGAACAGTGGTTTTACCCGAACCGCTTCCCAACCGACTGGGGATTCGCCTTCTGGGAGCGCGTATTTCGCCCTCGCGCAGGTGCCTGGGTGTCACTGTTTAACACGATCATTGTGGCGCTGCTGGCGGTGCTACTGTCGATGGCGTTGGCAATACCCGCGGGTTACGCACTGGCACGCCAAGCCCTGCCCGCGCGTAATGTCATCATGCTGCTTTTCCTACTTCCTCAGGCGTTTCCCAACCTGCCGATCTTCGTCAACATCGCAGCTATTTTTTACCAGTGGGGGCTCAACGGCACCTTGCTTGGCGTGGTGCTGGTGCACTCACTACCAGGGCTCGTCTATGCGGTCTGGATTGCCACGGCGACCTTCGCCACGGTGGATCGCTCGTTGGAGGAGGCCGCGCGCAACCTCGGTGCCTCACCACTGCGAAGTTTTAAAGATATCACCCTGCCCCAAGCATTGCCGGGTCTGCTGGCAGCATCGATCTTCGTGTTTCTCGACAGTATTGATGAGTTTACCGGTACCTTTTTTGTCGGTGCACCGGAAATCACCACGCTACCGCTACTGATGTTCAACGCCTCTATGGGGGGTAATTATCAGGTCGCGGCGATTACCGCGCTAATACTGCTAATCCCCTCTGTTGGCTTCATGCTCATTATCGAGCGCTTTTTGAAAGCCGATGTGCTCTCCCGCATTGGTCGCTAACCATTGGCTGTCTCTGTAAACGGTCTTTTGCTGAGTTTTATCTAAATGTTGATTGCCCACTTATCTGATTTGCATCTTTTCACTGAGCGCCCCGAAACGGGTCAATCCCGCGGCGATATCGCTAAGATTGTTGAAAACATTATCGCTGATCTACTGACGCTTAGCCCCTTACCGGATGTTGTGGCTATCAGTGGTGATCTGGCCGACGGAGGCAGTGAGGAAGATTATCAATTGATACGCCATCTGCTTGAGCCACTACCCATGCCCATTCTGGCAGTGCCTGGCAATCACGATAGACGCGAGGCGATGCGGCGAGTACTGGGCAATCGGCTGGCAGGACTTGAAGCAGGTGAATTTCTGCAATCCAGAATTGATACCCATGGCGTCACACTGCTGGGCATGGACTCAGTAGTAGAGGGAGAAGCAAAGGGGGCGTTATGCAATAGGCGATTGGCGTGGCTCGAAAAGCAGCTTCAGCACACCCAGCCAGTCACTTTTTTGGCACTGCATCATCCGCCTTTTATGACCGGGAATCCCCACTGGGATCCTTGCAGCTTGATAGAAGGGAGAGAACGCTTTAGGGAAATCATTAGCGGATTACCAATACGAATCCTGTGTGGGCATATTCACCAACCTTTGCATACCTACTGGGACGGGCACTACGCTGGAATCGCCGGGAGCCCGGCGTTTCAATACAACTTGGTGCCAGGCAGTATGGCTGACCCGATACCTGACGAGGTGCCTTACTGCTATCCACTACACGACTGTCGGCCAGACGGCAGCGTGATCGTGCACTTGCGCCATGTGGCTCAGGCTCAGGTTTGACTTAGGCTTAGGTCTGGACTCAGGGGCTCAGATTGCCTGAGCCCGCGAAGAAGCTTAGCGGCGGGGCAATCCGCCCGGGCCTCCCATACCGCCCATGCCGCCGGGGCCACCCATTCCTCCTGGGCCGCCCGGGCCACCGCCGCCCATCATGCCGGACATGCCGCGCATCATTTTCTGCATGCCGCCTTTCTGGCCCGCTTTCTTCATCATTTTCTGCATCTGCTTATGCTGTTTAAGCAGACGATTCAGGTCAGGCACTTGCAGCCCTGCGCCAGCGGCAATACGGCGTTTGCGTGAACCATTGATAATATCGGGCTTGCGGCGCTCTTTTGGCGTCATTGAATTAATCAGCGCTTCGAGTTTGCCAAGCTCCTTTTCAGGGCCGGGACCTTGGGCCATTTCGGCCATCTGCCCCATGCCAGGCAGCTTGCCTAGCAAGCCGCCCATACCGCCCATTTTCTTGAGCTGCTGTAGCTGGTCACGAAAATCTTCCAGGTCAAACCCATCGCCTTTTTTGACCTTCTTGGCCAACTGTGCGGCTTTGGATTTATCGACGGTGCGTTCGGCTTCCTCAATCAGCGACAGCATGTCGCCCATACCCAGGATTCGCGAAGCTACCCGGTCAGGGTGGAACGGCTCTAGAGCATCGACTTTCTCACCAACACCCATGAACTTGATGGGCTTGCCAGTGATATAACGCACCGACAAAGCAGCACCACCGCGAGCGTCACCATCCGCCTTGGTTAAGATAACACCGGTCAGCGGCAGCGCTTCACTGAACGCTTTAGCCGTATTCGCGGCATCTTGGCCGGTCATGGCATCGACGACAAACAGCGTCTCTTGGGGCGAGACTGCTTTGTGCAGCGCCTGGATTTCCGCCATCATCGCTTCATCAATGGCTAAGCGACCGGCGGTATCGATCAATACCACATCGTGGAACTGGATCTTGGCGTGCTTAATCGCCGCTTCAGCAATCGCTACCGGCTGCTGATCAGAGCGCGAGGGGAAGAAATCCACTGCGACTTCTTTAGCCAGGGTTTCTAACTGATCAATAGCCGCCGGACGATAGACGTCGGCAGACACTACCAGCACTTTCTTCTTCTCACGCTCACGCAGGTAGCGGGCAAGCTTGGCAACAGAAGTAGTTTTACCCGCACCCTGAAGACCCGCCATCAATACAACCGCAGGCGAGCCTTTAAGCACAAAGCCATCATTGGCTTCGCCCATGATCGCTTCCAGCTCTTGCTGGACAATTTTGACGAACTGCTGGCCTGGGGAAAGGCTTTTGGATACTTCTTGGCCAACTGCGCGCTCGCGCACGCGTTCAATAAACTCCTTGATGACCGGCAGTGCTACATCGGCCTCAAGCAGCGCGCGACGCACTTCGCGCAGGGTATCTTTAATATTGTCGTCGGTCAGGCGAGCCTGACCCTTAATCGACTTTAGCGTCTGGGAAAGACGCTCACTTAGATTCTGGAACATGGGGCCTCTCTGCCTCCGTCACTGCCGATGGCGCGCACGCCCTGGACTAAATAGTGGAAAGATTATACGCGCTCACGCTTTGAGTCTCCATGGGAGAGTGCCAGCGACATTAGGGCAACTAACCAGGGCAAGTCGTCATCTGACCACCATGGATAGCGGAAATGCCGGAATTGTCGAGAACATTTTTCCGGCCATGGCGAAAGACCCTTGCTTATAGCTTTCCCTGATATTCATGCATACTTACTCCGAGTCTTTAGCTATTTTCGTGCACTTGCCCCGCTGGGCGACGCAGCTTGGATTAGTTATAGTAGTTGAATAGATTTTCGTCGTAATCACGCTTAATTCGTTTATTTATTAACAGCAACGCGCTGCAAGGCGCACGGATAGCATCATGCAGGCGCTCCCTTTCGCCACGATTGCTTTTGTTCTTTATGTTGCCGCCGCCATTTGGCAGGGCATGACACTGTTTCGTCGCGTACCTCCCCGTCAAAGGATGGTACGTCTGCTTGCCGTGCTGGGCCTGCTGCTGCACATTCCGGTAGTCGTCAAATTAGTCGGCCAGGCACCCGGCTTGCTGCCAGGCTTTACCACCAGCGCGACGCTATTAATGGCAGTGGCCGTCAATGTCGTGCTGGTAGCAAGTCTATTCAAGCCGGTACTCAACGCGGGTATTGCGCTTTTCCCGCTGGCTGGCATTGCCTTAATTGCCGCCACTTGGCTACCCAATCAAGGCGGCCATACCGGCCTCACACCGGGGATTTTGCTACATGCAGTTAGCTCTGCGTTGGCATTTGCCGTACTGGCGATTGCTGCCGCTCAAGCCGTCTTGGTCGGCCTGCAGAACCAAGCACTGCGCCATCATCATATTCGGGGCATCGTGCAGTCTTTACCTCCGCTGACCACCATGGAGCGGGTGCTCTTTGAGCTGGTTTGGGCAGGCATCATTATGCTTACGCTCTCCATCGCGAGCGGGCTTATTTTTCTAGATAACTTGTTTGCTCAACATTTAGCCCATAAGACGGTGCTGTCGCTACTAGCCTGGGTGATATTTACAACGCTTCTGATTGGGCGTTACCGCTTTGGCTGGCGTGGCATGCGCGCCGTACGCTGGACCCTGGGTGGCTGCGCCCTACTGGTACTGGCCTACTTTGGCAGCAAGTTCGTACTTGAAATCTTACTCAATCGATAGCGGTTCAACTGCTAAAGGCGCTAGCCCGCGCCTTTAGTTGTCTTGACACATCACTCGCGACCTTCTACAAATCGAGCCTAATTCGCCACAAAGGACCTTTCGACTTGAGCGACGACTTCCCCCTGGGGTTACTGTTCGGCCTGCTAGCCTTACTGATAGTGCTTTCTGCTTTCTTCTCAAGCTCTGAAACCGGCATGATGTCGATTAACCGCTACCGCTTGAGTCATCAGGCTAACAGCGGGGATCGTAGAGCCAAACGGGTCATGCGCCTGCTCACACGTCCAGATCGCCTTATTGGCGTTATCTTGATCGGCAATAACTTCGTCAACAACCTAGCCGCGTCGATTGCCACGATCATTGCCATTCATTTTTTTGGTGATGTCTCCGGCCCTGCGATCTCCACTGCACTGCTGACGATTACCATTTTGATTTTCGCCGAAGTGACGCCAAAGACCTATGCCGCGATCAAGCCTGAGCGGATTGCTTACCCTACTTCCTTCGCACTAGAGCCGCTGCTTAAGCTGCTTTATCCGCTGGTCTGGTTGGTCAACGTGATGTCTAACGGCCTGCTTAGACTGATTGGCGTTAAAAGCGTTGATAATGGTGGCGACAGCCTAACTCGCGACGAATTACGCACGGTGGTGCACGAGGCCGGCACGCTGATACCTTACCGTCACCGCGCCATGTTGCTGTCGATTCTCGACCTTGAGAATGTCACTGTGAACGACATTATGGTGCCGCGTCACGAGGTGCTGGGAATTGATTTGGATGACTCGCTAGAAGATATTTTGACCCAGATTCGTACCAGCCAGCACACCCGCCTGCCCGTTTACAAAGGCGACATCAACAATATTATTGGCATGCTGCATCTTCGTAATGCGGCACGCTTTCTGTCTCGCGATGAAGTAACTAAAGCTTCGATCGTGCAGGAGGCACGCGAGCCCTACTTCATTCCCGAGTCGACACCTCTGCATACTCAACTGCTCAACTTTCAAAAGCAGAAGCGGCGTATCGGCATCGTGGTCGATGAGTATGGCGATGTAGAAGGCTTGGTAACGCTGGAAGATATACTGGAAGAGATTGTGGGCGAGTTCACCACCGATGTATCTGAAGATGAAGAGATTCATCAGCAGGACGACGGTAGCCACGTGATTGAAGGTACCGCCACGATTCGAGACATCAATAAAATGCTTGGCTGGCAGCTGCCCACCGATGGCCCCAAAACTCTCAACGGGCTGATTCTTGAGCATCTTGAGGCATTCCCTGAAGGGCCTGCCTGCCTGCAGATTGGTAATATGCGGATGGAAATACTGGAGATTCGCGACAATCTAATCACCTCAGCACGCTGCTGGCAAAAGCTACGCGCGCCACGGCGCTAGGTGAGGGAAGCCACTTGCCAAGCTAGCGGCGGCGGGCAAGGTCCTGATCAGCCGCTGCTTTTAATGCTCTAACGCGCGCCTCAAGAAACCGCCGCAGCGCCATATCATCGGCGTCCAAGCGGTTGAGCGGCGGGCCGAAGTGCAAACTGACCGGCGCCCGAAATCGCTTGGGACATTTCTTTAGCGCTTTGCCGCAATGATGAGATGTCCACGACCCCCACAGACCTGCTAACCCCGCCGGGATCACCGGCACATCATCCCTTGCCAGAATGGTCTCTAAACCACGCCTGAAGGCGTGAATCTCACCGTCTGGGGTCAATCGTCCCTCTGGGAACACCATCACTACCTGGCCTTGGCGTAGCGCTTCGCTGACGTCATCCAGGGCACGCCTGATAGCACCGGGGCTGCGCCGCTCAGACTCAATTGGAATGGCACCGACCAACTGAAACCACCACTTAAGCCATGGTGAGTCAAAAATCGGCTGGTCCATGACAAAGCGCAACGGGCGTGGGCTAGCGCCGCCGAGTACGAGCGCATCCATAAAGCTTACGTGGTTACACACCACCAGCGCGGCACCCTGCTTGGGAATATGCTGTTGACCGTGCACTTGTAGCCGATAGCAGAGGCGCATTGAGATAAAAATAAGCCAACGCAGGATATGGCGGAACGCGCTGACCCACCCCTTCACGTGACCGCCTCGCGGTGGCGAAGGCCCGCCAATATGGTACTCATCAGTTGATCCAACAATTCATCCACTTTTAATTGCTGCCCCTGCCAGTAACCCAGACGCTCGTTAAGCCCAAGCTGAACCAGACCGTGAACGCTGCCCCACAGGGTACGCCCTAAGCGGCGGGCTTCGAGATCATCCAGCGCTGGCTGGTAGGATTTGAGCGACGCCTCGACCTGGGTAAATAGCGCCTCGATGAGATCGCTTTGCCGCTGATCAAGCTCGCCCTCTTGGGCCAGCGGATAATCAAACAGCAGTTGCCAGCGGTAGCAATCCTGTTCTGCAAACTGCCAGTAAGCACGCGCCAGTGAGCGCAACCATGGCTCAGGGTCATCATCCACAAGACTGGTTATGGTGTGCTGCAAGCGCGCCAAGGTTTCCACATTGACGTGCTGTAATAAGTTATTAAAGCTGCCATACAGCTTCAGCAGCGTGCTTGGGGCGCAGCCGACTTCTCTGGCAAGGGCACGCAGCGAAAGACCATGGACTGGCTGCTTAGCCAACCACTCATCACAAGCGTGCATGACCTGCGCATGGAGGGCATCGGGCGCATGCTGTCTAGGACGGGCCATGGCGATCTCTTAAGGTCAACGGCAAACGAGGAGGAATGCCTCACTGCACTTTAGCGGGAGTAAAGGATGGTATAGGATACCTTACATCGAACACTGTTTTCGACACTAAAACGCTACATTTCGCGCTTTATTACGTGAAGTCCCCCACTATATCGGTACACTTGCACTACGATTTTGCTTTAGGAGATAGGTATGACGGGGCGTCTGCATGTACAAAACTTACCACTGTCCCGCTTATTGCCCTCTCTTATTCCCTCTGAGCCACTGGTAGAGTCACCCAATTTAGCGCCCCGTCGACCCATTTCGGCGATTCGGCTTGAGCAAGGGGAGTATCGCCTCTCGTCAATTTTTTGGGGCCTCACGCCGCCTTGGCTAGACGTGCTGGATCATGCGCCGCACTGCGCCCGGGCCGAAACTCTTGAATCGAGAGCAATGTTTCGCGAGGCTTTTAGCGCTCGCCGCTGCGTGATTCCGGTTAGCGGCTTCTATCTGTGGAAAACTCAGCCGCGCAGTAAACAGCCCTATTTAGTCACCCAGGTGACACGGGCACCGCTGCTGCTGGGTGCCTTATGGTGCCGCTACCACACAACGTTAACAGCGTTCACTGACTCAGCAGCACTGATCACGGTACCTGCCAATCTTCTGCTATCACCGTTAACCGATCGCTTACCGGTCACTATTCAACCCCATGCACTAAATGCGTGGCTAGACCCAGATACCGACCTGGAAACACTGAATTCGCTATTAACGCCTGCGCCCTTGGAACTGTTGGGCGCTTTTCCGGTATCAAAACATGTCAATAACCCCGCCTATCAGTCTTCGGTCTGCGCCCACCCTACGGGACCGATGCTGCGCTGGGCCGTGTCTCAGGAGACGTAATGTTGCGACCCTCTTATGTAATGCGCTGGCATCAACTGCCCCAGCGTGCCCTGCTCAGCGCTGTTGCCAGTATCTGGTTAGCGCCGCTTGCGCTGGCTTCTGACGACGATGCCGTGGCCGAGGTAATCACACCTAACGTTAGCCCTTATGACATCCGTGATTACCGCGTTTTAACGCTTGAAAATGGCCTTAATGTGCTACTGGTAAGCGACCCTGAGGCGGATAAAGCCGCGGCGTCAATGAATGTGCGTGTCGGCAGCGCCCAGGACCCCGAAGACCTTCAGGGATTAGCGCACTTTCTTGAGCATATGCTGTTTTTAGGTACCGAGCCGTACCCAGAATCCGACGCTTATCAGCGCTACATTTCAGGCAACGCAGGGTCACACAACGCCTTTACCGCCCAGCAAGACACCAATTACTTCTTTGATATCGAGCCCTCGGCACTGCCCGGCGCCCTTGACCGCTTTAGCGAATTTTTCCTTTCGCCGCTGTTTAATGCAGATCATTTAGAGAGCGAGCGTAATATCGTTCACTCTGAGTATATGGCACGCATTCGTGACGAATCCCGGCGTGAAAATGACGTACTTAATCAACTCCTCAATCCTAATAACGCTACGACTGGCTTTGCCGTGGGCAGCCGTGAGACCTTAGCCAGCCCGCCTGAAGGCGAAGCGACGCTGCGCGAGCGAGTGATTGATTTCTATCACCAGCATTACGACGCCAATGTAATGAACCTGGCGATTGTGGCACCGCAGCCGCTGGATACGCTTGAAGAGTGGGTTGCCGAACGCTTTGCCGACATTCCAGATAACGACCTGAGCGTGCCGACTATCGACGAGCCGTTAGTAGATGCCGACACCCTGCCGCGCTATATCGAACGCCAATCGCTGCAGGATCGTCGTCAGCTACGCTTTTACTTTCCGGTTCCCGACCCCACCGATGATTACCGTAGTAAACCAACGCAGCTCATCTCACACCTGCTGGGTGATGAAGGGGATGGCAGCCTGTTAGCGGTACTACGTGACGCAGGGCTTGCCGATGGGCTCTCTGCTGGCGTTGGCCGTGGCGATGGTAAAAATGCCTTGTTTACGGTATCTGTCAGCCTGACACCTGCCGGTGCTGAGCGTCTGGATGATATCGAAGCCACTCTATTTGCTGCCATTGAGCAACTACAAGACGACGGCCTCGCCTCCTGGCGCTATGACGAACAAGCCAATCTTAACGAGCAGGCCTTCCGTTTTCAGCAGCATGGCGCACCTCAACAGGAAGCGACCCGCCTCTCCATGAGCCTTTCGCGCTACCCGGTGGAAGATGTGCAGTACGCGGCTTACCGCATGGATGGCCCCGACGCCGAGCGCCAACAGGCCTATCTCGATGCACTAAGGCCAGACAACATGCTGCGCTTCTACTCAGCGCCAGATGTGGAAAGCGACACCATCTCACCTTGGTTCAATACCCAGTGGCGCGAGCAAACGCCCGACCAAGCAGGCCAAGCCCTCAGCGGTTTAGCGCTACCTGGCCCGAACCCTTTTATTGCCAGTGACTTAACGCTTCTGGAAGGCCAGGACGATCACCCCAGCCTATTGGTTGATACGCCGTCATTTACCGCTTGGCATATGCAGGATGCGCGGTTTAACACCCCAAGCGTTGAATGGCGCGTCAGCCTGCAAAACCCCAGCGCGAGCTACTCCGCTGAAGAAGCGGTACTCACCCGGCTACTCGCCATCTGGCTCAACGACAGTTTGAATGAGTCGCTCTATCCCGCCTGGCTGGCAGGTCAAGCGTTCAGCGCCTACCCTCACGCCCGCGGCATGACGCTCTCATTCTCCGGCTGGCGGGATGGTCAAACGCCGCTGATTGAGCAGGCTGTTGAGCAGCTTAAAACGGCGGAAATTACCGACGGTGCCTTTGAGCGAGTGCGCTACCAGCTGCAGCGCGAGTGGCGCAATGCTCCTCAGGCATCGCTTTACGGCCAAGCGAGCCGCACGCTCGGCGAAGCCTTGCTCACACCGCAGTGGTCAAACGCTGACTTCCTGAACGCCAGCGAGCGCTTTGAGCGCAGCCATTTAGAAGACTTCCGCAAACGCTTTCTAAAAGATCTTTACGTCGACGCAATGGCGGTGGGAAATCTTGACGCCGACTTAGCACGCGAACAGGCCGAGATCATGCGTGATCACCTCCGCCCGCGCTTAAGCCGAGATGACATTGCCAATCTAACGCCTCTGGCGGTTAGCCAAGAGCACCGAGTGCTCCACCCTCACAGCACGCGTGAAGAGTCGTTGATACTGCGCTATATGCAGGGACGCGACCAAACGCCCAAAGAGCAAGCCACGACCAGCGTGATCGCCCAGTGGTTAGAGACGCCGTTCTACCAGCAGTTGCGCACCGAGCAGCAGTTAGGTTACGTGGTTAACGCAGGCTATTCGCCGCTCCTTGAAGCGCCTGGGATTGCGTTAGTTGTCCAATCACCGGACGTCGACAGCGACACCATAGCAGAGCGTATGGATACGTTCCTTGAAGAGGCTAGCCAGCGCCTTGAACAATTAAGCGATGAGGACTTGGCGCCCTACCGCCAGGCAGTCAACAACCAGCTGCGTCAGCGTGACACCAGCCTACCAGGCATGGCCAATCGCTACTGGCAGGCAACCGCATTAGAAGAGGTGCGTTTTGATCGCCGGGAGCAATTGGCCGACTTAGTGCTGAACGTGAGCCTGGAGGATATGCAAGAGCTCTGGCCATCACTGCGCGAGCACACGCTGGACATTCGCTTCAACCCTGAAGACGAACCCAGCGATGTGGCGGCCTATCGAGAAGCGCGCTCAGCGCTGCCGAAAATGCATAATGAATAAGTCGCTCCGCTAAAAACCGATTCTGGCTCAGGCGTCAAACGCCTGGGCTGGCATCATCGCCTCTATAAACATTACCAGCTCTTCCAGAATTTGCCGTTCGCGATCAGAGAGGGTTTGCTGATTGTACTGAGCAATTTCCCGCGCAAAGGCCTTTAACGTAAAGCCCGACAACGCAGGGTCATTAATACGCATCCAGCGATACGCCTCCCACTGCTCACGCTCTTCACCTTCTAGCGTGTCTGGATAGTTGCGTGCGCGATAGCGAAACAGCATCTCTTCCAAGCGTGGATCTTGAAACGCAAAGCGTTGGCCAACCAAATCCCATGGCTCCATTTCGCGCACCCGCTCCATCTGCTGGCGGTCTGCGGCGGAGAAGAAACTGCCGGAATAGAGCATCAAATCAGGATCTTGTGGTGCATCCTCATACCCTGCACTAAATACTTCTGCGACTTTGCTAGTGATACCACTGGCATCACGAAGGGTTTTCCAGTGCTGCCGACAGGCCTTCACATTTAAGCCTAAGCGCTCAACGATGGTCCCGTACTCACCCTTTTGCGGTCCATCAACATCTTTTAAGGCACTGGCGGGAAACACCACCGGACAGCGATTGATATGAATCACCTTCAGCGGGATGCGCGCCTCGCCTTCAGCCAAATCCTGTTGACTGACAAACACGCGCTCCCGAATCTGCTCCGCTGTCATGCTCAGTAAATCGCTGGGATCAACGCTTAAATCGTAAACAATCACCCCATTAGGGTTGCTGGGATGCTCGGCCAGCGGCATCACTAAGGCACTGCAGCCCCGGCTAGCGGGATAACGACGGGAAATATGCAGCAGCGGTTTCGCACTGGGTAAATCGAGTTGGCTGGCAACCGCACGCTTGCCACGCAGTCCAAGTAAGTAATCGAATAGCTTGGCATTGCGCGCTTTGAGCAAGCGAGCCAGAGCAATGGTTGCCCGCACGTCGGCCACCGCATCGTGAGCGCCCTCGTGGGCTATGCCATTGGCTGCGGTTAAATGCTCCAGCTTAAAGCTAGGCGCGCCATCTTCCCGCAACGGCCACTCTATGCCCGCTGGGCGCAGCGCATAAAACGCGCGGACAACATCGATTAAATCCCAGCGGGAGTTACCGTTTTGCCACTCACGGGAATAGGGGTCAAGCAGGTTGCGATAAAAAAGATGGCGTGAGACTTCATCGTCAAAACGCAGGCTGTTATAACCCACCACACAGGTGCCGGGCTCGCTCATACGACGCTGTATTTCGCCGGCGAACGCCGCTTCAGGAATACCATGGCGCTGGGCTTTTTGAGGGGTAATACCGGTGATCAAACAGGCTGCTGGATGGGGCAAATAATCATCAGCCGGTTTGCAGTAAAGCTCTATCGGTTCGCCGATCTCATTCAACTCGACGTCGGTTCGCAGCGCGGCAAATTGCGCTGGCCGATCGCGACGCGGGTCCGCCCCGAAGGTTTCATAGTCATGCCATAGAAAACTAACAGGGGCAGCATTGGGTGGCGCCATGAAGAAGCACTCCGCTGAGCAATGAAAAGCCCAAGCCTAGCACACCCGCCACCCTTTTCGCCGCGTCTTCGACGCTTTGGCCTGCTCTTAAGGTCAGCTCTTTGGAAGCGTAACGTTCAACTCCAGTACAGAGCAGTTATCTTCGCTGTCCAAGGAAATTTGAATCGCATCGTCATCTACGTGCACATAGCGACGAATCACCTCAAGCAGTTCACGCTCAAGCAGCGGCATATAGTCGGGCTGGCCGCGCTGACTACGCTGATGCGCCACAATAATTTGCAAACGTTCTTTGGCTACTGAGGCAGACTTCCTGCGCTCTCGCTTCAAGAACTCAAGTAATTTCATCGACGACCTCCCCCGAACATACGGCTCAGTAAGCTTTTACGTTGCAGTTCGTGGAAACGCAGCGGCATGTCCTCACCCAACAGGCGCGATACCGTATCGCTATAAGCCTGACCCGCGTCACTAGAGATATCGTGGGTAACGGGCACACCTTGGTTAGAAGCGCGCAGCACGGCTTCTGACTCAGGAATCAAACCAAGCAGATTAATCGCTAGGATTTCGCGAATATCGTCCAGCGTCAACATATCACCGGAGGTAACGCGCTCAGGATTATAGCGGGTGACCAGCAAGTGCTCTTTGATAGGGTCTTCGCCCTGCTCGGCGCGCCGAGTCTTGGATGCCAGCAACCCTAAAATGCGGTCAGAATCACGCACTGACGATACTTCAGGGTTAGTGACCACAATCGCCTCATCGGCAAAGTACATTGCCAACTGGGCACCGCGCTCGATACCCGCTGGGGAATCACAAAGAATATAATCGAAATCTTCTTTCAATTTTTCCAGGATTTCGGCAACACCTTCCTGGGTCAAAGCATCTTTATCACGGGTTTGTGAGGCCGGCAAAATAAACAAATTCTCAACGCGCTTATCACGAATCAATGCTTGATTTAGGCCTGCCTCGCCTTGAATCACGTTCACCAAGTCATAAACGACGCGTCGTTCGCAGCCCATGATCAAATCAAGGTTGCGAAGGCCTACGTCAAAATCGATCACAACGGTTTTTTTACCGCGCAGCGCAAGTCCTGTAGAGATAGCTGCCGCACTGGTGGTTTTGCCGACCCCTCCTTTACCAGAGGTCACTACAATTATTTTGGCCAAGAGTCACTTCCTTCTTGAAGTCGTTCATCGCGAGCACGCGTCAATAAGCGCTCTGCACATAACGGGAACGTCAATGTTATCAACATGCCACACTGTAACGGATAGCGCCTTCGGCGTCGCTAGGCATGAAGCACCAACGCACGCTCATAAAAACACCTTATCCAAGAGACTTAATTTCAAGCTGTTCTTTTGTAAAGTGAACTTCTGCTGGTCGACCCAAAAGCTGAGAGTCAATATCTTCTAAACGTTTGTAATTTCCCGCCACTGAAAGCAGCTCTGCCTCCAGTTCACGGCAGTAAATTCCCGCTTGAGTATTGCCATGAATGCCCGCTAGTGCACGCCCCCGCAGCGCACCGTAGACATGGATACTGCCTGCCGCCAACACTTCCGCCCCAGCGTTAACCGCACCAATCACGACCAGATCCCCTTCAGAGGCGCTGACCTGCTGCCCTGAGCGGACAGTACCACGGTATAAACGTGTCGCTAGCGCAGGCGGCTCCCCTTCATTTAATGCCGGCTCATCACGGGTGACTTCATGCACGGGTGTAGTGTTGACACTTTCCAACACTCGGCCGCGACCCTCTTCAATTGGCGGAAACCAACCTAGCCCCAATGCCCAAGCGGACTGACGTACAGGTTCCGGCCCACCACGCACCGCCACGGGCAGCAGTTTGTGGTCTCGGCAAACGGCGCAGATGCGTTCAAGGGCTAAGTGGGGTTCATCAAGCTTTTCCACGCTGAGCACAACCGGTGTATGCTGAAAGAAAGCAGGAGACTGGGAAAGCTTGCCCGCCAACTGCTGCCGGATTCGCTCTGGATCGGCGCTACTTAGCTCCATGACGGTCATCGGCAGCATGCCGCCTTTGAAGGTAAAGGCCACAGCGGCACTATCCACGTTAAGGCTCATGGCCGAACTCCATGTCATGTTCAAGTAAGATAAAGGTAGCGTACTATCTCGTATTGTGGTGTAGAAAATAGTCGCTGACCACATCATAGTAATGCGAAGAGTAGTAATGCCAAGCTAAGCGACAGCGCCGATGACTGCAACCGTCTAAGTCGTCGCCGACTGATTTTTTTCATGCTACGCACCAGCAGGATGATCCATGCACGGACTGTTAAGACGCCTGTTCGCTCCTCGGTGGCAACATCCCGACCCCGAGGTGCGGCGCCAGGCCCTCCAGCGACTCGACCCTCAACAACCAGAACAGCGCCAGGCGCTGCAGTCGCTTACTCAAGATACTGATCATCAGATTCGCCTAGCCGCGTTGCTTGCATTGGATGACTGCGCTGGCCTTGTTGATGCCTATCCGCATTATCAGCAGGAAGAAGCTTGGTTCAATGCCATCTGCCAACGACTCAGTGGCCTTGAAGGTAATACTGACCTGCAGCAGCGACAAACCCTGGCCGCTCAAATTGAAGAGCCACGGGTGCTAAGCGTTATCGCCTTACAGGGTGATAACCTCAATCTGCGCTTGATTGCCCTTGGCAAGCTCACTGATGAAGGTGATTTGATCCATCAGGCGTGTCATAACGGCGTCGCCGCCGTACGTCATCAGGCAGCCGAGCGCATTGAGGGTGAAGAGGGCCTTAAGCGCTTATTGAAAGAAGCACGTCGTGACCGTCAAGTGGTGCGCCTAGCGCGAGAACGGCTCAATCGTTTACGTAGCGACGCAGAGTGGCTGGAAGCCGAACAGCAGCAGTGCGAGACCCTGCTAAGCCAATTGGAACAGCACGCCCGCGCGCCCTGGGAGCCACTTTACGGCGGCCGCTTTCGTCATCTCGAGCGGCAATGGGAGCAACTGACCCAGCCGCCGAGCACCGAACAGGAGCACCGCTTCCATCAGGCGCTGCTCAACTGCCGCAAAACGCTTCACGATCATGAAACCCAAGAACAGGCTCGCAAACAGAGCGTCGAGCGGCGGGACGAGGCGGAGAGCACCCGTGAACAGTTACTTGAAGGCATTGAAGAGACACTTGACGGCCTGCGACACGCCTCCGCCATGGCAGTGCAGGATATTGATAGCCTACGTGCGCAGCGCCAGCTGTTAGGCCAGCGCTGGCAAGCACTTTCTGACATACACCCGCCAAGCGACACAATGCGCCAGCGCTACACGCTGGCCATTCAGCACTATGACCAGTGTTTGGAGGCATGGCAGCGCTGGTGTGCGGCCAGCCCCGCCATTGAGACAGCCCTGGCGGATGGTGACCATCCCGCATTGGCAGAGCAGGTAAGCCAATGCCAGTGGCCCGCTGCCATAACACCGCCAGCGTTACTCAGCCGCGCTCAAGCAGCACTCAATTCAGAAAACACTAATCCCGCCCAGCCTACGGAAGATAAGGCGGTACTGGAAACGCATACCGCCGAACTTGTTACCTTTGAGCACTTACTGGAGCGTGGTGCCTTTAAAAGCGCCAGCCGCCTGCATCAACGGCTTAAACCTCGTATTGAAGCGCTAGAAAGCAGCGCTGCTCAGCCCCTTAAAGCACGATTAAAGCATTTAGCGGCTCGCCTTGCCGAGCTACGTGACTGGCGGGGATTTGTTGCCGGCCCCAAACGCGAACAGCTATGCGCTAGCATTGAAGCACTCGCCAATGACCTCCACATGGCGGAGGATGCGCTAGACCGCCACCATCGTCAGTTGGTTAAAGAGTGGAAATCGCTGGGTGACGCAGCCGCTAACCGTGAACAGGCTACACGCTTTCGCAGCGCGTCGGATCGTATTCACGAACGCCTCGCCCCCTGGCGGGAGCGCCTAGGCGAAGAGCGTGAGGCCAACCTTAAAGCCCGCGAAGTACTGTGCGATCAGCTTGAAAGCCTGCTGGCTCAACCTGCTGAAGACGCCGATCCCGATGTGCTGCGACAAATTCGCGATAAAGCACGCCACCAATGGCGCCACTATAGCCCGGTGCCCCGTGAACGTTCTGAAGCCGTTGGACGCCGCTTCGCGACTATTCGCCATCAGTTACAGGCCCTCATTGATCAACGCGCAGACACGATCGCATCGCAAAAAAAGGCGCTGATAAGCCAAGTCGCCACCCTGCGCAGCGATGAAAGCCAGCCTTTGTCCCAGCGTATTCATCTGACCAAACAGTTACAGCAGCAGTGGCGAGGGCTTGGGCGCGCCCCAAAAGGCGAAGAACAAACGCTTTGGAAAGCGTTTCGCCATGAGTGTGACGAGCTATTTGCCCAACGCGAAGCACATAAGCACGAACAGGCAGCACGCCAGCAACAGCAGCTTGATGAGATGCAAATCCTCATCGACCAAATGGATAGTTGGCAGCCTATTGAGGCCAGTGAAGCAACCACCCTGGATAACTTTCTAAGCCAAGCTAATCAGCTAGAACCGCTGCCACGCAACCGGCGTAGTGAAGGCATGCAACGACGCATGAGCGGCATTGTGCGTGCTCGGCGAGAGCGCTTAAATCGACTAGCAGTAGCCGACACGGTTCAACAGTGGCATACCCTAATGCCGTTGGTGAATGCCCATTTGGCTGCTGACCAGCAATACCTTAACGAAGCAACGCCCAGTGAGGTCGATGCGCAAACAGTGCTCAGCGTCCCATTACCGGCCGCTTTTCACGAGGCGCATAAAAAACGTAACCAGCAACGAAAAAGTGTGGCGGTGCCGCTATCAGACACTAACCATGCCAACATTGCCGAATCGCTTGCCCGATTACGGGTTCACCTCTCAATGCTTGCGGTAGGCAGCGTGCGCCAAAGCGATGAACCTCTGCGCCTAGCTATTCAGGTAGAGCGTTTAAATGAAGGCTTCAATCAAGAGCGTAGCCGTGATCAAGAAGTGACCGACATATTGATAGCGCTGCTAGCGTTAGGACCTATGCCTGCCACGCTATGGGCTGCTGAAGTGAAGGAGCTGGATAATCTATTGAGTCGCTTGGCGCGCGTCCCGCCGCCATAGCGGGCCGATTTCTAATACCCACGAATAACAACGGGAGGCTGATAGCCTCCCGTTTGCGTTCTCCCCCGGTAAGGGAAGCTGCGTTCATCCACCAGTGGAAAACCACTAGCCCATAAACTGGCCACCGTTGATATCGATGTTAGCGCCGGTGATAAAACCGGACTCCTTATCTGCTAGGAAGGTGACCAGTCGGCCAATCTCTTCTGGTGTGCCATAGCGTTTCACTGGGATCGTCTCCCGAATAGCTTCACGCACTTTTTCTGGAATATTCATGATCATATCAGTGGCAATATAGCCAGGTGATACCGTATTAACGGTAATGCCTTTGGTCGCAGTTTCCTGCGCCAGCGACATGGTTAGGCCATGCATGCCCGCTTTCGCGGCCGCGTAATTGACCTGGCCAAACTGTCCTTTACGTCCATTGATAGATGAAATATTGATAATCCGCCCATAGCCATGCTCAAGCATCATCTCGATCACACTACGGCAGGTGTTAAAAACACTATTGAGGTTAGTATCGAGCACTTCGTACCACTGCTCGTAAGACATTTTTTTCATGGTGCCGTCACGGGTAATACCCGCACAGTTTACGAGCACACTGATTGGCCCATACTTATCATGAATGTCTTGGGCTCCTTGTAGGCAGGCGTTATGGTCGGCAAGGTCGACACCGGACAGCTCGATATTGTTATAGCCGTCGGCATGCTGCGTTTCTAGCCAGGTTTTGGCCTTGTCGGGGTTACGATAACCCGCTACGACCAGATATCCCGCATCTGCCAACGAACGACAAATTGCCGTACCGATACCACCAGTTCCACCAGTTACCCAGGCGACGGGGGCTTGATTGGCCATTGACTACCTCCCTGATATGACAAATGGCTTGGATCTCAAAGCATGCACGATTCGTCGCAAGCCATTGTGAAGAAGCGCGGCTGCGCTTGTATTACCCTAGTGCATAATTAAGCCTAGCAATGCACCAGCGTAAGCTTTTTGTTATGGCTACTTAAAGCATAGCTGCACTCCTTCCATGTTGCAGCAGGTTACTCGCAACCGCTATAAGCCGAACGTGTTAATACCCCTATTGACTTCACGTTAAACTTCTGTAGAATACGCCACACGTTGATGCGGGGTGGAGCAGTCTGGTAGCTCGTCGGGCTCATAACCCGAAGGTCATCGGTTCAAATCCGGTCCCCGCTACCAAATATAGAAAAGGCCAATACCTTTACGGGTGTTGGTTTTTTTGTGTCTAAACATTATGAAGAGTCTTTGAAAAAGGCATCACGTTCACATCATCACTCTGGAAGTCTGGAAGATCATCGGTTCGCTTTTTATTTCAAACCCAGCGATCCCCGCTACCAAATATAGAAAAAGCCAATACCTTTACGGGTATTGGTTTTTTTGTGTCTGAACGTTATGAAGAGCCTTTGAAAAAGGTGTCAGGTTCAGATTATCATCAGCCTGGAAGGTCATCGGTTCGCTTTTTATTTCAAACCCAGCGGTCCCCGCTACCAAATATAGAAAAAGCCGTTACCGAAAGGTAACGGCTTTTTTGTGCCCGTCGATTATGGAGGTGACACAATGGATCACTTACAACGCGATATTCAGCGCTGCCCAAGGGTCGCTGTCTATGGCACGTTGAAGCAGGGTCAACGCAATCACCATTGGCTTGAAGGCGCGACACTCATTGGCCATGACCACTTGGCCGATATCACCCTATATGACCTTGGCCCCTACCCAGGAGTTAAATTAGCCCCTTCAAATGGCACTGTGGTGGAAATCTATACCATTGACGCCCAACAATTGAAACGGCTTGATCAGTTGGAAGACTATTTTCACCACGCACCTAATGAAGGTGTATATGACCGAGCGGTACTGGCTACCCGACACGGGGAAGCGTGGTGTTATCTGTTCAACGCGGATGTTGAAGAGCGGTTAAAGATCAGCAGCGGTGACTGGCAAGGCCCAAGTTAAACACCATCTAGTTCACGCCAGCGATCCCAGGGTGGCGTAGGCCCGACCGTCTCAAACAGATGATCCAGAAAAGCACTTACCTTGCGCGTGTGCATGCGCCGCTGGGCATAAAGCACGTGAATGTCCCGCCTGCCCGGCATAACCTCGCCATGCCATGCTTCGAGCAGAGGCCGCAGCGCTCCCGACGCTAGCTCGTCAGCAATCAGCCATGTGGGAAACATCACCAACCCCTGACCCATTAGCGCCGCGCGCACTAAGCTCTCGGCATCGTTGCTATACAGGCTACCGTCGACTTTATAGGCACTGGCTTGGAGCTGATCCACCTGCTGGAAGTACCATCGCTGGCGCCCCATTTCACCTTGATAGAGCAGGCAATCGTGCTGGCTTAAGTCTTCAGGGGTAGTGGGGATACCACAACGTTGCAAGTAGTGTGGCGCGGCGGCCACCACATAATTCATCGCAGCCAAGCGCCGCGCCACCAGCGTAGAATCGGCCAAGGCACCAACCCGAAAGGTGATATCGATCCCCTCGCGCACTGGGTCGGTTAAGCGATCGGTCAGCATCAGCTCTGCTTTAATTGCCGGATAACGGCGCTGAAAGTGGTGCAGAATCGGCACAATCTGGCGCTGACCAAAGGCTACCGGGGCATTAAGACGCAATAATCCACTGGGCTCTTCGGTGGGTGCCGTTAGCGCTTCCGTCGCTAGGTCGAGGCGCTCAAGTATCTCGCGAACCTCCTGATAATAGCGCCAGCCCGCCTCGGTCAACGTGACGGCGCGCGTGTGGCGATAGAACAACTGCTGGCCCAATGACTCTTCCAGAGAGGCAATTTGGCGGGAAACTGATGACACCGCGCGATGAAAGTGTCGAGCGGTCGCAGTGAAGCTGCCGGTCGCGGCGACACGTTCAAAGATACGTAGTGCATTGAGATCCATTGAGTTGCTCCTGGCGCAATAAAGATTTGCGATCTTTCTGATTGTAGCAATGATCAGGGCGGATCAAACTCACTTTCACCGGACACCACGGACTGTTTTCCTGTCCGTTTCGAATAGTTTGTTTGCATGAAGGAGTTAACGATGCGCAAAGGCACAGCACTTGTCGTAGGTGCCACCGGCATTACCGGTGGCAATCTAGCCAGCTACCTCACCGCCAGCGGCTGGACAGTGTACGGTTTATCTCGCCGCCCCTCTGATCAGGCGGGGGTTATTCCAGTCGCCGCCGATCTATTGGATCGTGAGGCCACGGCTGAAGCATTAGCTGGGTTACCCATCACCCACGTTTTCTATTGCACCTGGGTACGCCGCGACAATGAGAAAGCTAACGTCGAAGCCAACGGCGCGATGATGCATAACTTGCTTGACGCTTTGCAGGACGCGAGTTTGTCTCATGTTTCATTAGTAACGGGCACCAAGCAGTACCTGGGTGCCTTCGAGAACTACGGCAGCGGCAAGACCGAGACACCGTTTCGTGAATCAGCGCCCCGCGTACCCGGCGAGAACTTCTACTACACGCTGGAAGACATCATGTTCGCGGCGGCTAAGCGAGATGGCTTTAGCTGGAACGTACATCGCCCCCACACGGTGATCGGTTACGCCCGCGGTAACGCGATGAATATGGGTGTGACCCTGGCGGTCTATGCGTCTATCTGCAAAGCGACAGGCAAGCCGTTCATCTTCCCAGGCTCCCAGGTACAGTGGAATGCGTTGACCGATCTAACCGATGCACTGGTACTGGCACGGCAGTTGGAGTGGGCAGCCACGACGCCTGGCGCTCACAATGAAGCCTTCAACACGGTCAATGGTGATGTTTTCCGCTGGCGTCGACTGTGGCGTGAAATTGGTGAGTTCTTTGAGCTTGAAGTGGCAGACTGTCCGGAAACACCGCAGCCTTTAGCAGAACAGATGGCCGACATTGCGCCTACCTGGGCGGAGATTGCCGAGCAAAACAATCTCATTGAAGCCGACGTAACCAAGCTGGCCTCGTGGTGGCACACCGATGCCGATCTTGGGCGCGAGCTTGAGTGCGTCAACGACGTTACCAAATCTCGTGACTTCGGCTTTGACCATTTCCGCGAAACACGTGCAGCGTTTTTCGACCTCTTCGCTCGCCTACGAGCGGAACGTATTATTCCTTAAGCAATATCAGAAACCATGCTAGAAACCATGTCAAAAACAATAGCGTTGCCAGGGCGTATAATCGCGCCCTGAGTTTTATTTCCCACCTTTTCCTTGAATCCTCCTCTGCACGCCTGCATATCATGGATAACTATTTTCCATTTTTGACACTGAGTCTACCCATGCAGATTATTGATCCCCGCTCTGGTAAACCGCTAACGGCGGATACTGGCAGCGCTAATGCCGCCGCAGCAGACGCTGAGCAAGCGCCAGTGCGCCCTGAAGATGTAATTATTGAGCTTCATGCAGGCAATATTCAGCAGGTGCTGGAAGCTTCCATGCAGGTACCCGTGCTAATGGGCTGCTACTCACCTTCCGAAGATAGCAGCAGCACACTATTAGCCATGCTGGATAAGCTGGTGGTGGAATACGCAGGCGCTTTCCTGCTTGGCAAACTTGATATCGAAGCGAATGCTGAAATAGCTGGCCAACTCGGCGTGCGCTCCGTACCCGATGTGAAGCTGATTAGCCAGGGCGGCTTAGTCGATGGTTTCCAGGGTGCCCTGCCGGAAAAAGAGGTGCGTGCTTGGTTGAACCGCTACTTCCCCGCACCCGGCGAAGCACCACCCACCCCCGAAGAGGAGGCGGAAGAAGCACTTAAAGCGGGCAATACGGCTGCCGCCCGTGAGATTTACCAAACGCTGATGGAGCAGTACCCGGAGCACTACGCCTATCAGATAGCGTTCGCCCGCGTATTGTTGGCGGAAGGGCAAGGCAATGAGGCGCGCGACGTGCTGGACAATCTGCCGCCGGAAGAGCGTGATGCCGCGCCCGCCCGCGGCGTACGCGCCAGCATCGAATTTAGCGAGCAGGCGCTCTCCACGGAAGAGATTGCCGCCCTGGGCGAGCGCACCGACAGCGAAGCGCAGTATCAACGCGCTCTGCGCCAAGTGGCCGATGGCCATTACGATGAAGGGCTGGAGGCGCTGCTTACCCTAATGAAGCAAGATCGCGCCTACAACGATGACGCGGCACGTAAAACGCTTTTGCAGGTGTTCGACGCCTTGGGCGCCGACCACCCGCTGACCGTTGCTTACCGCCGTAAGCTCTTTGCCATGCTCTACTAAGCGAATATTGCTAGCCTTTCACTACCACTACAGCAGTACATCCATACGTGACAGCGCCGCTTCCAGCTGGGAAGCGGTAGTACCGAAGTTAAGCCGCACAAAGCCAGGGCAGCCAAAGGCAGCCCCGTCAGAAAGCGCTACCCCCGTCTCTTTTAGCAGCGTCTTGTGTGGCGCGCCTCCCAGGCCTGCTTCGCGCATATCCAACCACGCTAGATAGGTGGATTCTGGCGCACTCCAACGAACGCCCTGCCAACTAGCCACTCGCCCCTCCAACGTCGCACGATGCTTACGCAATACGCTTAATAGCTCCTGCCTCCAGGGTTCACAATGACGATACGCCGCTTCCGCCGCGACCAATCCAAGTACATTACCATCAGGCAGTAGCCCCTTTGACGCAGCGGCAAAACGCTGGCGCAACTCGGGGTCGGGAATCACCGCGCAGGCGCTGGTCAAACCGGCCAGATTGAACGTTTTCGACGGTGCCCACAGGGTAATGGTGCGCTTAGCTAACTCAGGGAATGCCGCCACTAACGGACGGTGACGCGCGCCTTCGTCTAATAGCAGATCACAGTGCAACTCATCCGATACTACCCAAAGGTCATGTCGCTCTACCAGTTCAGCAAGTGCGGCAAGCTCCTCATGGCGCCATACACGCCCCGTAGGGTTATGGGGCTGACACCACAGCAGCATGCGGGTACGCGGCGTAATCGCGGCTTCTAGAGCTTCAATATCCAGCTGCCAAGGCTCACCAGCCGCTGCGGGCGCTGCCAGCATCGCTTGTTGAGGTAATCGTCCGGTGCGCTCGGCGACGGCCAGAAAGGGCGGATAAATCGGCGTCACCGTTAATATGCCGTCGCCCGGCTCAGTCAGCGCCAGCGCGGCCAGATGCAAGGCAGGCACCACACCTGGTAGCCACTGCTGCCATTCGGGCCGTATGGGCCAGTCATAGTGGAGAGCACTCCACTGGCAGAGGGTTTCTGTTAACGTAGCGGGCACTTCGCCATAACCATACACGCCGTGAGCCACCCTCGCTTGTAGGGCATCAATCACCGCGGGCGGAGAGCGAAAATCCATATCAGCGACCCACAGCGGTAATATGTCGTCGCCGTAGCGGTGCCATTTTTGCGATGCCCAACCACCTTCAGGGTGGCGCCGTTCCACAGGCGTGGCAAAATCATAGGCCATTACTCATCTCACTCATTCAATAGGGGTTATGCCGAGCATGCCGCAAGATGACTTTTATACCAAGATGCGGGCGGGACTATCTGCGCTGCTGCGGCAATGGCGCTCGCTTGGCCAAGCAAATAGTGATCAGCTAGCGCTCATTTTGGCTGAAACGGCACGGGTTGCGAAATTAGGTACGCCCGACGCCACGCCAAGCGGCGCAACGCTGGAAGAGTGGAGCCAGGATGAGCTCGGTGAGATGCCGCTATGGGCGCCGCGCACGGCGGTGTTCCTGCTTAATCAAATGCCCGCCCGCCCTACTCCAGAAAGCGACGCTGAAGCCTGTGCCTGGGCGTACTGCTGGCTACGCAATCGTTCATTTGATTCACTGCAAGCAGCTCATGATGCTCTTCCCGCGCATTTAAAAGCCCCTCTGCAAGAGGCCTTAGAGGCCGCCTGGCGCGACCAGCAAGGACTGCGTTTGGTGTAAGCAAGCACTTGACCAAGCGCTTGCTTGGGTTAATCCTGAATAACCCTGTTCTACCAATAACTATTTCTTGCCACTTCCATAACAACAAGGACATGCCATGTTTACGCGCACCATTGAGCCAGCGTTTTACGACACCGATGCCTTAGGGCATATTAATAATACTCGCCTGCCAGCGTGGTTTGAGCTGGCCCGTAATGACCTGTTCAAATTGTTCACCCCTGATTTAAATCCCCAGAAATGGCGCTTGATTATGGCGCGCATGGAGGTCGACTACCGGGCTGAACTGTTTTACGGTCACGATATCGAAATACGTACGTATCTAACGCGTTTGGGCAATAGTTCATTTACTGTGACGCAAGAGGCCCGTCAGCATGGCAAACTTACTAATCTTGGTCACACCGTGATGGTGCAGTATGACCATGGCGACAAATGTGCCATGCCCATTAAAGGCAATTTACGCGAGGCGTTAACGGCGCATCTGCAAGACGCGCCTGAGTCCGACTGATCGACTCTGCCCCGGCCCACTGGGGCTACAGGAGCCTGTATAATGGCCATCCGCTACAACCTCTGGATAGATCCTGACAATATCGCCCAGCACCGTGCTGTAGAGGCGGACCTTGAGCGCTATTTTATCGAGCGCTTTGCCGACTACCCGCATATCCGCTTGTTTGGTGCTGACCCCTACGATTATGATGCCCCCTTTAATCGCCTTTATGACGTGCTAATGGCCCGGGCCGCTGAATACTGTGAGCGGACATGGCGCTATGTCGCGTCGCCTGAACAGCTCAATCGCTGCTTTTTCCGTGCCGTTGGCCGCTCAAACAAATTTGTGAGAGACCAACCCAATGGTGATACGCACCAATCAAGCACCTGATGAACGTCAGCTTGCCATTATTGCCCAGCAGCTTGGCCGGGCACCGCGTGGTATCGAAGCAGTCGCCGCAACCGACGGTGAAGGTACGCCGCTAGTACTGCGCATGGCACCGATTGTTGATGGCAAGCCCTTCCCTACGCTTTACTGGCTCTGCTCAGATATATTGAAAGTAGAGATTTCGCGTATTGAAGCCGTGGGCGTAATCAAAGCCCTTGAGCAGCGCCTTCAGGAAGAACCAGAGTTCCTCAAGGCCTATCAACAGAGCCATCGTGATTACGTGACCGCTCGTTGGGAATATATGAGTGAGGCACAGCGTGAAGAAGTCGCCAAGTTGGGTTATACCGACATCATGACCGATCGCGGCATTGGCGGTATTAGCAACTGGCACCAGATACGCTGTCTGCATACCCAGTATGCCCACCACCTTTGCGGCGACAATGTGATTGGAAAATGGATGGATCAGCATCACCAGGTAGATCGCTGCCTGCCCTAATCGCCTTCTATATATAGTGATAAGGAATTAATCAAATGGCTCGAATTTGCGTTTATCTAGGCTCCCGTGAAGGTAATAGCCCTGGTTTCCGTCAGGCGACCAATAAACTTGGGCGCACGCTCGCTGAACGTGGCCACACACTCGTTTATGGTGGTGCCCGCCTCGGTCTAATGGGTGAGCTGGCTAACGCCACCCTGGACGCTGGCGGCGAAGTGATCGGCGTGATGCCTGACCACTTGGTTGAGCGCGAACAGGCGCACTTTGGCTTAAGCGAGCTGATTCGCGTGCGTAATATGCACGAACGTAAAGCCACGATGGCGGCTAATGCCGACGCTTTTATCGCTTTACCCGGCGGGATTGGTACATTTGAAGAGCTGTTTGAAATATGGACCTGGGGCTATCTCGGCCTGCATGAGAAACCGATGGGGTTGCTCAATATCGATGAGTTCTACACCCCCCTGCTAACTTTTCTAGACAGTACGGTCAGTCACGGCTTTTTGGCGACCGCTACACGCAACATGCTGCTTGATGCGCCTACCTCTCACGAATTGCTGGATGCCATAGAAGCCCAGTTATAACCGGGGTGAAGGCGTTCGAGCGTCAGCGACTCGTATTCTCGGTCAGTTTGCGGGTGTGTTGATAAGTTAGTTGCAGCAGGCGGGCATCTTCTCCCGCACGATGGCGGTGAATGCTTCGTTCGGCGATCATCGCCTCTTTAGTATCACTCCATAGTGCCAACTGCTCTTCACTCAGCAAAATTCGTAGTGCTTCAAGACGAAAGCGCGGCAGCATGCCCGCATGATGGAATAGCAGAGAGAGCCAGGTATTGTCGTAGCCCCAGCTATCGCTATACGCCTTACCTAGCTCGCTCAGCTCATCGTTCAGCCAGCGCGCGACTTGCTGTACAGGATAACCTTCCTGCATCAGGCGTTCACGAGAGATACCGTGCAACAGCTCGGCTTTGGGGTCCCAGTGGGTCCACTCGTCTAGCGGTTGAATAAGGAAGGCGCAGCAGCTCCCATCGGCACGTGCGATGCCTATTTCGATGGGGTAACTACCACGTCCAAAACCTGACGCTTCTATATCTAGCACTGTGGGTAGCGTCTCGAACACAACCTTCCTCACTCAATCAAAGCGTGCTGACACTTCATGCCGCCACGTCGCCTACCGGCTGCTGGTCCGCCTGCCGCTGCCAGTAGGCCGCTTGTTCGCTATCTACTGCTAAGCCAAGCTCACCCATGCGGTAAGCACGAGCCAGCCGCTCAGCGGCTAAATAGTGCCCCGCTTGAGCCGCACGGGCATACCACGTTACCGCGTAGTCTTCGCGGCGCGGGTACTGAACGCAACCATGCTCATGGATCTGCGCCACCTGATACTGAGACTTTACATCTCCGGCATGGGCAGCTTCCAAAACATACCGCGCACCACGCGCCTTATCTTGAGGCGTCTGGCTGCGATGGAATAGCATGTGGCCGTAAACGGAGAGCGCATCAGGGTGACCCGCGTCCGCACAACGCTTAAATAAGCGCATCGTTAACCGCTGGGTGCGCGGTGAACGCGGCAGTAACCAGCGAGTATGAAATAGCCGTTCAGCTAGACGAAATTCTAACCGAATAAACAACGTTGATGCCTGCAGCATGGCAAACCACCCTGCCTTTCTGTTGGAACCTTGGGCCAGTAGCTATTCACATAATGGCTACTAACCACACGAGAAACCGGCCTTTAGCCGGTCGATGGGCTGGCAAGCATACGCCTGCCTTTGCGATGACTCAACCCCATTAATTTGCTGCATTGAATGGGCCTCGCTAACATGCCCTTCATACGCCGTGAACCATTCTGGTAATGGCGGCTTATCTTGTGGCAATTTCGCCTTAGCAAGGAGATGAAAATGCAAACGCGCCCACTTGGCAGAACCGGCATGGAGGTGAGTCGACTCTGCTTAGGCACAATGACGTTTGGTGAGCAAAATAGCGAAGCCGAAGCCCACGAACAACTTGATCGTGCCGTGGCATTTGGGATCAACTTTATTGATACCGCAGAGATGTATCCCGTTCCCCCCATGGCTCAGACACAGGGTCTCACCGAACGCTATATCGGCAGCTGGCTTACCCAGCGAGGCGCTCGGGACGATGTGATTATTGCCACTAAAGCGGCTGGCCCGGGGCTCGATCATATCCGCGGTGGACCACGCCTTACGCGCGAGCATATTCATCAAGCCATTAACACTAGCCTAGAGCGATTAAATACCGATTATGTTGACCTGTACCAACTGCACTGGCCGGATCGCCAGACGAATTTCTTTGGCAAGTTAGGCTATGTACACAATGACGAAGAAGATGCGACGCCATTAGAAGAGACGCTCTCTGCGCTAAAAGAGTTGGTTGATGCGGGTAAGGTTCGTGCTATCGGGCTCTCTAATGACACGCCTTGGGGTGTCATGCGCTCGCTGCAGATTGCAGACAAGCTAGATTTACCCCGCGTGGCGTCGATCCAAAACCCTTATAATTTGCTCAACCGCTCCTTTGAAGTCGGCTTGGCTGAAATCGCCCATCGTGAAGACGTCGGCCTGCTGGCCTATTCGCCGCTAGGGTTTGGCGTACTCTCGGGCAAATACCTCAACGGCGCCCAACCACCTAAAGGACGCTTAACGCTTTATGAGCGCTTTAAGCGTTACACCTCACCTGAGGCAGAAGCGGCCACTCAAGCGTATGTAGCACTTGCCCAGCAGCATGAATTAGATCCTGCCCAAATGGCACTGGCGTTTGTTAACTCGCGCAGCTTCTTAACCAGCAACATTATTGGCGCGACAACTATGGATCAGCTGGAAAGCAACCTCGCCAGTGAGAGCCTGAAGCTAAATGACGAGGTATTGGAGGCTATTGACGATATCCATCGTCGCATGCCGAATCCTTGCCCTTAACAGGTAGCCATTTAGCAGCACCCTACCAACAATGAACGATTTTTCCTGATCCTCCCCTTAACTATGGCTGCTATAGCCTCGGCCTTGGCCGAGGCTTGGTATACTGTGTTTACTTATAATGGTCCCAGGAGCATGTGATGCTAAGCGTTATTTCTCCAGCGAAAACGCTGGATTTTGAAACCCCGCCGACGACAGAACAGGTTACACAGCCGATTTTTTTAGACCACAGCCAAGCGCTTATAGATATTTTGCGCGATTATTCACCGCAACAAATCAGCGAATTAATGGGTGTCAGTGATAAATTGGCAGGGTTGAATGCTGCGCGCTTTGAAGAGTGGAAACCTCCCTTCACGCTAAGTAATGCCAAGCCAGCTGCCCAGGCTTTTCAGGGTGATGTATATACAGGTTTACAGGCTGAAACGTTTAGTGAATCAGACAATCGCTTCGCCCAATCGCACCTGCGGATTCTTTCCGGCTTGTATGGATTATTGCGTCCGCTGGACCTGATCCAAGCGTATCGGTTGGAAATGGGCACGAAGCTCTCCAATAGTGCTGGCAAAGATCTTTATGCTTATTGGAAGCCGATTCTGACGCCTGCACTAAATGAAGCCATTGCCAAAAGTGGCTCTAAGGTATTGGTTAATCTAGCCTCTAATGAATACTTTAAAGCGGTGGATACCAAGCAGCTTGATGCTCGGATTATCACCCCGGTGTTTAAAGATGAGAAAAATGGCACTTTTAAGATCATCAGCTTCTATGCCAAAAAGGCACGCGGGCTAATGAGCGCCTGGCTTATTCAGCAACAGACTAACGACCCAGATCGTCTCAAAGAGTTCGATGTCGCGGGCTATCGCTTTGACCCCTCGTCGTCCCAGGGTGATACATTCGTCTTCACTCGCAAAGAAACCGATCGTTAGCGCGCGCTAGAAAAAACGTACGGGGCGTGACGAACGCGGCTTTAAATACCGCTTGTGCGCCTCTTTAAACAACGCTGTATCGCAGCGATGCAGCCACTCATAAGCTACCATGTCAGCCGACACTGCTACTGCGCCCCTTGCACAGGCACGCTCACGGGCAAGTGCAGCCTCTTGAGGCCGACGACTGGCAGACGCCTCACTCAGCCAATACAGCTCATAACCCTCCTTGAGCAGCCCTAAGCCCGTCTGCAGCACACAGATATGCGCCTCCGTTCCACACAGCACAATCTGCGTTTTCCCAGTCGCCTTTAGCGCTGCATTAAACTCCGCCTCCTCCATTACGCCGAAATGTTTTTTTTGCCACAGGCGATAATCGCTTAGAGAGTCCAGTAGCGATGGCGCGGTTCCTCCCAATCTTTCAGGATTCTGTTCTGTTAACCATACCGGCACATCCAGTAGGCAAGCGATGCCCCCTAACCAGCCTGCTTCTTCGATCGCCAGCTCTCCACCGTCAATAACGGGTAATAAACCGGCTTGGAAATCCACCATTAACAGCAGGCTCTTATCGCATTGTAATTGCATCGCTCTTCCTCGTTTTTATCATTATGAGTAAGCATTAATTTCAAAGTGGTGCTCTACGCAATATACACCGCCTGCCTTTACTCAAACACTTTGCCAAAAAAAGCAGCCGCTGGAGAGCGGCTGCTTTGTTGTGCACTAGCAAATTTTCAAAGCCTTCGGCCTAGTTCTCGGCAGCTTCTTCAATATCTTCGCCAAGCTCTTCTATGCTTTCGCCAACGCTTTGGGTACTCTCATCAATACTCTCACCCGCTTCTTCAGCAGGCCCCTGATTGTTGTCACAAGCAAGCAGCCCGCCAGCCATCAGTGCCATTAATAGTGCCATCGCTAATTTCTTGGCTAATGGTGTATTCATAACGTTACTTCTCCTGAGAGGTTGTTTCAAAGCGCATGCAGCATAATCGGTAACTGCTTTTTTACTTATTTCATCAAATCAGATGCTTAAAAAGCAAAAACCCCCAAGCACGATGTGCTCGAGGGTTTTTACGGTATAAGTGCCTGACGATGACCTACTCTCGCATGGGGAGACCCCACACTACCATCGGCGCTAAGCGGTTTCACTTCTGAGTTCGGCAAGGGATCAGGTGGTTCACGCATGCTATGGTCGTCAGGCGTAACTTTAAATATATATC
>NZ_DRFS01000026.1 GCF_011050415.1 Halomonas sp.
CGACCGAAACCAGTTCCTCAACGATCAGAATCGCGAATTACTGCAGGAAAAAGCTGTCCTCCAGGGTCAGTTGAAACAACTACAAACAAGCCTGGCTAAATAGCCCGCTATTGTCTCGGCCTGATCATCCCTGAGAGTTGCGAGTAATGCCAATCGCGCAAGGAGAAGTTTAGATGTCTACCGTGACCTTTGGCAGGCTGCGAGCTGCGGCAAAACGCATTCAGCATGATGCGCTGACGGTTTATTTTGTGGCGCGAGACTCGAATACCCCCATAGTCGTTCGGCTGCTTGCGCTCGCAATCGCAGCGTACGCCATGAGTCCAATTGATCTCATTCCGGACTTCATACCGATCCTGGGCTATCTTGACGACATTATCTTGGTCCCGCTGGGCATCGTCCTTGTCATCAAGCTGACGCCATCGAATGTGATAGAAGCGAGTCGCTCGAAAGCAGCTAAAGTGGCAACCAAGCCGATCAGCCACGTTGCGGCCGCAGTCGTTATTGGCACATGGCTTTTATGTGCCGCGGCTTTTGGCTACTGGGTGTGGGAATACGGCAGGTAACGCATCGTCTGCACGCGATGAAATAGTTAATTTAGGGCTTGTAAAACAGATGGTTAATGCGCTTTTTGGAGGATTTCGTCAGAATCGTTGCCGACCCTCAATTCAGAAAAGCGCGATTTCTTCGGCGGTTAACTCTCGCCATTCTCCGGGGGCTAAGCTTTCGTCCAGCGCTAGATCACCGATGGAACTGCGGTGCAGCGAATTGACGTGGTTACCTAAAGCGGCAAACATGCGTTTTACCTGATGATAGCGCCCTTCGGTAATCGTCAGCTCTGCTTGCGTGGGCGATAGCAGCCGCAGGGTAGCGGGCTGAGTGAGCGTCTCCTCCCCATCCAGCATGATGCCTTCCGCCACTTGGCCAATCGCCCACTCTGCCGCCGCACCCTCCATGGGTTCCGCTAGCTCAGCGATATACACCTTGGCGCAACGATGGCGCGGCGAGGTGACGCGATGGGACCAATGGCCATCATCGGTTAATAGCAGCAGCCCAGTGGTATCTACATCCAACCGCCCTACTGGCTGAAGGCGCTCGGGTTTAGGCACATCAATTAGATCGATCGCCCTTGGGTAAAGCCCACGGCGGGCATTACACTCAACGTCAACAGGCTTGTGCAGCATAATGTAGCGCACACCCACCAGCGCTAACCGCTCACCGTTCAGAACAACCACATCATTATCGGTATCGATCTGGGTCGCCGACTGTTTAATCGGCTCACCGTTTAACGTCACTTCACCATTTTTGAGCGCTCGCTTGGCTAAGCTGCGGGTTAATGGCGAGGTTTCACTTAAAAAACGATCAAGGCGCATCATTGGCCCACTCCTGGCAGTAGCTTAAAACGGTCGGCATCTTGCCAGGCGGGGAATTTTTCACGAAAAGCATCAAGGGCAGTTTTATCCAGCGTGCCCGTTTCTATAAACGGGGTATGGGCAGGTTGATCAATCAGCGGTTCGCCTTTGAAGTCGACCAACAGGGAATCGCCACTATAGGCAAGCCCTTTTGCATCTTCTCCAACGCGGTTTACGCCAATGACATAGCTTAAGTTTTCTACCGCACGGGCTTGCAGCAGCGTACGCCAAGGGTGGCGACGCGGTGCTGGCCAGTTGGCAATACACAGCAGCGCATCATACTCGAAATGCTCACCTTCTGCTGGCTGCTGGCGCATCCACACCGGAAAACGCAGATCATAACAAACGCTCAGCAGTATCTTAAAACCATTCAGCTCAACAATTTTGCGCTCACTACCCATGCCGTAGCGCTCATGCTCGCCGGCCATACGAAATAGATGGCGCTTATCGTAGTGGGTTAAGTCACCCTGAGGCGTCACCCAAATTAGCCGGTTATAAAACTCGCCCTCCTCCTGAATCGCCACACTGCCGGTCATCACGCAGTTACGCGCCTTCGCTTGAGATTGAAGCCAGGCAACACTTTGGCTTTGTGCCATCGGCTGGGCCATTTCACGGGAATTCATGGTAAAGCCAGTAGCAAACATTTCAGGCAATACAATGAGATCGGTATCGCGACTATCTAAATTACCCAGTAACTGTTCAAGATGCGCATGATTGGCTTGGGGGTCCTCCCAGCGCAGATCGCACTGCACTAGAGTGTTTCGAAGTTCGCTCACTCAACACCTCCTTTATGCCACTGTTATTGCAAAGTTTATGCTAGATTAGCATCTTTAAATAATGAGGCTGCTATGCTTCCTACTCCAACACGCGACCCTGAAGCAGTCAAAGGCGTTATGTTCGGGCTAACCGCCTACACCATGTGGGGCTGTTTCCCGCTGTTTTTTGCCTTGTTTGATGGCGTTCCAGCGTTTGAAATTTTGATTCACCGTATCATTTGGGCGTGTCTGTTTTTAGTGGGCTTGATCACAGTACTGCGCCGTTGGCCGCCAGTGGTCGCTGCCCTGGGCGAACCCAGGCGGCTTGGGCGAGTGTTGGCCTGTGCGCTACTGATTGCCTTTAACTGGGGCATCTATATCTATGCAGTGGAGTCCAAGCAAGTATTGCAGGCAAGCCTTGGCTACTTTTTAACGCCATTGGTGAACGTTGCACTGGGCATGCTGGTACTGCGCGAAGTAATGGCTAAACTGCAATTGGTGGCGCTTGGCTTGGCAAGCATCGCCATTGCAATTCAATTTGTGATGCTCGGCAAGCTACCCTGGATTAGCTTAATACTGGCGTTAAGCTTCGGCAGTTACGGCCTGTTTCGCAAACAGGTGCCGCTAGATGGTTTATCGGGGCTATTTGTGGAGACCCTACTGCTATTCCCTCTCGCCCTCATGGCACTTACGTGGCTAAGCTGGAACGGTACGTCACACTTTATGCAGAATACCTCAACCACCAGCCTATTGATCGCCAGCGGCGCACTAACGGCGCTACCACTAATGGCGTTTGCAGGCGCGGCCCGCAGGTTACGGTTAGCAACCCTGGGCTTTCTGATGTACATCAACCCAAGCATTCAGTTCTTAATCGCCCTAACCGTATTCGGCGAACCCCTGGGCGTCATCCAGTTGGCGACCTTTGTGCTTATTTGGCTAGGCCTTGCGCTCTACTCATGGTCGGCGTGGCAATCACGCCCGCGCTACGCCGCGGCTAGTTAATGCAAGAGATGGTGTTGATTTAGCATCCACGGCTGTTTCAGGTATAGGAGACGGTGCTGTATCCCGTTCAGGCTGGTAGCCAATACGGAAGCCGCCCCAGTGCTTGCCCTGCACATACACGGGTACCGAGAGATCGTGCATGATCTCGCCGGTATCCCGCTTATAGGTTTGCAGTAATAGCGGCTTTTCATGGGCGCCACAACGGCTGCCGGTAGGGTCATCAAAAATTCGTTTGCTGCGGCAGAACTTCAGGTCGTGCGTATAATCACCGCTGGGCTCACGGCTAACTGCCTGATTATGGGTCGGCACGTAGCCTTTTCGGTCGCAGGCAATGGCGTAACTTAGCCCTAGCTGCTTCAACAGAGGCTCTTGCAAGTTTGGCAAATGCTTATCGGTAAACCCATCAAAACCGGTTTTATATAGCGGTGGGTGCGTACCCGGAATTTGCTCGTAATGGGGCTGGAAAAGTTTGCTTTCTGAAAGTTCGCCACTGGCGACCGCTTTTGCAAACAGTTTGCCTAATTGGTCCGCGGTTGAGCGTGCGGCACGAAACACCTGCTGATGGCGTCCTTCTAAATGCTGTTGCGCCAGCTCTCCATCCACCCCTTCCGCAGCCTCCATCAATGCCCGGGCCTGCTCAGCCAAATCGTGCATATTGCGGTTACCTTCATCCACATCCTCTTCTAACTGACGCAGGCTATCGGCCACGGTTTGGCTATGCTGTCGGGTATTTTCCATCGCGTCGGCAACGCGGGTAATTTCACTCTGCACTTGATCAAACTCTTGGGTCATCGTGCCGAGGCTACTACCTACTACCTGCAGGCCCTTTGAGCGCTTGCTAATCCGTGTCATTAGGTCGCCAATAGTGTCGACCACCGTGTGACCGCTTACATGCATATCTTTAACCAGTTCATCGACGCTTTGGGTGGCAGTGGAAGTCTTCAGCGCTAAGTTACGCACTTCCCCCGCCACTACGGCAAATCCTCTACCGTGCTCACCAGCGCGTGCCGCTTCAATCGAGGCATTAAGCGATAGCAAATGCGTCTGCTCAGCAATACCTTCAATCATGGAGGTAACACTGCGTACCCGCTCAATTTTGTCGTTCAGCGCAGTGAGCATTTCCAGCGCTTGATTAGAGCGCTCTGCAACATCGCCCATGTCCTGGACAATATCATCCAGTTCGGCGTGATTGTGGTGGCTGGCTTCCCGGGCGCGCTCTGCCAGTGCCGCAACCTGACTAGCGCTGGAACTGACCTGCATGATGGCGGCATTGATGGCTGTCATACTGGATGACGCCTCACGGGCCATGGTCTCCTGTTGAGTAAGACGGTGATCCATCAGGTCGGCATAGTGCGATACCTCTGCTGACGCTATGGCTGTGCTACTAGCCCGGTTCATTAAACGGTAGGCCATGGCGCGCAGTGAACCGTAATCGCGCACAGATTTGAAACCCCGCTGACGCTGCTCAAGGCGCCGCTGATCGGCACGATAAATGCCGTCAAGCATACTGAGCAAAAAAGCTCCCCCGCCCAAAGCGGCACACAGCAGCGCAAAATAAATCCATAACCCGCCTTGAGTGATAAGACCTATCGACAAGGCCAACAACAGCAATGGAGCTAGTAGTAGCATTATGCGCATAGAGATGTACTCGTTTATTGGCGTTATTGAGTATCGGAGCCATACGAAAGAAAGATCAACTCACTTTTAAGTGGTAATTTTAACGGGTTACGCTTATGAAAGAAGTAGCACTTTGGGGGCAGAAGGCACCATAAAATTGTCTTTTTATAGCAATTACTGGAGTACAAATGAATATAAGCACTGCAACTAAAGGAAATATCCCTTACCCTTTCTTTTCTGTCTCATTCATGACACATGGACGCCATGCTAAAGCGCTACCTGCCCATCTTGACGTGGCTACCCCACTACCATAAACGCTTACTGGGAGCCGACCTGCTAGCCGGATTGATCGTCACCGTAATGGTCATTCCCCAGTCGCTCGCCTATGCGCTGCTTGCTGGGCTACCTGCAGTGGTTGGTCTTTACGCCAGCATCCTACCGCAGCTGGTTTATACCCTATTTGGCACCAGCAAAACCCTAGCGGTAGGGCCTGTTGCTATCATCGCGCTAATGACAGGTGCCGCGCTCTCATCAGTGGCGGCAACTGGTACGGATACCTATTTGCAGGCAGCACTGATTCTGTCACTGCTTTCAGGTGGCATGCTGGTAATGATGGGGTTGCTAAAAATGGGCTTTTTTAGCAACTTTCTCAGCCATCCGGTTATCTCTGGCTTTTTAACTGCCTCGGGCATTTTGATTGCCGCCAGCCAGTTTGGCAGTTTGCTGGGGGTTGAAAGTAGCGGCTTCACCCTGGTTGAACGCCTGATTACGTTGATACCCAATTTAGCCACCTTCAACTTATTCACTTTCTTTATTGGCAGTGGGACCCTGCTTTTTTTGATCGTTTTACGCCTCTACGGTAAAGCCAGCCTGCATAAAATAGGCCTCCCGCTTGCCCTGGCCGATCTGATTGCGAAAGCGGGACCAGTATTTGCGGTCATCATCACCACCTTAATAACCTGGAACTGGCAGTTAGCTGAGTTGGGTGTGGCTGTCGTGGGCGATATTCCAAGTGGGCTACCCGCCCTAAGCTTTCCCTTGGGTGACTATTCGCTCTGGCGAGCACTGCTGATCCCAGCGCTGCTGATTAGTCTGGTTGGTTTTGTGGAGTCAGTTTCCATGGGCCAAATGCTAGCGGCTAAGCGGCGCCAACGCATTTCACCCAATCAAGAGTTAATAGGCCTGGGAGCTACCAATCTGGCCGCCGGTTTTTCCAGCGGTATGCCAGTGACAGGCGGGCTATCACGTACCGTGATTAACTACGACGCAGGTGCACAAACTCCCGCCGCTGGGGCCTTTGCAGCGCTGGGCATAGCCCTGATTACTATGTCATTTACCGGCTGGCTCTACTACCTGCCGATTGCCACATTGGCTGCGACGATTACCGTTTCGATTCTAACGCTCGTTGATATTCCCATGCTACGCCAGACCTGGCGCTACTCCCGCAGTGACTTTGCGGCCATGGCGGTGACCATTCTACTGACACTGGTTGAAGGCGTTGAAGCAGGTATCATTAGTGGTGTCACTCTCTCTATTGCACTATTTTTATACCGCACCAGCCGCCCCCATAGTGCATTAGTAGGGCGCGTACCCGGTACCGAACATTTTAGAAACACCACACGCCACGACGTTGAAACCGTCACTAACGTGGCGCTGCTGCGAATAGATGAGAGCCTCTATTTTGCTAACGCCCGTTATTTGGAAGACACCGTCTATAACCTGGTAGCGAGTCATCCTGAGCTGGAGCACGTGGTGTTGATCTGCTCAGCGGTCAATCTGATTGATGCGTCGGCACTTGAGAGCCTGGATGCGATCAATGCCCGCTTAAAAGATTCCGATGTAAAACTGCATTTATCAGAAATAAAAGGTCCGGTAATGGATCAACTCAAGAAGAGTGACTTCCTAGATGCGTTGACCGGGCGTGTATTTCTGAGTACTTATGCCGCATGGCGTGAATTTTCAAACTAAAAAAATCCGCTAGCCCTTTGAAAAGCCAGGCACTTGCCTGGCTTTTTTACGCCAGTCTAATGCTAACTAAGAAGCCCAATGACAACAGCGTTGACATTCCCCCAACGGCTTCTCTACTATCAGCCTACCACTTTGCAGAACACAGTACCGCATAGCAAAACACTAAGTAACCAAACGTAACTGACATTCAGCGAAACCGCCATTATCACAACCACAATAAAGGAGCATTTCAATGCGTCCATTTACTCAACGCCTGCTCATCGCCGCCCTGCCTTTATCACTGCTTGGTGCCGCCGTTAGTCATGCCAGTGAGGTTGAACTGCCTAACACAATGGCTTGGACTGCTTACGGCACCAACTCAAGTGGCTACGCCCAAGCGGTGGCCATCGGCAATATGCTGCAAAATAAGTACGGCTCATCGGTGCGTATCCTGCCAGGGGATAATGACGTATCACGCATGACCCCACTCAAGCAGGGCCGCGTTGATCTATGCGCCTGTGGGATTGCCAGCTACTACGGCGCAGAAGGTGTGATGATGTTTGCCGACCGCGACTGGGGCCCACAGCCGCTGCGCGTTATTACCACCTCGACGGCCTCTTTCGGCCTCTCCCTGGCGGTCGCGGGTGATTTAGGTGTTGAAACGCCTGCTGATCTAGCGGGCAAACGTATCGCTTATATCCGTGGCGACGATGCCCTTAATAAAGGTACCGAGGCGTATTTAGCCTTTGGTGGCCTTACCTGGGACGACGTAGAGCGGGTTGATTATCCCGGCTACGGGCGCTCCTTCGACGGTATTATTGCCGGTGATGTAGACGCCTCTTTTACCACGACCGTTACCCCGCCTGCACAACAGCTTGCCAGTAGCCCACGCGGTATTAGCTGGCCAGTGCTCGACCCCGAAGATGAAGCTGGCTGGGAGCGCATGGCCGCAGTCGCCCCCTATTTCCGCCCCCATGAAGTAACCGCAGGTGCTGGTGGTATTAGCGTCGACAACCCTGTGCCCAGCGCCAGCTACCCGTACCCGATTGTGGTGGCCAATCAAGACCTGGAAGACAACGTTGCTTATGGGCTGATCAAAGCGATGCAGGAAAATTTTGACGACTATAAAGACAACGCGCCAGGCGCACTTGGCTATGCCTTTGAAGAGCAGGACCTTCAATGGGTGGTGCCATTTCACGATGCCGTGGTGGAGTACTACAAAGAGATCGATGTGTGGACCGATGAAATGCAGGCACATCAGGATCAGCTCGTTGAGCGTCAGGCAGTACTGCTAAGCGCCTGGGAAAGCTTTATGCAAGACGCGCCCAGTGATGATGAAGCCTTTACTGCCGACTGGATGGAAGCCCGCGCTACCGCGCTGAACGACGCCGGCTTTGAGCCGATCTTCGAGTAAGCCGATTTCTCGAATCATCCTCTACGGGGCGGCGTTCGTCGCCCCTACTGATTGACGGATATTTCCATACACAAGTCGTCACAACCACAGATACCTCGCCATGACCACAGAAACCGCACCTGCCAATGCTCAGCAGGTTAAAGAAAAAATCAGCCAAATTCGTCAGCTCCCCCCGGCGCTGCGCTGGGTACCCGCCACGGTTACCGTGGTCTTGATGCTGATGACGTTGGATTACCTGTTCAATATTGGCTGGCTAACCTTTGTGACTGGCCTGGAAACACAGTTCTACTATGCCGTCGTCGCGCTTCTATTACCGCTGGTTTTCCTGCTTTGGCCTATGCGCAGCAGCCAGCAAGAGCGCCCGGTTCCCTGGTACGACTACCTGTTAAGTGCCGTCACGCTTATCGTCGGTGGCTACTTTGTTTATAACGCCGTGCCGATTCTTGAGCGCGGCTGGGCGTTTGCTGCCCCGGATTTAGCCATTTACGCCAGTTACGCCTACTGGCTATTAATTATTGAAGCCGCCCGCCGAGCGGGTGGCCTGCCGATTGCGATTATTGCCGGAGTATTTTCCCTCTATCCGCTGGTAGCCGATATTGTCCCCGGTCCTATCCAGGCGTTTCCTTCGTCCCTTGAAGAAACGGCCATGTACCACACCATGAGCACCGAAAGCATCATGGGGGTGCCGCTGCAGGCCTTCGCTGGCCTGGTGATTGGCTTTTTGGTATTTGGCGTGGTGCTACAAAAAAGCGGCGGCGGTAAATTTTTCATTAACTTAGCTTTCGCCCTACTGGGCCATGTACGCGGTGGCCCGGCCAAGGTATCGATCTTCTCCAGCGGCCTAATGGGCTCCATGAGTGGTAGCGTCATCAGCAACGTGCTGACCACTGGGGTGTTATCAATTCCTGCCATGCGCCGTATCGGTATGACCCGCTCTTTTGCGGGGGGCGTCGAGGCCTGCGCATCAACCGGTGGTGTATTGATGCCTCCGGTCATGGGTGCCACCGCCTTTGTCATGGCGATGTTTCTGGATGTTCCCTACTCCACTATCGCACTTGCGGCTGTGATTCCTTCAATCCTTTACTTCCTGGGTTTGTTTATACAGATTGATGCCTACGCAGCGCGTAACGACATCAAAGGGTTACCTACCGTCGAACTGCCCTCTTTATGGCAAACCCTAAAGGAAGGCTGGTACTTTATTTTTGTCTTCGCACTGCTGGTATGGATGCTGCTGATTATGCAGCGTGAAGCCGTGGCACCTTTTTACGCTACAGCACTGCTACTGGTGCTCAATCAGCTCTCCAAACACAACCGTTGGGGTTGGAAGGATGTCGGTGACACCCTCTCCTCTGCCGCTAAGCTGTTTGCCGAGCTCATCGCCATTCTGGCTGGTGTCGGTATGCTGGTCGGTGCCCTTTCAATGACCGGCCTCTCTGGCACCATCGCTAACGACTTTATCAATATCGCCGGTGGCAGCGTGCCGCTACTACTTCTGATGGGCGCCGTAACGAGCTTTGTACTGGGTATTGGTATGACCGTGACCGCCGCCTATATCTTCCTGGCGGTAGCACTGGCGCCTGCCCTGATTCAAGGCGGCGGCCTCGATCCCATGGCGGTCCATATGTTCATTCTCTACTGGGGCATGCTGAGTTTTATTACCCCGCCGGTGGCACTCGGTGCCTTTGCCGCGGCGACCGTTGCGGGCGCTCGCCCCATGGCTACCGGCCTACAGGCGATGCGCTTGGGTAGCGTGATCTACTTTATTCCCTTCCTGTTCGTACTCAACCCCGCGCTGATTATGCAGGGCGAGCCGCTGATCATTGTCGCAGTGTTTATCCAGGCAGTGGCGGGCATCATTCTGTTTGCCTCCGCTATGCAGGGTTACTTGATAGGTGTCGGTCGACTGGGTTATGGCGCACTACAAGAGAGCATTATTCGCGCCCTTGTATTGGTCGCAGGTTTACTGCTGGCGTTACCCGGCGGCGGAATGGTGCCCCTCAGCCAGTGGGAACTGATCGGCCTGGCCGCCGCAGCACTATTACCCGGCGTTATCCTGGCGCGTTTAAGTCAGCGACAACATCAACGATCTCATGGAGCATCCGTGGTTTAACGACCGGAGCCACAAGGATGTCCTCAACAATTTATCATTTGAAACACGGGAGCAGCCTATGTCCGTTCATTATCAGCGCCACGGCGATATAGGCGTTATTCAGATCGCCAATCCGCCGGTTAACGCACTAAGCCACGCGGTACGTAGTGGGTTAGTCAATGCGCTGGAAGAGGGTATCAATGATACCCAAGCTAAAGCGCTGGTAGTGTTAGCCGATGGCCGCACCTTTATCGCCGGTGCCGATATCCGGGAGTTTGGTAAGCCGCCTCAAGCGCCTCTGCTGCCCGATGTGATTAACCAACTGGAAGCCTGCCCAAAGCCGCTGATTGCCGCGCTGCACGGCACGGCCCTGGGCGGTGGTTTGGAGGTTGCACTGGGTTGCCACTACCGAGTGGCACTTGAGGGAACCCGCGTTGGGCTTCCAGAAGTAAAGCTTGGCCTACTGCCCGGCGCGGGAGGCACCCAGCGGTTACCTCGCTTAGTGGGCGTTGAGCGCGCTTTAGAGATGATTACCAGCGGGCGTTTTGTAGAAGCTGAAGACGCGCTTGAGGCAGGCATTATCGACGCCATTAGCAGCGCTGCAACACCGTTTGAAGCGGGTGTGGCAGCAGCCAATGAGATATTGGCAGGCAACCAGACGCCACGCATCACCGGCAAGCTCCCAGCCCCTATGGCCAACCCCCAAGCGATTGCTTCTACACTGGAGCGTCTTAACCAGGAGTCTCCTGCGCTCTTCTCACCGTTTCGTATTGTGGAGGCCGTTGAGGCCAGCATTACGGCTGAATCACTGCAAGATGGTCTACGCCGTGAGCGGGAGCTGTTTTTAGCCTGTATGGACTCCCCTCAGCGCGCCGGGCTTATTCATCTCTTTTTCGCTGCCCGCAATCCCCACCTAGTGCCTGGCGTTGAGAGCGCAGATGTTTTTAAACAGGTTGCGCTAATCGGCGAAGTTCCACTGTTTGATCTCCTGCAGAAAGCCGCGCAAAAGGCGGGCATTACCTTAACCAGCGCACCAGACGATGCCAGCGAACTTTGCCTACTGGCGCCAAATGCACCCGGAGGTTCGGCAATGGCATGTCCTGTCGTCGCACTAGAAACTATTGGCACAAGCAGCGATCGCGATACAGCGCTAAGCCTGATCATTGCCGAAAACACCACCATGGTAGAGCTGGTTAACCACAGAGCCGATGCACTTACCCAGCAACAAGCGGCGCTGACGCTTAAAGCATTACGCTTAAGCGTGGTGGTTAGCCAACAGCAAAGTCTGCTGCATAGCTTGCATGCTGCCAGCCAGCAAGCGTCGGCCAGCGAAAAGCAGTCTTCCCTTGAAAAAGCGAGCCGCAGAATTGCCGAGCAGGGCTTTTGCTACCGTGAGAGCGATATTGATCTACTGGCGGTGGAGGCGCTCGGCTACCCGCGCCATTTAGGTGGCCCCCACCGTCAGGCAACCCTTAAGGACACACCCCTATGAACCTCACCTTTAGCCCCGAAGAGCAGGCCTTTCGCGAAGAGGTTCGCCGTTTCTTGGCCGATGCGCTACCCAGCGACATTAGCGAACGTGTACGCCTAGGGCGCCACCTGCGTGCCGATGACCACCTGCGCTGGCAGAACATTCTCAGCGAACAGGGCTGGCTAGCCTCTAACTGGCCGAAGGCTCATGGCGGCCCAGGCTGGGGCCCCGTGCAACGGCATATATTTGATGAAGAGTGCGCCGCGGCCCATGCACCTACGGTAGTGCCCTTCGGCGTTAACATGGTAGCGCCTGTGATTATGAAATTCGGTAGCGCTGAACAACAAAAGCATTACCTGCCGCGCATTTTGAGCAACCAGGACTGGTGGTGCCAAGGCTACTCTGAACCTGGTGCGGGTTCCGACTTGGCGGGACTGAATACCCGCGCGGTGCGCGATGGCGATCACTATATCGTGAATGGCCAGAAGACCTGGACGACCCTAGGCCAGCACGCCAACATGCTGTTCTGTCTGGTGCGCACCGATCCAGACGCTAAAAAACAGGCGGGCATTAGTTTTCTGCTGATCGATATGCAAACCCCTGGCATCACCGTGCGGCCCATTATCACCCTGGATGGCGCCCATGAGGTCAATGAAGTCTTTTTAGACAACGTTCGTGTTCCCGTAGCAAACCGCGTCGGAGAAGAGGGCCAGGGCTGGACCTGCGCCAAGTTTCTGCTCACCCACGAACGCACCGGCATTGCAGGACTTGGCCACGCCAAGCAGGCGTTGCGCCACTTGAAGTCACTGGCCAGCCGTATTGAGCATCGAGGTAAACCGCTGCTGGAGCTGCCCAGTTTCCGCCACCGCGTCGTTAAAGCCGAGCTTGAACTGATGGCGCTGGAAGTGACCAACCTGCGCGTGATTGCCGCGGCCCGTGATGGCGGCGTGCCCGGTGCAGAGAGTTCGCTACTAAAAGTACGTGGCTCGGAGCTCCGCCAGGAGCTAAGCGAACTTACCCGCCGTGCCCTTGGCCCCGCAGCACTGCCGTTCTTCCCCGACTTCCTGCATGGCGAAGGCAGCCTGGATGACGACCGCGGCCAAAGCGCGGCCGCCAGTGCCCAGTACTTCAATCGCCGCAAGCTATCGATTTATGGCGGTGCCAACGAAATACAGAAAAGTATCGTCGCCAAAACCATCTTAAATATGTGAGGTCACCATGGATTTTGCTTTAACCGACGAGCAGCGCATGCTCGAAGAGACACTCACCCGTTTGGTGGCCGACCAGGTTTCTCCCGAACAGCGCCGTACTATGCTGGCGTCTGCGCCCAGCAGTGCGTCTGCACTATGGCGCACCTTTGCCGAGCTCGGCCTGCTGCATATGCCCTTCAGCGAAGAGGTTGGCGGGCTAGGCGGTGATGGCACCGACCTGATGATCATTATGCAAGCGCTGGGGCGCGGCTTAGTGCCCGAAGCCTATTTGGCAGGCCTGGTGCTGCCCGGCCAACTGTTGGTGTTAACCGCCAACCACGATCAGCAAACCCAGTGGCTAACCCCACTGCTTGAAGGCGAGCATCAGTTAGCCTTTGCATGGCAGGAGCATAGCGCCCGTTACGACGCCTTTGCGATTGCTACCCAGGCGACCCAAACCGACGGCCAGTGGCGTCTACAGGGTCGAAAAGATGTCGTCCTTAACCTGGAAGCCGCTGCTGCAACGCTGGTCACCGCACGGTTAGATAACGGCAAGCTGGGGCTATTTATTGTACCCGCCGATGCACCGGGTAGCTCTACGCATCTCTATCGAACTATCGACGATCAGCGCGCCGGTGATCTGACCCTGGACAGCGTCACGCTGCCGTTAGCCAACTGCCTGAGCGAAGATGTCAGCGATGCGCTGGCGGAGGTACTGGCCCTTGGCCGTGCAGCACTGTGTGCCCACGCTATCGGCGCGATGGAGGAGGCCTGCGATCAAACCCTGGCCTATCTAAAAGAGCGCAAACAGTTTGGCCTGCCGCTAGCCACCTTCCAGGCGCTACAACACCGCATGGTGGATATGCATCTGCACCTGGAGCAGTCCCGCTCCATGGCAATTTTGGCCGCTACCAGCCTAACCCTGCCAGCCAGTGAGCGGGATTATAAAATTGCCGCGGCCAAAGCCTACTGTGGCGAATCGGCGCGCTTTATTGCCGAACAGGCGATCCAGCTTCACGGCGGTATGGGTATGTCTGAGGAGTGCTATGTTGCCAGCTACGCCAAGCATTTGGTGATGTTCGATCACTATTTGGGCGACAGCGACTACCACCTTGAAACGGTCAGCGAGCTGTTAAGCGTTGCTTAAAACACTAAGGGCCTAATAGCGTAAAGGCCCCAATTGGGGCCTTTACAGGACTTTTTAGCTATTTTTAAAGCTTACTCTCAAGCTCTGGCAGTATTTCGAACAGATCCCCCACCAGCCCATAATCGGCCACCTGGAAGATCGGTGCTTCGTCATCTTTATTGATGGCCACGATCACCTTGGAGTCCTTCATGCCCGCCAGGTGCTGAATGGCGCCTGAAATACCCACGGCAATATACAGATCCGGGGCGACGATCTTACCGGTCTGGCCGACCTGCATATCGTTGGGTACAAAGCCTGCATCTACCGCGGCACGGGAAGCGCCAATGGCGGCCCCCAGCTTGTCGGCAATACCGTCGAGCAGTTTGAAGTTTTCGCCGTTGCCCATACCGCGACCACCGGAGATGACCACTTTGGCGCCGCCCAGCTCGGGGCGATCCGATTTCGCCAGCTCCTCTTTAACAAAGCTGGACTGGCTGTTGTCAACCACCACATCGACGGCTTCAATCGTCGCACTGCCGCTGGCGCCAACCGCGTCAAAGCCGGTGGGGCGGATGGTGATAACCTTGAGTGTATCGTCGCTTTTCACCGTGGCAATGGCGTTACCGGCGTAGATCGGGCGCAGGAAAGTGTCGGCGCTCTCGACGCCGATAACGTCTGACAGCTGGCTGACGTCTTTAAGCGCTGCCAGGCGTGGTAGCACGTTTTTGCCGGTAGTGGAGGCGCTGGCGAGTACGTGGGTGTAATCGCCTGCCATTTCGACCAGTAGCGCACCCATGGGCTCGGCCAGCTGGTGGGCGTAAACGGCGTTATCGGCAACGCGCACGCGGCTCACGCCGTCGAGTTTCGCCGCGGCTTCGGCGGCGGCTTGAACGCCTTCTCCGGCAACGAGAACATCAATATCGCCACCGATCGCTTGCGCTGCGGCCACCACGTGGGCAGTGGCGCCAGCCAGTTGGCCTTCGTGTAGATCGGCAAGTACCAAAATGCTCATAAAATCAGCTCCTTTCAAAGCGCATACCTAAAGTACGGGTGGTAACTAACCGACCTTAAAGAACCTTGGCTTCGTTTTTGAGTTTGTCGATCAGCTCGTCTACCGAGGCCACCTTGACACCGCCCTTACGCTCGGCGGGGGATTCGACTTTCAGTAGGCTGACCTTGGAGGCTACCTCGACGCCGTAATCGGCGGGGGTTTTGACATCCAGCGGCTTTTTCTTGGCCTTCATGATGTCCGGCAGCTTGGCGTAGCGCGGCTCGTTCAAGCGCAGGTCGGTGGTGACAATCGCCGGTAGCGTCAGGGCGATGGTTTGCAGACCACCGTCGATTTCACGGGTGACATTGACCTTGTCACCGTCGACCGCCACTTCCGAGGCAAAGGTGCCCTGGGGTAGGCCGGTGAGTGCGGCGAGCATTTGGCCGGTTTGGTTGTTGTCGGTGTCGATGGCCTGCTTGCCCAGAATCACCAGGCCGGGCTGCTCTTCCTCGACCACTTTGGCCAGCAGTTTAGCCACGGCCAGGGATTCGGCGCGTTCGTCAGTTTCGATATGAATGGCGCGATCCGCCCCCAGCGCCAGCGCGGTACGCAGTTGCTCCTGGGCGGCCTTGGGCCCTACCGTGACGGCCACGACCTCTGTCGCTACGCCCTTCTCTTTCAGGCGCACCGCTTCTTCAACAGCGATTTCGCAGAAGGGATTCATGGCCATTTTGACGTTGGTGAGATCGACGTCCGAGTGATCCGCTTTAACACGGATTTTGACGTTGTAGTCGATGACGCGTTTAACCGCGACGAGAATCTTCATAAGGCGTGCTCCAATGTTGAGCTAGTCAATTCGGTTAATTTTGCTTTCATTCCACCTTTATCTTGCCTTTCTTTGCCTTGCTTTTGATTCGCTCTTGTTTCGCAAAGCGAAATATTATTTCATTTTATAGCAATAACAATAAAAAAACGCCGAACAAAGGTCAAGCGCTTCCTTGTTCTTGACACATCTATTGCAGCAGGCCACTACTTTTAAAACTCCTACTGTTTATAGCTGTGTGAGGCTAGGTTGTAGCGAGGGTCTTTTGCCATGGCCGGAAAGTGTTCCCTACCATTCCGGCATTTCCGCCATCCATGGCGGTCAGATGGCAAAAGTAGCTCCCAAGGATGGGTTTACAGCGCCCTCGCGTAGGCCTAGCCTCACCACTAAGGCATGCAATATTTAAAAAGGTGACCACAAAAACCATGCTGCCAACAACGGAATCGAGGTTACCAGAAACCGGCCGTTCCAGCGGTAGCCAATTCGCGTGGCGGGTACCCCAGTAAAGCGGGACAAAATCAGCATCGACGCAGTCATGGGCGATGACATCAGCGCCAACGCCCAGCCTACCATGAGCGACGAGCCGATTAGGGGCGGCGTCAGCCCCTCAATGGCTAACTGGGGCAGCAGGCCTACCAGGAGTGTCACCGTCACAATAGGATTAACGCCAACCTGAGCAAGCCCCACCACCATTAGCATAGCCAGTACGGCATTAAAGGCGCCCCACTGGTTCAGTACGGTTAATAGCGGCGCCAACTGCTGAGTATCCACCAGCCCAACGCATAAATGCCCCAGGTAGCCCGCTGCCCCCAGCACCACGATCTCATTGGCACTGGGGGAAAGCAGCCAGGGCAACTGGCGATTAACCGCGCTAACGGCGGCTGGCAGCCCACCATAACCAAGCCTGCGCCGCTGCCAGGCAAGCCAAATCAACGCCGCCGTGGGCGCGCCTAACAGTGCGGCGATGGGTAAACGCAGTTCTAACAGCCAGGCAAGACTAAACACCAGCGCCACGATGCCCATCAGCAGCACACTAAACTGGCCTAACGGGCGTAACGAAGGAGGTGCTAGCTGAGCTTTACTCGCAGGTGGATGTGGCCCGGTCACAAAATCCACCGCCCAACCGGCTAGAAAAATCAGCGCTGCAGCGCCCAAAATATAGGGCGCAAGCTCAAGCCAAGTGACCTGGGGAAGGCTCGACAGCACAACGGCAACACCAATACCCATGGGCGAAATAAGCGGCGCCAGGGAAAACCCACGCAGCAGCGCCAGCATCATGCGCCGCTGACGGGCTTCACGAACCCAGGCGCGGCCCTGGGCGGCATCCAGGGTGTTACTCTTTTCGATCATCCCAGCAAACAGATTTAGCACGCCAATATTGAGAATGATGCCAAACAGCGCCGAGCCTGATGACAGAATCGGGTAACGGCGGCTGGGCGGTTGAAGCAGCATGCTTTGTCCGCAGCGGCGCACCAAGCGGGAACGATAGGCAGGTAGGCGCAGCATACTCAGCGCCACCACAAAGGTAGCAAAAAAAGCAAAGCGTCCGCTGGCATCAAAGAGTAGTTGAGCTGGGTTTGGCGAGCGCCAAAGTGCGAGTAGCGTCAACACGCCCGCCACCAGCAGTAGCCCTTTGGCCATACGGGTAAGCTGACCCGCCAGTGAAGATAGATAGAGCACCAGCGCCACGATGCCGACCGCCTGCCAAAACAGGCTGCCGACCACCAGATGAAACAGGGTTGCCAGGGTGACCAGCAGCAGTAGCGAGACCCGCAGGCGGGCTTTACTCACTCAGCGGGCTCTCCAGGGTTGCTTTGCGGAAATCCCTCAGAAGATTCACTGCCACTGCGGCGCCGAAACGCCCCTTCACCCATGGCCACTAAATTGCCCTGTTCATCGACAATTTCACCGCTCGTCATATAGGTTTTCTGCCCGCCCCCACGCAGCGTGCCCGTTGCTCTTAATACGCCTTGCCGGGCGGGGCCAACAAAGGTAGTGGTCAGTGACAGCGTCATCCCTCGGCGAATATTGCCCGGCACATCACAGTGCAGGCCTGCTAAGCTCAGAGCACTGTCCAACATCGAAGCCAATACGCCACCGTGAACATTGCCGCTGCGGTTTAAGTGCTTGGGTTCAATAGTCAGCTCAACCACGGCGCGGTCTTGCTGCCACTCCACTACTCGCATACCTAACAACTCGTGATAGCCCATAAGCGCCTGTTGAGACGTATCTGGAGTATCTACTTGCGAAGGGTTCATGAGTCGCGCTCCTGCTGGGCTAAATCCCGCAGCCGCCCTTTTAGTATTTTACCGCTGGCGGTGGAAGGTAAGTTATCCATTAAGACAATTTGGGTGGGCCGCTTATAGGGTGCCAGCCGCTCGGCGATAAATGCTTTTAACTCCGCCATATCAACGTCAACCCCCGGCTCGCACTGCAAAAAGGCGACCACTTCTTCGTTACCAGCGATTTGGCGACCAACCACAGCAGTAAGCGTAACAGCGGGATGTTCATTGATAACCGCTTCCACATCCGGTGGGTAGATATTGAAGCCCGAGCGAATAATCAGCTCCTTGCTACGCCCCACAATATAGAGCTGATCGTCGTGATCGAGTTTGGCGATATCGCCGGTATTGAGCCAACCCTCTTCGGTTAGCGTGGCGCGGGTAGCTTCCGGCTGGCGGAAGTAGCCTTTCATAATATTAGGGCCGCGCACCCATAGCTCACCCACCTCATCGCCGGGCTGCTCGGAACTGCCGCTATCGCCCAGAGGCTCCAGGCGGTACTCAAGCAGCGGCAACACCTTGCCAACGGTACTGTTGCTATGGCGGTCATCAATGCGGGTTTGGCTAATGGTGGGGCTGGCCTCCGTTAAGCCATAGCCGTTATGCAGGGTCAGACCAAAGACCGCTTCCACTCGATTCTTGGTATCGCTATCCAGCGGTGAACCACCTGCTGAAATATAAATAAGCTCAGGCGCTTCCAAGGGGCACTGCTCGCGTTTTAAAAACTCTAGCGCCCGGGCATACATGGCGGGTACGCCCTGGAGCACGGTAATTCGCTCCTGCTTTAACGTTTCCAGCATCTGCGCTGCCTCGAAACGCGGCACGGTGTACAGGCAGGCGCCATTATAGAGCGACCCCATACAGACCGAGGAAAGCCCAAACACATGGGACATCGGCAGCACGCCATAGACCCGCTGCCCCCGGCTTAAATGGCGCATGCCACCCGAAATCGAAGCGATGTAGAGAATGCCACGGTGAGTCAGCATCACCCCTTTGGGTGTTCCGGTAGTGCCTGAGGTGTAAATCATAGCCGCTACCTGCTCGGCGCCGCTGGCGACTACCGGTTCGGGTTCGCTCTCAAACAGCGGTGAAATCGCCAGACCTCCTAACTGAGGGTGCTGGTAGCGGTCGGCGGCGTGGCGCTCGGCGTGCTGGCACGCCTCTGGCGAGGCATCGCAGGTATAAAAAACGCGCCTGGGCAGGCAGTTGCCCTGAATCAAATCCACTTCCTGGGCGGAGAGGCGCGAATTCACAATCGCCACCCATACATCCAGCTCGCCAGCGGCCAACAGCAGCACGACCAGCGCGCGGCAGTTTTCGCTCACCGTCATTATCCGGTCGCCAGGGCGAATGCCCATCGCGCTTAACCAATTGCAGGCGGCATGTATCTCCTGACCAAGCTCCGCGTAGCTCCAGCGCACATCGCCATCTACGATGGCAGGCTGATCACCCATTCGTTTGGCATTTTCAAGTACGCGGGTGCTAAGCCGCTCGGGAAGCTCAGCCACCAGTTCGCTGGCAAGGCGGCCAAAAATAGTTTCGTCCGGCGCTTGATAAGGAACCGACAAAGCCATTAGGACGCCTCCCGCACCATATTTCGGGCGATGACGATTTGTTGAATCTGGGTAGTACCTTCGTAAATGCGGAAGAGCCGCACATCACGATAGAAACGCTCAACGGCATACTCAGACATATAGCCAGCACCTCCGTGAACCTGCACGGCGCGATCCGCTACGCGACCCACCATCTCAGCGCAGAACAGCTTGCAGCAGGAGGCCAGGGTCGAGACGTGTTCACCCTCATCTTTGCGCCGCGCAGCATCCATCACCATGGTTTTGCCTGCATAGGCCTCGGTTTTGCTGTCTGCCAGCATGGCTTGAATCAACTGATGCTCAGCAAGGGCAGCACCAAACTGCTTACGCTCCATGGTGTAGCGCAATGACTCTTCCACTAAGCGCTCGGCCACGCCAACGCACACAGCAGAAATATGCAGCCGACCACGATCGAGTACCTTCATAGCGGTTTTAAAGCCTTGGCCCTCTTTTCCGCCAATAATATTTTCAGCAGGCACTCGGCAGTTGTCGAAAATAATATCGCAGGTATGGGCGCCCTTCTGGCCCATCTTATTATCCGCAGGGCCGCGAATTAGCCCAGGGGTGTCACCTTCAACAATAAACGCAGAGATGCCGCCCGCGCCTTTATTGTTAGGATCAGTGCGCGCCATCACGGTAAATAGATCCGCTTCGGGACCGTTGGTGATATAGCGTTTGGTACCGTTCAAAATATAGTGGTCGCCATCATGCACTGCGGTCGTCCGCAGGCTGGCAGCATCTGAGCCTGAATCCGGTTCGGTCAGGCAGAACGAGCTTAGAATCTCTCCCGTCGCCAGCCGAGGAACATACTTGGCTTTCTGCTCGTCGGTGCCATCAATCAAAATGCCCTGGGCACCAATACCGTTGTTGGTACCAAACACCGAGCGAAAGGCGGGCGACGTTTTACCGATTTCCATTGCCACCAGCGCTTCTTCTTCCATGGTTAATCCAAGGCCGCCGTACTCCTCCGGGATCGATAGCCCAAAAAGCCCCATTTCTTTCATTTCGGCGAGAATTTCCGGTGGCACCGCATCCTCTTCTGCTAAGCGCGCCTCGTTAGGAATCAAGCGCTCACGGACAAAACGGGCGATAGTATCGACAAGCTGGTTAATCAATTCGGGATCGCGAATCATGACGGCTCCTGGTGGCAAGGTATTTTTTATCGTTAGAGTGTGTTGTTCGCACTGTTATTAGAAATGAAGTGCTATTAGATAGCGCTAATCAGCCGGTTTACGTTAGGCACAAACGCCCCATTCCGCCCTGCAAAATTAGCGTCTGCATTGCTTGTCAGGCACTTTTGCATAGCCTAGGATGGCAGTCAATAATTGAAACACTATTCTGCAATGCAGAACAAGACGCACTAAAGAACCCATTTACAGAGAGGATTTAGCGTATGTCTAATGAATCAACACCTTCGCCTTTCACCACGCTGGGTATTGTCGGCACGGGTGCCATGGGCCGTGGCATCGCGCAACTGGCAGCCCAAGCAGGCCTAACAGTCATGCTATTCGATGTTAAAGAGGGTGCTGTAAAAGAAGCCAAAACGTTTATTAATGGCCTATGGGAGAGAAGTGCGGAGAAGCAGCGCATCACTAAAGAGCAGGCGCAGCAGTATAGTGAGCAGTTGATAGAAGCAAGCGAACTCGCCGCCCTCGCCCCCTGCGATATCGTCGTGGAAGCCATTGTCGAGAAGCTTGAGGCCAAGCAGGGTCTATTCAGTGACTTAGAAGCGATCGTTAGCCAGCAGACGGTGTTAGCGACCAATACTTCTTCGCTATCGGTCACCGCTATTGCCGCCACCTGCCAGCATCCCGAGCGGGTTATCGGCTTTCACTTCTTTAACCCCGTGCCGCTAATGAAAATTGCCGAGGTTATTCCTGGGCTACGCACCGCCGATGAGATTACTCAGCGGGTTAATGCCCTGGGCAACGCCATGGGCCACTTTACTGCTCAGGCAACCGACACACCTGGCTTTCTGGTCAACCACGCCGGGCGCGCCTTCGGCACCGAAGCGCTGCGGATTTTAGGCGAAAGCGTTGCTGACCCGGCAACCATTGACCGCATTATGGTCGATCAAGGCGGGTTCAGAATGGGGCCCTTTACCCTGTTGGATCTTACCGGTTTGGATGTTTCCCACGCCGTGATGGAGTCGGTTTATCATCAGTATTATGAGGAGCCGCGCTTTCGCCCCTCCCCATTAACGCGGCAAAGATTGGCCGCAGGCTTGTTAGGACGCAAAACAGGCGAAGGTTTTTACCGCTATGTGGAAGGCAAGCAGCAAATGCCCGATGAGCCTGTCATCGCTGCTGTGGATCCATGCCCGGTGTGGATCAGCCAGGATGATCTAGAAAGTGCTAAAGCGCTCACTGCATTAGTAAATGCGGCGGGCTGGCCGTTAGAAACCGGCGCGCAGCCTAGTGAACAAGCGCTCTGCCTGCTGACGCCTTTTGGCGAAGACGCTACCAGCTGCGCCCTGCGCCAGGGGCTAGATACCAAACAGTGCGTGGCCGTGGATATGCTCGCTGGGCTCGATAAACGCCGCAGCCTAATGACCACACCGCTTACCCAAAATACCTTTATTCAAGCAGCGCAAAGCCTACTCAATCAAGACGGCACCCCGGTGAGCACGCTTCAAGATAGCAACGGCTTTGTGCTTCAGCGGGTAATTGCCTGCATCGTTAACGTGGGTGCCGACATTGCCCAGCAAGGGGTTGCTGAACCCGCCACTATCGACCGGGCGGTTGAACTTGGCCTGGGCTACCCCTTTGGGCCACTACGCATGGGCGACCATTACGGCGCCAACCGCATTATGACGATACTGACCAACCTGCTTGAGGCCACCGGTGACCCACGTTACCGCCCTAGCTCATGGCTACGCCGCCGCGCCGCGCTGCAAATGTCGCTAACCACTGGTTAAAAAACAACAAGGAGAACACTTATGCAAGACGCCTATATTTACGACGGTTTACGCACCCCCTTTGGTCGCCACGGCGGCAGCTTAGCGGCTATTCGTCCCGATGAACTGCTGGGCTTAACGCTTAAAGCATTGGTAGCCCGCAACCCCTTTGCGCCGGAAAGCTATGAGGAGGTGCTGGCAGGCTGTACTAATCAGGCAGGCGAAGACTCCCGTAACGTGGCTCGTCACGGTGCTCTCCTCGCTGGCCTGCCTATTGAAGTAGCCGGGCAAACCGTCAACCGACTCTGCGGCAGCGGCTTAGCGGCGATGATGGATGCCGCCCGGTCAGCTCGACTGGGCGAAGGCGAACTATTCCTAGCCGGTGGCGTGGAGTCGATGTCACGCGCACCCTATGTATTAGGTAAAGCAGACTCTCCTTTTGCTCGCAATCAGCCAATGTTTGACACGGTGATTGGCTCGCGCTTTCCCAACCCCAGGATTGCCAAAGAGTACGGCAGCCACAGCATGCCAGAAACCGCCGACAACATTGCCCACGACCTGAATATTGGCCGCGACGCTAGCGATGCCTTTGCCGCCCGCTCCCAGGCCCGCTACGCCAAAGCGCTGGCCACAGGTTTTTACGACGGCGAAATGTTTGGCGTTGAGGTGCCCCAAGGGCGCAAACAGCCACCATTATTGGTAGATAAAGACGAGCATCCACGACCACAAAGCACCGAAGATAAGCTGGCCAAATTAGGCGCACTATTTGAGGGCGGCGTGGTGACCGCAGGCAACGCATCAGGCCTCAATGACGGCGCCGCTGCTTTAATTGTAGGCACCAAAGGTGCCGGCGAGCGTGTCGGCTCAACACCACGGGCGCGCATTGTCGCCAGCGCCGTTGCCGGTGTTGCGCCACGGGTAATGGGCTTGGGCCCGGTTCCCGCTTCGAAAAAGGCGCTTGCCCGTGCAGGGCTCACCCTTGAACAAATGGATGTGATTGAAATTAACGAAGCCTTTGCCGTTCAGGTACTGGGCTGCGTACAGCAGCTGGGAATTTCCGTCGACGACACTCGCTTAAATGCTAACGGTGGTGCCATTGCCATCGGCCACCCGCTGGGCGCCTCCGGCGCGCGCTTGGCATTGACGGCCTTACGTCAGTTAGAAGCCACTGGCGGCCGCTATGCACTGGTCACCATGTGTATCGGTGTTGGTCAGGGCATCGCCACCATTATTGAGCGCCTGGATGGTTGAGTTAATTTTATAACTGTCGCCGCTTCGTTAATGGGCACATAACAGCCGCGCCAAAGTAGATATGCGATACTTGGCGCCATAAGCCACCTATTGTTGGGACACTGAATGCACCCCACCGACACTGATGCTGACGACCCGCAGCTGCCAGGAAAAGATCGTAACTTTGTCACCGCGCTGGCGAGAGGCTTAGAGCTGCTGCGTGCCTTTGGCGCTGGTGAAGAGTATTTAGGCAATGCCGAACTCTCCAAGCGCACCAATATCCCCCGCCCAACGGTCTCACGCTTGACCTATACCCTTACCCAGCTTGGCTATTTGCAGCACAACACTCATCTAGAGAAGTACCGCCTAGGCCCCGGCGTTTTGGCGCTGGGGTATCGCTTTCTCGCCAATATGGGCATTCGTGAAATTGCCCGCCCCCATCTGCAAAAATTCGCCGATGCCACTGACTGCAACGTGAGCCTGGGCGGCGCCGACCGCAGCGATATGGTCTATCTTGAAACCTGCCATGGCCATGGCCCGCTTATCATTCGTTTGGATGCCGGCTCACGGCTGCCCATTGCCACCTCGGCGATTGGCCGTGCCTGGCTATGTGGCTTATCCGAAGAACGTCGTCACCAGGTGCTTCAAGAATTGGCCGAAGTTTATGGCAATGAATGGCCGCGTTATGAAATAGGCATTCAACAGAGCTTGAAAGATTATGCTCAATACGGTTTTTGTCTTTCTGAGCAAGACTGGCAACGCGATATTAGCGCAGTGGCCATGCCATTGATCTTAGAAGACGGTGCGGAAGTGATGGCGATAAATTGTGGTGGCTCCAGCCTGCGCCTGGATCACGACCGCTTGGTTAACAATTTAGGCCCGCGGCTCCAAGAAGTCGCGAATCAGATAAAGCAGGAATTGGCACCCAGATATCGTTCTGGAAGATAGCCTGGAGCTAGGAAGACTTTAACTAACGCCCGTTTGAATGCATCATAGTCCTCTAAACAAGCGCATTGATACTATTCATCAATACTATTAGCGCCAAGGAGTGGGGATGCCAAGCGAGTGGATTGCGCGTGATGATCAAACTTTAGCGCTACAAGGCGAGTGGACACTTGCCAATTACCGCGCTATTAAATCGACGCTTGATCATTATAAAGCTGACACTAAAGTGCCGAACGAGGCTACTAAGGCAGCAAAAGAAACGGTCTCCCTAGAAGCAATTACCCGCCTGGACACAGCCGGTGCCATACTTGTTATTGAGCTGATTGGCGTCGAGAAAGCACAAAAGGTGGGCGAATGGGCAGGTGAACTGCCTAAAGAGCAGCAGGCGCTGCTTATGCGTATTGCCGAGGCAATGGATACGCCACTTGACGTTGAAACTCCCTCTTATTCGCGCATCAGCCAAGCGCTTGCCAGCGTCGGCCAACAAATGGTGGGGCTTTGGTCTCAGCAGCGCCAACTGCTGGCCTTTATTGGCTTGGTCATGGCTACCCTATTCCGGCTGATATTACGGCCGCGTCATTGGCGCGTGACTGCCACCGTGGCACATGTTCAGCAGAGCGGCCTTAATGCGGTACCTATCGTTGCGCTATTAACGTTTATGGTAGGCGCCGTAGTAGCGTTCCTGGGCGCTACCGTTTTGCAAGACTTTGGCGCCACGGTGTATACCATCGACCTGGTGGCATTCTCCTTTTTGCGCGAGTTCGGCGTTCTGCTCGCCGCCATACTATTAGCGGGACGAACAGCTAGCGCCTTTACGGCGCAAATTGGCGCCATGAAATCCAATGAAGAGATTGATGCCCTTCAAGCGCAGGGGCTCGATCCTATTGAGCTTTTAGTGCTCCCCCGGGTCATGGCGATGCTAATTAGCCTGCCCATGCTGGCGTTTGTAGGGATGCTCAGTGGATTGGCGGGTGGTGCCATGGTCGCTGCCCTGTCCCTGGATATTTCCCTTACACAGTTTATGAACACACTCCAAAAAGACGTGTCGGTGACCCACTTTTTGGTAGGGCTAAGTAAAGCCCCGGTATTTGCGTTTGTGATCGCCGTTATTGGCTGCCTGGAGGGCTTTAAGGTGAGCGGCAGCGCCCAATCCGTAGGGGCGCATACAACCTCCAGCGTGGTCCAGTCGATTTTTATGGTGATCCTAATTGACGCACTTGCCGCGCTGTTCTTTATGGAGATGGGCTGGTAATGGATGCAGAGAAACCATCAGCGTCAAACACCCCAGAGTCAAACGACCCGCCGGTGATTAAGGTGAGGGGGTTAGTGAACCGTTTCGGTACCCATGTGGTTCACGAAGATTTAGATCTCACCCTTGAGCGCGGCGAAATTCTTGGCGTCGTTGGCGGGTCGGGCACAGGCAAATCGGTCCTTTTACGCAGTATTGTCGGTTTGAAACGCCCTAATAGCGGCACAGTCGAAGTTTTGGGAACGACGCTTAACGAACTAAGCGAGCAGGAGCGTAGCCAAATAGAGCGCCGCTTTGGTGTTCTATTCCAACGTGGTGCGCTATTTAGCTCATTAAATTTGCAAGAGAATATTGCCCTTCCGCTGATTGAGCACGCCAAGCTACCGCGCGAAGATGCTGAACATCTAGCCAGGGTGAAGCTTTCGCTGGTCGGGTTACCCCCACAGGCCGCGCTGCAATTCCCTGAATCACTGTCGGGCGGTATGGTGAAGCGCGCAGCCCTGGCTCGCGCCCTAGCGCTAGACCCAGACATACTGTTTCTTGATGAGCCTACTGCGGGACTTGACCCTATTGGCGCGGCGGCATTCGATCAGTTGCTGGTCACCCTTCGTGATGCACTTGGGTTCAGCGTTTTCCTGGTCACCCATGACCTGGATACGCTTTACGCCGCCTGTGACCGGGTCGCCGTGCTCTCGCAAAAACGCGTGTTGGTGGTGGATACCATCGATAAAGTGGCTGAAACCGATGATGAATGGATTCAAGACTACTTTCACGGGCCGCGAGGCAGAGCTGCAAAAAGCGCTCGTTCCATTTCCACCACTAATGCTAACGTCCAGGAGTGACTGCACATGGAAACACGGGCGCATCACGTTTTAATCGGCCTTTTCACGGTGGCAACTGCCGCTGGCGCACTGCTGTTTGCGCTATGGATGAGTTATGCCGCCGGTGAACGGAGTTATCAGCCCTATCGTATTCTTTTTGAGCGCAGCGTAAGCGGCCTATCCGTAGGTAGCAGAGTGCAGTACAACGGCATTGAAGTGGGTGATGTAACTGAACTGATTCTGAATCCAAATGATCCACGCCAAGTGATTGCCAATATCCGCGTCTACGATGATGCGCCAATCAAAACAGATACGCGCGCCAGACTCGCCTTCGCCAGCATCACCGGCAGCATGTCAGTTCAGCTCCACGGCGGCACCCCAGAGAGCCCACGCCTGATTGACCAAACCAACGATGATGTGCCCTTCATACAGGCCGACCCTTCCCCTATCGCCACGCTGTTTGATGAGGGTGAAGAGATGATAGAGAATATCAATTCAATCTTACAAAACGTTAACGAGCTATTTGACGATAATAACCGTACGCAGGCTGGCAATATCTTGACCAATATTGCCCAGATCACTGAGATGATTGCCACTCAGCAGGAAGCCCTTGATAACAATATGGCCCTCTTTGGCGATGCTGCACGTCAGGCGACCACCACCCTTACCAGTATTGATGAACTCAGCCATGAAGCCACTCAACTGCTACGCGAGGATGGCCGCATAGTGATGCAGAGCGCTGCCAATGCCAGCCGCGATGTAGCCCGCGCTGCCCAGCGCATTGAGCAATTAGTGGATACTAATGCAGGGGCCATTGAAGGCAGTTTGCAAGGTACGCAGGATATTGCGCCGGCGCTCTCTTCGCTGCGTTCGACACTGAGTACGTTAGACCGGATTACCCGCCAGTTAGAAGAGAGCCCGACGGACTTTTTCCTGGGCAGAGATCAGGTAGAGGAGTTCCGCCCATGAGTTTACGTATCCCCACCACACTGCTAGTCACTGCTGCCCTGCTATTTAGCGCTGGCTGTTCGATACTGCCCGAAAGCGACCCTGCCACGCTGTACCGTTTGCCTGCCAGCGACTTGCCGGCTACAGCTATCTCATCTAATAGCACTAGCCAACGCCTCGGTATTGCCGATCCTGAAGCGGGACATCTGCTCAGTAGCAACCGGATTGTGGTTTACCCCGAGCGTAATGTGGTCAATGTGTACCAGGGTGCCCGCTGGCATGAAGATGCCCCCGACTTAGTCAAGGCACGTTTGATTGCAGGACTACAGCAGAGCCAGCTATTTGCCGGTGTTGGTAGTGATCGATTACCCCATGATCTGCTGCTGCTCAGCGAACTGCGCCACTTCCAGAGCGATTATGTGACCACTCCGCCAACGGTTAAGATGCAGCTAGATGTGCAACTGGTCGGCCCTCAAAACCGAACGCCACTTGCGGCCATGAACTTCACCACCAGTGCTCAAGCGAGCAGCGTCGAGATTGCGGATGTAGTGGATGCGTTTGGACGCGCTAGTGACGAGCTGACCGAACAGCTAGCAGCGTGGTTGGCGCAGCAGCCTGATGTAATTGGCAATATAGGACGCTAGTGAATTCGATAAAAAGTGAATTCACTCACAAAATTCAAGCCACCATCTGCAGCTCATTGTAAGGGCGTTGCGAACCTACCCCCCTGGGCACCACTCTAACCATTTCGACGCCATGAAAAATACCCCAATCATTGGATGAATATCCAACTTTTGGGGTGCAGTTCAGTTCATTAAGGGCTTTTCTATGACGTCATGCTTTCTCTTCAACCACCCAGCTAACCACTTCTTCATTCCCAAATTCAGATTTCCACGCCTGAATTACCTTATTATTACCACCACGCGTCTCAACTATTTCACCCGTATGCGGATTTTTATATACTTTAAGCATACGTTTCTTACGCCCGTCAGTGCTGCTTGTTGCTTTCTTAGCCGCCTTTGGGGCGCTGTAGTTGGAGTCCAACATTTCACACACATCACGTGACACTTTGCCGTACTCGGTCATCAAGCGCGTTAGAGCGTCTTTAAACTCTAGCTCTTGCTGTAGTTCACTGTTACTTTGAAGTGCTTGCAACTCCTCTTGCAGCTGCTTAAGCATCTGTTCTTTCTTGATATAGTCGTTCAATACTGACATTTAATTACCCTAGATATTTTTGAAGTAAGCTGTCGCATATTCACTTTAATATCACATTGCCAATGAAGCAAAATAATATGCTCCTGTCTGACCGAAATGCCCCTTGGTTTAACTATTGTTTTCAATTCTGCGCGGAGCATCTACCACTTTGCAAATCGCCGCTAGCGCCAACCATAGCGACTTTTTGACGCACGATAAATTCGATAACGGCAAAATCAATAGAGTTACTCTTCAGAGAAACAAACAATAGCTTATACACACGGACGAAAGCATTATAATTGCTTTACCTACACTATAATAGTTAAGCACCTACATATCTAAACTTTACATACTGTAGCAGCTCACAAATAAATTAAATTCGTCATGCAAGACATGATATCAATAGCGTGTTTTACGTTAAATAACGGCCAGTCTGGCTAGTAATGCTGAATACGCAAAGCCATTAATCTTCAGATAATCTTTTCACATACTCACGCGGGTCGCGGGGGTAGTAGCGCTCGGGCTGTTTTTCCAGGTGAGTAAAATAGCGGGTGTCTTTATAGGGCATTTTCATAAAACCCGAGACACCTAAACCTTCAATTTGGTTTACCGACGCTAGGATGCTAGCCAGCAGCGTACGAAATTCATGCTCCTTGGCAGGATCTAGCAAACGGTAGTAGCTATGAATTTTAAGGTGCTGGGGTAACGCTTCAAAAATGATCATACCCGTATGATGAATATCGTTTAGCTGCTGCAGCACGCCCATGATCGATTCAGGCAGCACGAGCAGCTCTTCGGGGTCGGGCCCATCTTCAAAATAGCTGTGCTGACGGGTGCGATCTTCAAGCTCCGGTACCGCGCTCAGCTCATAGCTGATAGACATATTCGGCTCGCTGACAAAGGCGTCATCCGCTGAAGCGCGCTCTAAATGAAGCGTCTGCCGGGCATTGAACAGGCAGCTTTTAAATACCCCTTGGCGATGTATCGCCCGCGCCAGGTGCACCATATTATTAACCGCCTCAATAAAGGCAGGCTTGAGCGCCGGGTCATGTAGGTTCAACGACGAATCGATATACACCCCTTCCCGTTCCCAGCGTACTGCCAATCCCCCTACCACAGGATATTTTCCCAACCGGCTCACTGAGGCCAAAAAGGCCTTTTCGGTGTCGCCCATCCCCTGCATAAACTGCTTATAATAACGGTCCAGCTGCACATCATTGACATCATTAAGAGTTTCTTGGGCATCCGTTTCACGCAGAAAGGCTTTGCGTGAGCTATACACGACCGTATCAATCTCCTGCTCAGCAGGACGCCCCCAAACTGGCACTAAAGGTACTTGCACCCCCGAAGGTAAATCAATCATCACGACCCTGGCCATACGCGACATACGCTGCACGAAGTAGTTACCCGCTTTGCGCCTTACCTGAGGATCGGGGTCTAGCATGCCATCCAAGGTGCGAGCGAACTCCATGGGTAAGCCAAGCGAACTGGCGGGTATGGCTCGATGACCAAAGCGACAGGATTGTGCCGATGCCAGTGCATATAGTGTCCCGGCGACTCCCTGCTCATCAAAGCGCGGTGAAGAGAGAGCCCCGTTCAACTGCTCTTCACCGATAAAGTACACATCGCCCAGGCGGGCATTGGTTTGCTGCAAATTGTCCGACATTAACTCCATGACATTGGTGCCCACAAACTGTAGTTGAGCGTCTAGCTGAGCAAATACCGATGAGCCCCAATCAATCAGCGCAACAGACTCCTGCTCGGCGTCATAGACCAAGTTAGAGGGTTTAATATCGCCATGCACGACAGGGCGGGACTGAGGGCCCGTTTCTCGGCGCAGCGTAATCAGAATATCGGCTAACTGCGCCGCAATGCGCACAACCAAGCGTGGAGAGAGGCGTCCCTGTTTAAGCGACACCTGCTCTAAATTTAGGCCGGGCGCTCGCTCCATCACTAAAATGGATTGGCCTCGAGAACGCTGATAGGCAATTAAGCCAGGTATGCGAGGATGCGAGACTTGATCAAGCATGAACGCCTCTTCCTCAAGGCGCTCTTGCAAGTGGGCAGGCAAGGTGATGCGCGAAAACTTAAACACGTAGTTTGGATTGGTACCCACACCGACACTGGGTGTGCAGCCAGCAAACACAAAGCCATAGGCACCTTTACCAATCAGCTCGATACCTTGATAGCCCAACTGAGTGAGCTGTGCCTGACACAGCGCCACCCAGTCTTTAAGCTTGCGGGCATCGTGGTGGCTCAGCAGGTAGACCGATTGCTCTTCGGGAATATAGAACTGCTGAAGCTGTGCCTGGGGCATAGTGTGGCCTGTTAGCCCAAATGAAGCAGCATGGTTTCCGGGGCTTCAAGAAAGCCTTTCCAGGCATTACAGAAGCGCGCGATGGTGCCGCCATCGATAAAGCGGTGATCACCTGCCCAGGTGATCGTCATGATTGCCCGGCGCTGCACCGCGCCCTGGTCGTCAAAGCGCGGCAGCCACTGGGTTTTGCCAATCGCCACTATTGCGGCTTCCGGCGCGTTAATAATTGGCGCCGCGTAGGTGCCGCCGAGCGCGCCGATATTAGAAATACTAATGGTGCCTCCCTTTAGATCCGCTTGATCAACCCGCCCCTCCCGTGCAGCCGTGGTTAACCTGCCTACTTCACGAGCGATTTCCAGCAGGGTTAAGCTCTCAACGTTTTTCACATTGGGCACCATCAGACCCACTTTACTATCCACCGCCATACCGATATTGCACTGAGGGTAATAGTGCAACTCGTCCCCATCTGCATTTAGCTGAGCATTAACGATCGGTTCGTAGGCTACTGCTAATGCCATGGCTTTCATAAAGAATGGCATCAGGGTTAGTCGCTCGCCCTGAGCCTCGGCCAACGGTTTTAAGCGCTCCCTAAGCGCCAGCAGTGAGGTAACATCGATCTCTTCGCCGTAGTGGAAATGAGGAATGGTGCTAGCCGCTTCGACCATACGTTTGGCCATCACTGCGCGTACGCCGCGAAGGGGCTCCACTCTCGGCGCCTGGTGTTCGGCCTGTCTTAAGGGCCTTGCTTGGCTGACTGATTGCTCTGTCGCCTGATTGGGTGAGGTGTACGTTTGTGGTGCCTGGTCAAGATGCACCAGCACATCCTCTTTGAGTACCCGGCCATCTTTGCCGCTGCCCGTAATCTCGGTAAGCTTAAGAGAGTGCTCACGCACTAAACGCCTAACCGCAGGGCTTGCAGGCACTTTTCCATACCCGATACCGTACTCACCAGTAGCGGCATCCTTTGATGGCGCAGAGGGGGCTACTGCAGATGCCTCTGCTTTTGAAAGGTTTGTGAGTAGTTCAACCGGCACTTCATTGTCAGTCGCTGGAGCCTCCGCTGCGTGCTCCTGATCGACAACGGCTGAGTTTCCCCCATCAACTTGGTAAGCGTACAAAGGCGCATGCACTTTGGCAATTTGGCCTTGAGCAACATACAGTTTGGTCACAACTCCCGCTTCAGGAGCGGTGATTTCAACCAACGCTTTATCGGTCATAACTTCAACGATAGGCTGGTCTTCTTCAATTGTGTCGCCTTCGGCCACACGCCACTCAACTACTTCACATTCGACGATGCCTTCGCCAATATCCGGCAGTAAAAAATCGCTCATTGTTATTCTCCCCATGCGTTCTTAGGCATTAATAGCCACTAAAAGTTGACGCTTTCGCGAATCGCTTCAAAAATTTTCAGGTGATCAGGCAAGTACTCTTTTTCCAATACCAGCGGAAAAGGTGTATCCAGCCCTGTCACCCGTGCGATCGGCGATTCCAGGTAGAGAAAACAACGTTCTTGAATAGTGGCGGCAATTTCACCCGCAAAGCCGCCGGTTAACGGGGCTTCATGGCTCACCACAAGACGACCTGTCTTAAGTACAGATTCAGCGACCGTATCTGCATCCCAGGGCAGCAGCGTGCGCAGGTCAATGACTTCACAGGCAATACCCTGCTCTTCGGCTAAATCTACCGCTTTACCGATGACTTCCATCTGCGCGCCCCAACCAACAACGGTTATGTCAGTTCCTTCCTTGGTGATTTCGGCTTCACCAATAGGCAGTTGGTAATCATCTTCTGGTACCTCACCCACCGCCGCGCGATAGAGGCGTTTTGGCTCAAGGAAAAGCACTGGGTCCGGGTCACGAATTGCGGCGAGCAACAGCCCTTTCGCTTGGTAAGGGTTACGTGGCACCACCACTTTCAGCCCAGGGGTATGGGTGAAATAGGCTTCAGGGGATTGTGAGTGGTAAAGACCGCCCGCAATGCCACCGCCGTATGGGGTACGAATAGTCAGCCCCCCTACATTAAACAGATCTCCAGAGCGGTAGCGGAACTTGGCGGTTTCATTAACGATTTGATCAAAGGCGGGAAAAATATAGTCGGCAAATTGAATTTCCGCGACGGGCACCGAGCCTTGAGCCGCCAAGCCATTGGCAAAGCCGATAATGCCTTGCTCAACCAGCGGCGTATTAAAACAGCGCGCTTTACCGTACTTCTCCTGCAGGTGACTGGTGGCACGAAATACGCCGCCAAAAATACCCACGTCTTCACCAAAGCAAATGACTTTTTCATCCTCTGCCATGGCAATATCCAGTGCGTTATTAATTGCCTGGAGCATGTTCATAGTAGCCATGTTACGCCTCTCCCTGGGAATCAGAATCCGTGCCTACATCCAAGTCCAGCGACTTTGCTCCTCGGGGATAGGCATCCGGGTAGCGACGTATATGACGTTTTAATTGATCAAACTGGCGCTGTAGTGCTGGCGTTATATCGGCGTAGACATCGCTGATCAAACTCTCGAGCGGCTGCGATGGGCGCTTCTCTGCACGCTTCATGGTTTCCAGCACTTCACGGCGCAAGGTTTCTTGCTGAGAAGCCTCCTCCTCTTCGCTCCACCACTGCTTGTTCAATAGCCATTTTTGTAGTCGCAACAGTGGGTCTTTAGCGCGCCACACTTCCTCTTCATCTTTAGAGCGGTAGCCTGAAGGGTCATCTGATGAGGAGTGTGCAGCAAGGCGATAGCTCATGGCTTCAATTAGTACCGGCTGATTGTGTTCAACGGCAATTTTGCGTGCCTGACGGGTCGCTTCATACACCGCCAAAACATCGTTTCCGTCGACACGAATTACATGCATGTGGTAACCAAAAGCACGTGGAGCAATACCATCAGCGGCAAACTGTTCACTAGAGGGTGTTGAAATGGCATAGCCGTTGTTTCGACAGAAGAAGATCACGGGCACTTGATGCACTGAAGCCATGTTCAGGGCGGCGTGAAAATCACCTTCCGACGCTGCGCCTTCACCAAAAAAGGTTAACGTGCAGTGACCGTTCCCAGCGAGTTTTTGTCCATAAGCATAGCCAGTCGCCTGAGGGATTTGCGTAGCTAAGGGAGAAGAGATCGTCATGTAATGCAGCTTACGCGACCCATAATGGATCGGCATTTGGCGGCCTTTGCCGTAGTCCAGCTCGTTGCCGAACAGCTGATTCATGAACTCATCAATTGAAAAGCCGCGATACATCAAAGCGCCCTGCTCACGGTACTGCGCCATGATCATGTCTGCGTCATTGAGTGCCGCGGTGGCCCCCACCACGGCGGCCTCTTCACCGGTACACTGCATGTAGAAACTTAGTCGCCCTTGACGCTGGGCGGCCATCATTCGTTCATCCAAAATACGGGTGGCAAGCATTGCTTGGTAAATACGCCGAGCGTGGTCCCGCTCGAGTAGAGGTTCAATCGCGCCGCTATGCAACTCACCTTCAGGATTGAGCAGGCTAAACGTCGGTATCGAAATTTCATCGCCAGTCATAAAGGCTGGCTGGTGCACATATTGTGTCATCATTATTGTCCTTGTTTTACCCCTTTTGGGGGCAGTGTTGCTGGTATTGGCCGTTTTTGCCAGTGGATTTATCTGCCATTGACCAACACAACATCCAGGGCTACCACAACACGTAGGACAGTAACGCAGCACAAGCACTTTAGGGATGCTACTTAAGCCGCAGAGAGGCACACAAAAAGTAAGCTTGTGACGTTTTGGTTAGGACGTAGAAAGACGGGATCTCAGCTTACGCTGTAGCAGTTCAAACAGGCTATCAACCGTTAGCGCTAACAACGCGATGGTCAACGCACCTTGCACGACATAGGCCATATTGCCATTAACGATGCCCGCAATAATCGGGTCGCCCAAATTACTTGCGCCCATGGTTGCGCCTAGTGCGGCGGTGGCAATATTGATAGTCACCGAAGTACGAATTCCTGCCAGGATAACCGGTGCTGCAAGCGGCAGTTCGACCTGACGAAGAGTTTGTGTTGGTGTCATGCCCATTGCATGGGATGCCATTTTGATATCGGCATCGACTTCTTGTAGGCCGGTGAGCGTATTACGCACGATGGGCAAAAGCCCATAGAGCATCAACGCCACCATAATGGGCAAGGTACCGAAGCCCAGCACGGGCACCGCCAGCGCTAAAACGGCCACGGGCGGGAACGTTTGCCCAAGGGAGGCTAATTGGCCCACCAGCGGTAAAAAATCATGGCCCCGTTCACGAGTGACAGCGATCCCCGCTAATACGCCCACCACAATCGTGACAGCCGCTGCAACACCCACCACTAACAGATGGCGACCGAGCAGTACGTAAAACTCAGCACGCGTATAAATGACCTGGCGGGCATTGGGCTCTATCCAACGAAACAGTGCTTCAGCGTAGGGCATCCCCATGACGCTAATCAGCAGCAAAGCGCCCCATAGCATTGGCCATAGCCACATCGGTGCCTGCTGTCGTGATTGCATAACGCTTAGCTGATCACTCACGTGAGCTGCCTCTATCAAACTGTGCTTCTTTAATAATTCTGCGCAGCGTTAACTCACCAATGGGTACATCGTGCTGATCCACCACCGTAAGGCGATCACTATGGTCGCGTAGCATCATGGAGAGCGCCTGACGCAGTGAAAAATCCGCTGGAATACGCGACTGGGCAGGCAAAGTGGGGCCCATTGATGTCATGTGATCTCTAACGCGGGTTAATGCAGCTTGCTTAAGACCCCGTTCAAGTCCACCTAACAGTGACTCTACAAAGGGGTCGGCAGGATGCTGTAGCAGCGCCAGCGGTGTGCCTTGCTGGACAATACGCCCATCCCGCATCACGACTAGATGATCGGCGAGCTTAAGGGCCTCATCCATGTCGTGAGTTACAAACAAAACGGTTTTCTGCATTCGTGCTTGTAGCTTGGCGAGTTCGTCCTGCAGCTTCTCACGGGTAATAGGATCAAGCGCACCGAACGGCTCGTCCATCAGCAGAATGTCAGGGTCGGCAGCAAGTGCCCGCGCCACACCCACCCGTTGTGCCTGCCCACCGGAAAGCTGATGAGGATATTTATGCCCAAACTCCCCCACTGGCAAACCAAGCAACCCCATCAGCTCTTCCACCCGCGCTTGAACCTCTGCCGCAGGCCACTTGAGCAAGCGGGGCACTAAACCAATATTGCGCGCCACGCGCCAGTGAGGGAATAGTCCGGTATGTTGGATAACGTAGCCAATTCGGCGACGAAGTTTTACCGGGTCATACGCCTCAATCGCCTGGCCATCAAGGATGATCTCACCCCCACTGTGCTCAATTAAGCGATTGATCATACGTAGGGTGGTCGATTTACCGCAACCGGAGGTGCCAACTAACGCACAAAATTTACCTTTGGGCACGCGCAGGGAAATATCATCCACCGCGATTTCTGTATCAAATCGCTTAGAGACATGGGAAAGCTCAATCATTAATGCCCTCCAGGGCGTAGCGCTTCTGCTAAGGCACCTAGGCCGGCATCTACCACCAGAGCCATTATTAAAATCGGCAGTGCGCCAAGTAACACCATATCCATGGCGGCTTGACCCAAACCCTGGAAAATGAAGGTACCCAGTCCGCCAGCACCAATCAGGGCCGCCACGGCAGTAAGTCCAATCGCCTGAACGGTAGTAATTCGCACCCCTTCCAAAAGTACCGGTAAAGCTAAGGGCAAGCGTACCTGCCAAAAACGCTGACCGGCGCGCATCCCCATACCTTTTGCAGCCTCTAAGGTGTCCGGGCTAACCTCTTCAAGGGCGATATAGGTATTACGCACCATGGGAAGCAGGCTATAGGCAATCAGGGCAATTAAGGCAGGTGTTGTACCAATACCACTAACGCCTAGTTGCGCCAAAAATGGCACCTTCGCGGCTAACCAGGCAAGCGGTGCCAGCAGCAGGCCAAAAAGCGCGAGGCTGGGGATAGTCTGTAAAAAATTGAGCAGTGTAAAAGCCCCCTTCTGCAGACGAGCATAGCGACGCATCAACATAGCGAGTAGTAACCCCAACACGACACTGACACCCACTGCAATACTCACTAACCTAATATGCTGCCCAACGGCGGTTAAGAATTGGCGATCACGCGCTCTGAACTCTTGAACGAGCGCAAGATTATCCAACCACAAAGCCGCACATAGCCACCACACAAGCGCTACCCCAGTAAGCAAAAGCGTGGGCCAGAGACGCGTAAGATTTAACCGTAAGCGGATTTCAACTAAGCACAGCATCAGCACAAAGAGCACGACCCAATAAGCCGTGCCGATACCTAAGCGCGCCTGAGGAAGCTCTGGATCAATCAATAAGAGACCGCTGGCGATTAACCCCACCGGCATTAACGCCATTAACCCAACCACCACTGTAAGCAGAGCGCGGTAGTGAGGTAAGGTTGGTTGGCACGCAAAAAGCCCAATGGATGAAAGCAGCAACGTTATTAACACCACGCCTGGCCAGCCGAAGGCCTCTAATGCGCCATACCCAGTTCCCATCACAATGCGGTTGGGTGCCAAGCTAACTACATCAACCGTCCAAAATGCGCAAAGCATCACAAGGCTAAGACTTATGAGCACCACATTAGGGTGCTGCCCCTCCCAACGTATTCGTGGGGTGGGCAGCGCATCCAATAGCGACATTAATTAGTTATCCAGGGAATCAAGGTAGTCGCTGGCCACTTGGGTCGGGGATAGACCGTTGACGGCAACATCCGCATTGAGCGTTTGCAGGGTAAGTTCATCGAGTGTAGCGAAAACCTCATTTAGCAGCCTTTCAATGTCAGGGTGTGCTTCCAATATGCTTTCCCGCACTACAGGGGCTGGCTGGTAAACGGGTTGAACGCCTTTAGTATCTTCAAGGACGACTAGGCCCAGCGCGCTTAAACCGCCATCTGTGCCATAGGTCATGGCGCCATTAACACCACTGGTTTGCTGAGCAGCAGCCCGCATGGTGGCGGCGGTATTGCCACCAGAGAGAACTAACAGTTGATCATCGCTTAATTCAAAGCCATAGGCTTCTTGAAAAGCTGGCAGCGCCTGAGCCGATTCGACGAACTCAGCGCTTGCGGCAAATTTGAACTCACCACCATCAGCCAAATAAGCAGCCAAATCATCTAAGCTCACCAGATTATGCTCGGTGGCGACATCTTCGCGAATACTCATTGCCCAGGTGTTATTAGCGCTAGCGGGCTGCAGCCAAATCAGGCCTTGTTTAGCATCATGCTCACGTACCGTTTCATAAGCCTCGTCGGCATTATTCCAGACCGTGCTGTCAGTCATATCAAAAAAGAAAGCACCATTACCGGTGTATTCTGGATAAAGGTCAATTTCGCCGGCTTCCAGAGCCGTGCGGACTACACTGGTACCACCAAGCTGCAACCGATTTTCGGTATTAATACCATGACGTTCTAAGGTTTGAATAATCAACTCACCCAACACCGAACCTTCCGTGTCGATTTTGGATGACACCACTATCGGGTCGTTGGCACTAGCCTGAGAAACAGCAGCAACAGATAGTGCGCAAGCAATGATCAGAGGCTTAGCAATGAAGAAATTAGCTGAAAAGCGCATTTTGAATTCCTTTTGAAGTGGGCTTTTTAACAACCGAGGCTCTTAACCAGTATAAGAGCCTTCAGCGTTGACACTATAAATGCCTTCAGCGTTTAAGCACGTTTAAGGTGCCTGTAACACCCAGGAAGTACCTTCTCGGGAGTCTTTTAGAATAATCCCCAGCGCCGCGAGTTCATCACGAATCGCATCCGCCTGAGCGAAGTCTCTATTCGCTTTAGCCTCGATGCGCTGAGCAATTTTAGCTTCGATCTCGCTTTCGGTAAGCGGCATACCCTGCTGCTGAGTACCTTTTAGAAACGTTTGCGGCACCTGCTGAAGAAGCCCCAAAATCGCCCCAAGCTGTTTTAGCTCAGCCGCAAGTTTAGGCGCTTGGTCAGATTTTTCCTGCTTGGCTGTGTTGACCTCACGGGCTAGCTCAAACAACACTGCTAAAGCTTCAGGCGTGTTGAAATCATCATCCATTACCTGAGTAAAGCGTTGCCGGTGGGCCGAAGGCTCACTACTTGCGGTAGTGACGATCGCTACCCCTTCCAACGCCGTATATAAGCGCGTTAATGATTTTCTCGCCTCAGTCAACGAGTCTACCGAGTAGTTAATCGCACTACGGTAGTGGCTGGCGACCAATAAAAACCGCACTACTTCAGGATCGTGCTCGGACAGCACATCGCGAATGGTAAAGAAGTTGCCCAATGATTTGGACATCTTCTCCTGATTGACCCGTACCGCTCCAGCGTGCATCCAGGTATTAACGTAGGTTTTACCCGTGGCCGCCTCGCTTTGGGCAATCTCATTCTCATGGTGCGGAAACGTTAAATCCGGCCCGCCGCCGTGAATGTCAAAGGTGTCTCCCAAGCAGCAGGTCGACATTGCCGAGCACTCAATATGCCAGCCAGGCCGCCCATTACCCCAGGGTGACGCCCAGTGCGCCTCCCCTGGTTTTGCGGCTTTCCAGAGTACGAAGTCGAGGGGATCTTCTTTATGAACATCCACCTCAACCCGTGCACCGGACCGCATATCGTCAAGCTGGCGGTTATTAAGCTTCCCGTAATCAGCAAATTTGCGCACACGGTAGTAGACATCGCCATTGTCAGCGGCGTAAGCAAAGCCTTTTTCAATCAGCGTTTCAATCATGGCTACGATATCAGCGATGTGGCCAGTAGCTCGCGGCTCATGGCTTGGCGGCAAAACAAACAATCGCGCCTCATCCTCATGCATGGCGGCGATCATGCGCTCAGTCAGCGCGGTGAAGCTCTCGCCATTCTCGTCGGCGCGCTTGAGAATTTTATCGTCGATATCAGTGATGTTGCGCACGTAGTTAACGTCGTAGCCGCGTTCACGCAGATAGCGCGTGATCACATCAAAGGCGACCATAACGCGGGCGTGCCCAAGGTGACAGTAGTCATACACCGTCATGCCGCAGACATACATGCTCACTTTTCCCGCGACCAGCGGGGTGAAAGGTTCTTTGCGACGCGTCAGCGTATTATAAATATGCATATGACGTTTTCCTTAACCCTTCTGTTTGATTTTCGCCCAGCTATCTTTCAAACCCACGGTCCGGTTAAACACCAAATGCTCTGGCGTTGAATCATGACGATCCGCGCAGAAATAGCCGACGCGCTCAAACTGAAAGCGTGACTCAGGTAGCGCCTCGGCAAGGCTGGGTTCACCGATCGCCTGGCATACGATTAGCGACTCTGGATTAAGGTGCTCAAGGAAATCCGCTTCTTTATCGCGATCGGGTTGCTCAACGGTAAACAGGTTGTCGTAAAGACGCACTTCCATAGGCACGCCATGGGTAGCACTTACCCAGTGAATAACGCCTTTCACCTTACGCCCTTCGGGATTTTTTCCCAGGGTATCGAAATCCACCGAGCAGTGCAGCTCGCTGATTTCTCCTGAGGCGTCTTTAATCACCTCGTCACAGCGGATCACGTAGCTATTGCGCAGGCGTACTTCTTTACCTGGTGCCAAGCGGAAAAACTTTTTGGGAGCATCTTCCATGAAATCTTCTTGATCGATGAAGAGCTCGCGAGTGAATGGCACTTTACGCATGGTCATATCTTCACGGGCGGGATGACCCGGTACGTCGTAAATTTCTTCGTGATCTTCCGGCACATTGGTTAACACGACTTTCAGCGGGTTTAACACGCACATGGCCCGCGGGGCGTTATCTTCAAGATCCGAACGGATAGCATGGGTCAACATGGCGATATCAACCAAGCCACCGTCAGCGCGGGTAACGCCTATCATTTCGCAGAATTTACGAATAGAGGCCGGCGTGTAGCCGCGGCGGCGCATACCCGAAATAGTTGGCATACGCGGGTCATCCCAGCCATCGACAATTTTTTCATCAACCAGTAGCTTAAGTTTGCGCTTGGAAGTCAGGGTGTAATCGAGGTTCAAACGTGCGAACTCAATCTGACGCGGCTTTGCAGGTACCGGTAAATTATTCAGGAACCACTCGTAAAGCGGGCGGTGATCTTCAAATTCAAGCGTGCAAATTGAATGCGTAATGCCTTCAATGGCATCCGACTGGCCATGGGTAAAGTCGTAAGAGGGATAAATTTTCCACTTATCCCCGGTTTGGTGGTGACTTGCGTGACGGATACGGTAAAGAATAGGATCGCGTAAATTGATATTGGGTGAGGCCATATCAATTTTAGCGCGCAGCACTTTTTCACTTTCACCAAACTCGCCCTTACGCATACGCTCAAGCAGATCGAGGTTTTCATCCACACTGCGCTCGCGGTAGGGGCTGGCTTTACCCGGTGCCGTCAAAGTACCGCGATACTCACGAATCTCATCCGGTGAAAGGTCATCAACGTAAGCCTTGCTTTCACGAATCAGGTGCTGCGCCCAAGCGTAGAGCTGGTCAAAGTAGTCAGAGGCGAAACGCACAGGCCCGGCCCACTCAAAGCCCAGCCAGCTGACATCTTCTTTGATCGCATCGATGTATGCCTGTTCTTCTTTGGCAGGGTTGGTGTCATCGAAGCGTAGATGACACTCGCCACCCATCTGCTCCGCCAACCCGAAATTTAGACAGATCGACTTTGCATGGCCGATATGTAAAAAGCCGTTAGGTTCCGGGGGGAAGCGTGTCACGATTTTAGTGACCTGGCCGCCCTCGATCTCGTCGCGTACTTGGTTACGAATGAAGTTCGGCGCTGGGGTGGTCTCGTTGGTCATGGTGGTGTTAATTACCTCGTGGTGGATGGCGTGCTGAGCCGTGTAGACCTAGGATACCCCTATGGCCCTTCGCGGTGCAGGACAAAACAGCTATTATAACGTGACGCCGATGCACAGCGCCAAGGCGAACGCCTTTATTGAACAGGAATTTATCAATGATCGTATTACAGACGAACCACGGTGACATCACCATCGCTCTTAACCACGAAAAAGCGCCGATTAGCGCGGCGAATTTTGAGCAGTATGTTCGCGACGGATTTTATGACGGCACCCTGTTTCACCGGGTAATTGATGGCTTTATGGTTCAAGGCGGCGGCTTTGATAAAGATTTTGAGCAAAAGCCGACCCGTGACCCCATCGATAACGAAGCTGACAATGGCTTAAAAAACACCATCGGCACGCTGGCGATGGCTCGCACACAGGACCCACACTCTGCGACTGCACAGTTTTTTATTAATGTGGGCGACAATAGCTTTCTAGATCATAGCGGTAAAAGCCTACAAGGCTGGGGCTACGCAGTATTTGGAGAAGTCGTTGATGGCATGGACGTTGTGAATACGATTAAAAACGTCACTACCACTCGCCGTGGCATGCACGCTGATGTTCCGGCAGAAGATGTCATCATTGAGCGCGCTTACGTAAAGGAAGCGGAATAACCTAGGGAGCTTTATGCGCACACTGCTTGTTGCCGACCTGCATCTAAGTAGCGATACCCCTGAGATTAATCAGGGGTTTTACCGCTATTTAGAGCACACTGCTCCTGGAGCAGACGCGCTCTATATTCTTGGTGATCTTTTTGACGCCTGGATTGGCGATGATCTGCTTGACGCCAATACCCATCCACTTTGCGGCGTTGCCCAAGAGGTCATTCGCCATCTGCGCAGGCTCAGCAGCGATGGCACTGCTGTTTACTTGATGCACGGCAATCGCGACTTTCTGCTCGGTGAACGCTTTATCACCGCTTGTCAGGCATTTCTTCTACCTGATGTTGAGGAAGTTGAGATTCAGGGTGTGCCCGTTGTGCTATTGCACGGCGACAGTATGTGCACTCAAGATGAGGCTTATATGGCGTTTCGCCAACAGTCACGCAACCCAGAGTGGCAGGCACAAATGCTTGCCATGCCTTTGGAACAGCGTGTAGCCCTTGCGCAAAGCTTGCGCGCCCAATCAGGCGAAGCCAATGCCAATAAAGCAGAAGCGATTATGGATGTCACCCAGCAAGAGGTGGTGAGGATGATGGAGCGTCATGGTTTGACAACGATGATTCACGGCCACACCCACCGCCCAAAAGTACATGACTTGACCGTTGAGGACGTGCCGGCCAAGCGTTACGTACTAGGTGATTGGGATGCCCAGCACGGCTGGGACATTGTCATCGAACGCTCTGACCATACGGCTCCAAGGTTGCGTCAGTTTGCCTTAACTCAGCCACCTAATCCTTAACCGATTATTCATCACTAAAAAAGCCGATCATTGTGATCGGCTTTTTCTTTGCCACCAAACAAGCTTTAACTAGCGGCTTTAACTGACTGACAAGCTAACCTTAACGCTCAATATCAGCATCGCTGTAGAGATCCTCAATTAACCCCTGCAGCACCGATTGCGCACGCAGTTGCTCAGCCATCTGCGACACAAACGTTTCCATTTGCTCGTCGACTTCACCGTCGGTGACGCTATCTAGCGCGACTAAAGCGACACCTTGCGGCAGCTCAACGGCACGATAGACGCTCTCACCCTCTTCAGGGCGCGGCATGCGGAAAGCTTCCTGAACAATCATCTGTGGCACGGTAGTATCAGATTGACGACTGACGCCATTTGCTTCGAGCCAATTAATGTCGCCCTCGCCCTCGCCACTTCGCAGCTCCGCGATCAGCGACTGTGCCTCTTCCCGCAGTGCTTCCTGCTGCTGCAATGCAGCTACGGAAATCTCGACTTCCTCACGCACGTCATCAAGCGAAAGTAACGTCGCTTCCCGACGTTCGGCAACCCTAAGTACTAGACGACGATCCTGGTCAAGCTCAATAACCTCGCTGTTGTAACCTTCAACTAATACATCGTCACTGAACGCTTCTGCAATCACGCCAGGCTCGGACAATACGCCTTCAGCTGTGTCATCTCGAGCGAGCCAATCGCTCTCACGCAGCGTTAAGCCAATTTCATCAGCGACACTTTGTAAATCTTCAGCAGCGAAGCTTTCATCGATTAGCTGCTGCACGCGCTGATTAAATTCACTATCGATGCCACGAAGCGCAACCTCGCGCTGCAACTGATCGCGCTGCTCTTCAAAGGTAGGACCACGAATGTCGGTGACTTGGATAATATGAAAAGCACCATCCAGCTCGACTACTTGAGAAATATCGCCTTCTTCTAGGCCAAACGCCGCATCATCAAAGGTGTCACCAAAGAAGCCTCGACTGATGACACCCAGATCACCGCCCTCTTCTGCACTGGCCGTATCGTCAGAGTAGCGTAGCGCTGTATCAGCAAAAGACTCGCCTTCATCAAGCGCTTCGCGAGCGGATGCTGCCAATTCTTGGGCCTCTTCACGAGAGCGATCATTACCAAATGTCACCATGATATGGGAAACACGACGATCAGCATCACGATTTTGCTCACGCCATGCATCGCGCAACACATCTTCATCAATATCTTGCTCTTGTGCCATCGTTTGGCGATCAATCAAGACATACTCCACGCGGACTTGCTCAGGACGCTCATAGCGCTCCTGGTTTGCCTCGTAGTAAGCTTGAAGATCTTCTTCGCTAATGGCCAATTCAGCGTCTACATCACCACCATCAAGCACTACGTAACGGAAGCTACGCTCCTGACGCTGGAGAGAGGCTAAACGCTCTTGTTCACTGGGCAGGCTGAAATCGCTGAACGCTAAACCTTGCTGAAGATGTTGACGCTGAATATCAACACGCAACTCTTCACGGAAAGACATCGGCGTATAGCCTGCACCCGCTAAGCGGTTGCGAAAAACGTCAGCAGAGAAGCGGCCATCTTGATCGTGAAATTCTGGCAGACTGACAATCATCTGATCCAACTGATCATCAGACACCGAAAAACCGCCATCTTCAGCGTACTGAGAAAGCAGTTGCGCCGTAATTAGCTGATCGAGCATATCGTTGCGTAGCGCACGCTCTTGCTCTGGCGGCACTTGGCCTGAACGCAGTGCACGCTGTACTTCAAGCTCAACCTGCTGACGCATAATGGGCTGGCCATTAACACTCGCCACTTCGTTCGGATCGCTGCCAAAGAGCCCAAACAGTGACTCAATCCCGAAAAGCGCCATGGCCGCAACCATAACACCGATAATAATTTTGGCACCCCAGCTCCTGGAGCCATCTCGAATACTTTGCAGCATGCTAGCCTCAGATAGTCACAGCCAAACACATTGACCCACCATATCCTAACAAATAGGGGGGCCAGAAAATAACATGGGCGCATCGCTAATGCGATGCGCCCATTAGGTTACAGCAAACGCGGGCAAATTAGTTGACGGCGTCTTTCAGCGCTTTACCTGCTTTGAAACTAGGTACTTTTGCAGCACTGATCTGGATAGGCTGACCAGTTTGCGGGTTGCGGCCAGTACGAGCGGCACGCTCTTTGATCGCGAAGGTACCAAAGCCCACCAGTGATACGCTTTCACCCTTCTTAAGGCTATCGGTGACAGACTCCACCATGGCATCCAATGCTCGGGTTGCCGCTGCTTTAGGAATATCAGCAGACGCGGCAATGGCTTCAATCAGCTCGGACTTATTCACTCTTCACCCCTTAACTGTTTCAAAAAAATGGCTCTGAACGGCATGGTCACCGATGGGTACGACGATCAAAGCATAGCTGCGTTTTATAGCAATGCCTTGAAACATCTGTCAAGCAACCATACCTCGAGAGACCCGCCACGTGTAGCAACGGGCCATAATATTAAGTGAAATTAAAACCCAAAGAGGGATTTAACAGCTTAATGAGTACTAACAACTGCAGTATTGCCAAACGATGTTTCGGTGCTTTTTAATGGCGCACCTTCCTCTACTCTTTCTGCTAACGCAACGGCTAAAACATCATCTATCCAACGTACGGGACGAATATCAAGTGCATCTTTGATATTGTCCGGTACTTCCTTGAGATCACGACGGTTTTCTTCAGGAATTAGAACTGTCTTTATACCACCGCGGCGCGCTGCCAGCAATTTCTCCTTCAACCCGCCAATTGGCAACACTTCACCGCGAAGATTGACTTCACCAGTCATTGCCACATCACAGCGAACTGGACGCTGCGTGTAAGCAGAAACGATTGCCGTCACCATGGCAATGCCCGCACTGGGCCCATCTTTAGGTGTTGCACCCTCAGGCACATGAATATGTAGATCCTCTTTCTCGAACCGCTCTGGATCAATTCCATACTCCTGAGCCCTGGCACGTACCACCGTTTGGGCAGCGCTAACCGACTCTTTCATAACATCGCCAAGCGAACCGGTCTTGTTAATTCGCCCTTTTCCAGGCGTTACCACCGATTCAATATTAAGCAATTCGCCACCTACTGATGTCCAAGCCAGCCCTGTTACGCGGCCAATCTGGTCATCCTGCTCTGCTAAGCCGTAGCTGTAGCGACGCACTCCCGCATAGTGTTCAATTTGCTCAGCAGTTAAGCTCTGACCATCTTGATTGGCTTTAGGGTCACGCTCTTTTTCAAGGCGTTCACGCAGCACCTTGCGCGACACTTTAGCAATCTGGCGCTCTAATTCACGCACACCTGCTTCTCGGGTGTAATAGCGAATAAGCTCTAAAAGAGCGCTGTCTTCCAGCGTTAACTCGTCGCCTTTCAAGCCGTTGGCTGTTAGCTGCTTAGGCAACAAATAACGCTTAGCGATAGCCAATTTTTCATCTTCGGTATAACCCGGGAGACGAATAATTTCCATACGATCCAGCAAGGCGCTGGGGATATTCATCGAATTAGCAGTACAGATGAATAGCGTCTCTGATAGATCATAATCAAGTTCAAGATAGTGATCGCTAAAGCTATTGTTCTGTTCAGGGTCAAGCACTTCCAGCAACGCAGAAGCGGGATCGCCGCGATGATCCATGCCTAATTTATCGACTTCATCTAACAGAAACAGCGGATTTTTAACGCCAGCGCGACTCATCCGCTGGATCATTTTACCCGGCAGTGAACCTATATAGGTGCGACGGTGACCACGGATTTCAGATTCATCACGTACACCACCCAATGCCAAACGCACATATTTGCGATTGGTGGCACGAGCGATGGATTGGCCAAGCGACGTTTTGCCTACCCCAGGCGGCCCCACCAAACACAGCACAGGGCCTTTCATCTTACGCACACGGGTTTGTACAGCAAGATACTCAAGGATCCGCGCTTTAACCTCTTCTAGGCCGTAGTGGTCTTCATCGAGCACCTGCTGCGCTTTAATAAGGTCATGCTTGACCCGTGTGCGTTTTTTCCACGGCACGGCAACCAACCAATCCAGGTAGGAGCGCACCACAGTAGCTTCTGCAGAGTTAGAGGCCATCATTTTAAGCTTATTGAGCTCTTGAGTGGCTTTGTCAGACGCCTCTTTAGGCATGCCCGACTCTTTAATCGCCAGCTCATACTTGTCCGCCTCATTGGGCACGTTATCCAGTTCACCCATCTCTTTCTGGATAGCCTTCATCTGCTCATTGAGGTAGTACTCGCGCTGAGTCTTCTCCATCTGCTCTTTGACACGCGAGCGGATACGCTTCTCAACCTGAAGCAAATCGATCTCAGATTCGATCAGCGCCATTAGATGCTCAATGCGATCACGCACACGATCCATCTCTAGCAGCTCTTGCTTATCGCCAATTTTGAGCGACAAGTGAGCACAAATGGTATCCACCAGACGGCTCGGGTCTTCAATCCCTGATAACGAATTAAGCACTTCGTTGGGGACTTTTTTAGACAGCTTGACGTACTGCTCAAACTGATTAAGCAGTACGCGGACCAGTGCTTCTTGCTCGCGACTGGTGAGAGGCTCACTTTCACGCGGCGTTAAATAAGCCTGGGTATAACCTGCGGCGTTCTCTTCAACACTCAGCACATCCGCTCGAAAATTACCCTCGATAAGCACTTTAACCGTGCCATCGGGCAGTTTAAGCAGCTGCATGATATCGGCCACGGTACCCATTGAATAAAGGTCTGCGTTATCTGGCTCATCCTGAGAAGCTTCGCGCTGAGCCACCAGCAACACACGCTTATCAGCCTCCATCGCCGCTTCGAGCGCCTGGATGGACTTTTCACGACCTACAAAAAGAGGGATAACCATTTGCGGATAAACAACGACATCGCGCAACGGTAAAAGGGGTAGACATTGTGTCTGTTCGGCGTTCTGCTGCATCGCAGACGATCCTCGACAAATCGGATGAGTACTTACAAAGAGTACTTGGAAAAGTACTGCACAGTCGTCAATACGCTTTCAATAGACATATAAGCATTGATTGGGCTACGCAGTAACAACTTCATGAACTAGATATGCTTACATCTGGGCTTCACACTAGACGCTGCAACCACTTTCCACAATAACAAGGGGCCGCCTAGGCGACCCCTTGATTTAGCGCAAGCGGTTGAATCTGGGCCGCGGTGCTCGACTAACCATTAACCATCAGTACCGTCGACACGCGCTTCTTCCTGCTGAGAGTAAACCAACAAAGGTTCGCTCTCACCAGCAATGACCGAGGCATCAATAACCACTTTACTGACACCTTCCAGCGAGGGAATTTCGTACATGGTATCAAGCAGTACCGACTCTAGAATAGAGCGTAAACCGCGGGCACCTGTCTTACGTTCCATGGCCTTTTCAGCCACTGCGCGCAGCGCTTCATCGGTGAACTCAAGCGCGACATCTTCCATTTCAAACAGCTTAGCGTACTGTTTGACAAGCGAGTTTTTCGGCTCTGTCAGAATCTGCACCAACGCATCTTCGGTGAGCTCCATCAGCGTGGCAATAATCGGTAGACGTCCGACAAATTCTGGAATCAAGCCAAATTTGACCAGATCATCAGGTTCGACGTCAGCCAAAAGCGCACCTATGCCACGCGAAGACTCTTTACTTTTCACTGCCGCATTGAAACCAATGCCACCTTTCTCAGCGCGGTCACGGATAACTTTATCAAGGCCTGCAAAAGCACCACCGACAATAAACAGAATATTACCCGTATTAACTTGCACAAACTCTTGCTGAGGATGCTTACGACCACCTTGAGGCGGTACTGATGCTGTGGTGCCTTCAATAAGCTTCAATAACGCTTGTTGAACGCCTTCACCCGAAACATCACGCGTGATCGATGGATTGTCAGATTTGCGTGAAATTTTATCGATTTCATCGATATAGACGATGCCGCGTTCTGCTTTCTCGACATCGTAATCACACTTCTGCAACAGCTTTTGAATAATGTTTTCTACATCTTCACCGACATAACCCGCTTCGGTTAGCGTCGTTGCATCTGCAATGGTAAAAGGAACATTCAACAACCGTGCCATTGTTTCCGCCAATAGTGTTTTACCACTACCGGTGGGGCCAATTAGCAGAATATTGGATTTACCCAGTTCAACATCGCCATCGCGTACATCTGTTTTCAAGCGTTTGTAGTGGTTATACACCGCTACAGAAAGCACCATTTTGGCGCGATCTTGCCCAATGACGTAATCATCCAGGGTATGACGTATTTCGCGAGGCGTTGGTAAACGCTCCTCGTCGCTCTCGGCATCGGCTTCGAGAACTTCCTCGCGAATGATGTCATTACACAAGTCGACACACTCATCGCAGATATAAACGGACGGGCCCGCAATTAGCTTACGTACTTCGTTTTGGTTTTTACCGCAAAACGAGCAGTAGAGCAGCTTGCCACCTTCGTCCTTGCCTTTGCCGTCGGCCATTCGCATACCTCTATCACTTCGGCGGCTTACGCCGCCGGAAAAGCTCGTTAGAAAAGCAGAATCCTATCACGCTATCAGGATGTAGGCCGCTTATCCAGCACTGCATCAATCAAGCCATACTCTTTGGCTCTATTGGCGCTCATGAAATTATCTCGATCTGTGTCACGCGAAACAGTTTCAATATCTTGACCCGTATGATGGGCAAGAATTTGATTCAGCTTCTCACGAATACCGAGAATTTCACGGGTGTGTATTTCAATATCAGACGCTTGGCCCTGATAACCACCCAGCGGCTGATGAATCATGACGCGTGAGTTGGGAAGGCAGTAGCGCTTGCCTGCAGCTCCAGCGGTCAATAGCAGCGCGCCCATGCTAGCCGCTTGACCAATACAAACGGTCGACACATCCGGCTTAACAAACTGCATGGTGTCGTAAATCGACATGCCAGCAGTGACAGAACCACCTGGCGAGTTGATATATAAATGAATATCTTTGTCTGGATTTTCCGACTCCAGGAACAACAGTTGCGCAACGACCAGGTTGGCCATGTAGTCTTCAACAGGCCCTACCAAGAAGATTACGCGCTCTTTCAACAGGCGTGAATAAATGTCGTAAGCTCTTTCCCCTTTGGCGCTCTGCTCAACCACCATGGGTACTAAACCGCCGGCGTTTTGAATATCAAACTCACTCATTCAGGTGATTCCTTGCGTCCGGAAAGGGAAAAGCGCACCGATGCTAGGTGCGCCACGTTCCAGGGTGTTAGGCGTTGGCTTTATCGCCTTCTTCAGCACCCTCATCTTGCTCGGCTTGCTTTTGTGCAGCGGCAAGGGCTTGCTGATAAGACATTTCAACGTCTTTAATGTTCGTTTGCTCAAGCAACTTAGCAACTGCTTTCTCTTCGAGAATGGCAGATTTCACCTGGGTTTTCAGCTGTTCATTACCCATGTAGTAGCTAACTACTTCTGCAGGGTCCTGATACTGTTCAGCCAACTCAGTTACTTTTGCTTTAATGGCATCATCATCGGCGTCAATTTCGTTAGCCTTGATTACCTCAGCAAGTAACAAGCCGACTTGAACACGGCCTTTAGCTTGCTCTTCAAACAGCTCATTAGGCAACTGGCTGACATCAAAATCTTCACCTAGGCCAAACTGCTGCGCTGCCTGGCGCTTCATGCCATCTGTTTCTTGCTGTACCAAGGCGCTAGGCACAGGAATTTCATTGACCTTCTTCAGCGCATCCAGCACTTGCTGTTTGACACGGTTATCAACTGCTTGCGACGCTTCACGAGTCATGTTCTTTTTGATTTCAGCGCGGAATTTTTCCTGATCGCCGTCTTCAACGCCAAAACGCTCGATAAACTCGGCGTCAACTTCCGGCAGTTTCTGGCTGCTAACTTTATGAAGCGTCACTTTAAACGTCGCTTCTTTGCCGGCTAAATGCTCAGCCTGATAGTCAGCAGGGAACGTGACTTGAATGCTTTTTTCTTCACCCGCTTTGGCACCGATTAACTGGGCTTCAAAGCCTGGTATAAAACTGTTGGAGCCAATTACCAGTGAGTGGCCTTCCGCACTTCCACCTTCAAACGGCTCATCACCGATGAAACCCTGGAAGTCAATAGTGACCTGATCACCATCAGCGGCCGCGGCATCTACTTCTTCCCAGCCAGCGTTCTGCTTGCGCAGCGTATCAATCATCTCATCAACATCAGCATCGCTTACAGTCACGACGGGGCGCTCAATTTCAGTCCCTTCGATAGACGCGAGTTCTACCTCTGGGTAGATTTCCATGACCGCTACAAACTCAAGATCTTTACCCGACTCATTGACTGACGGCTCAATCTTTGGGAAGCCAGCAGGGTTTAAACCCTCATCTGTAATGGCGCGCACATAGCGCTCACGCATCACTTCGCCAACTACTTCATTGCGTGCATCCTGGCCGTAGCGCTGACGTACGACTGCCATCGGCACCCGGCCTTGGCGAAAACCATTCAAGCGAACGTTCTTCGCGGTGTCTTTCAAGCGAGCACTAACGGCCTCGTCAATTTCGGCAGCCGGCACTTGGATAGTGATACGGCGTTCGATCTGGGAGGTCGTCTCGACAGAAACTTGCATGAATTGTCCTCTAACGGCTGGGCGTTGTGTTGATTGCATGTAATAAGATTAAGGGGCAATTTTAAGAACCCTGGCGCAAGGTGGCAAGCGCCATGCTCGCAACATGGGGGCATGTAATTTTAAAAACAAGGGAATAAGCGAGTAATTAAGTACTTCAAGGGTTATTTAACATCATTATTAGCCCCAATTGCGCCATTACCACCATTCTACTGCGTTGTTCGTCATGCAGCGAGTTTTTCAACCCTTGCCTTCAAAAGCTAGCCTGTTTGATGCTCATTCACCCACCAAAGGCTCAGAGCGTGCAACAGTAATCCAAGCGTCGCCCCATGAGAAATAAATACCTGCCAACTGATCCATTCGGTAAACAAGGCATGCCATATACCCATCCCCATCATCCCGAGCAGCATCATCATGACAAGACGCTTTAGCAAACTTGGCAGTTTTTGACGCGCGGCCACCGACAGCATACGCCACTGCACGAAGGCAGCTGAAGCCACCAAGACCAAAGCAATAATAATGAGTGTCTGGCGAGTTTCATGTCCACCAGCCAAATAGCGAGGCAGTGCGGCCAGCATCACTAAGCATAAACCCAGCGCAACGCTGATGCGCTGAGGTGAATAAGGGGCACGCTGCATCTGTTAGTTCACCTCTAGCCGCTGGGTAACAATCCACTCTTCCACCCAAGGGATAGCCGCATCGTCGGCCATAAAGGTTTCCATAGCATCGATTTCTAAACGCTCACCCAAACGCATTGCACCATGATCTTCAAGCAGTGCGTCTAGCGCCCTACCCGCTCCACAAAAAGTATCACCGTATGAGCTATCCCCAAGCGCTATAAGGCCATAACGCAAAGAGACCAACGACGGGCTTTGATCACGCAAATGGCGTACGAACGGCACAAAATTACCGGGAAAATCACCGCTTCCTGTAGTCGACACACAAAATAGCGTCAGGTCAGCCTCACTTTCCGTCATATCAGCCACGGCGGGCTGCTCATGAATGGCTACCGTATAACCAGCGCTTTCAAACAGCGGCTTGACCTGCTCTGCCACATCTAACGCACCACCGTACATCGTACCCACCAAAATATTCAGCTTTGGCATCGTCACTCCCCTGTCAAAGTGTCACAGTGCCAACCGTTAAGTCGACAAATACCCGATGAATTTGCTCAAATATTAACATGACTGGTTAGAATGGCACATGCCACCCCAGCGGTTGATGAAAACGAAAGGGGATGGAGGGACAATCAAGAGGAGTGACTATGCAGCAAACCTTCGAGGCCTGGATAACCCCGCTGATGATTGGCGGCTTAATCGTGTTTATGTGTTTTATTATCTGGGACCTAGCTAAGAAATCTAATGCTGGGAAGTTTGGCACCATCATGCTGTTTGTTGTATTAGGCGCAGGCATGCTGGGTTACGTCATTAAAGTCGTGATTACCTGGTTGATTGAAGGCGGCAACATTTAGCAGCTTGGGAACACTATTGCCAGCAAGGGTATTGGTTAATAGCAGTCATACTTGCAAAAAAAAGGAGCGCCTGAAAAGGCCCTCCTTCTATGTACTGATACTCTAGGTATAGATAACCCAGGTGCTTGCGCTTTGAAGCCTAACTGGCCCTATGTCGCTTGCCTCACCGTGTATTGGATGAGCCGTGGCGCAAAGTAGCTCTAAAGAAGCGCTACTCTCCACCTACGTAATGCTCTACTTGCTGTTTAAGCTTTTGCCCAGGACGAAATGTCACCACACGCCGGGCGGAAATAGGAATTTCCTCACCCGTTTTAGGGTTTCGTCCTGGACGCTCGCGCTTATCACGCAGATCAAAATTACCAAATCCTGATAACTTTACCTGTTCATTTTCACGTAAGCAGGCTCGAATCTCTTCAAAAAAAGCTTCGACCATGGCTTTCGCTTCTCGCTTGGACAGGGCTAGCTCAGCATGTAAATGTTCAGCCAGCTCTGCTTTGGTCAACGCACCCATAAGGCTCTCCTTGCAGCAAACTCATAGTAGCAAACGCATTGCCAAGAACGTGATAAGCAACGTGGCGTGGCCCAAGTACTCTCTTAGCTACTTATTAGCCGCGCAGCTCAGCATCCAGCTTGACACGCACCTGTGTCACGATTGAATCGACCAACTGATTGATTTCTTCATCGTTTAGCGTGCGCGATGGATGCTGCCAGGTCAAGCCCAAAGCGATACTCTTGCATCCTTCTGCGACGCCTTTACCTGCATATACATCAAAAAGTTTAATATCTTGCAGATATTCTCCCGCTTGCTGTTTGGCGCAATCTAATAACGCCTGCACGGGGGTGGCATCATTGAGTATAAATGCCAGATCACGACGCACTTCAGGAAAACGCGAAAGTGGCGCGAAAGCGGGTATTAGGCCTTGAGTAAGAGCGTCCAGACGCACCTCAAACAATACCGCATCCATCTTTAGGCCAAGCGTTGCGCGCACCTGAGGATGCATCGTACCTATCCAACCTGCTGGCTCTCCGTTATGTAACAGTTGAGCACTCTGACCAGGATGTAGCGCTGGGTGCTCGGCAGGCTCAAAACGCCATGCATCAACATCTCCTCCCATCGCGAGAATGCTTTCAAGATCGCCTTTCAAATCGTAAAAGTCGACGCGCTCTTTAGCCCCAGTCCAGCCTTCGGTTTCTCGCCCCCCGCATACAAGAGCCCCCAGCATTGGTACTTGCGATAAAGCGTCCAGCTCACCGTTAAATACTAGTCCGGTTTCAAATAACCGCACGCGGGTCTGCTGACGGTTAAGGTTGTACTCCATGGCGCGCACCAAGCCTGGGAACAAACTTGCCCGCATCACCGACAAATCAGCTGAGATAGGGTTAGCGAGCACGGGTGTCACTGCGTCTGGCAAAATCGCCGCCTGGAGCTCGGGGGCAACAAAGCTGTAGGTAATCGCCTCTTGGAAACCACGCGCAACCATCTGACGCCGCAGACGAGCCTGGGTAAGCTTCGCCTCATCCGCCGAACGCAGCGCCAGTCGCGCCGCAGGACGACGCACCGGCAAATTATTATAGCCGTGGACGCGTGCCACTTCTTCGATCAGGTCTTCTTCAATCGATAGATCAAAACGCCAGCTGGGCGCAATGACTTTCCAGCCATCCTCTTGCACGCTGACATCAAGCCCTAAGCGCTGCAAAATATCGGTGACATCAGCTGCTTCAAGCGATTTGGATAACGCTTTTTCCAAGCGAGCACTGCGCAACACTATGGCACGCTTTTCAGGCATATCGACGCCACTAAGCGCTTCAACAACCGGTCCGGCCTGACCACCGCAAATTTCAATCAACAGCTGCGTAGCTCGCTCAACGGCAGCCGGCGTTAACGCCGGGTCAACGCCACGCTCAAAACGATGGGACGCATCAGTGTGCAGTCCGTAAGAACGCGCCTGACCAGCAATCGCCAGGGGAGTAAAATAGGCAGATTCAAGGAAGATGGTCTGCGTATTTGCATTCACACCTGAATTTTCGCCACCCATAATCCCGGCCATCGCCAGCGGACCTTTATGATCAGCAATAACAAGCGTCTCTGGGCGCAAGGCAATATCGCTACCATCCAGCAATGTTAAACGCTCACCCGGCTTCGCCAGACGAATTACCATGCCACCATCTAGGTTGTCACGGTCAAAGGCGTGCAGTGGCTGACCTAGCTCCAGCATTACATAATTGGTGACATCTACCACAGGGTCAATTGAGCGAACACCGCTTCGACGCAGACGCTCTACCATCCACAGCGGCGTGTCAGCCTTAACATTGACCCCTTTAATGATTCGACCCATGTAGCGCGGACACTGCTGCGACGCATCAAGAGTGATGGCAAAGGTGTCATCGATCTCAGCGACGACTGCTTGTATGTCAGGCTCGGTCACTGGCAAACGGTTAAGCACCCCAACTTCTCGTGCTAACCCCTTAATGCTCAAGCAATCACCACGATTAGGCGTCAAATCGACTTCGATGGTCATGTCATTCAGGTTCATGAATTCTCGAAAATCGACGCCGATCGTCGTGGAGTTAGGCAGCACCATAATACCGGGCGATACCCCTTCTTCGAGACCGAGCTCAGACGCGGAACAAATCATACCGCGGGACTCGACACCGCGTAATTTGGCTTTTTTAATTTTAAAATCGCCGGGCAATACTCCACCCACCTGGGCAAAGGGTATTTTTTGTCCTACCTCAACGTTTGACGCACCACAGACGACCTTAACAGGGTCGCCACTACCATCATTAACGGTACATACATTGAGCTTGTCTGCGTCAGGATGCTTCTCTTTACTCAGCACCTCCGCCACCACGACACCACTAAACGCCGCCGCCACCGCTTCGACAGCATCGACTTCCAAACCGGCCATGGTGATCTGATCGGCAATCGCCTGCGTATCAAGCTGCGGTGATACCCACTCGCGCAGCCACTGTTCTGAAAATTTCATGGTTGATCCTGTATCTGGCGGCGGTCTTAAGCGAATTGGCGTAAAAAACGCAGATCGTTTTCAAAAAACAGACGCAAATCATTAACGCCATAGCGCAGCATCGCCAAGCGCTCCGCTCCCATCCCAAAAGCAAAACCGGTATAGCGCTCCGAATCAATACCGGAGTGACGGAATACTTCGGGGTGAACCATGCCGCAACCCATCACTTCCAGCCAGCCACTATGGGAACAAACGCGACAGCCCGCCCCACTACACATCACACACTGAATATCCACCTCGGCAGAAGGCTCAGTGAATGGGAAGTAAGAGGGACGGAAACGAACGGATAGATCATCGCGTTCAAAGAATGCCTGCAAGAAATCTTCAATCGTTCCTTTCAGGTCAGCAAAACTAATATCCTCATCAACCAACAACCCTTCCACTTGATGGAACATGGGGGTGTGGGTCAGGTCTGAATCGCTACGATATACACGCCCTGGGCAAACAATCCGAATCGGCGGTTCGCTACTTTTCATGGTGCGTACTTGTACTGGCGACGTGTGGGTACGTAGCAAGCGCGTAGCATCAAAATAGAAGGTATCAGCCATACCACGGGCAGGATGGTGCGCTGGAATATTGAGGGCTTCGAAATTGTGATAATCATCTTCAATTTCGGGCCCAATGGCCACATCATAACCAATGCGAGTGAACAGCCCTTCAATACGCTCAAGCGTACGCGTCACCGGGTGGAGGCCGCCCGTGGATTGCCCACGTCCAGGCAAAGTGACATCAATACTTTCAGCTGCCAAACGAGCATTCAGCGCAGCCCCTTCAAGCTGTTGCCGCTTAGCCTCAATTTCATCAGCCAGAGTCTGCTTGGCTTGGTTTATACGCTCACCCGCAGCAGGTCGCTCTTCTGCAGACAACTTACCCAAGCCTTTAAGCAAGGCAGTTACCTCACCTTTCTTACCTAAATAGCGTACTCGTAACTCATCTAGCGCGGCGACACTCTGCGCAGCCTGAATAGCGTCGCGAGCCTCAGATACCAGAGTAGGAAGGTGATCCATCCGTTTCACTCCGAATTAAGCGATATCCATCTCGAAAGATGGCGTGGCACGTTGAAGGTGACAAAAAAACAGGGGAAGAGCGGCTGCTCTTCCCCTGGATGGGTCACTCTGAAATGACCTCAGGTACGTTACACGGACATAAGCCCTGTGCAAACTACCTTATTGGGCAGCCTTGGCTTTTTCCACGATGGCGGCAAATGCTGCCTTCTCGTGTACTGCCAAATCGGCCAATACTTTACGGTCGATTTCAATACCGGCTTTCTTAAGACCGCCTACAAAGCGGCTGTAAGACATACCATTGATGCGTGCACCGGCGTTAATACGCTGAATCCACAGCGCACGGAACTGACGCTTGCGATTGCGACGGTCACGGTAAGCATACTGACCTGCTTTAATAACAGCTTGCTTGGCAACGCGGAAAACACGCGAGCGGGCACCGTAGTAACCTTTGGCAAGTTTCAATACTTTTTTATGGCGACGACGCGCTACTACGCCACGTTTAACTCGAGTCATAACACACTCCTGACTTTAAGGCTGAGGCAAAAAAATTGTGCACTCAGAAAAACGAAAACCCGAATTATAGATTCGGCAGCATACGCTGGATGAGCGCTTTATCAGACGCGTGAATCTGCTTCATTCCACGCAATTGACGCTTACGCTTAGTCGATTTCTTGGTCAAGATGTGGCTACGGTGAGACTGCTTGTGCTTAAAGCCATTAGCCGTCTTTTTAAAGCGTTTCGCAGCGCCACTGTTGCTTTTGATTTTCGGCATGAGGGATACTCCGCTCGATATTTTTTAGAAAACCCAGGGCCGACCATCGCTTACACGCTGGCCCGTTAACTTCGCCGTTGGATCACTTCTTTTTCGGGGCAATAATCATGATCATCTGGCGACCTTCCATTTTCGGGAACGCCTCTACCAAACCGATCTCTTCCAGGTCTGCCGCAATCCTTTCCATCAGCTTACGACCGATGTCCTGGTGCGCCATTTCACGACCACGGAAGCGCAGTGTGACTTTGCCCTTGTCACCACCTTCTAAAAAGCGTGTCAGGTTTTTAAGCTTGACCTGATAATCGCCTTCGTCGGTGCCAGGACGGAATTTAACTTCCTTAACCTGGATTTGCTTCTGCTTCTTCTTTTGAGCCGCTTTCTGCTTCTTGGTCTCAAAAACGAACTTGCCATAATCCATAATCTTACAGACGATAGGATCGGCATTTGAAATTTGCACGAGGTCTAAGCTTTCGGATTCAGCACGCTCAAGTGCTTCGGTGGTGGGTACAACACCCAACTGCTCACCGTCGCTACCAATAAGGCGTACTTCTTCTTCAACAATTCGCTCGTTCATTGGTGGGCGTTTGTCTGCTGGACGCCCGCGCTGATTGCTTCGCTTGATCGCTCCGTCTCCTTAGGCTGTTGGCGATATCGCCAGGGCTGCTCTCTCAGCAGTATGACGTTCAGTGAATTCTTCGACCGTCATTATACCAAGATTTTCGCCGCTACGAGTACGCACGGCCACTGAGTCAGCTTCAACTTCCTTATCTCCCACCACAAGGAGGTAAGGAACTTTCTGTAACGTATGCTCACGGATTTTAAAGCCGATCTTCTCGTTCCTCAAGTCCGCTTTAACACGCAAACCACTTTTTTGCAGGCGTTTCTCCAATTCCAGCGCATATACACGCTGTGAATCAGTGATTGTCATGATTACCGCCTGCTGCGGCGCCAGCCATAATGGCATAGCCCCGGCATAGTGCTCAATTAGAATCCCCAAGAAACGCTCGAAGGAGCCTAAAATAGCGCGGTGAAGCATTACTGGGGTCTTGCGTACGCCATCTTCATCAACATACTGAGCCCCTAAACGGCCTGGCAAATTAAAATCGAGCTGTAGAGTACCACACTGCCAGACGCGATTCAGGCAATCACGCAGAGCAAATTCAATTTTAGGCCCATAAAATGCCCCCTCCCCCGGCTGCAAGTCCCAAGCTAGGCCTGTTGCATTCAACGCAGCCTCTAAACCCTGTTCTGCTTGATCCCACATTTCAGCTTCGCCGAGGAAATCCTCAGGGCGTGTCGACAACTTTAACTCTACATCTTCAAACCCAAGTGCTTTATAGACTTGCAAAGTGAGCGCGATAAAGTCTTCCGCTTCAGCCTGAATCTGACCTTCAGTGCAAAAAATATGCGCATCATCTTGAGTAAAACCACGCACGCGCATTAGGCCATGCAGCGAGCCGGAAGGCTCATTACGATGACAGCTGCCAAACTCAGCCAGTCGCAACGGCAGATCACGATAACTTTTTAAGCCTTGATTAAACACCTGCACGTGGCAGGGGCAATTCATTGGTTTAACAGCGTACTCGCGCTTCTCCGACTCGGTGGTGAACATTAACTCACTGTAATGCCCCCAGTGCCCAGATTTTTTCCATAACGACAGATCGACTACCTGAGGCGTTTTGATCTCTTGGTAACCGTGCTCGCGCTGGATATTGCGCATGTAATCTTCTAAGGCTTGGTACATGGTCCAGCCGTTAGGATGCCAAAATACCATGCCTGGCGCTTCTTCTTGAATATGGAACAAGTCCATCTTACGCGCGAGCTTGCGATGATCACGCTTCTCGGCTTCTTCAAGCCGCTTTAGATAAGCCTTGAGCTGTTTTTTATCACCCCATGCCGTGCCGTAAATACGGGTTAACATGGTATTAGCTGCATCGCCACGCCAGTAAGCGCCAGCTAATTTAGTGAGTTTAAAAGCTTTCAAATGCCGCGTATTAGGCACGTGCGGCCCACGACACATGTCAGTGTATTCTTCGTGATGATAAAGTCGAATAGTCGCATCGTCGGGAATTTGACGAATAATTTCCTGCTTGTAAGGCTCATCACGGTGCAAAAAAGTCAGCATAGCCTGGTCGCGATTAACATATTCGCGCACCACATCGTACTCACGCTCAATCAATGAATGCATGCGAGCTTCAATGGCTTCAAGGTCTTCAGGTGAGACAGGCTGGCCAAATTCAATATCGTAATAGAAGCCATCATCAATAACCGGCCCGATGGCCATTTTGGCTTCCGGATACATCTGCTTTACCGCATGGCCCACTAAATGTGCACATGAGTGGCGAATAATCTCCAGCCCTTCCTCATCTCGCGCGGTAATAATAGCCACTTGCACATCTCGATCAATTAGATCGGCGGCATCGACTAGCACCCCATCAATCTTTCCAGCGATGCAGGCCTTAGCCAAACCAGGGCCAATGGATTCTGCCAGCTGCATAATGCTTAGCGGTGCTTCAAACGTTCTTTGACTGCCATCAGGCAGTGTCACAATAGGCATTCAGATTCCTTGAGCGCAGTGGTGATCCATACCAAGGATCACATTTCGCTATCAATGGTCTTAAGGGGCACTTGATAAATCAAAGCTAAAACAGCGGCAAGACTACCAGAGTTAATCGCACTATCAAATAAAAACGGGAGGCCGAAGCCTCCCGTTTCTTTATTTGGCTTATGCTCGCTAAATAATATCAACAGCTAGCCAAACCAAAATAGATAAGTGAACTTAGTTCCACTCATCCAATTCAACGCGACGGTTCTGAGCACGACCTTCGTCGGTGTCGTTAGAAGCGATAGGACGCTCTTCACCGAAACCAACTGCACGCATATTGCTAGAACTTACACCGCGGCTTGCCAGGTAGTTAGCAACAGACTGGGCGCGCTCTTGTGACAAGCGCTGGTTGTACTCTGCAGAACCTTGTGAGTCAGTGTGACCCTCAATGCTAACACGTACGTCAGGGTTGCTAACTAGACGCTCAGCAACACCGTTTAGTACTTGTTGGGCAGGACCTGTCAGCTGAGCGGAATCAAACTCGAAGTTCACATCACGCAGCACTAGGCTTTCTGGGCAACCCAGTGCGTTAACTTCAACGCCTGCTGGGGTGTTCGGACACTGATCACGGTAATCTGGCACACCGTCGTTGTCAGAATCTAGCGGGCAACCATTGGCGTCGACTTCAACGCCAGCAGGCGTACCTGGGCACTGGTCACGGTAATCTGGAACGCCATCACCATCAGAATCAAGCGGGCAGCCTTCAGCGTCAACAGCAACACCAGCAGGCACTTCACCGTAGCTTGGGCACTGAGCAGCAACCGGCTCAGGTGTACGATCAGCACACAGCAGACCACCGATAGCAGCACCAGCAACAGCACCAGTAGCAGCACCACTCTCTTCATCAGAACTGCCACTAGTCGCGTAGCCAATACTGCCGCCAATCAGACCGCCAGCTAAACCACAAATAGCTGGGTGCTGGTACCAGTTATTGCCAGTATTGCTGCTAGCACTCGCTTGGCCTGATGACTGCTGAGCAGAAGTAGCACAACCAGATAGGCCGACTACCAGTGCAGAACCGATTAGCAAGCCAGTTGTTGATTTCTTCATGTAAGACTCCTTCTTGATCCAATGCTGAAATGGTCATAAGTGACCAAATCTATCCAATGCTTCTTATTGCGAGAGCATCCATTTTTCGCCTGCTCAACATTATTGAACATTTCATGCTCAACGAGTGTCGAACGGTGTGCCTATCATTAACGCTAAAGCGCAAGAAGGCAACAATGCCAAGATATCAACTTCTTGCCAATACCGACATCATTCAGCATAGCAAAATTGGCACAATGGGCACCAAAAAAAATTGCTATGCTTTTCTGGTGGTTTGCCACCAAAAAATTGTTAATGCAACACATTTGGCCCTTGGGAACGCCATTCTAATACAGCCTTAGCAGCCTCTAATACTTCTTTTCGCATCTCATCCTCTACAGCTAAGCGTTCTTTATCTTCTTGCATACGCTCACGAGGTGAAAGCTGCTGGCGGGCAGAGTGTGTTTTTAGGTGGCGTGTACGACGATAGTGCTCAGCAAATGCCTGAAATTGAGCCCTTTCAGTTAAGCTAGGGTCAATTATTTCCAACAGCACCTTGCAACGCCAAGCGCCTTCCGTAATATCCACCTGCTCTTGTACTAGTGCGCTTGCTACATAGTCTAGGTTATCTAGGCTATTTTGCTTGGCTCGTTTATCTTCGTCACGTCTAAACGCTTCCCGGCGGCTGACTTCTTTACGCAATGACCATGCGTAAACGCACAAACCGACGACTACAGCAATCGCTGCTACTAATAGAAATATCGCTCCAGTTGAGCTCATGAAACTCCTCGCTAAGCGCACAAATTACTTGACGAAAATTGTACACCCTTATACCACCTTTCGGCTAATTACATCCATCGCTGAATGCCTCTCGACAAATCTCATGGCATTATCATGCAATATTGGACATTGCTCCGCCACTTGGAGCAGTTCCCATTAGCACAATGATGTAAGGGGGCGTTTAGTGTTAGCTCAACCGATGTCGAAATGTTTTTGGGAAGCCGCGCTTGCTTGAGCACCCCAGCCATTAATTAAATCATCGGAGAAATAATGGCTGGATTATCGCTATTTTTGGATTGTGAGCGCTGGCTTACCAAGCCAGCGCTGCGGCGTAATGGTCTAACAATAGCGCTCCAAACACCCCTAATAGATAGCGAATTGAGAACCAAAAAGCCTTGATCGGTGCTTGGGCATCTTGTCCACGCCATACTTTCCAGTTCCAAAACATAAACCGAGCATTAAGGCATAGCACAACAAATAAATAGAGCGGACCGCTCATTCCAATCATCACAGGCATCAAGGTAGTTAACACGGTTAACCAGCCGTACAACCAAATTTGCAAGCGCGTAAATGGAATGCCGTGGGTCACCGGCAACATTGGAATTCCGGCACGCGCATAATCTTCATACTTATGGATGGCTAGTGCCCAGAAGTGCGGCGGCGTCCAAGCAAAAATGATCAGCATCAACAGCAGCGGCTCTGGCGTGATTTGCCCTGTCACCGCGACCCACCCCAGCAGAGGGGGCGCTGCGCCAGCAACTCCGCCAATCACAATATTTTGCGGCGTCGCACGTTTAAGAAAAGCGGTATAAATTAAGGCATAACCAATCAAGGATGCGGCGGTTAGCAAAGCCACCAAAAGATTAACTTGCCAAGCTAATAAGAAAATACCGGCAAATGACAACAGACTTGCCCAAATGATGGCTATTTTCACCGGTAGTCGTTTGCTGGCAATGGGGCGATGAGATGTACGACTCATCAACACATCTAATCGGCGATCAATGATGTGATTAAATGCCGCAGCACCACACGATGCCAAGCCAATACCTAGCAAGCCATAAACCACATTGCCAAAGGGTGGCAGCCCTGATGTTGATAATGCCATTCCAACCGCTGTACACACCAGCATGACTGCAACGACATTGATTTTGCAAAGACCAAGTAACTCTTTCCACCCCCACATTACTGCAGGGAATGCTGTAGGTAGTGTCATTGTGGTATTTCGCATCGTGGTCCTACCTCTTGCTTTATTTGTTTTTGTAATTTTCTAAATGTTCTAATTATTAATATAAACTCATAACGCATGTATAGTGGTAATACGTGTGTTAAACATGCCTATTCAGGTGGCACTTAAGTCACCACAGGCTTAACCATACTTACCGAAACAGGCACTGGCTCACCGTATCGCCAATGCCACCACGCCCATACTAAACCTACCGATAAGCCAATTGCTCCGGCAGTGTGTAGCAGCGCCAGCCACAACGGCAGCCAAAGAATCACATTTGCAACTCCTATTGCGGCTTGCAGCCCATAGAGTGCAAGCACCATCAAAAGATACTTATTGACTTCTTGTCGGCTACGATAACGCAACCACAGCATAAATAGCGCGATACCCAATATAAGCGCCCCTAAGCGGTGTGCCACTTGTATCGCTGTACGTGCATCGGCATGCAATTGGCCATGCAAATAATTGGGGCCCACCGTTTGAGTGAGATGAAAACCTTCCGAGAAATCCATCTCTGGCCACCACTGGGTGTTACAGGTGGGAAATCCTTGGCAGGCGATACCTGCATAGTTACTGGATACCCAGCCACCCAGCGCCAACTGAATTACCAGCACAAAACCCGCCAACGCCCACCAACCATTTGCTCGTCGTGCTTGAGTAGTACGCCCGTGCGAAGCATGACGTAGTCGCAGGTGAAGCCATAAAAAAAGCAATAGCACGCTTAGGCCGCCCAGCAAGTGAAGGGTAACCACTTGTGGCCATAATTTAAGTGTCACGGTGAAAGCGCCAAATGCGCCCTGAAGCAAAATAACGACTAGTAGGGCTAAACTTAATCGCCAAGGGTATTGAGTATGCTTACGCAACGGCCATCCCAGTGCAACTACGCTCAGCACTACCAAGCCTAATAGACTGGCGATATAGCGATGTACCATTTCAACCCAGGCTTTAAAAGGCTCCAAAGGAACATCGGGATGGCGTAAGGAGGCGTGTTCACTGTCAGGTACTAGCAAGCGCCCGTAACACCCTGGCCAATCTGGGCAGCCTAGTCCCGCGTCCACTAACCGCGTCCATGCACCTACCATCATCACCACAGCGGTAAAAAGAGTACCAATCAACGTTAAACGAACGAGCCAAAGTAAGCGGCGTTCAAATGAGTGCTGCATGATGCTTCCTTACGGCCAATCAATGCCGGCAAGACCTAGAGAGGATTTACTTTAAATAAATGCCTAATATCATCGAGTATATCTCGTGAAGCTACATTAGCATCAAACGCCAATGCAGGCCTGCCAAATGGGTCAAGTAACCAGACACTATTATCCTCTTGCCAATCGGGCACTTCGGTCCATTGTCCAGACACTTCACCAGGTAACTCTTCAAAGTCACCGCCAATTCGCAGTCGGGTTAACCGCGGAGCTTCTCGGCCTAACGCACGATGAAGGCGCCAAAGCTCATCCATACGTTCATCGCACTGCAGGGAGCAGTCGAATGCAAGGGTCCAGGCATCATCACTGTTGTTAGCATCAACCGTTAGGGGCCACTCATTAAGAGGGGGTAGCTGCAGCCTTACCTCTCCATGGGCAGTATGACGATCAGGAATACCCACGCCCCACTTGACCATGCCCCAAGCAGCCACCATCGGTGCAGAAAAAACTGCAAAAATCAGTATCAATTTGAGACGTTGTCGCTGTCTATGTTGACGACTGTGCATGCTCCAACCCCTTTCCTTATTATTGGGCATCGCGACGTAATCGATAGCCGCCAATTAACATTACCAACAATGCCGCCAGTGCCAGCCCCCACCATTGAAATGCATAACCTACATGGCGACTGGGTGGCATAACATTAGCTTCCCACCACGGTATTAAGATACCGTCACCCTCACTGGCGTGTACCCAGCCAGCATAACTGAACGCCCCTAACTCAGGCTCCCAAGGTGAAAGGCTCAATTGCTGAAGCCTAAGCCCCTCACGATTATCCCCATAGAGTGGACCGCCCGTTTGCGTAGCCTGCCACTCTCCTTTAATTTCTACCCTGCCTTCTGGTGTGGTTGCATAAGGTGAAGCTCGACTGGGACCCGTTTCCAGAAAGCCCCGCTGAATCAACCATAATTGCCCATGGTTATCGCGCAGCGGCGTTAAAACAGCCACCCCAATGCGGCCCGCCACAATGCGGTTATCCAAGTAAAGAGTGTGATCAGCTAGATACTCCCCTCGCAAGGTTACCGTTGCCCCCTGCTCTGGTGGCATCACTGGCTCAACCAGCGCATCAGCCGATTCACGTATTGCTATCGCTGCACGCTTGTCAACGGCCCTCTCCCACTGCCATAGTCCTAGGTAGACGCCTAAAGCTACCAACATGATCCAAAACAAACACCAACTATAAAAGCGTCCTTGCCCACGAGAGGTTTTTATCATGTTATTACAACTACTCATTGCTGCGGTTTTTTTAGCGATGGTCATCAGTTTAGCGGTTGGAGCAGGATTCCTGCTGCGCGACAAAACCTCTTCCCGCCGACTGCTAACCTCGCTGAAATGGCGCATTGGCCTGGCCTGCTTACTGATGGCATTGATCATCTTCGGCTTTTGGTCAGGCGAGCTGGGTTAATTCAGTTAAAGCACATACACAAAAATAAATAGGCCGACCCATACCACATCGACAAAGTGCCAATACCAGCAAGAGGCCTCAAAACCAAAATGGTTTTCATGGGCAAAATGCCCTTTATGAATACGCATTAATATGATTGCCAGAATGAGCGTACCGATGATCACATGGACACCATGAAACCCGGTCAGGATGAAGAAGGTGGCGCCAAAAATACCTGCTTCTAAAGTAATGCCATAGTGCGCATAGGCTTCGTAGTACTCAACACCCTGAATAAATATAAAGCAAATACCCAACAGCACCGTACCTGTTAACCAATTGCGACACGTTTTGCGATGACCCTCTTTTAATGCCTCATGGGCAATCGTCAACGTTATGCTCGAGGTGATTAAAATTAGCGTATTGACGAGCGGTAGCTGCCAAGGACTAAACACTTGCTGTGGCCCCACAATGGAAGCATCGGGTGGGCTTAAAAGAGGCCACTGCGCGACGAAATCGGGCCATAACAGAGCTGAGACACCTTTTGCCCCCTCACCGCCCAACCAAGGCACGGCAAATACACGGACGTAAAAGAGTGCACCAAAAAACGCAGCAAAAAACATGACTTCCGAAAAAATGAACCACCCCATCCCCCAACGAAAAGAGCGATCCATTTGTGCGTCGTAAAGACCGCCTTGAGATTCAATAACCACATCACGAAACCAGAGCCCCATCACGGCCACAACGCCAACTACCCCTATAAACACTAAGGGTAGCCCGGTGTCATAAACCAGCTTGATGCCGAGGCCAATCATCATGGCGCCCAGTGCCAAAGAGCCTAAAATGGGCCACCGGCTTGTTGCTGGAACGTAATAGCTACCACTGCTCATATTGTTTCCCTCGCGGCTTTTTTGTTATTACGGGTGCCATTAAGCGAAGTATGGCGAAGTGTTTCTTGCACTGGATAAAGGGTATATACCAGCGTAATGGTATTAATTTCTTCAGGAAGGTCGCGTGCTAGTTGAAACACCAACGGAATAGTTAGGCGTTCATCGCCTTGCAACTGCTGTTCTTCAAAGCAGAAGCAGCTCACCTTTCGAAGATGGCGCGTAGCATTTGAAGGAGACACACTAGGCACAGCACGACCCCAAGTTTCATAGGGGCTATTGTTGGAGAAGGTAAAGTCCACTTCTGCAGTTTGCCCTGGATGCACACTCATTTGGCGCATCTCAACGCTCATTTGCCACGGCAAGCCCGCGCTACCGCGGGTAATAAACTGCACATTCACGTAGCGCGAGGTATCCACTTCCTCATGAACAATGCTTTGCGCCGTCGCATCTACTTTGCCGTTGATCCCGGTAATACGACAAAACACATCGTATAAAGGCACTAACGCAAAAGCGAATGCGAACATCCCGAGTAGCGCAGCCAATGATCTTATGACTGTGCGCCTAACACCTGCCGCTTGAGCCTGCTGCCGATTTTGCATAATGTCCTCCACCCCTAGTGGGTTTGTTCATTCTGCCGCTCTTCAATGTGATGAACGGTGAAATACGGGTGGTGTTTCAAAAGTATGCAAAGGGGCAGGACTAGGTACGGTCCACTCTAAATCTTCGGCACCTTCCCATGCTTTGGCTGGCGCTTTTTTACCGCCACGCACGCACAATACAATCACCAGTACAAAAATTAATTGAGACGTACCAAAGAAGAAGGCCCCAATGCTAGAGAGCATATTGAAGTCGGCAAACTGAAGCGCATAGTCAGGTATACGTCGAGGCATACCTGCCAAGCCAGCAAAATGCATAGGGAAGAATGTTAAATTAACGCCAATGATTGAAAACCAGAAATGCCATTGAGCCAGTCGTTCATTGGGGTAATGTCCGGTCCATTTCGGCAACCAGTAATAAACTCCGGCCATAATGGCAAAGATGGCACCCGGTACTAACACGTAATGAAAGTGAGCCACTACGAAGTAGGTGTCGTGGTACTGAAAGTCCGCTGGGGCGATCGCCAGCATTAGCCCGGAAAACCCACCGATGGTAAATAGCACCACAAAGGCAAGGGCAAACAGCATCGGAGACTCAAAGCTGATAGAACCACGGAAAAGCGTCGTCACCCAGTTGAATACTTTCACACCCGTGGGCACTGCAATTAGCATCGTGGTGTACATAAAAAACAGCTCGGCCACTAGTGGCAAGCCGACGACAAACATATGGTGAGCCCAGACTAAAAACGATAGCAGCGCGATGGCAGCGGTGGCATACACCATAGAGGCATAGCCAAACAAAGGTTTACGCGCAAAGGTAGGAATAATTGCCGACACAATACCAAAGGCGGGCAAAATCATAATGTAGACTTCAGGGTGCCCAAAGAACCAGAAAAGATGTTGAAACAGCACTGGATCACCACCGCCCGCTGCATCAAAGAAACTAGTCCCAAAATTGATGTCCATTAACATCATGGTGATCACACCTGCTAATACCGGCATAACGGCAATTAACAAGAATGCGGTGATTAACCAAGTCCATACAAACAGTGGCATATCCATCAACCGCATGCCGGGAGCACGCATGTTCAAGATAGTGGCAATGATATTGATGGCCCCAAGAATGGAACTGATACCCGCAATATGCAGCGCTAGAATAAAGAAAGTAGTGGAAGGAGGTGCATACGTTGTCGACAAAGGCGCGTAGAAAGTCCAACCAAAATTGGGCCCTCCGCCGGGCATAAGTAGCGTAGAAAGCAGTAGCGTAAATGCCACCGGCAGCAGCCAAAAACTAAAATTATTCAACCGTGGCAGTGCCATGTCTGGTGCACCGATTTGCAGTGGAATCATCCAGTTAGCTAAACCGGTAAAAGCCGGCATTACTGCTGCAAACACCATAATCAAGCCATGCATAGTGGTCATCTGATTAAAGAACTCAGGATTAACCAGCTGCAGTCCTGGCTGAAATAGCTCTGCGCGTACTACCAGCGCAAATATGCCGCCAATAAAAAACATCGTTAATGAAAAAATCAGATACAGCGAACCAATCTCTTTGTGATTGGTAGTAAGCAACCAGCGCAAAATCCCCTTGGGTTGCGCGGGGTGGGCATGATGAGCTTGGCCATCTGCCACAGCGGTCGAACTATGCTGTAAATTATGCTGAGGAGGAAGTTTGGGCGCCATGCGACTCTCCGAAGATATTATTGTTGTCACCAATTAATTGGCAGATCACTGGGCTATTTGCTCTACCACCACCGATGGCTGTACAAGATCGCCCGTATCATTTCCCCAAGCATTACGTGTATAGGTTACGACAGCAGCAACCTCAACTGGATTAAGCGTGCTACGAAAAGCGGGCATTGCGGTTCCTGATACCCCATTAAGCACTTTATCAAGGTGCCAATCGAGATCATCAATCAACTCTTGATTACCGGCTAACGCAGGAAAAGCTGGAGGAACGCCTTGCCCTTCTCCTTGATGGCAGGAAGAGCAAATCGCCTGATACACCGTTTCGCCACGCTCCATTAGTTCAGCCAACTCCCACTCACGATCAGCGCCCATGGCTTCTTCTTCGGCCGCCTCTTTGCGCTCCGCGAGCCAGCTATCAAACTCCTCCTCTTCCAGCGCATGAACCACTATTGGCATGAATCCGTGATCCATACCGCATAGCTCAGCACACTGACCACGATAAATACCTGGTTCGTTTATCTTCACCCAGTTTTCATTGATAAACCCAGGGATAGTGTCCTGCTTAACCGCAAAATCTGGCACCCACCAAGAGTGAATAACATCATCAGATGTCATTAAAAACCTTACTTTGCGATTAATTGGTAAAACTAAAGGTTGGTCGACTTCTAACAGATAGTGCTCGCCCCGCTCTTCCTCCCCACGAATCTGAGCTCGCGGGGTACTCATACTTGAGTTAAAAGCGACATCTTCGCCCAAGTACTCATAGCGCCAGCGCCACTGCTGCCCAGTGATCATCACATCTAGTTCGGCGTCTGAGGCGTCATACATATTTTTCAACGTTGCTGTCGCGGGCACGGCCATACCTACCAATATCAAAATAGGGATAGCGGTCCATAAAACCTCTACACTGGTGTGTTCGTGAAAATTAGCAGCTTTCGCGCCTTTGGAATGGCGATACCGAAACAACGAGTAGAACATCACGCCAAAAACCAATAGGCCTATGACAACACATATCCAAAAAATGGTCATGTGCAGGCCATAGATATCAGCGCTAACATCCGTCACGCCCACGGGCATATTCCAACCGTTCGCCTGGGCCTGCGAGATGCTTGCAGTAAGGGAAATGGCTAACAGCCACCGCCACGCTGATCGCATAAAAACCTCCAGTGTTATTGTTGTTATCCCTGCCTTTAGATTAGGTCAGGATTAAGTGGGATATTAGCAGTATAGAAAATATGCGCTATCCGTCATCTCTTTCAACACTTATCTCTGTCAACGCTTTTCAGCGGGCCGCATAATTTGCCAGCACCATGAGTATCAACACGAACATCAAGGTAACGATTATCCCCGTTACAATGAAGGCTGCGGGCCTACCGCTAGTGAAATCCTCTTCCCGGCGTTGATTCTTTTGCACCCCTATCAGAGCAGCCAAAACTGATCTTACTATTGACCACATAAAGCCTCCCATTGGAACCAGTACTTTAGTCCTCCACCATACCGTCAAAATCCTCAAGCTTGACTATAATTATGTTACTAAACAGCAAGTGGTCTCCGTTTCTCTGCCCTATGAATACCTTCAGGAGAGTGACATGGCTAACAACAAGAAAATAGCTTCCAATCCTGTGATCGATGTCAGTCAGCCGATCCTCTTGTGGTGGAATGAGCATTGGCTAAAAAGCTCACTACCCCTGGCTAAAATACACTTAGTTTGGCTAGAGAATGTGGCACAAACCATGGAAATGGAAGCGCTATTCTTTCAAGCAATGGCAGAAAGTAGCGAAAAGCTAAATCAATGTTTGGCAAAAAATGGTGGATTACCTCGTAACGACGATCTCAATCAATGTTATCAAGAGATGGTTCAGACACTGACCGATGCCCACCTTCAGCGTATTGAAAATGTGGCCCAGCTCTCACATGAATTCCGTCGATGCCTGTGGGAGGGAATCTAACGATTTACAAGCGGGTAAACGACACTCTATAGTCCCATCATACTGATAGCCCTACTCACATGGAGTGAATATGTTAATGCACCGTTGTACGAAACGCATGATCCCTCTTTTAGCACTCGCTCCACTACTCTTTTTAGTAGGTTGCACTACTTACACTTGGCCTGACGGCTCTCAAGAAACTGTGCTAGGCATAGTGCCAGAGGATGAAAACAAACGGTATGAAGAGCAACAAGTTGAAGGAGTGCGCTATCGCATTCCTGGTGAGATACCTGAATAGTCTAAGTAATAATCGATTGCACCTTTTTATTGCCAATTCCTTTTAATTAACCAACTATTCCTTGCTCTCGATCACTGCATTGCAGCATAAACCCTCTATGCTGAAGTCACTATATGACCGCAGCGGGGAATCAGATGGTGACTTCTACTCATATCGAGGCGCTCAACTCTCCTTGGCATAGTTGCAGTGCTGATGAAGCATTGGCACTTCAAAGCGCTTGCGCTGATGGCTTATCCGTCAAGGAGGTTGACGCACGTATAGAGGAAAGCGGCCCCAATAGAATTCAACAAGAGCAAGGCCGTCCCTGGTATAAGCGTCTTTTAGATCAATTCAACAATATTCTAATATTGATCTTGGTGGTGGCCGCGGCAGCTAGCCTCTTTTTGGGCCATCGACTTGATGCGGTTGCAATTCTCGGTGTCGTCATGATCATTGCACTGATTGGCTTTATACAGGAGGGTAAAGCTGAACAAGCACTGCAAAGCATACGCAATATGCTCTCTCCTCAAGCCAATGTGGTTCGCGATGGCCAGCGAAGCACGATACCGGCGGAAGCGTTGGTTCCAGGCGATATCGTACTGCTTGAAAGCGGGGATCGAGTTCCCGCTGACTTGCGTTTAATTGAAGCCAAACGTTGTCGCACTGATGAAGCAGCGCTGACTGGCGAATCCATTCCAGTCGAGAAACAAACCTCCCCTGTCTTACAAGAAGCCGACCTTGCTGAGCGCAGTTCAATGGCTTATGCCGGCACAATTGTCGTGCAGGGCACCGCTAAAGGCTTAGTGGTAGCAACAGGTAGCAATACTGAAATTGGCAAAATTTCTGAGCTATTACGAGGTGTTGAACAGCTTAAAACACCGCTTTTGCGCCAGCTGGATAGCGCAGGACGGATGTTAGCCCTGTTTATTTTAATCGCTGCTGGGCTTACTGCCTTACTGGGCACCATTATCCACGGTCAGCCCATCGACGAAATGTTTATGGCAGCGGTGGGCTTGGCGGTGGCCGCCATTCCTGAAGGTCTTCCCGCCATTGTAACGATTGGTCTTGCTCTTGGCGTACAGAGTATGGCGAAACGAAGCGCCATTATTCGCCGCCTACCTGCAGTTGAAACCCTCGGTTCTATTTCGACCATTTTTTCAGATAAAACCGGCACACTCACCTGTAACGAAATGACAGCGCAGGCTATTTGGCTTGCCAATATCCGTTACGAGATTGATGGTATCGGCTTTGCTCCTGAAGGTGACTTTTATGGTAATCCCCCCATTTTTAGAGGGTTTCAAAAGTAGACTTCAGACCACAGCGGCCAGTTTCTGTTGAGGGGTAATCCCTCCGAGCCCCATATTAGGGCGCTCGTTATTGTAATGCCAGAGCCAGCGAGTGGCGTAATCTTGAAC
>NZ_DRFS01000027.1 GCF_011050415.1 Halomonas sp.
ACGCAGCCAAAGGATAGGGCCATCATGGAGGGTGCCATTTTCATCGGGCATCGGTTGGGGTTGGAAGTGGTGGCCGAAGGCGTAGAGAACGCCGAACAGTTGTCACTGCTTCGCGATATGCATTGCGACCTCGTCCAGGGGTTCTTCTTCTACCGTCCGATGCCTGCCAAGGAAATCGACCGCCTGCTGGGCGGTTTTGTGCCTGGTCACGAAGGACTGTCGAGCTGAGCCTTGCCGTGATTTGACGTACAATCCCTAGGATTGCCATAACCTGGAGACCTTGTGAACGACCGCGATGCCACCACGGCCGGTCACTTGGTCCGGGAAATACTGACCGGCAGCTGTGGAATGACTGATGCTTACTTAGCATCCGCTTCGAGAAACTAACCCATGGCTTCGGTGATTAGCTGCCGATATTGATCAGCCGTGAGCTGTTCTGGATTGGTTGCATGACTGTGATCAGCCAAGGCACGCTCTACAATATAATCGAAGTGTTTCTCCTCGACCCCCAAGCTGCGAAGCCCTTTGGGGATTCCGAGACGCAAATTGAGCTCCGCAAGTGCATTGGGTAAATTTCCCTGGCTAATCCCCAGCGCTGTTTCGATGCGGCTCATTTTTTCAGGCGCCGCATCGCGGTTTAAGCGCATTACGCCAGGCAGAAAGATAGCATTTAGGGTGCCATGATGAAGCTGCAACTCTCGCATTCCCCCTAAGGCATGAGAAAGTGCATGAATAGCGCCAAGCCCCTTCTGGAATGTCAAGCCGCCCTGAAGCGAACCCATCATTAGCTCGGTGCGGGCATCAAGATTACTTCCATCATCGAATGCCGTGACGACGTTATTCCAAATCCGGACGGCACCATCGAGTGCGATGGCTTCAGCGGGTGGGTTATACCGTGGCGACAGATACGTCTCAAAACAGTGTGATAATGCGTCGAGCGCCGTCGCTGCTGTTAGCGATGGCGGAAGGCCCAAGGTCAGCTCTGGATCGCAAATCGCACATTTTGGAATAAGATGAGCGCTAACAAAACCAAGTTTTCGGCCATCTTCCAGGGTAATGAGGGCAGCACGGCCAACCTCGGCGCCAGTTCCAGCCGTGGTCGGGATAGCAATGACGGGGGCAACCTTATCCGTAATTGCCTGCATACCACCTTCAATTAGCGCATAGGTCGCTAAAGACCCACCATGCGTGGCCAGCAGCGCAACACCCTTAGCAAGATCAATGGGAGACCCACCCCCAATAGCCACAAGCCCATCACAATCATTCGAGGCATACATCTCAGCCGCAGCCTCAGTGGCCGCTTCTGTTGGGTTAGTTGGCACATCAAGAAATACTGGGGTGTCGGTTTCCAGCTGTTTAGACACCTTTTCAAGCAATCCCGCTGCCTTAATCCCGTGATCACTGATGATCAATGGGCGGCGTATACCGACGCGATTAAGATGTTTTCCCAGCTCACTGATACTGCCAGCGCCAAATTCGATTTCAGTAAGATATGTAATCAGAGACATAATGCACCTTTAGCTTAGGACGAATAATGCGCTGGCGATAGAGCCTGAATAAGCCGCCTATTACGCTCCAGATATTATTAGCGGAGGGCCGATCTTGTCGGCCCCAAATGAAGTCAGTCAGCGACAGCCGCCATATCAGCGCGTGCCTGCTCAATAAGATCCAAGCCGATCTGTTCGGAAAATTCAGTAACCACTGGGGCAACCGCATCACGCAGCTTGGTCATCTCTTCCTCCGAAAGGCGTGTCACTTCCATGCCCTCTTCCTCGAGCAGGCCAACCAGACGATCAGCATCATCGCGTGACAGTCCACGTTGATATTCAGCAGACTCTTGGGCAGCCTCCATAACAAGCTGCTGATCATCCTCAGCCAGGCTTTCGAACCACTTCTTGCTAGCTAGCAGCACATAGGGTGTATAGACGTGCCCCGTAAGAGCAAGATGGTCCTGCACTTCGAAGAACTTAGACGAGTAAATCAGCCCTACCGGCGTTTCCTGGGCATCGACAGTGTTGCTCTCTAGGGCATTAAAAAGCTCTGGGTAAGGCAACGGGGTGGGATTAGTACCCAGAGCTTCGAATGTGCTGATGAATAAGGGATTGGGGATCACCCGGATCTTAAGCCCCGCCATGTCCTCGACCGTGTTGATGGGGCGAATTGCATTGGTCATGTGGCGAAAGCCATTATCCCAATAAGCCAGGCCCACTAGCCCCATGGCGTCAAGTTTAGCGAAGAGTTCTTCACCAACAGCCCCGTCCATCACCGCATCGACAGCATCAAAGTCCGCATAAAAGAAAGGCAGATCGAAGATGAGGAATTCGGGGATGGTGCCGACTAGATTTGACGTTGGGCCGACCATGACATCAAGAAAGCCACCTTGCAGCGAAGACTGCATCTGGGGTTCATTACCCAAGACACCGTTGCCGAAAGTTTGGATGTTGATGCGACCGTCGCTTTTTTCAGCGACAAGCTCAGCAAATCGGATTGAACCCTGCCCGACGGGGTGCTCGTTGATGGGTACATACCCCAAGCGAGCATCTTGAGCGGATGCCGATACGGCTGCAATAAGGGCTGTCGAAACAACAAATGCTTTTAATAATCGTTTCATGAGTTTCTCTCTTCATTTTTGGATTTATAGTTATGAGAACCAGGATGCTGGAACGGTCACAAGCGCAGGGAATAGAACCAGAATCACTAGAACCAGGATTTCAGCAAACAGGAAAGGCAGCACACCTTTTACTGCCTGATCCATGCTGATTCGACTAATGCCGCAAACCGTGTTGAGGACGGCACCGACGGGAGGTGTAATCATTCCTACAGCCGCCGTCATAATAAACATGACGCCGAAATAGATGGGGTCAATGCCAGCGGCGATGACTATTGGCAGCAGCACGGGCACGAGAATCGTAATAGCGGGCGTGAAATCAAGCACCATACCGATGGCAAAGACGGTGATCACGATTAACATCATCAACAGAATCGGCGACCCTATGAACGGCTCAAGGTACACCAGCATCTGACCGGGTAGATTGGCTATGGCAATGAGGAAGGCCGTCACCATTGAGGCAGCAACAAGAATCATGATGACCGCTGTCATACGGCCAGCATTCAATATGGCGTAGTAAAGATCCTTGGGAGTCATCTCCCGGTAAATGACTAGGCTGATCAGCAGCGCATAGACGGCAGCCACAACACCAGCTTCCGTTGGAGTGAAGATGCCCATGCGTAGCCCGCCGATAATGATGAGCGGTAAAATCAACGCCCAAACGGCCTCTCGAAGGCACTTACGAATATCAGAACCCGACTTTTTGGGTAGAACGGCAACATTGTCCCTGCGCGAGACAAGCCACCAAGCGACAATAAGGCTAAGCGCCATCAACATGCCAGGCACGATCCCGGCCATAAACAGGCGTACTATAGATATATTGGCCGTTACGCCAAGCACTATGAACCCGACCGATGGTGGAATGATAGGCGCAATGATGCCGGTAGCAGCCATAAGACCTGCTGAGCGTTCCACACGATAGCCGGCCTCGCGCATCAGCGGAATGAGCATCACTGCAAGGGTTGCTGTATCGGCGATTGCTGAGCCCGAAAGGCTGGCAAGCAACAGCCCCGTGCCAATAACCACATATCCAAGCCCGCCACGTAAATGCCCAAACAGGGCTAAGGCGAGGTTGACGATACGACGGGACAGCCCACCCGCATTCATGAACTCACCAGCCAGCAAAAAGAAAGGTATGGCCATCAATGGATAGCTGTCAGCGCCGTCGATGAGCTTTTGCGCCATAATCTGAGCATCGAGATTACCCATCAATAACATCATTGCAATGGCGCACACCATCAGTGCAAAGGCTATCGGTATGCCAATGCTAATGGCCCCAAAAAGAGATCCGAGAAATACAATAGCGGTCATCGCGCCTTCTCCTCAGGCCGAACAACGGCATAAGGATCTTCGCCTGACCAGGTCTGGGGCAATTCTCCTCTTAGCGAGCGCCAGAGGTTGACGAATAATACAAGAGCCATACAGGCTGAAGCGACGAGGCCAGCGGCATACATCATGCCTACCGAGATGCCCGATATCGGCGCTCGATTGTTCCAGTTAAGTAAAGTCTGAATCCAGCTCCCCTGCCATATCAACCAACAGCACCAGAGCATCAGCCCGTGACTGACGAGAAAGCAGGCAATACGCATGGGCCGGGGCAAGCGTGATACAAGCGTATTCACACTCATGTGCATACCCTGCGCCAGCGCGACAACCGACCCCAGAAATACAATCCAGACGAAGATTAGGCGGGAAACTTCTACTGAAAATGGAATACCCGAATTAAAGCCATAACGTAGTACTACGTTCCAAAAGACCATCAGGCCCATTATGCTCATGCCGATCACCACGAGATGATCGAACAACTTGAACAGCCACTGTAGCGGCTTTGGCATTTTATTCTCCCAGGGCTTAAGTACCCTTTTTGTTGTTGTGTCAGTTCCAGCATTGCGCCTTAAGGATAGTCAACAATATAGTGAGCCAGCACAGGCACGCATAATAAAAACTACCAATACAGACATAACCAATGGTTATACCTATGATCCCCAGCTTGGAATCCATTACAGCCCGTCTACGTCTCCGGCATTTCCGGTTACTCATTGCGATTGACGAACACGGATCTTTGATTAAGGCAGCAGAAAGTGTCTCAATAAGCCAGCCAGGTGCAACCAAAGCGCTTCAGGAGATCGAGGAAGCCGTAGGCTCAGCTTTGTTTATCCGAACAAATCGAGGCCTTGCTCCCAATGAAGTGGGGCATTGCATCATTCGATATGCACGTTTGATATATCAAGATCTCGCCCATCTTCGAGAAGAAATAGAAAGTATTCTTGATGGATACGGCGGTCGTTTGGCCGTAGGCACTATAATGGGAGCTGTGCCTCTCTTGACCGATCACCTTACCCGGCTTCTCGAACGTCAGCCGGCAATGCGTATTGAATTGGTAGAGGACACGAGCGCGCACCTTCTAGATTTACTCGATAGTGGTCGTCTTGAAGTTGCCATCTGCCGAACAAGCGTGAGCCCCCGCCCGGAAGCCTATATCGCTACGCGAATTTGGGAAGAGCAACTAGCCATCGTTGCCAATGCAAGCCATCCACTAACGGGTCTTCCCGCACAATTAGCTGATCTGGCGGCTAGTACTTGGATCGTGTATGCAGCCGATATGCCAATGCGGAGATACTTGGAACAGGAATTCCTAACACAAGGATTACGTTTCCCAAATGAGCTGATCGAAACAACGTCAGCTTTTGCCACGTTGTCACTCCTCCAACGCAATTCCACTTTTGTTGCCCTATTGTCCACTGAAGTTGCTCAAGTACTATCCCGCACGGGAATGACAACCATCTTAGATATCGAGCTCCCTGCTCGCAGCGAACCTTACTATTTAGTACGCAAGCGGGATCGAAGCATGTCACCTGCTGCCCGGCTTCTAAGTGAGCAGTTCACTGCAATGTCACCCCCCTTCGAACCGTAAATTCTGGAAAAGATGTATTTCTTTGTAGTGGTCAACTAATACCGGACAGTGGTTTAAGATTTTCCTCAGCTATAACGGGAGGCATACCATCGTTAAAAGAATGAAGGTGCCGCTGATTGTAGTAACCCATTAAATAATCACTTATGTCTTTCTTGGACTCAGGTAGATGTCGATATCCCAAGGCGGGTATCCATTCGGATTTTAAGCTTCGGAACAGTGGCTCCATCGGTGCATTATCCCAGCAGTTGCCACGGCGGCTCATGCTTTGACGGTAGCGCCATAGTCTTTGTCGGAGCTCACGGCTGGCATACTGACTGCATCGAGCTGAGTGGCATAACCTCTTTTGGTTGACGCCGCTGTTCTCAGGCGTAATCCAGCGCCCTTACGACCAGATCAGCATCTGGGGCTGACTTGGCCCAACAGACAACCCGGCGAGCATATAGGTCTAGCATCACAGCAAGATAGCTCCATCGTTGGCCCACCCAGATGTAAGTGATATAGCTACACCAGATCTGGTTCGGCTGGTTTACTTCAAATTCACGGACAAGATAATTCGGAATATCCGGTCGCTCAACGGTGGCCTGCTTGTAAGCATGTGAGCCCTGCTGTTTACAGATCAGTCCCAACTCGCTCATCAGGTGCCGAGGTTTGAAGCGGCTAATAGTGATGCTCTCGTCATTGAGCAGCCCCCTTGAGCGTCCGGCTGCCAGCAGAACTTCGGCTCTAAGTGACGAGTCGTTTTACCTAAGCTTTTAGAGCCAAGTGCTCAATATCTGCGCGGCTCTGTCGTTGGCGGCGTTCGTAGTAGCTAGAACGGCTGATATCGAACTCATTACAGACCATTTCAACAGGCGTTTGCTCACTTAACTTATCTATCAGCGCGTACGATTCATGTCGTCCGACATCAAGAGAGCGGTAGCTTTTTTTAGTATGTATTTCTCCCTTTCAAGACGTTAACAGCGAGCCTCTAGCTCCTGAATCCGCTGGTGATCCAAGGTCAACGCTTTGCCTTAAGCTGTTACTCCCTGACGCTCTTCCGCAAGCTGGTGAAACCCAGCGTGGGAGAGCGCTTTCACCGACACCCAACGAGGTGTAAGCTCGGGGATAGCTATACCTTTGATCCAGTACTAGGCTGGCAGCCTCCTGCTTAAATTCAGGCGAAAAGGTACGTCGTTTCTTGGTCATCAGACACCCCGCTTATGGTGGTAATATTACCACCTACGATGGTGTCAGGTTTTATTGAACCACTACAGACAGCTTAGCTAGACGGCCGATAATTCACCATTGACTTCAGCGGACGACGCTCTAAATTAAAGGTGTCGATAAAACGTAGTTCAGGCGACACGTCGGTCCCCAGCATGCTGGATAGTGAACTCGACTCGAGACTCCAGAGGGGATGTATTACTACGTATCTCGTAGCACTACCACCAACCCTTTCATCCAAGTAAGGCAGCCCAGAATGCTTTAACTGACCCGGGGTCAAAGTGCCTGGACGCATCTGCGAGACATTTTCAGCGAGCTCTTGAGCGTGTGTAAGCCACCCTCTGATTTCTGGATAACTTTCATCCTGCACTTCCAAACCGCATGCATATCCCGGCGTAGTCATAGCTCGCAAGTAGGCCAGGCCAAGCCTCCAATCAAGGAGAGCATGGTAGCGACGGTTGCCATAACGCTGAATACAACGATAACAGGAGGTGTGGCATTGAGCCGAGTGATCGCCATCTGCCGAGACTTTAAGAAAATCAATCAATGGCCACTGGTCTTTATTCACCAAGATATCATGCAAGATGTCCAAGATTTTTGGTTGCGAACGCCCTGGAACTGTTTCCCCCAAGCGGCGGCACAAACCGGACCCATTGATCAGTGCATCGGCGATCTGCAACATCGGATTGCCAGAGCGCACTCTCGGCTCGAGAGCCTCGAATTCATCGGCGGAAACGTCCAACTCAAGAGCAGCTCGCTGTATGAGAATTTGCGTAGCACTCAGCGCGGCTGCGCGCGTTGGTAGATGAGCGCTGGTGCCGCGCCGCGCTACATGCGCCAGACTTAGCCGAGAATCAACTTGGCTAAGCTCCAAATGAATCGAATCCGTCTGCTTGCAGGAAATTAGGCCAACCCCAGGCGCAGCATCACCATACTTATCCCATCTCGCTTGGCCCCAGCTCACACTACGTGCGCTCTTGAGCCAACCAGCCTCAAATGCCTGGGGCATTCCGTCAATTGGAGGTGCTTTTTTCGAGCCCGAAGGCACAGGAACTTTCAAATCGACAGCCTCTTCGATGGAGAAACCCTCACCCTCGCCATCGATGTTGGCAACGCCATCGTTCATCTGCATGATCGTGACATTGGCTCCGTGGTGCACAGTGATGTTTCCATGTTTTAAGCGCTCACCAAGATCTACGATGGCAGCCATGCTACGCACGGACATTCGTCCGACTTCCTCTTCATCATCCTTCGGGTTGAAATCAGTTCGGAATCCCGAGGGAGTGATATAGCGCTTAAACTCAGTAACCGGAATCTCTTCACCGCAGTCATCACAGGACGGAGCTACTTGCGGCAAGGTGTCGCTACGCTTAGCTGAGCCGCAAGCAAAACACAGTGCTACATGCGTTTCCGACTCATACCAACGGGACAATGCCTTTATCGAAAGAGCATCTTTTTTAAAGCTCTGCGGAGTCGAAAGGCTTCCGGTAAATCCTACAACTCGATGTTTCTGCTTGTCTTTGACTAATACCGCCCCTGGCGCGTATTCAAAAACAGCAAGGTCAAGGTCTCGGTCCATCGTTGACCATTCATAATCTTCCTTTTGTCCCCTTGTCACAGAACGAAGGCCGAGGTACAGATTTCGGACACGAGTGGGCATTCCGTACATGGGGAGCAACCCCCATTCGGCTAGAAAGCGGGCTAATCCCATCTCTGAATCTGGCGCATAGGCCCTGAGATCTTCAATCTCCTTCATCAAACAATCGACATCGGCCTGCACTAAAAGCCGATCTTGTTGATCTGAATCGAAGGCAACCGAAGCAGCCGTGGCTACAGCAATAAACTCATCACGTTCGCCGATGGTGTCGTTCAAGGCTTCACGCAAACGCGTTGGCCAATCTGCTTCAATGTCATGATAGAAGTCATGAGTTGAGACATACTCCCCATGCACATCAGGCGGCATGAGTAGGTCGCCTGGGTACTCCTCTCCAGCCGCGGAGCACTGGTCACGCAAATGCTTAAATGCAGCCCGCAACCAATTCTTGCGCACTAGCCGCAGCGGAATAGGATCATGATTAATCGCCAGGAAAGGCGGAGGCGGCGCATCACCGGTTATTGCTCGTGGGTGCGCAAAGTAATAAGCATCATGACTGCGGCCGCGGCAGAAGGTAATAACCAGAGAAAATGCCTGTCCCCTTCGACCGGCTCGACCTACGCGTTGTTGATAGTTGAACCGCTGTGGTGGCATGTTGGCCTGGTAAACAGTCTGCAATGCCCCAATATCAATGCCCACCTCCATAGTGGTGGTAACGGACAACATGTCGATTTCTTGGGCACGCTTTTGGGTTTCACTCTCCCCGCCGACAAAAATCCCTTTAAATTTACGCAAGCGATCTGAGAAGTCGTCTGTCTGTCCAGTTAACTCCTCAACGCGTAGTCGAAAACGACCAACCCCCTCCTCAAGCCCGCGCACAATACGGTTACCCAGGAAGTTATTACGCCACAATTCCACAACATGACCAGTCGGTTGCTCGTCCAAGCTTTCTACGCATCGAGTGCATTTTCCAGTTCCGCGGTGAAGATGCACCCGCTCGCAATTGCCACAACGCCAATAAGGATCGGTCTCTTTTGAGACTTTGAGGTATAGCTTACCAAGCTGAATCATGCAGCTCGGATGCTGGAGCGACGAGAACTCATCCAAAATAACGCTCAGGCCATCAATTGCGGCACTGGCACCGTACACAGCATGCGCAAATCTCTGCACTCGCTTGTTCTTGACGTCCGAGCCCACAATCCACTCATTCATCCCTTCGCCATTTACGTACTTGTTATCCAACACACGGTAAGCACTAGAAAATACGCGTAGCCAAGCATCCAAACGGTCTGCTCGTTCTTCATCTCCATCCATAATGGACGGATAGCCCAAACCAGTCTCCTCCAGTGCGAAGAACGTGTTGGCGAAAATAACGTCATCGATCAGCTCGTACTGAACTTTGAGAATTTCTGCATTTATATCCGTTTTCTGCACTTCATTTAGTTTTGGGGAATAAACGATTTTGTCCCCACTCTCAATGAACAGATCCTGCCAAAGTTTTCCTTCGTAAACTTTCTTGCCTAGAGGGTCGAACGGATGGATACCCAACGAAACGAACTCAGTCGTTAGTGCACCTATTTCGTTACCCTCACTGCATTGCAGTAGCTTGCCAAGCGGTATTTTGCCGCTATTTTTTTGCTGACCCGACGCAGCTTGTTTGCTATAAACTTCTGCAAGCCGAATCATTTCATCCTGGCTGTCTGCACTTTGTACTAGCAAAGAAAATTGGGCTGGATCGATCCAATCATCTGCGGCCTTCTTGACGAGTCTACGCGCGGCAGTTACTAACATTTCACGCCGCAAATCGCGGAGATGCAGTGTTTCTATCTCCAAAGCTTGGTTAGCTGCATCCTGTCGGCTGTCCGAGAAAGCAATACCTTTAGGCTCAGCACCGATCGCATGTAGCAATTCGAAGAGCTCTGTCGCCACCAATTGGGAAGTTTTAGTGACACCTGTGCGAAATGCGCGAATCGGTGAGCGTGAACGACTCCAGACCGGCCGATTTGAATAATCTGTGTCGCATTTCGGACAGCAAAAAGGTTGCGCCATAAGGGGGCCAGTCGACTTTCCGTCCCGACCTTTTACCGCAGCCTCTGTCTGGCGATAAAGATATCCGCTGATATGCTCTGGCGGTACAGCAGCGCCAGTCGATGCAGATACCAGTCCAGTTTCAGGATTCAGACTGGCATGATCCCAACTGTCGTAATCCCTCTCAGAGATAGACGGGGGGATTCGCCTTGGCCAAAAAACTGCAAATTCATCTAGTGTCATTTTGTCGTAATAGACGGAACCGACCTTCTCAGGAAAACTTTCAAGTTCGGTTGCTGCAGGTAGCAGCTCGGTGACACTTTCTGTAAGTCTCTGTCCACGCTGTCCGCCGATCAATAGATCGCCGCAAGCCTCGCAGTAGAGCAATTCAAAGAGCCTACGACCAAGGGTCCCTTCAATCTTCGGCTTCGCGTGAGTGACACCGCGCTCTACCGTAAAATCGCTGAAGATCGGGAGAGCGCCGTCGAGCGTAACGGAGGCGAAGAGCCCTTCGATATTTCGAATGAAGGTGTGAACTCGGAATGCCGGAGTAGTAAGAGAAACTCTCGTCGGCCAGAGATTCGACTCCGGTAGCGCCCGTGCCAGAAGTAAGCCACGCAAAGCTTTCTCGGAGTCACCAGACCCCGCTCGAAAAATCCGACTGATCAAATCTGAGGTAGACGTCGCCCTCACATCGCCTTCGTGTAGACAAGCATGCGTCAGCTTTGCAGCAGCAGCTTCGGCCAGCACTTTAACTCGCTCGCTAGCATTGAGCGCCGATACACCGAGAGCTAAACCCGCCTTTTGAACAGCAGGGTTCATATTGTCCGCGCATTGAATCGTGGCTAAAAAGCCCTCTTCTTCCCCCAAAGCGGCTTCGAGAAGATCGATGAAAGGCTGCGCCTCGATCAGCTCACTCGAAAAAACAGGACTATATGGTTTTCCAACCACGATGCAATCACGCCAGAAGTCTGGAATGTTCACACCAGGGTCCCCCGCAAAACTGCTTGTCCCATAGGGTGCGAATAGATCACGTAAATAAGTCAGCGATTGTGCACCTTGCTCTCCATCAGTCGGCAAAGAGGCCGATGAGGCTAATAGACGCAGCTTATGACGGTGCTCCAGCCGATCCAGGCCCAGACGCTGAATGAGTGTTTTGACTAGAAAGGCTACCTCTGTGCCTGCTGACCCCCTAATAAGGTGCAACTCGTCAAATACCAGATAGAAATATGCGTCGTCATTACGTTGTAACCAGTCCCGTGTCTGCGCAAAAATCGACTCCTCGACCTCACGCGAGAGCATGGTGCCAAGCATCGATGCGTTGGTAACTAGGATGTCCGGCGGGTTCGCCTGCATGTCCCAACGTGAAACCATTTCACCGCCATCCACTGCAGGGAAAATGTAGCGCGTTTTATCAGGCGCTTTTGCTTCCAAGCGAAGCGCTTCTTTCTCAGCCTGTAAGTCAAACTCTATTGCCGCATCCTGATCGCGTTTGAAGCTACGCATCGCATCGCGCAGGCGTGCGACACGACGGCTTCGACGCTGTTTTTCGCCTTGATCATCTGCAATCCGCGGGTGGCGCTCTGAGCCAGTCGTAGGAGTAGAACTGGTGTACTGACCAAAAAAAATCCGGTTACCGTTGAGGCGCTCCTGCATGACCTCTCGCGCTTCGTCAGAATCTAATGACTTGCGCAAGCGCTGCATCTGGTCTTCGACCAGTGCGTTCATAGGATAGATCACCAAGCTCCTAATTGCGCTTGGGCGGTTTTCCCCTTGCCGCCGTGCCGACCACTTTGACTTGCTTTCGCACCACCAATCGTTTTTCAGGTAGCCGTTGCTAGGTACCGCCCAGGTCACGGCCTCGTTGGCGAGAGCGGCAAGAACCGGCAACATGAAGCTCTCAGTTTTACCACTACCAGTCCGAGATGTAACGATTCCAGGCTTACCTGGTAACAGACCGCGCCATAGCATTTCCACCTGATGATCGTATGGTGCAAAAGTAGACTCTCGACGAAAATCACCCTCACAGCGCTTACCATCGAACAGGCCAGAAAGTGCCAGCTCGACAAAAGCGCGCTTGCCCTCACTACTCAAAGGTAAGAGCGGGCCATCATCGCGCTGAGCAAGTTGCTCAAGAGTTTCAGGATGAGACTCGTAACGTAGAACTGGTTCAATGTAGGGTTCAGTGGCCAACACACCAATTGTCTCGAGTAGATTACGCCGTTCGCGGGCGGCCACTTTATTTGAAATACGAAAACTGGTCTCAACATAATTGATAACGAAATTTTGTATGCGACGAAATCCACCTATCGGATCTAACACGTTTTCATCCCCTTATGAATTTGCTTACGCGTGACCATTCTGGACTGGCGAGTTAATGAAAAACTCTGCGAACTCCGAAGGGATCTCTTCATACTGAGCCCCCTGATTGAGGCGTACCCATTCAATTGCTACGCGCGCCAGTCTCAAACCATTTACCAAGGTAAGTTGATGGGCGAGCGGCGCGATTATTGCCATAGCGGGCAAAAGATCTAAAGGGCGATCACCTGGATCCAACTGCCGCATATTGGATGGGGCTAAAGCTATTGGCACTAGTGCGGGTGCAGTCGGTGCTATAGTGCCAAAGAGCTGGAGCCATGCCGTTTGGCTGCGAATGACCTGAGCCTCTTCACAATTTTCGTCTTCGATTGTTGCACATATAAAGAAGCGTCTTGGCAACTCACCACGACGTATACGATCAGCAAGTGACGGAAGCCAGAATCGGGCTCCAGATCGTTCAGCACGTTCGATAACCGCTAATATGGTTGTAGGTTCGTTCCTAGAAGCTATCTCCAGCCCGTGGGTGAGTGATGTTGGTAACTGAGTACCTGCACGTAACCAAAGATCTTCAAAGGTAATGATAGTAGGATCCGCCTCAAGCCGCACCGACCGCCCTGATGAGAACAGCCCCTCAGCTATAAGAAGAAAATCCTGCGCTTCCGAACCAAGTAACACTGGTGTTTCGCCAGCCAGAATCAAGACTAAAAACTGCGTCATTCGCTCCTTACCCTTAGGGGTAAGCAGGATGCAATTCTCAATCGCTTGCTGCATATCCTCAATGCTATGTACTGGTACGGTCTGCGGCGGATTAAACCGCAACACAGATTCAAGCTGGATGCTCTTCGGAACTTGAATTGAAGCGGCGTCTTCCTTAAGCTTCTTAATTTCGCTGATAGCCTGGGTTTCTTTTACCTGAAGTTCAGCAATGTATTGGCTATCAGTTTTGATTTGGGATTTAATTGTATCCCGCTGTTCGATGAGCACCCGGTGCTGTGAGGCTAGCTCGTCTATACCCCGCTCTAGTTCTATTCGACGAAGTTCGAGCTCGGCTTCCATTTCTGACTGGCGGGCTGTTACAAGTTCCTCAATTGCTATCACATTGGTCTTCGTATCTTGCTCTAGCTGGTCTTTCAAGGCTTCTCGTCGTGCCGTTTCAAGCGCCTCCAACTCGGCACTGATCTCTAACAAGCGCCCCTCGCGTAGAAATTTAATCTCTTGCTCCAGCTCATTAAAGAGAGAAGCACGTATTGTTTCTCGTTCCAGCTCAGCAATCGCTTGTGTCTCTTTTTCAAGATAAGAGAGCACCCTTGCATCAGATAGTAGTGAGTCGTTTAACTCTCTGAGCAGGTCTCTTTCCGCTAGTAATCGCTTGGCCAATTCACCAGAACGAGCAGCTTGCCGTGCTGCAAGTGTATCTTCAGGACTGGCCCCGACTTGGCCTGTGGTCACGTCTGCGTGACGTTTTAGCCATCCAATCACAGCTTCTGCATCTGGGTCATGGGCTCCCGCCATAGCGCGCACTATGCGCTTTATGTAACCCTCATCTGGAGACCAATCAAGTTCCTCAATGCATTCACTCCCTTTCCTTAACTCATATAGAAATACCATACCTGCATCTGTGGGTATGGTATTTAAACACTCGGGGTCATAGGGATAAATATAGAAGCTGCCATCAGACACCATTCGGTATCGATTGTCTTCTGAACGCGTCAGGTTGAGCGTGATAATGCGATGTTCACAGTAACGAATGACAGAGGTGCCAACATGAGGTGAACTGTCCACACCATCTTCAGTTAAAAGCTTCCGTAACTCATCAAGGCCTCCTGTTTCCTTCAAGTCAAGGAATGGCATTAGATTGCGGTAGGTCGATGCTCTCCACTTTCCTCTCGCTTCTTTATGAGCAACCTGAAAACTAACCCAATCGTTTTGGTGATACTCCGACGGATTAAATGAACGAACTTCGACTTCACCTGCCTTTGGGAAAAGCTTTTGCGGGTTCTTGAGCAATTCCCACCCTGTCGACGACCTCAAAGCTATAACTTTTACAGTCATGATGACATCGTGTCGTTTTACACACTGCCCGACATACCACGCCAAGTTTGCTGCCATAAATACCTGACTTCCAAATAATAGAATGTTAGTAAGCGATTGAGCCGTTGCGCCACTGCAGCCGTAAGCGGCCTAAGGAGCGTCGTGTAACGCTAGTCATAGCAGTCACATCATGCTTCAACTCATAGCACGGATTAACGAAACATCCTGGTAGTTGCTCAGCCAGCCAGTGAGCCACTTCATCGTTAGCGGGATAAACGTAATCGCTCTCGCGCGGGCCTCCATTACAGAGCATGCGTCGCCGCGTTCCAGTAGCGAGAATGTCAGGAAGACCACCTTCGCACGCTGTAACAGTGATAACATTATCTTCAGGACACCATTCGAATAATCGTGTTCGAGCTAAGGCATGAGCCGAGACGATGGCGGCAGTACGGGATAAATAATGATGCGTACTGTTGCCATTCTCGATGCGGTAAACATCGTGGTCTCGCTCGCCTCTATGAGACAATCGTAAAAGTCGAACACCACCGTTAGCCTCCTCATCAGTGGTGAAACGACCTGTTGTCCAAGACCAAATATCCTTGGGGGCATAATGCAGCGCTTGATGCCTAGTTTCGGCAAACGCCAAGGGCTTATCATTAGAAACGGTTGGTTCTGCCACGAAACACCAGCCAAGGTGTTCCGCAAGCGCTTTTGCTGAAACGCCCTGAGCTCCAAACAAAGGAGCAGCCCATGGAGAAACCCCAATACGCCGAAAGGGGGTTCCACCCAGGCCTTCAACAGCAAGTTTAAAATCTTTGATCAAGCGTTCGCAAAGCCCACCTTCAACCACAGCCAGAACCTGCCCTTGATGATGAATTTCAATGATGGTCGGTTCCTTTAAAGTCCAAACCCGTCCTTTCCAACCGGAGCGCAGACGTGGCTCGACGATGCCTGCATCCTGAAGACTGCGGAGAAGGTGCCAGGGGTTTATGGCATCGTCAGCGCACTTCAGAAGAGAGATGATCTGAGCTTCCTCCCATCCACTACGACCGCTTGCGTAAACAGCCTCTAGAAGATCTGCACAGGCAAGCTCATCCGACTCCCATAGCAGCGTTGCGGGTGTGCTTGTATCGAGTCTTACTGAGGTATCCGACACCCAGTCTCGCAGCGAAAGCAGCTGATAACGCGCACTAGTAAGAGCTGGATGCACGAAAGCATTTCTCACAAATTTCAGGCGAATACTCCAAGGGGCATGTTCTTCATCAAATAGGAGACTCGGATGAATGCAAAATGCTCCTTCAAAAGGATCTGAGGCCTTTAACTGCCCGTGCTCCATATTAAGTAAAGCGCTAGTTGTACCTAACGAGGCATCTTGAATGTCATAGTTGGAGGTGTCAGATTCGATTGAAGGCAAAAATCGCGGACGGCCAAGCCAAAAACCCTCGCTACGTACGCCTCCAGAAACGCAGGGGCGTACTATCCGTTCCTGCTGAGGAGCCAGTAATTTGGCTATTCGGAGCGCAGCCTTGATGGGCTCAAGAGTTAGGGGCAACTCCGTGATAGCCCATGCATCGCTAACAGAAAGCTCACCCAATCGTTTGCCAATTTTCCGCCGGTGACGTTCTGCCACAGCTACATGCAAACCGAAAAACGAATCCTTGGCATCAGGCTCAGCACGCCAGCGCCCTGTACCGACTAGGCGGAAGAAAATAATGCCTAAGGAAGCAGCAGTGGCGAGGTTATCGCTCTTCTCGGCACCTGCCGACACAAGCGCTTCGTTTAGTGATAAGAACGGAACTTCCTCATTGTCTAAACCAGATTTGGCAAAGAAGATGGCGCGCTGGTCCACATCGAACATCATCTCGACTGTGACATTACTGCGTGTGGGGCGCCCCGCCAGTGCCGAAGCTTGCTCTAACAGTCGCCAGAAGCACAGGTCACCTAAAGCGCGACGCTGTCTGTAGTAAGCGGCATGAAACTCTTCGAATGCACGACGCAGCCCCCAAGAATCGCGACTACCTATCAGTTCCCTCTCAAAAGCATTAATAGCGATACGTGGGTCGCGATGAGCACTCGGATGTTCTTGGCAAAATTTTACAACTAAGCGCAGATCAAACCGGCTCGGAAACGACAGACGTCGCGTGTACCCAATATGCGACCAATAACCGGGATCGGGTAGTATTAAGCGTCGAAATGGATCCCCGGCACGAATACGCACATCTAGCCAATGCACCAGACTTTGCCACATCATTGCAACACCACGAAGATTAGAGACTGTCGCGTTGTTCACCCCCAACCAAACCAAAAGCTTATGACGAAATTCCCCACCTTGGGTCGTATTTCCGTCTAAGAGGCTATCAATCAACAAGGTAAATACAAGATAGGAAAAACAGTTAGGTACATCTAGCTTTTCAAAGCGCTGTGAGCCAGATCGTAACGAATCCATCAACAGTGGATCGCGAGATAGCATGAGACGAAAAGCTTCTTCAGCGCTGCTCTCACTACCATGAGGAGCGCCGCATGCCTCTGCTAGCATATGCGGCGTGACTTCAAAGGCGCGGATAGGGCTAGCATCGCCGTCCTGGTCGATGACCAAGAAAAAATCAACAAGCTTTTTTTCCCATTCATCAAAAGTACTCGGAAAGACCACAACCTTTTATCCTTATTAGTATGTGCATCGTTCATGCTTGCAGCTTTATACTTTGCCAGCTTACTAGCTTTACTAGCGCAAAGTAAAATTCAACATCAAGTGATTGCCATGAGCGAGCATCAAAGCAAACATTTTAAATATTATACTCAACTAAAAACCTTTCTTTAAAATCAATAACTTCTTTTACGAATTGACAGTATCATAGGCTCAAGAAGCCGCTCGGCGAGAAAGCGAACAGAGGGTACTGCTACACCATCCCCAATAACTTTAAAAGCATTTTGATAAGTTTTAGGTAATATGTAATTATCATTTAGCCCCATCAACTCTGCAGCTTCACTAACCAGCAGTAGCCGAGTTCTAACCAACCCATTTCCAGCAACAATTATTCTTGGGCGGGAGCCTCCTCCAGAGGGGGTTCGCAAGCAACCCAAAACATTAGAAAAAGTTATCTCCGAACGCTGTTTATTTATATCACCCTCTCGACGCATTCTGAAATAAAGACTGCCAATACGCACACCATTAGCTGCTTTCGCTTCTTCAAGACGCGCCAAGTGAGCTGGTGCCATTCTACTAATTATTAACTGAGTCTCTTCAGGCGATTGCCATTCCACCTTTTCAAGTTTAATGATTTCTTCAAGAGCATTTTTCTTTAAATAGGGAGGAATACCTAACTTCCACCATACCCAATCTGTATGCTCTTGCGGGGAAAGTGATTTATATCCACGCATTAAAGCAGGCGTATGCCAAGGCTCCACCCCTGCTTCTAACTGAAGATGATTAGGAATATCGACGTCGCGCAACACAGCAATTATAAATACACGTGGCCGAGATTGTGGCAGGAAGTGTTTAGCATCAACAATAACAGCGCCATAACGATATCCGATTTCACTTAACTTTTTACAGATCGCAGCGAAGTGACGGCCATTATCCAAACTTAACAAACCAACAACATTCTCTAAAACTAATAAAGAGGGCTGACGGGCTTCTTCTCTCAAGTCGTTAATGAGTTTAAGAAAAGGCCACAAGGCACCTGATCTGGTAACCCCTGAACTATTTAAGCTTCCTATCCCTAAGCCATTACCAGCTATCGACAAATCTTGGCAAGGGAATGAAGCCCATGCCAGATCTCCATTCAACGGTAAATCTTCAATTTTCACATCATGGATATCACGACCATCAAAATGTCTGTCGCCCCAGTTTTGTATATAGGTTTTAGTTTTTATATGATCCATGTCATTAGCAAACAGACAATTCCAATCATTACCTAGACCGGATCTAGCCATACCACCACCTGCAAAAAATTCGAAAAAATTAAATTTTTCGTCCATTTTTCCCTGCCAACTAATAATGATACAGACCTTGGCATGTCTGTATCGATCTAAAAAAATGCTTAAAAGCTCTCGATTAATATAAAAGCTTAACTGCCTGCTTGCCCCATAAAATGATTAATTGCTAGCCAATCTCACAAAACAGACAAAAAATATAAAACATACCCAATAGGCCAAAAATTGCTTTATAATTATCAATTCTAATTATTAATCATAGAGATAGCAAAATTTTATAGAATCATATGACAGATTAGAACCTAGCAACGCTATTATTTTCAGATAGAGCTATCAAACATAGAGTTGAGCTTAAATATGCGAAAATTCATTTAGAAACAGACAAGATGCCTGTTTTGGAATAGGAAAGCAGAAAGTATTGAAAGCAGTGGGGGCGACTGGAGCTAGAGTTTCTTCGATATAATTAGAAAATGGAGGCGGCCCCAAAAGCCACATCCCGGCACACGCAGCCACCACTACCGTTGCTCCCTTCCGGGCCTGGCGGGGTTCGCAGTTTAGCGTTGCGGGAGGACCTAAGGGGCCACCATAGCGGTACACCCTGTTATTGATTGAGTGTACTGATTGCTGATGTGGTGGCTACGCCCTGATTTGAACAGGGGACCCCATCATTATGAGTGATGTGCTCTAACCAGCTGAGCTACGTAGCCTTTCCGTCATCAACGGGTGCAGATTATGCCTACCTTAAATACGAAAGGCAAGCCGGAATCCAGCTTGCCTCTCTCCGCTAAATTGGCTTATTGAATGGCAGCACGCACTGCTTCGGCGCCTGGCTCACCATCGCGTGTGGTGACGCCTTCTAACCACGCATCCAACACCTCATCATTGGCGTTAAGATAGCGACGCGCTGCATCCCGAGGGTCTACGCCGTCATCCATAATCGCGCTCATCAACTCGTTTTCCATTTCCAAGGTAAACGTCATGTTGTTCAACAGCGCACCCACATTCGGGCATTCATCTACAAACCCCGCACGGGCGTTGGTATAGACCGTGGCACCGCCTAAATCTGGGCCAAAGTAGTCATCTGCGCCGGAAAGATAGGCCATGTCGAAGTTGGTGTTCATGGGGTGAGGCGCCCAACCTAAAAACACCATCCACTCTTCATTGGGCACCCGGGCACGCAGCTCCGCCAGCATGCCTGCTTCACTGGAGTCAACGACCTGCCAATCGCCTAAGCCATAGGCGTTGTCATCGATCATTTGTTCGATCAGCTCATTGCCATCGTTGCCCGCTTCAATGCCATGGATATTGCTTTCAAATTGGTCAGCGTGCTCGGCTAAATCGTTGACCGATGTTACACCTGCATCGTAGACGTACTGCGGTACTGCCAAGGTGTATTTGGCCCCTTCCAAATTAGCCACCAAACGCTCGACTTCACCGCGCTCTATATACGGGTCGCTAATTGATGCCATGGAGGGCATCCAATTACCTAAGAAGACATCAAAATCATTGTTACGCATACCGGCATAGGCAATCGGCACGGACACCGTGTCTATACGTGGCTCATAGCTAAGGCCTTCCAGTACTTCACTGGCTAGCGCGGTGGTCGCGGTGATATCGGTCCAACCCACTTCTGCAAAGCGCACGCTGCTGCACTCATCTGCATAGGCCACCGCCGGCAAGCCAGCCGCCAGCAACAAAGCACCTGCATAGCGTGAAGAGTTTTTGCTTATCATCGTTGTCCCCTTAGATTTTTGAAGCGAATGTTTTTTTATACGGCGCATAACTAAACATTCACGACTGATTAACTTCCGCATTAACCACACATTAGCTGCATATAAAGCCAATGAGAAAGTTACCCGTAAACTTATCGCTATCTTTTTATTGATTGAACGTTCAATAAAAAAATGCCATCATGTTTAGGTAATCATGCCTAACCTCTCGTTTCAAGCATCAGCCCTGGTTAAGCATTCAACGTATTAGGTAGAGCCTTTGTAGGAGGTCACCGTGCCAAAGGTGGGAATGGAACCGATACGCCGCCAGCAGTTAATTACCGCGACAATGGCTGCCATTGATGAAGTCGGCCTGGCCGAAACAACCGTGATGCGCATTGCACGTCATGCTGGGGTATCAGCGGGCATTATCAGCCACTACTTCGGTGGCAAGGATGGCTTGCTTGAAGCAACGATGCGGCAAATATTGACCGACCTGACGGATGCGGTTGCCGTTCGCCGCCACGCGTTAGCTGACGACTCTCCCCGGGCTCACATTGAGGCAATCATTGAGGGCAACTTTGACCGCACTCAAGTAACAGGCCCGGCTGCCAAAACATGGTTGGCGTTTTGGGCAAGTAGCATGCACAAGCCCATGCTACAGCGTTTGCAAAACGTCAATGACCGTCGCCTTTACAGTAATTTATGTCACCAGTTCCGGCGGGCAATGCCTCCTACTGAGGCCCGAAATTCCGCGCGCGCGTTAGCAGCCATGATTGATGGCCTGTGGTTACGCGGCGCCCTCTCCCCAGAAGGCTTAAACGCCGATCAAGCTCGACTTCTTGCGCGCAGCTATTTAGACCAACTGTTTGCTTACCACGGATGCAAATAGTCAGCATCCAACTGTTAAAACTAATTTTAATACCTTTTAGGAGACCAACATGGCCGCTCTAGACGTACAGCCTCTTTATATTGATGGTCGCCAGGTAGACGCCACCTCAGGCAATACCTTTACTGTTACCAATCCTTTTGATGGCAGCCTGCTAGCCACGATTGGCCAAGCGAGCCAAGCCGACGTTGATGCCGCCGTCGCATCAGCGCAGCGTGGTCAACGTGAATGGGCATCGATGACCGGCATGGAGCGCTCACGCATTATGCTGCGCGCCGTCGCACTGCTAAGAGAACGTAATGACGAACTCGCTGAACTGGAGACCCGCAACACCGGTAAGCCAATCAGCGAAACCGCCAGTGTCGATATCGTGACCGGCGCCGATGCCATTGAGTACTACGCTGGCTTAGCGCCCGCCATCGAAGGCAGCCAGATTCCGCTGCGCGATAGCTCGTTTGTTTATACCCGTCGCGAACCGCTGGGCGTGATTGGTGCCATTGGTGCTTGGAACTATCCGATCCAAATTGCCTGCTGGAAAGCCGCCCCGGCGCTCGCCGCTGGCAATGCGGTGGTGTTTAAGCCTAGCGAAGTCACACCACTGACCGTGATGAAACTAGCGGAAATCTTCACCGAAGCAGGCTTGCCCAACGGCGTCTTTAACGTGGTGCAAGGCGACGGCAGCGTAGGCGCGATGCTTACCGAGCACCCTGGCATCGCCAAGGTCTCGTTCACCGGCGAAGCGGGCACCGGTAAAAAAGTGATGGCCTCCGCCGCTAGCTCAAGCTTAAAAGACGTCACCATGGAACTGGGTGGCAAGTCACCGTTACTGGTCTTTGCAGATGCCGATCTCGACCGTGCCGCCGACGCGGCCATGATGGCCAACTTCTACTCCAGCGGCCAAATCTGCACCAACGGCACGCGAGTATTTGTTGAGCGCAGTGTCAAAGATGCCTTTGAAGCCAAGATGGTCGAGCGCGTTAAGCGTATCAAAGCAGGCGACCCTATGGATCCCAGCGTTAACTTTGGCCCGCTGGTCAGTTTTGAGCATCAAGAAAAAGTGCTTTCTTACATCGCGCTGGGTAAAGAGCAAGGCGCGCAGCTGTTGGTCGGCGGCGATGATTGGAACAGCGGCAGCTTTGCAGATGGCGCTTGGGCTGCGCCTACCGTGTTCACCGACTGCACTGACGATATGCGCATCGTGCGCGAAGAAATTTTCGGCCCGGTAATGTCAGTGCTCGCTTTTGATGACGAAGCAGAAGTTATTCGGCGCGCTAATGACACCACTTACGGCCTTGCCGCCGGTGTCTTCAGCGAGAGCCTGAACCGCGCCCACCGCGTAATTCACCAGCTGGAAGCAGGTATCTGCTGGATTAACACCTGGGGCGAGTCGCCTTCTGAAATGCCCGTTGGCGGCTATAAAGAGTCAGGTATTGGTCGTGAGAACGGTATCGAGACACTCAGCCACTACACCCAGACAAAGTCCGTACAGATCGAGATGGGGCCATTTGAGTCAGTGTTTTAAATCAAAGTACTACTTTCCGCGCAATAACTGACCAGGGCGCTTGGGGTGGCTTGTAGCGAGGGTCTTTTCCCATGGCCGAAACCTGATCCATTCAGTTTCGGCATTCCCGCCATCCGTGGCGGTCAGATGGGAAAAGTAGCGCCCAGGGATGGGTTCACAGCGCCCTCGCGAAAAGCTACCGCCAGGAAGCCCCGCCTCATCTTCAGCCTCGGTAATTCACTATGTCTCAACCACGCGAATTTGATTACATCATTATCGGTGCAGGCTCGGCGGGTAATGTGCTCGCTACACGCCTAACCGAAGACAGCAGCGTCAGCGTGCTGCTGTTAGAAGCAGGCGGGCCAGATTACCGCTTTGATTTTCGAACTCAAATGCCCGCTGCCTTAGCGTTCCCGCTACAGGGTAAGCGCTACAACTGGGCATTTGAAACCGACCCCGAACCCTATATGGACGGCCGCCGCATGGAGTGTGGCCGTGGCAAAGGCTTGGGCGGCTCCTCACTGATTAACGGCATGTGCTATATCCGCGGCAACGCGCTGGATTATGACAATTGGGCCAAGCAGCCCGGCCTCGAAGATTGGGATTATCTAAGCTGCCTGCCCTACTTCAAAAAATGCGAAACCCGTGACATTGGTGCCAACAGCTACCACGGCGGCGAAGGCCCGGTTAGCGTGACCACACCCAAGGCCACTAACAACCCGCTTTATCGCATCTTTATAGAAGCAGGCAAACAGGCAGGTTACCCAGAAACAGAAGACGTTAACGGCTACCAGCAAGAAGGCTTCGGCCCCATGGACCGCTTTGTCACGCCCAAAGGCCGCCGTGCGTCGACCGCCCGTGGCTATTTGGACACCGCCAAAAAACGCCATAACCTAACGATTGAGACTCACGCGGTTACCGATATTATTGAGTTTGAAGGCAAGCGTGCGGTGGGTGTGCGCTATGAGCAGAAAGGCGATAAACAGCAGGCTTACGCACGCCGTGAAATACTGCTGTGCGGTGGCGCCATCGCCTCTCCGCAGATTTTACAGCGCTCCGGCATTGGTAATCCTGAACTGCTTAAAGCGCTCGATATTGAAACGGTTCACGCCCTGCCTGGCGTGGGTGAGAACCTCCAGGACCACCTGGAGATGTACATTCAGTACGAGTGCAAAGAGCCCATATCGCTCTACCCCGCGCTCAAGTGGTACAACCAGCCTAAAATCGGTGCCGAATGGTTATTTAATGGCACCGGCATCGGCGCCAGCAATCAGTTTGAATCCTGTGGTTTTATCCGTAGTCACGATGAAGAGGAGTGGCCCAACCTTCAGTACCATTTCCTGCCTATCGCGATCAGCTACAACGGTAAAAGCGCGGTCGAAGCCCACGGCTTCCAGGCCCATGTTGGCTCCATGCGTTCAGAAAGCCGCGGTCGTATTCGCCTAACCTCGAAAGACCCTCATGCCGCGCCGAGCATACTGTTTAACTACATGTCGAAAGACAAAGACTGGCAAGAGTTTCGCGACGCTATCCGTTTAACCCGCGACATCATCGCCCAGCCAGCATTTGATAAGTACCGTGGGCGGGAAGTAGCACCAGGCCCTGATGTGCAGTCAGATGCCGAGCTTGATGCATTTGTAAAAGAGCACGCCGAGACCGCTTACCACCCCTGTGGCAGCTGCCGTATGGGCAGTGACGAGATGGCCGTGACGGATGGAGAGGGACGTGTGCATGGTATTGAGGCTTTGCGCGTAGTGGATGCGTCATTGTTCCCGCTCATTCCTACCGGCAATTTAAACGCGCCCACCATTATGCTGGCGGAGAAGATTGCTGACCGCATTAAAGGGCTAACGCCGCTACCCCGGTCCAGCGTTGACTACTATGTTGCCAACGGCGCACCGGCTAAACGCGCCTGAACGTATAGACCATTTAATACTCCAAATGCCATGGCTTATCGCCATGGCATTTTTTTGGCTACGCTGACAGTAGCAAGCAGCGTTAAGCACGCCTAAAGACTTGCGCCACATGGCTCCCATCTGCCAATATTCAAACAAGTGTTCGATTAAAGACGTTATTAACAACAGTTGGCCGGTAAACAAGGCCCGCAAATAGAGAGAGAGTCTATGCTCACCCTACTACTTATTGTGCTTGCTATCGTCGGCATGCTGACGGTTATGCGCCGCGAAGCTGGTGCTCCCGCAGCACTGCTGGTGCTTGGCGTGCTAGGCCTGGTTGGCCTGCTGTTTAATGCCAACGTGATTGGCGTCCTGCTACTGCTTGCAGCCCTCGCCGTTGCCGTTGCTGGCCTACCTGCACTGCGTACCAAGTGGCTAACGCCGCGCATCTTTGCCACCTTTAAAAAGGTAGCACCTAAAGTCTCCGCTACCGAACGCACGGCTTTAGAAGCTGGCAGCGTTTCCTGGGATGGCGAGCTATTTTCGGGCAAGCCTCAGTGGGACAAGCTACTGGCTTTTAAAGACGATGGTTTACGTGACGATGAAAAAGCCTTTCTGGCCAATCAGTGTGCGACCGCCGCTGGCATGTGTAACGCCTGGGATATCGCCCAAGAGCGCGCTGACCTGCCCCAGCAGCTGTGGGACTTTCTGAAAAAAGAGGGCTTCTTCGGCATGATTATTCCGAAGGAGTATGGCGGCCTGGGCTTCTCAGCCAAAGCCCAGTCGATGGTGCTGCAAAAGCTCTCTGCTAATGAAACACTGATGGTCACCGTCGGCGTGCCGAACTCTCTCGGCCCCGGCGAGCTGCTGCTTAAATACGGTACTCAAGAGCAGAAAGACCACTACCTGCCACGCCTATCTGATGGTCGTGAAATCCCTTGTTTTGGCCTAACCGGCCCACGTGCAGGCTCGGATGCCACCTCGCTTCCGGATACGGGCGTGGTCTGTAAACAGATCATTAATGGCGAAGAAGTGCTTGGTCTGCGCCTGAATTTTGAGAAACGCTGGATCACCCTGGCGCCGATCGCCACGGTAGTTGGCTTAGCCTTCCGCCTGTTTGACCCTGAAAAATTGCTCGGTGATGAAGAAGATCGCGGAATTACCCTGGCGCTGATTCCTCGCGACACGGCTGGCATGGACATCGGTCGTCGCCACCACCCCATCGGCAGCCCGTTTATGAACGGCCCGATTATCGGTAAAGATGTCTTCGTACCACTGGACACCATTATTGGTGGCCCGGACATGATCGGCCAAGGCTGGCGGATGCTGGTGGAGTGCCTGTCTATTGGTCGCTGCATCACACTCCCCTCAGGCGCTACTGGTACTGCGCGCTACGCCCTAGGCTGGAGCGGTGGTTTTACTCGCGTACGTCGCCAGTTCAATGTGCCGGTGGCTGAAATGGAAGGCGTTCAGGAGCCGCTTGCTCGCATGGCGGCGCTGGCCTATATCTCCCAGGCCACCGTGTATCAAACGGCCAACATGATCGATCACGGTGAAAAACCCGCCGTGCCCTCGGCCATTTTGAAAAGCCAGTTAACCGAATTCCAGCGTGTGCTGCTCAGTGACGCGATGGATGTTCACGGCGGCAAAGCGGTAACCCTCGGCCCGCGTAATTACTTGGGTATCGGTTACAGCGCCAACCCGGTGGCGATTACCGTGGAAGGTGCCAATATCATGACTCGCAACCTGATGATCTTTGGTCAGGGTGCTATTCGCTGCCATCCTTATGTGCTTGATGAACTGGCGGCGAAAGACGCTAACGATATGAAAGCCTTCGATAAAGCTTTCTTTGGTCACGCAGGTTTAATCTTCGGTAACGCCGCGCGTGCCTTTACCCTTGGTTTTGGCATTGGTAAAGCCAGCGTACCGTTTGATGGCCCCGCCGCTGTCTATGCCCAGGATGTGGCCCGACTATCGGCAGGCTTTGGACTGTGTGCGGATGCCGCCATGGCAAGCTTGGGCTCAACCTTGAAGAAGCGTGAAATGCTATCTGCTCGGTTGGGCGATGTGCTATCCAACCTGTACCTCATCTCGATGGTGCTTAAACAGTGGCATGCAGGCAGCAAGGTCGAAGGCGAAGAAGCACTGCTGCATTACAGCTGCCGTTTCTTACTCCACCGTGCTGAACAGGCATTTGTCGAAATTTTCGATAACCTGCCTAACCGTGCACTGGGTAAAACTCTTAATGCCATTGTAATGCCCGCTGGCCGTCGTTGGGAAAAGCCCCATGATGATTTAGCCCGCGATATCGCTACTCGCGTCTCCACTCATAGCGCTCTACGCACCAAGCTGCTTGAGAACACCTGGGATCAAGACGACGGTGAGCAGCGCAACCCGCTGGCGCGTTATAACGCCCTACTGGTGGATTATGATCGTGCTGAGGTGATTTACCGAACCGTCAATAAAGCCTATGCCAAAGGCGAGCTACCGCAAACGGCGCTGCACCCTGAAGCACGTATTGAGGCTGGTTTAGAGAAAGGCTTGATCAGCACAGAGGATGCCGAGTTTATGCGCATCTTCGAAGCGGAAGTATTAGAAATGCTGACGGTTGACGATTTCGCCTACGATGCGTTTGCCAAGAACAAGTCCACCTTGATCGATCACAACGAAAAACCTGCGCCAGCGCCAAAGCAGGCCGAGGAAAGCATTAAGTAATACTGCTTTTTATAATCGTTTAGGCGCCGGAGTCCCCGCCCGGCGCCCTCTCCCCCCCCCAGTGGCTAAACACGGCACGACATCCAGTTCCCCGACGCTTACGACATAAGCTTCTTCAACGTTTCCATCGCCCCTAGCTCAGACTGCCTAGCTCAGACTGCGTAAACGGCGGCGAATCCTTAGATCTATCACTTCCCAGTGTCAAACGCGTAGTGGCACCCGGAGCAGACGCAAATAGATAGAGTTCAGGGGTTGAAGCTTTAGTAGCTAGAGGTTTTATAGTAATAGAAATGAAAAAGTCTTAACTGGGTTAACTGAGGTTTCCTATGTTTGCTCGTTTAGACCCTTTCTGGGTACGGCTTGAAACCATAAAAACCTGACCTAATTTTCTAACTACAGCTTAGAGACAGAGAGATAAATGTTCAAAAAAGTGACTTTTATGCTTTCGGGTGCGTTGATCCTGACAGCTGCCATCGTAGTGATATCGAAGCCTGCCCTATTGGACATGCAAGCTGAGGCGGCGAATCAAGCGGCTGCTCAGGCTGAGAGCTCTTTGGTGCGTTCACACTCACCGATCCTGGGGCCAAAAGAAGCGCCGGTGAAGATTGTTGAATTCTTTGATCCGGCCTGCGAAGCCTGCCGTGCCTTCTATCCGCTCACCAAAAATATTCTGGAAGCCTACCCGGAGCAGGTGCAGCTAATCATGCGCTACACCCCTTTCCATGGGGAGGTTTCTGATACGGCCATCCGTGTACTGGAAGTCGCTCGACGCCAGGAGGTATTCGAACCGGTACTCGAAGCCCTGCTCTCTCGCCAGGATCAGTGGGCATCTCATGGCCGTTTCGATGAATCAGCTATCTTGGAGATTGCCAGCCAAGCCGGTCTTGACCAAGATGCCGCGGAAGAGCAACTCAACTCAGCAGAGATCCAAGCGGTGATCGACCAAGACATGGCGGACGTCAAAACACATCAAATTCGCCAGACGCCAACCTTTTTTATCAATGGTGAGCTGCTCGATCCCTTCGGTATGCAAGAGCTGATTGATGTCGTAAAGCGCGAAGTAGAGGAGGTATCTGAAGAGGAAGGTGGCCAGTGACGCAGCGTTGGTTGTTAATAGGCTTTATGAGCTTGTGCCCTGTGGTAGCCGAAGCCAGTTGGCGAGAACAACTGCTACTTTCGCCGACAGAGCCGACAACAAACGAGGTGCAAGCAGTTACCCAGCAAGATCACTTCACTACACAGCCTCGCCCCGACACCCTGACCTTTGGTCGTGATGTGATCATTGAAACCTCTCTTTGTGCCGCCTTGTCGGCGGAGGAGGTCACATCACCTTTCGCCACCAAGCTGGAAACGCTACTGGGCGAGTTCATGGAGGCTCCTCTTGAATTTTCAGGCAGTGAGCGTATCCAATTACTGTGGGAAGAGGATCGACGTCAGGATGGCTCACGTATAGGGCCTCCGCGCCTAAGTTATGCGGGATTGCCTGATCAGGCAGAACGACTAGAGGTCGTGTGGCCGGTAGCTAAAAAAGGCAGCGTGATGTTCTTCAAGAACGAAATACTGTTAGAGACTTTGCAATTGCCGGTTCTTGGCGCACGCCTGACGTCTCGCTTTGGTAATCGGCGCCATCCCGTGTACGGAGAAGTTCGTTCTCATGATGGCATTGACCTGGCGGCACCTTATGGCACGCCGGTAATAACCACCGCGCCTGGACGCATTTCCTTCATCGGCCGCCAAGGCGGATATGGGCGCGTGATTGAAGTAGAACACGCTATGGGGGCTATCAGCCGTTATACGCACTTAAGCCGATTTTCTCCACAGCTTGTGGTCGGGGACTTAGTCAATGCAGGGCAAGTGCTAGGTGAAGTGGGTACTTCAGGCGTCGCCACTGGCCCTAACTTGCATTATGAAGTGAGAGTGGATGACCAACCTGTTGATCCTCTCGATCAAGGTCAACGCATCATTCTTGGTGAACAACTCACCCGCCTGGAATATCAAGCATTGTTAAACGAGGTAAGGGGGCGTTTTGAGCAAGCTATCGGAATGCCCTCAGTTTACGATCTGATTACACTTAACCAGTAATGCCCTCTGTGCTCAATTGCTTTGTATTTGTCACGTTGGGAACGGGATGGTTGGCTCTTGCATGTCATTGACTTGCCCGTCTTTAAATATCGTTATGGACCTTGGACAACACCATAGGGAACGTTTATGGAAGGTGTTTCTCTAGTGACACTGGGCTTTTTAGCAAGCCTTACAGCGGGCTTGATGACAGCCATCGGTGCGCTTCCTGTACTGTTCACCAAAAAACCCAATCGCGGTGTTCGTGATTTAGCGCTTGGGTTTGCCGCAGGCGTCATGCTGGCCGCTTCTTTCTTTTCACTGATCATTCCCTCCTTGGAAGCCTCTGAGTTGCGCTATGGTGGTAGCGTCTTGCCAGCGGCAATTGCCTGTGCGGCGATACTATTGGGTATTGGGATGGTAGCGCTGTTGAACGAGTTACTTCCCCATGAGCATTTTGAGCAGGGTCGCGAAGGACCGGAAGCAGCCTCGCTGCGCCGTATTTGGCTATTTATCATCGCTATTACCATACACAACCTGCCGGAAGGTCTGGCCGTTGGCGTGGCATTCGGTGCAGGAGGTATCGAGGGTGGAATGCCGCTCGCCATTGGTATCGGTCTACAAAATGTGCCAGAAGGGTTGGCCGTTGCGGTATCGCTACTTGGTGTGGGTTACTCACGCTGGCGGTCATGGACGATTGCCGCCCTCACAGGACTCGTTGAGCCGTTGGGAGGCTTATTGGGTGCAGGCATCGTCAGCATGTCACAGGCACTACTCCCTTGGGGATTAGCCTTTGCGGCCGGTGCGATGCTGTATGTCATTAGCCATGAGATCATTCCCGAGACCCACCGAAGCGGGCACCAGAAAAAGGCGACGTTCGGCCTCTCCATCGGGTTAGTGCTTATGCTTTTTTTGGATGTCTCGCTGGGCTAGCGCGCTATAAAGGGCTTACAGTATTAGGGTTAACCCAGGTCGCGGGCCGCACCATGAGCAGTTTCACTGATACATAGCTGATGATCACTGATCACCTCAATGATTCGGCAGCTTCCCACCTTACCACCGACACACTGGGCAACCATACGCTGGAGTTCCTCACGCAGTACAGTGAGTCGCTGAAGACGAGACTCTACTTTTTCTAAGTGATGCTTAGCAATCGCGTCGACCTGATGGCAGGGCATGTCAGGCTGGTCTGACATCGCCAACAGCTCTCGCACCGCTTCCACCGAGAAACCGAAGTCTCGAGCATGACGGATAAACGTCAAACGCCTGACGGCGTCTTCCCCATAGCGACGCTGCCCCCCTTCAGTACGCGATGCATCGCGCAGTAGCCCAATACGCTCGTAATAGCGCACCGTTTCCGGTTTGCAGTCGGCACGTCGTGCCAGCTCACCGATGCTGATTGCTTGGCCAATTGCCGACATTCTAAAACTCCTTCCGAATGACTTGAAGCTGTAGTTACTACAGGATTTACACTTCAAAACAATAACGCACTGGAAGGACGAGCACCATGGAAAAGTCAACGCATAAAGCATCGTCTGCGGTCTTGACGCTGCGGGTCGAAGGCATGGACTGCGGCGGTTGTGAACGCAAGATAGTGTCTGCGCTAGGACGGTTGGAAGGCATCAAGGAAGTGACGGCGAGCTCAGTCACCGGTTCGGTGAAGATTCATTACTCAGGTAATGGGGCTACGTCGCAAAAGACCATTGAGCGCATCCTGAAAGAACTCGGCTACCAAGTGGCCTCTCATGCAGATCACCAAGGGGCATCAAGCACTTCATCATCCTGGTGGCAAACGGCTAAAGGCCGCCTGGTTATGACCACAGCGGGCCTACTGATATTGGCGTTTGGCCTTCGTTTGGTATGGCCAGCCTTAGGCAACTGGCCCTTTATTGCGGCCACCTTGGTGGGTTTGGTGCCCATCGCGCAAAGTGCCTGGGCCGCGCTGAAGATGCGCACCCCCTTCACCATTGAAATGCTGATGTGCATCGCCGCGCTTGGCGCGCTGGCCATTGATGCCGCCGCTGAAGCCGCGATGGTGGTTTTCCTGTTCGCCGTGGGGGAGCTACTGGAAGGCGTGGCTGCTTCACGGGCGCGCCGCAGTATCTCGGCACTAGCAAACCTGACGCCATCAACGGCAAGACTGATGGACAACGGCGATGTTCGTGAGGTGTCGGCGGCATTACTCAAGCCCGGCCAGCGGGTACTGGTGCGCCCCGGCGACCGTGTCCCCTGCGATGGTCGCATCCTGACCGGTGAATCTGACCTAGATGAGTCACCGGTAAACGGTGAATCCATACCACGCTCGCGCGGGTCTGGCGACGACATTTTTGCCGGTACGGTGAATCTTAATGCCGCCCTGGAGGTGGAGGTAACTCGGGGAGCCGAGGACAACACTATTGCGCGGGTCATCCGCTTGGTCGAAGAAGCACAGGCTGCCAAAGCACCGATAGCACGCTTTATCGACCGCTTTGCTTATTACTACATGCCCACAGTCGTATTGCTTGCACTATTGATGGCAGTGGTGCCCCCGCTGATCTCGACCATGGCGTGGTCTGAGTCTATTTACCGTGCCTTGGCGCTGCTGTTGATCGCCTGCCCCTGCGCACTGGTGATCTCAACCCCCGCCGCCATTGCTGCGGGTCTTTCGGTAGGTGCTCGACGTGGCCTGCTGATCAAGGGAGGTACCGTGCTTGAGCAGCTTGGCAAGCTTCGGTTAGTCGCGCTGGATAAGACTGGCACCCTCACTGCGGGCACGCCCAAAGTCACCGATGTGGAGGCCTTGGCCGCCGGACAGGATGAGTACGACGTGTTGCGGCTAGCTGCCGCGATGGAGCGTGATTCGGGTCACCCCATCGCCACGGCCATCTTCGCTCATGCGCAGCAGCTGGGCCTTGTCATACCCCCTGCGACCGGAAACCGCGCAATTGCGGGTCGTGGCGTTGCAGGCCAAGTGGAGGGGCGCGAGCTGAGCTTAATTACGCCGCGCCACCTTGCAGAACAGATCACGCTTGATGACGTGTTAAGCGTCCGCATCGCCGAGCTGGAGGAAGCCGGTAAGAGTCTTGCCGTGCTGGTCGAAGGCGAGCGCCCGCTGGGTCTGATCGCCGTGCGCGATGAACCTCGTGAAGATGCGCGTGAGGGACTGGCGGCGCTATCATGTCTGGGCGTGCAAGTCGTGATGCTCAGCGGCGATAACGCGCGTACCGTCGCCGCTATTGGGGACAGCTTAGGCATCGAAGCCCACGGGGAGCTGATGCCCGAAGACAAGGCACAGCGCGTTCGTGACTGGCAAAACGCAGGCCGCGGCCCTGTCGGAAAGGTGGGTGATGGCATCAACGATGCACCCGCGCTGGCGGCGGCAGACGTAGGTATTGCCATGGGTGGCGGTACGGATGTGGCCCTGGAAACTGCAGATGCAGCCCTGCTCAAGAATCGCGTTACCGGCATCGCCGAGTTGATAGACCTATCTCGTACCACATTGCGTAATGTTAAAACCAACGTGGTGATCGCGCTTGGTCTAAAGGCCGTCTTCCTTGTTACCACCGCCTTGGGTATTACCGGTATGTGGATTGCGGTGATGGCCGATACCGGTGCCACCGTATTGGTTACCTTGAATGCCATGCGACTGCTAGGCTATCGCTTTTCGCTCAGCAACACGTTGACAGCCACGACACAGAAGAAAGCTATGCATGGGAAAGTAAGCCATGAGTGATCTGGATAAAGGATGTCGGTCACGTTGCGGCACATGGCTTTCGATAGCGGTATCGGTGGCACTGGCCGACCAAATCATCAAAGCACTCGTGCACGCTTTGATGCCCTTCGGTCAGGTCATTCCGCTAACGCCGTTCTTTAACTGGGTTTACGCCGGTAATACAGGCGCTGCCTTCAGCTTTCTTGCTGATGCCGGTGGCTGGCAGCGCTATATCTTTGTTGGCTTGGCTCTAGTGGTCGCGGTTGTGTTGATGGTGCAACTTTACAAACCTATACCGCGCTTGGAAGCATTGGCGTACAGCCTTATTTTGGGCGGCGCTATCGGCAATACCGTTGACCGCTTGGCGCGAGGCTACGTCGTGGACTACCTGGACTTTTACTGGAGTGAATGGCACTGGCCTACGTTTAATCTGGCCGATATCGCGCTGTTTGTGGGGGTGTTTACGTTGGCAGTTTCGCTATGGTGTGAGCGTCGCGTTTTTAAGCTGTCTGAGTAACGGTATGGATTCGGTCAATCAAACAGAAAAGTACGCCATTTTTTCTGGACGTATCGCATCAATATCAGGATGTTTTTTAGCGCTGGTGGCTGGAGTACTGACAACACTGAGTGCAGCACCCTTCTTCCTGTGGTGGCTTGGTCCGGTAGCTGTGGCCCTTGTCTATTGGAATATACATGCACTTACGCCCGCCCTGGCAGCCCTACGTGGATGGTGCTACGGTGTGGGCTTGTTTGGCTCCGGCACCTCTTGGGTCTTTGTCGCTATCCATGATTACGGGGGCACTGGGGCGCCATTGGCGCTACTCCTCACCCTTCTCTTCGTCGCATTCCTGGCGTTATTCTTTGCTATTCCGTTTGGGTTCTATCGTCGCATCACGGGTTCACCGTTAGCATTTCTTAGCTTTGCAGGTGTTTGGGTGGTTAGTGAATGGCTACGCACCTGGTTGTTCACCGGTTTTCCCTGGCTATTGCTGGGCACTTCACAGATAGATTCTCCCTTGGCGTCCTGGGCGCCCATTGGCGGGGTATACCTGCTGTCGCTGATTGTCGCGCTGACCGGCACGCTTGGAGTAGAGTTGTTGCGACGTCGCTGGTGGGCCTTAGCCCCTATTGCCATCCTGTGGTTGGTACCGATTGTTTTGCCCAACCAGTGGACTACCCCCGCGGGCGAACCAATCAAAGTGGCGCTGTTGCAAGGGAATCTTGACCAGAACATCAAGTGGAGTGCTCAGGGCCAGCGCGACGCGACCAATATCTACACCACGATGACACGAGAGCAGCCAAGTGATATCGATCTGATCGTTTGGCCTGAGGCGGCGCTGCCCATGTTCGAGCAGGAAGCAAAGCCTATCCTTGAACGGGTGCAGTCTGAACTCCGCCCTGGCACTCACCTGCTGACCGGCATCCTGCAGCGCGACGACCAGGGGCTCCATTACAACAGCGTTATCGGTCTAGGTGACGTGCAGGGCGAGTATCGTAAAGCCCATCTGGTTCCCTTCGGCGAGTACCTGCCTCTGAAAAGGCTTCTCGCTGGCACTATCGCATTTTTCGATCTGCCAACGCCGAGCATCATCCCAGGGCCAGATGGGCAGCCCCCAATACGCGCCGCTGATACGGTCATTGGCAACGCCATCTGCTACGAGATCATTTTTGCCGACAGTGTGGCCAAGCAGGCGCGCAATGCCGAACTGCTGCTAACAGTTTCTAACGACACTTGGTTTGGACGCTCCATTGGCCCACACCAACATTTGCAGATGGCGCGCCTACGCGCCTTGGAAAATGGTCGTAGCCTGATTCGTGCCACTAGTAATGGCGTGACAGCCATTATCGACCCCCAGGGTCGCATTACCGCCAGCGCCCAGCAATTTGAAAAAACCAGCCTAACCGGCAAGGTGACCCCTATGCAGGGCCTCACCCCGTTCACCCGAACCGGTAGCAGCCCTGCTTGGTTATTAGCTGCCCTGCTGACAGTCATCGGATTCCAGCTGAACATATTTCAATCAAAAAGCAACTCATTAGACGAAAAGTGACATAGCAATTAATCGCCTCCTTATTGCTCGTTGGGCTCATCTATTGTCTATTTTGGCTTTACTCATTGCTCTGATGTCCGTCCTGCCAAATTTGCGCATCTAGACGCTATCAACCAGCGTCTAGGGGGCATATCGTAAAGTAGAACGAGTTATGCTGCTGAACGCTGCGAAGCCAATCAGGCGAGTTTAAACCGCCTGCATCCCTGGCGACGTCTTTTGTGACTTTAGTAAATTTATTATTTTCACATTCTACGCCTAAAAACGCATACCGACGATCTAAAAACCCATTGCAAGTTCGTAATTGATCAACTAGCCTTTCGTAAACGAAAGCGAATAGCTATATAAAAGTCGCATTTCAATAGCACTCTCCAATCGCTATTTCCAATAACGTTTCCCAATAACAATGACGCTAGCGAGATTGGCATGTCCTTACATTTGCAAAATATCGATCATATCGTCGGTGGTGTGCCGCATATCAGTGGCGTAGACCTAGCCTTAGAACCTGGTTCTTTTAATGTGCTGCTCGGGCGAACATTGGCGGGCAAAACAACGCTAATGCGTCTGATGGCAGGGCTTGAGCCGCCCACCCGCGGGAAGGTCATAATGGATGGCAAGGATGTCACCAACGTTTCAGTCCGCAAGCGTAATGTCTCGATGGTGTATCAGCAGTTTATCAATTACCCAAGCTTCACCGTTTACGACAACATTGCATCGCCGCTTAAGCTCGCTAAACACCCTAAAAAAGAAATTGAAAAGCGCGTTAATGAAATCGCCGAAATGCTGCATATCGAACATCTGCTTCACCGCTTCCCTCAGGAGCTTTCTGGCGGCCAACAGCAGCGCACCGCCATGGGTCGCGCACTAGTTAAAGATGCCGACTTGATTCTGTTTGATGAGCCGCTGGTTAACCTGGATTACAAACTACGTGAAGAGCTGCGCGATGAACTGCGCGACCTGTTTAAAGCGCGTAACTGTATAGCGGTGTATGCCACGACCGAACCCAATGAAGCGCTAGCCCTGGGCGGCAATACCGCTGTTCTGCACGAGGGCAAGCTACTCCAATACGGCCCCACTGAGCAGGTCTATCGCGAACCCGATAGCCGTTTCAGCGCTGAAATGTTTTCCGAGCCGCCGATCAATATTGTGCCTGGTAAGCTTGGTGCAGGTGAAATCACCTTTGACCATAAGCTGCACTTTCCTTGCGACGCTAAGCTTCAGCGCCTGGCGCCGGGCGAGTATGATTTTGGCGTACGCGCCTCGCACCTTACCTTAAAGCCTCAGCATGCAGATGATTTAGCCCTTGAGGTACATGTGGATGTAGCGGAAATCAGCGGCTCTGAAACCTTTTTGCATGTGCACCATGAACGCTTCCCCTTAGTACTCCATTTGGCGGGCATACATCAGTTTAACGTCAACGACCCGCTGACGGTTTACGTGCCTACGCATCAGCTTTACGCCTTCGACAACCAGGGCCATACGGTACATATCCCTACACGTAAGGGAGTCACTGCCCATGGCTGAAATCACCCTCAAAGGCTTGGCTCACGCCTATACCAAAACGCCAACCGGTGCAGCGGACTATGCTATTCGGCATATGGATCATGTATGGCATCAAGGCGGCGCCTATGCCCTATTAGGCCCGTCGGGCTGTGGTAAATCCACATTGCTGAATATCATCTCCGGGCTACTCGAGCCTTCCGATGGTGACGTGCTGTTTGATGGTCATCGGGTCAATGAGCTGCCCCCTGAAGAGCGCAACATCGCCCAGGTTTTCCAGTTCCCAGTGATCTACGACACCATGACGGTGTTCGACAATCTCGCTTTTCCATTGCGCAATATGAACACCCCCGAGTATCGGGTAAAACCCAAGGTGTTAGAGGTCGCCGATATTCTTGAGCTAACGCCTCTGCTATGGCGTAAAGCGAAAAACTTAACCGCCGATGAGAAGCAGAAAGTCTCCATGGGGCGTGGGCTGGTGCGCGATGACGTCACCGCGATTCTGTTTGACGAGCCGCTTACCGTGATTGACCCACAGCTCAAGTGGAAACTGCGCCGTAAGCTTAAAGAGATTCACGAGCGCTTCAACATCACCATGATTTACGTCACTCACGACCAGCTTGAGGCCTCCACCTTCGCGGATAAAATTGCCGTGATGTACGAAGGCCAAGTCGTGCAGTTCGGTACGCCTAGAGAGCTATTTGAGCGCCCGGCACATACCTTCGTGGGTTACTTTATTGGCAGCCCTGGCATGAATTTTATGGCGGTGGAGTATCGCGCAGAGCAGGTAATGTTCGGTGCCCAGCCCTTACCCGTGACCGAACAGCTCAAACGCGATGTTGCCGGCGCCACCTCTACCAATATCAAGCTGGGTATCCGGCCCGAATTTATCACCATTTCCACCAGTTCGATGGCCGACAGTGTGCCGATCCAAATTGTCAGCGTGCAAGATTTGGGCACTTACTCCCTGCTCACTTTCAAGCTTAACGAGCAAACCTTTAAGGCGCGCTTACCCGAGGGTCACCCGCCAGTGAGCGAGCAGGCGTATGCCCACTTCGAACATGCCAAGGTAGCGCTGTATATCGACGAATACTTAGTGGAGATCGGCCATGAATAATAAAGTACCTAACAATAGAGCGTGGCTGCTGGTACTCCCCATGCTGGTATTGGTGGCCTTTTCTGCGGTGATTCCATTGATGACCGTGGTGAACTACTCAGTTCAGGACGTACTCGGCCCTAATGCACGCTTTTTTACCGGCACCGAGTGGTTTCAAAGCATCCTTAACAACAGTGCACTGCAAGCGGCCTTCCTGCGCCAAATTTCATTCTCGCTGATTATTCTAGCCATTCAGATTCCATTGGGTATTGGCATCGCGCTGATTATGCCTAAGCGCGGTTGGCAGGCCTCCGCGGTGCTGATCTTGATTACGCTGCCGCTGTTAATCCCATGGAACGTAGTCGGCAGTATCTGGCAAATATTTACCCGTGGTGACATCGGCTTAATGGGCTGGAGCCTGCGCGAGCTGGGCATCAACTACAACATAACCCGCAATGCGGGCGATGCCTGGGCAACGATCATTTTAATGGACGTGTGGCACTGGACGCCGCTAGTCGCCATGCTTTGCTACAGCGGACTACGCTCGATACCCGAAGCGTATTACCAAGCCGCGCGTATTGACCGTGCCTCTAAATGGGCGGTGTTCCGCTATATCCAACTGCCCAAGCTCACCAACGTGCTGGTTATCGCCGTGCTACTGCGCTTTATGCACTCGTTCATGATTTACGCTGAGCCGTTTGTGCTAACCGGCGGTGGGCCCGGCAGTTCGACTACCTTCTTAAGCCAGTCGCTGGCTACCATGGCCATCGGCCAACAGGATTTAGGCCCCTCTGCTGCATTTTCGCTGATTTACTTCCTGGTCATTCTGCTGGTCAGTTGGGTGTTCTACACCACCATCATGAATATGCAGAAAGACAAACCGCCGCATGGGGGTGCCTAACATGAGCTACCAACTCGAAAACAGTCAGCGCGGCGAAAAATATAATACGATCTTCAGTAAGGTCACCCCGGCGCAGCGGCGCAATCGCAATGCGCGTTCACGCTGGCGCGCTCGCCTGCTGCTGGGCCTTTACCTAGTATTAATGATTTTGCCGATCTACTGGCTGATCAATATGTCGCTACAAACCAATAGCGAAATATTGGGCTCCATGACGCTGTGGCCGCAAAATCTTACCTTCGATAACTACATCGGCATTTTTACCAACCCCAGTTGGTACATGGGCTACGTTAACTCGATGCTCTATGTGGCGATGAATATGCTCATTACCATTTGCGTAGCATTACCTGCGGCCTATGCGTTTAGTCGCTATACGTTTATTGGCGACAAGCATCTGTTCTTTTGGCTATTAACTAACTTAATGGCGCCGCCAGCCGTATTTCTACTGCCCTACTTTCAGCTTTACTACTCGGTGGGGTTGTTCGACACCCACATAGCGGTCGCGTTGGCCCACTGCCTGTTCAACATTCCATTGGCGATCTGGATCTTGGAAGGCTTTATGAGCAGCGTACCTAAAGAGATCGACGAAACCGCCTATATCGATGGCTATAGCTTTCCGAAATTCTTTATCAAGATTTTCATCCCCATGATCCGTTCGGGCATTGGCGTCACGCTGTTCTTCCTATTTATGTTCTCGTGGGTGGAGCTATTGCTGGCGCGTACGTTGACGGCGACCAGCGCTCAGCCAATCGGGATGATTATGACCCGCACATCGACAGCCTCGGGTATTGACTGGGGCACCTTGGCCGCCGCTGGGGTGCTCACCATTATCCCCGGCATTTTAGTGGTCTATTTCGTTCGCAACCATATCGCCAAGGGTTTCGCCCTGGGCCGTACCTGAGGAGAGCACATAATGTCTTGGATGGTATGGACAATGCCGACAGCCATATTTTTTTCATCTATCGCTGCCATGCTGGCGGGCATGACGATATGGGAAGTTCTATCGCCGACTATAGAGCGCAAAGGGTTTTTACCCATTGCGACCACCCGTGGAGACCGGCTGTTTATTAGCCTGCTCTCTGCGGCGTTTATCCACCTGGGAGTGATTGGCTTCACTTCATTATCCATTTGGATTGCACTAGCAGTATCAGCCTTATGGCTGCTGGTGTTGATGCGTTGGGGCTAGCGTTTAAGAAGCTACTTAAACAACCAAGCCAACGTTAAATCGGTATCAAGGATGGCCAAGCCAACAGGGAAGAAAACAACAAAACGAGGTCAACATGCAAAAGCACTATAACAAATTCAAACTAACGGCCCTTGCAGCCGGGCTGATGCTGGCATCGGGGGCGCTCTCTGCTCAGGAGCAGGATGCCCGTGCCATCGCTGAACGCTTGGTCGATGAGCACTTCCAAAACTCAACGCTGAGCCGTGAAGAGCAGATCGAAGAGCTGATGTGGTTTGCCAATGCGGCCGAGCCCTTCCGGGGCATGGACATTCAAACCGTCGCCGAAGGCCTCACTACCCATGTTTATGAAAGCGAGGTATTGGCCAAAGCCTTCAGTGAGCTTACCGGCATTAACATAACCCACAACATCATTGGTGAAGGTGATGTGGTGGATACCATGCAGAACCAGATGCAGTCGGGTAACAGCATCTATGACGGTTTTGTGAATGATACCGACTCCATCGGCACGCATATTCGTTATGGCACCACCATTAACCTTTCCGAGGCGATGGAGAACGAATGGGCTGACTATACGTTGCCCACGCTGGATTTGGATGACTTTATCGGCTTGCAGTACGGCACCGGACCGGATGGCAGCATCTTTCAGTTGCCTACCCAGCAGTTTGCCAACCTATATTGGTTCCGCTATGACTGGTTCACCGACCCCGACTTAATGGCCCAGTTTGAAGAGCTTTACGGTTATGAACTGGGTGTACCTACCAACTGGACCGCCTACGAGGATATCGCTGAGTTCTTCACGGAGCACGTAGGTGAGATTGACGGTACCAGGGTTTACGGCCATATGGATTATGGTCGCCGTGACCCATCATTGGGCTGGCGTTTCCACGACTCCTGGCTCTCCATGGCGGGTATGGGAAGCCCCGGTGTCCCCTTCGGCAACCCGGTGGATGACTGGGGCATTCGTGTCAATGAAGAGAGCCAGCCCGTCGGCGCTAGCGTAAGCCGAGGCGGTGCTACCAACTCACCTGCTTCCGTGTTTGCCATGCAAAAAGCCGTTGATTGGCTACGCGACTATGCTCCTGAAGAAGCTCAAGGGATGACCTTCGGTGAAGCAGGCCCCGTACCTGCGCAAGGCCATATCGCACAACAGATCTTCTGGTACACCGCCTTCACTGCCGATATGACTGATCCAGCGGTTGCGGTCACCGATGATGAAGGTAACCCGCTATGGCGCATGGCACCTTCCCCCACTGGCCCTTACTGGGAAGAGGGGATGAAAGTGGGTTATCAAGATGTGGGAGCGTGGACGTTCTTTGATTCAACACCTGAAGATCGTCGCACCGCCGCCTGGCTGTTCGGACAGTTCACCGTGTCTAAAACGGTATCGCTGGAAAAACTCATGCACGGTTTAACGCCGATTCGTGAGTCGGACATCTTCTCTGAGCAGATGACGGAAATGGCACCTAAGCTTGGTGGCTTAGTGGAGTTCTATCGCAGCCCCAACGAGTCCAACTGGACACCGACCGGTACCAACGTGCCTGACTACCCACGTATGGCACCCCTCTGGTGGCAGAACCTTGCACCGGTGATGAGTGGTGAAGTCACGCCTCAGGAAGGTCTTGATAAGCTTGCAGCCGAAATGGACAGCACCATGAGCCGCCTTGCGCGCGCCAATGTTTTCGACAGCTACGCCCCAGTGCTAAATGAAGAGCAAGACCCGCAGATATGGCTGGACCAAGAAGGTGCGCCGAAACCGAAGCTTGATGATGAAATGCCCCAAGGCACCACCGTTCCTTACGATGAAATGATGGAAGCCTGGATGGCAGCAGGTACGCGCCAGTAATCACTACGTTATAGCTTGCAAGGCGGGTGTTATGCCCGCCTTGCCAAGTGTTTCATTGGCGGCATGCACTGCATAAAAGATAACCCCCACTGCAACCGGGCTTTTTAATGGTTAATTGGAACCGCTATGAAACTGCGTAATAGAAACATTGAGAAATTACCCACCGAAACATTTGATGCCCTGATCATAGGGGGCGGGATTAATGGTGCAGCCACAGCGGCGGCACTGGCAGGTAAAGGCGCCAAAGTCGCCCTGATTGATCGCGGTGACTTTGCGGGCAGTACCAGCATGCACTCATCCAACTTGGTATGGGGCGGCATTAAGTATATGGAGAGCAAGGATTTTGCCTTGGTCCGTAAACTTTGCAAAAGCCGTAATCACTTAATCAAGAGTTACCCTTCTACGGTGCAGGAAATTCGCTTCCTGACCACTATTTCTAAAGGTTTCCGCCATTCTCCTCACTACCTATGGGCGGGCACCTGGCTTTACTGGCTGATGGGCAATGGGTTTACCAAACTACCGCGCTTGCTCTCGCCGAAAAAAATTAAGCAAGAAGAGCCAATTATCGACATCAATGGCTCCATTGGCGGCTTCGAGTACTCTGATGCCTATTTACACGATAACGATGCCCGCTTTGTTTTTAACTTTGTGCGTCATGCGCTCAACTATGGGGCCATTGCTGCCAACTATGTTGAATCACTCGGTGCCGAGCGGGTCGATGATTTATGGGTCACCAAAGCGCGCAACGTCATGGATGGCAGCACGTTTAATATTCGTTCCAAAGTATTGATTAATGCGGCAGGACCCTGGGTAGATCAACACAATGAGCTGACCGGGCAAAAAACGACCCATCATCATCTCTACTCCAAGGGTATTCATCTTATTGTTCCTCAGTTAACCAACACCCAGCGCGTATTAGCATTCTTTGCGGATGATGGTCGGCTATTCTTTGTCATTCCCATGGGCAACCGCACCTGCATTGGCACGACCGACACCCATATGGAACACCCCGAGGTCGACGTCACCGCTGACGATATCGCCTTTGTGCTGGAAAACATTAATAAGCGTCTTACCCTCGATAAGCCGCTGACCCAAGACGATATTATTTCGACCCGCTGTGGCGTGCGTCCACTGGCCATTAAAGCCGACCAGGGTAGCGATCGCGACTTTCTCCAGCTCTCCCGCAAGCATGTGGTCGATACCAATACTGACAGCGCTCATATCAGCATTTTTGGCGGCAAACTCACCGACTGTTTGAATGTCGGTGATGAAATTGCCGAAGAAATTAGCCGCTTGGGCGTGACCCTGACCGACCCTGATTTTCAGTGGTACGGCGAGCCACCTGACCCCGTGAAGCAGCAGTTTATGGATCAAGCCAAACGCATGAATCTGGACGCCATGACGGCGCCCACCTCTTCAGAGATGCTTTCTACTCGGCTATGGCGCCGCTACGCTGATCAAGCCATTCAAATGCTTGAAAAAATTCGTCAAGACCCTGCGCAAAGCGAAATTCTCATTGAAGGCACTGAGTATATTCGCTGCGAATTAGAGCATGCCCGTGATCACGAGATGATCACCCAGCTAGAAGATTTTCTACGCCGCCGTGCCAAAGTATCACTGGTCGTGCGTCATGAGCAGCTGCGCCAATCCACCGGTTTAAAAGAGGCCTGTCGCGTGTTATTTGGGGACGATGCTGAAGAGCGCTTTAATCGTTATTTTGAACAAAACCGTGATACTGCGTTGCCATTAACACCTTCCGCAGTGGTGCAATAGTCCCAACGATTTACTATCTATTCATTGCTGTAGCACATTAAGCGCTGTAGCAAAGCTAAATCACTAAAAAGAAAAAGCCCCCCTCATCTAAATAAGGGGGGCTTAAGGTCACTTATCAATTACTAAGATCGCGTTTTACTCTTCATCTTCAATGCGTCGCTGAGAATCCCCGGATAGCACTTCATCCCAGGCCTCTTCGAGTGTGCAGCCTGAGCGGCTATCGACGGTGTCGATGACTTCAACCGCGTGTTGCAGTGACTCACGACTGCCCTTCAGTGCCACAACCAGCCTGGCTAGATCTTGTTTACTGAAGGAGCTGGCGATACTGTCGGCTTGTTGGCTCAGTTCGATGCAGTTCATTAGTAATACCTCATGGTATGGTCATCCGCTGCCCGTCCGAAATCGGTTTCAAAGCAGCCATCTTATTAATGACGAATGGTGACGTTGCTACTCATGCTGAGCCGGATAAGTGCTCAGTTCGGTAACTGCGAAACGGTCACAAGCTTTTCAAGACCTTCGCCTTTAGCGCTTGGGTTATGCTGAAGCGCTATGGTTCTGTAGCAGGGATTAGGTGAGTGATTCGGGATAACAAAACACCCTCCTGATCCATGTCTTTACTATGGTTCAGTGCAGCAAAACGCACAATGCGTCATTGGCCGCACGGGCGGTTGTAACTAAACTACATAAACGAGAATTAAGCACAAACTGTGTTAAATACTTTCATAAGGGGCGCTTAAAGCGCAAATATGGCGGCCAATAGAACAACTGGCCGCCATATTATAAGGCAAATAAACTAATTAGGTAGCCTGCTTAAGTAGTATTTTTTAAGTTGTACATTTAAATAGTGTGACTAATTAGCCATTTAAAATGAACACTACAAAAACGTTTAAGCATTAGAGCGAACCCGTGAGACTGCATCTAGCCAGCCTTTATAAAGCGCTTCACGGGTGGTTTCATCCATGGCTGGTGTAAAGCTTCTCTCACAGCGCCATAGCTGTTCAATCTCTTCCAGGGTCTGATACCAGCCTAAACGGAGCCCAGCTAAGTAGGCGGCGCCCAGCGCGGTGGTTTCAAGAATAGTCGGTCGATCCACCTGGACGCCAAGCATATCGGCAAGAAATTGCATCACCCAACTGTTTTTCACCATGCCACCGTCGACACGTAAATTGCCTGGCGGGATGTCTATATCATCATTCATGCAGTGCTGAAGATCACGGGTTTGGTAACACACCGCCTGAAGCCCAGCGGCAACTATCTCAGCGATACCGGTATCCCGCGTTAAGCCAAAAATCGCTCCCCGCGCTTTTGGGTCCCAGTAAGGCGCGCCTAACCCGGTAAACGCAGGCACCAGATAAACGCTGTGACCACTACGGGTTTTCTGGGCCAACGCCTCGGTTTCTGAGGCATCGGCAAATAGGTTGAGCCCGTCGCGCAACCACTGCACCGTTGCCCCAGCAACAAAAATACTGCCTTCCATTGCATAGGTAGGCTTGCCATTAAGCCGATAGCCAATGGTGGTCAACAGCCGATTGCGGGACAGCGACGCCGTTTCACCGGTGTTAACAATCATAAAGCAGCCCGTGCCGTAAGTACTTTTGCCCATTCCCGGTTTGAAGCACGCTTGGCCTACCAAGGCAGCCTGCTGATCCCCCGCCACCCCAGCAATGGATAACGGCGTGCCCAACCATTTTGCCTCAGTCGTACCAAAATCATCGCTTGAGTCTTTTACCTCGGGTAGCAGGTTGCCGGGGATGTTAAATAGCGCTAGCAGCTCTTCATCCCACTCCTGAGTGTGGATATTAAACAGCGCCGTACGCGAAGCGTTAGTAGCGTCTGTCACGTGCCGAAGACCACCGGTTAGCCGCCAAATCAAAAAGCTATCGACGGTGCCAAAGGCAAGCTCCCCCTTCTCAGCACGGGCTCGCGCGCCCTCTACATTGTCCAGAATCCAGGCAAGCTTGGTCGCCGAGAAGTAAGGATCAATCAGCAAACCGGTTTTTGCTTGAACAGTGCCCGTATGGCCGTTATCTCGCAATGACTGACATACATCTGAGGTACGTCGATCCTGCCAAACGATAGCATTGTAGAGCGGTTTACCACTGCTGCGATCCCACAGGATGGTGGTTTCACGCTGGTTGGTAATACCGATACCGGCGATCTGCTCAGCGGAAATTGCCGCTTTTTCGATAACGTTTCGGCAAGTTGCGACTACCGTATCCCAAATATCCTCAGGGTCATGCTCGATCCACCCATCGTGGGGAAAGTGTTGGGTGAATTCCTGCTGGGCAACAGCAGCAATCTGCCCTTGGCGGTCAAATAGGATAGCGCGAGAACTGGTGGTACCTTGATCAATGGCAAGAATAAAAGAGGACATATCAAGTTCGCTTTTTGTAGGATTTTCGATTTTGTATGATTTCTTTCGCTTTATTATGATTCAAGGCTACTCCAGCCGCTATCATTGCTCAAGGATGAAACTAATCTCGTCAGCCTCTATGTCAGGCTATATGAAGTGCCACATCATGCTGAGTAAGCAGACGCTGAATTGATTCGGGTGGTTTGCGGTCAGTAAATAGCGCATCTAGCTGTGCCAGGTTGCCTTGCCGCACGACCGGATTACGGTGGAATTTAGAGTAGTCCGCGGCTAAATAGATACGCCGTGAATTAGCAATAATCGCCTGAGCAACCCGTACTTCCTGATAGTCAAACTCCAACAGCGAGCCATCCTCGTCGATACCACTAATGCCGATGATGCCGTAATCCACTTTAAACTGATTGATAAAGTCGATCGTGGCTTCCCCAATGATGCCGCCATCACGAGAGCGCACTTGGCCGCCGGCGATAATCACGGTGAAGTCCTCTTTATGCTGCAAAATAGCGGCGACATTAAGGTTATTGGTAATAATCTCTAGGCCTTGATGCTCCAGCAATGCTTGAGCAATCACTTCATTACTGGTGCCGATATTAATAAACAGCGAGGAGTGGCTAGGAATGTGCTGCGCCAAACAGCGAGCAATACGCTCTTTCTCTTCCAGGTGAAGCGTTTTACGGGTGCTATAGGCAGTATTAACGGTGCTGGATTCAATGCCCACTCCGCCGTGCACGCGCCGTACTCGACCATCATCTGCCAGGGTGTTTAAATCACGGCGTATGGTTTGCGGAGTGACCGCAAAGTGATCGGTAAGCTGCTCGATACTCATATAGCCGTGCTGACGAACTAGCTCGACAATGGCATCTTGACGAAATTGTTGATTCATAAGCCCGGCCTGTTCGGTTTTTATTGATATATGAACGTATTAGGGTAGCAAAATTTTCGGAACCTAATAACATCTTCAGTCAAACCTATCAGGCCGAGCGCCAACTTCCGCGTTTTAAAGCGGCCATACCAATAGAATCATCGGAATAGCCACCGCCAGCACTACCAATGAAAGCGGCAAGCCTAACTTCCAATAATCACCAAAGCAGTAGCCTCCCGGGCCTAACACCAAGGTGTTGGATTGATGCCCTATCGGGGTTAAAAAAGCGCAAGACGCGCTGACAGCCACCACCATCAAGAAGGGATCCAGCGAAACATTAAAGCCATTGGCCAAACTCACCGCAATGGGCGCCATCAGCAGCGCTGCGGCGGCATTATTGACCACGTTAGAGAGCAACATGGAGAGTAAGAAAAGCCCGACCATGGTGACAACGACCGGCCAGTCGCTGCCATAACTCAGCAATGCCTCAGCAATTAAATCTGCCCCCCCGCTAGTTTCAAGGGCTTCGCCCACGGGTATCATCGCCGCTAACAGCACTATTACAGGGCCGTCAATGGCTTGATACCCTTCACGCAGTGGTAGCACGCCGATCAGTAAAGAGATCAGTGCTGCCGTACTCATCGCCACTGCAGCAGGCAGTAAATCAAACAGCATAGCGATAATCGCCAGCGCAAAAATGGCGAGCGACATAGCAAGCTTACGTGGCTGTCCAAGATACAATTCGCGGCTGGCTAGCGGCAGGCAACCTAGCGTGGCAAGGCTTTCAGATATCTCGTTTTCACTACCTTGAAGAAGCAAAATGTCACCGTTCTTAAAACGGATATCACGTAACCGCTGTTTTAAGCGCCCACCATCCCGGGCAACTGCCACTAAATGCAAACCAAACTGCTGATTAAGACGGAGCTGTCGCACGCTGCGATTAATCATCATCGAGTCATTGCGCACTACGGCCTCGATTAGCTGCAGTCCTTCGGTATCTACGGGCTTACGCTCTTTCGACGCGTTTTTATCCTTCGGCGCATCAGCGCTTGTTTCAGTTGCCTCTTGGTCATCATCAGTAGGCTGGGCCTCTTCGTCCAATTCAGCAATAGCGCTCAGACCGGCCTTATCTTCTAATAGTTGAAGCTCATCAGGGCCTGCTTCTAACAGCAGAATATCGCCCTCTTGCAAAGTGCCGTGAAAGTTATAACCCGCACGACGATTGTCATCGCGCACCACCGCCAACACCGGAATGGTTTCATCCAATTCGTCGCGCAGTTGTTGCAGGGTTAATCCTTTGGCTTTTGATTCTTCGCCAACCTTTAGCTCAACCAAGTAATTAGCCGTATCAAACATCTCATCCGTAGACGCTTGCCCGCTACGTTTGGGTGTTAAGCGCCAGCCGACTAAGACAATAAACGCCAATCCCACTAGTGCTACCACAATGCCAACGGGCGAAAAGCTGAACATACTAAACGACTCGCCGGTCACCTCACCGCGATAACTGGAAATAATAATATTAGGTGGCGTACCAATCAGCGTAGTGAGCCCTCCAAGCAAAGAACCAAACGCCAACGGCATCAGCAGTAGTGAAGGCGAAGTATTGTGCTCGCGGGCTAACCGCATTGCCACGGGCAGCAGTAGTGCCAGAGCACCAACATTGTTCATTATGCCTGACAGCATCACCACTGTGCCTACTAATACCAGTAGCTGGAGAAGCAGGTTCTCTCCCACTTTAAGCACTTGATTAGCAATAACATCGACAACACCCGAGCGCTCAAACCCTCGGCTTAGTACCAGCACCGCCGCCACGGTGATAACCGCCGGGTGACCAAACCCCATAAAAGCGCTCTCTGTCGGCACCAACCCCAGCATGACAGAACCCAACAGTGCCGCCAGGGCAACCAGATCATAGCGAAACCGCCCCCATATAAAAGCCGCCAACGTCAGTCCTAGCACGATAAACACTAACGTACTCGGTGCAAGCGCCATGTCTTCAATCGACATCCTTTTCCTACTCCCTTGCCATCCCTTAATAAGGGCAGCCTACGATTGATCTACGCCATGCTTTAAGCATGGCCATTCCTTTCGCACATTAGACGTTTACTATACACACGTATAGCCCCTGCAAACGTCCATTGCTATAAATCTAACCCCTTGAGAAACCAAAACAGCCCGGCAATGCCGAGCTGTTTTGGAAACACATACAGAAGTTACGTTGTCTTGAGTAAACAGTCGCTTGGAAGACGTTACGAGCGCTAAGCCACACGCTAGGGTGAGCAAACTAGCTATGGCAACAGAATAGTCGACCCGGTAGTTTTGCGGCTTTGCAGGGCGTCTTGTGCCTTGCCCACCTCTGACAATGGATAGCGGTTGGCGATATCGATTTTGACATTACCGCTTTTGATCATGGAGAAGAAATCTTCACACATCATTTCCAAGCGCTCGCGTGTGTCAGCGTAGCCGTTGAGGCTTGGCCGAGTGACGTAAAGCGCGCCTTTCTGATTAAGAATCCCGATATTAACACCATCAACTGGCCCAGAAGCGTTGCCAAAACTGACCATTAATCCGCGAGGCTTGAGGCAATCCAACGACATTTCCCAGGTATCTTTACCCACCGAATCGTAGACCACATCGCACATAGCGCCGTTGGTTAACTCACGAACACGCTCAATCACATTCTCTTCGCTATAATTGATCGTTGCCCAAGCGCCATTGGCCATAGCGAGATCCGCCTTTTCCTGGGAACTAACGGTACCAATGAGCTTCACGCCCAGCGACTTTGCCCACTGACAGGCAATCGAGCCCACACCACCGGCAGCGGCGTGAAACAGAATAGTTTCTCCGCCTTTTAATTCATAGGTTTGGCGCAGCAGATACTGCACGGTCAGGCCTTTAAGCATACTGGCCGCCGCCGTTTCAAAATCCACGAAATCGGGTAGTTTGACCACTTTAGCGGCAGGCAGGCTGTGAAGCTCAGCATAGGCACCCAGCGGGCCTTGGGCATAAGCCACTCGATCACCAACTTTTAAATGCGTGACACCTTCTCCCACGGCATCCACCACGCCCGCACCTTCAGTGCCCAAACCGGAAGGCATAGCGGGGGCAGGATAAAGGCCGGTACGAAAATAGATATCAATAAAGTTTAGACCAACGGCTTTATTGGCAATACGCACTTCACCCTGGCCGGGTTCAACAGGCGTCACGTCGACCAGTTCGAGTACTTCAGAACCACCCGTACGAGCAAATTGAATACGCTTTGACATTAGTATTTCCTTATTAATTGTAAGTTTTTCGACATGAGCCGCTATACAAGCGCGTCGGGGGAGATAAATCAAGCCAGCCACTTAGCGTATTTTACGCACGCCATTAACGGTTAAGCTGAAACCCAGTTGTCATGCACCCATGTTAAACTAATGTTACTTTTACCGTCTAACGCTTAGAGATTCGTCATGACGCACCCCGCTATTCAAGTCCCCACTTTGGTTGCCCACCGTGGATACTCCGCTGCGGCCCCCGAAAACACCTTGGCGGCCGTCCGAGCGGCCCACCAAGCAGGTGCCTCCTGGGTAGAGCTAGATGTACAACTGCTAGGCGACGGCACCCCAGTGATTTGGCACGATGCTGACGTAGCACGCTGTTCAAACGGGCGAGGGGATCTTGCTACGATGAATTGGGAAAAGGCCCAGCGTTTAGATGTAGGTAGTTGGTTTGGCGACGGTTTTGCAGGCGAAAAAATGGCTGGCTTAGAGGCAATGCTTGCGCTGTTAAACGAGCTGGAAATGGGCGTCAATATGGAAATCAAGGTCAACAAAGGCCGCGACCCTATCGCGCTGGTTGATCGCGCGCTGCCGATAATGCTGGATACACTACCCCCAGAACGGCTGATTATCTCTTCATTTAATGCCAGCGCCCTAAGCCACTGCCGTCAGTTTGCAAGCAAAGATCGGCTAGCGCTTGGCGTGCTGTTTGGGAGCGTGCCCAAAACCTGGCGCGCACAGTGTGAAGCCATTGAAGCCTTCAGCGTGCATCCCGACTGGCCGCGCTTAAAGCGCGCCCAAGCCGATGCCATGCAGCGCGATGGTTATCAAATTTTGTGCTATACCGCCAATGATCCCAGCGCCTTTCATAGCCGCTGGGAGTGGGGCATCGCCAGTGTCATTACCGATGAGCCCGCGGCCTTTAAGCGTTTTTTAGACAGCCATTGAGCAGAGTTAACATGACAAGGAGTCAACCGTGAAGTACTTAGGAGCCCACGTGAGCGCTGCCGGTGGTGCAGATCAAGCCGTTCACCGGGCAGTAGAAATAGGCGCTGATGCCTTCGCCTTGTTTACTAAAAACCAGCGCCAGTGGCAGGGTAAGCCGCTGACGGATGAGGCGATTCAAGCCTTTCGTGATGCCTGTAGCGAACACCACTTCGCGCCTGAACAGATTCTGCCCCACGACAGTTACCTGATTAACCTCGGCCACCCAGAACAAGAAGGCCTGCGCAAATCGCGCGATGCCTTCTTGGATGAGATGCAACGCTGCGAGCAGCTAGGTCTGACGCTGCTTAATTTCCACCCGGGCAGCCACTTGAACAAAATCAGCGAAAGCGACTGCCTAAAGCGCATTGCTGACTCCGTTAATGAAGCGTTAACGCATACCAAAGGCGTCACGGCTGTCATTGAAAACACCGCCGGGCAAGGCACCAATCTAGGCTGGCGCTTTGAGCATTTAGCCGAAATTATTGACCATGTGGATGACAAAACCCGGGTGGGCGTATGCATTGATACCTGCCACGCTTTCGCTGCGGGCTACGATTTGCGTAGCGCTGAGGCAACCCAAGCCACGCTTGATGAACTGGGAGGCGTGGTGGGCTTTAAGTACCTGCGCGGCATGCACTTAAACGATGCCAAAAGCGCGTTTGCCAGCCGCGTGGATCGCCACCACAGCCTGGGCAAAGGTAATATTGGCTTACCAGCTTTCACGACGATTATGCAGGATAAGCGCATTAGCGCTATTCCAATGATTTTAGAGACCATTGAACCCGATATCTGGGCGGATGAGATCGCCTGGTTACGTGCTCAATAGCCAAGCGCGCTCAAGCGCCAGAGGCGGCGCCGGGCAAGTAGTGAATCACATCGTGGCAGCGCAGCCGCGTATCGGTGGCATTGCGCATTGAGTGAGGTCGGTCAGCAAAAAAACGGATGCCCTCTCCTTCATGTAGCGTTTGCCACCGCCCATCAATACATAGCTCCATCTGCCCCTCCACCACCACAATGTGTTCAACCACCCCACTGGCATGGGGCGACGACTCGCTCAAGGCGCCCGGGGCAAGCTCAATCATAAACATCTCAAAACCCAGCAGCGGGTCATAAGGGAACAGTAAGCGGGCTTGCATACCGACGCTATCATCCCCCCAGACCGACTCCAGGCCATTGCGGTGTAGTTCGCCTAACGCAGGTTTGGCGCTATCAAACAGCGTAGAAAACGACACTCTAAAACCGCTGGCGATTTTCCATAGCGTTGATACGGTTGGGCTGGATTCGCCACGCTCGATTTGGCCAAGCATGGCCTTGCTAACGCCGGTTTCACCCGCGGCACGATCCAAGCTCCAACTGCGTTCTTTACGCAGTCGCTTTACGGTGCTCGCGATATGCCCCGCAATGGTTGGGGGCGGCTCTATCGCCTGGGTTTGTGTGCCTGAATCACTCTCTACCATATATCCCCCATCTCGTTAGACTATTTAATGTCATCATACAGCTTAATATCCTGCCGTGCGCATTGTGCGTTATTGCGCACAATGATAGCATGCCAAAATCGTGCGCTATAGCGCACATTTTATTTGACGCGCTTCGCGGGAGGTTGTCATGCACAAAACGACAACACATCATTTAGCCCAGACATCAGAGCGGCGGCCTTCACTGCGCCACGATATTAGCCTATCAAGCGTTACAGCAGGTTTTGTCGCAGTGATTATTGGCTATACCAGCTCAGCAGCGATTATTTTCCAGGCCGCCGCGGCGGCTGGCGCATCGCCTGCCCAAATCAGTTCCTGGCTGTGGGCGTTGGGTATTGGCATGGGCGCCACCTCCCTAGGCCTGTCATTACGCTATCGTATGCCTTTGCTCACGGCCTGGTCTACGCCCGGCGCGGCGTTTCTCGTTACCAGCCTACCCGGCATTCCTATGGAAGAGGCCATTGGTGCGTTTCTGTTTTCTGCACTATTAATTACGCTGTGTGGCGTAAGCGGCTTATTTGAGCGCTTGATGCGACATATCCCCAGTGCTATTGCCTCGGCGATGCTGGCGGGTATTTTACTGCGCTTTGGGCTAGAGCTTTTTGTGGTGATGGAAAGCCAGTGGTTAATGCCTCTCACCATGTTAGCCACTTGGATAGCAGGAAGACGGTTATGGCCATCGTTGGCCGTACCTGGTGTGCTGATCATTGGCTTAGCGGTTGCTGCCTTCCAAGGACAGATTAACTTACAAGGTATTTCGCTGGTGCCCACAACGCCCGTCTTTACTGCGCCTACGTTTACCCTTGCAACACTGATTGGCGTTGGTATTCCGCTCTTTGTCATCACAATGGCGACACAAAACCTGCCGGGTGTCTCCGTACTGCGTGCTGCGGGTTACCGCCCTGATAGCTCACCACTGATTGGCTGGACAGGAGGCGCCTCGCTGCTACTAGCCCCTTTTGGTGGTTATGCATTTAATATGGCGGCAATTAGCGCAGCGGTTTGCTTAGGGCCTGACGCTCACGCAGATCCAAAACGTCGCTACACCGCTGGGGTAGCCGCCGGGGTTTTCTATCTTGGGATGGGTATTTTTGGCGCTACCGTGACGGGCATTTTCATGGCACTGCCCACGGCACTGGTGATGGCCCTGGCAGGCATTGCACTGCTGGCAACATTAGGCGGTGGTCTGGCAAACGCTTTTCATGACCCCGCACATCGCGATGCAGCCATTATCACATTTCTGCTGACAGGCTCTGGCGTCACACTATTAGGGATTGGCGGTGCTTTCTGGGGATTAATGGCAGGGTTAATCACGCTGAAGCTGGCTACTTTTAAAGCGGCTTAAAGCTTAGGCTATAAAAAAGGCTCTTAAGCACTCAGTGTGGAATTACCTCTGCTATGCAAATAACTAAACCAGTGGGAGGGAGCTTTAGCTCGCGAATATTTGAGCAACGCTGAAGAGCCCTCCCATAAGAGGCTTAAAAAAGCTCAGAACTGGCGTAACGCCATCTGAGCTTTTTTAGACTCAATACAATGCTGGTGCTGTTCAGTTAGCGCTTAGCTTTCAGTAATGACTTCCATGTTAGCCAGATTCTCTTCATCCAGTACGCCTGACATGCGCACCATGGCCAGCGCTTCATCCAGGCTGTCCATCTCTTCAATCATGACGAGTTCACTCTCTAAACTCACCGGCTGGCCGGCTTTTTCAGAAAGCAATTTTTCCAGAGAAGCTACATCCATAGCGTCGTCTAACTGGTGAACATCTACTGAGGCGCTATTACGGCCCGGCAGATAGATGGTGCCATTAGAGAAATCCACGGCGTAGGCAATGACCCCTGGCACAATAAAGAACAGTAGCCCCACGCTATTGGCGATAGCAATGACGGGATCAATATCACCGCTCAACTGGCCTTTGCGTTCAGGATGAAAAAGCGTACCGCAACCACTTAATGCCACCACAGAGGCGCCAACGACGGCCCCCGTTAGCCAGCGACGAACTGCTTGATGCATGGAGGTTCCCTCAAATCATTAAACGTAACGATAGTCGGTGTAGAACGTTGTGACGTAGCGATTTTTTTGCCGACTAACGTATCTTAAAACTCGACTAGTCTAGCACAACCTGCCAAAAGCATAGGCTATGTGACATTACTTCATATTTTGCCGCTTTACCCACTAAGCCGTACAATGCCTGCATTCAACGCTTTTAAGCACATTTTCAAGAACCAAGGAATGCTCACGCCCATGCGCGCCAGCCAATTATTGATTGCCACTCTGAAAGAAACACCGGCCGACGCCGAAGTCATTAGCCATCAGTTAATGCTACGGGCCGGGATGATTCGCCGCCTGACCTCGGGCCTTTACACGTGGCTGCCGCTGGGTCTGCGCACCCTGCGCAAAGTCGAAGCCATTGTGCGTGAGGAGATGAACCGGGCCGGCGCCCAGGAAGTATTAATGCCCGCCGTGCAGCCCGCCGAGCTTTGGCAGGAGTCTGGCCGCTGGGAGCAGTACGGCCCTGAGCTTCTACGTCTGAAAGATCGTCATGACCGCGATTACTGCGTTGGCCCGACCCATGAAGAGGTCATTACCGATTTAGTGCGTAAAGAGATTGCCAGCTATAAACAGCTGCCGGTAAATTTCTACCAGATTCAGACCAAATTCCGCGACGAGATTCGCCCGCGCTTTGGGGTCATGCGTTCGCGTGAGTTCATTATGAAGGACGCCTACTCCTTCCATCTGGATGAAGCGTCACTCAAGCAGACCTACCAGGATATGTACGATGCTTATACGCGCATATTCACTCGCTTAGGGCTTAATTTCCGCCCTGTGATTGCCGACAACGGCTCCATTGGCGGCACTGGCTCCCACGAATTCCACGTACTCGCTGATTCCGGCGAAGACGATATCGTGTTCTCCAACTCTTCAGACTACGCGGCCAATATGGAAAAAGCCGAGGCCCTGCCCGCCCCGCTTGGTAGCCAGGCGACCCGCGCAGAGCCCAGTGAAGAGCTGCGCTTAGTCGACACTCCAGACACCAAGACCATCGCAACCCTGGTGGAGCAGTTCAATCTGCCAATTGAAAAAACCGTTAAAACGCTGATGGTACACGCAGCTGAAGGCGGACTCATCGCGCTATTGGTTCGCGGTGACCATGAGCTTAACGAAGTGAAAGCAGAGAACCTGGCCGCCGTGGCTGCGCCGCTGACCATGGCCAGCGAAGAAGAAATCCGCGCCACCGTTGGTGCTGGGCCAGGTTCGCTTGGCCCGATCGGCCTTAAAATGCCGGTGATTATTGACCGTAGCGTGGCGCTGATGAGCGACTTCGGCGCTGGCGCCAATGTCGACGACAAGCACTACTTCGGCATTAACTGGGAACGTGACGTTGCTCTGCCTGAAGTCGCTGACCTGCGTAATGTCGTTGAAGGCGATCCGTCTCCCGATGGCCAAGGTACACTTTCGATCAAGCGCGGCATTGAAGTCGGTCACGTTTTCCAGCTTGGCCAAAAGTACTCCCAGGCGATGAACGCCAATGTGCTGGGTGACAACGGCAAAACCAGCCATCCGTGGATGGGCTGCTACGGCATCGGCGTGACCCGCGTGGTCGCCGCCGCCATTGAACAAAACCATGACGATTCCGGCATCATCTGGCCCAATGCGATTGCACCGTTCCAAGTGGCACTGGTGCCAATGAATGCCCACAAATCACAACGTGTTCGTGAAGAGTCCGAGCGCCTCTACCAAGCGCTCAGCGCGGCGGGATTAGATGTGCTGCTGGATGACCGCGATACCCGCCCTGGGGTCAAGTTTGCCGACCTTGAGTTGATGGGCATTCCCCACCGCTTAGTGATTGGCGACCGTGGTTTAGATAACGGTGAGCTGGAATACAAGGGCCGCCGTGATAGTGATGCAACGATGGTGCCTGCGGATCAAATCATCGATTTTTTGCGTGAGAAAGCCCGCTAACATCAATCAGCTTGCCACCGCGCATAGTGCTTCACATGGTGCTTTGTGCAGTGCTTTACGTAGCGCTTTGCGCAGTCTCGCGCGGTGGCCGGGGCTTGGGTGGTCAAACATGCTGACAGTTAACTTGAGCGTGACCACGCTTATAGTGCTGTTCTGCATGACACCGCTAGCTGCCCAGCCCTTACCTCAAGCGCTACGCCCTACGCTTGAAGCTGCCAATCAGCAACATCAAACGGCTCAACAACAGCGGGCAGCGCAACAGTGGCGCATGCGTATGGATGCGCCGCTAACGCGCTTTATCAACGACCCTGAACAGCGGCAAACGCTACTCACACGTATCTACCAAGAAGCCAGGCTAGCCGGACTACCGCCTGATTTAATACTTGCCTTAATTCAAGTAGAGAGCGCCTTTAAGGCAGACGCTATTTCATCTGCAGGTGCGGTCGGTTTGATGCAAATCATGCCTTTTTGGGTCAGCGAGCTGGGGTTGCCCATTGATGATCTAACCCACCCGCCCCGTAATCTACGCTATGGCTGTACTATTTTGGCGCATTATCTCGCCATCGAAAATGGCGATTTCACCCGCGCCTTAGCACGCTACAATGGCAGTTTAGGTCACACTTGGTACCCAGAGCGCGTCATGCGCGCTTGGCGTGATACTTGGCGCTAAGCGTTCAGTTGGCACAATCTACTGATTCAATTAAACCGGCCACCAAAAACTGACCCAGTAGCAACGCCACATCTTTAGCTACCTGTTCTCGTGAAACCGGCATAAAGAATGCCGTCAGGGTTTTACTTAACTCATCAATATCCAGTGCTTCATTTTGCAAAAGTAGCCACACAGCCCGGCTAGTCACATTCATGCGGTGAATGGCTCCCCCTTCTTCAATAATGACAAATAGCTCATCGCCTAGGGGATACTCATGCGCAGTTGGGCGCGCACGCCAGCAACGCTGATCGTTTCTGTTTAGCGAAGGCGCCTCAGGCATAACTGCTTCAAAGGAGGGTGACGTATAACTCGACGGCTGTGCTTTTAGTGCCTTGCTAAGATGACGCCCGACAAACTCCGCCGCCTGATAAGCATCGGAGTAACGCAGTAAAAAGCACGGCATACCCTGCACCAGAGGCCAGAATTTAGTCATCAGCGCTTGATCAGAGAGTGTGTCTGCAAAGTTCTGCTGTAGCAGTTGCCACAGCCCCTCGCCATGCTGCAAAGAGGTCAGTTGTGGCGTGGTGACACTGTTGTCCCGATCAATCAAAATAATCGCCCCGATGGGCCGTTTTGCACCATGGCTAGCCAGCAATGTCTCATCAAGTGCTAAATAGCCATACCGGTCATCGCAGGGGCCTTGATGGGTGCTAACAAAGTCTTGGAATTCGCTATCTATCCCACTGGGTAGGGGTAAACGAAGCCTTGGGGCAATACCCAGCGAGACGCCTTCTCCTTCAGGGGTTAACGCCACCACGTCGTCGCCAAAAACACGAAATCCAGCGGCTGCAAACGCAGACGTCAGCGTACTTTTACCGGCCCGGTGGGATTCTGGAAAAATCACTAGTTGCCCATCTATTTCAGCAGAACCACAGTGCAAACCAATGTAATCGGGATGCTGGCGTAAAAAAGCACCTGAAACATCGGCGATAACACTGCACGCCGCGCCCACGGCGGTTTCCAGCCACATCCCTTTCGGCAGCGCAGGCGCCTGCTGCCAGAAACCTTCCTCTTGCTGCCATACGCAGATATCAGGTTCAAAGGGCTGGCGTGCACACTCTGTTAATGCCCAGCCCGGCATCGCCGCCTGAAGGACGGGCAATAATGGCTGCGCATCTACCAGCCTTAAGCAGGGACCCAACCCGGGCAGCGCATAGTCAGTTATGGCATTCATATTTGACCTCACCAGCGATTTGGAAGAAGCCGACTAATGCGCAGTTCGATCACCCCATCACGCTCCCAGCGTGGGCGTGATTGATAGCCACGGGCATATTGGTCATAGCGATGACGCGGGCGTGAATGTTGGGCACGATGGTGATGCGATTGAGAGTGGTGGTAACGCGAATGATTGGGGCGCGAGTGGCTTGGTCGTGAATAGCTGGGGCGTGAATAGCTTGGTCGTGAATAGCTGGGGCGTGAATAGCTGGGCTTTGAGCGATGCTTTCCGCGCGCCTCCGCTTGATCCATCGACAGCAGGCTTGGCGCCACATATAGCGCCGCCGCTCCTAACCCAAGGCTTGCCAGCACCTGCCGGCGCGAACGACGCTGCTTTAGCAAAGTGGACGTTTCATCATGGCTCATCTCTTTTCTCCGCAGTTATCGAACACCGTTTGATTTCAGTATTCACTTTAAACAACGTAGCGTAAGAGCGCCACTGAACGAGGCCACTTCCCCATTGTTTACTCTTTTTTTGCAAAGCACTTACATGATGAGCGGCGTTTGTGGACTAAAACGCTATTTTGCGTCTTCAGTCACCTGCCACCCGTCGCGTCCGGCTGTTTTAACCTGGTATAGGGCTTTATCAGCCGCTTCGTAAGCAAGTGAAAATGCTTTTTCACCGGCTATAAAACATGTACCACCCACGCTTAGGGTGACCCCTTTTTTATCTGGATGAGCAGGGTGCGGAAAATTAGCTCCATGAAGTCCCTGGATCAGCTCACGACAGTAACTCCCCAGGGTGTTTGAATCGGGGCAGTCGATCAATGCTGCAAACTCATCGCCCCCCAATCGGTAGAGCATCGCTTCATCTTTGAGGGTATGGGCGATTAACTCCGCTAACTGACGTAATAACGCGTCGCCCTGAGGGTGCCCCACAGCATCGTTGTACTGTTTGAAGAAATCGATATCAATCAGAATAAGGCCTAGCGAGTGATGCTGATTAGCCATCACATCCTGATGCAAAGCACTCCGATTCCCAATGCCGGTCAGCGGGTCGCGCATAGCGCGCTGCATCCACTCAAAGGTTTGTTGTGTAGCATGATCAGTGCGTCTTAATTGGCGCTCGTGGAGCCACCAAAATGCTAATCCCAGCACAAAGATTAATAGACTTGAATACGTCAACACCTGGTTGTGCTGGCGAGTGCTTTCAGAAAAATCATTGATCGCTTGGCCACGGCGGTCTAGCTGGCTCATTTCAATATGTGTCAAACACTGAATCGGGGCGAATAACTCGCTCAAAGCGTCAATGCGGCCAATACCGCGCTGCTCTAAACGCTCCATTAGTTGATTTAAATCCCGCAAGCTTGGTTCAGTACACTCGTACTGGCGCCGATAAACGTGCACATCAAATAGCCCGTAAGCTATTTCTATTTGCGCGATAGAGGCATCAAACGCTTCCACTTCAGGTTGTTCAGTCAATAACTCAGTTTGAGCGTTTTGCAGATAAACACGCGAGCGTGTTGCCAATTGCTGGCCGGTTAAACTGCCGGTTTGACTGAAGTAAGCTTGGATTTCGGGGTATACCCAACGCGCTTCATAAACAATCAGCACCATTAGCCCCAAAAAGCTCATCAGGCTCAACGACAGCCACGTTAAATAACGGTGCTGCCGCGCAAAAGGCCGGGTCCGCATTAGCGACTGCTCAACGCGCTTGAGTGTCACCACTTCGCCTCAATACTGCGGATCATCCAAATCCAGTCGTTAAACTCGCGTAGGCTCTCAACGTCACGATCACCGTAGTCTCGCTCTACTAGCCGTACAGGCCCGCGCGAACGAAGTGTTAGGGGATCGCCATCTTCCAAGGTAATCAAATACCAATTAGGATCATCCCACTCTTCGAGCGTCACTTCGTAGTCATCCCAAGCGGTAAAGTGCAACGCTGGTGGTACTTGGCCAAAATGATCGATCAGAAACGTCTGAAAAGCCACACCCTGCATTTCGACCTCACGGCCTTGGTAAGGGTCATAAAGCGTAAAGCTGGTATCGGATATATCGCGTAAGTCACTTAGTGCGATCTTCTCGGTGACATCACCATTGATTAAATTTAAGGCCTGGGCAAGCGCGGTCGCGGGCAGCGCTAATCCAGCGACCAGCAAGACGCTCGCAAACCGATCACGTGCACGAACCCATGGGCTGCGGTGTAAGGCAACTGCGTTCATGTAAAGCTTCCTGGTGAGTTTTCACTTCACTGGACTTTACCAGAGCACGCCTGATTTTGCTCTTAAAGCATGTCTCTCAACGCATGGCTTTTAAATCACAGTTGAGCAGGTTCAACCTGAGGTTATTTTAAACAAAAAAAAGCCAGCCCAAATTGGGCTGGCAACAGGAAGCTTACTAAATGTATAAGCCCCCTCCCCTGACAACATTGACGTAAAATAGCTGGGCTACTTTTTGCGTTCATCCTTACGTAGATGATCGCGAATCACGAAGCCCACCCATCCCCCCATAAATATGATTACCGAAGCGACGGTGACTAAGCCAAAAATTATTGTGTCATCCCAATACATGGTGATTCCTCCCGCCGTGATGTATGCCTTCATACTAATCACTTGGCGGGGGGAGAAGGCTGACCTGGATCAAGTTATTGAGGAGGGAGAAAGTTACTTAAGCAGGAAATTGATACCCGTCAATTTTCACCGTTTAAAGGACTTTTAAAGGACTAGAGAACCTTCCGATCTTCAACTTTACTATGCTCAGTACCTGGTGGCAGCGGATGCCCCTTGGCCAGTTCTGCACGAGTAGCTTCACGGACATCTAAGATAGTCACCCGATAGTTAAGCGTGCGACCCGCCAGGGGATGATTAGTGTCAACTGTTACCCGGTCTCCATTAACTTCCAGCACAGTCACAATTTGTGGTCCAGCTTCACCTTCGGTTTGAAAACTGCTGCCGGGGGCTAATTCAGCGCCACCAAACGAAGCACGGCTGACCTCTTGGACAAGCGCCTCGTTACGCACCCCATAGGCATCAGCAGGCATAAGTTGAACGCTTAGCTCAGCGTCTTTGGCTTGCCCTGCTAAAGCACGCTCTAGCCCCGGTACAATATTGTCATGGCCATGCAAGTACTCCAGCGGCTTGTTGCGCGCATGAGAGTCATCTAATACCCGCTTACTGCCATCGCTGAGTACATCACTCAGCACATAGTGCAAGGTAACTACCTGATGCGCGGTAATCGACATGGAAAACTCCTCTCCGGTAAGCTGTCGGCTTTGTGATGGATTATTGGCTTAGTTTATCACTTGGCCCTTGCCAACGTCTTTGAGGAGTATCGCTTGATGCCCACCCCCACCCCCCAGCGCAGTTGGCTTGCAGCGCTGGCTATTTATTGTCGCGCACCCGTTATCACCATGCTGTTTTTGGGGTTTTCGGCAGGCCTGCCTTTTCTATTGGTGTTTTCAACGCTTTCCGCTTGGCTGCGTAGCGATGGCGTTGAGGTGGCGGCCATCGGTTTTTTTGCCTGGATCGGCATGCTTTATTCCATCAAATTCTTCTGGGCCCCGGTGGTGGACCGCCTAGCGCTGCCGTTCTTAACTCGCGTATTCGGTCAACGGCGCGGCTGGATGCTATTGGCACAAGGCCTCATTGTGACTGGACTGGTGGGCCTTGCCGGTATTAGCCCGGTAGGCAACCTCGGTTTAGTGGCCATGTTTGCACTGCTGGTCGCATTTGGCTCGGCGACCCAAGACATTGCGATTGACGCCTACCGTATCGAGTCCGCCGACGACGATGTTCAAGCCGCCTTGGCCTCAACTTATATTATCGGCTATCGCGGAGGATTACTGGCCGCAGGTGCAGGGGCGCTCTACATTGCAGCCTCTGCCTCTTGGGATGTTGCCTATCTCAGCATGGCAGCACTGATGGGTATTGGTGTGCTAACCGTACTAATACGTCCTGAGCCCAAGCGAGCATCGCTCTCCATTCAACTTATTCACGAACCCAAGGTACGTGCGTTTATCCGCGCTAGCCGTGGAAAACCCAAGATTTTCCGCCGCTTGGGTGCGTGGAGTATTGGCGCTCTTGTCTGCCCGTTCACCGATTTTTTCAGCCGATACGGGGTGAAAGCGCTGTGGATTTTGGTATTTATTGCAGTGTTTAGAATTAGCGACTTGGCCATGGCATCTATGGCCAACCCGCTGTATATCGATTTGGGGTTCACGCTGGCAGAGATTGCTAATGTGACCAATATCTTTGGCATTGCGATGAGTATTACCGGCGGGATTTTAGGCGGACTTTTCGTGGCCCGTTATGGCATCGGGCCGCTGTTGATTTTCGGTGCTGCCATGGTGATGGTAACGAATTTACTGTTTGCAGTACTTGCCATGGTCGGCAATCAGCTACCTATGCTGGTGATCACCATTATTGGTGACAACCTCGCCAATGGCTTGGCCAGTGCGGTGTTCATCGCCTTTCTTTCAAGCCTTACCTCGCGCGCATATACCGCGACACAATACGCGCTGTTCTCGTCGCTAATGACACTGCCAGGTAAATTTTTAAGCGGTTTTGGTGGGCTGGTGGTTACAGCTCAGGGCTACCCGAGCTTTTTCGTGATTGCCACACTGCTCGGCATACCAGCGATTGTTTTAGCGATCTGGATCAGCCGAGACAAGCAGTTGGTGCCTACGCCAAATGCTACCAAGCCCGCATAAGCGGGCTTGGTAGTAGGGGCTAATAATGGGCCTAGCGGTGGGCGTCTAGCCAGTCCAACGCGCCTGGTGTTGTCCGCCACTGATCACGCATCAGTGTGCGGTACTGCCATGCTTCCGCGCGTGAGCCAGGATCAACCTGCCCATCAGGGTGGGGCATGGAGGGGCGTGGGCTCTCAGCGCAAATTAGCTCTAACGCATGGCGATTATGTTTAACCACATCACCAAGCGAGGTCTCTGCCGCTTCATGCCGTTCAAGCCTATAGAGTGCCAGGGTTTTACCCATTAACAGTCCCAGCACTAACGAGCCATCGTCGTCATTCTCTTCAGCCAGCGCCAGCGCTTCCTCGTTACGATGATCGCGTAACAGTTGATCTAGCACCAATTCGCGCAGCCCCAAGCTATCTTCCTGGTCGATCAACAACAGCTCTTCAGCCAATTCACGGGAGTGCTGGCGAGCACCACGCTCCATACCTACCACTAGTGCTAAGCCGGTGCGCAGCAGCATGGCATTATTGGCATCATCCCAACACAGGTTGCCATCGCCTTCGGCACGGGCCTGCTCTAACCAGCGTGATAAGCGCAATGCCAGTGGCTCTAGTAAGCTCGGCGCCATCCACGGCAGGCTGCCAAAGCGGCTGGTCAGCGCCAGGGTTAAGTCTTGCACTACTTGAGGCGCATCAAGCCATTCTGGATGCGAGCAGAGTGCTGGCATCCACTCCATCGCGTTAATCCAAGGGTCCGCTTGAAAACCCAGTGCAACGTCTTCATCGACGAGCACTTGAAAATGCTCATGCCAGGCAGCAAACAGCGTCGCCTCGCGGGCACTGGTGTTGTAAAGCAAACGTCCGCTTTCAGGGTCCGCTCTCACATCGATTTTGGGTGCGGTGGGCAATTCAGTCAGTAACGCTTGCAGAGCAATCAGTGGCGTTGAAAGGTCTTCTTCAGCGCTGAGTAGTTGATCAGCCAGCGTGGCACCTGGGTTCTCCGCCAGGGCGGCCAAAAAATCCAGCTGATCTTCATCCAGTTCACCTTGGCGAACCAGGCGACGATACCAGAAGTTGGCGCGCTCTTTGGCTTCCTGTTCGTGACCTTCATGAAGCAGCAGCATGGCCTCAATATAGGCAAGCGTGGGCGAATCAGGCAGCGCTTGCTGAGCTTTAACAAAAGCACCACGGGCGCTATCCAGGTCATCGTTATCAAGGTGCATCAGACACAAACGCTCAAGTGCCACACCACGCAAAAACAGCGGCCCGCGCTCCATGACGTCATCAAGCAGATCCGCACGCTTACGGGTGAAACCACGCTCCTGATAAATATCCAGCAGGATTTCAAAAGCAGGTTCAGCCTGTTCCGGCAACCGCGACCAGTCGCTGCCATCGAATAGCGATTCAAGGATTTGCATAGCGCGGCCGGTCTGGCCGCTTTCAGCCGCAATTAGACCAGCTTCCAGCAGTGCTTGAGGCGGAGCTTGCTGGCTATCCAGCGCGGCTTTCAGAGTTGCGCCCTTCCATTCGCGTAGCGAAAGCATCCACATCATCTGATCAGGAATTTCAGTGGGGAAATCAATCCGGTAGCAGCACTGCTTAAATTTGCGCCCAGAATCACACCAACACGGCTCATTTCGCCCAGGCGTGGCCAGCGGCTCACAGGCAAAACCTAACCGCTCCAGCGGTGTTTGCGACCACAGCACCGGTGCCAGCGCCTGGGCCATTGCCACATCGCCTTCGAATGCGTCCGCGCCCTTGGCACGCACCCAGGTCATGAAATCCGGATAGTGTTCTTGTTGCCTGATTGCCGAGAGTGCCCCGGAGGCAAATCCCAGCAGCTGATCGACCCATACCGCCAGCATTGCCGTCTCCACTGCGTTAAACGATGTCTATAAACGATGTCTTTAAATCACGATGACTAAAATGAAAGCGACATAGTTTATCACGAAGGCCGACTTCACCGCAGCGGCAATCGGTTCATCGTTAATGGGCCCGTTTAAGCAGTGGAATCGAACGTTCATGCATATCTAACCGCGCCCCTAAACGCACCAGATTCCAGTAGTGGCCGTTTAATGCTCGGGAAAGTAATAAGGTATCCGCTGGAGGCTGCAGGCGGTCCATGGCTGCCCATACTTTGGGGGTTAGCTCACGCAGCCGGTAATGCACCCGTACGTCGCTGAAGTCTTGTTCACCTGGGGCAAACAGTGGCGCAATACACTCCGCTGACTCTTTATATAGCGCCAGTGGCGCCCCCTGCCCCTGGCGCCCACCCATTTTCATTAGCGCCTCATCCATGCCCATAGGATCATGCTTTAGTGTGGCATCAAGCAGTTGCATCATCGCCTTAATGCGCGCTTCAGGTACTGCAATCACCGCGCCTAAATCGTAAATGATCAACCGCCCTTGATCATCAGCGGCAAAGTTACCCGCATGGGGGTCGGCGTGCAGTTCACCGTAAGTAAATAACTCTTGTGTGATCCAATCTGCCAGTGCATGGGCAACGCCTTGGCGTGTGGCATCATCAGCTTGTGCTAACTCACGCAGCGGCGTGCCGCCTACATAGCGCATCGCTAGTACGTGCTGCCCGGAAAGTGCTGGTAGCGGCTCAGGAATCACCAGCCTCGGATCATCTTGATAGCGCTCGCGATAACGCGCCAGGGCATCAGCCTCTGCATGGTAATCCAACTCTCCACGCAGGCTTTCGGCAAGCTCATCAAACAGCGCGTCCAGTCTGGCCTGGGGCACTTTGAACCAGCGACCTAAGCGCATAATGCGCCGCACCTGGATCAAATCACTCTCTAACACGTCAGCCAAGCCAGGGTACTGAACCTTCAATACAATGGTTTCACCTTGATGGGTGGTTGCCCGGTGCACCTGCCCCATCGAGGCACTGGCAAACGGACGCTCTTCAATCTCACTGAAGTAGTGATCAATATCTCCATACTGCATCACCAAAGCTTCACGAATTTTTGACCAGGGCATAGGTTCGGCCTGACGCTGCAAGCGGGCGAGCTCCTCAGCTAGGTCAGGCGGTAGCAGGTCATCCCATTGAGACATGATTTGGGCAAGCTTCATGGCCGGGCCTTTGAGTTCAGATAACCCCTCAAACAGCGCTTCGCCGAGTGCCCGCCAATCTGCTTGGCCGCCGAGCCGTGTCTTCAACAGCGCACCACCGGTACGCGCCCCTAACCCCATCAAGCGTCGTGTTCTGCCGCGCTCACGCATTGGTTATGCCCCTTAAAACTAACTACACTCAATTATTTATACATAATCTATACAACTTAACAGCATTGATAACTTGCCGCATCACTATCCTCTCCCCTTCAACCTAACCTCCGAAGCGTCTGCTACTATAGCCGCCACCGATGGATACGATGAAGGCCCCGCTGCTATGCGCCTGATAATTGCCGAAAAACCCAGCCTCGCCCAAGCCATTGCCGAAGCGTTACCGGGCACTAGCAAGCGCCAGGATGGCGCCATTATGTGCGGTGATACGACGGTAACATGGTGCCTGGGCCACCTGCTGGAGCAGGCACCACCCGAAGCCTATGACCCCGCTGATAAGCAGTGGCGGCTGGATCGGCTACCTATCGTGCCGCAACAGTGGAAACTAATGCCCCGCTCGAAAGCGCGCGGCCAGCTAGCGGTGATTCGCAAGCTGATTAAACAAGCGACGGATGTGGTACACGCAGGTGATCCTGACCGAGAAGGCCAGTTGCTGGTTCAGGAAGTGATTGAGTACATGAAGTATCGCGGCCCGGTGCAACGGCTACTGGTTAGCGACCTTAACAAGCCAGCCGTCAGCCGAGCACTGGCGAAACTGCGCTCTAATGTTGAGTATCAACCGCTGTTTGAAGCCGCCCAGGCACGCTCCCGTGCTGACTGGTTGTATGGGATTAACCTTACCCGCGCCTGGACACTCACCGGCCGCCAAGCGGGTCACGACGGCGTGCTCTCTGTTGGTCGCGTACAAACGCCTGTACTGGGGCTAATCGTGCGCCGCGACAACGCCATCCGTGACTTTGTCCCCCACCCCTTTTATCCGCTATGGGTGGACTTAAGGGTTGCCCAGGGGCAGTTGCGTGCCTGGTGGGCACCTAAAGAGCACGAGCCGCTAGATGACCAAGGGCGCTTAATTGATCGCACTCCCGCTGACACTCTGGCCGCTCAGTTGCCCGGCGCATCTGGCAAACTGACCAAACTCGATCAGCAAGAGAAACGCCAGGCTCCGCCGCTGCCCTACTCGCTCTCTGCCCTACAGGTAGACGCCGCCCGCCGCTTCGGGCTCTCTGCCCAGATAGTGCTGGACATTTGTCAGCGACTTTACGAGCGCCACAAACTGATTACTTATCCGCGTTCAGACTGCCGTTACCTGCCGGAAGATCATCTTCAGCTTGCCCAGCGCAGCCTAACCAGCGCCTGCCAAAACGATAAAACGCTGCAGCAGTGGCTGAATGGCGCGGACTTCACGCTGCGCTCTAAGGCATGGAACGACAAGCAAGTCGGCGCTCACCACGCCATCGCGCCCACCGGCAAACCGGCTGATTTCAGTCAGCTTTCTGACACCGAAGGCCATGTGTTTCGGCTGGTGGTACGCAACGTGATGGCGCAGTTCTACCGTCCGCTGCGCACCTTCGAGGTAAAAGCAGAATTCACCTTGTTGAACGAGGCCTTCCGTGCCCGAGGCCAAAGCATTCTCGACCCAGGCTGGAAGCCGCTGTTCACTACTCGCGATGAAACCCCTCCGCTGCCGCCGCTCACCCAAGGGGAGCCTTGCCAAGTGCTAGGTGCGGGTGTTGAGGAGAAGGAGACCCGCCCACCGGAGCCCTTCACCGATGCCAGCCTGATCAAAGCGATGATGAATATAGGCCGCTACGTGGATGACCCCAACGTTCGTCGCACCCTGCGCGACACTGATGGCCTGGGCACAGAAGCCACCCGCGCAGGCATTATTGAAACCCTGGTGCAGCGCGGCTATTTAGTGCGCCAGCAAAAAGCCCTGCGCGCTACCAAACTAGGCTGCGCGTTAATCGCCGCCCTGCCAAGCGCCGTGAGCACCCCAGAGCGTACCGCATTATGGGAGCAGCGCCTGCGGGCGATTTCCGAACAGCAAGATGACCCTGGCGCCTTCCAGCAAGCATTACTAGACGACTTACGCGCCCTGCTCACCCACAGCGATGCAGCCAAATTAAGGCAGAGTCTTCAAACCGCTCAGGGTGAAACTGGCGCTGGCACACCCACAAAACGTTCCGATAAGCCGAGAAAGCGTTATACCAAAAGGAGAAGTACCGGAAGCAGAAAGAAGACAAGTTGAAAAAGCTTGCTCTACTACTCGACCGATAGGCATTCGACAAACGGAGAAGCGGCTATCGCTACTTACGGACATCCGCTCCCTAATGCACTTTTGGCACGTTTTGAACTAGCAATGCATCCCTAATAAAACTCCCTTTTGCCGCGGTGTAGGCCTCTCTATCCGTTTTGAATTCCTCTGCCCACCGCCGCTTTCTGTTTCCGTACTGCCGGGCTAGCTCAGCGCTTTGACGAAGGCGATTGCGAAACGCCAAGCGCTGGTTCCACTCTTCACCGCCATACACCATAAGGTGCAAGTGATGGGTTCTGCGCCCGTCTGCAAACCGCATTAGCCAACGTCTTTCTACTAGCGAAGCGTTGTATTCCATTGATGTGGCATAGCTAGCTCGGCAAAGCGGCTCCATCAATTCATCGGCGCGCGCGATTGAATCAACGCCCGCCAGGATATCAATAATCGGTTTGGCCGAAAGGCCAGGCACGGCGGTACTACCGATATGCTCAATCGCCCGAAAATCACCTGGAAACAGTTGCTGAAGCCGCTCGCGCTCTTGCTCAAATAGGGTAGGCCAAGCCGCGTTGTATGGGAAAAGTGCCACTTCCTCATGAATCGCTTGGTTCAAGGACTCCATTTTATTCATGGCTTTAGTAGCTCCTTCTTTAGCGGCTCAACCTCATTTGATACCAGGATCATCGACACTCGGCTCTGAACGGGCAGGTTTTTTCTTAGTTACCGAGCGTGAGAAGAAAGGTACTAAATAGAGCACCATCCAAGCCAATAATGTACATAAAACTGCTGTTTGCTCACGCCCCAAGCCAATGGCTATTCCTATGGCAGCTGTAAACCAAATTCCTGCTGCGGTAGTTAGCCCTGTGGCTGCCAATTTATCCTGACGAGTGATAATACTTCCAGCACACAAAAAACCAATACCGGCAATAACACCTTGAATAACCCGACTCATCTCCGCATCAGAAATACCGGACTGTTGGGGAATTAACACAAATAACGCCGCTCCCATGCAGACAAGCATGTGGGTACGTATTCCAGCCGCCTTGCCACTCTGTTCTCGTTCAAGCCCCAACAAGCCCCCTAGCAAGGCAGCCATTAGCAACCGAATGACCAGAATAATAAATTCACTCAAGTCATTAAAATCGGAAAATTCAGAAATAACGACACTGCGGATCACTTCCATCGTTTCACTCATATAAGTCCATTCATTAGCAACCCCACCAGCGTAGACAGCCAGCGGGGTTGGTCACCGTTATTATTTCCAAACGACTAAAGGGGCAGTGCGAAGTATGCGGGTTTACCAAGTACTGTCGGCGCCAGGAGGTCCTATACCGACCTGTATATCAGGGGCAATATCTACCACACCTTGAACCTTTTTGAGTCGCTCAACGGTGACATTATCTGCCGATCCGGTGATGCACCCAATCTCTTCAAGTATATCTTTGATAGTTAAGCCTTCAGCACTCAGGCGCGTAGCAATTTCCTTGATCGATTGTTCATGAGAAACCGTAATAATCCAAAGCTCAATATTTGGCATAGATCATACCTTTGAAGTCAGTTCCCAGGGCAGCGCCAACGTGGGCTACTGCCTAAAGATAACCCTTCTTTGTTAGGGAGCCTGCACCAAACCCGCCCCTACCCGGGACTCGGAAAATGGCAGCTGCCGCGCTGAATCCAACAGTCGTTGCCAGAGTTTTGTACCACGTAACGAGGCATCGGATTCTGCCCAAAGCGCGGCACAGCCAGCCACGTGAGGCGTCGCCATACTCGTTCCGCTAATCGTTTTATGGTGAATGGGACGAGGCCAAGACGAAAATATATCCCCGCCCGGCGCGGCAATTTCGATCTTGCCAGCATTCGAAAAGCTTGAAGGCTTCAAGTTAGCGTCTAGCGATGCAACCGACATAATGGTCGGTGAATTGGCCGGCGCACCCGTGTTTGTAGCGGAGTTTCCTGCAGCGGCGATAATTAGGCAGTCATTGCGAAGTGCCGCCGCCCCTGCGTGTGTATAGGCTTCTTGCACCGGGCTTTGACTGCCAAGGGACATAGAGATAACTTCACACCGATTCGCGACGGCCCAGTTCATACCCGCCAGTACCCCTGCCCCGGTACTGCTTCCTGAGTTGGTGAGTACTTTACCTACCTGAATGCGAGAGCCGTAAGCGATGCCGTAACGAGGCGTATCTCCAGAGGGTGTTTGGGGGCCACAGGCTGTGCCAATACAGTGGGTTCCGTGGCCATTGATATCATGGACAGGCTCGCCAACGAAAGATCGGGTATCAAACTCCCTGCCAACGAAATCTGGATGGCCCAGGTCCATCCCAGTATCAAGCACCGCCACTTTAATACCGGTGCCACTCCACCTGCTTTGTAACACCTTGCACTGGGTTAACCCCCAAGTTGCCTTTAGCTCGTCAGGCTCAAGCTCCTCTTCGGCTTCACCCATATCTAGCTCTGCGCCCAGGTCATGGGCAATGATGCTGGCGGCGCGTAAAAAGCCCCGCAGGTACTCAGCGCTTTCTGAAAACGCAAAGTACTCAGGCTCAATGATTTCGATTGGGCTGTCTGCAGCGATAGGATCGTGCATGCTCATTCCATGTAGCTGTAAGGCATCACCGCCCACTAGCGCGACCCCAAGCTCTGGGAAGACCATGGCTTCAGCATCCCCGGCATCTTCCAAATTAACCGCTTGATCGGCAAAATCCCGCGCGTCAGCCACTCGAAAGTTCTGGGCCTTCAGGGCTTTAATGCCATCTTCGAGCATGCCCTCACGATAGCTAATCAGGTAGCGTCCTGTTTCAAGGCAGTTGCTTCCACGCTCCAGGGCCGCCAATAAAAGCTTTTCAGTTCCACAGGAAACTGAGTTAAGTAACTCATTGCCACCAGAGGGCTTACTACCGCTTCCACTCTGTTTCGGTCTTTTAGCCATCGTTGACCTCCGTTTCGCTTGGCTTTGCAGCAGTATCAATACGTATCCAACCTGCTGCTTTCAGCTTAACGCAACTCATCAACTTCGCCAGATGGTTTCCAAACCTATAAGCGTTGGCGGCTTTCGAAGCTAAGATGGGGGTAATGGTATCGCTTATGGCTCAAGCTCAGCTGAAGCACGCTCGTCATCGCGCAGTGTGAGCACTTCAAAACCCGATGATGTGACAGCAATAGTGTGTTCCCACTGGGCAGACAGTTTCTTGTCACTAGTAATGACCGTCCAGCCATCTTTCTTGGTTTTTATTTTGGCTTTTCCCTGATTGATCATGGGCTCAATGGTAAACACCATGCCTTCTTTCAACACCAAGCCCCTGCCTCTCTTTCCGTAATGCAACACCTCGGGCTCTTCGTGCATCTCCCGACCAACCCCATGGCCACAATACTCCCGCACAACAGAGTAGCCATGCTTTTCAGCATGCTGCTGAATCGCAAAACCAACATCGCCTAAGGTGGCACCCGGCTTGACCGTTTTAATCCCCTCCCATAGCGCCTCGTAGGTTTTATCAACCAACCGTTTGGCAAAGGGAGTCACTTCCCCTATCAGGTACATCTTGCTGGAGTCAGCAATAAAGCCATCTTTCTCCAGGGTAATATCAACATTAACGATATCACCTGACTTAAGCGTTTGTGTCTCAGAGGGAACGCCATGACATACCACATGGTTGACTGATGCATTCAGCACATACTGGTAATCATATTGGCCTTTACTGGCCGGGCGAGCCTTCAACTCATCGACAATATAATGCTCGGCCCAATCGTTAATCGCCATGGTGGTTACCCCAGGCGCTATTTTCTCATCCAGATAACTGAACACCAATGCGAGTAGCCGTCCTGCCTCCCGCATAACGCTTAATTCCTGTTCACTTTTCAGGATGACGTTAGGCACCGATCACCTTCCTGACATCGACGTCGGCCTGCTTCATTTGCTCGTGCATAATGTCAGAGAAAGTCATGTTCGGATTAGCCTCGGCTAGCATGCCCACTTTTATCCAATACTCCGCCTGCGCATTGATAGAGCGCACCATCACAGAGCTCGCTTTGCGAATATCCTCATGCAACTGATCATTGATCTTTACGATGCCCATCATATCTCCCAACATATGAAACGAATACAAAATATATATGTATCATATATTACCTAAATAGTGGGCCACAAGCCCGCGTTCCTGCCACATATACTAAAACAACGGCATGCAACTCCAGACCACTCAACATACGGCTGGAAAGTCAACGTTAGGAGAAACTAGGAACCAATAGAAAGGGATCAGCGAGTTCGCTTACGAGGGCGCACCACGAACCAGCTCGCCAGCACCAAGCTGCCGAATAAGGTATAAACCACCACAAACACCCACTCCGGCAGCGTGAAGTAGAGCAAACTATGCAGCCAATATTGAATGAACGAGCCTGAATAGGTGGCCGCCCCCGCCTCTGCCCGCAGCGCCATTTCCCAAGTGGTTAATGGGCAGACCGCACCTAACCAAGCTTGCCCCACCACGTAACCAATGGCGCATAGATGGACAATGCGGAAAACGCGGTTGCGAACCCACCGCCAATTTAGAAAATAGCCAACATACACAGCGAATAAGCCAAACACGACGAACGCCACAAACAGCACATGCAGAATGAGGATGGTATCGGCGAGCAGTAGCAGAAACGTAGGCATTAATCATCTATCACTTAATCATCTATTAGTAATGGCGGCACCGGGCAGTCGAGGATATCTGCCACCACACGGAACAGCTCGGCTTCGGCAGGGCGAATAATTCCGCTGTGCTCAATGCAGCGTGCCATTGCTTGCAACAAGGCAGTTTTTTGCAAAGGCTGCAGGCGCCTTAAGCGTTCAACCGCTAGGCTAAGCGCACGCATATCGGTTACATCGTCAGCGGCTGTTAAGGCAAACGGCAACTCACGTTCAGCAGCATGCAGTGCTGCACTAATCTCATCAGGGTCTTCCTGACCGGCTGCCGCTAACACCGTCAGCAGTAACTGACACTCCCGCTGTAGGTCGTTTAACTTAAGGTTGGCAGGCCCGTTATCCTGCTCGCTCAAATTATTCAGCAGCAGTTGATAAAGCGACCATTCCCATAGACTCACCTGACCATCGGCACTCATTAAGCGTTCCATACAGAGGCGAAAGTGCTGCCCCTGCTCTACCGAAAGTGACTTCAGCGCTGATAACGCCAGCTCAACCAGTGGCAAGCGCAGCTGAATGTCCAGGGCCATCACATCAGGGGTATGCTTAACCAACGCTAGATAAACATCCGGCAGCGCGGTTTTCTGCAACGCTTCTAGCTGATGTTCACGCACCTTTTGGTCATCACTGAGCAGTAACGCATATATCAAAGCGCGGGCTGCATAAGGTTCATGGGCGGCAGTTTTTATCTTCTCTGGCAGTGCTTCTAACGTTGTTTGAGCCTGGGCAATATGGCGCTGGTCGGGTTTTCCCATGGAATTAATCGCCGTTTGAGCAGAAGCACCTGTCAACACAGCGGCCAGGGGTGACTCTCTTAACCCCGCTTGTGCATTTGGCGCAGTTGCTGCTGAATCAGTTGTTTCGCTCTCGACCGGTTGCGTGGGCAACGTTGCCTCGAAGCGACCATTCCAGTTTGGCATTACACGCTGAATGCGATCTTTTAACGGCGGATGGGTGGCCATCATTTGATTAAACCCCAGCCGTACACCCTGACCGAAATACAAATGACTGAACTCCGCCGCCTGGGCTGCTTGAAGGTTAGAGCCCTGACTATGAGCGCCAATCTTAACCAGCGCGTTACCAATCCCCTGGGGGTTGCGGGTAAACTGCACCGCTGAAGCATCCGCTAGATACTCGCGCTGCCGACTGACCGCTGACTTAATCAAATTGCCAAAGAAGGTGCCCGCGTAACCGACCAGCATTAGCACCGCCCCTAGCACCAGAATGACCGCCCCAGAGTTATCGCGCTTGCCGCCGCCCATCCGCCGAAAACGCATACTGTGCAGCAGCGTTCCACCCAATAAACCAATCAGCAGAATGCCGTGCAACACACTGATCAGCCGCATATTGAGGCGCATATCGCCATGCAGAATATGGCTAAACTCATGGGCAACCACCCCCTGCAGCTCTTCCCGTGTCAGGCTGCTGATCGCACCTCGGGTAATGCCGATAACCGCATCACTGGTTTGATGCCCCGCCGCGAAGGCATTGATGGCCTCCTCCTCCAACACATAAACCGAGGGCACCGGCGTTCCAGACGCAATGGCCATCTCTTCAACCACATTCAAAATGCGGCGTTCATGAGCATCGCGGGTGTTTAGATTGATTTCCCGGCCACCGAGCGCTTCCGCCACTGCACGGCCACCACGACGTAGTTGGCTGCGTTTAAATAAGCCACCCAACACCACGATTGCCAACACCGCAATCGCCACACCAGCGACAAGCTCAATGGATAGCGCTGACCATATTCCCTGATCAGCAAGGCTGGATTGTGCTGCGGGTTGGCCCCCATCCATCAATTGGAGCGTGATGGCAATCGCCAGCGTGGCGACAACAATCAGCGCCACTACGGCCAGCACTAGCAATATGACCAGACGCCCAGTTTTACGACGCGCTTGATCCTGCGCAGTAAAAAAATCCATATGTCGCTTTCCCTGTGCAGTGGCTTAGAAGTTGAATCGCTAAGAACTTGAGTGAATCAAAACGACACCTTAGGCGCTGCCTGGATCTGAGCACTGTCTTCGAACGCTAACAAGGAAGCATCCTGGCCATGCCCAAACATGCCCGCCACCGCCACTGGCGGAAAGCTCTGCCGATAGGTGTTGTACTGCATCACCGCGTCATTAAATGACTGCCGTGCAAAGGCCACCTTGTTTTCAGTGCTAGTGAGCTCTTCAGACAGCTGCTGCATGTTTTGTGAGGCTTTAAGATCAGGATAGGCTTCCATCACCACATTAAGCCGCCCCATCGCTTGAGTAAGCGCCCCTTCAGCTCCGCCAAGATCAGCAATTGCTTTGGCGCTACCAGGATTTGCCGCCGCAGCCTTGAGCCCCGCCGCTGCTGTATTCCGAGCTTCAATGACTGACTGTAGGGTTTCCCGCTCGTGACTAAGGTAACCCTTGGCGGTCTCTACCAGGTTGGGAATCAGGTCATGCCGACGCTTCAGTTGCACTTCAATTTGGGCAAAAGCGTTCTGGTAGCGATTGCGCAACGACACAAGCCGGTTGTAGATAGAGACGACATAAAACGCGACAGCGGCAATCATCGCCAAGATGATAATAAGTGTAAGCGCCATGATCCTTCCTTAACGTAAATGGGGTTCAGTGGCAAAAATAGTAACATCTAAGCGGTTGGGGCGTATTTTAGTGCAGGCATGCAAGCAGCTATACAGCGAACCTACATGCCTAAACCATGGAATGGCTGGGAAGGGAAAGCTAGCAATAATGTTGACTTGTGGCTGAGCTACTTCTTATTTCGCCGGAACGGCTCCTGCTCGTGGAGAAATCGCGTAAAGGTGTCTTTGGGCCGCTCAAGTCCATGTGAGCCTAACGCGCGTGATGCCATCCCCCTGTGATTACTGCCATGAGTCAATAAATGAAGCAGAATTTCATCGACAGATAGCTGACCAACATCGCCATCGATAAAGCGAAACGAAATGACGCGATCCAAATCATTTAAAGATGCTGATTCGGCAAACATCACCAGCCATGAATCACTCTCCTCCATCCTTTCCCTTAATTCTGAAAAGGATGGCGTTTCTACCGTATTGTCTGCAGCAAATTGCTCTTTCGTGCCAGCAATACGGCTAATGAATAGGCTGTCGACGACTGCGGTATGATTCAATATGCGCAGAAAGAAAGTTGCATCGTTTTCTGGGAGTAAATGAAACTGGCGCTCTCCAAACGAAAGAAGCTCATTATTAGCCCACTTCTTATATCTAAAAGCATTTACATACCGCATCTTAAACGCTCCAGTTTATTCAGTCACTTGTGCTTCGTCGCGCATCGCTCTGAGCGAGGTGATTTCCACGGTGAGCGCATCCCGCTCTTGTTCTAGTTCACTTACCTGCTCACCGAGTGCGGCCAACTGGCTATTAGCCTGCTCAATCTCGGCGTTTAACGCTTCAATATCTGCATCAACCTGACTGCGGGCCTCTTCTGCCTCTTGGTGAGACTGTTGAGCAGCATCACGAGCGGCTTCGGCCTCCTCTTTCTCAGCTTCTACCTCAGCGTATGTTTCATTTAGCTCGTCAAGACGGCTCTGCCTTTCATCTATTTGCTCGTTAAGGTTATCTACTTCTTCTTCGCGGGTTTCGAGCTCACCCCGTAAAGTAGATAAATCCTCTTCAGCATTGGCAATGTCTGCACGCGTTGCAGCAAGCTCGGCTTCCGCTTCGGCCTGCTCAACCTCAAGGGCTTCTGTTCTCTGCTGCAGTGTTGCTAAATCCAGCTCAGCGGCTTCAACCTCAGACATCTGCGCCTGAATCTGTTGATGCTCACGCTCAGTGGCCGCTAGCCGCGCTTCGATCGCTTCTAAATCGTCTTGTCGCGACCCTGCAATGGTGTGCGCCACAATGGCCCATAGCACCGCAATAAACGCAATGGCCAAGATCACCTTTACGCGGTTATCGCTCAGCAATGCTGTGGTTGAGGCTTTATTAGTCCCTGTCATTGGTAACACCCTCTCGCTTAAGTGCTATCGCTAATTAATATAGTAGCTAACGTGTGGCCAACAGCGGGTCGTCGTATGACCCGTTATCAATATGAAGGAAAATTACTTCACAAGTGTTATTACTAAGTTAGCATAAGCCCCATGTCGATAGGAGTTCTCTACACAAAGCTTGGCCGCTTTATCTGTCACGTTGGCGTTTACACCCCCTACCCTTGTTTGAATGGCGACCCAGTGCCCTGAATACACTGCGGCTTGGTCAACGACATACCTTTATGGTTTAGCTTTTAAAAGCTCAGAGAATGACGGAGGGAGGTATTCATCGATATAGCTATCATTGAATTCAACTAATCGCGCCAACGCTTCGGGGTCGGGTAACTTCACGTGCTGGCGGTCTCGGATCACCAACCCTTCCTCTCGCAACATCGAGAAAGTCCTGCTCACATGTACCGGGCTCATCCCCAGCGCGTCGCTAATCAACTCCTGAGTGAGCGGCATGAGGAAGCTGTTGTCCTTAACGGCGTTGATCCGCTTGAGCCGCAAATAGATTTCGTAGAGAAAGTGTGCCAGCTGCTCGTGAGCTGAATACTTACCGAGGTAAATCAGCCGCTCGGAAAGCTGCGCCTGCTGGCGCGTTGCGGTGGCCACAATGCCGGCGGCTAAGCTAGAACGCCCAAAGAGTTTAAAAAGCTGCTGATACGAGAATGGACAGATTACGCCTTTATTAATCATTGCCGCACTTGCCAGACGACGAGTGAAGCCAAAATCGCGAATGCCGATAATATCGCCGGGTAGGTAAAACTTGAGAATCTGCTTAGAACCATTTTTCAAGTTGCGGTAAGAGTATGCCCAACCTTCCTTGGCCACACAGAACAGATCAGCCTCGGCTCCCTCATCCCACAGTATTTCGTTAGCTGATATATATCTTGGGCTGAGCTCAAGGCCCAGTAATAGCGCTTTGTCTTCAGGAGATAGCACACCTTGGGTACTGAGGCCCTGCATCACTATTGTATCGATGAGAGACACTCTGTTACCTCTCAGGCAAATGATTTATTTACCTTATTCTAAAACATATACTGACTTGAGCAGCCTAACTTAGGTTATGAATTATGCGTATTATCAAACGGTTGCATGCAACTTTTTTTAAGCTGCGTTAGGAGTGGATTTCATCATTTCAGCAATCTTCAATGATTATCTTCTGTGGCATAAAACGGCCTGGGGTTACCCGGAACACGGCACATTAATGGAAGCTTCAAAGCCACAAAACTGACGACACAAGCCCTACCTTTAGAGCAGGCCTCGCTCCATTTTAGAGCCGCTGCATATTTTTGCGTCGTCGTGCTCAGTCTTTTATGGTGAACAGTGACATCAGCAGTATGGGCATTTTGCTAGGTGATGGAGGTAACCTAGCGGCTTTATTGAGTTATAACAAAGCGAAGCGCAAATCCTCAAACCCCAACTCTTTCGGTACTAGCAACCTGGTCGCTACACTGGTACTCGGTGCGCTTATGATTTTTGGCTTCAGCCCAGCCCTCAATTATCTACGAAGTCGCCTGATATGGTCTTCGGCTTCAAGAGGCAAATGCTCATTCAGATTGATCTGCCAGTAGCCAACGTCATGCCACTGCTCGAACTTAAATCCCACCTTTTCAAAATGGGCCACTTTTTTCATGCCCATTTTTTCATGCAGTGCAATGCTAGCAGGGTTGGGAAGCGTGATGCCGCCAATCACCGTGTGAAACCCGCACTCTTTAAGCTTGGAAAAGATAGTTTCATACAATTTTGCACCCAAGCCCCTGCCTTGCATTTGGTTGGCAAGGTAAACGCTGATTTCAACTGAAAATCGATACGCGCTTCTTTCTTTCCATTTAGTCGCGTAGGCATAGCCCACCACCGCATCATCTTCCAATGCCACCACCCAAGGTAAACCTGCGCCCTGTACGTTCTCAATTCGGCTCTGAATGACGGAGCCCGATACAGGCTGCTCTTCAAATGAAATAGCGGTATTTTCAATGTAGTAATTATAAATGTGCGCAATTGCTTCTGAATCGCCCTTTTCGGCATCTCTGATCATGATTTATTCCATTTATATTCCGACGGTTTAAGTTAATCGAACGCTTACACAGGCCGCTTAGCCAGTAGCGCCCATATACCCGCTGAAGAGAGCAACGTACCGCCAACGACGTTAAAGCGACGCTGGGCACGGCGCGATGCAAGCACCTTGCGCACCGAGGCCGCAAACACGGCATAAAAAGTGGCATTCAGCGTTGCCAAAACTACAAACGTAACCGCCAGTACCCAAAGCTGTTGCCCTGCATCGGCGCTCTGGTTAACAAACTGGGGTAAAAAAGCGACGAAGAAGATAATGCCTTTCGGATTAAGGGCAGTGACGAGATAGGTATTGGTGAAGAGCTTTAAGCGCGACCCTGATAAGGACGGTGTCACCGGCTGCACCGATGATATACCGGCACTCAACAACTTGATGCCCATATAGAGCAGGTATAACCCACCGATCCATTTGATAACGGTGAACCAGAGTGCCGAAGTGGCTAACACCGCTCCCAGTCCCAATAGTGAAAAGAGCAGCGCCGTTGAATCCCCTAACGCCACCGCAGCGACAAGCGGCACATTCGCGCGCCTGCCTTGGGCAATAGAGTAGCTGACCACTGTTAATATCGTAGGTCCCGGAATGGCGAGCAAAGCCACTGATGCAAGAGCAAAGGCAAACCAGGTTTCAATTGACATGGTCAATAATCATGGATGGCTACCCCATAGGCTATTAATACAAAGTTAGCATAAGCCCCCTTCCAGCTGGAGTGTACTAAGCAGGTTTTTTTGGCTGTGACGATGATGCTGACGTTTAACCGCCACTATTTTGCTGCGGCTTGGTTAACGCCTTACCAAAACTTGCGTGCATGGGGCGAGGATGTGATGGAAATGTCCCAGAGCAAAGTGCAATCTTACGCCAGCAAGTAAACAGTTTTCCGGGCTATTAATGACACAAGCACAGTAGGATTGCCTGAATCTATGTTGCGTATTATTTATTAGTTAAATTCGGGATCAAAGCAAAGGAGTTGCTAATGAAGCACCATGAAAAACTCGGACACGTTGGGCGCAAAAGCTTTTCCCTGCTGGCTCGGCTTGGCCGTTACGAACTCGCAATGCTGCTATGCGTCGCGGTACTTTCCGGCGGGATTTGGGGGTTCGTTGCCCTGGCCGACGAAGTTACAGAAGGAGGCACACAGAGCATCGATGAGAGCCTGCTGCTAGCCCTTCGTAACCCCGCAGATCTTAGCGACCCGATCGGGCCGGGCTGGGTCGAGGAAATGGGGCGTGACTTTACCGCGCTTGGCGGTGTTGGCGTGCTGGTACTTATCACGCTGGGTTCCTTGGGCTATCTGTTACTTGCCAAACGCTATCGCGCAGCCCTGTTCGCTTCGATCGCAGTGCCCGGCGGCATACTACTCAGCACCGTGATGAAAATGGGTTTTGATCGCCCTCGCCCTGATCTCGTGCCTCATGAAGCCATGGTTTACACCGCAAGCTTTCCCAGCGGCCACTCAATGATGTCTGCTGTGACCTACCTCACCCTGGCCGCGCTACTCACTCGCGTACAACCAGCGCTAAGGCTAAAAGCTTACCTACTAATTCTGGCGATATTGCTGACCCTGCTGGTGGGAATAAGCCGCGTCTATCTCGGGGTTCACTGGCCAACCGATGTGCTTGCTGGCTGGACGGCCGGAGCAAGCTGGGCAGCGCTGTGCTGGATCGTAATGCGCTGGATGCAGCGGCGCGGGCAGGTAGAATCGGAAGGAAGCGGTTCGGGCATCGAATAACTTGGCTCAAGCCAAGCTGCCAGCCATTTCAGAACACCACTCGCAAAATAGAACACCACTCTCAAAATCTGCATTTAACCCAGGTTTTTAGGGGCGTTCTTGAAAGCAAACCACCCAATCACGCTCGCGTAACGGATGGAGTTCGACCTCCAGCGCACAAGCGGGCATGGTGGGTGTTATTATTCACCATCAGCGAGCCACCAGGAGGGTATGCTAATGCCGCGCTATCTCACACAAAACCTCTGCAGAATGGGGCTATTATCAATATTGGCGTTGTCGCCCAACGCTTTCAGCCAACAACCGGGAACGGCTTCCGGTAATGATGTCACCACCGAATCGTTCCGAGACTGGGAGGTTCGTTGCCAGCGTAATGCCGAAGGCCCAACCCCTTGTGCGATGGCGCAAATGATCACGCAACCTGACAGCGACCAGCCCTTAATGCAGGTAATTCTCGACTATCCGCCCGAGATCAATGATCCGGTGATGAGCTTCTTCGTGCCATTAGGGGTACGTTTGGCTGCGGGCTTGCAATTCAGTGTGGATAACGGGGAGCCCATCCAGTTCCCCTATCAGGTCTGCTTCGAGCAAGGGTGTCGTGCTGACATCCCCATTGAATCGTCGATGTTGCAGGAACTGCGCAGTGGCAATACGGCAACCCTCAGCTTGTTTGGTCCTCGCGGTGACCGAATGGACATAGATATTTCGTTGATGGGCTTTACCGATGCCAGTACCCGTATCGCTCCCTAATCTCAGCCGCTTTAAGCAAAAACGCCCCCGAAGTGCCGGGGGCGTTGGTGTTGCTAGGCTCTCAATTTACTGAGCGAGTCATGACCGAGCGTATCAGACGCTCTCATTGAGAACCGCTTCCGGGAAGTAGCGACGCAACATCCGGTTCTGAAACGCATCCACGAAGCGGCTATTGATGATAATGATGAACCGCTCGAAGGGTGCCTCGCTGTCGAGCTGTTCGATGCCGTCGACACTGTGGAATAGCCGGTCATCGCGCAGATGAAGAATATCACCCGGATTGAGGGTGATATCGACTAAGGGTTGCGTGCCAGCCTTGTCGCCGTAGAGGTGGTTTTCACCTCCTGCTACGTTTTCTCGATTGAGGACCAGAATGCTGAGGGCCTTGCAGCCATCGGCATGAATCCCCTGCCCCTGAAGGGGGTCGATGCTGCCTTCTCCGCGCACCCCGGTGATCTGCATCAGGATGGGTTCGTGCGCCCCGATACTCCAAAGCCTTGCCCAGGCGCGAACGAAGGCCTTCACATCCGGGCGTGCCATGAATTCCCTTGTCAGCGGATCATAGTACCGCAGGCGATCCGCCATGCTTTCCGCGTCGTTGAAGGCTCCTCCTTGGGCCATGGGACATTGGCCCATGTCTTCGACATCTCCCTGATCATTCAGAGCGAGCCAGGACATCCGCTTCCAGCGCTGGTTAACATAGGGATCACGTGGCAGGTCCGCAGTAAATCCCTGCCAGGCGGTCAGGTCAATTCGCTCCCGAATATCCGTTTTGGCCCACTCCTTATGCCTTAACGCCTCGGTCACGCCCGGATGCCAATAATCGGTGAGTGAATCGTTAGGCATGAAGGTGAGATCGAAGCCGTGCTTGAGGGTATCGAGTTTCATGTGGCTATTCTCCTGTTAACTGGGCGGAATTGCCCTATGTGGCCGGTGCAAACACCGCGGCCAACAGGAAGAAAATGAAAAGATCTGCAAGGTTATGTCAAAGCAATGTACGCAAAAAGAGCATTTTTGTTGAAAAAGAATCAAACCGGTGATGAGGCATATGTGTAGGTTATCTCCTACGATTGGATGTAGGATAATCACCATAAAGTGACGATTGTTGCCATTATGATGGCTACTGACAGGTTTTTTCTTTAAGTGAATCCCATGACTGCCAGCGATTCCCGACATCACAAAGATCCGGCACGCCTGAAGAAGAACCGCAGGGCGTTTTCCGGTGCGTTGATGTTGAACATGTCAAAGGCACCTTCAACGGATGGCAGCGATTCGCATGATGCCGGCAGGCAAGAAGTCGAGTTAGTACGCCGCCAGTATCTGGAGAGTGAACAGCGCTTTCGCGCCCTGCTGGAGAGTCTGCCGAAAGTGGCGGTTCAGGGCTATGATCGCGATCGGCGGGTAATTTACTGGAATGAGAGCAGCACTCGTCTTTATGGCTATACCGCTAAAGAAGCCCTAGGACAATTACTGGAAGATCTGATCATTCCTGACGTCATGCGGGATGGCGTGATCCTGGCGCATGGTGCCTGGATTAAACAAGGGATCGAGATACCCGCTGGTGAACTCGAACTCAAGCACAAAACTGGTGAACGGGTACCGGTCTTTTCGCAGCATC
>NZ_DRFS01000028.1 GCF_011050415.1 Halomonas sp.
GATCAACGACTAGCTGTGCTGCTTCGAGCCGGAATTCAGGGCTAAAGTTACGTTTTGGTCTTGTTGCCATGCTGCCACCTAGTGATGTCTTGGTGCATATTAGCACCTCTAATTAGGTGGCCAAATTCACTATGCCACTACAATCCTGCACCTACTCCTATAAAGCCTTTTGCGCCCGTAAGTTTTTGGTCGCAAAGTGATATCTCTCCTCGGGTAACACCATTCACGTAGAAATATATCTTAATATTCCTGTTAATTTTTTTTTTTGTAAGGAAAGCTAAGATAGCAATTCCGAAAAATATTAGTAAAGCGGAATAAACCTGCTTTAATGTTTCATCATTAACCTCTCCACCTCTTCCAATATTTCCGGTGATAAATACATTTATCCCAGCAGCTATTGCAAGTATTCCAAGAATCAAAAAACCAATATTAATATTTTCTAATAATTTTTTCATCTTAAAGCCTCTTTGGGGCTGGTTAAAAAGTCGATAAAATAACCTCCAGTACCATAAAAGTCTGGTGTAGGACTGGTTCCTCCAACGGCACCATCAATGAAGTCTAAAGCCGCTCCTTGCACCGCAGGGTTAGCTATTCCGACAGCCGCGCTTGGCGATACGGTTGCCACACTACACATAGCACGTAAACTGAGCTGATTGGCACCTGAAGCTAGGGCGCCGCTTGCGCTTGCTACTGCATTAGTTGTACCAGGTAATACAGCTCCTGCCATAGGTGCACCCAATGCTGCTGAAGCAGCGGGTAGCGTAATATTGTTTCGCGTAGCACCTTGTAAGCCTAATGCAGCGGCGTATTGAGGCTCTTTTGCAAATGCGGACATGCTTGATGGGAACAATGCACCAATACCAGGACGGTAGTCAGTACCTGTCAATAATTGCCCAGCAGCTGTAATTGATGATTCCTGCGGTATTACTGGGACGCGGAATGCAGAGCCAAGACTAATCATTGACGCTCCAAACAAGCCCAGTTGATCCACCATACCTGTAGGGTTAGTGACGTAGCCATACAGATTCGTGCCGCCGTTTAGCCCGATGGGGTCCTGACTAATATACCGCCCCTGCTGCGGGTCGTAGTAGCGGTGGCGGTTGTAGTAGAGACCTGATTCTTCGTCGTGCCACTGTCCTTGGAACCGGATAGGTTGGGCGATGTTGCCGCGTTGATTTTTAACTGCGGCCCAATCATCGGGTTGGGCTTGCCAGCGGGTGTCGCCGCTTGGTGAGACCAGTTGCATTGGCGTACCCAGGGCATCGGTGATATAGGCGCTGACTAATTGGCCTTGCTGAGTGTCGTCGATTCTCAGCATGGGCACAAAACTGCCCGGCTCATACACCACTGTGGTGCGCTGGTGATCGCTCTCTTCCCGTACGATGCGGTCGCCATCCCAGCCGTAGTGGGTGGTGGCGGTGGTGCCATCGGGATGGCGTACGGTTTTGCTGATCCGTCGGCCTAGGCCGTCGTAGCGGTAGGTGGCTTCGCGGGTGTCGCCTTGTTCACTGGCCTGGATGAGGTGTACCAAACGGTTGGCGCCATCATAATCAAGGACTAAACGTTCACCATTTGAGTGCTGCCGTTCAACCAGGTTGCCCGCACCGTCATAGCGGTAGTGGGTGCCATCGAGTTGGGTCAGTTGGTTGGTGGTGTTCGGCGCGGGGCTATCTGCTTGTGATGCAGCTAACCGATTACCTGCAGCGTCTACGCTGTAACGGTGGGCGAGATCGCCGTGCTGGCTACCGATTAAGCGACCGGCAGCGTCGTAGCTATAGGCGATAATTTTTGATGCCGACTCGCCTTGGACGCTTCGGAAGCTCATGCGCCCCAGGGCGTCGTACTGGTATTGCTGTTCACTGGCGGTGCTGTTGGCGCCGCGCAGCGTGAGGTGATTTAGTTGCCCGAGGCTGGTGTAGCCCCGCTCAAGAACCAGCGGCTGGCTGTGATCACCCGCGCTCATACTTAGGCGGCGCTGGGTCTCCCGGTGCAGGGCATCGGGTTCCAGGGCGATCTCAAGATTCAGGCTAGGCGCGCTCATGCCGTGTAGGTGGCCGCTACCGTAGGTGTGCCAGTTAAGCGCAGGCAGGTCGCCAAGCTGGCTGGTCTGGGGCGCGCCGGTGGCGGTGAGGCTGTGCTGATGCTGCCAGCGCCAATCGTTAACTCCTTTTCTGCCTACATGCCGTTGCTGCTCGCCTATTAAGAGCTGGGCGTGGTCGTAGCTAAAGATCACGTCGCGGTGGTCATTGGTGACGTTAATGATTAACGATCATGGCCAAAGGGAACCACCGGTGACACACCTTCAGCACGCATTTTTTCGCGCACCTCTGTGGGAGAAGGGGGGGGAATTCAATCCCGTGCTCAATCATCATATCGCGTAATTGCATATATCCTTCTTGCTCAGTACCGCTTGTGCCCTGAATGCGATTATGAACTCGCCATGCAGTTGTAACACCCGTTCTTAAACGGATGTTCGGTTCCGCGCCTTGATCAAGTAAATAAATAGCAATTTCGGGCTTACTGCCTGTTGTACTGCTATCAAAAGGATTGCTGCCTACTCCTTGTTGTAGCCGATAATGTATATCTGCTCCGCGCTCAACCAGTAATTTAACGTGCTCTAAGGTACCACTGGTAATCGTGCTAAAGATAAGAGGATAGTCTTTATCATTGCCCTCGTTATCTGTGGAATCATTGGGTGAGAGTCCACCGTCCAACATGGCTTCCAGGTAGTGGGTATCTTTATGTCGAAGGGCTTGACCAAGAGGGGTTCCTCCACCTTCGACAGGGCTCTCATTAGGATGTACCCCTAACTCAACGAGAGTTCGAACGGCATCGATATTCTCCTGCAGCAGCGCAAACCACATTAGGGTGATCTGTTTGTTGCCACGGGCCTGTAGGTCAATGCCTTGCTCAGCGCCCTGGCGAAGGGCGGCCATATCATTGCGTTCTATGGCTTCGGCCATTTCAAGCTGAGGGCCGTTAAAAAACTCACTGGCAGTATATGAGCGAGACATAAAAATTCCTTCAGATGGTTGGCAACCAGTGATCAATAGACCTACCAATAATACGATTAAGATCGGCATGCGAGATAATTGCCTTTGTGTGATCCACATAAAATACCCTTTGGCTACTGGCAGTAGTGCCCCGTTGCTTCGGCAAGATGTCGCTGATCAAAAGCTTTCTCCGCCTCCAGGCCGTCAACCACTTGTGTCATGCTATGGCGATCTATACGGTTAATGCCGCGTCCCGGTAACTCATAAGGAGTGCCTACCGCGTTGGGTAAGCTTTTTGAGAGCTGTTGTTGGCCCCATCCGGCAATGCCAGGTGTAGCAAAAATGAGCGTGAGCTGGTTATAGTAGCGGGTCATGCCATTGGCATCGCCCTGCGTCATTCCATCCTCTTCCAGCGCCTGGGGTTGCTCGCCGTGATGGATGACGCTAATTGCCTGCCAGTCCCGGTTGAGGCGGTCGGTATCGTGATCGGTAAGGGTAAAGCGTGCACCAGGGGCGAGCTCGGGCAAGTCGCTTTCCGCTTGGGCGGTGATGACTTCACGACGCAACTGCTCTAAACGAAGTCGGGTAAAGGGCTCGCCGGAGGCGTCCTGCTTATAACGGCCGGGGTAGTCGTAGTGTTCGTAGTCGGTATTTTGGCCATGGGCTTCTACGTCGTGGCCCAGGTGTTTGTGTAGCTGCGCGTAGGCGGGGTTTTTAAAGCTGTAATCCTTCAGCGTGGCGGAAGCGGCAGCCACTCGCGCTTTGTGACTAAGCTTGCGTACGTGGCGGGTGGGCGCAGTACCACCAGCACGGCTGTTATAAGGCCGTTCTCCAAGATTGGTAAGTACCTGAGGGTCATCGGCGAAGACCAGCCGGTGGCTGTTCTCGTCAAATTCATGGAAGTAGAACAGGCCCTCTTCCGCGGCCAGGCGTTCGATAAAGGCGAGATCGGTCTCGCGGTACTGCACGCAGTACTCGCGCTCGGCGAGTTCACGATTAACCGCAAAGCTCACATCGGTAATGCCCCGTTCATCGCACAGGGTATTAATGATAGTGAGCGGGTCGACCTTTTGGAAAATCCGTGAGTTTTGGCGCAGTGAAAGCCGCCACAAGGCAGGGCGCAATACCAGGGAGTAGAAAGTACGGCGATGGCCGCGGTCGCCCCGGCCAAATTCACTCACCACGCCATGAACCCGGCGCAGCGGTTCGCCGTCCTGCCAGACGGTCAAGGTGGCTTCGCGATCCAGAAGCTCGGCAGCATCAAGGTTGCCATCCCGGCTGGCGAGATTAAGCGCCAACTCAAAGGGTTGAGAGAGCGCTTCGCGGTGGGTGAAATCGATGACTGCGATCTCGTCAACGCCGGGTAGCGTTAGGGTGAACTGCAGGCCTGCACTTGCCCCGGTATTTTCTGCCATCGCCGCGCTCCATGGATCGTCATCTGCTAATAAGAAACGATCAGAATAGCGACACAGAGGAAGAGCACAACCCCGATAGTATAAGTCACCGTAATCTCTTACGCGTTTGTAAGAGATATCTTACAAAATTTTAAGAGATGGCTTACAAGCATAAGTGCATTAGTAGAGGGCTAAAGCCAAGCGAGTTGTAGGAGAATTAAAAGAGATAAGTAAAGAGGCACAAAAGAGAAGGTTAAAATGGCATATGCAGTGAAGCGCTTAACATATTGAGGTGGCTGAGAGTGGGAGCATCGATACGTTCATACTCAAAGCGACTAACCAGACGATTAATGGTCATCGTTGCTCCAAAACCTTGTAGCAGCGCGGTTCCGCTTTCGTCTGCATTGGCTGCATAGCTTTCTCCGCGCCATTCTGTGATGCCGGATTTCGCATAAACGCTGAAAGCGCCCATGCGAACACCGGCAACAATGGCACCGCCCAAGCTGAGCGTATCCATTACCAGCGGGTTAATAGTGTAAGAGAGGGGGACTTCTTCGCTTTCGCGATAGGCAATTTCAGCGCCGATATCGACTTGGGGTAGCCGCCAAGGGCTAAAGCCTGCCGTTAGTCTGAAACCACTGGTGTAAGTATCGATACTACTGAGGTCGCTGCCTTCTAAAATAACGCCATTATCAAGCTGCATGAGTTCACTGTCGGGGGAGGTGTAAGCCATCACCGGCGGGTTATCATTGGCATAGCTAGCGTTAGCATAACTGCTAAACAATGGCGCTGAACAGCAGAGCAGGGTACCTGCCAAACGTTTTATTGGCATTCCTCGTACACCTATCAGTAGGGTAAAAATGCATGTCTATTTAGACTAGCAACTGACTTGGATTTCCACCACTTTAATTGCGCCCTGGGCCAGATTATCCACCAAGTTTTTTCCCATCGTTAGGAAACGTTCACCAAATACCCACTGCGGAGATAGCACTGCTTGACGTGGTGTCTGCTCTTTTTGACGCTGGCGCTGGCGCCATTCAAGGGCGGTATGAGTCCAATCTTCGACGTGCTCAAGGGTAAAATCATTTACCTCAAGCAACTGGTTTAATGCCATTAGGGTAAGTAAGTGGGAATGCTCAGCGGAGGCTGCCCATGGCACCGGATAGCGAAGCTGTGCCACATTGGGCCCACTCACCACTTCGTGCATGACGATTTGGCCACCGGCGCGGAGCACTCGGCGACTTTCAGCGAGCACCTTGCTGGCATCGGGCATATTTAACAGGCTATGTTGAAACAGCACGGCATCAAAGCTGTTATTGGCAAATGGCAGGGCGCACGCGTCACCCGTTACCCAGGCAAGCGGTGGCGCATTAGGCTGGTCAACTCGCGAGCTAAGCGCTCTGTTTAACGCGCTGAATCCAGGGGTAATATCCAGCCCGGTCATCTGAAAACCAAGCGCAGCGCCCTGGCGCATCAACCCACCCAGCCCAGCGCCAATATCCAGTACCTTCAAATGCGTTGTAGGGTCTAGGCGTTCAAGCAAACGCGCCGATGCCGCCACGCCGCCAATATGCAGTTGATCCAACGGGGCCAGTTGATGCAGCGTGGGGCCATCAGGGTAGTGGGCATCAATTTGAGCCAGCACCTCATCAGCGCGCAAGGCGCGCTGATAGTGGTCTGCTAAACGGTTGGAGGGGGAGTCCATCGTTGCTTATGACTCTTGATCCAAACCCAGCTCTTTAATCGAAATTTCGCGCATTCTGAATTTCTGAATCTTGCCGGTAACGGTCATCGGGAATTCGTCAACGAACTTAAAGTAGCGCGGAATTTTGAAGTGGGTGATTTTACCTTTGCAATACTCGCGCAGCTCTTCGCCGGTCACTTCACCCGCGGTGCTGTTGAGTTTTACCCAGGCAATCAGCTCTTCACCATACTTCTTATCCGGCACGCCAGTGACCTGTACCTCAGAAATCGCCGGGTGAGCGTACAGAAACTCCTCAATCTCCTTGGGATAGACATTCTCACCGCCGCGAATCACCATATCTTTAATACGGCCCACGATCTGGATGTAGCCCTCTTCATCCATGGTGGCCAGATCGCCGGTGTGCATCCAGCCCGCTTCGTCGATGGCTTCGGTGGTGGCTTTATCGTTGTTCCAGTACTTCAGCATTACGCTATAACCGCGGGTACACAGCTCGCCGATTTCACCCCGGGGCAGGATGCCACCGTTGCCGGGGTCGACAATTTTGTTCTCTAAGTGAGGCTGGGTGCGGCCGACAGTGGAAACTCGTTTCTCAATGCTGTCGTTAGCACCGGTTTGGGTCGAGACCGGGCTGGTTTCGGTCATGCCGTAAGCGATCTGCACGCCCTTCATATTCATCTTGTTGATGACCTGCTTCATGATCTCTGCGGGGCAAATAGAACCCGCCATAATCCCGGTGCGCAGGGATGAGAGGTCGGTGCTGGGGAAATCAGGGTGATCCAGCTCGGCGATAAACATGGTCGGCACGCCGTAAAGCGCGGTGGCTTTTTGTTCGTGTACTGCCTTGAGCACTTTGCCGGGGTCGAAGCCTTCATCCGGGTAGATCATAGTGGCGCCGTGGGTGATGCAGCCCAGGTTACCCATCACCATGCCAAAGCAGTGGTAAAGCGGCACCGGAATCACCAAGCGATCTTCGCTGGTAAAGCCCATGCTCTCCGCCACAAAAAAGCCGTTATTGAGAATGTTGTGGTGGGAGAGCGTTGCGCCTTTGGGAAAGCCGGTAGTGCCTGAGGTGTACTGGATATTAATGGCGTCATCAAACTGCAGTGTCGCCTGGAGATCGTCAACATCGGTTTGACTGACCTTGTTAGCCTCGCCCATTAAGTCAGACCAGCGCCACATGCCGCTGAGCTTTGCGCTGCTTAAATTAATAATGCATTCAAGGTCAGGCAGTTTTTGCGATTTTAGCTCGCCTTCAGCGCAACTATTAAGTTCGGGTGCCAACTCATACAGCATGGCGCTGTAGTCGGAGCTTTTGAAACTGTTAGCGGTGACCAAGAAGCGCGCACCAGATTGATTTAGCGCGTACTCCAATTCGTGGGTGCGGTAAGAAGGGTTAATGTTGACCAGGATGGCGCCAATTTTGGCAGTGGCGAACTGAGTTAACGTCCATTCGCTGCAGTTGGGCGCCCAGATGGCGACACGGTCGCCCTTGTTAACCCCAATGGAGAGCAGGGCGCGGGCACAGCGGTTAACCTCTTCCTGAAGCTGGCGATAGCTCCAGTGGATATTTTGATGCAGCACAATGAGCGCATCGTTATCGGCATACTGAGTGGCGATTTGGTCAAATTTGTCGCCAATGGTCATGCCCAGCAGCGGCTTGTCCGCCATGCTGCTGGAGTAACTAGGTGCAGTGAGTGCTGGTGAAGACATGTTGAGACTCTCCGATGTTTTTCTTGTCCGAACGGGAAGGCAGAGAATAGTTAGCTGCGTTTTTAGTTTTTATTTTCAATCGCTGATGCTTTTGCCAGGGCAACTTTTGAGCTGGGCTTGCGGCCTAGTGCATGGGTGATCCAGAAGCCGGTATCAATCACCGCCTGCAGGTTAATGCCCGTTTCAATGCCTAGCCCTTCAAGCAGGTAGAGCACATCTTCGGTGGCCACATTGCCTGAAGCGCCTTTGGCATAGGGGCAGCCGCCCAGGCCTGCTGTCGCCGCATCAATCACACTGACGCCTTCCTCCATCACCGCATACAGGTTAGCCAGCGCCATGCCGTAGGTGTCGTGGAAGTGCGCTGCCAAGAGTTCAATCGGTACGTGTTGGCGAGTGGCCTCAATCATACGCTTAGCGGCTAGCGGCGTGCCGACGCCGATGGTATCGCCTAGAGACACCTCATAGCAGCCCATGTCATAAAGTGCCTTAGCCACTTCGGCCACCTTGCTGGGAGCAATCTCGCCTTCGTAGGGGCAACCCAATACACAAGAGACGTAGCCGCGTACCCGCACGCCAGCATCCCGGGCACGATCAAGCACTGGCTCAAAGCGGATTAGCGATTCGGCAATCGAGCAGTTGATATTTTTCTGCGAGAAGGCTTCTGACGCGGCCCCAAATACCGCCACCTCTTCCACGCCAACCGTTAGGGCGTTTTCCAGTCCTTTCAGATTGGGGGTCAGCGCGGAATAAACCACGCCGGGCTGGCGCTGAATGCCCGCCATGACCTCAAGTGCATCGCCCATTTGTGGTACCCACTTGGGTGATACAAAACTGGCCGCTTCAATATGCGTGATACCCGCTTTAGCAAGCCGCTCAATCAGGGCAATTTTAGTCGCGGTGGGCACGATGGGCCCCGGCTCGTTTTGCAGGCCGTCCCGGGGGGCCATTTCAAACAGCTTAACGGACGTAGGCAATGACATAAAAAAGCTAGCTCCTATTCGTTGGCCGCAAAGTCGAGCAGCACAGCGCCTTGGCTAACGGTGTCGCCAGCCTGAAAGTGGAAGGTCTCCACGCTGCCGTCGGCGGGGGCGGTCATGGTGTGTTCCATTTTCATCGCTTCCATCACCATCAGCGGCATACCTTTCTCAACCGCCACGCCGGGCTCGACCAGCAGAGCCACTACGGTGCCGTTCATCGGTGCCGTTAGGGTAGATTCCGCTTCGTGATGGCCATGGTCAATGGCATCAATGCGCCGCCAGAATAGCCGTGTTTCACCACTTGGGTCAGCCATGACGACCACATGTCCATCCCGGCGCGCCTGCAGGCGGCGGCGGTGGCCATTCAAGGTGACCGCCACCGCATCGCCGATTAGTGGTTGCAGGCTCGCAGTAAGAGTGTCATCACCAATGGTAAGGTTCCACAGTGACTCGCCAGCGTTACGCTTACCTTCGACAATCACGACTGCCTCATCGCTATCGGCGGCCTGAACGTTGGCTGGATCGCAGAGCGCAATGCGAATGGTATGGGGAGCATTCAGACGGAAGCCGTCATGGCGATCCCAGGGCGAATCGCTTTCGCACTCTTGGGCAAGCTGATGCAGGCCGATCAGTGCAGCACTGGCGTAAGCCTCCATGCTGTAAGTGCGGGGCGCAAATAGCGTCGCTTCGTTACGCTCAATAAAGCGGGTGTCCAGCTCTACGTTTTTAAAGCCAGGGTGGGTGGCTAAGCGCATCAAAAAGGCGCGGTTGGTGACCACTCCCTGTACATCCAGCGCCGCCAAGGCACGGTTAAGCGTGGCCAACGCCGCATCGCGGTCAGCACCATGAACAATCAGCTTGGCGAGCATAGGGTCGTAGTGCATCGACACCGCATCGCCGCTCTCAACACCACTATCTAGACGCACCTGATCGCTGCTTAGACCCGCGCCTTCTAAATCGAGTGCGAAGCGGGTGAGCAGGCCGGTGGCGGGTAGGAAATCCTGATCCGGGTCTTCGGCGTAAATGCGCGCTTCAAAGCTGTGGCCAGTAATGGTCAGCTCTTCTTGGCTGCAAGGCAGCGGTTCGCCCATGGCAACGCGTAGCTGCCACTCGACCAAGTCCTGGCCGGTGATCATCTCGGTCACCGGATGCTCGACCTGAAGACGGGTGTTCATCTCCATAAAGTAGAACGAGCCATCCTGCCCTGGTGAACCGTCTAAAAGGAACTCGACAGTACCCGCGCCTACATAGCCAATCTCTTGGGCAGCGCGTACCGCAGCATCGCCCATCGCACTACGTAGTTCCGCCGTCATACCGGGGGCAGGGGCTTCTTCAATGACTTTTTGATGGCGACGCTGAACGCTGCAGTCCCGCTCGAACAGGTAAACACCGTTACCATGACGGTCACAGAATACCTGCACTTCCACATGGCGTGGCTGTACCAGGTACTTCTCGATCAGCATGCGGTCGTCGCCAAATGCGGCTTTTGACTCGCGGCGGCAGCCATCTAACGCGGCTTGAAAACCATCACTTGATTCGACCACGCGCATACCTTTACCACCGCCACCTGCGCTGGCTTTGAGCATGATCGGGTAGCCGATCTTGTCGGCTTCATCGCGGAGCAGCGCGTCGTCTTGATCATCACCGTGGTAACCCGGCACCAGCGGTACGCCAGCATTGGCCATGCGCGCTTTAGCGGCGGATTTATCACCCATGGCAGCAATGGCCGAGGCGGGCGGGCCGACAAAGGTGATGCCTGCTTCTTCAAGAGCTTTAACGAAGCTGCCATTTTCAGACAGAAAACCATAGCCGGGGTGAATAGCGCCGGTGCCAGTACGCTTGGCGGCGTCAATCACGGCATCGATATTAAGGTAGCTTTCACGCGCAGCAGCAGGGCCTAAGCGCACGGCTTCATCGGCTTCACGTACGTGGCGGGCCGTGGCATCAGCATCGGAGTAAACGGCGACGGTTTTCAGGCCCATGCGGCGCGCAGTGCGCATGACACGGCAGGCGATTTCACCACGGTTAGCCACCAACAGCGTATCAAAAGGCGATGTGCGAGCGGTGTTTTCGGTTACTGGTGTGGGGCTCATGAGCGACGCTCCGAAGCGTGGGGTGTGTTATTAGAATCAGCCCAGACGGGGCGGCGCTTTTCAAAGAAGCTGGATAAACCCTCTTGGCCCTCTTGGCTTACCCGCAGCTTGGCGATCACTTGGCAGGTATGCTCGCGGGTATCGTCGCAGTCAGGTGCTTGAGCAACCGCAGCCATTAGCCCTTTGGTAGCGCGCTGAGCTTGGGGTGAGCCTGCCAACAGCGTCGCTAGCATGGTATCCACAGCAGTGTCTAATGCTTCGTGCTCAACCACTTGATGGGCTAAACCAAGCTTAAGCGCCGTGTCGGCATCCATTACTTCGGCCGTTAACGCATAACGGCGCATCTGACGTTCGCCCAGCGCACGCTGCACATAGGGGCTGATGACCGCGGGCGATAGGCCAATTTTGACTTCCGATAGGCAGAATTTAGCTTTTTCAGAAGCGACGACCACATCGCAACAGGCGGCAAGACCCACCGCACCGCCAAAGGCGGCGCCTTGAACGCGGCAAACCGTGGGACAGGGTAGGGTATCTAGGCCGTGCATGAGTGCGGCGAGCTTGCGAGAGTCAGCGAGGTTATCCTCCAGGTCGTAATCGACCATACGCTTCATCCAGTTTAGATCAGCACCTGCGGAGAAGCTTTTGCCTTCGGAACCCAGCACCAACACACGCACATCACCCGCTTCAGCAAGGGTGTGTAGCTGGTCTAAGTGTGCGTTCAGTTCAGCGATCAGGCTGTCGTCAAAGGCGTTATGTACGTCGGGGCGGTTTAAGGTCAGGCGCGCCACGCCCTCTTCTATCATCAGTGTTGAGTAAGCCATGGTGATTGCCCCTTACATCCGGAACACGCCGAAGCGTGTCTCTTCGACTTCAGCATTCATCGCAGCCGCTAGAGAGAGCCCGAGCACATCGCGGGTTTGCAGCGGATCAATCACCCCGTCGTCCCATAAGCGGGCGCTGGCGTAATAGGGGTGGCCTTGGTACTCATACTGCTCGCGAGTGGGCTGTTTAAAGGCTTCTTCTTCCTCTTTGCTCCACTCGCGGCCTTCGCGTTCATGCTGCTCACGTTTTACCTGGGCCAGTACACCCGCTGCCTGTTCGCCACCCATTACGGAAATACGCGCATTGGGCCACATAAACAGCAGGTTAGGATCATAAGCACGACCACACATACCGTAGTTACCGGCGCCGAAGCTACCGCCAATCAGTACCGTGTACTTGGGCACTTTGGCGCAGGCCACGGCAGTGACCAATTTGGCGCCGTGCTTGGCAATGCCTTCGTGCTCGTACTTGGAACCGACCATAAAGCCGGTAATGTTCTGCAGGAAAATCAGCGGAATCTTGCGCTGGGCGCAGAGCTCAATAAAGTGCGCGCCTTTTACCGCGCTTTCGGAAAACAGCACGCCGTTATTAGCCACAATGCCCACCGGGAAGCCGTGAATATGGGCAAAACCGGTAACCAGCGTCTCGCCGTAGTAGCGCTTGAACTCGTCAAAATCGGAGTCATCGACAATGCGGCCAATCACTTCCCGCACATCGTAGGGCTTTTTAAGGTCAGTGCCGACAATGCCGTATAGCTCAGCAGGGTCGAGCTTTGGTGGCTTGGGTGCCTGCATGGCAAGCTTGCCGCGCTTTTGCCAGTTCAGCCGCGACACACAGGCACGGGCCAGCTGCAGCGCGTGGGCATCGTTTTCCGCATAGTGGTCGGCGACACCACTGATTTTGGCGTGAACATCCGCGCCGCCCAGGTCTTCAGCGCTAATGCTTTCACCGGTAGCGGCTTTTACCAATGGTGGGCCACCCAGGAAAATCGTGCCCTGCTCTTTAACAATGATCGACTCGTCTGCCATGGCAGGCACATATGCACCGCCTGCAGTACAGGAACCCATCACCACGGCAATTTGTGGAATGCCTTCAGCGGACATGGTCGCCTGGTTATAGAAAATACGCCCGAAGTGGTCACGGTCGGGAAACACTTCATCCTGGCGGGGCAGGAAAGCGCCGCCGGAATCGACTAAATAGATGCATGGCAGACGATGCTTGCGGGCGATCTCCTGGGCGCGAATATGCTTTTTCACCGTGAGCGGGAAGTAGGTGCCGCCTTTTACCGTGGCGTCGTTGGCTACGATCACACACTCGACGCCGGAAATCCGGCCAATACCGGTGACCACGCCCGCCGCAGGGATTTCACTGTCGTAAATGTTATGGGCCGCTAGGGCGGAAAACTCTAAAAACGGCGAGCCTTCATCGATCAGATGGTCAATGCGGTCACGCACAAACAGCTTGCCGCGACTTTCGTGGCGCTCGCGAGCTTTGCTACCGCCACCTTGGGCGATGGCGGCGGTCAGTTCACGCAGTTTTTTGACTTCACCCAGCATGGAGGCTTCGTTGGCTTGAAACACATCGCTGCGTGGATTGATTTGGCTATTCACAGTGCTCATGGCGCGACCCTTATGGCGTTTATTACTTGCTTTCATTAAAGAGTTCGCGGCCAATCAACATCCGCCGAATCTCACTGGTGCCCGCGCCAATTTCGTAAAGCTTGGCGTCGCGCAGTAGGCGCCCGGTGGGGTATTCATTGATATAGCCGTTGCCGCCGAGTAGTTGAATGGAATCCAGTGCCACTTGGGTAGCCTTCTCGGCACAGTAAAGAATCACCCCGGCGGCATCTTTACGGGAGGTTTGGCCACGGTCGCAGGCCGCTGCTACCGCATATAAATAAGCACGACAGGCGTTCAGGGTGGTGTACATATCGGCTACTTTGCCCTGCACCAACTGGAACTCACCAATCGACTGATTGAACTGTTTACGCTCATGGATATAGGGCATCACCACGTCCATGGCGGCCTGCATAATGCCGATGGGGCCTGCAGCCAGCACGGTGCGCTCGTAATCCAGCCCGCTCATCAGCACGCGCACACCTTTGCCTTCTTCACCGAGGATATTCTCAGCGGGAACCGCACAGTCCTGAAATACCAGTTCGCAGGTGTTGGAGCCACGCATACCCAGCTTGTCGAGTTTCTGGGCCGTGGTGAAACCAGGCATCCCTTTTTCGATAATAAAGGCGGTAATGCCTTTGGAACCGGCTTCAGGATCAGTTTTGGCATAGACCACCAGCACGTCGGCATCGGGGCCGTTGGTGATCCACATTTTATTGCCGTTAAGAATGTAGCTGTCACCGTCTCGCTTGGCACGCAGCTGCATGGAGACCACATCAGAACCCGCACCGGGTTCTGACATGGCAAGCGCCCCCACATGGTCACCGCTAATCAGCTTGGGCAGATATTTGGCTTTCTGTTCAGCAGAAGCATTGATCTTCAGCTGGTTTACACACAGGTTAGAGTGAGCGCCGTAAGAGAGTGCGACCGATGCGCTGGCCCGCGAGATCTCCTCCATGGCGATACAGTGGGCGAGATAGCCCATGCCGCTGCCGCCATCCTCTTCAGAAACAGTGATGCCCAACAGCCCCATATCACCAAATTTCTTCCACAGATCATTGGGGAACTCGTTGTTCTGATCGATCTCCGCAGCACGGGGGGCAATCTCGCTCGCCGCAAAGGCGTTGACCTGCTCGCGCAGCATGTTCAGTTCGTCATCAAGACCGAAGTTGAGTTCTGAGTAGTGTGAAAACATGGTCAATCACCTGTTGTTAGTTGTACTGACTAAGTGTGTTAGCTAACGGTGGCTAGTCGAGTAGGAAAATTTAAAAACGGTGCTGCATCAGTGCATGGCCGCAGAAGAGGAGGTCGCGGTTTTATCGCTGGAACTCGCGCGCTCTTCATCGTGTTGTTTTTCGAGCAACTCTTCCAGCGCTTGTCGGCAGCGAATCTCAGCGCTTTCAAGCTCTAGCTGCACCATAGTGATGTCTTTCATTTGCTGGTCGAGTGCTGCGCGGCGCTCGCCTATTTTGCTGAGCATTAAATGCAGCTGTTTCTTGCTGCCGCTGCGGGTTTCGTCCCAGAGCTCGAACAGCTCACGAATCTCGGCCAGTGAGAACCCCAGCCGCTTACCACGGATGGTCAGTTTTAGGCGCACTCGGTCTTTGCTGCTGTAAACCCGTGTTTGCCCGCGACGAGTCGGGTGGAGCAACTCCTGGTCTTCATAGAAGCGGATGCTGCGGGTGGTTAAATCAAACTCGCTGGCTAGTTCGCTGATCGAGTACGTTTTGCTCATGGTCGACATTCTCTTAAAGAAGGAGTTGCTCCTATAGAACACTGCCACTGAGGCTAAAACAAGTTTACGTTTACGTAAAGCGATAGTTGCTAGCAGTTGAAATGCGTTGAATGGATGTAACCTACTGATATTTTGGAAATGTAAGCACATATTTACATTGAAAAAGCGTGCTAATAGACCAAAGTTGTAATTGTAATGCGACTACTTCAGTTGCTAGTTTGCACATACACCTTACGTTCAGGTAAGGCAGTAGAAGCTGGTGATGCTTATACTGTTCTGCCTATAAAGCATTCAGCACTACAACAATAAGAGGCTGTCACTCTATGAGTGCAAACGATGTCCTTCAGGGACCTGTCCTCGAAACCCGAGGTCTGACCAAAGAGTTTCGCGGTTTTACAGCTGTCGATGACGTTAATCTGCAGGTACAAGAAGGGCATATTCACGCACTGATTGGCCCAAACGGTGCTGGTAAGACCACCGTATTTAATCTATTAACCAAGTTTCTACCGCCGACCCATGGCGATATTTTGTATCGTGGTCAGTCGATCACCAGCAAAAAGTCTAATGAGATTGCGCAGTTGGGTTTGGTGCGTTCGTTTCAAATTTCTGCGGTATTTGCCCACATGACGGCGTTGGAAAATGTGCGTGTGGCACTCCAGCGCAAGCTAGGTACGTCATTTCATTTCTGGAAATCTGAAAAATCCCTGAATCATTTAAACGAACGAGCGTTAGAGCTGCTTGAAGAAGTGGGCCTGCGCGAGTACGCCGACACATTAACGGTTGAAATGCCCTATGGGCGCAAGCGGGCACTTGAGCTTGCCACCACTTTGGCATTAGACCCCACCATGATGCTGCTGGATGAGCCCACCCAAGGCATGGGTGCGGAGGATGTTGACCGGATCGTGGCGCTGATTAAGCGTGCCGCGCAAGGGCGCACGGTACTGATGGTAGAGCACAACTTAAGCGTTGTTAGCCGCCTGTGTGATCGGATTACCGTGCTGGCGCGTGGCGCCGTGTTAGCGGAAGGCGATTATCAAAGCGTGTCTCGTAACCCGCTGGTGCGTGAAGCTTATATGGGCAGCGACGCTGCGGAAGAAGAGGGAGCGCACGCATGAACACTGCTGAAGCCCAGGCCCCTGTCCAGAATTCGCTGAGCCGAGAAATGTTGCGGGTGAAAGATTTACACGCTTATTACGGCGAATCGCACATTCTGCATGGCGTGAATTTTGATGTAAAACGAGGTGAGCTGGTTACCCTGCTGGGTCGTAACGGCGCTGGCCGTAGCACCACCCTGAAATCGATTATGAACATGGTAGGGCGGCGTACTGGTTCTATTGTGATTAATGGCAACGAAACGCTGCAGATGAAGCCGCACCATATTCCTCGTTTGGGGATTGGTTACTGCCCAGAAGAGCGTGGCATTTTTGCCAGTTTGGACGTACAGGAAAACCTACTGCTGCCCCCCACGGTTTCCTCAGGGGGCATGAGCCTAGATGAAATTTACGCCATGTTCCCTAATCTTTATGAGCGGCGTAAAAGCCAAGGAACGCGGCTTTCCGGCGGCGAACAGCAAATGCTTGCCATGGCGCGTATTTTGCGCACCGGCGCGCGTATGTTGTTGCTAGATGAAATTACCGAAGGGCTAGCCCCGGTGATCGTGCAGAAGTTGGCAGACGTGTTGGTTCAGCTCAAAGATCGCGGCATGACCATTGTGCTGGTAGAGCAGAACTTTCGTTTTGCTGCACCGCTGGCAGACCGCCACTTTGTGATGGATCACGGCCAAATTGTGGAAGAAATCAGCGCCGCGCAGTTGCCATCGCGCCGGGAACACCTCAACTCAATGCTAGGGGTATAGCGCACTCACTATTATTCACGACCTGATGCTTACTACTGATTAAACGCTCTAAACGCAACGCCTTGATGCTCACAAAACCAATAAATGAAGCGCTAAGTCGATAAACAACAGCTATACAACAACAATGGCCCAAAGGGCCAGGAGACGAACATGACCTTTATGAAGAAAACGCTGGCCGCTAGTATCGCCGTGGCAGCTGCCTCTAGTTTTGCTATTTCCACCGCCCAAGCTGATATAAGCGACGGTGAAATACGCATCGGCTATCTGGCGGATATGTCGGGTACTTATCGCGACCTGGCTGGCCCAGGCGGTCAAACCGCACTGGAAATGGCCGTTGCCGACTTTGGCGGTAGTGTAAATGGCTCCCCGATTGTTGTGTTTAGCGCGGATGACCGTAACAGCGCCGACGTAGGTGCGAATACCGTGCGTGAGTGGATCGACCAGCGCAACGTAGACATGGTGGCAGGCTTAGTCGCCTCTTCTGTAACCATTGCGGTCACCCGCGTTCTTGAAGAGAACAATGGCCTGGGTATTGTGTCGGGTTCTGCGGCCTCCAGTGTCACCAACGAGCACTGCACACCGAACCACATTCACTGGGTGTATGACACTTACCCGCTGGCAAATGGCACTGCGAGAGCGGTGGTTGAGCAGGGCGGCGATAGCTGGTTTATGTTGACCGCTGACTATGCCTTTGGTCATGCGCTTGAAGCCGATGTGACAAAAGTGGTCGAAGAGAGCGGTGGTGAAATCGTCGGTGGTGTTCGCCACCCCTTCCCGACCAGTGACTTCTCTTCTTATATTCTTCAGGCACAGGGTTCCGGTGCGAAAATTATCGGTCTGGCCAACGCAGGCGCCGATACCGTTAACGCCATCACCACTGCCAGTCAGTTTGGTATTACGCAATCTGGTCAGCAGTTAGCGGGTCTGTTGATTTTCTTGAATGACGTGCACGCACTCGGTTTAGAAGCAACCCAAGGGCTACTGCTAACCACTGGCTGGTACTGGGATATGGATGAGCAGTCCCGCGAGTGGGCGCAGCGCTATTACGATGAAGTAGGCCGCATGCCCACCATGGTACAAGCAGGTATTTACTCAAGCACCATGCACTACCTGAAAGCCGTGGAAGAGGCTGGCACCGACGACCCTGAAACAGTACGTGCGCAAATGGCCGAAATGCCGGTTGAAGACTTCTTTGCCCGTAACGGCAGCATCCGTGAAGATGGCCGTATGATTCACGATATGTATCTGGCCCAGGTGAAAACGCCAGAAGAGTCCACCGGTGAATGGGATCTTTACGAAATCCTCAGCACCATTCCTGCCGAAGAAGCCTACCGCCCGCTGTCTGAAAGCCAGTGCAAACTGGTCCAGAACTGATTTTCAGGCATCGCTTAAGCCTGGAATAAATGTAAGTGAAGGATAGAACCGGTTGGCGGCAATTTGCCGCCAACTGTTTGACGGCGAGGAGAGTCGCGTTATGACGATGATATTCGGCGTGCCAATAGCCGTCTTCATGGGGCAGCTAACGCTGGGCCTGGTGAATGGCGCCTTTTACGCACTGCTTAGCCTGGGCCTGGCGGTCATCTTCGGCCTATTGAAGATCGTCAACTTTGCCCACGGGGCGCAATACATGCTGGGGGCCTTCGCCGCGCTATTGGGCTTTCGTTATCTGGGTATTAACTACTGGCTGGCGCTAGTATTGGTACCGCTGGTGGTTGGTGCCTTTGGTGTTCTGCTTGAACGCTTTTTACTCCGCCGTATCGCCCATTTGGATCATCTTTATGGGTTGCTGCTGACCTTTGGTTTGGCACTAATTTTTGAAGGCACGCTGGTTAACTTCTTTGGTGTTTCCGGCGCGCGCTATGCAACACCAGAAATTCTCCAGGGTGGTTTGAATCTAGGCTTTATGTTCTTGCCTACCTATCGTGCTTGGGTGCTGGTCGCTGCCCTGACGATGTGTCTGTTTACCTGGTTTATGATTGAGCGCACCCGCTTAGGGGCTTACCTGCGCGCAGGTACTGAAAACTCGCAGTTAATGCAGGCCTTTGGCGTTAACGTGCCGCTGCTAATCACGCTTACCTATGGCTTTGGCGTTGGTTTGGCTGCCTTCGCTGGCGTATTGGCTGCACCGCTTTATCCGGTATCGCCGACCATGGGCTCTAGCCTGTTGATTGTGGTATTTGCAGTGGTGGTTATCGGAGGAATGGGGTCGATTATGGGCGCCATTATCACTGGTCTATCGATGGGTATTATCGAAGGCTTGACCAAGGTGTATTACCCGGAAGCTTCCAATACCGTGATCTTTCTCGTCATGATCCTCGTGCTCATGTTGCGCCCCGCTGGGCTGTTCGGTAAGGAGGCATAGCCATGACAGAATCTACTTTGATTGCGGCGCCAACGGCGGTTCTTGAGCGCCAGAAGCGGGCGAGATTTCGGCGCAATATGTTCTACCTAGCGTTGATTGTTGTCGGGTTGGTGGCGCCGTTCGTTGCTTACCCTGTGTTCTTGATGAAAGTACTCTGTTTTGCGTTGTTTGCTTGCGCGTTTAACTTACTGCTTGGCTATGCAGGGCTGCTTTCTTTTGGCCATGCGGCGTTTCTCGCCACCGGTGGCTACGTTACCGGCTACCTCTTGGCAAGCTACCCAGGGTTAACCCCAGAGTTGGGCATTATTGCCGGTACCCTGTTAGCGACGCTGTTGGGGGTTGTGTTTGGGGTGCTTTCCATTCGCCGCCAAGGCATCTATTTCGCCATGGTGACCCTGGCGATCGCCCAACTGGTGTACTTCATGTTTGTGCAGGCGCCATTTACCGGTGGGGAAGATGGCCTACACGGCGTGCCTCGCGGTGAGCTGTTTGGACTGATCAGCCTGCGCAGCAATATGACAATGTACTACTTTGTTTTCGCCATCTTCCTATTTGGCTTTGCGCTTATTCAGCGCACGGTACATTCACCGTTTGGCCAGGTGCTCAAGGCGATTCGTGAAAACGAGCCCCGCGCTGTCTCGCTGGGCTATAACACCGATGCCTATAAGCTGGTGGCGTTCGTGATCTCCGCTGGTTTGGCAGGGCTGGCGGGCTCGACCAAAACCGTGGTCTTTCAGCTGGCTTCTTTAACCGACGCTCACTGGCATATGTCCGGCGAGGTTATTTTGATGACCCTGCTTGGCGGGGTGGGTACTTTGCTTGGCCCTTTAATGGGCGCTGGGATTGTGGTCAGCCTTCAGCACCTGCTGGCGCAGTCGCCGCTGGGCAACTGGGTTAGCGTGATCCTGGGTATCATCTTTGTAATTTGTGTACTGAGCTTTCGCAGCGGAATTATTGGCGAGCTGGACAAGATGTACCGCAAAAACTTTAAGTAGCCTCTTTGCTACCCATCACAGGCTTTCTGTCCTGTGCTTATTGATCCTTATTTTGGGCGCCGCTTGGCGCCCTTTTTTTCTATATAAGGTATGTGCCCTACACCTAAGGTAGCAAGCGCTGGCAGGTTGCTTGTCGCCGGGGAAATGGATAAGTTAACGTTAACGTCAATTATAACGACAACAGCAGTGCGCACGCGCATTCGCGGAGATACGCCATGAATTTTGAGCTTAATGAAGACCAGGTTGCCTTTGCCGATATGGCGCGAGCATTTGCCCAAAACGAGCTAGAACCTCACGCTGCCGAATGGGATCAAACCTCGTTCTTTCCGGTCGATGTGATTCGCAGATCGGGCGAGCTAGGCTTCTGTTCACTCTATGCGCCGGAAAGCGTGGGTGGGTTAGGCCTTTCGCGGCTGGATGCCAGCATTATCTTTGAGCAGCTCTCTATGGGGTGCACCTCTACCACGGCGTACCTCACCATCCACAATATGGTCACCTGGATGCTAGCGGATTTCGGTACGCCGGAAGCGGTAGAGCAGTGGGGCGAAAAGCTCGCCACGGGCGAGCTGTTGGGCTCTTACTGTTTAACCGAGCCCAATTCAGGATCAGACGCTGCTTCGCTAAAAACCACCGCTAAACGCGACGGCGATTACTACGTGTTGAACGGCAGCAAAATGTTTATCTCCGGCGCGGGTAGTACCGATTTCCTAGTGGTGATGGCGCGCACTGGTGGCGAGGGTGCCAAAGGCGTTTCCGCATTTGCAGTCGATGCTCACAGTGAAGGCGTCAGCTACGGTCGCAAAGAGGAGAAGATGGGCTGGAACAGCCAGCCGACCCGCATGATCACCTTTGAAAATGTGCGGGTCCCTGCCAATCACCTACTGGGCAACGAAGGTGAAGGGTTCAAAATCGCCATGAAGGGGCTCGACGGTGGCCGTATTAACATTGCCACCTGCTCAATTGGTACCGCTCAGCAGGCGATCAATAAAGCCCGTGAATACATGCTGGAGCGCAAGCAGTTTGGTAAACGCTTGGCTGATTTTCAGGCTCTGCAGTTCCGCTTGGCGGATATGGTCACCGAGCTGGTTGCCGCACGGCAATTGGTCCGTATGGCCGCCACTAAATTGGATGCAGGTCACGCCGACGCCACGACCTACTGTGCCATGGCCAAGCGTTTTGCTACCGATGTGGGCTTCAAAGTATGTGATGAAGCGCTTCAGCTTTACGGCGGCAACGGTTATATCAAGGAGTACCCCATGGAGCGCTACGTACGCGATACCCGGGTACACCGTATTCTGGAAGGCAGCAATGAAATCATGCGCCTGATCATCTCCCGCCGGGTACTGGCTGAAGGTGCTGCCGAACTGTAGCGGCTGGTGAAGTTGATTGTCACGGATAAGGAATGCTAATGAGTAGCGTACTGTTTACCGAACACCCTACCGGCGATGGCCATGTAATTGCAGAGATCAAGCTCAACGCCGAGCGCTCGCTTAATGCGCTAACGCTTGAGATGTGCGAAGAGATGTTGCCGCGTTTAAACGTCTGGGCGACCGACGAGCGAGTCGTGGCGATACTGCTGGATAGCGCGGGAGAGAAAGCGTTTTGTGCTGGCGGAGATGTTGTCAACCTCTATAAAGCGATTACCGGCCAGGGCGACCCCAGCTTTCCTGAACGCTTTTTTGAGACCGAGTACCGGCTCGATTATCTACTCCATACCTACCCCAAACCAGTGATCTGCTGGGGCAACGGCATTGTGATGGGCGGCGGTATGGGGCTGTTAAGTGCCAGCAGCCACCGGGTGGTCACGGAAACCTCTCGCTTAGCCATGCCAGAGGTCACCATTGGCCTTTACCCGGATGTGGGCGCCAGCTGGTTTTTGAATCGGCTCTCTAACGGTATCGGGCGCTTTTTGGCCATGACCGGCTGCCAAATAAACGCACCGGATGCCGTTCACCTTGGCCTGGCCGACCGCAGTATTGCAAGCCACCATCGTGATACCTTGGTGCAGCAATTAACTGATGCTCATTGGGGGAAAGGCGAAAATACCGACGCCCACGGTGTGGTTAATCGCATTATGCGTGAGCTTGAACAGACATCGCAGCCGGTATTTGCCGAGCTGGATGCGCCGGTTTACCAGCATTCACCGCTGATTCGCGAGCTGATGGATCACGACAGCGTTGAGCAAATTATCGAGGCCGTTGCAGCGGTCGAAAGTGACAATAAATGGTTCAGCAAAGCACAGCAAACGCTGGCTCATGGCAGCCCTGTTTCGGTTAAATTAATTGATGAACAGCTAAAACGCGCCAAGCATATGTCGCTGGCAGAAGTGTTCCAATCTGAGATGGCGCTTTCGGTGCAGTGCTGCCGCCATCGTGAGTTCCCTGAAGGTGTACGCGCGCTGCTGGTCGATAAAGATGGCCAACCAGCGTGGACTTACCCGGATGTTGCTTCCGTCGAGCAAGCCTTTATCGAAGAGCTGCTAGCCTCGCCGTGGAATAAGAATCCGCTTACTGATCTAAGCTAACGAGCAGGCCAAGTGTTAAGCTTCATACACAAATAATAAGGACAAAAGAGATGACAACTGTCGCGTTTATCGGTTTAGGCAACATGGGTGGCCCGATGGCCGCCAACCTCGCAAAAGCAGGTTTCAATGTACGTGCTTTTGATCTTTCTGAAGATGCGCTTGAGACCGCCAAAGCCAATGGTTGCGAAGTGGCTTTCTCTGCTCAAGAAGCTGCCACCGGTGCTGATTTCGTTATCTCCATGCTGCCCGCAGGCAAACACGTGCGCGGGCTGTATGTAGAAGGCGATACCCCGCTATTCGAAGTCATCAAGCAGAGCGCGCTGGTCATCGACTGCTCCACCATTGATGCCGACACTGCCCGTAGCGTAGCTGCTGAAGGCGAGAAGCTAGGCATTGGTTTTGTAGATGCACCGGTTTCCGGCGGAGTAGGTGGCGCTCAAGCGGGCACGCTAACCTTTATCGTCGGCGGCACTGATGCCCAGTTCGAACAGGCTAAACCAGTGCTGGACGTGATGGGTAAAAACATCTTCCACGCCGGTGACCATGGCGCAGGGCAGGTGGCCAAGGTGTGCAACAATATGCTGCTATCTATCTTAATGGCAGGCACCTGTGAAGCGATCAATATGGGTGTTAAGAACGGCCTCGACCCAGCGGTGCTTTCAGAAATTATGAAGCAGAGCTCCGGTGGCAACTGGGCACTAAATGTTTATAACCCTTACCCAGGGGTAATGGAAAACGCACCCGCGTCTAAAAATTACCAAGGTGGCTTCCAGGTAGATCTAATGATCAAAGACCTAGGGCTGGCCATGGATGTCAGCCAACAAAGCGCATCAGCGATCCCCATGGGCTCCGCCGCCCGCTCGCTGTTCACCCTGCACAAAGCCAAAGGCAACGGCAAACTCGACTTCTCCAGCCTGATGCAGTTTTATCAGGATAAAGAGTAGCTTTTGTAGGAGACGGCTTCAGTTCATGCCTATGCGTTAAGCACTGTTTGGGTGGGAGGTAGCTTCAGCTCGCGACCTGTTGGGGTAGGCAGCCAACTTGCCACCTAACTCCGCGCACGGCAAACTCACTTTCCACCACTCATCAACAATAAAGGATCGCCATGATTACGCTTTGGGGCCGCAATAACTCCACCAACGTTAAAAAAGTGCTGTGGGTGCTCGAAGAACTGGAACTGCCTTTTGAGCAAATCCAGGCCGGTCTTGAGCACGGGGTAAACAACACCCCGGAGTATCTGGCTATGAACCCCACCGGGTTAGTACCGCTACTCAAAGACGACGCCACTAATAGCGTACTGTGGGAATCCAACGCCATTATTCGCTACTTGGCAGCGCAGTACGGCCCCAACCACTTGTGGCTCGAAGAGCCCGCTAAGCGAGCGCAGATGGAAAAGTGGATGGAGTGGGCCAACAGCACGCTGACCCCAAGCCATCGCAAAATATTGATGGGTTATGTAAGAACGCCGCCCGAAAAACGCGATCACGCCGCTATCGAAGCCGCGATTAAAGAGAGCGAAGCACTATTTGCATTAATGGATAACGCCCTGACAAATCAGACCTGGTTCTCTGGTGAAGCGTTTGGCCTGGGTGATATCGCCATCGCACCTTTCGTTTACAACATGCTCAACAGCGGCTTAACTTGGCAACCTCGCCCACACCTACAGCTCTGGACAGAGCAGCTAGCCGAGCGACCCACTTACCGCAAGGTAGTGATGATCCCGGTTACTTAATAGAAATACACGATACACCACTCAAAATGGCTAATAAATTATTGCAGGAGGGCGCTTCAACGCGCGAAAGGGCAGCGAAGCTGCCCCAGGTTTCACGCACGAAACTCAATCCAAACAAACGGCCACCCTCTCTAGATAACGGTTAACAGTGTATCTGGGGCAGTACCTTAATATCCCAAGATGATTGATACCCATTGTAGGAGGGCGCTTTAGCGCGCGAAAGGGCAGCGAAGCTGCCTCAGGTTTCACGCACGAAACGCAATCCAAACAAACGACCACCCTCTCTAGATAACGGTTAACAATATATCTGGGGCAGTACCTTAATATCCCACAATGATTGATACCCATTGTAGGAGGGCGCTTTAGCGCGCGAAAGGGCAGCGAAGCTGCCTCAGGTTTCACGCACGAAACGCAATCCAAACAAACGACCGCCCTCTCTAGATAACGGTTAACAGTATATCTGGGGCAGTACCTTAATATCCCACAATGATTGATACCCATTGTAGGAGGGCGCTTTAGCGCGCGAATAGGCAGCGAAGCTGCCTCAGAATAGGCCTAAAAACTAGCCTCTAGCACCGCTAACTCATCATCCAGCCCCTGCAACACCTCACATCCCAATCCATGCCGCTCGGCGCTCTCAATCAACGGCCCCAAAATCGCCCCACGTTCGGTGGGGCGTTTGGCCTCCACATCCTGCAACATCGAAGCCTTATTATTCGCGGTGCTTTCAATTACCTGCCAAACCAGCGCCAACCACGCTTCTTCACCTTGGCCGTTGTTGGGTGGCTGAATGCTTTCGGCCAACATAATCGATGCAACTTCTTTCACGACCGCCACCACTTGGTTTACAAAGCCATCACCGCGCAATTCACCATTACGCACACCATGCAGCGCCACTAACGGATTAATCGCTGCGTTAACCGCTAGCTTCTGCCACAACCGTTGGCGAATATCATCCACTGCTGTAGCGGCAAGGCCCGCCTGGGTTAATGTCTTCGCCAGTGTTTCCGCCAACTTGCTGTGCTGATTATTCAAATCGCCAACATAGGTATGCCCACGCCCCGCATGAACCACACCATCATCACCGGTTAAGTAAGCGCCTTCAGTAGTAGTGGCGCAAAGCACCGGCCCAGGCCAGGTTTGGGTAATGAGCGGCTGGGCATAAAAACCGTTCTGCCAAAGCACCAGCGGAGTGGAGGGCGCAATAATGCTGATAAGGCTTTCAAGCGCGGTCTCAGCCGCCATCGCTTTGGTGGTGATATGCACAAAAGCGGGCGGCACCGGCGCATCAGCCGCCAACTGCTCTGCGGTAAGTGAGGTTAAGTGCTGCGCATGCACTTCGCCCTCCGGCGTGGTTAGCAACTGCCGCGCAGGCAATGCACGGCGACCAATCACCGCCACATCAACAAACGGGGTTAGGGAGTGCGCCAATAGGCGGCCAATGGCCCCAGGGCCAAGAATCCAGTGGGTATGCATGGGGAAAGTATCTTCAGCAACGAAAGTACTGTAAAGCTTACCGCGTTCGGTGTGGAGAGGCTAAAGGGAGAAAAAGGGCTATAGATAGCGTTTTGTCTAGTTGCCTTGCCTCGGCCGCAAGTTCAACAACTGCGTCATGCATTACCGTCATCTACTGGGTGGCTGCTGTTAGCTTTACTTGGCTTCTTTTCCTAACTTATGCAGCTTGCGAAACCATTCGTTGCGTTTTTGCTCGCTCATTGTCTCTACACCTCCGATCAGAGTCTCACGCACTGGAGAGAAGCCGACAAAGCCAAGGACATTGCGCTCCAATGATTTGATGCTGTGCGCTCGATAAAGATGTCGATAGATCACCGCTGGCATGCCCATGGTCACCACGACTCGCGCTGTGCGTTCAGTCAGACCCTTTTTCCCCAGTGGGTGGCCTTCCACGTACGCGAAGGCGAAGCCCGGTCGCAGCACTTGTTCTAAAAACGCTTTGACAAGAGCTGGCATGTCGCCAAGCCACAGTGGAAAGATAAGCACCAAGTGCTGACACCAACCGATGGATTCTTGCGCTGCTGTTAGTGAAGTGGGCAGAGGCGTCGTTTGCCACTCCTGCTGGCTGCGCAGCAGCGGGAATTGCAGAGAGGCTATGTTAATCAGGCGAACCTCGTGGCCGCTGGCCTGGGCGCCTTCGTTATAGTGATCCGCGCAAGAGTGACACAGGTGCGCCTTACTGATATCGGGGTGGCCCAGCAGGATCAGGATTCGCTGGCTCATTTGTCAGGTTCTCGCTGTAAGCAGAGGAGTAGGAGCGCTTGGTTTGGGGTTGTTAATCAATCTTTGCGCTTACTATTACTTATTAGCAACACTGATTGTGCGACGCAATATGGTTTTTATCATGCAACGGCAGCCCATGAGCCAATGTAGGCCAATGCCTAAGGGTTAAGAGCCCAGTCGGTGGTATAAGCAAAGCATCTACAGCAACGTGAATGCTGCCAAGCTTTCCGCGTTCAACCCAAGGAGACAAAGCGAAGAAAAGCGCTAGATACGTGACTATTTTCTACTGACACGGATAAGCCAGATTTGGTAGTTTTGAAGCTAAGCAGAGTTTGAGTGAGTAGGTGGTGGGGTAAGAGCGTGTATAAAAGGGTTTTTGAGCTGTTGATGGCCGCTTTCGGCCCAAAGCGGTCATGCCGGGAAATGCAGCAGGAGCGCGAATTTTGGCTATGCTGCCAAATTTAAATTAATAGTTATAAGAATCATAGGCTTGGGAGAGTCTGGCAGGCTGCATTTGCCGGAAAAAAGTGCCAGCACGATTGTCCAATCATAGGATGGGCAGTCTAATACCTGTTAGGTCTACAACCAAGAACTAAATATGGAGCACCTAATGAAAGTTGCATACAGGATAGCAACGCCTGACGATACGGCCGAATGCATCGCTTTGAGAGGAAAAACGAGAGAAAATGCTTTCTCTGTCGAACAATTGGAAGAACTCGGTATTACTTTAGAGAGCTGGAAAGCAGGAATTAGCGATGGCTCTTTGCCTGGTTACGTTGGTGTTAGTGAAGGGACGATTATTGGCTATTGCTTCGGTGACAGCGAAGCTGGAGAAATTGTTGTCCTGGCACTATTGCCAGAATATGAAAGTAAAGGTGTTGGCAAAGCACTATTAAATCAAATGATTGAGTCTTTCCATTCTTTAGGATTTGAAAGACTTTTCCTCGGATGCTCATCCGATCCGAAAACTCGCTCATATGGCTTTTACCGACACCTAGGCTGGCGTTCCACTGGTCTATTTGATGATGCGGGCGATGAGATACTAGAATATTTTCCTAATAAATAGTGGGTATCCGGATTAACTGGTTGATAGCTTGCTCAGTATGTTCACTTGATCGAAATTGAGGGTGTCCAGATAAGCGGTGGATCCGATCCGACGAGGAGGGGCCAAGCCGCCATCCGCTCGACGGCATCAGATAAGCCAGGGATCTCGGGGAGAATCGTGTGCTCGAGGGAAGTGACCTGTCCTGATGATGCGTGGCAGCGGACAGACTGGCTAGGCTGCTCTCATTGCTGGAAGCCCGCTGGTGAGCACTGCGGCACAAACCCATTCTGCCTGGGGCAGGCTTTGACAGGGCAAGAGCGCCCATGCTAGGTTTATGATCATGATTTCATACATGGCAGTTCGCCTCACTCCGCGATTTATGTACCCCCGGGATCCTTACGGCATCGGCGGGCGGTGAATTGTGCACCTCTGAAAGCGGAACCCCCGAGCCAGATCCTGGGGGTTTTTGCTTTCAGGCGGCCTCCCATTCATTGATAATTTGATGAATAACGCCTGATTTTTCCGCCGGCACCCTACATCCCGGAGAAATCAGAAAATGTCTACGTTGTTATCACCCGAAGCACTATGCTCTGCCCTCAACCTTACGGACCTGACCAATCCGCGCCAGGGTACGCATGCCATGCAGTTGCTGATTCAAAAAATCAGACAAGCGCTCATCAAGCAATGGGGCTGCAAACAGCTCTTAGTTCGCAGCGGCTCTGTTGTGCCAATTGCTAACAACTACGATCGCTTGGGCTATCCACCGGAAGGTGCGGCGCGGGACGCTCGCTACACACGCTACGTAGCCGATGGTTATATCCTGCGCACCCAGACGTCGGCGGCCATTCCAGATCTACTGGACGGGCTGAGCCTGGATCCACCCAACGACTTGTTGCTGCTCTTACCGGGACTAGTCTATCGGCGCGACAGCATCGACCGCTTACACTGTGGTGAACCGCACCAGCTGGACCTCTGGCGAGTGGTGGATGCTAACCAAGGATCGAGGATGTCCGTATCCGAGTTACAGCAAATGGTTTCGGTTGTTATGGCCGCTGCCGTACCCGGCCTGGAATGGCGAACCCTGGCGTCGCCACACCCTTACACCGAGCGCGGGATACAAATCGACGTTCGTTGGCGGGATGAATGGATTGAGGTTGGTGAGTGCGGCCTAGCGGCACGCGAGATACTGAATCAAGCGGGCCTTACTGGCCATACTGGTTTGGCCATGGGCCTGGGGCTCGATCGGTTGCTGATGCTGCGCAAGAGAATCCCCGATATTCGGCTACTGCGAAGTGAAGACCCGCGCGTACGCACGCAGATGAATGACCTGGATACCTACAGACCGGTATCTGCGATGCCTCCCATCCGTCGGGACCTATCTCTCTGCGTCGATACTTGGATTAACGAAGAACTGATCGGCGACATGGTCCGCGAACGGTTGCCCGAAGCGGAGAACATTGAAGCTCTGCTGATCAAGGCGGAAACGGGGTTTGAGGATCTACCGGCCTCGGCCCATCAACGCATGGGAATGAAGCCAGGGCAAAAGAATATCCTGCTGCAACTGACCCTTCGACACTTGGAACGGACTCTGACCGACGAAGATGCCAACCTTATCCGCAACCAAGTCTATTGCCTACTCCACCAAGGTGAACGCCAAGAACTGGCGCAGGATGGTAGTTGAAAGCAACCGCACCCGGGCTTTCCCCTGGGTGCTGCTCGACATTTATGTAGAAAACGCAGCGCGCCCGTGGCGCTGGGGTATGGCTACATCTGACGGAACAGTGCCGCCACCAGAATACCGCCGGCGATCGCTGGCAGTGGCTTCTTCAGCGTCAGCATAATCACGGCGGTGGTCAGCAGGGCCAGGCGGGCGCCATTGTCACCGGTGATCGCCAGCGGCGCTAGCAGCGCCACCAGCACCGAGCCGGACATGGCGTGAATGAACCGTTTGACGCGGTAGCCGATGGGCACGAAGGACATCGCGAAGACGCCACCCCAGCGTGTCACCAGGGTCACCACCGCCATGATCAGAATGATGGCGAGCGCGCTCGGGTTGCCTGCCTCAATACTCATGGTCACGACTCCCCCAAAAGAGGCCGACCAGGCCACCGGCGATGGCGCCCACGACCACATGGCTGTTTTCCGGCAGGTAGCGATAGGCCAGCAGGGAGGCGCCCGCCGCCGCCGCCCAGATCACCAGCATACGCAGGTTCTTCTCGCCGCCCACTACCATGGCGAGCAGGAAGCAGCCCATCACCATGTCCAGTCCTAGGCTCGCGGGGTCGCTCACGGCGTTGCCGAAGTACAGACCCAGCCAGGTGCCGAGGACCCAGAAGCTCCATAGGGCGATTCCACCGCCCAGCAGCAGCCCCAGCCCCGGCCGGCCCTGGCTGAACGCCTGCATGGCCATGGCCCAGTTGGCATCGGAAGCCACCAGCATCACGCCGTAGCGCTTTGCCGGCTTGAGTGGCTGCAACCAGGGGTAGAGCGTAGCGCCCATCAGCAGGTGCCGGGCATTGATCGCGAATACGGTGAGCATCATCGTAAAGAGCGGGATATGTGGCCCCCACAACTCCAGAGACGCGAACTGTGCAGCACCCGCGAAAACCAGGGTGCTCATGATGACGATGGACGCATCGCTCAGCCCAGCCTGAGTCGCCGCCAGGCCGAAGGCGGCGCCGAAGACGATGACGAACAGCGAGATGGGTACCAGTTCCCTGAACCCTTGCCACGTTAGCGCCCCGTCCAGGCGATGCAGTGCCGCCTCGTCACTTGGCATCTCGTTGGCCATGCCGTGCTCCTCCTGTCTCATGCCATGGACGTCACTATGCCGCGGGCCATCTCTTGATTAAAGCGAATGATTTTGCTATTAGGTATTCGAATATCGAATTCATATGGCAGCGTATGGCCTACCAAGATCTGCAAATCGACTGGCTCAAGTGCTTCGTCGCGGTGGTGGACGTCGGCTCACTCTCCGCCGCCGCCCCGGAGGTGCATCGCTCCCAGTCGGCGGTGAGCATGCAGCTGAAGAAGCTGGAGGCCGCTCTGGGGCATCGTCTCCTGGAACGAGGGCCTCGGTCGCAGCAGCTCACCCCGGAAGGGCAGCGGCTGCTGGGCTATGCCCGCAGGATGCTCGACCTGCACGCCGAGACCCAGGCGGCGTTTCACGGCCGGGTGCTGACCGGGCATATCCGTCTCGGCGTGCCAGATGACTATGCGGCCCGCTACCTGACTCCGGTGCTGAAGCGCTTCGCGCCGCAGCACGGAGCGGTGGAGATCGAGCTGAGCTGCGAGCAGTCAACCGCACTGATTCCGCAGGTCGAGAATGGCGACCTGGACCTCGCTCTGGTCTCGCGGGACCAGCCGCGTCACGGCACCCTCCTGTTCCATGAACCGATGGTGTGGGTCGGCTCGCCGGAATTTCCTACCTGGCGGCGCGACCCGTTGCCCATCGCTGTCTACGAGAGCGCGAGCCTCGCCAAGCGCAGTGCCATCAATTCCCTGGCTCTGCAGGGACGCCGCTACCGGGTGGTGTACAACAGCTCCAGCTTGGCAGGGCAGATAGCCGCGGTGGAGAGCGGCCTTGCCGTTGCCGTGTTGACGCGGTGCAGTGCCCCGTCCCACCTGGAGATCCTTGGCGGCAAGCATGGTCTGGGCCCGCTGGAGCCCATGGCGGTGGCGGCCTATCGCAGTCAGGCCTCTCAGAGCAACGAAGCCGTCGATAGCCTCTATCAACTGCTGATCAGGACGCTGCGCAGCACGGCGGATTGAGCCGTCGCTCAGCGAGCGGCGGTAGCCCGATACCCCTATGGCCGGTCGAGGGCGGAGCGCAACAGCCCCAGGCCAGCCGTATCCTGGTAGCGGGCACATGATTCCCAAAAGCTAGCTACTACGATCGTCTGTTGGCTAGCGACATTGGACGATCATTGATCGATCAGGCAGCGCTACTGGCTGTACAAGACCGCTCAGCATCCTAATTATATCAACCGAATAATGCCGGAGAGCATAGGAATAGATGCCACATCATATAGGGGAGCTGTCAACCAGTTAATCCGGATACCCTATTTTCAAGGCCCTTTCCTGCGATACCGTTCCCCGCTTCACCACACTGGTAAGCTTCGTCAGCCGCCATGCCGATGAGATTGAAGCGCTCTTCGAACAAGTGCTGCTGGTGTGTCACGAACAAGGCTTGCTGGGTAACGGACTCTTTGCGATTGATAGCAGTAAGATGTCCTCCGATGCCTCCAAAGAGTGGTCTGGCACATTCAAAGAATTGGACGAGAAACTGAGAGGCTTGATTCGGCATCACCTACTGGCGCACTACGCGCATGATGAGGCCGAGACGGAAGCCGATCTGGATCGGGATATCCGACGGGCCAAGACGATTCTCTCGCTAGATGCCGCCATGAACAAAGTTGACCGTTTCCTAAAGACGCACAGCCCAAGGATGGTGCACCACCACCGACCAAGTGGTTGAAACCCTACGTTACGTCCTCAAAGCCTAAACCTTAACGCCTCCCGCAACACCGCCACTGCATTAGTGGTGTTGTGGGAGAGCGCTTTAGCCCGCGACCATCTCGCCCCATAAATAACCTCCGCCTCTGAATCGATACTCTGCACTAGTGTTGTAGGAGAGAGCTTCAGCTCGCGAAGATCCAGCCACATAAGCAATCTAGCCACCCCGTAACGCTTGGCGAGGAACGAGCCAAAAGGCACCCGCAGCGGCGGCCCGGCGCGATGGCAGCACTGTTGCCCAAAGCCTGCTCCAGCTCAATTTCTCTTCAAAACCACGTGACCTAAGCTTAATTTGTCAATAAAGTATTATTAAATCGTAAAAAAGAGCCGGCACGCGAATTTTGGATATATTGCCATGCTGGGTAAATAAAGCTATAAACCAGTGGTTTATGATTTTTGGAGCGGCTAGTTAACACCAATAAACGTGCTGACATGTTCAAGGGTGCTATACAGCAGGCTATATATGTAGTGGTCAAGTAAAACTGGCCACCGCTTTATAGTTAACCCAGTACTTTTCCTCTGCCTGGTTCGGACTCATACCACCGTTATGCTGGTGAGGCCTAAGCTGGCTGTAATACCCGATTAAATAGTTCACGATATGATGCTGCC
>NZ_DRFS01000029.1 GCF_011050415.1 Halomonas sp.
GAAGCAATGGGGGAAAGGGGGAAGTGTGTCTGAACGCCGGAAAGTGGTTAAAAAGTAGCCGATGTAAGTCGAGCCAGTAGGTGTTTAGCGGTGTTACAGCCTGAGTGCGGTACTGGCTGAGGTACTATGAGAAATCCAGGCTAGCTCAACCCCGATGCCGCCAGCGCCTACTAGGCCCAGCGTCACCGCGGAGCGCAGCGCTTTTTCAACACTATAAAGGCTGGTAGCGGTCATTGAGGCCAGTGTTTCCGGCAAAATGGCGCCGCCAATGACTGAAAGCCTGCCTGCGCCAGTGGCGCTAAGCGCTTCAGAAGGGCCAGGGTGAACTTCTTCAATGCGCTCTGAAAAGAACCGAGCAGCAAAGCCAATGGTGTCCATCACAATAGCGAGCACTCCGGCGATAGGGCCTAGCCCCACCGCCACCACAAAAATAAGCGCCCAAATAAGGTCAGGAATGGTGCGCATGGTGGCAATCATCAGGCGGGTAATGGAGCGAATCCACGGTGCAGGCGAGGTATTACGCGCGGCCAGCAGCGCAAACGGCAGGCTTAAAATAACCCCAATGGTGACACCGACAATGGCGATGTTGAGGGTTTCAAACATCGACCATGCCAACACATCAAGATTGGATAAATCCGGCGGAAAGGCGCGGCCTAAAAAATGCACTAAATTGACGGCGCCACGTAGCAGGCGTTCCAGCGTTAAATTAGTAGCCATGACGCCCTGAACAAATAGCGCAATAAAAACCAGCACCACTCCCCAGGTAAAGGGGGAGGGCATGGCGAATCTTGGGGGTAGAGGCGTGGTGGTGCGACGGTGAATAGACATAGTGCTCTCGATATTAACGGGTAGAAGAAATAGCAGGGGTGTCATCGACAGGGGTGTTATTGGTTTGATCCACTCGAACATCGCCCTGGTAGAGTTTCTGCATAGTCGCTAGGGCCACCTGCTGGCGCGGCGAGTCGAGCACTATCTGGCCCGCTTTCAAGCCGACAATTCGGTCACCATACTGCTGAGCTAATTCCAGTTGGTGCAGTGTGCAGAGTACGGTTAACTGCCGTTCAGCCACGACATCCAGCAGTAGATCCATAATTTCCCGACCCGCTTTCGGGTCTAGGCTGGCGACCGGCTCGTCAGCAATAATGATCTCAGCGTCTTGCATCAGCGTGCGGGCAATGGCCACGCGTTGCTGTTGACCGCCTGACAGCTCGCGGCAATCGGCATGCGCCTTATTGGCTAATCCAACGCGTTCCAGTGATGCCATGGCGCGTTCGCGCAACTCATTGCTCGCCAGGCAAGCGAGTGAGGAGAGTAAGCCAAAGCGTTGCTGACCCATGGCGCCATACAGCACGTTTTGAAACACGCTGACGTTCTGAACCAGATTAAATTGCTGAAAAACGACGCCCACTTTACGCCGCAGCTGGCGCAGTTTAGGTTTGGAGAGATGAGTAAGGGGCTCCCCAAAAATGGTGATATCCCCTTTGTCGTGGGGCGCTAGCCCGTTCAAGCAGCGCATTAACGTCGATTTTCCGCAGCCGTTTGCCCCGAGTAAAATCACGCACTCGCCTTTGTTAATCTCTAACGTTAAGCCACGTAGTACGTGCAGTTCGCCGTAGTGTTTATGTACATTTTGGACACTGATGGCATTCATAAAAAAACCTCCTGCACACGGGTCAGGAGGTAATTAGAGACAATAATCATTGAAAAAACCTATCTAGCTAGCAGCACCTCCCTGTGCTGATGTGAGATGAAAAGATCAGTGTTTATAAAGTTAATGTTTATAAAAGCAGGGCTTATAAAGGAATGCCTGCTGCCTCATAGGCGCGGCGAACCACGTCGTAATCTTCGTTGGTCCGGTCAAAGCCGAGCGATGAATCGCGGTTTAAGAACTTGTCTTCGTTACGATCCGTTGCCACCAGTGCGTTCCATAGCGTGTCAGCATTGGCTCTTAGCGTTTCACGTAGCGCTGTTTTGCAGGCATCTTCCAGTGAGCCGCGCATCACGACCGGGTCGCCGGGCAGTACATCGCTGGTAGCGAGCACACGATATTCACCGTCTGGGTCCATCGCTTTGATCTCGTCGATATCGCGGTTGCCGCCACCCATGGCATCCACATCACCGTTGACGAGGGCTGCAATGCGCGCATCACCGGCCATCACTATTTCCAGATCACGTTGGATATCTAAGCCTGCGTCTACCAACATTTGGCTGGGGAAAATATGCCCACTCGTGGAGCCTACGTCTTTTAGCGCGACACGCTGGCCTTCTAGGTCGGCCAGTGTTTGAAACTCGCTGTCGGCAGGAACAAAAAAGCTGCTGCCGTAGTGCGGGCGCTCAATGGCAAACAAAATTTCGATATCGCTTTCGCGGTCAAACAGCACAAACTCGGATGGGCCTGCGAACACCAGGTCTACGTCGTCATACTGCAGTGCCGTGCCTGCGGCCGTGCGGTTGCTCAGGCTAAACATCTCAAGCTCAAGGCCGGTGGTGGTTTCAAATGCTTCAGCGAAGGGGCCGAAGGCTTCTGCAAGCGGGCCCATGCCTTCAATGCCGGTATCTGCCATGCGGATTGGGTTTGGGCAGACATTGCTTAAGTCGTTATTGGCGAACACGTAAGGGGTAGCGAGGGTGGCAGCCCCCGCGATAGCCAAGCTCAGAGCTGTCTTATAGGCCTGGGTTTTATAGCCATAGATTTTATTTATACGGGTCTTATACATGAGTCGTCCGTCCTGTCAGCGATACAACGAAAAAGTGGGGTGGTCGTAGAGTGACAGCCGACAATGACGGTACGGTGTAGTGCAAATGACGATCTCGTCACGGATTTATGACAGGGGCAACGCACCATCTTTACTGCTAAGGTGCCAAAACATGGATATGAAAGGAGTCATTAAAATGCGTTCTCATCACTATAGCATTGCGCTAGGGACAGCCTTATTTGTCACCGTTCCCACCGCTCTGGCTGATAATTTCACCCTGACGCTGTTTCACACCAACGATCTCCACGGGCGCACCGATCAGTACCCGCTGCTAATCACCACGCTTAATGAAGCGCGAGAGCAGTATGGCGAGGGACTGCTGCTGGAAGCGGGCGATATCTTTTCAGGCACGCTCTACTTCACTGAGTTTCAGGGTCAGGATGCCCTGGAATTTATGAATTTAATGGGTTACGACGCCTTTGTGCCGGGTAATCATGAGTTTGACCTGGGTGACCCGGAAGAGGGGCATCAGGCGCTGGCAGCATTTTTTGCGGGGGCAGAATTCCCTATTTTAGGCGCCAACCTGGATTTCTCAGCGGCTCCTGAGTTTGCTGACATGCTAGGCGAGTCAATCAGTGCAGAGCCCCAGGCGGGTGGGCTCTATGACGGGATTATTGTTGAGCACGATGGCGAGCAGATCGGCATTTTTGGATTAAGCACCCAAGATAGCGAAACGATTTCAAGCCCCGGTCAAATCACCATCAGCGATTATCGTGAAGCGGCTGAAGCCATGGTGGCAGCGTTTGAAGAGCAGGGCGTCAACAAGATTATTGCTCTCACCCACCTTGGTTACGATAGCGATCCCAGCGTGGGCAACGACCTGCTGCTGGCTGACTACGTTGAGGGTATCGACATTATTATTGGTGGCCATAGCCATACTCAAATCTCACCGCCTAGGCTGCTCACCGAAAACAGCGCGGGCGAAGCAATGACGCCGACGGCGATTGGTCAAGCGGGTGAATATGGGCAACACCTCGGCGTGATGCAGGTGACCTTTGATGCCGATGGGGTGGTGGTGGATGTCAGTGGTGAGCTGCTCGCCGCTGACGAGCGCGAGGCGGATCCTGACGCCGTTGAGCTGCTAGCGCCTTACACCGCGGCGATTGAAGAGTTACGCGATACCCAGGTGGGCGCCAAGGTGATCTCCGCGCTACCCAACCCGCGTCACGGTAGCGGCGATGAACAGAGTGTGCGTGCCAATGAAACAGCGCTGGGTAATTTAATCACCGATGCTCAATTGCATACTGCGCAGCAAGTGGCACCCGACACCGTAATGGCGATCCAAAATAGCGGCGGTATTCGGGAAGCGATTGAGGCAGGTGATGTATCAGTGGGGGATCTAATCGCCGTGCAGCCGTTTGGCAATCGCTTGACGCTACTTGAGGTCACCGGCGCCGAGCTTCTCGAAACCTTTGAAATCGCCCTGGCTGACGCGCCTGCTGAGAACGGTGGGTTTCTGCATGTTTCCGCAGGGGTTGAGTTGGTGTATGACAGCCGCAAGCCCGTCGGTGAGCGTGTCATTACCTTGAAAATAGCCCAAGAAGGCGCGTTGCAGGCCATTGATGCGGAACGCACCTACACTATCGCCACCAACAACTTCACCGCAACCGGCGGCGACAGCCATGCAGTGCTAGGTGCTGTTTACGAAGACGGCCGTAACACTATTGTGGGTAATACCGATTGGGAAATGCTGCGCGATTATATGGTCGAGCGCAAAGAGATCTTCTACAAAGTTGAGGGGCGGATTAGTGATGTTGCGGCCCAGCAGGATGCGGAGTAAATCTCTGGGCCGCTTATAGCGCTTTACTCATTAATGATGCTGGTAAAACCACCATAAATAACGCGCTTGCCATCAAAAGGCATCGGGTTAGTCTCCATCTGGAGGCGAGGGTCTTGCATCACCTTTGGCATGGCTTCATCGCGCACTGCGCGCGATGGCCACTCAATCCACGAAAAAATAACCGTCTCGTCATCCTTACGTTTCACTGCCATAGTGAAAGAAGTGACTTCCCCTTCGGGCACGTCGTCTCCCCAGCACTCCACCACACGCAGCGCGCCGTGCTCCTTAAATACCACGGCGGCGGCTCGGGCATGTTCTAGGAACTGGGGTTTATTGGCGTTGGGTACTGCCGCAACGAAACCATCGATATAGGGGTAGGTGGCGGTGTTCATGGCATTTCTCCTGGCTCTGTTTTGGGGGGAAGTTCTCGCACGGGGCGTACTTCAATGCTGCCCAGCCGGGCGGGTGGGATGCGGCTAGCTAACTGCAGCGCCTCGTTTAAATCGTGGGCGTCCAGCAGGTAGAAGCCTGCCAATTGCTCCTTGGTTTCCGCGAAGGGGCCATCGGAAATCAACGTCTCGCCATCGCGTACGCGCACGGTGGTTGCCGTTTCTATGGGTTGCAATGCCTGGCCCGCTAAGTAGTTGCCTTGAGCGGTTAATCGCTCTACACCAGCAATGCACTCCTGGTTAAGGTCGTGCCACGCCTGTTCGCTCATCGCATTAATAAGCTGTTCCTGGTAATACACCAGCGCCACGTACTTCATGGTTTATCTCCTTGTTTTGCCTGTGGGCAGGGTTCCATCGATACGTTGACCATCCACTGAATGCCAAAGCGATCGGTGGCCATGCCAAATCCTGATGACCAGAAAGTCGCTTCGAACGGCATGGTGATCTTTCCGCCCTCTGCCAGTTGGGCAAAGGTTCGGGCGGCCTGCTCGATATCCTGATACTCCAATTGAATCGCTACCCCTTGCGGTGTTGCATAGCAGTCAGCCGCCATATCGGCACCCATCAGGCGACGGCCACGTAGGTTCAGCGAGGCATGGATAATGCGGTCATGAAGTTCCGGCGGTGAGTGTTCAGCGGCGGGCGTTTCAGCGTAGGTCAATAGGCACTCCAGCTGCCCACCGGTGACATCGGCATAGAACTGCATGGCTTCCCGACAGGTGCCGGGAAAGGTGACATGAACATTCATCGCATCCGGTACGCGAGCGAGGGGTCGATGCTGTTCAAGTCCGGTGCCGGGCTCAAAATCTTCCAGCGAGAAGTAGCGTCGCAGCTCAAGGGTTACGTTGCCATCAGCATCCTGGGTGGGCCACTGCTGGGCCCACTCAATGGCCGCCTGTAGAGAGGGGGCTTCAAGCACACTGTAACCGGCAATTCGCTCACTGGCTGGAGACAAAGGCCCGGGAATGATGGTGGGTTCACCGTTTTTGAAACGGATCAGGCACCCTTCGCTGGTCGGATGTAAGCCGTTGCCGCTCAAAAACACGCCTGCCTCGATCATACGCTGGTTATAAGCAGCCATGTCGGCAAGCATCTCCTGAGAGGGCATAGCGCCGTTCTCGGTGTTGGCATCAGCACGGCGTATCAGCATGAATTTCATTGAGAGTCTCCTGGTTGGTCAGGGTAGTGACTCTCTCTAGTCGTTTGGCGTCGTCTTGAATCGACATAGCCTAAGCATTTTTTTATAAGGAATTTTCGAGCTCTGCCAATCGCCTGTTCAAAAAACGTTTTTCTGGATCCAGGGTGACCAAGAGTAGCGCCTGCTGATAGGCGCTGCGTGCAGCCTCACGCTGGCCTTGGCGACGCAGTAAATCCGCTTTGGCGGCATGAAATAGATGATAGCGGCTTATTTGCGGGTGATGAGCGATATCATCGAGTAACTTCAGGCCGGTGTCGGGAGCGCCACTCATGGCAATGGCGACCGCACGATTCAGCGCCAGGATGGGTGATGGAAAGCGTCGGCAGAGGGCGTCGTAGAGCCTGACGATACGACCCCAGTCTGTTTGCTCGGCGTGGCTAGCCTGGGCGTGTACGGCGGCAATCGACGCCTGAAGGGTGTAGTACCCGGTGGGGGTGAGCGCCATCGCCTGTTCCAGCCACGCGATGCCGACCTTGATATCCTCTTGGCGCCATAGCCGCCTGTCCTGAGCATCCAGTGTCACCAGCTCACCGTTGCTATCCTGGCGTGCATCGCGACGTGCATCATTCAGCAGCATCAACGCCATCAGTCCAAATACCTCACCCTGAGGCAGTAGCTGTGCCAGCTCATTACCGAGGCGCATGGCCTCTTGGGTTAGGCTGATATCGACCACGCTGGCGCCCGTGCTACGTGAGTAGCCTTCATTGAAGACCAGATAGATGACTTTGAGCACATCGGGGAGGCGCTCGGGGAGTTCTTCCTGGGTAGGCACGGCATAGGGTATATGGGCATCACGAATTTTGCGTTTGGCGCGCACGATACGCTGGGCCAGCGTTGTAGGCTTGATTAATAGGGCGCTGGCCACCTGTTCGGTGGTTAGGCCGCACATCTCGCGCAACGTCAGCGCAATGCGGGCTTCTATGCTTAGGCTTGGGTGGCAGCAGGTGAACAGCAGACGTAAGGCGTCGTCTTCGATAGTGGAGGGCTCAAGATCCAGTGCCTCTTCTGTGGGTAACAGTAGATGAACCCGGCGGCGCGCGGTGCTGAGCTGACGAATTTGGTCAACCCCACAGTGATAGCCAGTACGAATCAGCCACGCTTGAGGGTTGTCGGGCTCGCCGTTGACGGGCCATTGCTGAACGGCCGCCACGAAAGCGTCCTGCATGGCTTCTTCGGCGAGTTCAAAATCTCCCAGCAACCGAATCAGTGTCGCCTGCACACGCCTAGCGTGGTGACGGTAAAGGGTGTCCAGTAAAGAGGGAGTAATACTCATGGCAAAAGGCCTATGCGCACCTATTAAGTAGGTAGGTACAGGAGAGAAGAGTCACGTTAACTTTCTCAAACGTAGTCTATGAACCCTCTGTTTACGTACTATTTTATACGTGATTAGTTTAATTCACGGTGCGCTTCCCTGTGGTGCTATTAAAAGGATGCAGTGCGTCGCGGGTAATGTTGAAACGCAAGTTTGCCGTTAGGCCCTCTATAATTTGGCTTAGCATAAGTAAAATGATTAAGACTGGAAGGTAGGAATGGCTCCTGAAATTGACAATGATTAGTTTACTTAGTAAATAATACTCATTGCTATGGATAATGGATATTGCCATGGATCTTGCAAAAGTTGGTGATGCAGTAGACTGCCGTTGCAAAGGCGGCCCGCATCGGATCGTTTCTGGTGCCTCAACAGCTAAAGTGGATGGCATTCCGGTCTCCAGGGTCGGCGACAAGAGTTCTTGTGGTGCTACTATCACTTCCGGTGTGGCTTGGTATGCCGTTGAGGGGGCGCCCGCCGCTATACATGGCAGCGCCACTTCCTGCGGAGGGCAGATAATTACAGGCTGTAGTACCGAGGTCGGCTCACCTAATGAGGTGGCTGCCAATTTACTTAGAGAACTTCCTAAACGCTATAACGAGCGTTTCCGGCTTATTGATGAAGCCGGTGAGCCTGTAGTTGGTATGGAGTATCTGATTGTAAGGGTTAACGGTGAGCAGATTCATGGCGTCAGCGACGCTCAAGGTCTCACTCGTCTGGTGGCCGACCATGATAAGCCTGAAAAACTTCAGGTTTATATAAAGGAAGGAGGTCAGCATGAGCGACACCAGAACCGGCGCTAAAAAAGATGGTTATATGCTACTCGGTGATTTTCTCTCTACTCCAAGCACCAATATTGAGCCCCAAAACATTGAAGTTCCTTCACTAAAATATCGCGAGTTCTCCGACCCTTTCATAAAAGTGCGCCCTGATTACCTTCTTGCAGAGGGAGTAGGTGTTCATGCCTCCTACAACCTCCGGGGCCATGTCACATTACGCGGCAGCACATTACATGTTAGTGCTATGGGTCGAACCGCTGCCAGTCAACTCGGCTCAATCGATTGGTTCGTGTCGGCCAGAGTTCGCAATGGTGTGCTGGATATCGCCAACCAGAATTTGCAGCATGAAGGTGTTTCAACGTGGCCTAATGATGACTTTACTCCTATTGGTCATGTGAGTTTCACGTTACCCATGCCTCCTCGTCACCTGACGCTTCAACTTATTGGTGGCTATTTCTTTTCCAGCGGCTCAGGCAGCCTAGCGTCAGGCACAACCGATATCACTTTCGAGATTGAGGTCGAACCACGGTGAAGAAAGCCTTACTTACCACAATAGCTACTCTTCTGCTGATCAGTTGCTCATTGGCCAATGGAGAATCACCTGCGGAATATCTGGAGCGTGCCAGTACAGCTCTCATTGATTCACGCGGCGATAAGCGACAACGCGAAGATGTGCTCATGGTCTATAAAGAAGGCCTAGAGCAGCATCCTAATCATCCTGAATTGCTCAACAGTCGTGCGCAGTTACTCGTTAGCCTTGGCCAATACGAGGAAGCCAAAAGTGACTTAGAAGCACTCTATTCAGCATCCTTAAACAAGGAGGGAATGCTTCTGCGTTGTATGCTGATAGAGCGCCTGGAGGGAGTCACAGGCGAAGCGCGGGCCTGCTATGCTGAAGTGGAAAACGCTTATGGACGCGAGACGGATAGCCAACCTAACGCCAACTATGTCCTTGCTGCACATTTAGCAGAATCCCCTCGGTCTGATGCACTATTGTTAGAGTGGCAGGCTAGTGACGATCCCATGAAGGATCCAATGCTGAGCGAGATGCTAGAGTTGGATAGAGACTCTCTTATTCAGCAATTTTTGCCTTGAGTGTTACTCAGCCACTTGCATTTCTATACGGATCGTCAATGCCTCTCGGTACCTGAGTGAGAGGAGCCACTCCTGTTAATTATTATTAACGTAAACGTAGGCTATGAGCCCCCTATTTACGTACTATTTTTATAAATGATCGATTCAATCCCCGGTGCGTTTTCCCGTAGCGTTATTAAAAGGATGCAGTGCGTCGCGGGCCACATAGAACCTCAAGGTTTCGCCTTCGGCGACCGGTGGTTGGCCTGATACGCGGATAACCGTGGGCTGGTCGCTATCGGCGAGGTTAACGTACAGGTGGCTTTCGGCACCGGCGGCTTCAAAGAGCTGCAGGGTTGATTCGACGATTAAATGGGCGCCTGTCGGTGGTGCTAAATGCATATCATCCGGGCGGATACCGACAATATCGGTTCCTTCTGGGAGGTTATCCAGCAAGCCGTTCGCGCCACGCGCGTGAAGGTACTCGACCGGCACCATATTCATGGCAGGTGAGCCGATAAAGCCTGCGACAAACATGGTCGCTGGGCGGGCGTAGATCTCCATGGGCGTGCCCACTTGTTCAATCTGCCCGGCATTAAGAACGACCAAGCGGTCGCCTAGGGTCATGGCTTCCAGTTGGTCGTGGGTTACATAGAGGCTGGTGGTTTTCAGGCGCCGTTGGAGCTGTTTGATCTCCACGCGCATCTGCACGCGCAGCTTGGCATCCAGGTTGGAAAGCGGCTCATCAAACAGAAACGCCGCCGGTTCGCGCACCAGGGCGCGGCCCATGGCCACCCGCTGGCGCTGACCGCCGGAGAGCTTGCGTGGTTTGCGCTCTAAAAATTCCTCTATCTCAAGCATCTTGGCGGCAATGCGCACGCGCTTTTCAATCTCGTCTTTCTTAAAACCACGATTTTTCAGGCCATAGGCAAGGTTGTTATACACCGTCATATGCGGATAGAGCGCATAGTTCTGGAACACCATGGCGATATCGCGCTCGGCGGGTTCCAGCTTATTGACCACACGGTCGCCAATTTTCAACGTGCCTTCGGTGATGGTTTCCAAACCCGCCACCATACGCAGCAGGGTAGATTTACCACAGCCGGAAGGTCCGACCAGCACGACGAACTCACCATCTTCAATGTGCAGGTCAATGCCTTTCACCGCGTTCACATTGCCTGCGTAGGTTTTCTTCAGCCCTTCCAAGGTAATGCTGGCCATCTTATTTCTCCGTCTCGGTCAGGCCTTTCACAAACAGGCGTTGCATAAACAGAATCACTAATACGGGCGGCAGCGCTGCCATCACCACAGCTGCCATGACTAAGTGCCACTGAGGGTTCTCTTCCGAGGTCATACGCTGAATGCCCATCACAATGGTGTAGTAGTTGGGGTCGGTGGTGATCAGCAGTGGCCAGAGATACTGGTTCCAGCCGTAAATGAACATGATCACGAACAGCGCAGCGATATTGGTCACCGAAAGTGGCAGCAAAATATCTTTGAAGAATTTAAGCGGACCGGCACCGTCCACTCGTGCGGCTTCCAGCATCTCTTCAGGAATGGTCATAAAGAACTGCCGAAACAAAAACGTTGCCGTGGCCGAGGCAATTAGCGGGATCGATAGTCCGGCAAAGCTATTGAGCATTTTCAGGTCTGCGACCACCTGAAAGGTGGGAATAATGCGTACCTCAACCGGCAGCATCAGGGTGACGAAGATCAGCCAGAAAAAGAACATCCGAAAGCGGAAGCGGAAGTAGACAATCGCAAAGGCAGATAGCAGCGAAATCGATAGTTTACCCACGGTAATCGCCATGGCCATGACAAAACTGTTCCAGAGCATCTTTGCTGCAGGTGGTGCGCCGGCATTGGAAACCCCCGATTGCCACATCCGGGTATAGTTTTCGATGGCATGGCTGCCAGGCAGCAGTGGTAGCGTGCCGCGCATCAGTTCTCCCGGTGCCTGAGTCGAGGCCACAACGGCGATATAAACCGGAAAAACCACCAGCGCAACGCCAATAATCAATACGGTGTGGGCGAAAAAATTGGCCCAAGGGCGGTTTTCAACCATCACAACACTCCAGCAAGGGCTTATTTAAAGGGCCAAATTAATAATTCACGCGCCGCTCAATAAAGCGGAACTGCACCACCGTGAGTAACACGACAATGGCCATTAAAATCACCGATTGGGCGGCGGAAGAGCCCAAATTCAGACCTACGAAGCCATCGGCATAAACCTTGTAAACCAAGATGTTGGTGGCCTGGGCCGGGCCACCTTGGGTGGTGGCGTGGATAATGCCAAAGGTGTCGAACATGGCGTACACCACGTTAACCACCATCAAGAAAAACGTGGTGGGGGTGAGCAGGGGAAAAATAATCGTCCAGAAGCGCTTGAAGGGGCTGGCGCCATCAATAGAGGCGGCTTCAATCAGCGATTGGGGAATGGACTGTAGGCCCGCCAAAAAGAACAAGAAATTGTAGGAGATCTGCTTCCAGGCGGCGGCAAAAATCACCAGTAGCATGGCGTCACTGCCCGAAGTACGGTGATTCCAGCGGTAGCCCACCATCTCAAGCATGTAAGGCACAATGCCAATCGAGGGGTTGAAAATAAACCACCACAATACCCCGGCTATAGCGGGCGCAATGGCGTAGGGCCAAACCAGCAGGGTGGTATACGTGCTGCGCGAACGAATCATCCTGTTCACGGTGCTGGCAAGTAGCAGCGCCACCGTCATTGATAGCAGCGTGGTGCCCACGGCAAAGACCACCGTCACCGACAGCGAGTTGAGATATGCGCCATCGCGAAACAGACGAGCGAAGTTTTCCAGCCCCACGAAAGTGGTGCGTAGCCCGAAGGCGTCTTCACGCAGTAGCGACTGATACAGCGCCTGCCCTGCAGGCCAGATAAAAAAGATCAGCGTCACCACTACCTGAGGCGCCAGCAGCGCGAAAGGCAGCCAGCGCCCCGGAAAGGTCATGCGTTTAGTTTGCATGGATAGCTCTTCTACGTAGCAATTACGTATTGATAAATATAAGTATTAAAAATAACAGCGCCGCCTACCCTGAAGGATAAGCGGCGAAGTAAGTACTTATTTACTGATTGGCAGATTCAAAATCTCGCAGCAGATTATTGCCACGTTGAACTGCGGCATCCGCTGCTTCTTGGCCAGATTTGCTGCCCGTCATCACGGCTTCCATCTCCTCAGAGATGATGTCGCGAATCTGCACGAAGTTACCAAAGCGCAGGCCTTTCGAGTTCTCGGTCGGCTCGTTGAGGGTCATCTGCTTCAGCGACGTATCCGCACCTGGGTTTTCGTCGTAATAGCCCTGCTCTGCGCTTAAATCCCAAGCGGCTTGAGTGATCGGCAGGTAACCGGTTTGCTGGTGCCACTCAGCCTGTACTTCCGGCTGGGAGAGGTACTCAAAGAAGGCCGCTACGGCTTCATACTCCTCATCACTGTGGCCCTGCAGTGCCCATAAGGTAGCGCCACCAATAATCGAGTTCTGCGGTGCACCGTCTACATCAGCGTAGTAAGGCTGCATACCGAAGCCGACTTCAAATGCCGAGTTGGCAGCCACATCGGCGCGGGAGGCTGAAGAGCCAAAGAAAATCGCGCAGTTTTGCGAGTAGAACATCGGTTCAGCGTCTGGGCCGGAGCCTGGGCCGCCCCAACGGTAGACATTCTCTTCCTGCCAATCGTGCAGGTTGTCCCAGTGGCGGGCGACCAGCTCATTGTTGAAGTTGAGCTCGGTCTCCATGCCACCAAAGCCATTCTCCAGCGTACCGAGTGGCGAGTTATGCATGGCCGAGAAGTTTTCCAGCATCACCCAGCTAGGCCAGGAGGAGGTAAACCCACAGCTTGCTGCACCAGATTCAACGATTTGCCGCGAGAAATCCGCTACTTCTTCCCAGGTTTCCGGGGCTTGCTCGGGGTCTAGGCCCGCTTTCTCAAACACGTCACGGTTGTAATACATAATCGGCGTGGAGGAGTTAAATGGGAAAGAGAGCATATTGCCGCTGGTGTCGGTGTAATAACCGACGACTGCGGGTAGGAATGCCTCGCGGTCGAAGGGGCGTCCGTGCTCTTCCATCAGTTGATAAACCGGGTAGATAGCACCTTCGGCATTCATCATGGTGCCAGTGCCCACCTCAAATACCTGAAGGATATGCGGCTGTTCGTTAGCACGAAATGCAGCAATCGCACCAGTCATGGTTTCGGTATAGGTGCCGCGGTAGCTAGGGTTAACGCGATAATCATCCTGAGAAGCGTTGAAATCCTCAGTGATGCCTTCAAGAATTTCGCCAAGCTGACCACCCATCGCATGCCACCAGCTAATTTCAGTAGCGGCGTGGGCAGATAGACTCAGGCTGGCAGTAGCCACACCCACGGCAAGCGCGTGCAACGTATAACGAGACATAACGGCTCCTTGAGAACCTGAATACCATCAGGTAGTTAAATCATCAGATTGCGACAATGCGGATTGAAGTTTTTAGCTGCACTGAACATTAGAAAGTGACGATGACGGTTTGATGAAGGGAAGATGAATACGCGGTGACATTCAACACTGAAGAGTGGCAGTAGTCGGCACATCTGGAGGGTGTTAGGGTTAGCGGAAGCTGTTTTTAAAACTGTATTTAAGCGCTGTATTGACTCGCACTCCCGAAAAGAGAACCTCATGTCCCACGCCATAGCCCTACTCGAAAAACTGGTCGCTTTTGACACCACCTCAAGTGCATCCAATTTGGCATTGATTGAGTTTGTGGAAAGGTATTTGGCGGAGGTGGGCGTGAGTGCTGAACGGGTGATGAGCCCCTGTGGTACCAAAGCGAATTTGATCGCCAGGGTCGGCCCCGATGCCGCTGGCGGCGTGATGCTTTCCGGGCATACCGATGTGGTGCCGGTGGCGGGGCAGCCTTGGTCAAGTGATCCGTTCACCCTACGTGATGGTGGCGATGGGCGCCTTTACGGGCGTGGCACCTGCGATATGAAAGGTTTTATTGCCTGCGTACTGGCCATGGTGCCTGCATGGTCGAAAGCCGCACTGCAGCAGCCAATTTATCTAGGCTTCTCTTACGATGAAGAGATCGGGTGTGTCGGCGCGCCTAGCATGATCAAGCGCTTTTGCGAGCACTACTCTACAACCGCCCATGTCATTGTCGGCGAACCCACGAGCATGCAGCCAGTGGTGGCGCAAAAAGGGGCGACTAATCTGCGCACCACGGTGATTGGCCGCGAAGCGCACAGCAGCCAGGTCAATCAAGGTACTTCAGCGATCCATGTGGCTGCCCGGTTAGTAACCTTTATTGAGGACACCATGGCGGCGCTGGTGGAAGAGGGGCGAGTCGATGAGGCGTTTAATGTGCCCCACACCAGCTTGCATGTGGGCAAAATCAAAGGCGGGACGGCGATCAATATCATGGCGCGAGAGTGCCAATTCGAGTGGGAGATTCGCCATCTGCCCACGGACACCTTCGACGAAATATACGCGCGCTTTGAGGCCTATTGCACCCAGCTAAGCGCTGATCAGCAGGCCAAGGGCAAGCACGTTGAGATCTCCACCGAGCCCCTTAACGTCACCGTGCCGGGGCTTGCCGATCGCGATAACGACCAGGTGCTTCGTTTAGCCAAAGATCATTTACCCGCCGCCTGCTGTAACCACGCAGTGGCTTACGCCACGGAGGCGGGGCAGTTTCAGGGCCAGGGTTTGCAAACCATTATTCTCGGCCCTGGCAGCATTGCCCAGGCGCACCAGCCCGATGAGTATATTGAAATTGCTCAGCTAGAGGAGTGTGAAGCTTTCCTTACTAAGATGGGCAAAGCGCTGGAACAGCCCGTCTAGGCTTTGTGATCCCACAAAAAAATCCCACCCGGTTCAAGGGGTGGGATCTTTTGCTATACCACTTCAGTGCTGAGGATGTTGTTCAAACAGCTCAGCCTTGGCATGGCGCATCACATCTTCGCACGCCTGCTGTTGGGCTAACTGCGTCAGCAGGCGTTGAGTTACTTCGAAGCCCTTGCCTAAGCAAGTATCTACTTCCTGTTGGCTAACCGCTGGCGTCACTCGGTAATCGATTTTTACCGTGCGCCCGCCACCTTCCAGCCGATCCGCAACTCCCCTGAGCCGCCACGCGATTTTCTCTTTCCAAGTTGCTGATTCTTCCGCGCCTTCGTTTACGCTAAACGTGCACTGCCATTCCGGTTTAAATACCTTCATAGGAGAACCTCCAAATTTTCTGGAAAGAATGATCAATCGTGATTCGTACTCCGTCGTCTGAATATGTTGCCCCAGTACTATATACCTAACACTGCCTGAATATCGAAACAAAACGTATATACGCCAAGCGACGCGCATAGGCCGAATCGGTTAGGCTAGGTAGGATATAGCGAATGAGCTTAACTGTTATTAAGAACTATGACTAAGAACTATGACTCAGCCTAAAAAAGTAAGTTGCCCCTGTAGTAGCAAACTAATGTTGAATAATTGCTGTGGCCGTTATCATCATGGGGCCGATGTGCCAACGCCGGAAGCGCTCATGCGCTCGCGCTATTCGGCTTTTGCGCTGGGGTTGAGTGACTATCTATTGGCAACTTGGCACTCCTCCACCCGACCAGTCGAGCTTGCACCTGACCCCGCAACCGAGTGGAAGAGGCTGGTCATTGTTAATGCCGAACCAGCGCTTGAGGAGAGTGGTCAGGTGCATTTTCAGGCATTTTTCTTTGAACACGCGCATGGGCGAAAACGTTGGCATGTGTTGGAGGAAGTCTCCCGCTTCGTTAAAGAGCAGCAGCGCTGGCGGTATGTGGATGGAACAACCTCGCTTACCCGCTTAAAACCCGGCCGGAACGACCTGTGCCTATGTGGTAGCGGGCGTAAATTAAAGGTATGTTGCGGTGAGTAGTGGCATCGTTCAGCCCGTTAAAGCCGACTCCCAATGGTATCTTTATTTACTGGAGTGCCAGCGCGGTACTTACACCGGGATTACCAATAACCTAACGAAACGCTACCAAGCTCACTGTGAAGGCAAAGGGGCACGCTATACCCGTGCGAATCCGCCTGTTGCGCTGCTAGGTGCCCAGCCGTTTGAAGATCGCGCCGCGGCTAGTCGGGCTGAATATCAGTTAAAACAGCAGACCCCGAGTTATAAGCGCCACTGGGCCAAGCAGTGGCCTGTTCAATTAACAGACACCTAATACCACTTATCCGCTACCGCTTTGGGCTGATATGAAGGAGCCGGAATGCTGACATTTTATTCAGAGAACAGCCGCTTACGCCAAGCGCGTACAGAGCTACATGACGGTACCCTGGTGACCCCCTTTGAGTGCCCTGAACGGCTGGATTTAGTGCTTAAGCACCTCCGTCAGTCTGGGCTTGGCGATATTCGTGCGCCCGATTCTTATGGGTTAGCGCCGGTACTGGCGGTGCACGATCACGATTACGTCACATTTTTAGCCAACTGCTGGAAAGAGTGGCTAGCCGCGGGGCATGAGGGGGAAGCAATTCCCAATATTTGGCCCGCCCGTACCATGCGAAGTGACCGCATTCCAGGCTCTATAAGTGGCCAGCTAGGCTATTACGCCTTGGCGGCAGAAACATCGATTTCAGAAGGCACCTTTGAAGCTGCCATGGCAAGCAAAGATGTGGCGTTAGGCGCGGTAGATCATACGCTGCAGAGCGGTGAACCAAGCTTTGGCCTGTGTCGGCCGCCGGGGCACCACGCTGCCTATGATCAGTTTGGTGGCTACTGCTTTTTTAATAATGCGGCTGTCGCCGCCCAGCGCGCCCTGGATGCAGGCAAGCGCCGGGTCGCGATTCTTGATGTTGATTTCCATCATGGCAACGGCACCCAGCAAATTTTCTACCGGCGTGACGATGTGCTGTTTATCTCCCTGCATGGCGATCCCGACGTAACTTTCCCCTATTACTTGGGCTACGCTGATGAGAAGGGGGAAGGTAACGGTGAGGGATTTAACGTCAACTACCCGCTGCCACCCGGCACCAGTGTGGCTACTTGGATGGCCACCCTTGAACACGCCTTAGCGCAGATTAAAGCTGCCGAGTGTGAGTGTCTGATCATATCGCTGGGGGTCGATATTTTTGAGGGTGACCCGATAAGTGCCTTCACCTTTACCAGTGCAGATTTTACCCTGCTAGGTGAACGCTTAGCTCAGGTAGGCCTGCCTAGCGTGTTTCTGATGGAAGGGGGCTATGCGGTAGACGCAATCGGTGTCAATGTAGTCAACGTGTTACAAGGTTTTGAGCAGGCGCTAGACAAAAGTCTGTAATAACCTCTAAACAAGGGTAAAGGTTAACCAGTGACAGCGTGCCCAAAATGGGGCAGGCTATGCCCCTTTCAACGGGGCAGGGAGCTCAAGCGTGGCAGTGTATGGTGGAATTCAGGCACACGAATTGGAACGTTGGCTCAATGCCTTGACCAACGCCGCCTATGATCGTCGCTGCCCGCTGATAAAAGTACACGGTGGTAACGCCCGTGCGCGTACCGCTCGTCAAGACCTGCTTCATCTTGCACATGGCTTTCGCTGCGGCGAGCGCAGCCGTGAAGAGAGCGCGGTTTCCCTGGGCCGCTGGTGCCAAAGCTACCTTTCTGAAGCCGAATGGTTTGTGCTGGCAGGTACGCACCAAGCGCCTTCTCAATCGCCAGGCAAAGAAGTCAGCAAAGAAGAAAAGAGCGAAGAGGCAAAAAAGCTCTCTGTGCTTAAGCAGCTGAGGGTTGGGTAAATGCGCTATTGCGATAATCCGTAACGAAAGCATGCACAATCGAAAAAGCTCCCGTCGGGGCTTTTTTTATGCCCTCTAGTAGAGCAAAGGCCTTTTTGAATACAGAAGAATTAGCCCACGCTAAAGAATTATAGATTGACAAAAGTTTAGCAAGATAAGTAGTTTGAAATGATCAATGCATACGACTAATGGTTTAGGAAGCTCTGAGCGGTAAGCACTAAGACTAAAAAATGCTGTTCAAGAGTAGGGGGCATGGCACCTTGTGACGACGATACCTGCACTATCGGTTCGCTCTTTGAGCGTTAATTTTGGTTCCAACCAAGTGGTTAAGAACCTGAGCTTTGATGTTTATCCAGGTAAAACAACGGCGATTGTTGGCGAATCTGGCTCGGGGAAGTCGGTAACTTCCCTCGCCATCATGCGCTTGGTGGAGTACATGAATGCCGAAATCACTAGTGGCACGATACAATTTCAACGAGACGTCAGTGGCTCTCAACCGCTAGAACTAACGCAGCTCACTGATAAAGCGATGCGTAGAATACGTGGCAAGGAAATTGCCATGATCTTCCAGGAACCGATGACGTCGCTTAATCCTGTTTACACCATCGGCGACCAGATTACCGAAGTGTTGGTATTGCATGAAAAGCTCTCAAAAGAAGCTGCCCGCGTTGAAGCAGTAAAGTTATTGAAGCTGGTGCGTCTAGCCGATGCCGAAGCGCTGTTAAAGCGCTACCCCCATCAGTTGTCAGGTGGTATGCGCCAGCGGGTAATGATCGCCATGGCGCTGGCTTGCCGCCCTAAGGTATTGGTAGCTGATGAACCGACGACGGCGCTGGATGTAACGATTCAAGCGCAAATTCTCACCATCATGCGCGACCTCCAGCAGGAACTGGGCATGGCGGTCATTTTCATCACTCATGACATGGGCGTGGTAGCGGAGATGGCCGACCAAGTGGTGGTCATGCGCCATGGCGAAAAGGTCGAGGAAGCCTCGGTAGAGGATATATTTGCCCGCCCTCAACATCCCTATACCCAAGCACTGTTAGCCGCGGTTCCTAAGCTTGGGAGCATGCAGGGCGAAAACTTACCCCGCATGGATCCTTTGGTTGTACTGGAAGGAAATGTTGCGCGAACGCTTGGTGAAAGCCGCCAGCAGGATACCGCTAGAACCGATGCCGCACCGGTCGTGGAAGTAGAAAACCTGGTGACTCGTTTTGATATTCGTAAAGGGTTCTTTGGCGGTGTTAGCCATCGTGTGCATGCCGTCGAAAATGTCAGTTTCACTATTTTTCCTGGCGAAACGTTAGCCTTAGTCGGCGAGTCAGGGTCTGGTAAGTCCACCATCGGTCGCACTATTCAGCAGTTGCAGGAAAGCACTAGTGGCACAATCCGCTTTGGGGGCAAGGCCGTCGCCGACATGTCGCGGGCAGAAAAAATGCGTCTCCGCCAGGAAGTGCAGTACATTTTTCAAGACCCCTTTGCCTCCCTGGACCCCCGCAAAACCGTAGGCTTTTCGATAGCGGAACCTATCCGCACCCATGGCTTGCTGCACAGTTCAAAGGCCATTCGACAGCGTGTCGACCAGTTGCTAGAACGAGTCGGCTTAAGTGCCGATCAGGCTGAGCGCTATCCTCATGAGTTTTCTGGCGGCCAGCGCCAGCGAATATGCATCGCCCGTGCCCTGGCATCCAAACCTAAGTTGATCATTGCAGATGAAGCGCTATCTGCTCTGGATGTCTCCATCCAGGCGCAAATCATTCATCTGCTCATGGAGTTGCAACAGGACGAAGGTTTAGCCTATCTGTTTATTAGCCACGATATGGCGGTAGTGGAAAAGATGAGCCACCGCGTGGCGGTGTTGCACCTTGGTCAGGTTGTTGAACTAGGCGCACGTCGGGCGGTGTTTGACACCCCTCAGCACTCCTATACCCGCAAACTATTAAGCGCAGTGCCGGTGGCCGACCCTACCCAGCGCCAGGAAAGGGTATTGCTGCAAGGCGAGATTCTCAGCCCTGTCCGCAAGGTGGGGGATGAGCCTGAGCATCTGCCGTTGATACGAGTGGCGGAGGGACATTTCGTTGCGCAGGAAGCGAATAGTGCCGAGCGTTTGGCATCGTAGCGGATTACCCAACAAGAACACGATGATCTGACGGTTGTGTCTTAAAAAGCGCCTTGTTAGCTATTCAGTCGCAAGGTTAATGATACAAAAACAGGAGAACCCCCATGCAGAGAACCAAACGTGTGCTCAGTAGCGCTATTGCGGGTATCGCACTAAGCGTTGCCTTTTCCGCTTCCGCACAGGCTGGCTCGTTAACGATTGCCTCGCCGCAAGACCCGGGCACCTGGGACCCTATCGATACCTTTCTGGTCAACTGGGCGTCGGTGGCTACCAATATTTTTGACGGCTTGACGTATCGTGGTCCAGATTTAGAGCTAGTCCCCGGCCTAGCCACCGAGTGGCAAGAGTTGGATGACGGCACCCGTATTCGTTTCACGCTGCGTGAGGGCGTCACCTTTCATAACGGCGAAGCGTTTAATGCTGACGCAGTGAAGTTTACTTTTGATCGTCTGTTAGGTGATGAAGGCGCCCAAGGCCCACAGCGCTCCAACTATACGGCTATCGAACGTGTGGAAGTGATTGATGACACCACCGTCGATTTCCACCTTAGTGAACCTGATCCCGTCCTGCTGACCAAACTTGCGGGCTACGGTGCGATGATTGTGCCCCCTGAGTACTTGGCGGAGCATGGCGATGAGCATTTCAATACCCACCCTGTAGGCACCGGGCCATTCAAGGTGGTGGAGTACAATCCTCGGGTGGACGTTCGTCTGGAAGCCTTTGCTGATCATTGGGACGGTGCGCCAAAGCTTGATAATGTGACGTATCGTTTTATTTCCGAGCCTGCCACCGCTGTTGCTGAGTTACAGGCAGGGCGTGTCGATATCGTTATTCCGCCGACGATCCCCATTGGCATGATCGACACGATCAATAACCACAATGGAGCCAGCATTGTCAGCGTACCATCGCCGACCGTGGAAGCTATTCGGTTCAACACTCAATCAGGTATTACTGCCGACGAACGAGTGAGGAAAGCGCTCATCATGGCGGTAGATCGTCAGGCAATTATCGACGCTATTCTTGCTGGGGAGGGCGAAATGATTGCCAGTTTCCAGGGCGCTCAATCTTTCGGTAACGACCCGGCAATGGAGCCGCTGCCCTATGATCCAGAGCAGGCTCGTCAGCTGTTGGATGAAGCGGGTATTGAACCCGGAGCCAGGGTTCAGATCGATGTGCGTGGCAATGACGCAACTTTCGGGGAAGTCGCTCAGGTGGTGGCGTCCTATCTGCAAGGCGTAGGCATTACGGCCTCTATCCAACCCTATGAAACCAACGTGCTGCTCAATGACATCATTCCAGCAGGCCGGACGGGGGAGATGTTCCAACAGAAGTGGGGCGGCTGGACATTCGATTTCGATAATACCGCCTACCTGATGTATCACACCGGCGAACGCTGGAACCCTTACGACAGCGATGCAGAGCTGGATGAGATGCTACAAGCCCAGCGCAGCATTACCGACCAGGATGAACGGGAAGGCCTGCTTCAGGCTATTGCACGCTATACCCAGGATCGCGCCTTGGAAATGCCGCTTTATAGCATCAATGCTCTGTATGGCGTACGCGACCGAGTGCAGAATTTTGAACCTGCCCCGGATAACCGTATGCGCTTAACGGATGTAGATGTTGCTGACTGATAGCAATGCACCCCCGGCTGCCTTAGTGGGCGGCCGGGAAGCGTTACGGGCTTAAAAGCGAAGAGGTCATAGTGGCAAAGTTTCTTTTATATCGAATACTGCAGGCCATCTTTGTGGTGATTGCCGTAACGCTGATCGTCTCTTTTGCGATTCGTTTAACCGGCGATCCGGCGGTGATGTTGGCTCAGGGCGCGGGCAGTATTACCGAGGCAGATCTGGAAAGGATTCGTGAAGCCCTGGGCTTAAACCAATCTTTCCTGGCTCAGTACATCGGTTTCTTGCGCGGTATAGTGGTGGGTGATTTTGGCCGCAGTTTTATGGGTGGAACACCGGTTAGCGACCTGATTGGTCGCGCGTTGCCAGCCACCTTGGCGCTAGCTTTCGCCTCGCTATTTGTCTCTATTGTGGTGTCGATACCACTAGGGATTAAAGCGGCAGTATCGCGAGGACGATGGCCCGACCAGATGATTCGGATTTTCTCCCTGATCGGCCTCTCTTTTCCCAACTTCTGGCTGGCCATTATGTTGGTGCTGGTACTCTCCATTACCTTCAATTTGCTACCACCCAGCGGTATGGAGGGCTTCTCAAGCTTCATTATGCCCGCCGCGACCATGGGTATTATTTTGACCGCTACCAATGTGCGCTTGGTGCGTACCACCATGCTAGATACTTTGCGCTCCCAGTACATCATGGTGGCGCGGGCCAAAGGTCTTTCCAACACGGCGGTGCTCTACAAACACGCGCTGCGCAACTGCTCTATCCCACTGATCACTTATTTTGGTCTGCAATTCGGTGGGTTACTGGGCGGTATTGTGGTCGTCGAGCGAGTGTTCAACTGGCCTGGGTTGGGCACCTTGGCATTTGATGCTGTGTCGGCGCGGGATTATCCGGTTTTACAGGGTGTTATCACTGTGCTTTCGCTCATGATCATCTCTATCAATCTTCTCGTTGATATCGCTTATGGGCTGGTCGACCCCAGGGTGCGCAAGGAATAACCATGACGGCAGCTATCAAAAGCAACAAATTAAAACGCTTTAAAAACCTGGAGTTTATCCTCGGCGTGCTACTCGTCGGTGGGATTGGTTTTGCAGTGGTTTTTTCCGGCTGGCTATTTCCCGGTGGCGGTTCGGAGCTGAATCTAGCCTATCGGTTAACGCCGCCGCTGGTAGAGCCAATGTTCCCGCTGGGTACTGACCCGCTGGGCAGGGATGTGTTGGCCCGGGTTATTATTGGTGGTGAAATCTCGCTGAAAGTGGGGGTGTACTCTGCCCTTGGTGCGGTGGTGATTGGCATCATTATGGGTTTGGTCTCCGGCTACTACGGTGGCTTCCTGGATATGATCGTAATGCGCTTTGCCGATGTTCAACTGGCGCTGCCCTTCATCCTGCTGGCAATCACGTTTATCGCCGTGATTGGTGGTGGGCTGACCAATATGATCATTCTGCTGATTATCTCCCAGTGGGTGCAGTACGCGCGATTGGTCAGAGGCTCGGTGCTGTCACTGCGTGATCGTGAGTTCATTCTGGCGGCCAAGGCAATCGGGGTGAAAGATATCCGTATTCTGTTCCAACACCTGCTGCCGAATCTGATTGGCCCGGTGATTGTCCTGATGACCCTTAACGTGGCGAACAATATTCTGCTGGAGAGCAGCCTGACGTTTTTAGGATTAGGCGTCGATCCAGTCATTCCCAGTTGGGGTGGCATGTTGGCGGAAGGGCGTACTTATCTACAAACAGCGTGGTGGGTGAGTGTATTCCCTGGTTTGGCGATTCTATTGACCGTGCTGGGGTTGAACCTACTAGGCGACTGGCTGCGTGATGCCCTTGATCCCACAGGACGTACTTCTTTATGACAAACAGCCTTCAGATCAAGACATTGCTTGAGCGCTCTTTTCCGCGCACCACGCGTGCCTTGCTTGATGAGTACGCCACGCCTGCCTATCAAAGTTATCAGTTGGAAGCGTGGGTGTTTGATGATCAGGCCGAGCGCCAAGCAACGGAAATGGCGTTTAAGGCCGCTGGTATTAGCGCGCGCCTACACAGTGCTTATAAGCCCCTGGTGCACTTCTTTTTAGAAGAGTTCTCTTGGTCGTCACTGCACTCGCTGGTGATTGAGTACCCGGTACTGGCGAATGCGCCGCGGCGCTTTTTACTGGAAGCCTATCCGCTAGCTGCACTACTTCCCAAAGACGTATCGATTCGCTGGGAGGGAGTTGAAACGGCTATCTCCACAGCTGTCTCCACTCCTATCTCCACTCCTATCCAGTATCGCGTTCGGGTGGAGCGCGCCTCGGGAAGCCAGGAAACGTATCTTGTTGAAGCGCCCAATCGCCAGCATGTAGATCATGTTGGCGAAGCACAGTGCTCGCCATGTGGCTGGCTGCGGCTGACCTCTCCCCAGGGTGAGGTTAGCGAGTCCGTCGTTGAGACCGACTATGAGGCGCTGTTTCAAGTGGCGATGTCGACCCTCGCATCAACTTCGTGGCAGGCAGCGTCACCCTACTTTGAAGAACTTAACGTCACCGTGCATTTGCCGAGCAGTGACCGCCGCCTAGCCTGGGATGATGAACATATCAGCCTTGCCGAGGCGCTCCATGAAGAGCTCTATTTTTCTACTCTTGAGTATTTTCAGCATCAAGAGGGCTTAGCGCTGGGTGACCGTTCGATTCAGCCGGGGCAGATTGTGCCGGAGGTGCTGACTCAGGGTAACGAACCCTACTTGAAGGTAAGCCTGCGGACTCTGGACACTGCTCAACCCCAGCGTGACCTAGTCGAGCTGGACAGCGCCCAGCAGGCCATCGGTACTGAGCAAGTTAAGCAATTACTGGCGGTACTTGGCGGTCAGTCGCTATATGCCACCACCCGCGCTGGCAGAGTCGTAGAGGCGCGCTATCGAGAGGGTGGTGACCGCGCCGTGATGATCAGCGCTGGCCAGCACGCCAACGAAACCTCTGGTGTGGTGGGAGCATTGCGCGCAGCCCAAACGCTGAGCGGCAGAGACGATGCCCACTTTGTTATCTCGCCGCTAGAGAACCCGGATGGCTACGCACTGCAAAGCCGACTTGTCGCCGAGCAGCCGCGCCATATGCATCACGCAGCGCGCTACACGGCGTTTGGTAATGATCTGCAGAGTCAGCCGCTAGGCCAACCGTTTGAGCATGCCATTCGTGAAAAGGCATTCGCCGTTAGCAGCGCAGGGCTGCATGTAAATCTGCACGGCTACCCCGCCCATGAGTGGACGCGCCCGCTGAATGGCTATGTGCCCCGTGGCTTTGAAATGTGGACGATTCCCAAGGGCTTTTTTTTGATTCTCCGCCATCAGCCTGGTTGGCAAGCGGCGGCGGAGCAATTGGTGGAATCTGTGACTCAACAACTGGCTCAGGTGCCTGGGCTGGTCGAATTTAATGCTACCCAAATTGCCCTGTTCGAAACTCATGCTGGCGCGTTAACCTTTCCGATGTTGCATGGCTTTCCCTACCTGATATCGGAAGATGCCAACCAGTTAGCGCCGCTGATGCTGATTACTGAATACCCCGACGAGACCTTAACCGGTGCACCTTTCGTGCAGGCCCACACCGCGCAGATGGCAACGGTGGTGGCGGCCTATCACGCCTTTCAAACGCTCCCGCTGGATAGTTAATCTCAATGACGAGGCCGTTGGAGCACTGTTACAATGGATAAATGAACAGTGCTTTCGATACGCCAACCGCCTCCCTTGATAACCCTTTCTATTACCTGACGAACTTCCGTTTCGTTCTGGCCTGGGTGCGTGAGCGCCATGCTGATCTGCTCGCTATCGACGAGCTCGCTTTTCTTGAGCAGTTTGAAAGCTTGCCCCAAGCGTCTCAAGCGCTGCTGGTGCGGATGGTGATGCGCAAGGGCGAGCTATTTAGGCTCAGCAAACTCAGCTATGCCGAGGTCGGAGACAGTAGCGCTGCAATGGCACCTTTGATCGCGCTTGGCTGGGTCGATAATGATCCTGCGCTTAGCGTTGATGAGCTATTTAATCAGCTTCGCCTCGCTGAGCTGCGCCAAGTATTGGCAGAGGATATTCGCGCTGCTGGGATAAGCCTATCTAGCGCCAAAACCGTGCTCTACGACACACTCGCCAGCCGTCTTACACAAACCGCGCCGCTACGGGGCTGGTGGCCTGAAGCGCCTGAGTGCGTAGTGCGCCTCAATGTAATGAATATCTGTGACCGCTTGCGTTTAATGTTCTTTGGCAACCTACGCCAGGACTGGGCGGAGTTTGTGCTGACCGAGCTTGGCCTGCAGCGCTTCGAGGTGGTGCCTTTTACACCGCACTCCCGCGCCTTTCAGTCGCGCCAGGAAGTGGACACCTATTTAGCGCTCCATCACCTGCGCCAACGTCTCGATGTTGGCGATTCACCTGCCGATTTATACCTTGAAGTACCACCTGCGTCTGATAACCGCTGGCTGGCCACGCGGCGAGCTCGGCTGCTGCTACAGATGGGGCGCGAGGCAGAGCGCAGGGGGGACTCACCGCTTGCGCTGACGCTGTATGACGATTCCGACAGTAGTGAAGCACGTATCCGACAGTTGCGAGTGCTGGAGCGACTGAGTGAACACCAAACGGCCTTTGAACTGGCGACTCAAGCGCTTGATAGCCGCCCCAATGAAACCGAACTTCAGGCGCTGGCGCGGTTGCTGCCCCGCCTGCGGCGACGGCTTAAGCTGCCTGCTGTGCCGAGTGAACCGGAACCCGCCCACGAGCGTTGGGATTTGGTATTGCCCGGGCCACAAAGTGTAGAGCGTGCCGTGGTGACGGCACTTAGGGAGCCTGAGGCACCCGTTTGCTATGTAGAAAACACCCTGATAACCGGGCTGTTTGGTCTGCTCTGTTGGTCGGCTATTTTCGATCCGCTGCCCGGTGCCTTTTTCCACCCTTTTCATAATGGCCCTGCGGATTTATACCGCGATGATTTCGTGCCGCGGCGCCGAGAGGCCTTTGATGCATGCCTGGCGCGCCTGGAAGATGGTAGCTATCGCGAGATAATTCGGGCGACTTGGCGGGAGAAAGTCGGCCTCGCCTCTCCCTTTGTGCATTGGGCAGTTGTCGACGAGGCGCTCGTTGAGCTGGCGCTGGCGTGTATTCCACCTGAACACCTGCGGGCCTGTTTTGAGCGGCTGCTGGGCGATCTAAAAGCCAACCGGGCAGGGCTGCCGGATTTGATTCAGTTTATGCCCAATGCGCCCGCGGGTGAGCCGCGTTACCGGATGATTGAAGTCAAAGGGCCCGGTGATCGGCTACAGGATAACCAGCGCCGCTGGCTGGCGTTTTTCCATCGTCATGAAATACCGGTCGCTGTATGTTACGTGCGCTGGGCAGCCAGCGATGCGCCTGCAGTATGAGTACAAACTATCGCGTGGCGGTACGGGCACTATGCGATTTCACCGCCCGGGAGGGGGATCTGGATCACCGCTTTACCCCTGCTCCTAGCGCGCGGGAAGGGATCGAAGGCCATACGCTTGTCGCCAGCCGACGCGGGGCAGGCTACATCGCCGAACTGCCGCTGTCCGGTAGCTTTGAAGGGCTGAAAGTCTCAGGCCGGGCGGATGGTTACGACTCCGCAGCCAACCGCCTGGAAGAGGTAAAAACCCACCGCGGTAGCCTGGAGCGCATGGCGGCCAACCAGCGCGCCCTGCACTGGGCACAGGTGAAAGTATACGGCGCACTGCTATGCGCAGAGCGCGGTTTGGAAAACGTCACTTTAACGCTGGTTTACCTGGATATTGCCAGCGGTAAAGAGACGCTGCTCAATCAAGACGCCAGTGCCGATGAGCTGCAGGTGTTTTTTACTACCCTGTGCCAGCGCTTTCTGGCCTGGGCAGAACAGGAAGCCAACCATCGCCAGCACCGCGACAGCGCCCTGCGTACATTAAACTTTCCCCATACCGCGTTTCGCCCTGGCCAGCGTGAACTCGCCGAAAGCGTTTATAAGTCAGCCAGCACCGGGCGCTGCCTGCTCGCCCAGGCGCCAACGGGAATTGGTAAAACGATCGCGACGCTTTTCCCCATGCTCTCGGCGATGCCGCGCCAGCAGTTGGATCGTATCGCCTTTCTAACCATGAAAACGCCCGGCCGTCGATTGGCATTGAATGCCCTTGCCATGCTGCGTAACAGCGGTGATGACGTTCAACCCCTGCGTGTGCTTGAGCTGGTGGCACGAGACAAGGCCTGCGAATACCCTGACCGCGCTTGCCACGGGGAGTCGTGTCCGTTGACCGCTGGCTTTTACGACCGCTTGCCCGCTGCCCGCCAAGCCGCCGTAGAGCAGGAGTGGCTGGATCGTGAAGCACTGCGCGAGGTGGCGCTTGCTCACAGTGTTTGCCCTTACTATTTAGGCCAAGAGTTGGCGCGCTGGGCGGATGTCATCGTTGGCGATGTTAACCACTGGTTCGATAGCCACGCGCTGCTGCACGGATTGGCGCAGGCTAACGACTGGCGAACGGGCGTGCTGGTGGATGAAGCGCATAACCTAGTGGAGCGTGCCCGGGGAATGTACAGCGCTGAACTGGATCAGCAGCGCTTTAACCGTGTGCGCCGTTCATCACCCAAAGCGCTTGCTGGGCCTTTGGGACGTTTAGCCCGCCAGTGGCAGGCGGTGATTAAGGAAATGCAGCTTAAAGAAACGTTGCTTAAGGAAGCGGGGGGGGAAGAAGAGGGTAGTCGGGGTAAGCCAAGCTATCGGCTGCTAACGGCCCTGCCTGACAAGCTGGTAACCGCCGCTCAGCAAGTGGGATCTGCTATCACCGATTACCTTGGCGAACACCCCGAGCAAGCAAGCTTTGAACTTCAGGAACTGCTGTTTGAAGCCCTAGGGTTTTGTCGCTTGGCGGAACGCTTTGGCGAGCACTCTCTGTGTGATCTTACCCGCCATGGCCGTGGGCGGGCGGTACTGGGACTCCGCAATCTAATACCCGCCGATTTTCTGGCCCCTCGGTTTAACGCAGCGCACTCGGTGGTGCTGTTTTCAGCCACGCTGACGCCTGCCCACTACTATCGGGATCTTTTAGGCCTGCCTGACAACACGGTGTGGCAAGAGGTCGTATCGCCCTTTACTGCGCATCAGCTTGAAGTGCGTATCCGCAGCGATATTTCGACACGTTTTCGTGATCGGGAAGCCTCTATTGAGCCGATGGTGGCCGCTATGGCGCAGCAGTATCAGCGTAGGCCAGGTCACTATTTGGCATTCTTCAGTAGCTTTGTTTACCTGGAGGCTGCGCTAAGCCGCTTTCGCGAAGCGCACCCAGACGTGCCCGTTTTCAGTCAAACCCGTGGCATGCCGGAGGCGCAGCGCGAGGCTTTTCTAGTGCGCTTTACGCCCGGAGGTAAAGGGATTGGCTTTGCGGTGCTGGGCGGCGCCTTTGCCGAGGGCATCGACCTGCCCGGCGATCGATTAATTGGGGCATTTATTGCCACCCTGGGCCTGCCACCGTTCAACGACTTCAACGAAGCCCTTAAAGCACGGCTAACCGCTCGCTTTGGTCAGGGCGACGACTATACCTACCGCATTCCCGGCATGATTAAAGTCGTCCAGGCCGCAGGCCGGGTGATTCGCAGTCCAGAAGATGAAGGTGTTGTGGTATTAATGGATGATCGATTTTCCCAGGCCAGCGTGCGTGCGCTGTTACCAAGCTGGTGGTCGCTGGGCAACCCCATCCCATAATTTAGGACCCCTTCCGAGCTCATGACAGATCTACTCTGGTACCAGTATGTCCTCATCGGGCTGATATTTGCCTGGAGCGGTTTTGTACGCACCAGCCTGGGTTTTGGTGGTGCCGTGCTGGCGCTGCCTTTCCTGCTGTTAGTGTCAAACGAGCCCTTGGTATTTTTGCCGATTATTGCCGTTCACCTGCTGATTTTCTCCAGTTGGATTGCCTGGAATGGGCATCGTCAACTGCAGAAAGAGGGTAGTGCCACTCACTCGGCTGAAAGTAATATCGATTGGGTATATTTACGCAAGGCACTGAAAATAATGATAATCCCCAAGCTTATTGGGGTGGTGGGTCTATTAACACTGCCCGCCCAGGTGATGACCAGCATCATTTTCGGCATTGTGATCATCTATGCCATTGGCTACGTACTGAACCGGCCATTTAAGAGCAAGAACAAGTATGTGGACTATGTGCTGCTGGCGCTTGGGGGGTATGTGAGCGGCACTTCATTGATTGGCGCCCCGCTGATTGTGGCGGTATTTGCCGTTCATGTGGCTAAAGAACAACTGCGGGATACCATGTTTGTACTGTGGTTTATCCTGGTGGTGATCAAGATGGTGTCGTTCTTGATTGCGGGGGTAGACCTACAGTTAATCCATCAGCTGTGGCTGCTGCCCTGTGCCTTTATTGGCCATTTGGTCGGCGAGAAAGCCCACCGCTATATGCTCAAAGCAGACACCGGGCTGTTTTTCCGGGTGCTGGGCGCGGTGCTGATTTTAGTCAGTACCGTGGGGCTGCTCCACCCGCCAGCTTAAAGCTTGCTGTCTGCCTGGAGCGTCGTTTTGCTTAAAATAGTCAGGGCGACGGCGAACAGGCAGCAGATCGCCGCCATGGCGATAAACACGCTACGCAGTGAGCCGAGCCAAATCACGGCGGGGGCGACCACCACCGGAGAGATAAACTGGCCAAAAAAGAAGGTCGAGGTAAAGCCGCCAAATACCCGACCACGCACTCGTTGAGGAGTGATGCGCATCAGCCATGTCGTGGTATTGGGCATAAAAGCGCCTAAACCAAAACCGGAAATCGCCGCACCGACAATGGCCATGGCATAGCTTTGGGTGAATCCCACGATCAAAAAACCGCTGGCCGCCAGCAAGAATCCTAAGATATAGATCGTCATCACCGACAAAAACGGCTTGTAGTAGCCATAGCCAAAGGCAATGATGCTTGCCGTTAGAGCTGACATGGAGAGCGCAATTCCGATTGCCATGCCACTGATCTGGCCTTGCTGAGAGAGCAAAAAGGGCAGCTGGGCGGGGAACATATAAAACATCGCCATGCTGATCATGGCGATAAAATAGGCAAGCCCGGTGCGCCCATAATCCACCTTGGCGGGGGCATCGGTCATGCTTGAGTTAACCGTACTCTGAATGCGGGGTTCCTTAAGCATTGCCCAGGCGTAGGGTAGTAGCAGAACGCCGGTTAAGTAGAGTAAAAAAGGCCCTCGCCAGCTCCAGTCGGAAAGTATCCCGCCCAGATTAATAAAGATAACCCCGCCCAACGCCATGCAACTGCTTTGCAGCCCTAAAAAGCGCGCGCGTTCGGCACTATCGAAATAATCCCCCACCAAGGTGGTACTAATGCTAAGAATGCCCGCCACCGCTATTCCCATTAGTGCGCGAGAGCTCAGCAGCAGATCCACTCGGTCGATGAAAAAGCCTGAAACGCCCGCAAAACCGTAGATAAAAAGCATCATCAGCAGCAGTTTCTTGCGTCCAAACCTATCGGCCAAATAACCCATTAACGGGCTAAACAGCGTAATCATCAGCGCAGGTATAGTCAGGATCAACTGAATGATGACCTGGGGCTGATCAGGAAAGTTACGGCTAATACCCGGCAGGGCAGGTGCGATAATCGCCCCCGACATCACTGTCATGGTGCTAGCGAAGAGGAGTACGGCCTTAATATGAGCTAAATGGTTGATGGTCTGCTTCCACATCAAAAGTTAAGAGGAGGGTTCAAAGCATAGATGCTAATCGTAGCATAGTTGTTAGCAGGCTAGGTATTCGCTTCCGAACCCAAGCTAATTGACTCGATGAAGCCAAGAGTTCTCGCATTCAGTAACCGTCATGCGTTGGCTGCGCGGCTGGAAATAGGCTTACGCTTCTTGTGTTTGGCTTTGGTGATAGGAATTCAAAGCGGTTTGAAGAGGGCGGTACTATCGTTTATCTAATAGGCTTGTTGGAGTCTATCTGTTATAGCTGAAAGTACAGCACAACACAGCACTGCAGGGGCAGATATCGTGACGTTTTCGTCGAATGATAATTCCGACCCACTAGCACACATTTTGCCAGTGGCGGCCCGCCTGTTTGATAATAGTGGCGCAGCAATTTCCCTGTTCGATGACCAGGATTGGCTGCTTTATGGGAATGCACACTACTATGACCTTATCTGCTATGCCCAGGGGGCACACCTCTTCTGGCCGGATATCGTGCGTGACAATCATGCCAAGGGCCAGGGGCTGATTGTCGAGGCAGATGACCTTGAATTGTGGATTCGTACGGCACTAGCAAAGCGTCGCGTGCAACCTTACCGCCAATTTGAAATTGACGCATGGGACGGCCGCTGGCTGTTAATGACGGAAACCCTGATTCAGGGTGTCGGCCTGCTAGGTATTGGTGTGGACATCACCCAGTCAAAGAACATTACGACTGCTTTAAAGCAGGAATACCAGAATGCGCTGGTCAAGGCGGAAACCGACCTACTAACGGATATGGGCAATCGCAGGGCCCTAGAGCGTTTGCGCGATATTTTGTTGAGTAAGGGGCTCCATTTTCAAGTAACTGCATTGATGATCGATATTGATCAGTTCAAACCCTACAACGATACCTTGGGCCATTTGCAGGGTGACTATTGTTTGCAGCAGGTGGCCCAGGTAATTCGAAGCAGCCTAAGAGTGAGCGAGGCCTATCCGATAAGATTGGGTGGTGATGAATTCCTCGTTTTGATGCTGGGAGCTCCACTATCTCTCGCTCAACAGGTGGCCCAGAGGATCAGAAATGGTGTACGCGAAAGTGCCATCCCGCATCCTTTGACAGACTCTGGGTGGGTGACCTTAAGCATGGGGCTTGCCAGCCGAGAAATTGTCGATTCGGAAACTCTTTCATTGTTGCTTAAAGACGCCGACGATGCGCTTTATCAGGCGAAGCGTAGTGGGCGGGATCGCATTAGCGGCCCTCAGGATGGCTCTCAAGTAGAGGCTAGCTAAAACTTATCGTTAAGTGTTTAAACAGGAAAATAGATAAAAGAATTTCTGACGGCTGGCACCTATATGGCACCTAGCCTCAACCCAACAAAAAACGGCCACCTGCTATATTAGCTAAGTGGCCGTCTTTCATAGAATTCTTGGTCGGAATAGCAGGATTCGAACCTGCGACCTCTGCCTCCCGAAGGCAGCGCTCTACCAAGCTGAGCTATATTCCGACATGTTGCTGAGGCTTAATGATCTGCTCTCAATAACGGAGGTGGATCATACTTATCCGAAGGTGTTTTTTCAAGCCTTAGACAACGCGATGAGCGAATTTTTATGCTTTGCGATCAACGGCTAAGCGTGCCAGTTGGGCCATGCTGTCGCGATAAACGCTCGGTGGTAGTGCCTCTAACTGTGCAAGGGCTTTGTCGGCCATCTCTTCGGCCCGCTGGCGAGTGTAGTCGAGTGCGCCGGTGGCGTGGACAATTTCCAGTACGCTATCCAGTTGCTCAAGGCCGCCGTCGCGAATCACTTGGCGAATCAGCTTGGCCTGTTCCGGCGTGCCTTGCTCCATCGCGTGGATCAGCGGCAGGGTTGGCTTGCCTTCGGCTAAGTCGTCACCGACATTTTTGCCCATGGCTTCGGCATCGCCTTGGTAGTCGAGCAGGTCGTCAATTAGCTGAAACGCTAAGCCGAGGTAGCGGCCATAGTATTGAAGGGCGTGTTCCTGCTCTGGGGTGGCTTCTGCCAGCACCGCGCCGCTATGGGAAGCCGCTTCGAACAGCATGGCGGTCTTGCCCAGGATAGTCTCGAAGTAGTCTTCTTCAGAAATGCTGGGGTTGCCGATGTTGGTCAACTGCAGCACTTCACCTTCCGCGATGATGCAGGTGGCGGCTGAAAGGATCGCCATAATGCGCATTGAGCCTACATCGACCATCATTTGAAACGAGCGGGCATAAAGGAAGTCACCTACCAACACGGAAGGGGCATTACCCCATGCGTCGTTGGCGGTTTTCTTACCGCGCCGCATGTGCGATTCATCCACCACATCGTCGTGCAGCAGCGTGGAGGTGTGCATAAATTCAATCAACGTGGCCAGCGGGATATGTTTGTCGCCGGTATAGTTGAGTGAGCGTGCTGCCAGCAGGGCTAATAAAGGGCGCAGGCGCTTGCCGCCACTTTCGGTAATGTACTGGCCAATTGTTTCGACCAGCGGCACTTTGGAGCTGAGTTGCTCGACAATCGTCCGGTTGACGGCTGCGAAGTCATCGGCCACCACGGCGTGCAGCGGTGAAGGCGTTGAGCTGACAGGCTTGGCTGGGGAGACGTTAGCGGTCATGGGATCCGTTCATCGCGGCAGGTGAAAGCGGTAAGAGCCGCTCGTAGTTGTGGAGTCGTTATGGTCATGCGTTGGGGTCATGCTATGGGGCTGTCTGTTGGGCGTCAAGACACAGGCTGCGGTATCGCCAGCGTGATGGCGCTGCATTAACCATCATTGGCCATTGACAGTGACCATTAGTCTTGTGGTAAGCAGCGATAGTCGCTATAATCCGCGACCCACTCATCATGCTCCCTGTCAGATGGCTCCAAAAGGGGCGCCACTCGCAGCAGGTCGATAAGAGCGGAAGGCGATGAGCGTTGGTTGCGCGGGGCGTAACTGACATTAACGACAAGTCCGGAGAGCGACATGTACGCAATTATTAAAAGCGGTGGCAAACAGTACCGCGTTCAAGAAGGTCAAACCCTCAAGCTTGAGAAAATCGAAGTCGCGACCGGCGAAACGATTGAGTTTGACGAAGTGCTGATGGTCGCAGACGGCGATGACTTCAACATTGGTGCGCCGATGATCGGTGGTGCTAAAGTTTCTGCTGAAGTGGTTTCCCACGGACGCGGCGATAAAGTAACCATCATCAAGTTCCGTCGCCGGAAGCACCACATGAAGCGTCAGGGCCACCGCCAGTGGTTCACTGAAGTCAAAATTACTGGAATTTCTGCGTAAGCAGCCAATTCCCTTAGGAGGATTTTGCAATGGCACATAAGAAGGCAGCTGGCTCCACGCGTAACGGTCGCGATTCCGAGTCTAAACGCTTAGGTGTAAAACTCTTCGGTGGCCAAGCGGCGACTGCAGGTAACATCATCGTGCGTCAGCGCGGCACGCGTTTCCACGCGGGCACTGGCGTTGGCCTAGGTCGCGATCACACGCTGTTCGCGCTGAGCGATGGTTTTGTGAAGTTTGAGACCAAAGGTCCTAAAAACCGCAAGTTCGTTAGCATCGTTTCTGCATAAACGAGTGCTGCGTAAGAAAAGCCCCGCTATGGCGGGGCTTTTTTGTCAGTTAAAACCCTTTTTTAACCATTCAGGTGGAAAAGGGGATTGCATATTAGGGCGGCGGAAGCGGCCGGGAGAAACCAATGCAGTTCGTCGATGAAGCCTCGATTATTGTTGAGGCGGGCAAAGGCGGCAATGGCTGTCTGAGCTTTCGCCGCGAAAAATATGTGCCCAGGGGCGGCCCCGATGGGGGCGATGGCGGTCATGGTGGCAGCGTTTACCTGATTGGTGACGATGCGCTTAATACCCTGATCGATTTTAAGTTCCAGCGCTTCTATAAAGCGCAAAACGGTCAGGGCGGCATGGGCCGTCAAATGAGCGGCAAAGCTGGGGAAGATCTGCACGTCAAAGTGCCGGTAGGCACCACGGTGATTGATGAAGACACCCTGGAAGTCATCGCCGATGTGACTGAAATTGGCCAGGTGGTATTGGTAGGCGAAGGTGGTCGACGTGGCTTGGGTAACATCCACTTTAAATCCTCGACCAACCGCGCGCCACGCCGCACCACGCCTGGTACAGACGGCGATCGCCGTAATCTGCGTCTGGAAATGAAGGTCATGGCCGATGTTGGCCTGCTGGGCATGCCCAACGCGGGTAAATCAACGTTGATTCGTTCGGTGTCTGCTGCCAAGCCGAAGGTCGCCAACTATCCGTTCACGACATTGGTGCCTAACTTAGGCGTCGTGAAGCTGGGTATGCACGAACACTTCGTGATGGCCGATGTCCCTGGCTTGATTGAAGGTGCGTCTGAAGGTGCTGGTTTAGGGCTGCGCTTTTTAAAGCACCTGACACGCACGCGGTTGCTGTTTCATGTGGTGGATGTGGCACCGTTTGATGAGTCCGATCCGGTGGAAGCGGCAAAAGCGATTGTTCATGAACTGGGGCAGTTTTCACCGGCGCTTTCTGAGCGCCCGCGCTGGTTGGTGTTAAACAAGTTTGACCTGCTGCCGGAAGATGAGCGCGAAGCGCGTGCCCAGGAAATTATTCAAGCGCTTAACTGGGAAGGCCCGGTGTTCCGTATTTCTGCGATCAGCAGCGATGGTACGGATAAGCTGGTTCAAGCAGCCTACCGCTGGTTGACCGAGCAGCGTCGCCTTGAGAATGAAGATGAAGAAGCGCTGGCCCGTGAGCAAGAGATGCGCCGCCGCATGGAAGAAGAGTCGGTTGCTCGCACCGAAGCGCGTCTGGGGCGTCGGCGTAATCGCGACGATGAAGATGACGAAGACTTCGACGATGATGATTATGATGTTGAAGTCGAATACGCCCCTTAGTGGTATTTAACGGGTGCATTCGGTAGTAAGCTTTAGGTAAGAAGCTAGAAAGGGGCTGCGTTCGCGCGGCCCTTTTTGTAAGCGACTGTTTAAGTTATAAGTGTTTGATTGAGGCGGGGTGGCATGGAAAGTAACGAGCACATTCTAGGGCGCAGCGCGCTAACCCGTGCGCGACGGGTCGTCGTCAAAATCGGCAGTGCGCTACTCACCAACGATGGCCGTGGCCTGGATGAAACCGCCATTGGTGGCTGGGTGGATCAAATCGCCGCTTTGCATCAGCAAGGCATTGAGGTGGTGCTGGTCTCTTCCGGCGCCGTGGCTGCTGGCATGGTGCGCCTGGGCTGGCAAGTGCGCCCCAGCGCCGTGCATGAGCTGCAGGCTGCTGCTGCGGTCGGCCAAAATGGCTTAACCCAGTGTTATGAGCAACACTTCGCTCGCCACGGCATGCTCACCGCGCAGATTCTGCTTACCCATGACGACCTTTCCAATCGCAAGCGCTACCTCAATGCGCTTTCTGCGCTGCGCACGCTGGTCGAGATGCGCGTAGTGCCGGTCATCAATGAAAACGATACCGTGGTCACCGATGAGATCCGCTTTGGTGATAACGACACCCTAGGGGCGCTGGTCGCTAATCTCTTGGAGGCGGACGCGCTGCTGTTGCTCACCGATCAGGAAGGTCTGTTTGACGCCGACCCACGCCATAACCCGAATGCCCAGATGATTGCCGAAGGGCGCGCCGATGACCCGCGCTTAGCTGCCGTGGCGGGAAGTGGCGGAGCGCTTGGACGAGGTGGTATGAGCACCAAGGTACGTGCGGCGCAGTTAGCGGCGCGCTCCGGTGCGGTAACGATCATTGCCAGCGGCCGTCAGCCCGATGTTATCAACCGGATAATGGCAGGTGAGGCACTTGGCACGCTGCTGCGACCTGACCAAGTACCCATCGCGGCGCGTAAGCGCTGGTTAGCAGGCCAGTTGCAGGTGCGCGGTACGCTGGTGTTGGATGCGGGAGCAGTCAAAGTGCTGCGCGATAAAGGTTCTAGCCTGTTGGCGGTTGGCGTGCGCAATGTGCAGGGCAGCTTTAAACGTGGCGATATGGTGGTGTGTGTGGACGAGCAGGGTGCATCCGTGGCCAAAGGGCTGGTGAACTACGGCGCTGATGAGGCGCGCTTGCTGGCGGGTCAGCCCAGCCACCAAATTGAAGCTATCCTAGGCTATGTGGAAGCCCATGAGCTGATTCACCGCGATAACTTGGTAGTCATTTAGGCGGGAAAGTGGTTATTTAATCTCGAATGCGGGGCGGTAGAGGCACTTGTCGCGGCCAGTCATCAGGCACTATAAATAGCCGCTCATAGTGCGCTTTTTCTGGGCAGTGCAGCATCACCTGCTGCGGTGAGCGCCAGGTGTGAACCTTATCAATTATGGCAGGCAGCACCTCCGCCACAGGGCGAAACACCTCCCTCTTCGGCGGCGCTAACCAGTGGGGTTTTTCCAGCCGCGCAACCCTGGGTTGTTCAGTTAATCGAGCTACCAGCTCAGGCCAATCGCTTAAAAAACACCACCTTCCCCGGCGATGATCGGCTGTCGCCCCTTCCGGCGGTGGCATCTCAGCGTGCCAGGGGTAATACAGCACCCCCGGCATCGCCAATCGCTGGATAAGCTGCTCGGCTAAACCCATAGCAGAAATGCCAAGATCTCTTGGCGCGAGCCAGTGGGCAAGCGTCTCCAGCGCAGGTAAGGTGGTCGAAAGTGGTAGTTGATGACGGCGAAGATGAGCGCACTTAATCGCTAGGCTATCAAGCCCCCCCGGGCCGATCCAGCGGCTCTGACTGGTGAGTGCACCAGGTCCTTCAGGAAGTCCCAGAAAGAACTTAATAGCGACTTCCAAATGTACCGGTGCTGAATTATCCCGCGTGCGGTAGAGCATATCCAGTTCGCCCAGCGTATTACGCTTGCGGGTGATGCGCACGTTACGGGCTAACAGTCGCGTATTTGGCGCACGATCTAAAAGCGTATGCCACAGATGTTCATGGTAGTGGCCCATACGCGTCGCCCGGCTGCCGTTTAGCGCGTTTAAAGGCGCTGCTGCTTGTACGGTTAGCCATCTTTCAACATGACCCGTTAGTCCTAGCTCCGCGAGGGTGTGGCAATAAGCCAAGCAAGGTCGCGAATAGCCGCAGGCACAAGTGCCTCATGCACGCCCTCTACATAGTCCATACGGCTGGTAATTACTGCAGCCAGCGCGCGGCAAGCAGCGCGATAGCAACTAATAAAATCATCACGCCGGTACCGGCGTAGCGTGCGTAGTGGTGCAACATGGTCAGTTCCTTAAACAATATCAAAGCGGTCAGAAAAAATCCGCGTCGGGGCAATGCTCAGGTGAATCAAGGCGCCTTCAGCGGCATTCATCATTGGGTCTGGTCCGCAAATAAAGTAGTCGCGCTGCTTGTCGTCTTGGGGCAGGCAGCGCTCAATTAGTGCTTGGTCCACATAGCCGGTCTCTCCTTCCCAGCCGTCATGTGGGTCAGAAATAACGTGTATCACGGTCAAGTTCAGCTGCTCTTCTAACGCCTCTAAACTTTCGCGAAAGGTGGCTTCTTGCCAGGTGGGATTAGCGTAAACCAGCCAAAGGGGGATCTGAACGTTACGATCACGGAAGGTGTACAACATGCTCATAAACGGCGTCACGCCAATGCCGCCCGCCATCATCACAATCCCCGAGGCGTTATCTGGATTAGCGATAAATGCACCATAAGGCCCCTCAATAAATGCCCGCGTATTGGGGCTTACCTTGGGTAGTTGCCGGGTAAAGTCACCTAGCTGTTTCGCGCTGAATGCCAGTTGACCATCTTGGGCCGCTGATGACGAAAGTGAGAAGGGGTGCTGCTGCAGCGAAAAAGGTGAATCACCTAGCGTAATCCAGAAAAATTGACCGGGTTGAAAGGTAAACCGATGATCGCCTTCAGGCGCTAATACTAGCGTGCTGGTTTCGCCATGTTCTAACTGGTTATCGACCACTCGCCACGGGCGTTTGCGCATTCGCCATGGCCGTATTAGGCGTGTTTCCACCACTAGCCCGATGGGTAGCAAAATTAACAGCCCAAAGCCTAACGAAGTGGTCGCCCCTTGGGTATAGCGCTGCGCCATAAGTGCATGCCCTAGCCCGCCAGCGACAATAAACAGCGCTAACCCGCCGTGAATTAGCCGCCACCATTCGTAAGACAAACCAAAGCGGGTGCGCCATAGTGAGCTGATGACCAACGTCAGGGTGGCGGCAATAAGGGCCATTAGCATCAAGGCGCGCAGTGTTTCGTCCCGCGGGTCTAGGTAATGAATAAGGTCAGGGTGAGCAATCAGCAGAATAATGGGGTGTGCCAGCACTAAGCACAGGGCGCCAATGCCGATTTGGCGGTGAAACTGGAGCACATTGTCAAAGCCTACCCCGTGGGCAAACCAACGGTGGCGGCCAGATATTAACGCTTGTAACGATATTACGCTCAACGCCAAAATACCGAGCATGATCGAAAATTCACCTGCCCAACTGCGTGCAGTAGGCGGTGAAAATAGCAGCCATCCCATTGGCAGTAGGGCAAGTACGCAGTAAACGCTCCCCCAGCGGAGGGCTTGTTGGGTCATCGGGCTCACTGACATTTCTCCTTGGCATCCATGCAGTTGTTCTAAGTGTGGGAAAAAACAACAATTTCACAAGGTAAACAGCTCAACGGAAGGCCAACTGCTACGCTGTAAGCACGTTTTCACATTATTTTCTGAACGTCTTACCCTGAGCCAAGCACAAGGAGTGCATTGAATGGGCAATAAAAAGCAAAAGGCTAAACCTAAAAAGAGCCAACACCAGAAGCAGGTGCCCCAAAAGCAGGTTGAACAGACGGCCCCACAAGCGTTAACGCCGGAAATTGGCGCGGCGCTATTTGAAGACGCCCGTTCGCGGCTGGTAGATGTATTCAAAGCGCTTGATATTCACCCTGATGCCCAGGCACGGCTTATGCAGCCGAGCCTTTCGCTACAGGTGAGCATTCCTGTGCGTATGGATGATGGCAGTTTAAAGGCCTTTCCTGCATGGCGAGTACAATACGATACCAGCCTTGGCCCTGCCAAAGGCGGTATTCGCTTTCACCCTGATGTTAATCAGCACGAAGTCACCACGCTAAGCTTCTGGATGGCCGTGAAGTGTGCCGTTGTTGGCTTGCCCTACGGGGGCGGCAAAGGAGGCGTCCAAGTAGATGCCAAGTCGCTGTCATCATTAGAGCGAGAGCGGCTAGCACGTGGCTATATTCGTGCCATTGCCGATATTATGGGGCCCGATCGCGATATTCCCGCGCCAGATGTTAATACCGATGCCACGGTGATGGGCTGGATGATAGATGAGTACGAACATATCGTACGTGCCCAAGCGCCTGCCGCAATAACCGGTAAGCCATTACCATTAGGCGGTTCACCAGGGCGAGTGGCCGCGACAGGTCGCGGTGCGTTAAAAGTCCTCGACTTGTGGGCCGAGCGTGAAGAACGAAAACCTGAAGAGACGACCATCGCTGTGCAAGGGTTTGGCAACGCGGCTTATTACTTTGCCCGCTTAGCCAGCGAACGTGGCTACCGGGTTGTAGCAGTGTCTGATTCCAGCGGCGCAATTTACAATGCTGATGGGTTGGATATTGAGAAAGCCAAAGAGGATAAAACCAAGCACGGTAAATTGTCAGATAGCAAAACGGGTAAGCCGCTTAAAAGCGAAGAGCTTTTAGCCCTTGAAGTAGACGTGCTCGCCTTAGCCGCACTGGAAAACCAAATCCATTGCGACAATGTAGATGAGGTGAAAGCGGGCGCCATTCTGGAAATCGCCAATGGACCGCTGACCAGCGATGCCGACCAATCTCTCGCCCAGCGCGATGTGCCGATACTGCCAGATGTATTAGCCAACACTGGGGGAGTGATCGTTAGCTACTTCGAGTGGCTGCAAAACCGCGCTGGAGAGAGGTGGAGTGAAGCGGAGGTCAATGAACGGCTAGACATGCTGCTGGGTGAAGAGGCGAGCAAGGTATTAAAGCGCGCGGAAACAGACGATGTGACATACCGCCAGGCTGCCTATCGCCAGGGCATTGAGCGTATTGCGGAAGCGATCATGGCGCGGGGTAATTGCCAAGACTGCCGTTAGGAGGCTTGAGCCGCAGCGGGCTCCCATAAGGGAGCCCGCAATGCGCTAAAATTAACCGCTAAGTGTTTACGGCTATTTAATGTGACGCGGTCACATTAGTCGCGGTCAATAGAGCTCACTTGATCGCTACCCTGGCGCAGGCTGACGTCTAGCTCGCGACCATTTTCATCACGACCTTCAATATCAATCATGCCGCTCTTATCAATGTCGATCTCTTCAAACTCCGTCATTCCTTCTGCCTGAGCAACGTTAAGGGCTTGGCGGACATCCTCTTCACTCATGCCCCATGCACCGGTAATCAAACGTTTACGCTCTTCCTTTAACATTTCTCCGTTGTCGATAGAGAATTCGACGTCGGCGTACCACTCGTCATCAAGCCAGCCTTCTACTTCAGCGCGTCCACGGCTTTTCACTTGGATCTCTTCATATTGAGTGAAGCCGTACTCGGCTGCATGGGTCAGTATATTGTCGATGCTATCAATAGGCGCATAATCTGCCTGGGCGCTGCCGGCGGCAAGTAGCAGGGCAGAGGTAGGGATCAGCAGCATTTTTTTCATGGTATTCATATCAAATTCCTTCTTTGTGTGGCGTATCTTTGCTTGATATAACGCTTTGCTTTACATAACGAACGTCATTCAGCAAATGCGACAGGGAATTTATACCACCGCGATACTGTCCTTAAGCTGACAAAACTGTTCATCTAACGTTCATGTTGCCTTTGGCATCCTGACACGATGAAAAACACTCGATGCCATCCTATGAAATTCCTGCTCAGCTTCCAGCGCCGCTGTCGACGCAGCGTCGCCGGCATGCTGTTGGGAGGGTTGTTGGCAATAGGGATGGTGGGTAGTGCGGTGGGCGACCAATCCTGGGAGTCGCTGCATGGCGAAGTTCGTCGGGGCGAAGTTGTTCCCCTGGAAACTATCCTGGATTGGCTCGAAGCCCACTATATTGGTGACGTGCTCGAAGTTGAGGTAGAGCGGGAAGGAGGCTACGTAGAGTACGAAATTAAACTGCTCGGCCCCCAAGGCCAAGTGGTGGAGTTTGAATTTGATGGTCACACCGGCCAATTGATGTCGATTGAGGGGGTGCGTATCAATGATATGCGTCGCTAATGTTGCTATCCAAGTGATGACACATACATAAGGTCAGCTAGCCAATGAAGTGTTTACTGGTAGAGGACGACCAGGCGCTCGCTCGCGAGCTAAGTCAAGCATTGCGCGACGGGGAGTGGCTGGTAGAGCATGCCGCTACAGGTCAGGACGCCGATTTTTTAGTGCGCACTGAAGCCTACGACACGCTGATTTTAGATGTGGGCCTGCCCGATGGTGACGGTACTCGCTGGCTTGCTGCATGGCGGGAAGATGGTATTGATCTGCCGGTATTGATTCTGACTGCCCGTGAGCGTTGGGCCGATAAAGCGGCAGGATTTACCGCCGGTGCGGATGACTATGTCACCAAGCCCTTCGAATCGGCTGAAGTGCTGTTTCGGTTACGTGCCCTGGTGCGGCGCAGCCACGGCCACGCGCACCCTGTGCTTAAAGTGGGTGAGCTTAGTCTGGATACGCACACCCAGCACGTCACATTAGCCGGTCTCCCGGTGGGATTGACCGCCCAAGAAACGCGCCTACTTGGCTATTTAATGCATGCCGCACCCCGGGTGGTGAGCCGTACTGAGCTTTCGGAGCACGTTTATGACCGCGACCATGAGCCAGATTCTAATGTGATTGATGTTCAGGTCAGCCGTCTGCGTCGCAAGCTGGGCAGTTGGCGAATTGTTACCCAGCGTGGTCAAGGCTATCGGCTGTTAGCAGAAGAGCCTGCCGTCGAATGAGTCAAACGAAACAAGCGTGGCGTCACCGGTGGGTAGGTCGTTGGGGAAGGCGTTCCATCAGCATAAGGCTGCTGCTAGCCGTGCTATTGATGGTGGGCCTCGCTCTACCCATCGCTGGCGCGCTGCTTTCCCACCACTACCGCACCGCCGCGACGCAAGCCTTTGATGAACGCCTTGAAGCCACGCTTAACGTCATCATTGCGGGGGTCACCTATGACGCTATTGGGCAGCAGCTTGTCCATGATCGTGCCCTGGGCGACCCGCGTTTTGATCATGTCTATTCCGGTTGGTACTGGCAAATTACCGATAGTGATCAGCATACCCTGGCCTCACGCTCACTGTGGGATCAACGTCTGCCGGTGATCGAAAATGAAAACCTTAGTGCACGCTCGTTGACCGGGCCACGAGGGCAGTCTTTGCGGGTGGTGGAGCGCGACATTTATCTTGCGCCATTAGAAGCGCCGCTGCATATCAGTGTGGCCGCCCGGGATGATGTGTTAGTCAGCGATATCCGCGACTTTCAGCATCTGTTATGGGGTGGTTTAGTGGGGCTGGCCATCTTGCTACTCGGTGTATTAGCCCTGCAAGTCCGCTGGGGGCTGGCGCCACTACGGCGTATGCGCGCTAACCTGCACGATGTGGAGCAGGGGCGCGCTGAGCAGTTGGATACCCGCTTACCCGAAGAGTTGGCAGCGCTAGCGACCTCAATGAATGCGGTACTCGCCCGCGATCAGCGATTGATTGAGCGGGGGCGCCATACTGCCGGCAACCTTGCCCACGCCCTGAAAACACCCTTAAGTGTCATGCGCCTCCAGCTACGTCAACTGCCCGAAGCCAGCCGTGCCGCTTGGGAAGTTGAGCTAGCCCGGGTAGATAGCGCTGTGCGCCATCATTTAGCGCGTGCCTCTGCCGCGGGAGAGGGCGCCCGCTTTGCACCGATTGATTTACATACCACCTTAGCGCCGTTGCTGAATGGCTTGGCCCGGTTAGCCCAGCGGCGAGGTATTGCGCTGCGTCAAACCTGGCAGCGTGATGTAAAAGTGCATATGGATGACCAAGATACCCAAGAGTTAATCGGTAATTTAATGGATAATGCGCTGCGCTGGGCACACAGTGATGTGCATCTGAACATACAGGTTAAAGAGCAGCAAGTGGTCTTAACCGTCAGCGATGATGGACCTGGGATGTCGGAAGTAGAGTGCCAACAGGCAGTGCAGCGCGGTAAGCGCTTAGATGAGCAGCGCTCTGGCAGTGGTTTGGGGCTGGCGATCGTCACCGATCTGGTCTCTCTCTATAACGGCCATATGCACCTTACTCGCGGAAACGCTGGTGGGTTAGAAGTGGTGGTGGAATTGCCCATCGTGGCGCATGGATAACGGACTGGATGAATCACACGGATATGCTGCCCGATATTTTAGTTGGCCCCCTGTTAAGGCGCATCAGCACCACCCGGCTGGTGCTTTGGGTCGTCGCAACTCGGCCACTGAATATGATCCTGGTGCTGCGCCCGGGGCAGCGTGAGGCTCAATCCATCGGCTTGGTGCACCATCAGCAGTGCCTTGCTCTAGGCCAACGCGCCTTTATGTACCTGATTGATGTTGAGCCTGCCGCGCCGTTGCCTTGCGATGAGCGCATTGAGTACGACCTTCAGGTAGAAACCCTCACCGGCGCTTGGCGCTCGTTGCCTGAGTGGGCGCCGTGGCTCTGCTATGACGGTGCCGCTTATCCCGCTTTTGTAATTGCATCGCGCCATCATCGGTTGATGCATGGCTCTTGCCGTAAACCGCATCACGAAAGCGCTGATGGACTGGTGCGCGCAGATAGCTGGCTTGCCGAGCAGCAATCAAAACCCACCGAGTGGCCCGCGTGGTTGCTGATGACCGGCGATCAGGTTTACGCCGACGACGTGGCCGGGCCAATGCTGCGTGCAGTGCACGCTTTGATTGAAAAGCTAGGGTTGGTCGATGAGCATTTGGAAGGGGCCACGGTAGGCGATAGCCAGGCACTCTACCGCTCGCCTGAGAGCTATTACCGCCGTGCAGAATTGCTGCCCGATGTGACCAGTAACGTGGCGCTGCGCGAGCGCTTTTTCGGCGGGGTCAAAAAGCCAGTATTTACCTCGGCGAATGCTCACAACCATTTGATGACGCTGGCTGAAATGCTGGCGATGTACTGTTTGGTGTGGTCGCCCGTGGCGTGGCAGGTTATTGCGCCCACATCACCGGCACTCGATGACAAAGAGGCTGAGCTATATCGCCAAGAGCAGGCGGTGATCGATTCATTTGTCGAAAGATTACCCCAGTGCGCGCGGTTAATGGCGCACCTGCCCAGCCTGATGATCTTTGATGACCATGACGTCACGGATGACTGGAACCTGACGGCTGAGTGGGAGCGCTGTGCCTATGGCCACCCGTTCTCTAAGCGCATCATTGGCAACGCCTTGATCGCGTATCTGCTCTGCCAAGCGTGGGGTAATGAACCGGATAAATTGAATGCGTTAGTGCATCACGCTGCGACGCTACTACGCGATGGTCACCGGCCGCTGGTATGCCCGGAGCAAGATGGTTTTATCGAGCGGCTGCTGCGTTTTCAGGGTTGGGAGTTTCAGGTGCCCGGCACGCCTACGCTGATTGTGCTGGATACCCGCACCCGCCGTTGGCGCAGCGAACGCAGCCCAACGCGCCCTTCAGGCCTGATGGATTGGGAGGCGCTGATGGAGATGCAGCAGGCGTTGTTGGGGGCTAAAAGTGCCGTGATTATTTCCCCCGCACCGATGTTTGGGGTCAAATTAATTGAAGGTATTCAAAAGCTCTTTACTCTTGCGGGTAAGCCGCTGGTGGTCGATGCCGAAAACTGGATGGCCCACCGTGGCGCGGCCAATACGCTGCTGCAGATTTGGCAGCACTCCAAAACGCCGGGCAACTATGTGATTTTGTCAGGAGACGTACACTATTCGTTTGTCTACGACATTCTTGTGCGTCGCCAAAAGGGGGCGCCTCATCTGTGGCAGATCACCTCAAGCGGAATCAAAAATACCTTTCCTAAGCAGCTGCTCAATACGTTTGACCGGCTAAACCGCTGGCTCTACGCCCCCCGGTCGCCACTCAACTGGTTTACCAAACGCCGTAAGTTAAGCGTTCACCCCCGCGACCCTGATCGCGCAAGCTCAGGAGAGCGGCTATGGAATGGCAGTGGCATTGGTTTAGTGACACTGGATGAAAAGGGCCGACCAATCGATATTCGCCAGCTTGATGTGAACGGCAGCGACGTGGTGTTTCCTCCGCCTGATATGCCTCTTTCATAGCCCATTGAGTAAAGGGGCTAGTCAGCGCCAGCCTGCTATTAGTCATAATAGCGTCATGAAAATGACGCACGCTTGCAGCCTTCCCTTAATTACCAGGGAAGGTTACTCAACACGGCATCAGGCAAATGACCACACAAGAAACGCAGTGGCTTAATCACATTATTGCAGCAGAAGAGCTGCATGTTCTCTTTCAGCCCATTGTAGATGCTAATCAGCAGGCGATTTATGGTTACGAAGCGCTGATTCGTGGGCCTAAAACATCGCCGCTGCATTCGCCGTTACGACTGTTCGATGTGGCCACTCAAACGGGGCAGTTAGTGGAACTGGATCTGCTCTGCCGACGTTTGGCGATCCGCCGCTTTGCTGAGCTCGAACTGCCGGGCTTGCTATTTCTTAACGTGATGCCACTTACTATCGTTGAGCGCGACTTTCGCGAAGGCTTAACGCTTGGCTTTATCCGTGAGAGTGGCTTGCCTGCTGAGCGTGTGGTGATTGAACTCACCGAACACGTGCCCATTCACGACTACGAGCTCATGCGCCAAGCGGTCGCCCACTACCGCGACATGGGGTTTCAGGTAGCGCTAGATGATTTGGGGGCCGGGCATTCAAGCCTACGGCACTGGTCGGAGCTGCGGCCCGATTTCGTTAAACTTGATCGTCACTTTATTTCCGGGATCGATAAAGAACCCGCCAAGCGCGAATTTTTACGTTCGATTCTTGATGTGGCGCGCAGTCTGGATTGCCAGTTGATTGCCGAAGGGGTAGAAACCGCAGCTGAGCACCTCTGCTTATGGGAGCTGGATCGTGGGTTAGCTCTGCTGCAAGGCTTCTACTTTGCCCGACCTAGTCAGCAGCCACCTTTGCAGCTCAATATGCTGCTGCCCGCGACCACCCAATTAAAAAGCCCGGCAGGGCGTACGGCCCGCTCCATCCTGCGCACCACCGATGCGGTAACGACAGATTGTACGGTGCCGATCGTCGCAGACCGATTTCGCCAATACCCTAGTTTGCGTTGTGTCGCCGTGGTAGCGCACGGAAAGCCCATTGCAGTGGTGCGTCGCAATACCTTTTTAACGCTGTTTACCAACCCCTACAGCCATGCCCTTTATGCCAAACGGGATGTATTGGACGTTGCTGACCCTCGTATGCTGGTGGCGGAGGCGGATATGCCGCTTGAAACGTTGAGCCAGCAACTAACTGATAGTCAAGATATTGAGCAGGAAGACTTTGTGATCGTCAGTGCCGACGGCGACTACCTGGGGATGGGGAATATCGTTGACCTGCTGCGCGAGATTACCGCGATACAGGTGCGTCAGGCGCGTCATGCCAATCCGTTAACCGGCTTACCCGGCAATATATTGATTAACGAAACTCTCGCCGCCTATTTAGCGGCAGAGCAAGGGTTTGCCGCGGCCTACGTTGATTTAGATAACTTTAAAGCCTTTAACGATGCCTACGGATACGCCCGTGGCGATCACATCATTATTTCCCTTTCACGCTTATTACAAGCTCAGGTGGAGAGCGCCGGTGGCTTCATCGGCCATATTGGCGGCGATGATTTTATGATGTTGCTACCGCTGGAACACTGGGAGAGCGTCTGCGACCAGATACTGCGTTCGTTCGAGGTGATGGTGCCGGGGTTCTATGAAGAGGCTGATCGTCTCCAGGGAGGTATTTATATCGAGAATCGTCAGAACGAGATGGCGTTTTTCCCCTTCGTAAGTATCTCGATTGCTGTGAAGCCCATTCTGGATACGACTACCTGCAAGGCGCTGGATATCGCCGCAGAGCTCAGTGAGCTAAAGCATCAAGCCAAAAAAATACCAGGTAACAGTCTGTTTATAGAGCGCCGTGGAAAATAGAAGTAGCGTACTACGTGAAAGCTGAATGACACAGTACGTTCTTAAAAACGTCACCAAGTAGTCATATAAGTGCCCCGCCGTTGTCATCTGAAGCCGTCAGGATAGCGCTATCTTCTAACAACGCCTTTAGGTGACTTATGCACACTTCCTCTTTCTCGCTTACTCGTACCTTAATCAGTGCTGCCGTAGCGGGTGCCTTTGGCTTGGCTGCGGTTAATGCCTCTGCTGATCTTTCGTCGCGCTATGTCGATAATGATGGCGATATGGTCGCGGATGCGCCCACGGATGAATCCCAGTGGGTAGATCCGGATACGCTGGTGTTTGCTTATACCCCGGTAGAAGACCCCGCTGTTTACGCCGATGTATGGTCCGATTTCCTGAGCCACTTGGAAGAAGCTACCGGTAAGCGGGTTCAGTTCTTCCCTGTTCAGTCTAACGCTGCACAATTGGAAGCACTGCGTGCGGGCCGCTTGCATGTGGCTGGTTTTAATACCGGCAGTACGCCGATTGCGGTGAACTGCGGCGGTTTCCGTCCTTTTACGATGATGGCTTCTGAAGACGGTAGCTTTGGCTACGAAATGGAGATCATCACCTATCCCGGTAGCGGCATTGAATCAGTTGAAGATCTAGCCGGTCGCCAGCTCGCCTTTACGGCTGAAACCTCAAACTCTGGTTTTCGTGCGCCTTCTGCGCTGCTGATGTCTGAGTATGGGCTAGAAGCCGATGAAGATTATGAGACTGCGTTCTCCGGTTCTCACGACAACTCCATTCTTGGCGTGGTCAATAAAGACTACGAAGCAGCGGCGATTGCTAACTCCGTCGGTACTCGGATGATTGCTCGCGGCGTTGTTAACGAAGGTGATTACGAGATTCTTTATACGTCGGAAACCTTTCCCACTACCGCTTACGGTTTAGCACATAACCTGACCCCTGAGCTTGCCCAGAGCATTCAAGACGCCTTCTTTAGCTATGACTGGGAAGGTACTCCTCTGGAAGCTGAATTCGCCAACTCCGGTGAATCCCAGTTTATTCCCATTTCCTATGAAGAAAACTGGTCGGTCATTCGTACTATCGCCGATGCTACCGGCGTGACATACGACTGCGATTAATCGCTGAGCCAACACGTTTTGTTCGGCCAGGAGGGCTTCCCTTCTGGCCGTTAAGCTATACATGCGAGGTAGGAAAATGTTGACACTAAGCGGCGTAGGCAAGCGCTACCCCACTGGGGATCGCGCGCTAAGTGATATCGAGTTATCGTTGCCTAAAGGGCAGGTGATGGCGCTAATTGGGCCGTCTGGCGCAGGTAAAAGCACACTAATCCGCTGTGTAAATCGGCTAGTCGAGCCGACGCAAGGCAGTATTCGTTTGGAAGGGACTGAACTCACCAATCTCTCAGGCCAAAAGTTGCGTCATGCACGTCGCTCTATGGGGATGATTTTTCAGGAGTATGCGCTGGTTGACCGCTTAACCGTGATGGAGAACGTCTTATCCGGACAGCTCGGTTACGTAGGTTTTTGGCGAAGTTTTTTACGCCGTTACCCTCAGGAAGCGGTTGTTGAGGCCTTCCGGTTGTTAGAAAGAGTAGGGCTTCCCCACGCGATTGATAAGCGTGCCGATGCGCTGTCGGGCGGGCAACGGCAACGTGTGGGTATTGCTCGCGCACTGCTGCAGAGCCCCAAACTGCTGCTGGTGGATGAGCCAACGGCAAGCCTGGATCCAAAAACCTCACGCCAGATCATGCGCTTGATACGCGAGCTATGCGCTGAGCGGGATCTAGCCGCGATTATCAATATCCATGATGTGGCGCTTGCTCAGCAGTTTGCTGACCGTATTGTCGGTCTGCGCGCAGGAAAAATCGTTTTTGATGGTCTCCCTAGTGAGCTTGATAGTGAGATGCTCACCACGATTTACGGTGAGGAAGAGTGGGACACCACCCCCGAACCAATGGATGAAGATGAGAGCGTGGCAGCAACCTCCAACAGTTCCGTGCAGCCGGGCGATGTATTGCCAATATTGTCGGCAGGAGGCGCGCGATGAACGCAGCGGATTCATTGGCCGAACGGCGCCAGCAGGCGGCTAAGCAAGGTCAGTGGCGACGCCTGCCGTTGATACAAGATTCCCGCTTACGCTGGGGGATTGTTATTGCGACGGTAGTGTATTTGATACTGGCACTCTCTACGGTAGACGTTAACTGGGCGCGGGTAGCCGAAGGTGCTGGCCGAGCGGTTAACTTTTTGGGCGCGTTTATGCAGCCCGACTTTGTTAGCCGACAGAAAGACATTGTTGATGGTTTGCTGGAAAGTTTAACCATGACACTCACCTCGACGGTGATTGGGGTACTGCTAGCCATCCCGGTGGGTTTAGGGGCAGCGCGTAATATTTCGCCGCTGCCGATCTATTTTGTGTGCCGCAGCATCATCGCCGTGTCGCGTACCTTCCAAGAGATCATTATCGCTATTCTGTTTGTGGTGATGTTCGGCTTTGGCCCGTTGGCCGGGATGATCACATTAGCCTTTGCCACCATTGGCTTTATGGCCAAGCTGTTGGCCGAAGATATTGAAGATCTGGATTGGCGCCAGGTGGAAGCCGTGCGCGCCACCGGGGCAAGCTGGTTGCAAACCATTAACCAAGCCGTTCAGCCTCAGGTCATGCCACGCTTGATTGGGCTTTCTGTCTATCGCCTGGATATCAACTTCCGCGAGTCGGCGGTGATTGGCATTGTCGGTGCCGGTGGTATCGGTGCCACGCTGAATACCTCTATCAGCCGCTACGAATACGATACCTCGGCGGCCATTCTGCTGATCATCATCGCTATTGTGTTGCTATGCGAGTACAGCTCAAGCCATGTCCGTCGCTGGACCCAGTAACGCCCGCCTGGGCCAGCCATTTCTGGCCCCGACATTTGTGGAGACATTAAATGCCTGTTTCAACTTCATCGCAGGGTCTGCCGGTATGGCGACGACGCACCACGCGAGCTCAGTGGCTGCAATACGTCGCTTGGCTGGCGGGTATTAGCCTGTTTCTACTTTGCTGGAAAACAATTTCCGACAACACCATGTGGGTGTTTGTCGAGGATGCTGGCCGCCAAGGCAGTGACTTGATCAGCCGCATGATGCCACCGCGTTGGGAGTATGCCAACGTGCTGTGGAAGCCGATGTGGGATACCCTCAATATTGCCACGTTGGGTACGCTGATTGGCATCATGATGGCATTTCCGGTGGCCTTTTTGGCCGCTCGTAATACCACGCCACACCCCTTGGTGCGCAGCGTAGCACTCATGGTGATTGTGGCATCACGCTCCATCAATTCGCTTATCTGGGCGATGCTGTTAGTGACTATTTTAGGCCCGGGTGTGCTAGCGGGGATTATTGCCATTGCCCTGCGTTCGATTGGCTTTGTAGGCAAGCTGCTTTATGAAGCCATTGAAGAGATCCACCCCACGCCCGTCGAAGCAATTAGTGCCACCGGCGCGAGCCGCATGCAGGTAATGAATTACGGCGTGCTGCCCCAGGTGATGCCCGCTTTTGCAGGGATCAGCGTTTATCGTTGGGATATTAATATCCGCGAATCGACAGTGTTAGGGTTGGTGGGGGCCGGTGGTATTGGCCTGCAGTTAAACGCTTCAATCAATAGCCTCGCCTGGGATCAGGTTAGCGTTATATTTTTAATGATTTTTGTCACTGTGCTGGTATCCGAGTGGATTTCTGCGCGGGTTCGGCACGCGATTATTTAAACGTGCATTGATTTAAAGTAGGCCGTGCACCCGTTAATGAGGAGTCAACGATGCGTTTTCCTGATGCGGAGATCACTACCATTGATTTGCTGCGCCACGGTGAGCCGGTGGGCGGCCGAATGCTGCGCGGTTCAACCGATCATCCGCTGAGTGAAACCGGCTGGCAGCAGGTGACGGATGCGGTAATGCGGCATACGGTTGAAGGTCACTTGCCCTATGACGCGATTATCACCTCGCCGTTGATGCGCTGCCGTGAGTTTGCCCTGTGGCTAGGTGAAGAGTTTGATCTGCCTGTTCAGGTGGACGATGACTTAGCCGAGCTACATCTGGGGCAGTGGGAGGGCAAAACGCACGCCCAAGTATTTGCTGAAGAGGGCACTGAACGAATGAGTGCGTTCTGGCATGATCCTGCCCGTGTTTCTCCTCCTGGCGGTGAAAAGATACAGGCCTTCGATGCACGACTAGCAGAGGTTTGGAAACAGCTGCTAGCTAACCCGCCGGGTAAGCATGTGCTGGTGGTGGCGCATTTGTTTGTTTGTAACGGGCTATTGAGGCAAGTGCTTGAACAGCCGCTATCGCGAGTGCTCGCGATGGACTTACCCTACGCGGCGATGAGCCGTGTTCGCCATGAGCATCATGCACTCGGCCAAACGAGTTTTGTAGAGTGGATTGGGCGTTAACTATTGGCGGCTAGGCATGCTTTACGCCATGATAAAGGCACATTATCAGCGGAGCGCTTGCCATGCCTTTGGTTCGCCAGTTGTATTTGTCCTGTCGCGTAATGTTGCCCGGTAGAGGAGTACTGCTAAGTCTTATAATGGTGTTGCTGGCAGGCTGTGCCAGCAAAGATCTTACCCCGATAGAGGCGCCCCCCAATCGTGCTGGCCTCTCCATGGAGCGCGCGCTGATTCTTTCCCATGCTCAGCAAGCAATCGGTACACCGTACCGTTTTGGGGGAAATACCCCCGATGGGCTAGACTGTTCAGGACTGGTGGAAATGACTTATCGCGCCGCAGGTATCCGCGTGCCGCGTACTGCTGATGAGCAGTTTAGAGCGTTACCACAAGTAGATACCCCGCGCCCTGGCGACCTACTTTTCTTTGGCGACCGCCGCAAAGCTTCCCATGTGGGTATTTATCGCGGCAATGGCCAGATGATTCATGCCCCTGGCAATGGCAGAGCAGTCGTGAGCGTGCCGCTAGAAATTGATTACTGGCAGGAGCGCTTTTTAGGCGCCGCCAGTCCCGCCCCTTAACTTTTCCTGCCAACGGCCGATAACCTACTTTGCAGCCCGGCGTACCTGGACTGTAATACAGTGTTAATATAGTGGCGAAAAAACACGCAACTACACGTTTTTTAACACAATGCGCTGGCGCGTGATGCCCCCTATATCACCACTACCGAGGAAAAAAGAGACGTATGTATCACTCCTTGAAACTGACAAAGGAACTGTCATTGTCTCAACACTCCTCCCTGGCAATACGATCATCTCTAAATACTGCGTTGCCCACGGTGTCTGCTAGCGATACAGCCTTTACCGCTGAATCGGTTTTTAATTATGCCAATGAGGCAATCATTATTACCGATGCCGAAAATCGGGTAGTAGAGGTGAATCCTGCATTTTGCGAGCTCACTGGCTTTTCACTTGATCAGGTGAAAGGCAAAACCCCTGAAGCATTCAGCATTTTACCGCTGGATGATCATCGGGCGAAGCGGTTACAGCGTGACGAAATACAGCTGCGTGACCGTAGTAAAAGCCAAGTGAGCTATCGTAGTCATGATGGTCAATTTTACCCAGGTATGATGTCGGTGAACCGCGTTCGTGATGAGCTAGGTAACATTCATCATCACGTGATTGTGCTTGCTGATCTTTCTGCTATTCCTTCCCATGCGCGGCATCTTAAGCGCGAAGTATATTTTGATTCATTGACGGGCCTGCCCAATCTTCAACTGCTAACTCAGTTGATACAAGAGTCAATGCAGCATGCCGATGAAAAGCAACTGCCGTTGGCTATTTGCTCGCTAGACATTGATTATTTTGAAAATATTAACGCACGTTTAGGCCAGCAGGTGGGTGACATCTTGCTAGCATCGTTTGCTCAGCGCATTAGCCATCTGCTGTTTGGCGACGATGTCTTGGCCAGAGTCGGTGGCGATGAGTTTGTATTACTACTACATCATGGCGTAGACGAAGACTTTTTTGCGCAACTGTTGGCGTCTATCCGCCAGCCGTTGATGATGGATGGGCAAAGTGTTCATCTAACGGCAAGCCTAGGGGTGACGGTCTACCCCCATGATGATGCTCAAGGTGATGTGCTGCTACGCCATGCAAATCAAGCCATGTACCGTGCCAAGCAGCGTGGTAGGGATACCTTCCACCTGTTTGACCCTAACCATGACCGTATGCTTAAAGTACGCCATGAGCAGCGCCAGCGCTTTATTGATGCGCTGGCTCAAGATGAACTTTGCCTTTATTACCAACCCCAAGTCGATATGTACAGTGGCAGCGTAGTGGGGGTAGAAGCCTTGATACGTTGGCAGCATCCCGAGCAGGGGTTGCTTCAACCCGCGCAATTTTTACCCATTATTGATACCACGTCGTTGGAAGTCGACTTAGGTGAGTGGGTTATTGACCAGGCGCTTCGCCAGTTAACCGAATGGTATGCTCTAGGCATCGCACTGCCCATCAATGTCAATATTAGCCCTACGCACTTATTAATGAGTAACTTTAGCCAGCGGTTGGGCGAGTTGTTGTCACGCCATCCAGATGTACCGCCGGCGATGTTAAAGCTTGAAGTATTAGAAAGTGCCGCTATGCACGATGTTCAGGCAGCGTTACAAAATATGTCTCGCTGTCAGGCGCTTGGTGTGAGTTTTGCAATTGACGACTTCGGTACCGGATTTTCATCATTAACGCACCTGAGGCAACTCCCGGTCAGCCTAATTAAAATCGATCAAAGCTTTGTGCGCGATATGCTCAGTGATCAGGACGATATGGCGATCGTAGAGAGCGTCATTTACATGGCCAATCGCTTTAAGCGGCCTATGCTGGCAGAAGGCGTAGAAACCTTGGATCATGCCAAAGCGCTAATGGCATTAGGATGTGGGTTAGCACAAGGGTATGGAATTGCCCGCCCAATGCCCGCCCAAGCACTGCCTGGCTGGTTAGCGAGTTGGCCTGATCGTACAGAGTGGTTTGCTCTGGCGCATGCCCTTCGTTAAGCAGCCTGTTCATCCACCGCTGGGGTTGTAGCTGCAGAGGAGCCTTGACCTGAAGCACGGGCTTGCTCCATTTCACTGCGCTGCATCGACGCTTCTAATTTGGCCTCAAGCAGATACTGGCGAGCTTGGGCGGCGACTTGATGATCCTTAGGAGAGGGGTCGGCAGGGGCCATCGCTGCAGCAATGACGGTCTGCATTTTTTCGATAGTCGCTTGAGGGTCGCCGGGCACGGGGCCATAGTCAATCGGCACTTCGCCCGCGACCGCGTAACGTTTTCCGTCGGGACCCACTTCGTATTCGTAGCTAGCACCGCCGGTATAAGCACCGCCCGCTATTTGGTGCGCCATCTCGTGTTGGCGCACTTCGCGGTCTGTCTGTTTTAGCTGTTCTAGTAACTGAATCTCTTCAGGCGCCATGGGCGTGCCGTCTGCCTTCTTTGGCCCCGCTTCTGCGCCGTTCATTTCGCTGCTATTCGTCTCATTGAGCGATGTTGCATCGCTGTCTGAGGTGTTGTCATCTGTATTTTTCTCCACCCGCGGGGAGATAACATTCGCCGCGGGGAGTGCCCACGCAGAGAAGGAAACCGCGCTAATCGAAGAGACAGTCATAGAGAATTACCGACGAGATACGAGTTGGGATACCATGAAGTATTAGCGAGCGATGCCGACAGTGCAAGTTGGTGATACGTATTTCATCGCAAAGGTGACCCACAATGAACCTTAAATACTGCGCTCAGTTATGCCTACCATTGATGTAGTGATTGAACTTACTTACGACGAATGCTTAGCGCATTATGAGGGACGTATTGCTAATGTGCGAACTCGTAGCGTGGATGGCCGCTGGGTGATATTCCCCGCTGAGGCGATTCGACGTGTCGTTAAGCGCGACGGTGTGCGCGGTATTTATCGATTAAATTTTTCCGAGCAAGGCCGATTTATCAGTATCACTCCCTTATAGAGCCGCCGCGCTTTGTATAAATTGCCAGTAATACATTGCCAGCGTTGCACCGTAATGAAGCATTTGTCCGCTGGCATATTACCCGATGCTGTTAGCTTATTGACTGGTGTCAGGCATGGCTGCTTAAACAGTCATCACATGGCATCAAGATTGCTTGTATAATGTGGTAATTAGACTTTCGAGCTTATCCGCTTGAAAGCACACAGCCTGCTTACCCGGCTTGGCTGTCGACACACTTGGAGATATACCATGTCTGCCTCACCTGTCACATTGATGGTGGCTCGTCGCGTTGAGCACGGCCGCTACACCGATTTTAATCTCTGGCTCAACGAAGGCCGTGAGCTAGCCGCCGATTTTGCGGGCTACCTTGGTTCCGGCGTATTAGCGCCACCGGCTGGCGATGATGAATACCAAATTATATTCCGCTTTAGCAGCAGCGACACCCTAGCCGCGTGGGAGCACTCTGCCTCCCGACACGCCTGGCTCGCACGGGGTGCAGGTTTGTATGAGGAGCCCCATGAGCACCGCGCTATGGGCTTGGATGCCTGGTTTCAAACCAGCAGTAGCAGTGCCCCGCCGCGCTGGAAGCAAGCAGTTGCCGTATGGCTGGCTTTCTTCCCTATTTCACTGGTGTTTCAGTGGGTGTTTGGTGGTGTGCTAGCTGATTGGGCGCTGGTCCCGCGGGTTGTGGTAAGCACTTTGATGTTAACGCCAGTGATGGTGTTTGTGTTTATTCCGCTCTCAATGCGGCTGCTGGCACCCTGGCTCCAAGGCAAATGGTCGCCGCTGGATTTATTGGCTCGCTGGCGTCATGTGCTCCGTTAAACTTAAGTTTTTTACTTTGGATCAACGCTTACATGGGGCGTTCAGCTGCTATGGTGCTAACCTTAGTGGAGTGATCCTATTATGGGGATATCCATGAAACTAAGCTGAATGTACCTGCAGTGAAGGATAACTGTCGCCAGTGCAATGCTGGCGTACACATCAGCCCTAGGGAGTTTTTATGATCCACGTTCATCATCTTGAAAAGTCTCGTTCGCATCGCATTCTATGGCTACTTGAAGCGCTTGAACTGGACTATGAGTTGGTTGTTTACCAACGCGATAACAAAACACAGCAAGCGCCCTCATCACTGAAAAAAATTCATCCGCTTGGCAAATCACCGGTCGTTACCGATGGTGACCTGACGATCGCAGAATCCGGGGCGATTATTGATTACCTTGTGCAGCGCTATGGCCAGGGGCGATTTCAGCCCTCGCCAGAAGAGACCGCTGCATGGGTGGATTATCGCTATTGGCTGCATTATGCCGAAGGCTCATTGATGCCTCTCTTAGTGATGCAGTTGGTTTTTGCACAAATTCCGAAAAAGTCTCCGTGGTTGATTAAACCCCTCGCTAAGGGGATTAGCGATAAGGTAAGTAAACAGTTTTTAACACCGCAAATTAATCAGCACCTTACGTTTATCAATGAGCATTTGCTTGCTAACGGCAATTTTGCCGGACCATGGCCGAGCGGCGCTGATATTCAAATGAGTTTTCCGCTACAGGCGGTGGCCGCCGTTCGCTCTTTAGAACCCTATCCGGCGATTGCCGCTTTTGTGTCACGTATTGAGCAGGATGCTGCATGGCAGCGAGTGGTTGATCGAGCCGGGCCTCTCACCATGCCTGGTCAGTGATTAGCTGCCATGCGCCCGCCAAGTGTTGAGGCTATTAGTAATGCAGCCATGTCAGCCTCGGCAGCAACACTGCCCATCGATATTTTAAGGTACGTGGACAATTATCTGGGGCGTTGGAGCATTGCCCTGTTAGCTGCTTTTATCTGTTTGACGCTACTGGTCAGTCTGCTCTTCAAACACCGTATGCAGCATAACCGTGCGCAGTTGCAGAGCAATAAAGAGATGCTGGCGACTATTCTGGATAGCGTGGATGCCTATATTTATATTAAGTCTCCTAGCTTGGAGTATCAGTACGTTAATCAGCGCATGTGTGATTTATTTGGCTTGTCACACGACGACATTATCGGCAGGCGCGATGAAGTGTTTTTTGATCCTGGCAGTGCCGCCGAAATTAACCAAGTCGATAGTGATGTGTTGGAATCTGGCAAGAAGGTCACGGTAGAAGAGAATAATGTTTTAAAGGGTGGAGCCCGGGTCAGGACATTTCTATCGATTAAAATGCCGCTAGTGATGTCACCGGGTGCATCACCTTCCCTATGTGGTATTTCAACCGAACTGACCGATTATCGTGAAATGCAATCGCGTACCCATTACCTGGCATTTTACGACTCGTTGACTGGGCTACCCAACCGACGACTGCTGATGGAGTCCTTAACTGCGGCGCTTGAGCACGAAGAGTGGGCGGTCTCTCATAGCGCATTACTGGTTATCGATTTAGATAACTTCCGCTTAGTAAATGATATTCAGGGCCATGAGTGTGGCGATCAGCTATTAATAAGTGTTGCTGAGCAGTTGCGCCAGCGATTAGAGCCAGAAGCCACGCTGGCACGCTTTAGTAGTGACGAGTTTGTGGTGCTAGTAAATAATCTGGGTGAGCAGGAGACTGAGGCAGCGCTTAAGGCCGAGCGTATCGCGCGCCATTTATTGGAATCAATTGCCCAATTAAGAAGTAGCTACGCACTTCCCGTTAGCGCAAGTATCGGCATTTCACTATTTTCCGGCTCTGATCACAGCATGGACAGCGTGCTACAGCAGGCCGATATGGCGTTGCAGCAAGCAAAAAGCTCAGGTGGTAATGCGCTGAGCTTTTTTAATACAGAGATGCAGACCAGTGTGTTGGAGCGGGCCAGTCTGGAAGCTGATTTGCACCAAGCCCTGGAACGCAATGAGCTGGCGCTGCACTATCAGGTACAGGTTGACCACCAAGGCGTCACTACCGGCGTGGAAGCGCTATTACGTTGGTATCACCCCCAGCGGGGCTGGGTATCACCGGCAACGTTTATCCCTATTGCGGAAGAGAATGGACTGATTGTACCGATCGGCTATTGGGTGCTGCGTTCAGCCTGCGAACAGCTGGCCAAGTGGTCACATCAGGCGGCATATGCGTCTTTAACCATTTCCGTTAATGTAAGCTCAGTTCAGTTTCAGCAGCCGGAGTTTGTACGCGACGTAGAAGGGCTTTTAGCGGTCACCCAGGCGCCACCTGGACGTTTGGTATTAGAAGTCACTGAGAGCCTACTGATGCGGGAGCCGATTCGGGTGCGCAATACCATGCTGAAGCTGCGTGCCCAAGGCGTGCGCTTCGCGTTAGACGATTTCGGCACTGGCTATTCCTCATTAAGTTATTTAAAGCGGCTACCGCTAGATGAGCTGAAAATTGATCAATCGTTTATTCATGAGCTGCTGACCGATAAAACGGATGCTGCCATTGTCGATACCACGATTCTGCTCGCGGTAAGCTTAGGTTTAACCGTTGTTGCAGAGGGAGTAGAGAGGAAAGAGCAGTTGGATTGGTTAAAAGGACATGGCTGTTACCGCTATCAAGGGTATCTGTTTGGCCGCCCTACACCGATTGAGTACCTATTTGAAACCTATTAAAGGGTGATACAAACCCCCTTTCAGCCATGTACTGAAAGGGGGTAATCACTATTTAGCGCGGTGCTGAATTAACTAAACGTGGTGAAGCTATCGGCATTGAGCCACAGGTGAACCAGAATGCTGGCGATATAACCGAGTAAAATAACTGGCGACCAGCGTAAGTGCCCCATGAATGTGTAAGCCCCCCGCGCTTGGCCCATCACCGCTACGCCAGCGGCCGAACCAATCGACAGCAAGCTACCACCCACCCCTGCGGTTAAGGTAATCAGTAGCCATTGGCCGTGGGACATTTCCGGTTGCATGGTCAGTACGGCAAACATTACTGGGATGTTATCGATAACGGCAGAGACAACGCCTAGCGTAATGTTAGCTGCGGTCGGATTCCAACCGGTGTAAAGGGCTTCAGACAGCAGGCCGAGATAGCCCATAAAACCAAGCCCTCCCACACACATCACCACGCCATAGAAGAACAGTAAGGTGTCCCACTCTGCACGGGCCACGCGGTTGAATACATCAAAGGGCACCACACTGCCAAGCTGTTGAAGCTTACGGTCGTCGCCCCGGCGACTATAACGCTCACGCTTTCGCTCCAACGAACGTGGCAAGCTGCGGCGCAAGTAATAACCAAAGAACTGTAAATAGCCAAGGCCGGTCATCATGCCCAATACAGGCGGCAGGTGCAGTACCACATGGCATAGGACGGCGGTGGTGATCGTCAGCAAAAAAAGACCAATAATGCGCCGGGCACCGCGCTTGAGCCAAACATCTTCATAAACGCTTTCGGGTTTTTCATCCTTGATAAACATGCTCATAATGACGGCGGGAATCAAGAAATTGACCAGAGCGGGTAGGAACAAGATGAAAAATTCTTGAAAAGCTACCATGCCCGCTTGCCATACCATGAGCGTGGTAATGTCACCGAACGGGCTAAATGCACCGCCCGCATTGGCGGCGACCACAATATTGATACACGCAAGATTGATGAACCGCTGGTCGCCTTCCGCCACTTTTGTTACCACCGCACACATCAGCAGAGCCGTGGTTAAGTTGTCAGCAATAGGCGACAGCACAAAGGCCAGGCCACCGGTAAGCCAGAACAGCGTTTTGTAGTTGAACCCTTTGCGCAGCATCCAGGAGCGTAAAGCGTCAAATACCCGTCGTTCTTCCATGGCATTGATATAGGTCATCGCCACCAGCAGGAACAGCATCAGCTCGGTGAACTCCAAAAGCGTCATGCGGAAAGCATACTCTGATGCCTCCGACATGCCGTTTTGGACATACACCCAGCCGATGAGTCCCCAAATGATGCCCGCCGCAACCAATACCGGTTTGGACTTGCGCATATGGATCTTTTCTTCTGCCATCACTAATGCGTATGCCATGACAAAAATAGCCACAGCAAAAACACCTATTGCAGAAGCCGTTAGGTCGATATCACCAGTCACTGCAAAAGCATTTGGACTTAAGCAAAGAAGTAAGGCTGCTAATAAAAAAAGCCAGCCGCGATGAAGCCGTGGCTGGCAGGAGGGCTGGCAAAACGTAGGCATGTGACGTTTTTCCCTATGGTGAAGTTGTCAGGATCGGTGTAAAAGCGGCGCTAGTTTAGCAGCCTATATTGCGCCGCAATACGTTATAAAAACGAACGAAAGTAGTTCTTCTTAAGGGAATTGCGTCTTTTTTTAGTAAATTAATCTTTTAGGTAATAGTAACTTTTAAAACAGTAATTCACTGCTGTCTAAAAGCAGTGAAGGCTTGTTTTGCGGGGCCTTGGTATCAAGGTGCGAAAAGGGGCAGGGAGTGCCCGGCAAGGCGCTATCGTGCTATGTTTAGGCGCGCCTTGCTGCTGCTTGGTAAGATAAAACGTGGCCTATTAGATGGCCGCTGGATACGCTAAGGAATATAAAAATGCGCCATTCATTTCGCTCCCTGCGCCGCACGCTTGGCGTGTCGGCTGCTACGCTGGCCCTAACCAGCGCTGCTTTTTCTGTTCAGGCAGAAACCCGCGTGACCTATAAATCGGCTTCTGCTGGTACCGCTTACTATCAGATGGGCGTAGAGCTTTCAGAGGCTATCCGCCAAGGTACTGATGACGACATTATTCTTACTCTGGAAGAGAGCCAGGGGTCAGTACAAAACGTGATGGAAGTGATGGCACGCCAAGGCAACTATGTATTTACCACGCCGCCTGCGTTAGTTGAACAGGCCATGGCGGGGGAAGGCGCTTTTGCCGAGCGGCAGAACCCGCGTTTTCAAGAGATTCGCGGCCTGTTCCCGATACCCTCTATTACCATGCACTTTGTGATGGCGGGCGACGAGGGAGTGACCGATATTTCCGCGCTGGAAGGTAAGCATGTATTAATTGGGCGCGGCACCTTTGGCGCCCGTGAAGCGGCGCGTTATCTGGAGCTGTTTGGCTTGGAAGATCAAGTGCAAATTGCCGATGCGGCGATTGGCAGTGGGCCGGATGCGCTGAAGAATGGTCAAATTGATGCGTTTATAACGGCCAGCTCGTTTCCCACGCCGAATGTGATTGAGACAGCCGCTAGCATGCCCGTAACATTGATCAGCTTGACCGATGAGCAGATTGAGCAAACCGGAGCGCCTCGCCAAACCATCCCAGGCGGCACCTATCCAGGGGTTGATCAAGATGTCGAGACGACCTCGCTCCCCGTCATTGCCTATACAACTACGCAAATGGATGAAGAGACCGCGTACACGCTTACCAAAACATTTTGGGAACGTCGTGATGCGCTGGCGGAAGAAACCGCATGGTGGAGCAGCATTACCCCTGAAATGCTGGAGAATATGACCGGCACGCTCCACCCTGGTGCGCTGCGTTACTATGAAGAAGCGGGCATCGAGGTGCCTGACACTCTGCGTTAATCCCTTTTCTCATTGAACACCCTCGCGGCGCTAACGCTGCGGGGGTGTTGTCATGAAAGGCCACTTGGCATGCGTGTGTTCTCTTCATCACCAACCTCTTCATCACCAACAAGCCCTGCGGCAGACAGCTCAATAGCGCCTGGGTGGATAGCGCTAGGCGCGGTCAGCGTTGCGTTTCATCTAGGGCTGATTTTTTATGGTTTAACCCCCGCGTTGGTTAGTCGGCCACTGCATATGGCGCTGCTGCTGCCATGGGTGCTGATCTATATGGCCACTACCTCTGCGCAGCGGATCAGCGGCTGGCTGCTAACGATACTCGGCGTTGCAGCGTGCGCTTATATCGCTTTCAACGAGCCAGCACTGGCCAACCAGTACGGCTTTATCGATACCCATCTGCAGATGGCGATAGGGCTTTTTTTAATGGCGTTGGCGCTTGAAGCTGCGCGCCGAGCCATTGGCTGGCCACTGCCGCTGGTTGCCCTACTAGCGTTAATATATGGCGCTTTTGGTCAATATGTACCCGGTGCGTTTGGTCACCCAGGGTTACCGCTGCCAAGCATGGTGGGTACGCTGACGATTGCCGAAGGCGGGCTATGGGGCTCGTTAACAGGCGTGAGTGTAAGCGTCGTGGCGATTTTTGTGATTTTTGGCGCGGTGCTAAACGCCGGTGAAGCGGGCCAAGGCTTTATGAATTTAGCCAGCGCTGTGGCGGGGCGGCTCACGGGCGGTGCCGCAAAGGTGTCGGTTATTTCCTCTGCGTTGATGGGGTCGATTTCAGGCTCGGCGTCGGCCAATGTAGCTTCTACAGGCGCTATCACCATTCCTTCGATGGTGCGGCTGCGCTACCCGCGTTCACTGGCAGGGGCTGTTGAAGCCGTTGCGTCTTCTGGCGGGCAGATTATGCCACCACTGATGGGGGCGGGCGCCTTCGTGATGGTGGAGCTTACCGGTACACCCTACACGCAGATTATGGCCGCCGCGATGCTGCCAGCGGTGCTCTACTTTTTGACCGTGTGGGTGGGTATTAATGCCTATGCGACTCGGCATGACTTACAGCCAGTTGCTGAAAGTGAGCGGCCGAGCCCAAAAGAAGTATTGATTACGTCACTATTTTTCGCTGTGCCTTTTGTGCTGTTGTTGGAGCGCATCTTTAACGCCGGTTATACCCCTCAATATGCAGCCAGTATCGCGATTTTCGCAGGCGTAGCGCTGCTGTTTTTTGATGTCACGCTACGCTTTTCACTGCCTGGTTTTGCCAGTCGTTTAGCGGAAGCGGCGGTGACTGCGGGCCGTCAAATTGCAGTTATTGGCGCTATTATTCTGTGTGCCTCGCTGGTGGTGGGCGTATTATCGTTGACAGGCTTGGGTGTCAAAATCACTTCCGGCATTCTTTCGCTCTCTAACGACATGCTATGGCCAGCGCTGTTGCTGACGGCATTAGCCTGTTTGATTTTAGGCATGGAAGTGCCCACTACGGCGGCCTATGTAATTTGCGTCTCTGTGGCTGGCCCGGCGTTAACCTCACTTGGATTGGAGCCGTTACTGGCGCATTTATTTGTCTTCTGGTTCGCGCTGCTCTCGACCATCACACCGCCGGTGTGTGGCGGTGTGTTTATCGCCGCTGGCATGGTGGGCGAGAACTGGCTGAAGGTCGCCTTTAAGGCAATGGCATTGGGAATAGGCCTTTACATCATTCCGTTAGCCATGGTGGCCAACCCGGAAATGATCCGGTTGGCCTTTAATCCCACGGGAGCGCTGCTGGATGCATTAAAAGTCGCGATCGGTTTAACGGCTATTTCGTATGGCGTTATTGCACGCAAAGCGCTGTGGCAGCGTGTTGGGTTAATAGTGGCGGGGATGGTTGTCATCTTCGTGATCTAGCCGCAACGGCGAGGAGAGAGGTAGTGGGGTGGTGGCAAACATCACCCAAGTATCTAAAGCAGGCCCGAGTGACTGCACTAAACGCAATTGCTCGGGTGCCTGTGCCAGTACCTCTTCTGCGCAAATGCCTGCCTCAAACTGCTCTGACAGTAATCCTTCGGCCACCGCGACGGTGGTGGGTGCCTCGATGATCTCCTCAAAGCCGGTCAAATCAGTGTAATAACGCGTGGCGGGCTGTAGCGCTATCTGTGTGGGATGAGTAAGTGCACGCTGGGCGATCAACGCTAGTGGTTTGCTGCCCGCTATAAACGTATCCACCGGGTAAGCGCGATGCATAAAACGGCCTACGCAGTCGCTATGGGAAAAGTGAGCAGTACACTGCAGCACATGACTTACCTGCCCATTGATGAGCGCTTTGAAAGCATCTTCAAACTGGGTAAATAGCGTAATGCTGCCTTCGCCGGAGCAGCGCATGTTCAGATAGCGTAGGGCAATCAATTCATGGTTATTACCGCTAGGACCTAGTGTGGCAATGTGCATCGGAATCCTTAATATTTGATTGACATTGGTATAGGTATTGTAGATATATGCGTTGTGTACGGCAGCGCTCTAAGAATAGTGAAATAGAGCATCACTAAGCAGCTATAACGAGGGTTTAAGGGATGCGTCGTACCTTTGTGCTTAAGATGTTGCTAGGAGCTACAATCCCCCTATTGATCACGTTAGGTAGTGGGGTCGCGCTTTATGTGGCACTGCAAAGCAGTCTAGATACTTCATCACAAATACTCCGTGAGCAAGCAATGATTGCTGCTTCCAATAACTTGAAGCTACGTGTCGTCGATGCAGAAACAGGTCAGCGAGGTTATTTAATCACTGGGCAAGAAGAGTATTTATTCCCTTATCAGCAAGCGCTCTCCTCTTATGAACTTATTTACCAGCGTGTGACCGGAATGCTGGCGGAGCAGCCAGAACAGCTGGAGCGATTGAGAAATGCACGAGCGCTCTTTGAGCGCTGGCAGCGCGAGGTCGCGATGCCCTCTTTAAATAACCGGCGTGTAAGTGATACCGCTTTAAACCTCGAGCTCTTCAATCAAGGAAAAAACCTGGTTGATCAATACCGTGCCACCATGGACGAGCTCACCCAAATCGCTAATGCGCGGTTAGTGGAAAAACAGCAGGAAAGCTTTGCAATTGCACGGCGAGCTAACTTTATTGCGTTTATAGGGTTTGGGAGTGCAGCGTTGACCGCACTAGTGCTCTGGCTATTGTTGGCTCATCGCACCTCGCTGGCGGTGAATGGTATTACGCTGGCGGCGAAGCGCATGACGGAAGGCGATTGGCGTACCCGCGCACCTGAGCTGGGTGAAGATGAGCTGGCGGGCATGGCGCAAGCTTTTAATATAATGGCAGAACGATTAGAAAAAATGGTGACGGCTGAATCGCAGGCTCGACAAACGCTAAGCCAGCGTGTGGATGACATGGTGACTAGTCGTACCAAAGAGATGCTGGCAATGAATCACCTTGTTGAGATGCTTCAGTCTTGTCACCTGCGTGATGAAGCTACTCAGGTATTACGCTCAGTGCTTCCTGGTCTGTTTACGAAGACATCAGGTGCGCTGCTGTTGCGTGATGAAGAGGGCGAGCGCTATACCATTAGAGTCGCGTGGGGAGAGCAGGCGGAGCAAGCAGAGGTAGTTATACGCGAAGCAGATTGTTGGTCACTGCGCCGTGGTAAGCCTTATGAAGTAAGCTCAATGGTAGCTCAGGGGGTGGTGTGCGAGCATATTAAGCCTCAGGCAGGCAATCACTACTGCACACCGTTGACGGCGCATGGCAATACGCTTGGCGTTTTGCATATCTCGATCCCCAGCAATCGCCATAAAGAGTGGGAAAATCGTAAACAGCTGGCGCAAGCTGTCGCAGAGCAGGTCTCGCTGAGTCTGGCCAATATCCAACTGCGTGAACGCTTGCAGCAACAGTCGGTGCGCGACCCGTTAACAGGGCTTTATAACCGCCGCTACCTTGAAGAGAGTATCCAACGCGAATTAGCACGTGCCAAACGTGAAAGCAGCGCGCTTTCTGTCATCATGCTCGACCTGGATTACTTCAAGCGTATAAACGATGATTATGGCCACTCTGCTGGCGATAAAGTGCTAGTGGCAGTCAGTGAACTATTAAAAAATGCGCTGCGTGGCGAAGACTTAGTATGCCGCTTTGGTGGCGAGGAATTTACCTTAATTATGCCAGGGGCAAATCTAGAGATAGCCGCCCAGCGTGGAGAACAACTGCGCAGCGCTATTGAGCAACTTACGATCGATATTGGAGACGACACAACGCTGACAGTCACCAGTTCCCTGGGTATCGCCGCTTATCCTGATCATGGCGGCGATGCCCAATTACTGCTTGATGAGGCGGATGATGCGCTTTACAAGGCCAAGCATGCAGGACGCAACCAAGTAGTAGCTGCTGATTATCTAACGGTTTAGAAAATACTAAAGCTTAGCGCGATGTATGCCGCATAACCCGCCAGTAATGTGGCTCCTTCCCAGCGTGATAAACGCATGCCGGTATATAGGAATAGTACCAGTATACCGGCCGCGCCCAGCATTACCCACTGATCGAAAATCACTACGCGTTCGACAATAGGGAGGGGCTGTAAAAAGGCAGAGATTCCTAGAATACCCAATAGGTTAAAGATATTACTACCGAGAATATTACCCACAGCGACATCGGCATGGCGGCGCAAAGCTGCGATCACGGATACTGCCATCTCCGGCAATGATGTGCCGACAGCGACAATCGTCAAGCCAATGACTGCTTCAGAAATACCCATGGCCTGAGCTAAGCCGATCGCGCCAAACAGGAGTAGCTGTGACCCACCGATCAGCATCCCTAAGCCAATGATTAACGCGATGGCGATCATCCACCCGGTGGTGGGAAGCTTGGTCATTTCTTCCGCTTCCGATGCATGCATGTCAGCAGCCGGGATGTGGTTTCGGCTTTCGCTGAGATACGCCCACACCAAGTAGCCAATCAAACCTGCGAGAAAGATCGCTGCATCTACTCGTCCTAATGAGCCGCTGAAAGAAAGAATAATGAAGAGCAGGCTGGCAAGTACAACGACCAATCCATCGCGGCGCAGGGCTAAAGGCTGTACCGCCATCGGGCAGATAATTGCACACAGGCCCAGAATAAGTAAGATATTACCAATGTTGCTCCCGACGATATTACCAACGGCAATATCAGGCTGTTGATTGATCGCCGCATCAATCGACACCACAAGTTCAGGTGCCGAAGTACCGAACCCAACCACCACGAGACCGGTGAGTAGCGGTGAGACACCGACCCTGCGTGCGCCTGCTACCGCGCCTCGAATAAGCGATTCCCCTCCTAACGTTAACAGTACAATCCCGGCCAATAAACTAAGTCCATATAGCATTTAAGAAGCCCCTTCCTGAGTATTAGCCCGACCACAAATAGTGTGGGATTCATCAGGCTAATCAAGCACGCAAGGCTGACGGATTATAAGTGCCTCGCTCAAGAGCAAGATTACTGCTAATTACTAAACTTTGCTGCTGTTCTGAAGGGGAAGGCAATAAATTAAAAGCCGAAAGGCTTTGACCTGCTGCCGGGTACGTGGCAGGATGTGTGCAGTTAGTAAGTTAGCAAGCAAGCATGGTTTCAGAAACATTCGAATTTTTTCGGTAGTCTGTAATTGTATTCCTTGTTCTACTCACTATTTATCTGGGTAATACCAGGATTTTTACAATTCGCGATTAGCGAAAAGGATTTATATCATGGCAACTGGCACAGTTAAGTGGTTCAACGATTCTAAAGGTTTTGGCTTCATCGCCCCTTCTGACGGCAGCGACGACGTTTTTGCTCATTTTTCTGAAATTCAGTCTGATGGCTTCAAAACTCTGCCTGAAGGTGCTAACGTTTCTTTTGACGTTACCCAAGGTCAGAAAGGCCTTCAAGCTTCAAACATCAAGCTGCTTTCTTAATCCTAGCGATTATGTAAGCTCTCGAATCTTTTAGATTCGATGATCGGGCCCCGCTTTGGCGGGGCCCGATGCGTTTGTGTCTACTAAAAAATAAATGGCTCTCTCGTTCCTCCCGAATTGATAGAGCATTTCAAGGCTAAGTGGCTAGGCTGGCAGAAGCGGATTGATCAGGCCCTTAAAACATTTACCGGTGAGTATGAGCACAGTTAATGGAGTTCGTGGCACGCTCAATGCTTCAGGCTGCCACCTAGTCAGTGGTAAGCGGTCTGGGCGCTCGGTTGTTGAAAGACTGACTGTCCTAAGGCTTTGTTAAAACCTTTTGGCAGGGGCTCATACGCATAAAGTGCCAGTGGCCTGACGCTTATCTTGGTGCCAATCATCGACATATAAAGTGGCAAAATGTTGACTCAAATGTTGACATAGCTATGCCTAAACAGGCCCTTTTGAGCCCACAGGCACAAAAAAAACACCCGTATGTGCTTGATTTGTATAGTAAGGGGCGGCGTCGTTTGAACTGATATTTTAAGTATCTGTTATTGTTTGTTTTTAATAGTCGTTTATCAGTTAGGCATACACCAGGGCATACATGGTGCTTGCTGCTGGGCCTGTTTTGAAGCCTATTCGATGGAGAAAGTGGGAATTGAAAAGCGTTCTAAATAAGCGCTATCCGATGCTGCTTTTCACTACGAAAGTAACGTAGTAGACCAGCCGTTGCGTATCTCCACAGATGTTGCGTTTTGTTGCCTTTACTATTGCGTTTTGCCAGCCTGGTGCGAACGATAGCTTCTCTAATACGCTGGAACGCTCAAACTGATTGAGGTGGCAGGTATAAGCTGTGAACTTGGCGAGCAAGCATTGTTTTAAGGGTGGGATAAGCTTCTGCTGGCTCATGGCCGGAGAAAATGAAAAGCCCTGCATGATGGCAGGGCTTACAATGTTCAAAGGGTATTCGTCTTAGCCAGTCCCCCCTGGCACTTTGGTCAGCTCTTGCCAGCCTAGCTTGATGCCAGCAACAAAAATGTCAGAGGTCAACTTGCGCACGCCTTCCCACATGCCAGATTCAACATTTTTAACGAGCTCTGCTCCTAATCTGTTTTCATTCTGGGATAGCGGTTCAGCTCCCAGAATGTAAAACCCCTTCTGCGTTAAGGTGACCGAGTAGGGTGAAAAGTTATCGGATCGGGTGCGAAAATACCCTTCCTCGATTAACCAGCGAGCTGTTGAATCAACAAGCTTTAGGGCTCTCTGGTGATCTGGCTCGATGCTATCAGGTTGTCCGCAGACATCCACCTTAATCACTGGCAGATCACGGTCAAGAAGTGTTTCACAGATTATATTTTTATCCAGAACGGCGTCTTCTGGAAAAGCCTGAAAAGCCTGAGTAAACAGCAAGCCAGCACAAAGGTTGAAATCAGTAATATTGTCTTTTGGCATTAGCAGGGCCTCAAATGAAAACGCCCCGACAAGGCCGTGGCGTATTGATGGATAGTTGAGATGTTGTAGTTCGATTATGCCCAGGCTGGGCGCAGCTATTAAATCAAACTGTTTTTCGTTTACCTGGCACGAATGTCCAGTTTATATCCCACCCAACTAACAACATCTCATGAAGCTTATTAGCAAGCGCATCCCCTTTGAAGCGATTAGGCTCATCGCACCTAAACGTCACTTCGTAAAAAGTTTTTTCATCCTTACCAACTTGTTCAATCTTATGCGTAAAGTTTAATAAAGTTTCTTGTAATCTCTTTTCCAGCCAATCTCTTAGTTCCTTTATTTGAAATTCTTCAGCCTGAAGTCTAGAGATGCTAACCTCCAAATCAGCACGATCATCAATAACGTCTCGCATTACCGCCTCCTTAATATTGGTTTTTGTTTAGCTAAGATAAGGCAACAACAATACTTAATGGTTCTCACTTTTGTGCTGCTTTGCTAATCAATGCCATCAATGGTGCCAGCGCCGAACTCTCTCAATACAGCCGCCGCTCTCATGCGTAGACTGCATATCTGATTATGGGCAGCCCAGCAGTTAAATGGCCTTACCTACCTTAGCATTTCTTAACATCCGCGCAGTTCGTAAAGCTGTCTCAGTTTCAACATTTTTCAACGTCCAAGCGGCGACTCATCACTAGCATTTACTAGCATCAACGCCTTAAACGAAAAGCCCCAGCGGTTGCCAGGGCGTTGGGTACTGCTTTGCTGCTTCAGTGTATCCGGTGCACGGTTTGGCGCTGTATCCGACCGGTTAACCCGCGCTGCTCGGCGTGTTGTAATAGCTCGGCCTCGCTGACTTCCAAGGCGTGGGCAAGGTCAGCCAGGGCATACACCGCTTCTCCGCTGTCGTACCCGGCAGGCTTCAGGCCAGGAAAGAACGTGTCCATCCCTTCCTTCAAGGTTTCCAATATCGGCAGTCGCAGAAAGGGTGGTTGCTGTTGGTCATAGGCACGGCTAATCATTGCGTCAGTGTCGTTTGGCTTCACGCCTCCGAAGAACTCACGGCGGGCCTTGCGTTCGACGTTATCCAGTAGCGCACCAATGTGGCTGGCCAGTGGTTTCTGCAATCGCTCAGGGGGTACGCACAGCTTATGCGCTGCCCATGCTTGTCCGGCGGTTAAGTGGCTGAGGGCTTGCCCGTTGGTGGCTGCCTGGGCAAGTGCTTCACGGGTAATGGCCATGGTGTTGGCTCCTTACGCGGCAGTTGGCGGTGGCTGAGTGTCATTATCGATCATGGCGTTCACCAGTTTTTGCAGGTGGATTAGGCGCACACGCACCAGGGCGGCCAGTGTGCCCGGTGGTAGTCGCTGCTCAATGGTTTCCAGCGTAGCCGCGCAGCCCATCAGCGTTTCTTGATTGGGTATTGATCCCAGCGCCAGCCATATCGCGTAGGCGCTCTCTGCAATGTCAGCATCGATACCGTGCAGGTTCGCAGCAAGGCGGCGTGCTTCCATGGTGGCTTCATCCTGCATGGCGGTTGCCTCCCCGTAGTTCATTGTTAGCGGCGCGACGGCCTGCATTGTCTCGGGCAGCTTGCCGTGCCTCGATACTGGCCGCGTGTTTCCAAGTGATGACGTACTGCTTGGCTGCTTCTAGGGCTTCCCGTGATGGCCGCATCGCTAGGCAGCGGGTCAACAGCTTTTCATCTTCCGGCACCAGCGGGCAGTTCTCACGAATAAGGCGCAGCCAACGCGGGGCATGATCGACCACGGGCGCGGAGGTGGTTGCCTGGGGAATAGCCACAAGGGCAGGCGGCAAGCCAGGCCATACCGCCTTAGCGGCTGCCAGCGCTTGCGGATCGGTTAGCAGGCGGCGGCAATGGGCGCGGGCTGTGGCGTCATCCGGTGCCACTGCAAAGGCATCATCCAGCACCACGGCCAACTCCGCAGCGGCTTCCCGTGTTAGCTGTGCCATGGCCTCACGCGCCAGCGCTTCCACCAGCCCAAGCGAACGGCCAGCCGTTTTAAGGCCACCAATGATGGCGGCAATCTCTGCCGGGGTGGCGGTCACCTGTTCGGGCTTGTATTCCTGCTTATCTATTTGGTGGTGTCCACTGGGGCCATGGTGTCCACTTGGCTCAACCATGTGGGTTTCAGCGTGGACACGGGGTGGACACGGCATAGTGTCCGGTGTCCACTGGGCGGCCTCTGTGCTGCCTGCGTACTGTTGGTATAAGTTCTCAAGACTCATATTCGCCCCCTTCATCCGGTCGTACGGCGTATAGCCGTGAACGCTTTCCGTTGATCTGTACGCGCACAGAACGCTTGCCGCCTTCGCGCTCTGCTATCCAGCCTGCTGAATCCAGTGCATCTAGCCCCCTTCGTGAGTCGAACCCGCGTAACGCTTCTTTCAAGGCTTCGTTCGTCAATAGGTAAACGCGGCCCTCCGGTTGGTCACGCCAATAGCCAGCCCGGTTATGCACGGTGTGGGTTTGCCTGGGGTCGCCATCTACGTCACTAAAGCGGCTGTCTCCATGGCGCTCAATGAAGGCCCGGACGCTAACCAGGATTTGCTCATGTTCGGTTTGCACACCGCCTTGAAAGGTGCGCCAGCCCTTTAAGGCAATCTCTGCCGCGTCTAAGGCTTCCCCCTCGCGCCAGCCCGTTAGCCCGTACTCGGTGGCCAACTCCCCGGCCAAGCCAATTAATACCAATGCTTTAGCGGCACGGCCTTGTAAGGGGTGATCGGTGGCGAACTTCGGTAGGTCAGTAAACTTGCTGACCATGGCGGCAAGGTCACGGCGTTCCTTCACCAAGTGCTCAATGAAGGCGGGGCCAAGGTGGCCGTGGTGGTGGGTGACTTCGCTTTTTAGGTGATCTGCAAAGGCTCGCCCATCACTTAGGTGGTGCAGACAATCAAACGCGCCGTACTTTCGTTTGGCTGGAATATCCAGTAGGCGCACGGCTTGGCCCGCTTTAGGGCGTTGGCCTGCTTCGCTCATGTGAGCGGCCAGGGTGCGCTCCCCGCTGGATAAGATCGCAATGCGCCAGCGGTGGGGGCGTCGTGCAGTGCCGTTGCGGCTAGCGCGTGCCTTCCCGGTGCCATTGCCCAAGGCGTAAATGGTCGCGCCGATTTCGCGGCCATCGGCCTCGCCTATCTCATCCAGTATCAGGCAGGTATCACTCAGCGCGGCGGCCACTCCTTCCAAGCCGTTACCCGTGGCCCGCCATGTGCGTATGAACTCTGGGCCTCCCCATATACTGGCGGCGACCTCTAGCGCTGTCGTCTTGCCGTTAGAGCTATCGCCCACTAAGTGAATACCCGCTGATTTGCGGTGTGTCATATCCAGCAGTGGGCCAGCCAGTGCGGTAGAGACGGATAGAATCAGCAGCGGGTTATCACTGCATAAGCTGCCAATATGCTCGCGCCAGCTAGCCAATGTGCCTGCGTGGGCGTAGTCGTCATGGGTGCCGTACTCGCTTTGAAAGGTGATGCGGCGGGAAAGCTCCACACTGCCCAAGGTACGCCGGGGCATGACAAACACGCGGCCACCTTCTAACTGGTGCCAGCCTACACGGGTCGCCGCTATCACTCGGTCATCAGGCAGGCATTGCGCCAGGTACTTGTTCAGCAGCTTGTAGGCGTCGGGGTTTATCCGTAGCCCCATATTCAGCAACTCGCCGCGCATTTCTTCACCGCTGCCCTTGAGCAAGTGCAGTGGCATCGCCCATTCACGCCAGCCCCCATAAGGTGACTTGAAGCGCAGCAATAGCCCGTGGTTATCGTTGCGTTCGTCGTGGGTCGCTGCACTACACTCCAACGGCCCGCATATCCAAACATCGTAAGGCTCTGGGTCGCCATCGCCTCGCGGCTGCCGCTGGCCATGAAAGTAGAGACCGGGCACACCGTAACGGGTATGGGTTAAGTAACTGGCAAAGGCGGGTCTAAATGGCTCGCGTAGCTTAGCGGGCGGGGTGTCCATGCTGTCCGGTTCCACCTCTTGCCCAAGGGTGGTGGCCTCGTCTTGTGGACACGGCGTAAAGGGTGGTGTCCGTGTGGTGTCCACGCTGGAGGCCGCGTGGTTGTCACGGTTGGACACCATGGCCCCGGTGGACACGTCATTTTGGGCAGGGTCGTGCTTGTCGCTTTCATCCAGCCCAAACAAGTCCAGGTTATCGTCTGGCTCCCAACTCATAGGCCTCCCCCGTTACTGCGGCACAAGGCCACGTCTGCAAAGTCGGTGCAGTGCTGACAGTCAGCGCAGAAGGTAGGCATCAACACCAAGCCCCCAATAGCGAGTGCGGCTAGTCGGGCCTTGGATGCACCGGGGTTGCCATCGGTGAAACGGTCATCATCGGCGGCCAGGGTGATCGTGACGTTATCCGGTAGTCGTTGGCGTAAGCGGCGGGCCACGGCTTCCAGGTTGTCCGCATTGCGAGCCACCACCACAGGTAGCGCCATGGCTTCATGCAGTGCGGCAGCGGTTGCCCAGCCTTCCGCTATCAATACGCGCTCAGCGCCAGCCAGCTTGCCCACCAGCCCGGCCACGCCTTTAGCCCGGCCACCAAACAGTGGGCGCTTAGCACCATCGGGAAAGATGCGTTCCAGGTTGACCAGTTCCCCGTCATAGAACAGCGGCACCAGCAGCATAGATTCACGCTGACGTAGGCCGTGCGGTGCCAAGCGCTTCTTGGCTAGGTAAGGGTGTGACGGATCAGCAGCGCCAGCAGCAGCCCACCAGCGGCGGGCTTGCTCTGCGGTTTTGGCTTGTTGTTGGCGGCGCTCAGTGTCGCGTTGCTCCCTTGCACGCTGTGCGGCTAGACGTGCCTCGGCAGTAGCGGCGGGGTCAGCCGTGCCGCCAGTGGTAACGGTGTGCTGTTCCCCGGTATGCCAGAAGCCATAAACGGCCACTTCCAGCGAAGGGCACACGTACCAGCCATTGCGGTTGCCTTTGGCCTTGTCGGCGGTGTCGAAGCGGTGAACGTCACCATCTGGACGGATCGCCAGCCCGGTAACGCCATACGCGGCCAGAGCATCGGCTAGAGCCTGCTCAATGCTGGTATACTGGTTGCACTCTGATTCATGGCTAATGCTATGCCCCCGGCGCTTATCGTGCCGGGTTTTTTTTGCCGTAATAGCGGCCATACATTTCCCCCTTCAGCCTCCCGGCTGTAGCGAATCAAGCAGCTCTATTACCCGGTTCCCATGCTCACGGCCTGCTTGGTAGGCGTCATGCTCAGCGGTGCCCGGGTCACAGGGTGCGGCTTTGCATTGGCACTGGCTCACGCGCTCATCAATACGGGCAGCCAAGCCCAAACGGTACTGAAACGAACGCGGCGCACTATGTGCTGCACTGGCCTCGGCAAGTTCCAAAGCGCTGAAAGGCAAGCTCTCAATATCCATTGGCGGCCTCCTTGCGTTTGCCTTGCCAGTCCTCAATGTCGGCGCGGTGCTTCTTCAGGGCAGCCACGGCACTAGCGGCATCGTCCGACCAGTGGCCGCCCGGGATTTCAAACACATCATCAACGCCTGTCATTGCCAGAAAGCGTTGGCCGGGCTTTGGGTTGGGATACTCCACCACAATGTAACAAGCGGGCGCTTGCTCTAACGCGGCCAGTTCGCAGTCAGCGCACACGGTGTGGGGCGCATCATCCGCGAAGGCGTAAACGGTGAAGTTGTAAACGGGTAGGCTCAGGTTTTGGGCGAGGGGTCTCATGCGCTCACCTCCTGACGCTGTGTATCAGCAAGGCGGGCTTCTAACTGTTGGGCTTTATCAATGTGGTGGTTGTAGCGCTTTAGGCGGGTGCGTGTGCTGCTATCAGCGAATAAAGCGGCTTTCGCCATAGCACGATGGGCAGCGGCACGGCTGGAAAGATTGCGGGTAATGAGGTTGGACAGGCGTAGTGATGCCATGGGTAGGTCTCCAAGTTTTGTGGAGCCATCCCCGACTGTCGCCAAACAGTTAATGGGGGTGGCTGTACGCAGGTTGGCGAACCGGGAAACTTGGAACCCGGCAGACTTTGCAGTCTCCCACGCACAGCCACCATAAACGCGAACAGTGGACGCAAAAAAAGCGCCTGTTTCGCGGTGGGCGCTAGTGCGCCAAGTTTTGATCCGGTCGCCAAACCAGGCTGACGATTTTGCGCCAGCACGAAAAGCATACAGCGGCATTGGTAAGCGTTGCAAGGCCATCATGCGGCACCTCGCTCGGCCAGCTTGGCCTCTAGCCAGTCGTTAACCTCTGCAACAGGAAAATAGCAGGTAGCCTGCTGGCTATCGCTGAACTTCAATGGGCGGGGAAAGCTGGGGTCGTTCTTGAGTAGCTTATCTATGCCGCTGCGGGTCATATCCATAGCACGGCATAGGTTCGGCTTGGTGATTAGCTTTTGGTCTTGTGGTAGTGCTTCTATATTCATGTGAACGCTTCCGTTTGCTGGATTGCATTCACATGGTGGTTTTTACTGACTGGTTAAAAACTGCCTATTCTAAAAGAAATATCTCCATGCTTTTTCAGCTAGTGGAAATAACATGCAATTTCCAGTTTTTAAGATTGCATGGTTTTCATCTCAGCGGCTTTTGCAGTGAGGTCGTCTATATACCCCTGCTCAACGCGCTGAATGAAGCGGCCAACTGTTTTCGATGGCATCATGTCTATTTCGCCATATCGGCCATCAGGAAAAAGCGCATTAGCCATGCACTTCTTGGTGATAGTGCAGTCAGTTAGATGACTCCATGATGTTAGGTCTGCATAAGCCGCGACACGGTATTCAAACATTTTTCGAACGTCTGAATAGCGTGCTTTATCAGCGTCGTTATGGCGGATAGGAAGGGAACGCAGGTGGTTTTCGATCCGATTAAGCACGGCTGGGATTGTTGGGAAGTCATTCACCACTAGAAAGTCGCTACCATCGCTGCCCCAAACGGGGATGTGGCCTTGTATGGCACTACGCACACTCTCTACATCCCAACCATGTTGATCGGCTAGGTGTTGTGCGGTGCGCTCTATCTCATTGATGGTGTCTTTGTTCTCTTCCATCCAGTCCATGACATCCCAAAGAGTAACGCGGCTCACGCCATCGCGTTTATGTAGAGGCGAGCCACTACCAATAATACGTTCTGCTTCTTGTAGTCCAGCTAAATCAATAGCATCTTCTTCTTGCTCCTCATTTTTTCTAAACTGCGCGTAATCGTCACCGTGGTGGATCTTATTATTGTGGTGAAACAACTTAAGGAATATTTCATTTGAGTGGCTTTGGAATGGCTGTCGTGAAGTGTCTGCTAAAGACTCCAACATGATGTATCGCCCTTGATCATCTAGCAGGTTCTTGTCTTCAGGGTGAATGCCGCATATCGAATACGTAAAGCGACGAAGCCACAGTCGGTCATCAACAGCTCGAGCGGCTTCATACGGGTTCTTATCTTCCCAATGTTCATAGTGACGAATATCAAACCAGTCGGGTAGTTCATTAACGTGACGTATCGTTTTCGTCATTAGCGCTACTCCTAACGCACTCCAATTAGGTTGGCTGGCTAACGTGGTGGAGTTGTCCGCGCTTTCGGGTGATCGGCCCTAGCCAGCCAATTCGGTGGTTACGCTCGCTTAAACTCCACTACGTTGCCACGCTGCAAGTTGTCCAGGTGATCGGCGTACCATTGCATCATGTGACGGCGCTGCTCGATGTACTGGGCTTTGTTATAGACGCCTGCTACCCCGTCTTTAACGTGCGATAGCTGGGCTTCTATGTGGTCAGCGTTATAGCCGTGTTCATTCAGGATGGTGCTAGCGATGTGCCGGAAACCGTGCCCGGTCTGGCGCCCTTCATAGCCGAGGCGGCGTAGTGCCATGATGAATACCGTGTTAGAGCGTGGCGCTGTCTTGTCGCTGCGGCCAGGGAATAGAAGGGGTTGGTATCCTGTCAGTTGGTGGAGGTTCTGAAGGGCTTCAATAGCCTGCTTTGGCAACGGCACAACATGCTCACGGCGGCGCTTCATCCGTTGGGCGGGGATCGTCCATAGCGCTTTATCAAGGTCGAATTCTTCCCAGCGGGCTTCCCTTAACTCTGAAGGGCGGGCAGCGAGGCGAGAAAGTAGAAACAGGCCAAGGCGCACATCTTCAGCGTGTGGGTAAGAGCCAATAGCACGAAGCAGGGCAGGTAACTCATCTTGGTTAACATGTGAGTAGTTGTTGGCCCGGCGCGTTGTCAGGTGCTTATGCAGGCTCTCCAACGGGTTGTACTGGATGCGCCCACTCACTAGCGCCAAGTCGTACACTTCCCGGCAGATAGCGCGAATGCGGCTGGTCTGCTCAATGATCCCGGTCTTTTCCAGGCTGCGCAGGAACTCCAACCATTCCATTGGCGTTATGTCAGTGAAAGGGCGTTTTCCGAACTTGGGAAACACATGCTTTTGCAGCGAGCCTATAACGCGGGTGGAAGTGCCGTCTGTCCAGTTCTGGCGCTTATTGGTGTGCCATTCCCTAGCCAGCGCTTCAAAGGTGCTGTTTGCAGCTTCTAGTGATTCGGCTTCCCTTGCTCGCTTGGAGACGATGGGGTTCTGGCCATTGGCTGCATCTGCCCTAAGCTGGTCTGCCTTTTCTCGCGCTAGGCTGCCGCTCATCTTTGGATAGCCACCCAACCCAATCCACGACCACTTGCCGTCCGGCTTCTTATAGCGCAGTTCCCAAGACTTGGAGCCATTGGGCTTCACCCTGAAGTAAAGGCCGCTGCCATCCAATTCCCTGTATGCCTTGGCTTCAGGCTCCAGGGTTGAAAGCACAGTGTCAGCCAGGGGGCGGCGCTTAATCTGTGAGCGTTTCATGCTTGTATGCCTCTGGTTCACAATATCGTGAAGCATACACACAGGCATACACGGCGTGCAATGCTGTAGGTATTAATTCATATGCATACAGGCACAAAAAAACCCGCACTGGGCGGGCTTTTCAGCTTCATTCAGACCTATATGGAAACATCTGAATTTAGGTAGGTGGTGGAGGCGGCGGGAATTGAACCCGCGTCCGCCAGCACGCGCCTATTGGCTCTACATGCTTAGATTCCGTCATTTAGTTTAGCGCGACTGACTCCGACGGTCAGGATTCAGCAACGCGAGCCTTCTAAAGTTTGACGGTTGGCGAGAAGACACCACCAACCGCGGTCCTATCAGCTTGGCTCATATCCCCGCGGTGATGAATAGGCACATCACCTTGGGGCCAGACAAGAAGCTAACAGTGTTTAAGCTGCTAGCGCGCCTTGAGCGTAGTTTTCGTCATTTGCGACTATTTTTTCGTGATGTGGGATTTACGAGATACATCACGCTCTCGGCATGCACCGCAAGGGTTGTCACCGGCGTCGAAACCATGTCGCCCCCTATTACAGGTGAACATTCTAACGTGCTCACTGCCAATTGACCAGTTAAGCCTTGGTATGTTCCCGCATGATTCGGCCTTTTTGACGGTTCCAATCGCGATCTTTCTCTGTGGCACGTTTGTCATGCAGCTGCTTGCCGGTCACTAGCGCCAGCTCACACTTTACTTTATTGCGCTTCCAGTAAAGCTTAAGCGGCACGCAGGTGTGGCCCTTGTCCTGGGTGATCGAAAAGATTTTGGCAATTTCTTTGCGATGTAGCAGCAGTTTGCGTGTCCGCGTGGGGTCGGCAATTTCATGGGTGCTTGCCGTATTGAGCGGCATGATGTGGCTACCCAGCAAAAAGGCTTCGCCGTTACGCACCAAAATATAGGTGTCGGTGAGCTGGGCTTTGCCAGCGCGCAGGCTCTTGACTTCCCAGCCAGCCAGTACCAGTCCTGCCTCGAAGGTTTCGTCGATATGGTACTCAAACCGTGCCTTCTTATTCTGGGCAATAACGCTGCTGCCGGGACCCTTACTGTTAGCTTTCTTAGTGGCCATGGAACCTCATATTTAATCTGTCAGTGGCATCCCCTTCGTTATTTGGGGAGGCGTGATACCATTTAGAGTCTGAAAAATGTTTCCCATGATACGCTTTGGGCACTGTGAAGTCAGCGGAGAGGTCAATGCCAACCGTCAATCGTTCCGCCTTGGTGCGGCACACCCCCCAGAAAATGTTCGATTTGGTCAACGACTTCGAACGCTACCCGGAGTTCCTGCCAGGCTGTCGTCGGGCGCGTTTGGTCGAGCACGATGAGGTGCATTTAATCGGCGAAATGACGCTTGGTCGCGCTGGTGTCGAACAAACGATCACTACCCGCAACGATCTCTTTGAGCCAGAACGGATAGAGATGTCGTTGGTGAAAGGCCCTTTTAAGCGGCTGAAAGGGCGCTGGCTATTTATTCCAATGGGTGACGACGCTTGCAAAGTCAGCCTGGAAATGGAGTTTGAGTTTGCCAATCGCTTACTGGGCATGGCATTTGGCAAGCTCTTTCAGCAAATTGCCGGGCAGCTAGTGGACGCCTTCACCAAGCGCGCTGATGAGCTCTACGGGCGCTGAAATGCTAACCGTAGAGGTTGCCTACGCATTGCCGCACAAACAGCGCCTGGTGGCGCTGAGCGTGCCTGAGGGCACTACTGCACGTCAGGCCGTAGCATTAGCCGATTTGCCGACTCTGTTTCCTGAGCTACCCAGCGATGCGTTTCTGCAAGCGCCGCTGGGTATTTTTGGCAAAGCGTTACGCACTCCCGAAACCGAAATACTTCGCGAAGGCGATCGCGTCGAAGTGTATCGGCCATTGGCGATTGACCCTAAGGCCGCTCGTCATGAGCGCGCTAAGCGTCAGGCGAGCGACCAGGGGCGATAGCCGATTTATTGAGAGATGGGCTGCACGCTCTCTGGTGGGAGTGTTTGAGTGCTCTCCTCGGGCAATGCATTCATTGGGTCAACACCATCCGTTGCGGGTCCCATGCTGCTTTCCACATTAAGTGGTAGGTCCCTCGACAGATCACCCTGTTGATCGACATTGGCCAAACGGCCTTGAGGGTCGAAAGTAAGCGTGACGCGGCGCTGCTCTACATCGCCATACGCTTTGTCCAGCCGGAACACGTAATCCCATTGGCTAGCATCAAAGGGCGCTTCCAGTAGCGGTCTGCCCATGACATAAACAACCTGCTCTTGGGTCATGCCGGGCTGAAGCTGGCTCACCATCTCTTGGGTAATCAGGTTTCCTTGGGGGATGTCACGCTTGTAAACGCCGACGTAGCTACAGCCGCTAACAACGGTAAGGGCAACAGAGAGTGTGATGATTCGAGTCAATTTTTGCATTTGGGCCTGTTCTTCACTATCGTGGTTTCGGTTGATCATACCCGACCTAACCTGTTACTGCGAAGAGCGACCATGGCCGATCAGAACCATGAATTGCGCAAAGCTGGTCTGAAAGTGACCCTGCCGCGCGTCAAGATACTGCAGATTCTCGAAAATGTTTCGGGCCAACACCATCTTAGCGCTGAAGAAGTGTATAAAACACTGATTGATGCGGGCGAAGATGTTGGCTTGGCGACCGTGTACCGCGTATTGACTCAGTTTGAGTCAGCGGGCTTGGTTATTCGTCATAACTTTGACGGAGGCCATGCGGTATTTGAGATGACCCAAGAGGATCACCATGATCATATGGTGTGCCTTGAAAGCGGCGAGATCATAGAATTTGTTGATGAAATTATTGAACGTCGTCAGCAAGAGATCGCTGAAGAGCATGGCTACGAGCTAGTAGATCATGCGCTCGTGCTATACGTTCGCCCGCGTGGCTCAGACGTAACGCGCCAAGACAGCGGACCCACAAATAGAAAATAAAGCGTGGGTTGTGCCCATAAACGCCCCTGCTTGTTCAACTGATTCGCTATTAGGCGAGTTGGTTGAGCAAGCAGGGGCGTTTTATATACGTTCTATCCGTATGTAAACGAAAGTGCCGCTGGGGCTCAGTGAGGCGGGCGCTGGCTAGCGTGCAGCATCTCACGGGCATGGGCGAGGGTTTGGTCAGAGAGCGTGACACCGCCAAGCATACGGGCCAGTTCGCTGATACGGCCGTGCTCATCAAGCAGCGCCATTTGGGTAAGCGTCGTATCGCGTTTTGCCTGCTTTTCGATATGTAAATGCTGGTGCGCTTGAGCCGCAACCTGGGGCAGGTGCGTGACGGTCATTACCTGGCCGTTCTCGCCTAGCTTGCGTAACAACTGACCAACGATTTCAGCGGTCGCGCCGGAAATGCCCACGTCCACTTCATCAAATATCAGGCTTGGAACGGTGGAGTGCGTTGCTGCCACCACCTGGATTGCCAAGCTAATGCGCGAAAGCTCACCGCCAGAGGCCACCTTGGTCAGGGGGCGGGCGGGTTGGCCTGGGTTGGCGCTAATCAAAAACTGTACGCGATCAAGCCCTTCTGGGCTGGGTGCATCTTTGCCAGTTACTTCCACTTCAAAGCGTGCTTTGCCCATGGCTAAAAAGGCCAGCTGTTGCTGTACCTCTTTGCCCAAGCGCAGCGCTGCTTTTTGGCGGCTTTCGCTGATTTTTTTAGCCTCCTGGCGGTAGCGCTCACGGTACTCCACTACCTGGGCGCTTAATGCTTCAAGATCACCGCCGCCTTCTTCCAGCTGGGCGACTTCCCGCTGTAAGTCGGCGTGTAAGGCGTAGAGCTCTTCGGGGGCAATATGATGCTTGCGCGCAATACGGTGGACATCAGTCATTCGCTCTTCAACCCAAGCGAGCCGCTCAGGGTCTAGTTCGGTGGTACTCGCCAAGCGATTCAACTCACTGGAGGCTTCTTCCACCTGTATCCGCGCATCGCTCAGCATGGCAAGGGTATTTGCCAGCGTGCCTTTGTCGCTACCCGGCAATGCGCTTAGGTGAGCAAAGGCTTGGTTCAGCAACGAGAGCGCACCACCTTCATCGCTAGCGCAGCAGTCGGCCGCAAACTGAGTCTCACGCAGTGTCTCTTCGGCATGGGCTAGGGTGTGCTGCTCTTCCTCAAGTGTGGCTAATTCTCCCTCGGCTAACCCCAGTTGATCTAGCTCTTCAACCTGATAGCGCAACAACTGCCGCTTTGCTTCTACCTCGCTGCCTTCTTCACGTAGTTTTTTGAGTTTACGTCGAGCATTGCGCCACTCACGAAAGGTATCGGCTAACTGCGTGGTGGCCGCGTTGAGATCTGCATAATCATCTAGCAGCGTCAGGTGCGTCTCTTCGCGCATTAGCGCGTGGTGGGCATGCTGACCATGAATTTGAATGAGCTGTTCGCCCAGCGACTTTAAATCGGAAATAGTCACTGGATGGCCATTAATCCACGCTTTGGAGCGGCCATTCGCCGTTACCACTCGGCGCAGTAAGCACTCGTCAGCGGGCAGCTCTCGGGAGTGAAGCCATTCCACGGCGGCAGGCAGGTGCTGAATATCAAACCGAGCGGAGAGGTTCGTACGCTCGCGGCCGTGGCGCACGCTGCCGGCATCGGCACGCTCGCCCAGGCACAGTCCAAGCGCCCCAAGCAGAATGGATTTTCCCGCGCCGGTTTCCCCGGTAATCGCGGTCATGCCGCCGGTTAGGTCGAGCTCTAAGTGGTCTACAATGGCGAAATCTTGAATGGCAAGCTGAGTAAGCATAGCGCCTCCTGAGGCGGTGCAGCACAGAAGCTGGATACTTATCCAATAGTTGTTGATTTATACAGTAGTTAATAACTCACTTCAATGCACCTCTTGAGATGGAATTTATGGCCCCCATATAGCCTGCATAGTTAGTTAAAACTTCATTTATTTGCGCCTAGCCCAGGGTGGCAGCGCTTCACTTTCGTAGGAGCACGACATGGCAAAAGAGCCGCAAACACCGTTGGACGACGAGCTGGCCCGCCGTGAGCACGAGGCGGATGGTGCCGAGCAGGCCGCTGAGCAAGAGGCTGAAGCGCGCTTGATGGAAGGTGAGCTAGAGGGACTGATTAACGAAGAGCCCTTGGAAGGCAGCGTCGATAATCCTGAAGCTGAAATGCTGGCTGCCCAGGTCAGTGAGTTAGAACAAAGCCTGGCTGAGGCCAAAGACCAAGCGCTGCGCGCCGCCGCCGAAGCACAGAACGTGCGCCGTCGCGCTGAGCAAGAAGCGGAAAAAGCCCGCAAATTTGCCCTAGAGAAATTTGTTAAAGAATTGTTGCCTGTGGTGGATAGCCTGGAGAAAGCCCTTGAAACCATGCAAGAAGGCGCCTCTGACGTTCATCGTGAAGGTGTTTCCATGACTCTGAAGATGCAGCTTGATGTGCTCAACAAGTTTGGCGTTGAAAGCGTTGAGCCACACGGCGAGCCTTTTGATCCCCAGGTGCATGAAGCAATGGCCATGGTGCCCAATCCTGACCTTGAGCCGAACACCGTGATGGACGTTATGCAGAAAGGCTATTTGCTCAATGGACGCCTGGTGCGCCCGGCCATGGTTGTGGTGAGTCAGAAAGCCAATTAAATAAATGGCAACACAAGGTGTGAAAAAAAGCCTTGAAAAGCCAGCGGTGGCCCCCAAATAAAGGGCAACCCAGCGGGGAAACCCGCAGATAAGCTTTAAAAGCTAAATTTTCAGTTTTTGTTTATAACTACCAAATTCGAGGTTATTGCTATGGGACGTATTATTGGTATCGACCTGGGCACCACCAACTCTTGTGTGGCCGTGCTCGATGGTGACAGTGCTAAGGTGATTGAAAACGCCGAAGGCGGTCGTACCACGCCTTCCATTATCGCTTATACCGATGATGGAGAAACGCTGGTAGGTCAAGCGGCTAAGCGCCAAGCGGTGACTAACCCAGAAAACACCCTGTACGCCATCAAGCGCCTGATTGGCCGTCGCTTTAAAGACGACGTTGTCCAAAAAGATATCAAAATGGTGCCGTACAAAATCACTGAAGCTGACAACGGTGATGCCTGGGTGGAAGTAAAAGGCAAGAAAATGGCTCCTCCGCAAGTAAGTGCGGAAGTGCTGAAAAAAATGAAGAAGACTGCTGAAGATTATCTTGGCGAGCCGGTGACCGAAGCGGTTATCACCGTGCCTGCTTATTTCAACGACAGCCAGCGTCAAGCGACTAAAGACGCAGGCCGCATTGCGGGTCTAGACGTTAAGCGCATCATCAATGAGCCAACCGCTGCCGCACTGGCCTACGGTATGGACAAATCGCGCGGCGATAAAACCATCGCAGTGTATGACCTGGGTGGCGGTACTTTCGATATTTCTATCATCGAAATTGCTGACGTTGACGGCGAGACTCAGTTTGAAGTGTTGGCTACCAACGGCGACACCTTCCTGGGCGGCGAAGATTTTGACCTGGCGTTGATCAACTATCTGGTTGACCAGTTCAAGGCCGATAGCGGTATCAATCTTTCCGGCGACAACTTGGCCATGCAGCGCCTCAAAGAAGCCGCTGAGAAAGCCAAGATTGAGCTGTCTAGCGCTCAACATACCGACGTGAACCTGCCTTACATCACGGCTGATAACACTGGCCCGAAACACCTTAACGTTAAGGTGACACGCGCCAAGCTTGAGTCGCTGGTTGAAGACTTGGTTCAGCGTTCGCTTGAGCCTTGCAAAATGGCGTTGAAAGACGCTGGCCTATCGGCATCTGAAATCGACGAAGTGATCTTGGTCGGTGGTCAGACACGTATGCCGATGGTGCAGAAGAAAGCGGCTGACTTCTTCGGTAAAGAAGCCCGTAAAGACGTCAACCCTGACGAAGCGGTTGCCGTTGGTGCTGCAATCCAAGGTGGTGTACTGGGCGGTGACGTTAAAGACGTATTGCTGCTCGACGTTACTCCGCTAACCCTGGGTATCGAAACCCTGGGTGGCGTGATGACGCCGCTGATCGACAAGAACACCACTATCCCGACCAAGAAGACCCAAACCTTCTCAACCGCGGATGACAACCAAACGGCCGTGACGATTCACGTCGTTCAGGGTGAGCGTAAGCAAGTTGCGCAGAACAAATCGCTGGGTCGCTTTGATCTCGCCGACATTCCGCCTGCACCACGCGGTGTGCCGCAGGTTGAAGTTGCCTTTGATCTGGATGCCAACGGTATCTTGAACGTATCGGCGAAAGACAAAGCTACTGGCAAAGAGCAGTCCATTATCATTAAAGCCTCTAGCGGCTTGTCGGACGAAGAGATTGATCAGATGGTTCGCGATGCGGAAGCGCACGCGGAAGAAGATAAAAAGTTCGAAACACTGGTACAGCTGCGTAACCAAGCTGATGGCATGATTCACGCCACGCGTAAAACGCTGGAAGAAGCAGGCGACAAAGCAACGGAAGACGAGAAGCAAACGATTCAGACCGCGATCACCGAGCTTGAAGAAGCGATTAAAGGTGACGACGCTGACAGCATCCAGAAGAAACTGGATGCGTTGACCGAAGCCTCTGGCCAGCTAGCGCAGAAAATGTACGCAGAGCAAGCGGAAGCGGCTCAGCAAGAGGGTGGTGAAGGTGCCGGTAATACAGGCTCCAAGCCAGAAGATGACGTAGTTGACGCCGAGTACGAAGAAGTCAACGACGATCAGAAAAAGCCGTAATTAACCTCTTTCTGCCAAGGAAAGCGGTGACGCGGGAGCTAACTCCCGCGTTGCTGTTTCCGCGGCCAAGACGCACGTAGCTAACCAGGAGGCGTAGGGCCTATGTCCAAACGCGATTATTACGAAGTCCTGGGTGTTGAAAAAGGGGCCGATCAGAAAGAGATCAAGAAGGCCTATCGCCGTTTGGCGCAAAAATTCCACCCTGACCGAAACCCGGACGATAACACTTCAGCGGAAAAATTCCGTGAGGTGTCTGAAGCCTATGAAGTGCTTAGCGACGGCGAAAAGCGCGCTGCCTATGACCAGTTTGGCCATGCAGGCGTTGACGGCCAAAGCGGTGGTTTTGGTGGCGGTGCGGGTGCTGGCGACTTTAGCGATATTTTCGGCGATGTGTTTGGCGATATTTTCGGTGGCGGTGGTGGCCGTCGTCGTGGCCCCAATGCCCCAGCGCGTGGTTCCGACCTTCGCTACAACTTAGAGCTGGACCTGGAGAGTGCTGTTGCTGGCACCACGGTCGATATCCGCGTACCGCGTCATATTGAGTGTGATCGCTGCGATGGCGGCGGCGCTGAACCCGGTTCCAGTAAAGAGACCTGCCCTACCTGTCATGGTCATGGCCAAGTGCGCATGCAGCAGGGCTTCTTTGCCGTGCAGCAAACCTGCCCCACCTGCCATGGCTCTGGTCAGCACATCAAAGTGCCGTGCCATAAATGTAATGGTGAAGGACGCGTACGTGAGACGCGCACGCTTTCCGTTAAGATTCCGCCCGGTGTGGATACCGGGGACCGCATTCGCTTAAATGGCGAAGGCGAAAGCGGCGTTAACGGTGGCCCGCCAGGCGATCTGTATGTGCAAGTAGCGATCAAACCGCACCATATTTTCCAGCGTGATGGAAAGCACCTGCAGTGTGAAGTGCCGATCAACTTTGTGGATGCAGCACTAGGTGGCGAGCTTGAAGTGCCGACACTCGATGGCCGCGTGAAGCTGAAAATTCCGCCCGAAACCCAAACAGGCAAGCTGTTCCGCCTGCGTGGTAAAGGTGTGAAGCCAGTGCGTGGTGGCGTAGCAGGCGATCTTCTATGCAGGGTCGTGGTTGAAACACCGGTGAAGCTTAACGACGAGCAGCGCGATCTACTGCGCCAGCTACAAGAGAGCTTCGACGGCAGCAACAGCCACAGCCACTCGCCAAAGAAGACCGGCTTCTTCGACAGCGTGAAAAGCTTTTTTGAAGATATGAAGCCTTAAGTCTTAGAATGATCAGTAGTTAGCTGTTTTGTTCAAAAGCCCTCGGTTCGCCGGGGGTTTTTGCTATCAAAGGAATGCTAAGCACAATGGATCACCTTGAAGATAGGCCCGCCATGGGCATTGGGTTGCGGGTACTGTCAGGTCTGTTATTTACCGGCATGTTGGTGTGCATTAAAGCAGTCAGTGAAGAAGTGCCGGTGGGCCAATCGGTTTTTTATCGTTCGCTGTTTGCGCTGCTACCCATCGTTGTTTTTCTTTTGCTGCGGCGGGAGTTTCCTCAAGGGCTAGCGACGCGCCGCCCGCTGGGGCATGCGCTGCGCTCTGGGCTGGGGGCAGCGGCGATGTTTACCTCCTTTGCGGCGGTGGCACTGCTGCCGGTTGCCGAGGCGACCTTGCTTGCCCAGCTGACGCCGGTCTTTATGGCAGTGGGTGGCGTGCTGCTCTTGGGGGAGCGCTTTTCGCTTTATCGTGCGGGCGGCATTGTGTTGGCGCTGGCTGGCGTTGCAGTGCTGATCTTGCCTGGGCTTGGCGCCAGTTCAAACAATGGGCAAATAACGGGGTACGCACTGGGCGCGCTGGGGGTACTGTTAACGGCAGGGGCGCTGCTGACAGTCAGGCGTATTTCACGAACCGAAACGGCGGCTTCAATCGCCTTCTACTTTATTGTGGTGGCAGCCCTGGCCGGGCTTGCCACGCTTCCGCTGGGCTGGGCGGCGCTTAACCAAGTGGAGTTTGCACTGTTGGTGCTGTCGGGCCTGTTTGGTGGTGCTGCCCATATTGCGATGACATTAGCTCTACGCTACGCGGAAGCATCACGACTGGCACCTTTTGAGTATATTGCCCTGGTGTGGCCCGTGATGGCAGATTGGGTGCTGTTTGGCATGCCGGTATCCAGTGGCTTCCTGCTAGCGCTACCGCTGATGTTAAGCGGGGTAGCGCTAGCGGCCATGGAAGGGCGAAGGCTTCGATTAGGGGTTAAATGGCTGCTTCGACGATAAGCTGCGGCTGACCCTTGGAACAGGGCTCGATGCGCGCTGCTACCCGGTAGACCTGGCGTAGCAGCGTTGGTGTAATCACCTCTGCGGTGGGGCCGCAAGCGATCAAGCGGCCATTTTCCAGCAGCATGGCGGCATCGGCAAAGCGTAGCGCATGCCCTAAGTCGTGGAGTGCCACCAGAATCAACATCTGACGCTCGTCAGCCAGCCGTCGCAGTACCGTCAACAGACTAATTTGGCGGTTAAGGTCGAGTGCTGAGGTGGGTTCGTCCAGCATTAAGATCTCGGGCTCCTGCGCAAGCGCCTGGGCAGCGCTAACCAACTGGCGCTGCCCGCCGCTAAGGTCGCCGATATCTCGCTCGCCAAGAGCCGCAATAGCCAGCTCTTCTAGCGCACGATCCACCTGGGCTAAATCCTCAGGCTGCACTTTTAATCCACGCCCCTGCATACGCGCCAATAGCACTGATTCGTAGACGGTCAGCACTGCTTTGGCGCCGGTGTCCTGAGGCATGTAACCCACGGGGCGCTCGGCGCTGGTGCCGCTGATGATTACTTCGCCTTCACCTTTCAACAGCCCTAAAATGCGCCGAAAAAGCGTTGATTTGCCCGCCGCATTGGGACCCAGTAGTGCCACTACTTGCCCGCCTTGAAAGCAGGGAGTGGTGATTTCTTCCAAAATGGAACGGCGCCCATAGCGGGCAGAAACACGATTCAGCTGTAGGGTTACCATGAGGCCTTCTTGTGGTTAAGCACTAGAAATAGGAAGAAGGGAATGCCCACCAGCGAGGTGATAATGCCAATGGGGATGATAGTGCCGGGGATAATGACTTTAGAGATAACCGAACCAACGGAGAGTATTAGCGCACCGCACAGCGCAGAGCCTGGCAAGAAAAAGCGCTGATCTTCACCCAGCAGAAGGCGTGCGATATGCGGACCCACCAAACCAATAAATCCGATGGTACCTACAAAAGCCACTGAGATGGCGGCGAGCAGTGATACGAGTACCAGGACTTCCAGGCGTAGCGCTCGCGGGTTCACGCCCATGCTTTCGGCTTTGGCGTCACCCAGGCGCATGGCGGTCAGTGCCCATCCATGGCGGGCAAGGAGTGGCATGGACAGGGCTAGAATGCTCAGCGCGATCCAGAGCTTGGGCCACGTCGCTTTGGTCAGGCTGCCCATGGTCCAAAAGACGACAGCGGATACGGCTTCTTGGCTGGCGAAGAACTGGATCAGCGCCATTAAAGAGTTAAAGATAAACACCATGGCGATGCCGAGCAGGATAATGGTCTCCACCGTCACACCGCGCTTCAAACTCAAGGCGTGAATTAAGAAGGCGGTGAACATGGCCATCACAAAAGCATTGATGGGCACTACAAACTCAATAGCGGCAGGAACGATGGCGACGCCAAATGCCAGTCCTAGTGCCGCGCCAAAACTGGCTCCGGCGGAAATCCCTAAGGTGAACGGGCTAGCTAGCGGGTTGCTTAGAATAGTTTGCATCTGCGCCCCGGCCACCGACAGGCTAGCACCAACCACTAGCGCCATCAGCGCCACTGGCATGCGAATTTCCCAGAGAATCACTCGCGCCTGTTGGCTGACGCTGTTTGGCGTGAATAGCGCCGCGACCACTTCACCTAGGCTGTAGCGAGCGGGCCCCAGCGCCAAGTCAACGCAGAGGCTGAAAAACAGCGCAAGAACCAGTGCCGCCAATATTATTTGGCGGCGGAAAACCTGGCTATGGTAGAAAGCTCGTCCTTGTGAGACCTGCACTGCCGACCTAGCTTTTGCCGACTTGTTTTCTGCTGACTTAGCTTCAGCCATTCCAGTTTCAGTCGTCATTGAGCGATACCCAGTAGCCGGGTTCATAGTCGATGGGTAAGAAGCGCTCATGCAGCTCCTCCATCGTGGCGTTGGGGTCCAGGTCGGCGAATAGCTCGGGGTGCAACCACTTGGCTAGCTGCTGCACGGCCACAAAGTAGTAGGGGCTGTTGTAAAACTGATGCCAGATGGCGTGAAAGTTACCTGATTCTACCGCTTCGATACCGGTCATTGCGGCACGTTCGGTAAGGGCTTTCAGCTTGGCGCGAGCGTTTTGCATATCAGACCCTGGCCCCACACCGACCCAGGCGCCACCAGGTACGTAGGCATTCCAGTTGCCGCCGGTAACCACCACATGCTCGGGATTGGCAGCAATAATCTGCTCAGGGTTCAGGTTGCCGAAGCTGTTGGGAATAATACCCTCGGCAATGTTACTGCCACCCGCCAGAGTGACATACTCGCCAAAGTTAGCAGGGCCAAAGCTCATGCAGCACTCGTCGGAGTAGCCGCCTGCCCGGTCAATAAACACGCTAGGGCGCTCTGGGCTGGCGTCGGCAATGACATCGGTTACCCGTGCAAGCTCGGTCTCCGCAAACGCTATAAACGCTTCTGCTGCCTCTTCCTTGCCCATAATCTGGCCGATGATCCGCATAGAGGGAATCGTATGCGCAAGCGGGTCTTCACGGAAATCCACATAGAGGGAATCGTATGCGCAAGCGGGTCTTCACGGAAATCCACATAGATGATGGGGATGCCAAGTTGCGCCAATTTGTCGTCGTAAGCAGCGTCTTCGGTAGCTGCTTTAGCTTCAATGTTCATCAGCACTACATCGGGGTTAAGGGCGGCGGCCTGCTCTACATCAAAGGTGCCATCCTTGAATCCGCCGAAGGTCGGTAGTGCGCCAATTTCTGGGAAGCGCGCAGCGTAACGGGCGTAGTTATCCGGATCAGCCTCAGAAAAGTCTGCACGCCAACCCACTACATGGGAAAAGGGAGCCTCAGGTTCAAGTAAGCCGAGAAGATAGATTTGCCGCCCTTCACCTAAAATAATCCGCTCTGCAGGGGCGTCTAGGGTGATTTGGCGGCCAGCGATATCGATAATAGTGATATCGTCAGCCATAGCAGAGGCGCAACAGCCAAAGCTGATGAGAACGCCTAACAGAAATTTTATGCGTTTAGAGATGAGCATTTTTTTTACTCGTTGATAGGTGTTGGTTAAACAGGTAAGTGGCGGCGCTTGTGTGTCATGGCTGTTAATAGCATTTTGATGCAGATGGTATTGTATCTTATTGGCGGTTGAGTGCTATTAGTACGTGGTAATTTAAGTTTTAAGTGTCAAATTTGTAGAAACCCTCTAATTTCTCGTTAGCGCTATCCCATACGTATTTACATATCGGAGAAATCCTATGCCTTTATCTCGAGCTGAAATTGCTACTCCTTCCGGTGAGCGTTTGATCAATCGTTTATGCAAACACTGGGCGCATAAGTTGGAGGTAGAGCAGACCGACCAGCAAGGCAAAATCACCTTTGCAACCGGTACCTGCATAATGCTCGCTGAGCCTGACAAATTGGTGGTCGCCATCGAAACGCTTGAAGAGGAGCATTTGGATGAACTCGAAGGTGTGGTCGAGCGCCATTTGATACGTATGGCGGGGGATGAAGAGCTCGCGATTGTGTGGGAGAACTGAGTGACGGTTTCCAAACCTGGCCAGTAGGGCGTCGAATGCGCTGGTGCGTCTGTTATAATCGAGGCAATTTTTGATCCCTATTTTACTTACCGAACCGCAGAGCTCAGGAGTTCGCATGACCCGAATTGCCATAGTAGGCGTGGCTGGCCGCATGGGCCGTACGTTGGTAAATGCTATTGAGCAAGATGCTGAAGCATCGCTTGCCGGTGGCATTGTGGAGCCAGGCAGCTCTTTAACAGGTGCTGATATCGGTGAGCTTGCTGGCGTGGGTAAGCGCGGCGTCGTCGCAGTAGATTCACTTACATCAATAGTGGATGACTTCGATGTGTTAATCGATTTCACTGCCCCGCAGGTCACGCTGGGTAATCTGGCGTTCTGCGCCGAGCACGGTAAACGTATCGTGATTGGCACCACCGGCATGAGCGATGATGAGCTAAATCAGCTCGACAGCTATCGCGATAAAGTGGCTATGGTATTTGCGCCCAACATGAGTGTTGGCGTTAACCTGACTCTGAAGCTGCTCCAAACTGCCGCTAAAGCGCTGGGCGATGAAGGCTACGATATTGAAGTGATCGAGTCCCACCACCGCCATAAAGTTGATGCGCCTTCCGGTACTGCTATCAAAATGGGTGAAGTGATTGCCGAAAGCCTTGGGCGTAATTTAAAAGATCATGGCGTGTTCGAGCGGGTAGGCCAGTGCGGCCCACGCACCGACAAAGAAATTGGCTTTGCCACCGTGCGCGCAGGCGACATTGTCGGCGAACACACGGTGATGTTTGCCACTGAAGGCGAGCGCATCGAAATTACTCATAAAGCCTCCAGCCGCATGACCTTTGCCAAAGGCGCGGTGCGTGCAGCGCGCTGGGTCGCTGATAAGCAGAACGGCCGTTACGATATGCAGGATGTGTTGGGCCTGGAGTAACGGTGCTACTTGGCAAAAACTATCTTCAGCCTAAGGTTGAGTGGTCGTTAGGGGTAGTCTTAGGCCAAGAATTCCTGTAACATTTCAAAAATTTTGGCCGGGTGGCTTATAAGCTCTGACTTACAGACCTTAAAACGGCGCGCTTGTTGCGTTGGCCAGCCTAAAGCCTGCCCCTCAGGGTTTGCTGTTATCGAGAGATTAGTTAAGCAGCTCTGAAGTGCATAGAACAACAAGCGGGATGAAACCGATTCTTTTTATCGGCTTCGTCCCGCTTTTTTACGGCCCTTGTTTTAATCACAGACGCTTTAATAGCGGTAGTGTTAATAATGAGCGTCGTGGATTAATCAAGAAATTGCTGAGCCTGCGCCCAACAGGCTCCCACCAGCATGGGAGGACCTTGTTTTGAATAACCCCGCATTGAGCAAACCCGCAATATTGGCCCTGGAAGATGGCAGTGTGTTCCACGGTATAGCCATTGGCGCGGATGGACTAACAAGCGGTGAGGTGGTGTTCAATACGGCCATGACCGGCTACCAAGAAATCCTCACTGACCCCTCTTATACTCGCCAAATCGTTACCCTCACTTATCCCCACATCGGCAATACTGGCGTTAACGCTGAAGACGTTGAATCTAACGGCATTGCCGCTGCGGGTTTGGTCATTCGTGACCTGCCTCTGATGGCCAGCAGCTTCCGCTCTGAGCAGTCGCTGTCGGACTACCTGAAAAGCCAAAACGTATTGGGCATCGCCGATATTGATACCCGCCGCTTAACGCGCATTTTGCGCGATAAAGGCGCCCAGAACGGTGCAATTTTGGCAGGCGCCGACGCTGAAGGTGATGATGCGGTCGTGCGGGCGTTAGAAGCCGCCAAAGCTTTTCCTGGCTTGAAAGGCATGGATCTGGCCAAAGTAGTGTCGTGCACAGAAGCCTACGAGTGGTCTGAAGGTGAGTGGACGTTGGGGGAAGGCTACGCTGATATCACGCAAATTGAGCGCCCCTACCATGTGGTGGCTTATGACTACGGCGTGAAATTTAACATTCTGCGTATGCTGGCGACGCGCGGCTGCCGCCTGACGGTGGTGCCCGCGCAAACGCCTGCCGCTGACGTGTTGGCGATGAAACCCGATGGCGTATTTTTAGCTAACGGCCCCGGCGACCCAGAACCCTGCGATTACGCCATTAAAGCGATCCAGGAAGTGCTGGAAACGGATACGCCGTTGTTTGGTATCTGTCTAGGCCATCAGCTGTTAGCGCTGGCTTCCGGTGCTAAGACCGTCAAAATGAGCCACGGCCACCACGGTGCCAACCATCCGGTGCAGGATTTGGATAGCGGTACGGTGATGATCACCAGTCAGAACCACGGCTTTGCCGCGGATGAAGCAACGTTGCCCGCCAATGTGCGCGCAACGCACCGTTCGCTATTCGACGGCACCTTGCAAGGCATCGAGCGCACCGACCGACCCGCGTTCAGCTTTCAAGGTCACCCAGAAGCGAGCCCCGGCCCGCGGGATGTGGCGCCGCTGTTTGATCGCTTCGTGGATATGATGCAGGCGCGCCGCTAACGCTTCGCGCTACTACATCGTTCTATCGCAACGTCGTATTTGTCGCTCATCGTCACCATTTTTTGCGGGAACCGTTATGCCTAAGCGTACCGACATCAACACTATTTTGATCATTGGCGCTGGCCCTATTGTGATTGGTCAGGCCTGCGAATTCGACTACTCCGGCGCCCAGGCGTGTAAAGCGCTGCGCGAAGAGGGTTACCGAGTTGTTCTGGTCAACTCCAACCCCGCCACCATCATGACTGACCCGGCCATGGCCGATGCCACCTATATCGAGCCGATTACCTGGCAGGCAGTGGAAAAGATCATTGAGGCCGAGCGCCCCGATGCGATTCTGCCCACCATGGGTGGCCAGACAGCGCTGAACTGTGCCCTTGAGCTTGAAAAGCACGGCGTGTTGGAGAAGTACGGCGTGGAGATGATCGGTGCCAACGCTGACGCGATCAATATGGCCGAAGACCGCGATCTGTTCGATAAGGCCATGAAACGCATTGGGTTGGAGTGCCCAAAAGCGAAAGTCGCGCACACCATGGATGAGGCCTGGGAAATTCAGGCTGAGCTGGGTTTCCCGACGATTATTCGCCCTTCCTATACCATGGGCGGCTCTGGCGGCGGCGTAGCGTACAACAAGGAAGAGTTCGAAGAAATCTGTACCCGCGGTTTTGAGCTTTCCAACAACCACGAGCTGCTCATTGATGAGTCGCTGCTGGGTTGGAAAGAGTACGAGATGGAAGTTGTGCGTGATAAAAACGACAACTGCATCATCGTCTGCGCGATCGAAAACTTTGACCCCATGGGCGTGCACACTGGTGACTCCATCACTGTAGCACCGGCGCAAACGCTCACGGATAAAGAGTATCAGATCATGCGTGATGCCAGCCTCGCGGTGCTACGCGAGATTGGCGTAGAGACCGGTGGCTCCAACGTTCAGTTTGGTATGGACCCCAAGACCGGGCGCCTAGTGGTGATCGAAATGAACCCGCGGGTGTCGCGCTCTTCTGCGCTGGCCTCTAAAGCGACGGGTTTCCCGATTGCCAAAATCGCCGCGAAATTGGCGATTGGTTATACCCTGGATGAACTGCAGAACGATATTACCGGTGGCCGCACGCCTGCATCGTTCGAGCCGTCCATCGACTACGTGGTTACCAAAATTCCGCGCTTTACCTTCGAGAAATTCCCTCAGGCCAATGATCGCCTGACGACGCAGATGAAGTCGGTGGGGGAAGTGATGGCGATTGGCCGTACGTTCCAGGAGTCGCTGCAGAAAGCGCTACGCGGGCTGGAAACGGGTAACGATGGTCTTGATCCGATCATTACCGATTTTACGCCTGACAACATGGCGATCATCCAGGGCGAGCTGCAGGCCGCCGGTGCCGAGCGTATTTTCTACGTGGCTGACGCCATGCGTTCAGGTATGAGCGTCGATGAAGTGTTCGCGCTGACCAATATCGATCCCTGGTTCCTGGTGCAGTTGGAAGATTTAGTGCTAACTGAAAATGCCGTTGCCAAGCGCATGCTGAGCGATTTCTCCGTCCGTGAGATCTACCAGCTCAAGCGTAAAGGCTTTGGTGATGCGCGCTTGGCCAAATTGCTTAACGTCAGTGAAAAAGAGTTTCGTCAGACGCGTCACGCAGCAGGCATTCGCCCGGTCTATAAGCGCGTTGATACCTGCGCCGCTGAGTTCGCCTCCGATACGGCCTACATGTACTCCACCTATGAAGAGGAGTGCGAGGCGGATGTTTCTGACCGCCAGAAAATTATGGTGCTGGGCGGTGGCCCCAACCGAATCGGCCAGGGTATCGAGTTTGACTACTGCTGTGTTCACGCCGCTTTCGCTATGCGCGATGACGGCTATGAAACCATCATGGTCAACTGCAACCCGGAGACTGTTTCTACCGACTATGACACTTCTGATCGTCTCTACTTTGAACCGGTGACGTTGGAAGATGTGCTCGAAATCGCCGACAAAGAGAAGCCGGTAGGCGTGATCGTGCAGTTCGGTGGACAAACACCGCTGAAATTGGCCCGTGAGCTAGAAGCGGCCGGTGTGCCGATTATTGGCACTACGCCGGACGCGATCGACCGGGCTGAAGACCGTGAGCGCTTCCAGGTGATGATCGACAAGCTCGGCCTGAAGCAGCCACCTAATGCCACGGCACGCAGCTTTGCCGAAGCGTTTGATAAAGCAGAAGCGATTGGCTATCCGCTGGTGGTTCGCCCCAGTTACGTGCTGGGTGGTCGGGCGATGGAGATCGTCTACGATGCCTCCGAGCTTGAGAATTACATGACTCACGCGGTGAAGGTCTCCAATGACTCGCCCGTACTGCTTGATCACTTTTTGAGCGCTGCGATTGAGGTTGATATCGATGCGGTGTCAGACGGCCAGCAGGTAGTGATTGGCGGCATCATGCAGCACGTCGAGCAAGCGGGCGTTCACTCCGGTGACTCCGCATGCGCACTGCCGCCGTACTCGCTGCCTGCGGATGTGCAGGACGAAATGCGCAAGCAAGTCAAGCAGATGGCCGTTGAGCTGGGCGTGAAGGGCTTAATGAACGTGCAGCTCGCCTGGCAAGATGGCGAGATCTACGTGATCGAGGTTAACCCCCGCGCCTCGCGTACTGTTCCCTTTGTGTCTAAGTGCATTGGCACGTCATTGGCGCAGATCGCCGCGCGCTGTATGGCCGGTAAAACCCTGGCTGAGCAGGGCTTTGAGAAGGAAATCGTGCCGCACTTCTATAGTGTTAAAGAGGCGGTTTTCCCGTTCAATAAATTCCCGGGCGTTGATCCGATCCTTTCGCCAGAGATGAAATCTACCGGTGAAGTCATGGGGTCAGGTGACACCTTTGCAGAGGCCTTCTTTAAAGCTCAGCTTGGCGCTGGTGAGGCAATCCCCGCGCTCACTGGCGATCGTAAAGCCTTCCTTTCCGTGCGCGAACCGGACAAGGCAGGGCTTATCGAAGTGGGTCGTTCTCTGTTAGCATTAGGTTTTACGTTATGTGCAACGCGGGGTACGGCGGCTGCGTTAGAAGCCGCTGGGTTGGCCGTGGAGCACGTCAATAAAGTCTACGAAGGTCGTCCCCATATCGTCGATCTGCTTAAGAACGACGAAATTGCCTACATTGTGAACACTACCGAAGGTCGACAGGCTATTAACGACTCCTCGGTCATTCGCCGTACTGCTCTCTCGCGCAAGGTGCCCTATGCGACCACCTTGGCGGGCGCTAATGCTGTTTGTATGGCACTTGAGTACGGTAGGGAAATTACGGTGCGGCGCCTTCAGGATCTGCATGCAGGAGCAAGTCAATGAATAAGGTCCCGATGACAGTGGCGGGAGAAAGAAGCCTTCGTGAAGAGCTTGATCACCTGAAAGGCGAAGCGCGTCCCCAGGTGATCGCGGCCATCGCTGAAGCGCGTGAGCACGGCGATCTTAAAGAGAACGCTGAGTATCATGCTGCTCGCGAACAGCAAGGGTTTATCGAAGGGCGTATTCAGGAGATCGAGAGCAAGCTTTCCGTGGCTCAGGTGATTGATGTCACTAAGCTACCCAAAACCGGTAAAGTGATTTTTGGTGTGACTGTGTCACTGCTTAACCTGGATACTGATGCAGAAATGACCTATCGCATTGTCGGTGAAGATGAGGCCGATATTAAATCAGGCCGCATCTCCGTCACGTCACCTATTGCCCGTGCACTGATTGGCAAAGAGGAGGGGGATATCGTGGTGGTGAAAACCCCCGGTGGCGATGTCGAGTATGAAATAGGTAGCGTCGAATACGTGTAATGTAAAACGCCCCCTCGGCTAACGCATTGGCCGAGGGGGCGTTTGGCTATCTAGCAATTAATGCCGTCCGTGGTGGTTCTCAAAACGGGTAACGTTGGACAGCTTAGGATTCACCTGTGGATTCCTGCGGTAAAGCAGGGCCATTTTACCAATGGTTTGCACAAGGTCAGCACGGCTGTTGGCGATTAGTTCGGCTATCATGACAGCACGATCATCACGCTCAGGAAGGGCGATTTTCACTTTGATCAGTTCGTGATCAGTGAGCGCGCGATTAAGTTCTGCGAGCAAATTTTCGGAGACCCCGTTCTCAGAAACGGTGACCACTGGGTTAAGATGGTGGCCAATGCTACGAAATGCTTTCTTTTGTGCCTGTGACAAGCTCATGGTATCTTGCGGTATCCCGGTTAGCGCTTAACGCTCCATCTTACGGTGAAACGCCATCGAGTGAAAGCGATCGCGTGAAAGCGCCCATCTCTAATTTCAGTGTTAGATTCCTACATGCAGCAAAAGCCCCCAAGTCGTAAACATTCAGTGAGCAAAACCAGCAATAACTGGAAGAAAGAGCATTTTGATGACCAGTATGTGAAGCAGAGCTGGCAAGATGGCTATCGTTCACGTGCAAGCTACAAGCTGCTAGAACTGGATGAGAAGGATAAATTGCTGCGCCCGGGTATGACGGTGATTGATTTGGGCGCGGCCCCTGGAGGTTGGAGTCAGGTCGCTGCAGATAAGGTAGGGCCTGAAGGTGTGGTCATCGCCTCTGATATATTAGAGATGGATGCCTTAGCCGGTGTGGATTTTATCCAAGGTGATTTCACCGAAGAAGCGGTACTGGAAGCGATACTAAAACGTCTTGCTAATCGCCGTGTAGACCTTGTGATGTCGGATATGGCCCCCAATATGAGTGGTATGGCGGCGATTGATCAGCCTCAGGCGATGTATTTGGTGGAGTTAGCGTTGGAGCTAGCCCGCGAAACGTTGTCTCCTGGTGGACGATTTTTAGCTAAAGTATTCCAAGGTGAGGGGTTCGATGCCTACCTGAAAGAGTTGCGCGGTAGTTTTAGCAAGGTGGTAATCCGTAAGCCAGATGCGTCGCGGGCTCGTTCCCGAGAAGTATATTTTCTGGCAGATGGGTTCCGTGGGTAATGATTTGTGCGGCTTGATGGCTGCCAATGTGGTTCATAGCCAAGATTTATCAACGCGATTGCCAGACAGGCAGGCGCAACGTGTGTCACATTAGGCGCAATAAACGCGCGTGACACAGATGGCCCGGGGCATAATATGCCTTGGCAATGGTTGAACGCTTGATGTTGATATAATGTCCTAGTGATAGCTTTACTCGCACCAGGATGGATTCAGCACCAGGATTTAACTGACGGATTCTTGTAATGAGGGTAGCCCCTTGAACGATATGGCGAAGAACCTGATTCTGTGGTTGGTCATCGCGGCCGTCCTACTGACAGTGTTCAATAATTTCAGTACGGAAAGCGCACCGCAGACCACAAACTATTCCCAGTTTGTGCAGCAGGTGCAAAATCAGCAGGTGCGTAGCGTCACTATTGATGGGTATACCATCCGTGGTGAGCGTACGGACGGCTCTGAGTTTCAGACCATTCGCCCCTCGGCGGAAGATCCGCGTCTGATGGACGACCTGTTAAGCAATAACGTTACCGTTGTTGGCACTGAGCCTGCCCAGCAAAGCATCTGGACACGGCTGCTCATTGCCAGCTTCCCGATTTTGCTGATCCTAGGCATCTTCATGTTCTTTATGCGCCAAATGCAGGGCGGAGCCGGTGGTGGTAAAGGCGGCCCGATGAGCTTTGGCAAGTCGAAGGCAAAGCTTCTCTCTCAAGACCAAATCAAAACCACCTTTGCGGACGTTGCAGGGTGTGATGAGGCTAAAGAAGAAGTAGAAGAGCTGGTCGACTTCCTGCGTGACCCGACCAAATTTCAGCGCCTGGGCGGTATGATTCCCCGCGGTGTGTTGATGGTGGGGCCTCCGGGTACCGGTAAAACATTGCTGGCCAAGTCGATTGCTGGCGAAGCGAAAGTGCCGTTCTTCTCGATTTCTGGTTCTGACTTCGTAGAAATGTTCGTGGGTGTTGGCGCATCGCGTGTGCGTGACATGTTTGAGCAGGCGAAGAAGCAGGCACCGTGCATTATCTTTATTGATGAAATTGACGCGGTGGGTCGCTCACGCGGAACCGGTATGGGTGGCGGTAACGATGAGCGTGAACAGACGTTAAACCAGCTGCTGGTTGAGATGGATGGTTTTGAAGCAAACGAAGGCATCATCGTCATTGCTGCGACTAACCGTCCAGACGTACTTGACCCCGCCCTAATGCGTCCAGGTCGCTTTGATCGTCAGGTAACCGTTGGCTTGCCCGATATTCGTGGTCGCGAGCACATCTTGGGTGTTCACCTGCGTAAAGTACCGTTGGCAGATGACGTTAAACCGCAAATAATCGCACGTGGTACGCCTGGCTTCTCTGGTGCTGATTTGGCTAACCTGGTCAACGAATCTGCCCTGTTCGCTGCGCGTCGTAACAAGCGCCTGGTGAGCATGGAAGAGCTTGAGCTTGCCAAAGACAAGATCATGATGGGCGCTGAGCGCAAATCCATGGTCATGACCGATAAAGAGAAGCTCAATACGGCTTACCATGAATCTGGCCACGCAATTATTGGTTTAGTGGTGCCTTCCCATGATCCCGTCTACAAAGTGACGATTATCCCGCGTGGTCGTGCGCTGGGTGTCACCATGTTCTTGCCGGAAGAAGATCGTTATAGTTTGTCGAAGCAACAAATTTTAGGGCAAATCTGCTCGCTATTTGGTGGCCGTATTGCTGAAGAGATGACGTTAGGTCCTTACGGCGTTACTACAGGTGCTTCCAACGATATCAAGCGTGCTACTGAACTTGCCCATAACATGGTCGCTAAGTGGGGCTTGTCGGACGAGATGGGTCCGATCATGTACGACGAGGACGAGTCACATCAGTTCCTCGGCGGCCCGGGGCAGGGTGGTAGTAAGATGAGGTCGGGCGATACCACCACGCGCCTTGACAAAGAAGTCCGCAAAATTATTGATGATTGCTACGAGCAGGCGCGTCAGATTCTGACCGATAATCGTGACAAGCTTGATGCGATGGCCGAAGCCTTAATGAAGTACGAAACCATTGATGCTGCTCAGTTGAAGGACATTATGGAAGGACGTGAGCCGCGTCCGCCGGAGGGCTGGAACGATGGCGATTCATCGGGCGGTGGTACCCCTATCAGTGATGACAAGCCGCAGGCTAAAGCGGATGAAGATGCGCCTTCCAACGTTTCTGAGGACGGCTCGGGAAATGATGGTAATGATGGTGAAGAAGATGGCGACGAACCGCGTCGCCGTCCTTCGGATCCATTAGGTGGCCCTGCAGGTCCCTAGTCATAAAGCTGAGGTAACGCTGGCGTATTGGGTGACCTCGTTACTCCAGCGTTTGAGCCGAAGGCGCCCCATCATGGGGCGCCTTTTTTGTTATGCTGTACGCATACGACAGCAACGTTTCTTTTCTTGACCAGGCTGCAGCATGAAATCAATTCAGGACGCTTCTTCTACGCAATCTCCCGCCAATGCTTTCCATCTACGCTGTGGGCGGCACTTATTGGATCTATCGTTTCCTCGCGTGATGGGCATCTTAAATGTGACGCCGGACTCTTTTTCCGATGGGGGGCAGCATGTGGCATTAGACGATGCGTTACGTCATGCCGAGCGGATGCTGGCGGAGGGAGCGGCCATCATTGATGTAGGTGGGGAGTCGACCCGCCCGGGCGCTGAGCCGGTCAGCTCGCAGCAGGAGTTGGATCGTGTGGCACCCGTGGTTGAGGCCCTGGTGCGCGAGCTTGATGCGTTGGTCTCAGTGGATACCAGCTGCCCCGAGGTGATACGCGAGGCTGGCGAGCTAGGTGCTGGGATGATTAATGATGTGCGCGCCTTAGAGCGAGAAGGTGCGCTGCTAGCAGCGGTAGGTAGCGGGCTACCTGTTTGCTTAATGCACCGCCAAGGCGAGCCACAGAATATGCAGCAGGCGCCTGCTTATCAGCGTCCTATAGAAGAGGAGGTGGCTGACTATTTGGTACGCCGTATTGCCGAGTGCGAGGCTTCCGGGCTACGTCGTAATCGGATAATCATTGATCCTGGTTTTGGCTTCGGCAAAACCGTCGAACACAATCTACGCTTACTCAAATACATGGAAACACTGCAGGCGCTAGAGCTTCCTGTATTGGTAGGAATGTCGCGTAAAAGTATGATTGGTAAAGTATTAGGCCGTCCAATAGAGGAGCGTCTTGCAGGCGGTTTGGCGCTGACTGCGATGGCGGTAGAGCGCGGTGCCAATATTCTACGCGTGCATGATGTAGGTGACACAGTGGATGCGGTCAATATGGCGTGGGCGGTGCTACAGGAAGGCTGTGAGCCGTCGTTGAATAAGGAGTCTAACGTATGACAAGGCGCTATTTTGGGACGGACGGTATTCGCGGTACGGTGGGTAAGTCACCGATTACCGCTGACTTTATGCTTAAGCTGGGTTGGGCAGCGGGGCAGGTGCTACGCCGGGATAAAGGGCGAACCCGAGTGTTGATCGGCAAGGATACGCGTATCTCAGGCTATATGTTTGAGTCAGCGTTAGAAGCAGGTCTTTCTGCAGCCGGTGTCGATGTTTCGTTGCTAGGGCCGATGCCGACGCCGGGGATCGCTTACTTGACCCGTACCTTTCGCGCCGACGCGGGCATCGTTATTTCCGCCTCGCACAATCCGTTCGATGATAACGGCATCAAGTTCTTCTCCGCTGAGGGTAAAAAGCTGCCCGACGAAACGGAAGATCGTATTGAGGCCATGCTTGAAGCGCCGTTGACAACTGCTGAAGCTGCTCAGTTGGGCAAGGCAACACGGATTGACGATGCAGCGGGCCGCTATATTGAGTTTTGTAAATCGACCCTGCCCGACCGGCTTAGCTTGCATGGCCTTAAGATTGTTTTGGATTGCGCCCACGGCGCCACTTACCATATCGCGCCTAACGTTTTTCGTGAGCTAGGTGCTGATGTCTCGACTATAGGCACCTCCCCTGACGGACTCAACATCAATCAGCAGGTGGGGTCCACTCATCCTGCCGCCCTGCGTGCTGCGGTGATCCAACAGAGCGCAGACTTGGGGATCGCTTTTGATGGCGATGGAGACCGGGTGCTACTGGTGGATGGCGATGGTCGAGAAGTAGATGGCGACGATATTCTTTATTTGATCGCCCGCGACCGGCATGAGCGTGGTCTGCTTGAGGGGGGCGTAGTGGGAACCTTAATGTCTAATTTTGGTCTCGCTATGGCGCTTGATAAGCTGGGTATTCCCTTTGAGCGAGCCAATGTAGGGGATCGTTTCGTCATGGAACGTATGGCGAACAATGGCTGGGAGCTTGGCGGCGAGTCGTCTGGACATATTGTGTGTGGTCATGTGCAAACGACGGGCGACGGGATTGTCTCGGCGCTACAGGTATTGGCACTCATGATGCGAGAGCAAAAAAGTCTGCCGACACTATTAAAAGAGTTGGAAAAGGTGCCTCAAGTCCTCATTAATGTACGCTTGCCCGCCAATGCTAGCGCTAAGCAGTTAATGGAATCAGCGCCACTTCAGCAAGCGGTTGCCGCTTTAGAGCAAGAGCTAGGCGATGAAGGGCGAGTGTTGCTACGTCCGTCAGGTACTGAGCCACTGATTCGCGTCATGGTAGAAGGGCGCGCTCACTTAGATGTTGACCAGTTGGCATGTAATCTGGCCGGGCAAGTGAAGACCTTGCTTAGCTAGCTTATGCCTCCATAGATGCCAACAAAGCGAGCCTGGACTTGCAACAGCGGTTGTCTTGACAAGGCCGCTCCTATACCATTTCGCTCCACCTTGAGTGAGGACAGTCGATGCGTACGCCTTTAATTGCCGGTAACTGGAAAATGAACGGTTCCGTGGCGTTAATCAATGAGTTCGGTCAGGCTTTCTCCGCCGCTGCGTCGCCAACGAATGTAGACGTCGTTATCATTCCGCCGTTTCCTTATTTGGCTGCGGCGCATCAGGCGTTTGAAGGAACGGTGCTGACACTGGGGGCGCAGACGCTGAATCCTCTTCACTCGGGCGCGCATACCGGCGAAGTGAGTGGTCGTATGCTGAAAGAGTTTACGGTTGCCTATGTGCTGGTAGGGCACTCGGAGCGACGTCAGCTCTATAAAGAGAGTGATGAGCAAGTTTTCGCGCGGTTATTAGCTGCCTTAAGTGTAGAGCTAACGCCGATTCTCTGCGTTGGAGAGTCCCTGGAGGAGCGCGATGCGGGCCGCACCATGGATGTGGTGCTGCGCCAAGTGGGATACGCTATGTCCCGCTTAGAGCCTGATCAGCGTAAACAGGTGGTGATTGCCTATGAGCCGGTATGGGCGATTGGTACCGGGCGTACGGCGACGCCTGAACAGGCCCAGGAGGTCATGGCCGGTATTCGGGCCTATCAGGCGGGGTTTGATAAGTCGCTGGCAGAGCAGCTGCGGTTGCTTTACGGCGGTAGCATGAATGCAAGTAATGCGGCGGAGCTGCTTGCTCAGCCGGATATAGACGGCGGTCTAGTGGGCGGAGCCTCACTGAAGATCGATGATTTTTATGCCATTTGTCAGTCAGCAGGATAACGCCATGCAAGTTGCAATTCTTATGATCCATGTGGTGATTGCGGTCGCCCTGGTGGTACTCATTCTGCTTCAGCAGGGTAAAGGCGCCGAAGCCGGTGCCGCCTTCGGGGGCGGAGCGTCACAAACGGTCTTCGGTTCGCGGGGTAGCGGTAACTTCTTGTCGCGGACTACGGCTATTTTGGCGGCAGGCTTTTTCGTTACCTCAATGGCGCTAGCCTACTTTGCTACGCAAGCTGTTCAGGCGCCAGAGTCGGGTATTCCAGACTCGCGCTTAATCGAACAGCAGCAGGGTATTCCGACGCTTGACGACAGGCCTGCAGGTGTGGATAATACCGCGCCAGTGCTAGAGGAAAGTAGCGACTAAGTAGTTGATGACTCAGTGTAGTTGTTGATTCAGTCGCCGTTGTTTTTTTAGCCTCCCCTGTTGCCGAAGTGGTGGAATTGGTAGACACGCTATCTTGAGGGGGTAGTGACCGTATGGTCGTGCGGGTTCAAGTCCCGCCTTCGGCACCATCTGTTTTGCTAGTTCGCTAGCTTCCCAGAGTAGTTGTATTGTTAGAGAAAAATTAGGTTTGTTGTTTTAGACAGTAAAGTAGTTTACGTAAGTAGTTCTTGACGTAAGCAGAGCAAGTGTCTATTATCGTCAGCCTAGATTGATGCGGGGTGGAGCAGTCTGGTAGCTCGTCGGGCTCATAACCCGAAGGTCATCGGTTCAAATCCGGTCCCCGCTACCATTTTCTAGTTGCATGTGATGGGTTGTTTTTTTGAGTAATGAAAAAAGCAATCACTCTTTACAGGCTAAGCCTGATACATGTTGCTACGATGGTACTCAAGGTTTCTTTCAAAAAGCCCCTTCCAGTGAAGGGGCTTTTTGTTAGCAGCTTTTGACTAGCAAGAATATCTTAATAGCGGATGTCGTTCGGATAGCCGGCGACACATTTCCGAGTAACGCCAATCAGCCACCTAGCTTTTCTGATAACTCCTGGTCAGGTGCCTGATGCAACGGCTGTAGGAGCTTTGTCTGTGGCCACTAAACACGCTGCGCTTCACGCGCTGATCGAACCTGTTGTTGCTGCCATGGGCTTTGAGCTATGGGGCATCGACCATCTTTCCCAGGGCAAAAATTCGCGGCTGGTGATCTATATCGAGCGCGAGAATGGTGTCAGCGTGGAAGATTGCGCAGATATTAGCCGCCAAGTCAGTGCCGTCATGGATGTGGAGGACCCTATTGCCGGAGAGTACCGGCTGGAAGTCTCTTCGCCAGGCATGGCACGCCCCTTGTATTCCCTGGATCAGTTCGCCCGCTTTCAAGGCCATCATGTCGCGCTTAAGCTGCGCACTGCCTTTGATGGGCGGCGCAAGTACCAAGGACTATTGGTCGGTGTAGAGGGGGATGAAATACTGCTGCAGTTGGATGGCGAAGAGTACTGCTTTCCAATTGAGAGTATTGATTCTGCTCACATTGTTCCGCAGTTCGACGATTGACCGAGTGGCGACGCTGTCGGCAGGCTGCCGGGGTGATGCACATAAGGATAGGTTTTCTGGCGAGGCATACGCATGAGTAAAGAAATTTTAATGGTCGTGGACGCGATCTCTAATGAGAAGGGCGTCCCGCGCGACGTTATCTTCGAGGCGGTAGAAGCCGCTCTTGCGAGCGCGTCACGCAAACGTTTTGACAAAGAAGAAGCCAATGTGCGCGTGCATATTGACCGTCGCACAGGTGAGTACGAAACCTTCCGTTTCTGGACGGTTGTGGAAGATGACGAATTCGAAACACCTGATTACGAAATTAAAGAGACGATTGCTGAACAGCGTGATCCGCCGCTTAAGTTAGGCGACGTTGTCGAGAAAAGCATCGAAAACGCTGCATTTGGACGTATTGCTGCGCAGACCGCCAAGCAGGTTATCGTGCAGAAAGTGCGCGAGGCTGAGCGGGCTGAAGTCGTGCGCCAATATGCTGATCGTGAAGGCGAGTTGGTGGCGGGTATTGTTAAAAAGACTACCCGTGACGGTCTGATCATTGATTTGGGCGAGAACGCTGAAGCGTTTTTGCCGCGCAATGAAATGATTCATGGTGAGCGTTACCGCATGAATGAGCGGGTGCGTGCACTGTTGGTTAAAGTGGATCCAGATGCTCGCGGTGCTCAGCTTCAGCTATCGCGGACCTGTCCCGAGCTGATTATTGAGCTGTTCAAAATTGAAGTGCCTGAAATCGCCGAGCAGTTGATTGAGATTAAAGGTGCGGCGCGTGACCCGGGGTCGCGCGCCAAAATTGCGGTAAAAACCAATGATCGCCGCATTGATCCTGTGGGTGCCTGTGTAGGCATGCGCGGTTCGCGGGTTCAAGCGGTCTCGTCAGAGCTGCAAAACGAACGCGTTGATATCGTGCTGTGGGACGATAATCCTGCCCAGCTTGTGATTAATGCCATGGCACCCGCCGATGTTGGGTCTATCTTAGTGGATGAAGATGCCCACGCGATGGATGTGGCGGTAGCGCAAGATAACCTTGCTCAGGCCATTGGTCGTAGCGGTCAGAACGTGCGTTTAGCCTCTGAACTTACCGGCTGGCGTATTAACGTAATGACCGAAGAGGAAGCGGAATCTAAGCGCGACCAAGAAATTGATAGCCTGGTCGACTCTTTCATCCAGCACCTTGAAGTGGATGAAGATGTCGCCCGCCTGTTGGTGGAAGAGGGTTTCACAACCCTGGAAGAAGTAGCCTACGTGCCGCTGGAAGAAATGCTCGAAATCGAAGAGTTCGATGAAGAATTAGTCGAAGCGCTACGTGCACGTGCGAAAGACGAGCTGCTGACGATGGCCATTGCCTCGGAAGAAGCGCTGGACGGTGCCCAGCCAGCAGCAGATTTGCTGGAGATGGAGGGCATGGAGCGCCACTTGGCCTTCATCCTGGCCAGTCGCGGCATTGTCACTATGGAAGATCTCGCCGAGCAGTCTGTCGACGATCTGGTCGATATCGAGGAGTTGGACGAAGCGCGCGCAGCGGCACTGATCATGACTGCCCGTGCGCCCTGGTTTGAAGACGAAGACGTATCGGATTCGAACACACAGTAAACAGGTCACGGGCTGAGGAGGGTCAATATGTCAGATATGACAGTTAAAGATTTCGCAGTAAAGGTGGGCCGTGATGTGCCTCGCCTATTAGAGCAAATGAAAGAAGCCGGTTTAAAGCACGCTTCTGAAAGCGATGCTGTGTCTGAAGAAGACAAGCACAAGTTGCTGAGCTTTCTGAAGAAGAGCCACGGCGGCAGCGATACAGCTGAGGCGGGTAAAAATCGCATTACGCTAACCCGTAAAACACGTACTCGCATCAATACCGGCGAGCGCGGCAAAACCATTGAAGTGCAAGTACGTAAGAAAAAAACTTACGTTAAAAGCGCTGAAGATGAGAAGCCGAAAGCTGCAGAGCCCAGCTACACTGGCCCACGCCAGTTAGTTGGTGATATGGCGGAAGCGGAAGCCGAGCGCAAAGTAAATGATGCGCGTGAAGCCGAAGAGAAAGTAGCGGCGCAGAAAGCGCGCGCTGCCAAGGTCGCTGAAGCCACTGCGCGTAGCAAAGAGGCTGAAGCCAAGCCGCAGGCGCCCGCAGCACCCAAAGCACCGGTTACAGCGGATATCGAAGTCCCCAATCTTGAGATTGATGACTCACCGTCTGGCGATGATATGCCCCCAGCACCGCCTAAAGAAGGCCGTACTGACCGTCGTACCGCGCCGCCGAAAAAGACCGCGGCGAAGACCAAGGGCCGTCGTGACGATGAAGATCGCGGCGATCGCGAAGAGCGCAAACGTGGTGGCGGTGGTAAGAAGGTAAAACGTGCCGAGCAACGTCGTGGTGGTCGTCGTAGTGGCAATCAGACCGGCAACGGCAAGCACGCTTTCCAGAAGCCGACCCAGCCGATTGTGCGTGAAGTGTCGATCCCTGAGTCGATTAGCGTAGCGGAATTGGCCGACAAAATGTCGATCAAAGCCAACGAAGTGATCAAGGCCATGTTCAACATGGGCGCGGCAGTGACCATTAACCAAACCATCGACCAGGATACTGCTGCGATCGTGGTGGAAGAGATGGGGCACACGCCGAAGTTGGTGAAAGATGATGCGCTGGAAACGGAAATGCTTGAAGGCATCTCCTATGAAGGCGAAGAGATCACCCGTTCGCCCGTAGTGACCGTTATGGGTCACGTTGACCACGGTAAAACCTCGCTACTCGATTACATCCGTAAAGCGAAAGTGGCCACGGGTGAGGCTGGCGGTATTACCCAGCACATCGGTGCCTACCACGTGGAAGATAATCACGGTGGTGTGACCTTCCTGGATACTCCAGGCCACGCGGCGTTTACCGCCATGCGTGCCCGCGGTGCAAAAGCTACCGACGTGGTTATCCTGGTCGTGGCTGCAGACGATGGCGTGATGCCTCAGACAATTGAGGCTATCGAGCACTCCAAAGCCGCTGAAGTACCGATGGTGGTCGCGGTCAACAAGATCGATAAGCAGGGCATTGATCTGGATCGCATCAAGAACGAGCTTTCCCAGCACGGCGTTATCTCTGAAGAGTGGGGCGGTGATACTCAGTTTGTTCACGTGTCTGCCAAGACAGGTGAAGGTATGGAAGAGCTGCTGGAAGCGATCCAGCTGGCCTCCGAAGTGCTTGAGCTAAAAGCTGTACCTTCCGCGCCGGGTAAAGGTGTTGTGGTTGAGTCACGCCTTGATAAAGGTCGTGGCCCGGTCGCTACCGTACTGGTTCAGAACGGTACGCTGAGAAAGGGCGATATCGTCCTGGCTGGCCTGCACTACGGTCGTGTACGTGCGCTGACCAACGAACTTGCCCAGCAGGTTGATTCGGTTGGGCCTGCGATGCCAGTAGAAATTCAAGGCTTGGGCGGTACGCCGGATGCCGGTGATGACTTTATGGTCGTTGCTGACGAGAAGAAAGCCCGCGAAGTGGCGAACTTCCGTCAAGGCAAATACCGCGAAGTGCGTCTGGCTCGTCAGCAGAAGGCCAAACTGGAGAACATGTTCAGCCAGATGGGCCAAGACGAAGTGGCCAAGGTCAACATCGTCCTCAAAGCCGATGTACAAGGCTCGCTGGAAGCGATCAAAGGCGCTCTGGAAGAGCTCTCTACCGGTGAAGTTGAAGTGGCCGTGGTCTCCTCCGGTGTCGGTGGTATCACCGGTACTGATGCTAACCTGGCGCTAGCGTCTGAAGCCATTGTGGTCGGTTTCAACGTCCGTGCTGACGCCGCTGCCCGTGAGATCATCGAACGTGAAGGCTTGGATCTACGCTACTACAGCGTTATCTACCAGCTGATCGACGAGGTCAAACAGGCGATGAGCGGTATGCTCGCACCTGAGTGGAAAGAAGAGATCGTTGGTATCGCTGAAGTGCGCGATGTGTTCCGTGCGCCGAAAATCGGTGCCATCGCTGGCTGTATGGTCATCGAAGGCAGCGTACATCGTAATAAGAAGATCCGCGTATTGCGTGATGACGTGGTGATCTACGAAGGCGAGCTCGAATCGCTGCGCCGCTTCAAAGACGATGTGCAGGAAGTGCGCAACGGCATGGAGTGTGGCATCGGCGTGAAGAACTACAACGATGTTCAAGTCGGTGACAAGATTGAAGTCTTCGACCAAGTGAAGGTCGAGCGTAGCCTGTAAGGTTACGAGGAGCTAAACATGCGCGAATTTAAGCGTACCGACCGGGTAGCCGACCAGCTCCAAAAGGAGCTGGCGGTGTTGATCCAGCGAGAAGTGAAAGATCCGCGTTTGGGCATGGTCACGGTTAGCGGTGTAACAGTAAGCCGCGACCTTGGCTATTCCGACGTGTACGTCACTTTGTTGGGTGAGCAAGAGCCCGAGCGTATTAAAGAGAACCTGCAGGTGCTTAAGCGCGCTGCAGGTTTTCTAAGAAGCCAGATTGCTAAGCGCATTAAACTGCGTCACGTGCCGGAATTGCGCTTTCATTTCGATGAGAGTGTGGTGCGGGGCCAGCATTTGTCTTCCTTGATTGATGAGGCGGTCACTACTGACCGTGCTCGCTATCAAAACGAAGAAGATGACGACTATCAAGATAGTGACCAAAACGGTGACGCCGAGCAAAGTGAGGAAACTCGCTAGTGGCGCGTCAACGTCGCGGTTTGCCGGTGAATGGTGTACTGCTGCTGGATAAGCCCAAGGGCGTTTCCAGCAACCATGCGCTGCAGCGTGTGCGTCGGCTGTTTCAGGCTCAAAAAGCCGGGCACACCGGTACGCTAGATCCTATGGCAACCGGCTTATTGCCGATCTGCCTAGGGGAAGCCACCAAGTTCTCATCGCACTTGCTGGAAGCCGATAAGATGTATCGCACCCGGGTAGAACTGGGGGTGATCACCGATACCGGCGATGCAGAAGGAACGGTTATTGAGCAGCATGAGGTTCCCAGTTTAAGCGTCGAAGATGTGGAAGCTGTACTCATCCGCTTTCGTGGTGAGATTGACCAAGTGCCGCCCATGTACTCAGCCTTAAAGCATAACGGCAAAAAACTTTACGAGTTGGCCCGGGAAGGCAAGCACGTAGAGCGTGCAGCCCGGCGAGTAAGCGTGTATGATGCGCGCCTGCTATCGTTTGACGGCACTGCTTTTGAGCTAGAAGTAAGCTGCAGTAAAGGCACTTACATCCGCACGTTAGCCGAAGATATTGGCCAAGCGCTTGGCTGTGGTGCCCATATCAGTCAACTAAGAAGGCTCAAAACAGGGCCTTTTTTAGCCGATGCGATGTGGACGCTAGAAGCCTTAGAGGCATTGGTCGATCAAGCAGCGCTGGAAGCCGAGCTCATGCCGGTGGATGTGCTGGTGGATCATTTACCGTCGTTGACGGTAGACGACACTGGCCACGCCCGTTTGGCTCATGGTCAGCCTGCTACGTTAACCACCGGTACCTTAGCGCCGGATGCGTTAGCCAGACTTTATTACGCCGAGACGTTTATCGGCCTTGGTGTAGTGAAAGGGGCCCAGGAAGTGGCACCTAAGCGGCTGTTAAGTACTGTCGCTATCTCGTAAACAGCGTTGCAAGGATGCAGCACTCTGCGGGAAAATCGTACGTCTGAAATCGCACGTCGAAAACAGGACGTCGAAAATAGTAGCTTGAGACTGCAAATATGCGTGGTCTCACCCATTCATTTTTTAGGCATATTGCTTACTGGAGATACAGATGGCTTTAACCGCTGAGAAGAAGGCCGAGATCGTCACCGAATACGGCCGCGGCGATAACGATACCGGTTCCCCTGAAGTGCAAGTTGCCCTGCTGAGCGCCAACATCAATGGCCTGCAGGACCACTTCAAGACCAACAAACAGGATCACCACTCACGTCGTGGTCTGATCCGCATGGTTAACCAGCGTCGTAAGCTGCTGGACTACCTAAAGCGTAAAGATTTCGAACGCTATCAGTCTCTGATTCAGCGTTTAGGTCTACGTCGTTAAGCCTTAGCGGCAACGATCAAAGCGGGCAGCTCCCTGTGAGCTGCCCGTTTTTTTATGCCTCGTTTTTAATGACGAGAGGGAACTGGTAGCCCTATCGCGTTTCAGCGCCTAGAATGGTAACGAGTCAAAACGACCTAAACGAATAGACAAGTAGATATTGATAATGCTGAAGGAAGTCGCTGTGAATCCGGTAAAGAAAACGTTCCAGTACGGTCGTAGCACCGTAACGCTCGAAACCGGGCGTATTGCTCGCCAGGCCACCGGCGCTGTCATGGTCACTATGGATGACACCGTCGTGCTGTGTACCGTGGTCGCTCGTAAAGAAGCTAACCCGAGCCAACCCTTTTTCCCTCTCTCGGTACATTACCAAGAGAAAACTTACGCAGTGGGTAAAATTCCTGGCGGCTTCTTTAAGCGCGAAGGGCGCCCCACTGAGAAAGAGACGCTAACCTCACGTCTGATTGATCGCCCCATTCGCCCGTTATTCCCGAAAGGCTTTATGAACGAAGTGCAGGTTGTCTGTACCGTTCTATCTACAGATCGTAACCACGATCCGGATATCGCCGCACTGCTGGGTACCTCTGCAGCGCTGAGTATCTCTGGCGTACCGTTTAAAGGCCCTATTGGCGCTGCACGGGTAGGTTTTAACGAAGAGCAAGGCTACTTCCTTAACCCAACGGTTGAAGAGCTGGCGTCCTCTGAGCTGGACATGGTCGTTGCCGGTACTGAAAAAGCAGTGCTGATGGTTGAGTCTGAAGCCAAAGAGCTGCTCGAAGATGAAATGCTGGGTGCTGTTCTGTTCGGGCATGAAGAGATGCAGGTCGCGATTACTGCGATCAACGAGCTAGTGGCCGAAGCGGGCAAGCCGCGCTGGGAGTGGCAGGCAGCCGAAGAGAACCTGGCGCTGAAAACCGCCATGGCAAATGCTTTTGAAGCCCAGGTAGGTGACGCTTATCGCATTACCGATAAAATGCAGCGTCAGGATGCCCTGGCGGCGCTAAAAGATCAGGCGATTGAGCAACTGGCCGCCGTAGAAGGCGAGCCGGTTAATGAAAAGTTCAATAAAGATGAAGTGAAGGGTGCCTTCGCTGCTCTTGAAAAACGTGTGGTGCGTTCACGCGTGGTTAAAGGTGAGCCGCGTATTGACGGTCGTGATAACCAAACGGTACGTCCGTTGGCTATCGAAGTGGGTGTACTGCCCAAAACGCACGGTTCTGCCATCTTTACCCGTGGTGAGACCCAGGCGATTGCTGTAGCGACACTCGGCACCCTACGTGATTCGCAGCTTATTGAATCACTGGAAGGCGAGCGTAAAGATCGTTTTATGCTGCACTACAACTTCCCTCCCTACTCGGTAGGCGAAGCGGGCTTTATGGGTGGCCCCAAGCGTCGTGAAATTGGCCACGGCCGTCTAGCGCGCCGCGGTGTTGAGGCTATGCTGCCTTCTGCTGACGCCTTCCCGTATACCATTCGTGTGGTGTCCGAAATCACTGAGTCTAACGGCTCAAGCTCGATGGCGTCCGTGTGTGGCTCCTCGCTTGCCCTGATGGATGCGGGCGTACCGCTGAAAGCGCCGGTAGCCGGTATTGCCATGGGTTTGGTAAAAGACGATAACGGTTTTGCAGTACTGACCGATATCCTTGGTGATGAAGACCACCTTGGCGATATGGACTTTAAAGTTGCCGGTTCTGAAGAGGGCATCACCGCCCTACAGATGGACATCAAGATCGAAGGCATCAACGAAGAGATTATGGAGCTCGCGCTGCAGCAAGCCCTGACTGCGCGTCTGAGTATTCTTGAGCAGATGAATGTGGTGATCAGCCAGAGCCGCACCGATGTCTCGGACAACGCACCGTCAATGGCCACGATCAAAATTGATCCTGACAAGATTCGTGATGTTATCGGTAAAGGTGGCGCGACCATTCGCAAAATTTGCGAAGATACCGGCGCTTCTATCGACCTTGATGACGATGGCACCGTGCGTATTTACGCTGAAGATAAAGCCGCTGCGAAGCGCGCCATTGATACTGTCCTGGCGATTACCGCAGAAGCGGAAATCGGCAAGCTGTATAACGGTAAGGTAGTGCGTATTGCTGACTTCGGTGCGTTCGTTAACATCATGCCGGGAACTGACGGTCTGGTGCACATCTCGCAAATCGTTGCCGAGCGCGTCAATAATGTGCGCGACTTCTTGAACGAAGGCGATGACGTGATCGTGAAGGTGCTCGATATTGATAACCGCAACCGCGTGAAGCTGTCGATGAAAGAGATTACCGAAGAAGAGAAAGCCGCTTTTGCAGCAGAAGTGACAGAAACCGAAGCTACGATTTAAACCGAGTGATTTAAATCGCTAGTTAAGTTTTTGGTACCGCCCTCGTAGCCTCTGGCTGCGGGGGCGGTTCTGTTTATTAATGGCGGTTTTCTTGGCTGTCAGTTTGTTGATGACAGCTTGGGACGCTAAGGAGTAGCAGATGGAGCAGCAGCAAGCACCGCGCTGGTGGGCGGTGGTGGCCGTGATGATCGGCATTTTTTTATTGGTCACTGCAGAACAGCTGCCGATTGGGCTGTTATCCCAGGTAGCCTCTTCAATGGGTGTTTCCCCTGGCATAGCAGGTTTAATGGTTACCGTGCCCGGCGTAGTGGCGGCCTTTTCGGCCCCGCTGTTACCCGTCGCGGTGGGGCGTTTGGATCGGCGTATCATGCTCACGGTGCTAATGGTCGTGATGGTGGCGGGAAGTGTGCTCTCAGCATTGGCCAGTAGCTTTGCGCTGCTGTTGGCAGCGCGAGTCCTGGTGGGACTGAGCATTGGTGGCTTTTGGGCGGTGGCGGGCAGTATCGCCCCACGCTTAGTACCTGAGGCCCAGGTTCCTAAAGCGATGACGATGATTTTTGGGGGCGTCGCAGCGGCCTCGGTATTGGGTGTGCCATTGGGCACGCTGCTGGGCGATCTAAGCAACTGGCGAGTCGCTTTTGGGGCATTGGGCGGCTTGAGCTTGCTCACGGCAATCGCGTTATGGTGCTGGCTGCCGCCGCTTCCCCCAAGAGAGCCTGTGCGCTTGCGGGTGCTGGCACAGCAGTTTAGCAACCGTGGCGTGCGGGTGGCGGTATTAACCACGGGCTTCGTGGTGGTAGGCCACTTCGCTGCATACACCTTTATTAGCCCTATCCTGCAAGAGATCAGCGGTATTTCCCAGCGCCAAGTAAGTAGCCTGCTGCTGCTTTATGGGGCGGCGGGTATTATGGGTAATATCGCGGCGGGTATGTTTGCCGGGCGCCACCCTTACCGCGCAGTATTGTTGATCCCTAGCCTGTTGCTGATTATTGTCGCTGTTTTCCCGCTACTGGGCGTTCGGCCGAGCAGTGGGGTTATGTTGCTTATGGCGTGGGGAGCGGTGTTTGGCAGCGTTTCGGTCAGCATTCAAACCTGGATTTTGCGCACCGCGCCCAATACAGAAGCCGCCACGGCGTTGATGGCGTTTACTTTCAATATGTCGATTGGTCTAGGTGCCATGATGGGGGGGCGTATTGTCGATGGCGCAAGCTTACCTATCGCCATGTGGGCCGCATCAGGATTGTTCCTGCTGGGGGCGCTGTTGGTAGTGAGTACACCCGCCAAGGTAGTCGGGCAGAAGTCACGTTGATTAACTGATCAAGAGTAAGAAAAAAGCCCCCGTGAGTGACGGGGGCTTATGGCAGTGAGTGTTTTGAGGTATATCAAGGACGCTCGATAGCTAGCGCGACACCCTGACCGCCGCCGATACACAGCGTCGCGAGGCCTTTTTTTGCATCACGGGCGATCATTTCATGCAGTAGCGTGACCAGCACGCGACAGCCGGAGGCGCCGATTGGGTGGCCAAGGGCGATAGCGCCGCCGTTGACGTTGACCTTGCTGACATCCCAGCCCAGCTCTTTATTGACGGATAGCGCTTGAGCGGCAAACGCTTCGTTGGCTTCAACTAAATCAAGGTCATCCAGGCTCCAGCCCGCTTTTTCCAGGCAGCGACGGGTCGCTGGCGCGGGGCCAATACCCATAATCGCCGGGTCAACACCTGCATTGGCGTAAGCGGCGATACGCGCTAGCGGCTCCAAGCCAAGTTGTTTAGCTTTCTCTGCTGAACAGAGCATAACCACTGCGGCGCCATCGTTAAGTGCCGATGCGTTACCCGCGGTAACGGTGCCATCTTTCTTAAAGGCGGGGCGCATGCCACCGAGCTTTTCAGCGGTGACTTCCCGTGGATTTTCGTCGGTGTCAAACACCACCGGATCACCTTTACGCTGGGGCACTTCCACCGGCACAATCTGACCTTTAAACTTGCCCTCTTTAATGGCCGATGCCGCTTTTTGCTGTGACGCCGCCGCGAATTCATCCATCTCTTCACGGGTGATGCCGTACTTCTCGGCTAAGTTCTCAGCGGTAATGCCCATGTGATAGTCGTTGAACGCATCCCACAGTCCATCATGCACCATCGTATCGATCGCTTTCCAGTCGCCCATGCGCTGGCCGTTACGGGAGTTGGGCAGTACGTGAGGAGAGGCGGACATATTCTCCTGGCCACCCGCCAGAATGAGTTCGGCATCGCCGCAGCGAATTGCCTGAGTGGCGAGGTGGAGCGCTTTAAGGCCCGAACCACACACTTTATTGATCGTCATGGCCGGTACCGAATCCGGCAATCCTGCTTTGATGGCCGCTTGGCGCGCTGGGTTCTGGCCTACGCCTGCGGTAAGCACCTGGCCCAGAAGGACTTCATCAACTTGGTCTGGAGAAACGCCGGTAGAGGCGAGAATATCTTTGATCACCAGGGCGCCTAGGTCGCTCGCGGGAATACCCGCAAGTGAACCTCCGAAAGCGCCCACGGCGGTGCGGCGTGCCGCAACAATGACTACTTCTTGCATAAGATGACTCCTGGAGTAAATAACAGACACTCTGAAACCAGATGTCCGATAGGCGTACTCTTTCAGCCGTACTCTTTTAGTCGTGCTCTTGTCAGCCTTCTCTTCAGCATAGGGGAAGGGGGGGCGTTGCGGCAATACGCTTTTATAGGCAAATAAAAACGGGCCAAATAATGGCCCGTTTTAGGGAGACAGTGGCGGCAGTGTAATGCTAGGCCAGTTGCACCGGCATAATATTGCTGGTGTGGCTGACCTGGTTGCCTTCCTGCAGGTAGACCAGTGCGGGCTGGTGGTTTTCGAGCTCAGCGTCAGAGTAGTGTGCGTAACTGCAGATAATAATGCGATGACCCGGTGCGGCGAGATGCGCGGCAGCGCCATTGATCGAAATCAGTTTAGAGCCTTCTTCACCGCGAATGGCGTAAGTAGTAAATCGCTCGCCGTTCTCGACGTTATAAATTTGAATCTGTTCGTTTTCGCGAATGCCTGCCATATCCAGTAGGTCGCCATCAATGGCGCAGGAGCCTTCGTAGTTGAGTACCGCATGGGTAACGCGTGCCATATGTAGCTTGGCTTTGAGCATAATGGTATGCATGACAGTTCCTAAATTCCCCATTGTTTGTTTATTGGCTGGCTGGTAGCTGAACAGTGATGTTATCGATTAACCGTGCCGGGCCCAGCTTGGCGGCTGCCAGCAGCACTGCGTTGCGGGTGGTGGAATTCACCGGTGCAAGCGAGATATCGCGCAGCTCCAGGTAGTCTGGCGTAAAACCCGCATTCTCAAGCAAAACTTTACCCTGTTGTAATAGGTTTTCAATGGGCTCGCCACGTTCCAGTGCATCGCGCAGCGTACACAGGGTGCGAAATAGCGCAGGGGCTTTTGACCGCTCTTCGCTACTCAAATAGCCATTACGCGATGACAGCGCCAAACCATCCGCCGCGCGCACGATCGGTACGCCGATTATCTCAATAGGCATGTGCAGGTCGCGTACCAACTTACGAATCACCGCAAGCTGCTGGTAATCCTTCTCGCCAAAGCAGGCAACATCTGGCTGCACCAGGTTAAACAGCATACTGACCACAGTGGACACGCCATCAAAATGCCCAGGGCGCGAGCCTCCGCACAGCCCTTCACCCACCACGGGTACATGAACGCGGGTCTGGGTGTCTAGGCCGTAGGGGTAAAGTGCGCTCACCGCAGGGGCGAACAGCACATCACAGCCAGCCTCGGTCAGCTGCGCCTGGTCGGCATTAAACGTTCTTGGATAGCCATCAAGGTCTTCCCCGGGGCCGAACTGCATCGGGTTTACAAACAGGCTGGAGACCACGATGTCAGCGCGCTGACGCGCACAGGCGACTAGCGCTAAGTGCCCAGCGTGCAGGTTACCCATAGTCGGCACCAGAGCTATGCGTAGGCCTTGCTGGCGGTGTTCCCGCAATGTACTGCGTAGCTGATCAATTTCTCGCAAAGTGCGCATAGTGGATGTGTCTTCTTTTAAAAGCGGTCTTCAGGAACGGTTTTCAGAAACGATGTTTAGAAACAGTGCTCCTGGGCCGGGAAGGTACGTGTTTTGACCGCTTCGTGGTAGTGCTGAAAGGCCGTTTGAATACTATCGGCGTCTACCATAAAGTTTTTCACGAAGCGCGGTGTGCGGCCGTGGGTAACGCCCAGCACATCGTGCATTACCAGAATCTGACCGTCGGTGTCGGGGCCCGCACCAATGCCAATGACTGGCACATCCAGCGCTTCGGTGACTGCTTTACCCAGGCTGGCGGGCACGCACTCAAGCAGAATGACCGATGCACCCGCCTCGACCAGCACTTTTGCGTCATTAATGATGCGTTCCGCATGAGCGGCTTCGCGCCCTTGAACTTTATAGCCGCCGAGTTGGTGCACGGTTTGTGGCGTTAAGCCGAGGTGAGCGCAAACCGGTACGCCGCGGCGGGTCAGTTCACGGATATCATCGGCCATCCACGCTTCGCCTTCCAGTTTGACCAGTTCAGCGCCTGCGCGCATGACGGCTGCGGCGTCTTCGAGCAGTCGTTCAGTGGTGGCGTTGCTCATAAAGGGTAGATCCACCATGAGCAGGCTATGGCCTTTACCCCGTGCGGCACAGCGGGTGTGGTAGACGATGTCTTCAATAGTGACGGGCAGGGTGCTGTTATGGCCTTGCAGCACCATGCCCAGTGAGTCACCGACGAGCAGAACGTCGATGCCGGCTTGGCTTGCCGCGTGGGCAAAGGAGGCATCGTACGCGGTCAGGCAACTGAACGTCTCGCCAGCCTGCTTATAGGCCTGCAGCGTGCTTAGAGTGACGGTTTTCATGGCGTGCTCTCTTATTTTACGTAAGGCCAGCGCGACATATGCTACCGACCATTATTAACGCGGCATCCCTGCATGCGTGAAGTGGCGTAACCGGCAATTGTTACCTGAATGGTGTGTCGGTGTCGAGATTTGTGTCAGATGGTAGCGTTGGCCGCACACTAGGCGTCGGGTAGACGTTCCAAGCCCGGTAACTCGATACCCGCAAGCCAGTTCGTTATCGGCTGCTGATGCAGGTTCAGTGAGGGTGCAATCTCAGCCAGCGGTGCCAGTACAAAGGCGCGCGCTGTCATTTGCGGGTGGGGTACGCTTAACCGTGGTGTACTGATGTGGCTATTGCCGTATAGCAGCAGGTCAAGATCAAGGGTGCGTGGCCCCCAGTGCCGCTGGCGCTGGCGGCGATGCTGTTGCTCTAACGCTTGAAGCTGGTCAAGTAGCGCCAGTGGCGAGAGATGCGTTTCCAGCGCGGCAACAGCGTTAATAAAATCCGGCTGGTCTTGCGGCCCCACTGGGCGACTAGCATAGAGCGATGAAGCGGCTACCAAGCGGCTCAGTGGCAGCATGCTCAGCTCAAAAAGCGCTTGGCGGACCTGCTTGATGGGAGAAGCAAGATTACTGCCTAAACCAATATAAGTGAGCTGGGCCGACATCACTCGCTACTCAGACGCAGGACTAGCGGGTTTGCGCCGGCGCTTACGACGACGATCACCTTGGCTTGCAGGATCGCCGCCCACCTTTTGCAGCAAGCGCCGCTGTTCGTGCTCATCGCCGCGCTGGAAGGCTGTCCACCAGTCGCCTAGACCGCGGGGGATTTCACCGGCCTGCTCGCGCAGCAGTAGCAGGTCATACCCCGCCCGGAAGCGCGGATGCTCGCGGGTTTGGAAAGCTTTTTTACCGCGCCGCTGGGGTAAACGCTGCTGCAGTTCCCATATTTCACGCATCGGAATACCAAAGCGCTTGGGAATCGAGGTGAACTCTAACTGACGAGAGACGACCTGCTGGGCAGCCGCTTGCAAGGCGGGAATGGCTGGCATGCCCTCTTGTTCGAGCTCTTCCTGGCGCTGTTTGACCGGCGCCCACAGGAACGCTGCGAGTAGAAAAGCGGGGGTGACCGGGCGCTCTTCGGCAATTCGTTTGTCGGTATTGGTCAGCGCTTGCTCAATCAGCTCTTCTGCCCAAGCGGCATCGGCCATGGCTTCTTCCGCTTCGGGAAATAGCATGCCGAACAGGCCGTAGTGGCTGAGCAGGCGGAATGTGACGAGACCGTGGCCCGACATAAATAACTTGAGCACTTCATCGAATAGGCGAGCTGGGGGAATTTGCAGCAGCAGTGGCGCCTGATCATACATTGGCGCTTCAGTGGCCGGGTCCAGCGTGAAGTCGAGCTTGGCCGCAAAGCGCACAGCCCGCAGCATACGTACGGGGTCTTCGCGGTAGCGTGTGGCCGGGTCACCAATCAAACGCAGAGTGCGAGTCTTTATATCGTCAGCACCGTTGGCAAAATCGGTAATGCTGAAGTCGGCGATATTGTAGTAGAGCGCATTGACGGTGAAGTCGCGACGCAGCGCATCTTCTTCGATGTTGCCCCACACATTGTCGCGCAGTAACAACCCTTCATCGGACTGGTGGGCGATATGATCGCCATGCTCGTCTTGGGGTTTGCCACGGAAGGTGGTGACCTCAATGACCTCTCGGCCAAAGCGCACATGGACAATCCGAAAACGGCGGCCGATCAGGCGCGAGTTACGAAACAGGTCGCGTACTTGCTCGGGGGTGGCATTGGTGGCTACATCAAAATCTTTAGGCATCTTGCCAAGCAGCGCGTCACGGATACAGCCGCCAACTAAATAGGCATCGAAACCCGCGCCGCTAAGACGATAAAGCACTTTTAAAGCGGCATCGCTAATATGCTGGCGAGAAACAGGGTGCTCTGACCGAGGGATGTTGCGCGGAGAGAGTGCGGTAGTGGTGCTCTCTTGGGGATCAGGCAATGTTTTCAATTGCTCCCCCGGGCTATGTAGGAAACGGGTAAATCCTTTGAACATGCGATAATTTCAACTCGCAGGGTAGGTAGTATGTTCGAAAAAATAGTCGTTAGAAACCACTTCAAACGAGCACGAAACAAAAATAGTAGTGGCTGAGTGTAGCCGACCCTTGATGGCTTGCAAAGAGTGGCTTGCAAAGAGCGGCTTGCAAAGCAATTGACGTTGGCTTGTATAACTCAAGGGAGCAAACACGGAAAGGGGAGGCTAAGAGAGCCTCCCCTATTAAGCAATTAATCAGCATCCATGCTGCTGTTTTTCTTCATGATGGCACATCGCCCTGAATACGCACCGCAGTCGGTAGGCGTAAGGATCACGATAGTTCCGACCGCCTCGTATTCAAAACAATAATCCAACCGCGAACTCTCTTTCCCCGGGGAGTTATTATTGGCGCCGGGGTGTACACACTGCCTGCTATTATTATTGTTAGGATGCAAAGTCGTAGTGTACGTCGCGTCCTTTCGGGCTACTTGCTCGTTTTATTATTGTTCGCTGCGCCTGTGCTGCCTGCGCCAGCAAGTAATGAGATTCAAGCCTATTGTTCTTGTTAGTGCCGTTATCTCTACTTGGCCCTGTTGTTCTTGTTATGGCTCAAGTTGTGGCGTGGTCATGTTGTTCTTGTTGGTGACCTACCGCTATGCCCAGTTTGTTTTTCTTACCCAGTAATATTGCAGGCGCTGTGCCACCTGTTGGATAAATCATAAATTTCATAAGGTTGGCGATTTGCACGTCGCAGTTGAACTTTTCGATGCTAGAAGTGTTACCTCTTTTTAGCCGGGTTGTGCGCGCGGATGTGTGGGAAGGTAACAGTGTAGGAAGACGAGAAAGTTGAATATTTGTTATTTAAAATCAGTGTATTAGACAATGGTCGAAGAGGTTGTGTCCGGGCGCGCTTAGCCTGGGCGGCGAGCTGTTTTTTTGCGAGGTATGCCAAGCCGTTGGCGTCGCTCCCAAAGATTTTTGCGACTGATACCAAGCTTTTGTGCCAATTCGGTTTCACTCATTTGATCTTGGTGCTCAAGCACAAAGTGCTGAAAGTAATCCTCTAGCGAGAGGTCGTCTTCATTTTCCTCAGCGGTTTTATCCCCACTGCCAGAACTTGTAGGAGGGTTTGTGGTAGGAGGATGCGGGCGAGCAGTAATGGGCGCTAATCCCAAGTCATCAGGGTGTATCAGATGCCCTTCGGCAAGAATAACACCGCGCTCAAGGGCATTTTCCAGTTCGCGCACGTTGCCCGGCCAAGGGTAATCGCGCAGATCCTGGCGGGCGGCGCGGGATAGACGCAGACCGGCACGCTCGTGACGCTTACACGCCTTGTCGAGAAGAATATCGGCAATTTCAAGCACGTCATCTTCGCGCTCGCGTAGCGGCGGCAGCTCAATCTGCATGACGTTTAAGCGGTAGTACAGATCAAGGCGGAACTCGCCGGTTTTTGACAGTGCCCGTAAATCACGATGAGTAGCGGCAATCAGGCGGACGTTGACGTGACGGGTTTCTACCGAGCCAATTTTACGAATTTCGCCCTCTTGAAGAACGCGCAGCAGGCGCGCCTGGGCATCTAGCGGCAGTTCACCGATCTCATCCAAAAAGAGAGTGCCCCCATCGGCAGCTTCGACTAAGCCGGTGCGTGAAGCACTGGCGCCGGTAAAGGCGCCTTTTTCATGGCCAAACAGCTCGGACTCAATCAGCGTTTCAGGAATCGCTGCGCAGTTAACGCTGATCAACGGCGCTTTGGCGCGTTTGCTCTGCTGGTGTATCGCCCGTGCTACAAGCTCTTTCCCCGTGCCTGACTCGCCCAGAATAAGTACGGTCACATCCGCCGGGGCAGTTTTGCGAATGCGGGTGTAAACGTGCTGCATGGCCGCGCAGTTGCCGATCATGGTTTGTCGGCTACCTCCGGCGTCGGTGATATCTGGCGGTGGGCTTTGCTGCATCGACTGCTTGTGCAGAATGCGCTCGACGGTTTCCAGTAGTTCAGCGTGGTCAAACGGTTTAGCAACGTAGTCGACCGCGCCTAGTTTGAGCGCTTCTACCGCAGAACGCATGCTCGCGTAACTGGTCATGATCAATACCGGCACGGGGGTGGCTTCCGCAATGAGCGTCGTGCCCGGCTCACCCGGTAGGCGCAGATCGCTGATGATGAGGTCGAACCCCTTAAGCTCAAGCTGGCAGGCTTCTTCAGCACTGCCTGCTTCACTGACCGTGTAGTCATGGCGTTCCAGCAGGCGCTTTAATGCGCTGCGAATAATCGCTTCATCTTCAACAATCAGAATCCTGGGCATGGGCTGGCTGATCATCCTGTTGGTAGAGCGGCAGCCATAGGGTAATGGCTGTGCCGCAAAGCTGTCCGGGCGGTGGCGAAGCCACGTCTATTTTACCTTGGTGTTCATTGATAATCTGGTAAGCCAATGAAAGGCCCAGGCCGGTGCCTTCGCCCGCTGGCTTAGTTGTCGTAAACGGTTCGAATAGATGATCGCGAACCCGCGGGTCAATCCCCTGGCCATTATCGGTGACTCGCCACCAAGCCAACTGCTCGTGGCTGCCAGCCGTTATGTGCACTTGCCCACCTTGGTCGCAGGCGTCACGGGCGTTACTCAGCAGGTTGACCATCACTTGCGTTAACCGCTGGGCATCGCCGCGTACGACAATATCCTGGGGAGCCTCGTTAACCAAGGTAACATCCTCTCCCGAGCGTACCAGATGTATCAAGTGCAATGCGTCTTCGCTAATGGATGAAAGCGTCACAGGTGTGGCGGGCAGCGGCACCGATTGGCGTCCTCCGTGGGCAAAGCCGACCAAAGAGTTAACGATTTTAGTCACTCGCTGGGTCAGTTGCTGGATTTGATCGGCTGTTTCCAACAGGGCCGGGTCATCGGTGTCGTAGCGTAAATTTTGTGCTAGCGAAGAGATGCCGGTAATCGGGTTGCCTATTTCATGGGCTACCCCGGCGGCTAATTGGCCTATCGAAGCAAGACGTGCTGCATGTACAAGCTCGTCTTCGAGCCATTTCATTTCAGTATGATCTTCAATCAGAATAACGCTACCGCCTCGGCTGTCGTGGCCGCTGAGAATCGCCTTGTGCAGGGTAAGAAAATAGTCTTTGCCGTGCAGGGTCACCGCTTGCTTGTAGAGCGGGTTTTGCACGGTATCTAATACGCTGCCCAGTAAGCTTGGCCAAGGGGCGGGGAGGCTGTCCCGACGTGAGCCGATCACACTTTCACCACTAATGCCTGAGAGCTGTGAGAGTGCCTGATTCCACATCAGTAGCTCATCGTCATCGCCGAATACGCAAAGCCCAACCGGTAAGTAGGCCAGCGTTTGGCGGTGGTGACGGCGTAAACCGTCTAGCTCCCGAGCCAGTCCGGTTAACCGTGAGCGATAGGCTTCCAAGCGGCTTTCAACAAAGTGAATATCGTCGGTTTCCGGGGCGTCGTCGTGGCGATAGGGTAGGTAGCGATCGACGATATCTCGGGCAACCGAGGGTCCCATAAGGCCCGAAAGGTTTGCCTGAATACGGTCGCGTAAGCGGCGCAGTGCGTAGGGGCGGCGCTCTTGAGGGGTAAAATTGAGCGCTTTCAAGGCCCGGGCGACCTCACGGCTGGCGGCTTCGTCGCCAAGTGCCTGGGCTAAGTGCGTGGAGAAGTCACTAGCAGTGGCGGCTTCAAGTGGAAAGCGCTTAGAGCGAATCACCGCATCTACCGAGCAGGCTTCCGCGGCGGACTGTTCACCTTCTGAAATGCGCGTGAATAGGGAGATCACAATCAGCAGTAGGATATTGACCGCCAACGATAACAGCGTCACGTTGTACCAAACTGGGGCGTCGGCGGCGGTATACGGAGTAAAGGGCAGTTGCGGTACCGGTAGTGAGAACATAAGTGGCAGCCATAGGCCCCACAGCCACACACTGACTCCCGCGACTAAGCCAACAATCATGCCTTTACGGTTAGCACCCGGCCAATAGAGCAGCGCCAGCATACCAGGCAGGCACTGAGCCATGCCCACAAAAGCGGCTAATCCAAGGCCGATTAAGCCGTGATGACGGCCTACCCATTGGTAAAACAGCCAGCCACCGATGATCACCGCAACCACCAAACCACGGCGCAACCATAGCAACCAGCCATAGAGATCGCTGCGTGCTTCAGGCGGTCTTGCTACCAATACAATATGATTTAGCACCATGCCTGAAAGTGCCAGCGCAATCATAATCATGGTGCCGCTGGCGGCCGCCAGCCCACCGATAAATGCCAGTGCCCCTACCCACCAGTGTTCGGTCATCAGATAAGCGGCATAGGCCGCGATGGGGATATCTGAATTGACCGATTGAGCGGCCCACCAGATTAACGGTACGGGCAGTGCCATTAGCAGTAAGAAAAGCGGCAGTGCCCAACTGGCTTGTAGCAGGGTATGCCGCGATAGGCTTTCAGCAAAGCTGATATGAAAAAGGTGCGGCATCATAAACGCCGCCGCAAAGAACAGTAGCAGTAGGGTTCGCCACTGGGCAGGATCAAGCTTGGGCGTCTGATGTTGCAGGACTGCACCGGGCCCTTCCAGCCAAAGCTGTAAATCACCAGGGCCGTCAAACACCATCCACATGGCAACCGCCCCTAACCCGAGCATGGCCAGTAGTTTCACAATCGATTCAAACGCAATAACGCTAAGCAGGGTGTCGTGACGACCATGCGACTGGCTGTGCCGGGCGCCGAAAATCACAGCGAAAGCAGCAATAACCACACAAAAAAGCAGCGCAACGCTACCGCCAGCCTGGCTTGCGGTCATGATATTGATAGCGTCACCGAGGGTCTGTACCTGAATGCCGAGCAGCGGTAGCACTGCCAGCAGGCTGACCAAGGTGACCAACGTGCCCGCCCAGCGAGAGCGAAAACGAAAGGCAAATAGGTCCGCGAGTGAGGTTAGCTGGTAGGTGCGGGTAATGCGCTGGATAGGCACCAGCAAGACAGGAGCGAGCAAGAACGCCCCTGCCGCGCCAAGATAGTAGGCCAGAAATCCAAAACCGGCATTGGCGGCCATTTCCACACTGCCGTAAATCGCCCAGGCGCTGGCGTAAACCCCCAGGGCAAGAGTGTAAACAATCGGGTGACGGGTAATGCGCACCGGCACCCAGCCGCGCTCAACGGCAAAACCGCAGCCAAACAGCAGTGCTAAATAGCCCAGTCCAAGCAGTAGGACGCCGACTATCTCAACGTGCATCTCAACGCTCATCAAGCTTCCTCTTCTGCTCCAGCCAGAGGGTCAAGGCAATTAAGCCTCCCCAGATCGCGAAGGGGCGATACCAGGCTGCTGCGGGGTCGCTCCAGCCATTCATTAATAACGGGGAGAGCAGATAACCGCCAAACACCAAGAACAGCATAATGCGATAAACGTACATATCACTCTCCAGTGGTGCTCGAAGGCGGCGTTAAAGATGAGGTTGAAGAAGCTATTGATGCAGGTGTTTGGCGATGAGCGGTGGGGCGCAGCCTTGTCACTGTCCAATTCGCTACCGCCCAGTGTAGCTGAGTCGCCGGGGGCTCGAAGGCAAGCTCTTTGGGCGGCGCTTGGTCAAGCGCTTCCAGCGCCTGAAAAAGCTGCAGGCGTATCCCTTGCTCATCTTCAGCCAGGGCGGGGGCCAGATTCTGTTTGGAGAGCTTTTGCCCCTCAGCGGTGACGATCAGCGGTAAATGAAGGTAACGCGGCTGCGGTAACTGGAGCGCGGCTTGTAGCTGGCGCTGCCAGGGGGTGTTGTCGAGCAAATCGAGCCCCCGCACCACATCGGTGATCTGCTGCTCGGCGTCATCGACGACCACGGCGAGTTGATACGCCCATAGGCCATCTTTGCGCTTCAGTACCACATCGCCTAGCGCTACCGGGTCAAACTGCTGTTCGCCGGATAACCGGTCTTGCCAGTGAATAGGGCGTTGACCAAGGTCGCTGCGTAGCCGCCAAGCCACAGGTTTAGTGGGATCACACACCCCCTCGCGGCACCAGCCGGGATAGATATCATAACGTTGCCACTGCTTGCGGGAACAGCTGCAAGGGTAGGAAAGACCAAGCTGGACAAGCCGTTCTAAGGCAGTTTGATAAGCCCCTTCACGGGTGTGCTGCCAAGTAACACTCCCATCCCACGCCAGCCCAAAGGTTTCCAGCTGGCGCAGGATTGTACTCGCCGCCCCTTGAGGGCAGCGCGGTGGGTCAATATCCTCAATGCGCACCAACCACTCTCCCTGTGCTGCGCGGGCGTCTAAATAGCTGCCTAAGGCGGCAACCAAAGAGCCAAAATGCAGCGGGCCTGAGGGCGTTGGCGCAAAACGGCCGCGGTAGCGAGCAGGGAGGGGCATGTCAGCGTCGTCCTAAGTGGTGCAGGCAGCGCGCCTAATTGTTAATAAAAACGGGTCGTTAACAAAAACGGGCACCCTAAGGTGCCCGCGTTCAATGAGAACGTTGTTTTAATGCTCAGCCGCCGAGCTGCTTCTCTTTAAGTTCCGCCAAGGTTTTGCAATCCACGCATAGCGTAGCGGTGGGGCGAGCTTCTAAACGGCGGATGCCGATCTCAACGCCGCAGGCTTCGCAGAAGCCATAATCGTCGTCATCGATGTTATCCAGCGTTTCGTTAATTTTTTTGAGCAGCTTACGCTCACGATCCCGGGTACGCAGCTCCAGGCTAAAGCCCTCTTCCTGGGTAGCGCGGTCGGCGGGGTCGGCGTAGTTATTCGCATCTTCCTGCAGGTGGCGTACGGTACGATCCACCTCTTCCATGAGATCCTGTTTCCAATCCAGCAGCAGCTTACGGAAGTGCGCTAGCTGCTGCTCGTTCATATACTCTTCACCCGGTGCTGGCTCATACGGGGTGAAGGACTTGGACGCTTCCGTTTTCTTTTCTGCTACTGGCATGGGACTGCCCCTTACATATGTGACTACTGATCGACCATGAGCGATTGTCACGATCTCACGCCAAAGGGATGCTTGTTTAGCTGAAAAATGGCTGGGTTGCAAGCATAATGGTGCGTTTTAGACGATAGTCTTGCACTTATTATAGCTAGGGTTATGTTTTAGTTAACTTTTAATAATGACTAGCTTAAGGAGCCTTTATGGCCTGGAATTCGCGTGTCGATCACGTTGCCCCTTTTCGGGTCATGCATTTGTTGGAAATGGCCCAGGCGCGGGAAGCTGCCGGCTTTGATGTGATTCATTTAGAGGTAGGCGAGCCTGATTTTGCTACCCCCGAGCCAATTATAGCGGCTGGGCAGCAGGCACTGGCCAACGGCCATACCCGTTATACACCCGCGGCGGGCTTGCCCGCGCTGCGCGCGGCTATTGCTGGTCACTACGCTGAGCACTTTAATGCCATCGTGGATCCGGCGCGCATATTGGTGACGCCCGGTGCTTCTGGGGCGCTGCTGCTGGCCAGCCAGCTACTAGTCGAAACCGGCACACGAGTGCTGATGGCTGACCCCAACTACCCCTGTAACCGCCACTTTATGGCCTTGGCAGGTGCCGAGATTGATGCGGTTTCCGTAGGGCGTGAGAGCGGCTGGCAGTTGGATGCAGCCTTGATTGCTAAGCACTGGCGAAAGGATACGAGCCTTGCGATGCTGGCGTCACCTTCCAACCCTACAGGGCATACGCTCAGTGAACAGCAGCTCGCTGCCGTGCTAACCGCTGTCGCTGAGCGTAAAGGCGAGGTGATCGTCGATGAGATCTATCAGGGGCTGAACTACGATGATGCGCCGCTGTCGGCGACCTCGCTGTACGCTAACGCCTTTGTAGTGAACAGCTTCTCAAAATATTTCGGTATGACCGGCTGGCGCTTGGGCTGGTTAGTCGCCCCTGAGCATGCGGTGGAGCCATTAACACGGCTGGCGCAGAATATGTTTCTTGCTGCGCCAACGCCTGCACAGCACGCGGCATTAGCAGCCTTCACGCCCGAGTGCCGAGGTATCCTTGAACAGCGCCGCGACATCCTGAGAGAGCGCCGCCAAGTGCTGTTGGAGGGGCTTGCAGGTTTGGGGCTGGCGCCGGACCTACCGCCCCAGGGAGCGTTCTATCTATGGTTGGATATCTCCCGCTACAGCCGCGATAGCCAATCCTTCTGCGAGCGCTTGCTGCAGGAAGAGAGCGTGGCGATTACCCCCGGCATCGATTTTGCCGTGCGCGGCGGCGAACACCATGTGCGTATTGCGTTCACCAATGACGTGGCGCGCTTGGAAGAGGCGGTGGCGCGGATTGCCCGCTTTGTAGGCCGGCTGTGATGCTGGCGTACCCGATGCTTGTGCCCGGCACGCTGCTCAAACGCTACAAACGCTTTCTTGCCGATGTGCGCTTGGACGATGGCCGCGAAGTGGTAGCTCACTGCCCGAATACCGGCTCGATGAAGGCGGTGAACATGCCGGGGTGCCGTGTATGGCTGTCACCCAGCGATAACCCCAAGCGCAAGCTTGCCTGGACCTGGGAGTTGATCGAGCTGCCGCAGGCGGATGGGCAGCTGGCACTCGCCTCGGTGCATACCGGCCGGGCTAACCGCATTGTGGAAGCAGCGCTGGAGATGGGTGCGTTGGCGCCCTTGGCAGGCTACACCACGCTGCGCCGTGAGGTAAAAGTAGCCGATGCAAGGCTCGACTTTATGCTCGATGACCCCGTTCGCGGGCGAGCGTATATCGAAGTAAAACAGGTCACCCTTAAAGAGCAGGACGACCACGGCTACTTTCCTGACTCGGTAAGCGTGCGTGGCACCAAGCATCTGCATTCGCTGCGGGTATTGGCAGAGCAAGGCGAGCGGGCGGTGCTACTGTTTTGCGTAGCCCATGAGGGCATTGCTGACGTGGCCGCCGCTGCACATATTGATGCGACTTACGCAGCGGCTCTGGCCGAGGCCGCTGCCAGCGGTGTGGAGGTGTTGGCCTATGGCATTGCCGTGGAGCGAGAGCAGGGGCGGCCGACCGGGGTTCGGTTAACTCGCCATTTGCCTGTGCGGCTTACGATAGCGCCTAGCGATCAATATAAAAGCGCTGAATAAAATTCACCTGCTCGGGGGCGGCGTTGCGGTCGTAGCGAACACTTAGTTCAAAACGCATGCTTTCATCTTCGCGCATGGTAAACGGGGCCAAGTGATAAGTGGCATCGCCATCGTGAACGGTACGAAAACTAAGCGATTCGCGAACCCCGGTTAAGCCGCTGACGTGGCCCTGAACGCTGGCATTTACGGCGCGAGTACTGCCATCGTCCTGGCGCTCGCGAACGCTCACATTCACCAGGCCACGATTAGCGCTGCGCTGAAGATTGTGCGCTTGGGCCACTTCCGGAGTCAAAAAGCTGCTGTTCACCGCGCTGTAGTGAATTTCATAATCTCCAACACGGGCGAACTGTTCCGCGTAGGCAGTGGCGGTAGAAAATAGCGTGCCGACAAGGGCGACGCTGATCATTAGGCGGCGTAACATGGGCATATCTCCATCAATCGTCATAAGCCTGGGTAAACGTATCAGCCTAGCGGCGGCGAACGCGGAAAATAGCAATTTCACCAAATAAGTTGGGCCACAGCCGCGATTTCCAGTGACCTTGATGATCCCCCACCCCCACCGCACGATCAACAATCACCAGGCCCTTTTCGCGGCATAGGTGCTCAAAGTCGTTGAACGTAGATAAGTGGATGTTGGGTGTGTCGTACCAGGCGTGAGGTAGCGACTTGGACACCGGCATATAGCCGCGCAGGCCCAAATGCACACGGTGACGCCAGTAGGCGAAGTTGGGAAAGGTAATGATCCCCTCTTCAGCGACGCGCAGCATCTCATCCAGCATCTTGTCCGGGCGGCGCAGCGCCTGCAGCGCTTGGGTCATGATCACCTGATCATAGCTGTTGTCGCAAAAGCTGCTTAAACCGTCGTCCAAGTTGTGCTCAATCACGCTGATACCACGGGCAACGCAGGCGTTGATGCCGTCATGGTCTATCTCTAAACCATAGCCGGTCACGCCTTTATTGCGTGCCAGGGTTTCAAGCAGCGCGCCATCGCCGCAGGCAAGGTCCAGCACGTGGGCGCCTTCGGGCACCCAGTCGTAAATCAGTTCCAGATCGGCACGCATTATGGTGTCTCCTCCGAACTCGTTGCATTTTTGCCCGGCTCGTCAAGCTGAAGATCACGAGCAGCGCGATTCATAAAGGCGCTGAAAATGGCGTCGTAGCGTGGCTCTGAAAGTAAAAAGGCATCGTGTCCATGGGGGGAGTCAATATTGGCGTAGCTGACCGACTTGCCTGCCCGAGTGAGTGCATCGACGAGTTCGCGGGAGCGTGAGGGCGGAAAGCGCCAGTCGGTGGTAAAGCTGACAATCAAGAAAGGGCACTGCGCTGGCGCAAGCGCCTTGGCAAAGTCGCCGCCTTGGGTGGCGGCAGGGTCAAAGTAGTCCAGCGCTTTGGTCATCAGCAGGTAGGTATTGGCGTCAAAGGCGGTGGAGAAGGTGTCACCCTGATAACGCAGGTAGGACTCCACCTGAAACTCGACGTCGAAACCAAAGTTAAGGTCGTCGCTACGCAGGTCACGGCCAAACTTGCTGCCCATCGCGTCTTCCGACAAGTAGGTAATATGCCCCACCATGCGCGCCAGTTTCAGCCCGCGTTTGGGTACGGTGTCGTGCTCAGCGTACCAGCCGCCGAAAAACTCGGGATCAGAGCGAATCGCCTGGCGAGCCACTTCGTTAAAAGCGATATTTTGCGCTGAGAGCCGCGGTGTTGCGGCAATCACTACCGCGTTAGCAACCCGCTCCGGGTACGTCATGGTCCACTGCATGACCTGCATGCCACCAAGGCTGCCGCCTACTGCCGCCGCCCAGCGCTCAATCCCTAGGTGGTCGGCAAGGCGTGCTTGGCTGGCCACCCAGTCGCTAACTGTGACCATGGGAAATTCAGGGCCCCACTGGCGGCCAGTGTCAGGGTTGTGGCTTATTGGCCCGGTGCTACCGTGGCAGCCACCCAGGTTATTGAGAGAGACCACAAAAAATCGATTGGTATCAATCGCTTTACCTGGGCCAATATGGGCATCCCACCAGCCGGGCTTACGGTCCTCTTCACTATGGTAGCCCGCAGCGTGGTGGTGACCAGAAAGCGCATGGCAAATCAGCACTGCGTTGCTGCGATCAGCGTTTAGCGTGCCATAAGTTTCATAAATGAGTTCATAGGCAGGCAGTACTTTACCGCAGGCAAGAGCGAGCGGCGTGTCGAAGCGTGCCACGTGCGGAGTAACCAGGCCGACAGAGGTCGCCGGGCGGTCTGCAAACTCAAGAGTGTCTGAATCAGGCATTGAAGGCGCTAGTCCTGCTTAAAGAGTGCGACTGAGTGGATCGATGAAAAGATCCATTGATACAAAAGGCGGGCCATTAGAGCCCGACTAATGCGCCGGAGATGCCCGCCGCTCGAATCATTGAGCCCACCACCAAACCATCGATCAGGTTAATGGCAATAAACACCACGATAGGCGAAAGATCGATCATGCCCAGCGACGGCACCACCTTTCGCACTGGTGCCATAATCGGTTCCACCAATTGCATCACCAGCAGTGCGCCTGGGTGACTGGCATTGGGGGCTACCCAACTTAAGATGATCATGACAATCATGGCGAAGAAGTAGATTTTTAAAATCGCATTCGCCAAGGCCGCCACGCCCGCGATCAGCAGGCCAGGAATCGGCGGCATGCCAATGCCAATCACCATAAAGATGGCGACGATGCTGACGACTTTCAAGACAAAGCCAGCTGCCAAGGTCGCGAGATCAAAGCGACCAGCAACGGGGCCTAAAAAGCCTTGAAACAGGCCCACTACTGGCTGGGTGATTTTGACCACCGACTGACTTAACGGGTTGTAGTAATCGGCCCGTGAGGCCTGCAGCAGAAAGCGCAGCATCAGTAAAAAGAGGTAAATATTGATCAGGGTATTGACCAGCATCAACCCTGCACTGCCCAGTTCATTGCCCATTATTGTGTCTCCTTGATGATTCGTTGCGAAGCGGTGGCGCTACTGAACTGATATGTCAGTGTCCGCTCAGTTCCTTGGCCATTGCCTGGGCACGGTCGGCGCAGGCTTGCATGGCGTCGGCAATGGTGGTGCGCAATTGTGCCTCTTCCATATGTTGAATGGCACGTTCGGTAGTGCCGCCCGGCGACATTACGTTTTGTTTCAGCGTGGCTGGGTCTTTGTCACTTTGCTGGGCCATGGTGGCGGCACCGAGCGCGGTTTGAATAGCAAGGCGGCGTGCGGTAGCTGCAGGCAGGCCGAGCTTGACCGCCGCCTCTTCCATGGCTTCAAACATCAGAAAGAAGTAGGCCGGCGCACTGCCAGAAACGGCGGTAACCGCATCTAGCAGTGCTTCTTCTTCCACCCACTCGACGATACCGACCGCTTCCATTAGCTGGGTAGCCACACTGCGCTGGGTGTCGCTGACCTTAGCATTGGCATAGAGGCCGCTGGCGCCAATGCCGACCAGCGAGGGTGTATTGGGCATGCAGCGTACCATGGCGTTACTACCACCCAGCCACTGATCAATAGTATCGGCATCCAAGCCTGCCGCAATCGAGATTACCAACGGCTGTTGGCGCTGCACGCTATCGCGCAGGCCTTCGCATACGCTACGCATAATTTGCGGTTTCACCGCTAATACCACCACGTCGGCGTCAGCCACCGCAGCGTTGTTATCAGTGTGGGTATTGATACCTAAGCGTTGTTTAATTGTTGCCAGTTCACTGTTGTTCGGCGCAGTGGCGGTAATGGTTGTAGGTTCAACACCGCTGTTGAGGAGGCCGCCGATAATGGCGCTGGCCATATTGCCAGCGCCAATGAAGGTAATCTTGCTCGCCATGTAGGTATCCTTTAATAAACGTTGGCTCAGTGAAAGCGTGTTTGACGAAGGTGGTTAGCTTAAGCCGATGGGCGGGCGCCGAAAATCGCGGTGCCTAGACGGACAAGCGTGGCCCCTTCTAGCACCGCCGCTTCTAAATCGTCGCTCATGCCCATAGAGAGTGTATCAAGGGTCGCACCGGGCAAGCTGCTTTGTAGGGTGGTTAACGCCTCGCGTAGCGCTGCCAATGGTTGTCGCTGGGCATCTAAACCCTCTGTCGGAGCGGGAATGGCCATTAAACCCCGTAGCCGCAGATTAGGTAGCGTGGCCACCTCCTTGGCGAGTGCCTGCAACTCCTCAGGCAGTACGCCAGCTTTGCTCGCTTCGCGACTAATATTAACCTGCAGGCAGATGTTGAGTGGCGCTAGACGCGTTGGGCGCTGTTCGCTAAGACGCTTGGCTATTTTTAGCCGATCAATGCTGTGCACCCAGTCAAAGTGTTCGGCCACAGAACGGCTCTTGTTGGACTGCAGCGGGCCAATGAAATGCCATACAATATCGTCAAGATCAGCAAGCTCGGCCTGCTTTTCTAGGGCTTCTTGCAGATAGTTTTCACCAAATTCACGCTGGCCTAATTGCCAAACTTGGCGAATCATTGCCGCAGGCTTGGTCTTGCTCACCGCTAGCAACTTGGCTGCATCTTGGGCGCGCCCCGCGTCTTTTAAAGCGTTACGCAGGCGTTCGCACGCCTGATTGTATGAATGACCGAGTGACTCGTTACGCGCGATGTCTGTCATACTCAAGCACCTTACCGCAGCTGGGAAGAGAGATGGATATTACCGAACTGCTGGCATTCTCGGCAAAGCAGAATGCCTCTGACTTGCACCTTTCGGCCGGTTTGCCGCCCATGATACGTGTTGATGGCGACATTCGTCGGCTCAATGTGCCCGCTATCGATAATAACGATGTGCGCAAATTGATCTACGACATCATGAATGATCGACAGCGGCGCGACTACGAAGAGCACTTGGAAATTGATTTTTCCTTTGAAGTGCCGGGCGTTGCGCGCTTTCGCGTGAATGCTTTCACTCAAGCGCGCGGTGCGGGGGCGGTATTTCGCACCATTCCTAATCAAGTGCTCTCCATGCAAACCCTGGGGCTCGGTGAGGTGTTTGAACGCCTAGCGATGCTGCCGCGTGGACTGGTGCTGGTGACTGGGCCGACGGGGTCGGGTAAAAGCACCACGCTTGCTGCAATGATTGATTACATTAATGATCACCGTTATGAGCACATTCTGACCATTGAAGATCCCGTTGAATTTGTCCACGTCAGCAAGCGCTGCTTGATTAATCAGCGCGAAGTGCACCGCGACACCCATAGCTTTGCCGACGCGTTACGTAGCGCGCTGCGTGAAGATCCCGATGTGATTCTGGTCGGCGAGCTGCGTGATCTGGAGACTATCCGCCTAGCGCTGACGGCAGCAGAGACGGGTCACCTAGTGTTGGGGACGTTGCACACCACCTCAGCGGCTAAAACCGTTGACCGAATCATTGATGTTTTTCCCGGCGAAGAGAAAGCCATGGTGCGCTCGATGCTGTCTGAATCACTCCAGGCAGTGGTCTCGCAAACCTTGCTTAAACGTGAGGGCGGCGGACGCGTTGCCGCCCACGAAATCCTCATTGCCACATCTGCCGTGCGCAACTTGATTCGCGAAGACAAAGTGGCGCAGATGTACTCATCCATACAAACCGGTGGCAGCCTAGGCATGCAAACACTGGATGCTGCGCTCACTCGGTTAGTGAAAGAGGGTGTGGTGAGTTTGGAAGAAGCGCAGCTGAGCGCGAAGGGCACGCTAGCATTGAAAGATGACTAGCGACTGCCGAATAAGTCAGTCGCTAGTGGAAACTCATTGGTTAGCCAGCATAAATACCACCCAGAACACGGGGGCCTCGCGCGCCGGTTACCGAAGGCAAGTTGCCAGGTAGGTGGTTCAAGCGCTGATGGGCAAGCCAAGCGAAAGCGCCCGCTTCAATCCAATCTTCAGGCCAGCCGTAGGCCGCTGGAGACGCAAATATAGCGCTGGGGATATGGTGCGCAAGGCGCTGCATCAAGTGAGCATTATGGGCGCCACCGCCAGCGGTGATTAGCGTAAGCGAGCCCTCAATCAACAGTTGATCAATTCCTTGAGCGACGCTAACTGCGGTAAGTTCGGCTAGCGTTGCCTGTACATCGGCGGCAGTTTCCTGACCGCTAAGGTGTTGTTGTAGCCAGTCCAAATGAAATAACTCTCGCCCTGTGCTTCTTGGTGGTGGCTGCTGGAAAAAGGGTTCTGATAACAAGCGGGTCAACAACTCTTCATCTATTTTGCCGCTAGCGGCCCAATCGCCGTTCTGATCAAAGCGGCCACCTTGATGTAGCGAGAACCAGCCATCCAGTAACACATTGGCGGGCCCGGTATCAAAACCGATCACTGGGTCGCTCGGTTGGCTAGAAAGCCAAGTCAGATTGGCAAAGCCGCCTAAGTTAAGCACCAACTGATGTGCGTCTGCTCGGCCAAAGAGCGCCTGATGAAACGCTGGTGCCAACGGTGCCGCCTGACCACCTGCGGCTAGGTCGCGGCGGCGAAAGTCGGCGACTACCGTGCAGCTGGTAAGTTCTGCCAAGAGGCTGGGGTTATCCAGCTGTAGCGTATAGGCCGGGCCGCCATCATGACCTTTAGGCGCGTGTTCAATCGTCTGGCCGTGACTGCCGATGGCACGGATGTGTTCTGGCTTTAATGAGAGCGGTGCTAATAGCTGCTGCACTGCGCTAGCCTGGCATTGACAGAACGCATCCTCCGCCGCTGCGAGCTGGGCAAAGCTCACCTGTTCGGCATGACTCAGCGTGAACAGCATATGATGCAGCTCATCTGGCATCGGCTCTGCGTGGGTTGCTAGTAGTCGGGGCGGTAAATCATCTTCAATGATGATAAGAGCAGCATCAATCCCATCCAGACTAGTGCCTGACATCAAGCCAATATAGTAATGCTGCGCAGCGGTAGGTGATTTCATAAGCTAACTCGTACAAAGCGGGGGCTAAAGCTCAGCCAAGGCTAAACCAGGGCTCAACCAAGGCGAACGAGCATGGTAACATCGTCGGCTATTTATCACCTGAGCCCGGTAAGGGCGGCTTTTATAGTGGAGAGAGGCAATGAGTGAGGTGGATCAAGCTTTAGCGCTGCTGTCGCGGGGTACGCAAGAAATCCTGGTAGAGGATGAGTTACGTAAAAAGCTGGCTTCAGGCCGCAAGCTGCGTATTAAAGCGGGTTTTGATCCTACAGCTCCCGACTTACACCTGGGGCACAGCGTGTTGCTGACCAAAATGCGCCAGTTCCAGGACTTGGGGCACACGGTTATCTTTTTGATCGGTGACTTTACCGGCCGTATTGGCGACCCTACCGGTAAAAACGTGACGCGCAAACCGCTCACCGAAGCGGATGTTAAAGCTAATGCTGAAACCTATAAGGAGCAGGTATTTAAAATCCTCGATCCTGAGAAAACCGAGGTGCGCTTTAACGCCGAGTGGTTTAGCGAGCTTTCCGCCGCCAAAATGATCGAGCTAGCCGCCCAAAGCACCGTAGCGCGCATGCTGGAGCGGGACGACTTTGAAAAGCGTTATAAAGCCAACCAGTCCATAGCGATCCACGAATTCCTCTATCCGTTAGTACAAGGCTATGACTCGGTAGCGCTTGAGGCGGATATTGAACTGGGAGGCACGGACCAGAAATTTAATCTGCTGATGGGGCGTGAAATTCAGAAGCACTTTGGCCAAGAGCCTCAGGTGGTGATTACCATGCCGCTGTTGGAAGGTCTCGACGGTGTGCAGAAGATGTCGAAGTCGCTGGGCAACTACATAGGTGTCGATGAAGCACCGGGTTCCATGTTCAATAAGCTGGTTTCCATGCCAGATAGCCTAATGTGGCGTTACTTTGAGCTGCTCTCTTTGAAATCAAATGAAGATATCGAGGCGCTTAAGCAGAGCGTTGAGCAGGGAGCGAACCCACGCGACGTGAAAATGGAGCTGGCGCGTGAACTGATTGCCCGCTACCACGGCGATGAAGCAGCCGCTAATGCCCATAAGTCAGCGGGTAACCAACTGGCCGACGGTGAGCTGCCAGAAGACCTGCCGGAAGTGACGGTTGATTTTGAAGGTAGTGAAGAAGCACCTATTGCAGCAGTGCTAAACAGGGCAGAGCTTGCAAACAACAGCGCTCAGGCTAAAGACATGCTGGGTAATGGCCGGGTGAAAGTCGATGGCGACGTCGTTGCTAAAGACACCATGCTGGCGGTAGGTAAGAGCTATGTCATCCAGGCTGGTAAGAAACGTTACGCCCGTGTGACGCTTATTTGAAATTTCTGTCAAAAAGCCCTTGCCAATCCGTCAGCGAATCCGTAAAGTACGCATCCGCTGCCGGGGACGCCAAGCGTTACCAGCGGTGCATAAGGTGTAAAAGCCTTGGTTTGTCAGAGGGTTAGCGGTTTCGTGTCAGGGTGGTATCGATAGCGAAAATC
>NZ_DRFS01000030.1 GCF_011050415.1 Halomonas sp.
CAGCATCATATCGTGAACTATTTAATCGGGTATTACAGCCAGCTTAGGCCTCACCAGCATAACGGTGGTATGAGTCCGAACCAGGCAGAGGAAAAGTACTGGGTTAACTATAAAGCGGTGGCCAGTTTTACTTGACCACTACAGGTATCCCTCCAACCACCCCTATAGATCCAGCGATGCTAATATACAAGTCCGCGCTAGAAATTGTATACTGAGATATTGCTGACTGGGTTTTCGGATCAAGATATTTTAGGTTACTCGGGTCAATGCTCCCATCTTTGAGATCACTCACTCTGATGTAGGGAAAAGGAGTTTTTTCATCTAAAAGGGCCTTTCCCTTCGGAAGTCTTTTACCACCCCTTACTTCGGCAATATCGGCTATTGAGGCCAATATCCATTCGTTTGGTATGCGGGAATGAATAGTCAATTTTTTTCTCTTCCACCGAGTTCCTTCAACAAACCGTTAAGTTCACAAAGTGCGATTTCTAATTCGCCTTGTGCCTCCTTTACCAAAAGTTCCGGCTCGGGCAAATTGGCCGCATCCACACTGCCGCTGTCTTTCAACCAGGAGATATCCAGTGAGTCGCCCTTCTGTTCGGCAATCCACTGGCGACTGAACCTGCGCCAGCGGCTGTGGGCCAGACGTGGGTCTATGCCTTCGTTTTCATCGCTGTGCTCGGGCAGTTCAATGTCTTCGGAATGGAAGCTATACTCGCCCTCGTTGCGTTCACTCTGACCATTGGGATTATCCCCAAAAACTTTCTCAAACGGCTTCAGGTGCTGCTCACCAAACGGCGTGCGTTTGCCGAAGTTGCTCATGTTGGTGCGCAGATCAAAAACCCAGACGGTTTCGGTGCAGTTTTCTTCCTGGTATTTGTCCGCAGCGCTGCCCTTCGTAAAGAACAGCACGTTGGTTTTCACGCCCTGGGCGTAGAAGATGCCGGTGGGCAAGCGCAGGATGGTATGCAGGTTGCACTTGTTCATTAAATCCCGACGTACGTCGGTACCCACACCCGCTTCAAACAACACGTTATCCGGCAGTACCACGGCGGCGCGGCCACCGGGTTTGAGGTTGCGGTAGATGTGCTGCAGAAAGGCCAGCTGTTTGTTGCTGGTTTTATAGGTCAGGTCGTCGCGAGTGATGCTGGCGTCGCCGCCCTTGCTGGTACCAAAGGGCGGGTTGGCGAGGATCACGTCGGCTTTTTCCAACCCCGCGCCAGCTTGGCCTAAGGCGTTGCCCAGGTGGACCACACCCTCATCGTCTCCTTCCATGCCGTGGAGAAGGCAGTTCATTAACGCTAGGCGGCGGGTGCCGGGCACCAGTTCAATGCCCACGAAAGCGCGGTTCGCTTGAAAGGCTTTTTCTTGGGCTGTTAGGTCGTAAAGGTCGTCTGTTTGGCTTTTGATGTGTTCGTGGGCGGAAATCAGAAAGCCCGCAGTACCCGCGGCGGGGTCTTGTATGTGTTCACCGGCCTGTGGCTTCAGGCAGCGCACCATGGTGTTGATCAAGGCGCGGGGGGTGAAGTATTGCCCGGCGCCAGATTTAGTCTCGTTGGCGTTCTTTTCCAGCAGGCCTTCATAAAGATCCCCCAGGCCGTCTTTCTGGGCGCTGAACCAGTCGATCTGGTCTAGCGTTTTGATCATCTGCTCCAGGTGGCGCGGTTCTCGCAGGCGGGTTTGCGCATCGGCGTAGATGGCGCTGATCAGTGGGTCGTCGTGCACCAATGTTCCGTCGCTATCGCGCCCAGTAGAGAGGCTGAGCAGGATGCGTTTGTAGTCGTTCAGCAGATTGATGCCAGATTTACCGTTGATGTCTGACCAGCGGCAGCCTTCTGGCAGTGGGTGCTTCTTGAGGGTGCCCGCTTCGGTGTTCTCGTGAACCATTTTGATAAACAGCAGCAGCACCAGCTCCGTGACGTAGTCCGAGTAGTTGATGCCGTCGTCGCGCAGCACGTCGCAGAGGTTCCAGAGTTTCTGGACGATGTCATTATTGGTCATAAATGTTTCCAAATAGTGTTAGGCGCGCTCTAGGAAGAGCGCCATCAGCGGAGTATTGATATAGAAGTTGCTGCGGCCGACTTTGGTTTTGTCCAGCAGGCCGATATTGACCAGTTCATCCAGGTACTTGGTCGCGGTGATCCGGCTAACGGCCAGATCTTCCATCACGAATTCAATTTTCGTATACGGGTGATTGAACAGGTTGTTCAGCAGTTCCTGCCGGTAGATCTTCGGACATTCGTCACGCATCCGGTGTTTGGTGTGTTGCATCAACTCGCGTATCTGGCCGATCAGATCAATGGTTTGCCGGGCGGTCTGGCTAACACCTTCCAGCATATAGAGCAGCCACGGCTCCCAGTTACCGGTATCGCGCACCGCCTGTAATTCCCGATAGTAGCCAGACTTGGTCTGAATCAGGTAACGACTGAGATAAAGCACGGGCAGGTCGAGTAGGTCTTTGGCGACCAGGTAAAGCATGTTGATAATGCGCCCGGTTCGCCCATTGCCGTCATAGAACGGGTGAATGCTCTCGAACTGGTGATGGATGATGGCCATTTTTACCAACGGGTCCGCATCACACTGTTCGTCATCGTTGATATAGGCGACTAAGTTGCCCATTAACGCTTCGATTTCTGGGGCTGACTGGGGCGGCTCATAGACCACCTCTCCGGTGGCCTGGTTTTTGAGCGCCGTCCCGGGCAGCTTACGCAACCCTGCCCGGTTTTTCTCCAGGGTTTCCTGAATCAGTAAAACGTCGTGCAGGCGAATCAGCCGGGAGTGTCGAACGCTGCGGAATCCCGCCCGTAATGCCGTTGCGTAGTCCTGAACCTCTTTGGTTTGTGGTGAGACACTGGCTTCGTCCGCCACGACTGCGCGATAGAGATCGTCCTGGGTAGTGATGATATTTTCGATTTCGGAGCTGTGCCGGGCTTCTTGCAAGGTCAGCGTGTTGATCAATATTTCTTCGTTAGGGATGGTCGCTGCCACTCCTTTTAGCTCTGCCAAGTAACGATGTGCCTGTGCTGCTTTTTTCAGCACAGCGCGGGTTTCCCACTGTTCGATGTGTTCAAGGGGCAACGTTGGCAGCACAGAGCTTCTCTTTTTAGTTAATGTATAGAAAAACAAAAAATCTATACATATCGAAGCTCATATGCAAAGGAAAAAGCACTTTTCTTTGCATGTGACGCTATCAATGTATAGATCGTGGCTACCTATAGATATTTGCTAGGGCTAGTTTGGCATGCGTCGTGTCGAAAGAACCGCAAAAAATCGACATATAGTAGATGTATGTCGATGCCATCAACATTCACCAATCACGCGCTCAGCTCTGGCCAAACCGCTTCGTTTAGCTCTTCTAGCACTGTATCAAGCTGCGCGCCCAATACCTTATCCATCTGCTTTGAGCCACCGTCATCTGAAAAGCGGTTATTTACAAACTCGCGATCGATGATCACTTCGTTCACCAGCTGTTTGGCTAGGCGGTCTAGCCACTTGCGCTGGGCCGTTGACCAATCGTGCTGGGTATAGATGCGGTCCATGGCTTCAGCTACACGCTGTTCAAAAGGCTTTAGGGGCTCGCCCAGCGCTGCGCGGCGGATATGGCCGATGATGCTGGCCGCAATGTCTTTATTGGTCTGGTTACGCACGGCGCTTTGTAGGTTGGCCTCTGAATAGCCGTGATTATCCAAGAGTACTTTCACTTCCTTCAGTTGCTGGCGCGTAAGGTCGCGAGGCTTGTTGACGACCACGGCCAGGGCTGTCGATTGGTTAACCTGCTCCTTGATAAACGCATTGAAACTGTCCAGGTAGTCCTCTGGCCGTTGATGCACACCGTAGCTTTGGGTGGGCTCCTGGATGAGTTTGTCTTCATGATGCGAAATCACGGGCATTTTGTCGCTGCCAACCAGTGTTTTCACTAGGCTAAGCTGATTGACTAGGCCGCTATGCTTGCGGATAAATACCGACGCTTCGCGAGGACCCAGTTTCTGCAGATGTTGGTGCAGGTTTTTCGGCTCGACTCCCCACAGTTCATGCAGTTCGTCGAGCTTGCTTTTCAGTGCTGGGCGATTTTCGGCTTTATTGTCAGCCTTGCGCAGTACTCGCATGACTTTCTGGCTGAGCTGGCTAAGCACCACATCAGCCTGGCTTTCACCTAACTGATCGCCCGGGCTATTCAGCGCAGCTTCTAGGTGGTTCTCGTCGGTCAGCTCATCGACCAGTTGCTCCAGGGTGATGTTGGGGTCCCTCACCAGGGGCTTCATGGTATTGACCTCGGAAAGCGCAGCGTAGATATCGACCGGGTCATAAATGCGGAACACGGTTTTGCCGATCTCATCGCAACGCCGTGTTGCACGGCCAATCATTTGCTCGTACAGGATGCGCGAGCGTACACGGCGCATAAACACTAGATGACTAATTTTGGGTACATCAATGCCAGTCGTCAGTAGGTCAACCGTAATGGCAATACTGGGATAGCGCTCATTCTTATAACGACGAATCAGTTGATCGACCTTATCGCTCTTGCCGGTAATTTTGGCCACGGCGGCCTCGTTGTAGCTGCCGTTATAGAGCTCTTTAAAGGCATCATCCAATAACCGCTTGATCATATCCGCATGCAGATCGGTGGCACAGAAAATCAGCGCCTTTCCATCATCAAAGGGATCTAATTCCTTCACCAGCTGTTTGCAGATGACCCGGTTAAAGTTTTCATTGATCACCCGGCGATTAAACGCCTCCACCTCAAAACTCAACTCATCTTCGAGTTCCGTGGTGTCCACTTCTCCAGTCTGGGTGTTGATCACCTCGATTGGCTTACCTTTTTCAAACTGGATGCCGTTCTTGGTCAACAGAGTTTCGTAGCGAATAGGCGGTTCGTGGTCGATCAGCCAGTCATCCGCTACGGCTTCTCGGTACGAGTAGGTGTATACAGGTTTGCCAAAAATATCGCTGGTGTGTCTGGCGGGAGTGGCCGTCAGGCCAATCTTGACCGCATCGAAGTAGTCCAACACGCGCCGATAACTGGAGATGTATTGACTGGCATCGCGGGTCGCGAGCTCGCCTTCGGTCATTTCCTGATCGAGCGTATAACCGCGGTGGGCTTCGTCGATAATGATGCAATCAAACTGATCAATGGGCGGTGGCTGATCGCTCATAAAGATGCGTTTCACCATGGCCTGAACGGTAGCGACCTGCACGCGGGTCTCAGCCTCGGCCGCCATATCACCCAGTTCAGCAACATTGTAAATCTTGCTCAGGGTCTGGTTCTGCTCTAAAGGCGCTTCATTAAAGGCGTCGATGGCCTGCTGCCCAAGCGCGGTGCGGTCGACCAAAAACAGAATGCGGTGGTAACGTTCGGTTTTAAGAAAACGGTACATTAGGCCAATGATGGTGCGGGTTTTACCCGTGCCGGTGGCCATGGCAAGCAGCACTGAACGGACGTTTCGGGCCAGCGCACTTTCAGTCGCAGCGATAGCATTCTGTTGATAGTCGCGTAGTTTCAGATAACCGAAGGGTTCGTTCTTAAGCAGCTTTTCTGCATTTTCTTTATCGCGTTCAAGTAAGCCCAGCAAACCACCGGGCGTGTGAAAACGTGAGAGTGCGCGTCGAGTGTTACTGGGCTCACGTACATCACGAAACCAGGTTCCCGACTGTTCAGCAAGTTGGGGCACATAGGGCCGGCCGTTGCAGGAATACACAAAAGGCACCATATAGTGGCCTTCGTCATTAGCAGGCCAGGCAATGGTGCGACCGGTAAGCGCCCAGGCACCGACCAGAGGAGCCTCAACGTGGATCCCTTTACTGTAACGTTCGGCCTGTTCAATTTTGCCGGCCACGTTGGTGTTTTCTTTCTTGGCTTCTACCACCGCGATGGGAGCAAGGCCTACAAATAGAACGTAATCGGCTCGGCCCTTCTCACCGTTGAGGTTGGTGGGCCACTCGGCAATGGCGCGGTAATGTCCTTTTTCTGGGCGCGCGCCTTTCTGGAAGGTGATTTCCTGGCTGTCAGCTTCCCATCCGGCTTCCTGCAGTTGCTGGTCGATGAGGATGCGGGTGAGTTCTTCGTTCAGTACCAGGTTGTCGGTGGCTGCTTTGGTTTGCTTGGCCACTTGCTGGCGCTGCCGATTAACGGTTTTTTCGCCTTGCTCCTTGAGCTGATGTTGCAGGGCTTTGATTTTGTTTTCGTAGGCCGCTTGCTGTTGCGCCAGCGCTTCCTCGTGCTGGCGGGCTTGTTCCGCTAGCGCCCGAGCTTCTTCATCCATGGCGACAGCCAGGGCTTCGTATTCGGCCTTTTCTTTCTCAATCAGTTGGCTGAGTTGCTGGCTGCTGTTTAGCTCTACGTTCGCGTGTTGCAGGTCATGGCGCAGTTTTTCGATGTCGCTTTGCAACTGGCGTAGTTGGGCGCTGGGATCTTCCGGTGGCACGAACGGACCCGGTCTAAATCCAGCGCCAGCCTTGCCAAACGAACGGTGGAACCAGATCGCCAGTTCGCGGGCCAACTTCAGACCATCTATGGCTTCTTTATGACGAGTGCGAAATTGGTGAGTTGCCTTGTTGCCCTCGACGCGCAGGGTGTGAAAAAGCTCTCGCACTTGGACCTCAAGTCGCAGCTCACGGTTTAGGCGATAAAGAAGATCGGATTGGCTCGTTTGCTCATCGAACTCGATACCCGACAGCGCCGCTAAGTGTTGCGCGAGCGCTTCCCCCAGCTGGCGCAGCTTGATTAACGTGGTGTTGGGGTCGCTAGCAAACGCCCCTTCTGCAGCTGAGGCGAGCTGCACAAAAAGCGCGTCATGCTCGGCCAGGAAGCCGAAGTTTGCTGATGTTTGGTCGCTGACTCGCACAAACGCTCCATTTCGTATGGAATTGGCATTCACCACAGAAGGTTCAGCCCTCAGTATTATGTGGCTGGGCTAAGACTTTATCAGGGTAAGGCGAAATGAGCAGCCCTATTACGAATGAAGATGGAATTGATCAAGTGATGCGTTGCATTGCGCCATTAAAAGCAAAATTGGGCGTCAAAAGTACACACAGTGTACTTTTTAGTACCTCGTAGAAAACCTGGCTTTATTTGTTCTAAAAAAAGTGCGTGAAAAGTACGCTGTGTGTACTTTTAATGCTCATTTTAAGCTATTGAAGTGGCTACAGATTAACTCAAGAATCCCGTTGACTTTTAGTTCAAAAAGCTTAAACATCGGCTTTGAAAACCGCGTCTTAGTTGGCGTGGCATCGTAGCTGGCGATGAGAAACGAAACAGCGTTTAAAAGCAGGCCAAACCTGCGCCCTTCCAGCGCCAAGTGGCACCCCACGAAATCATTTCTTTATATAAATGCTATCGCAAGATAGCGCCCCATCGACTACCTATAGAACCTCACGATGTGTAATGCATCAGAAAATGAGATAAAACTGAGAATTGTGAAAAAACCTATTGGTATCAATATGTTTTGCGCAATTTAAAAACTGAAAATGGACATAAACTGGAACTAAAACCCAGCGAGCGACTTTCAAAAAGTCAGTCGGGCATCATCTCGGCCGCGCTCTTCTGTCCAACTTCGACCCTAACGCCCTTGTCGGCAACCTATGCACTGTTATCGCACTGATCATGCGACACCTACCCGGGCCTTCCTTGGCTATTAGGTGGACAGCGACATAAAAAAAATCGTGCTCAGCAGCGGCACATCCGACGGCCGGGGCTCCCACCTTATAGGAGTGAACACTGACTGCGATTACGGGCAGGTCATCGGGCGCGCGGGGTAGATCTGCCTTTTCAATCGCAGGCCTCGGCGCGCATAGCTGTACCTTTTATTTATAGACAATGATTGTTCAGATTAAGGAGAGAGTTTTATGGCAGTTCCGAAGGGGTATTCAGGATGGTCTTTACGCAAACGAAATTTCGGATATGGACGACGATTAGCTTACGCTGCGCTGTCAGCCCTTAGCGATAAGTACGGTTGCCACGATCACTTTCAGACAAGGCATAGCCACCACGCACGCTTTGCTAATTTCGTGCGCTGGATTAAAGAGCACTATGAAGTGAAAGACGCGCGGAAGATTTCAAAAGAGCACATTTCAGCTTATGAAAAATACCTGGTTGAGTCTGTTACCGACGGTACTTATTCAATTCATTATGCTCAAAATCTGCTCTCGACTTTGAATGTTGTCATGAGCTGCATGCGACATGATCGCCGGTTATATACCTCACCTTCCAAATTAGTTGGTAAACGGACCAATATCCGCCAAACAGAGCCTCAAGGAGAGCGCTTTGAAGATGTAGTACGAGCAGCAAACGATATGAAGCAAGCCAAAAACCCACGAGCGGCAGCCGTGCTGCTGCTTGCTAAAGCATTCGGTATGAGAGTTCGTGAAGCAGCGCTCGCAGATTTATTACGTCTATATAGGGAAGCTAATGAGAATGGAGCCTGTCGAATTCTAGAAGGCACGAAAGGCGGCAGGCAGAGTGATGATCGTGAAATCCCGATGGGGAAGCCCCAGTGGCAAGCATTAAAATATGCTATACAGCATTCGCCTGAAGGCAGCACAAATCTGCTTCACAAGGACGAGACTTATCAATTCTTCAAACACCGAGTTATTGATCCAGCTCGTCTCACCATTAAGGCGCATGGTTTGATCAGTTACCGGGAAATGCGTGCTGCTTTTTCCATCGACTCGTATGAAGACGAATCGGGACATCCTGCCCCAATCAAAAAGAGACCCGTTAATCTAGAGGCTCACTTGAGAGGCCTCATGATAACTTCGAAGCGGCTAGGTCATAACCGGCCATATGTTTCAAGAGGCTACGTTGGCTAACTATATGAACTTAAAGCTAATTTATATTAGAATAAAGTTTAATGACATGAAGCCGCCGCACCCTGTGCGCCATCGAAACCGTATCCGAAAAATTGCCGAAGCTATAAAGGAAAGATTCCCAGAAGTTAACCGCCCTGAGAAAATAAAGTTGAAGCACATTCAGTGGTTTTCAAACTACTGGCTTGAAGCGCAGGGCTACAGCCCGTCGACACGTGCGGACTACATTAGTTCTTTGAAATTGCTTATTGAAGCGCTAGGAAGAAGTGAGCATTGGCTGGGCTCACTGGGGCTTAAACCAAAGGGAGCCGGAGGAAGACCCAGGGCAAGCCGAGTTGTGAAGAGTAAAAAATACTATTAATGAAACTGAGCAGAGAAGCCTTTCTCCATCGCTTTTGGATATGAGACGCCTTGACCTCGACGTACCCTATGCCTGTCTGCACTGACCGCTCATGCAGATACTGCTTGCAGACAACAGAGCGGCGTCCCACCTCCAGAGAATAGAAGGTGCCATCTATGCGTTGGTCTCAGAGCTATGAAAGTATATATTGCTTGATGCTAGATATTTAAGCATTTGTTGAGATCTCTGAAGTAGGCGACCTAACCATACTATTCGTTTTATTTTTACTGAAACTCACCTCAGCCTTGCTGGCATATTTCATGATTTGGGGAAATAAGTTGAAGGTTCCTTTCTGTTTGGAATCCCAACTGCTAAGGTACTTGCCGTCGCCAAAAAATAACAAATGCAGCTTGGCGCGCGAACAAGCTACGTTTAGGCGTTTGCGGTCAAGAATAAAGTTAAGGCCGCCTTTGGTACGGACAGTGGAATAGCAGACTACATCTGCTTCGCTGCCCTGAAACGCATCGACAGTGTCTACTTCTACTTTAAGCCAACCGAGTTTTTCCTTCTTCCAGCCTACGTTACGCAACTGGCGGCGAATTAGTTTTTTCTGGGCACCATATGGGGTTATCACTGCCACAGAGACTGGCCTATCTGATTTGTCAGCGAGAACTTTAAGAAAAGCTGCAATCTTTTCAGCTTCTCGATTGTTCTCCAGGCTTGTGCTGTTAGGGGGCTTTTGCTGACTCCCCTTCACGTCTACCCAATAAATATTTTCATCAAGTAGATAGTGCTCTTCAAAGTAACTCTCGGGAAGACCGTTAAACAGTGTACGCTGCCCTTCTCGACGATAGAACAGATTTGCCACCAAGTCACCGATGGCGGGAGCCATACGATATTGTTTATCAAGAATTTCTCGGCACTCAGCCGGTAGACGCTCGAACATAAGCTCAAAGAAGCTACTGCTAAGAAAATTTTCGCGCAAGAAACTCAGTTCATCAGAAGCTTCATCTTCCCGCAACATCGGAGCGATACTCGGCGGTAACTGGTAGTGGTCACCTACCAGAATTACCTTGCGGGATCGAAGGATAGGGATAAGGATTTCAGGTACCGTTGCGCGGCCAGCCTCATCTATGATGGCTACGTCGAACTGCAACTGGTCAATACCACCTTTATTGGTAGCCATTCCGACGCAAGTGGCACCGACCAAATCTCGATCAGCTAAAAGAGTAATAAAGTATTCATCTTGGCCAGCTCTAGACTGACTCGCCTGTTTAAGATTGGCACGCCATGCAAAGCAAAGATTACTTTCTGCTTCAGGTAAACTCACTGCAGACTTCACTGCTAGCGCATCCAGCTGGGAAAGGAAATCGGCATATTGACAGTCGAAGCTTAACGGCTGGATAGCTGCGCTCATTTTTTCAGGGTTACCAATACGTATTGAGCGTATGGGCTGTTCTAAGCTAGAGCCATGTTTCTCAAGGAATTTACTCAGAGCATTATCTACGGCGGCGTTTTGCTGTGAAACCACTAACACACGGCTGTTAGGACTATGTCGGAACAGCTGATAGAGTAATTCCACAATGGTAGTGGTTTTGCCTGCCCCAGGCGGACCCTGGATGAGCATGATGTTGCGTTCCCTTAGCGCTAAAGCAACAACACGTTTTTGGCTTTCGTCCAATGCTCCAGCCCAAGTGTCTGGAAAAGTGTTTTTATCCTCCTGTTCAGGTAAATAGTTTTCTGGAGCAAGTAAGATGTTCTTCAGCGATGGATTTACCATACGATCATGAAAGAAATCGTCCATTGCCTGATTCTGCCGCTTGAGAGATGCACTAGGTATATTGATTAACAAGCGCAATATCTGCGCATCTTGTTTAAGCAGTGAAAAGTCACCTTCAATACTTATATTTCCTTTACTCTGCGTAAATAGTGGACGATTGCGACGGTCAATACGCAATACCTGAATGTAATTTTGAATCTCCGCGTCCCATTGTTGTAACTGGACGCAAAAGCTCGGTTTTAAAGTATTGCTATCGGATAGTACCTCACGCAATCTCTCCGATATTATGTCAAACGCTTCCTGAGACTCTAGCGGTAACAAGTTGCGCTGTATAAGAAGGGTTGGCTTTTCGAATTCTGAGTGCTGTAGTGAGAATTCGAGAACAGCGTTTTCTTCTCGCTCCCGCTGATAACCAATGACCTGGTTCCACCGCTGATAAAAACGACTTTGGGCTAAGCGCTCTGGAGACTCATTCATATCCAGAGATGCCTGAGCGCAAAATCGCAGGAACTCTTGAGTACCGTAAAGCCAGCCAACCTTTTCGGCCTGAGCCAGTCGACTATTAATAAGAGTAAAGCGAAAAGGAGTATCTAGACCGATTTGAGGTAAAGAGGTCTGAGTCACCGACTCTACCTTTAACATTGTCCCATCTACACGCAAAACGCATTCTAAGAGTACCGTGCTTTTCGCCAAGGATATCAATCCTGTGGAGCTGCTATATCCTAGTAGCGTCCAAGGTTCTTCAGCGCTGAAAAAACGCTCGTCGGAAACACTAGTGAGTTTGCTTTCATCTATATCTACGTATATTTGTTGATAGCTATGGATTCCCCGGGCTTGATAGTTGAGTTCGCTAACCTCAATAGCTCTGCTTTTCTCCTCAAATGGGTTTTTTCTCAAGCAGAGATCGTAATGGTTCACATATACACTAATTTTCTGTCCTGACAAAAGTCGAACACCAGGATGTGTCAGCTGTGCGATAGGCAAGACGGCGCGCACAATTCCGTCAAACAGAGTGCCGAGAGCGTTTCCTCTGGAAACTCGTTCCACTACGAAATCCACTGGTTCGCTAGGAATAATATGGTGGTAATAAAGCGCCCCACGAGCCACACATCCATAGAAAAGGCCTTCGTAGGCCTTATGAGCAGACTTGATCAGTACAGGAATATCATCGCCATAGCGCAGCGCCAAGGATTTCTGAACAGTATCTGTTGCATCACGGCCAAACGAAATACGGTGGTTAAATTGTGGGAGAGGCTTTCCTATTTCTTGCATGGAGACCAGTAATAGCTTGCCTGGATAGAGCCAAGCCATCGGCAACAAAGGTTCTGCAGTATTTAATGCCAAAAGCTCTTCAAAAGCTTTGCTGTCAAGCAACTCCTGAACTTGATGCTCCAGCTGATTTAAATAGCGCTGGTATTCACGCATACGTACAGTAGCGTCTTCAATACGAGCATATTCTCGACGCAGGGCGGACTTGCGATAAGGGCTCGAAGCCTTATTATTTACTTCCTGCTCAATCATATGTTCTAGACGCACCAACTCAGCAGGTACGTCAGCTACAGCTGCTCGATGCTCGCGTACAGATTCAAGCAAGAAAACGGCATGCTCTTCCCCAATCTGTTGCAATAACATCGCGCATTCACGCTCCTGCTGCCTTAATGCTTCACGGGCCTTAGCACGAATTTCCTCGGTGCGTTTTTTTTGGTATTGCTGTTTTTCACGTTCTTTTTCTGTCTGGACGTTATAAATCCAACTGACAGCTTTTGCACCAACTAACAACGTTAAACCAGCAACAGCAATGAAAGGCAGCGCCATGAATTACTCCTGCTCGCCGTAGAGCAAAAGTGCAGCTTGCTCTGCAGTAATTTTTTCATTTTCCAACTGCCTCATTATACGATCCTGCAGAGAGCCCTTGCGATCTACCTCACGTTCTGCAAGGAGCAGGCTTTTCATAGCTTGTTCATGGTTATTCAGACTTTTCTCACTCTCTATGTCCAGCTCGACTAAGCGCGCACTGTTTTCAATACGTGCTTTTTCCAAATTCTGTTCGCCTAAGAGGATTTCTTTCTGGCCATCTATTTGGGTTCGCTTGGTGACTTCGGCCTCTTTTTTGTAATCTGTATATGACTTAAAAGCCTCTACGGACGTATTTGTCAATTCCATCGCTTGAGAAAAACTTAAGCTAGAATCGTTTTTAGGGGAGTTTGTCTTCTTAGTGGTGGGCTTCTTAGCCGGTGACTTGGAAGGCGCCTTCATGTGGATTCTCCATTGGGATTTAGTAATAACGACAGCGTAGCGTCGATGCAACTATCAAGACAAACCTGCAGACCGACCAACTCATGAAAACAACCCGAATTAAGCCGTTCTTTTTGTAACAAAACGTATAATTTATTTAAATGCTCTAATTGTAGTCGAGCCTTTTTTTGACTAATCTTAATTTCTTTACGATTAACCTGGCCTACTCTTTCAATATGATTAAGTCGATTTTTTTTATCTTTTAAGAGTAATTTAATCTCCATTTCTCCAAACTGAATATCATGACCCAGAGTAGTTTCCAAATTACTATTAAACTCACTCAGCTGTTGGGTGATTTCCCGAGCTGCACAGTAACATAAGTAACTATTAGTGGCTTCGATGACCGCTATTACAGCATCTACCCATATTACGGTAGGATTAACTTTGGTCACACCTCTAAAGCCGTGCTTTAACAAGACGGCACCGTACTTTTTTACTTGCTTGTCTTGCACCACTTGCTCGGATACATTAGCGAAAATATCAATGACTCTCATGCTCCGCTCCTAATGCGATGAAGACCATTGTTTGCCTGAAGTCGACGTTCTACGATGGGCCAATCGAACCCGACCAATTGCCAACGATCAGCAAGTCGATGCTCACGATTATAGAAAGCTTCATTAGTCCCATCTTGAATTTCAATTTGTTGAAATAGAAAATCAATAATTTGCTGTCTTTTTTCCTCGCCTACTTCGGGCCAAACCCAGGAGCTGGGAGGTGTATCGTGTAGCTGATTCATTTCAATATTAGCATCATACCCCAAGCTCACAGCGCGGCGATGGTCATCGGGCTGATGGTGATTAAGTGCTTTAGGAGCGCCTATAGGGACACGATAAAAGGTCTCTAAACATAGCACCGGGGTGGCAATTGAATATTCAAATTCGACTCCAGATTCTAGATCGGACTTATCTAAAATCACCGGTAGATACTGACCAGCTTCCTCCGGCACATAGCGGACCTCTAGCTCCCATTCATGGGCGTTAAAACCTTCTTTAATGAAGCAATCGCGAAAATTATTAAATATCGCCTGCAGATACTGCTCTGGGTAACGTAATATTCGGTTTTTTTGACGCTCGCAATCTTCATTCCAGTCTTTACAAGACCAACTCCGTGGTTTGCCTTCACCTCGATGCCAGCGACGAATGATGAATGCATTATCGGCTTGTAGCGCTGTGACCTTTAAAGATGCATCACCACAAAAAGAATGATGCATGTGGGAACCATCAAGCCATATATGTCGAATCTGACCTTGTAGTAGACGCTTCCAGGTGGCTAACTTTTCACCTCGCTGACTCAACTGTGATCCATTAAGCAAACCAAGACCATATAAACGGTCGAGTATAGGTTCTAACTGTTTGAGATTTAAACCAGTTGTATTCATCACCCATGTGATGCCTGATTCTGGCAATAGGCTCAACGCATCAAGTAAAAGATGAGAGAAATCACCAAGCTGATCAAGCAGACGATGCTTAAGCGTCACCTCATACATTCTGATCGGTATATAGGCGTGAAATTTGTTGTCGACATCAGCATGAAAGTCATTGTAAATTGTCAATTACCGCACCTCAAAAGCCAAAAGCACAACTAAAATCGGCTATTTCTATATTTTCAATCATTTTAACTCCATTAAGGTATCTTCTTAAGATTATATTATTCTGGAATTAATCTAATAATTAAAAACAAGACGCTTTTATCACCGACAAGCTCAGATAGATAATTCACCGTTAAGAAGTAATCGTCATCTACACAAGACCGTCGCTAATATCCCCACGAGTGCCAAGGATTAGGAGAAATGACATGCCACATACCTCGTTCTAACCAGTCTCGACAAGAAAACATTGTATGGAGAATAATCGAAAGCTACGACAATCTGCGTCGCACCATATTCACCATCAAAAGAATATTAATAATAATGAGAACAGCACTATGGTGAGCTTCGAAATAGAGAGCAAAACTAATACTTATTCATGGCACTGAAGCTAGCGTGACTAAAATTAGAGCTAGCAATAACGCCATTGAACTACAGCATCGCCGTTGCCCATACCGTACGCCCTAGTCGAAAACAACATTAATCAACCTTGTCTCCTTTTTCGGGTTTTATTCTCAAAGGGAGCGCTCATGCTGCGCTGCGCGGCCAGCTACATTAGCGTCGTCAAGAAAGCTCAATTGCTATCTATCAGATGCGTCAATCTTAAGCTGTGACACTTGCGTTCATCTTGCGAGGACAGGATGGTGGCTCAGCAAAGTTAGAGAAGCACGAAACGATGATCTGTAACTGGGAACCCAGCACTTCATACAAGCCTGGTTATCTGAACAGTCTTAGATATTCTTCGCTTTTATGCGGCTTAAGCTGTCGCACACATATCGTAGCTTATGAGACCTCACCCTTCAGGGAAGGTAAGGCTATGGATATGTTGGTACATTCATCTTCAACAACGGCGGATGCGCAGCAAGAGCTGGTGAAGTGGCAGGCAGATCGCACCTATTGGGCAGAAACACTCCCCGTCATGAAGATGCTCAGCGAGTTTTTAATTCTGTCACCTGTGCTGCACCGTCAAATAGCCACGGTAAGCACGGATGGCCGACATCTCTACTTTTGCCCCCGCTATAGCGCCAGTCTCTCAGATGAATCTCGGCGCTTTTTGCATGCTCACCTGATCTGGCATTGCGTGGCTGGCCATTTAACCGCCCCGCTTGTGGCCGATCGACATCGTTGGCACCTAGCGTGTGACCATGAAGTCAACGCGCTGCTGTTGGCCCTCGGCATACCGCTACCTTTGCATGCGCTGCTATTCCCAGTATGCGTTGGCCGCAGCGCTATAGAGGTGTATCACTGGCTAGAAGGGCACCCCGACACATCACTTGAAGTCACTACCGACATTCACCCCGCAGCCTTATGGTCGCATTTTCCTAATGCTACTCCAGATCAACGCATGACTGCTCTATGGCGACACCGAGCTCACTTGATCGCCCGGGAGAGCGACGCGCTACCCGATAGAGTCGCTAAGTTTTGTGAGTCACGTTAAGCTTGCATGCTTACATCATAACGCCCAGGGTTAGCAAATCTATGTCTGATGCTCGCGATACGCTTTTTCGCTACTTGACGCTTCTGCAGTTAATTCCCCGCTATCCTGGACGCATTGCCACCCCTGTACTGAAAGAAAAACTCGCTGAGCGTGGGTTTAATATTGACGTACGCTCGCTGCAACGCGACCTCAGCCAGAAGCTCTCTTCGCATTTCCCCCTTGGCTGCGACGATAGTGAAAAACCCTATAAATGGTATTTTGATCGCGACTTTCAGTGCCATTTGCCGGCGCTGGATGTGCCTAGCGCCTTAACACTGGTGCTGGCTGAGGAGTATTTGAAAGGTTTACTGCCGCCTGTCGTGGTAGGACAGCTTTCATCCCACTTTACCGATGCCCGACGCCTGTTAGATGAACTTGCTTCAAACGGGCTGAGCCAATGGGCACGTAAAGTGCGCGCTATTCCAAATGGAATGGCGTTAATTCCTGCTGAGCTAGAGGAAACCACTTGGCAAACGGTTGCCCAAGCGCTGCTAGAGCATAAAGCCATTGATGTCAGCTACCTGTCGCGCACTACCGAGACGAACAAACACTTTACCCTTCACCCACAAGGCATTGTCAGTCGCCACAGTGTGACGTACCTCCTCGCCCAAGTGGAAGGCTTCAGTGACTTGCGCCAGTTTGCGCTACATCGAGTCAAGCAGGTGGCTTTGAGCGATGTGAAATGGCAGGCAACAGAGGCATTCGATATTGATGCCTATATTCAGGGCGGTGCCTTTGGTTACCGGCAAGGGCCGGGTAATGTCACTCTGGAGGCAGAGATCACACGCTCGGTTGCCTGGTTATTGCAAGAGACGCCCATTGCCGATACACAAACGATCGAAGCCCTCCCCGATAGCAAGTGGCACCGCCTTACTGCCTGCGTGCCTGATGACCAGCAAACTCTGTGGTGGCTAATGGGCATGGGGGCGAACGTCAAAGTGATCGCACCAGCCGCATGGCGTGACACACTCAAAACGAATGCCGAGCAGGTGCTTGCCCAATACCAAGTCTCAGTCAAGACAGCTTAAAAGGCCGATACACTAATTAAAGGAGATAGCCATGCTCTGTTTTGCTTATGGCTCTAACATGTCGACTCAACGCTTGGCCGCGCGGATTCTGGCAAGGTTTGTGACTACAGCGATGTTGCCCGCCTATCGTCTTGCCTTTCACCAACTTGGAGGGGATAGCTCGGGCAAGTGTGATATTGTACCGGCATCCGGTCAGTCAGCTGTCTATGGTGTTGTATGGGAGGTGGCGCCGCATCATAAACCGACACTGGATGGTTTCGAAGGCCTTGGTATTGCCTACGATGAAACTTGGCTGACAGTCACTGACCTTGCGAGTGAAGGGCAGTTTGAAGTTCAAGCGTATGTGGGCAAAATCACATCTGCTGGCATGCGCCCGTCACGTATTAACTGGTGCACGAGAACACGGCTTACCGGCAGCCTATGTGCGCGCACTAGAGAGTATCGCGGCTCATCACGATCCAGACACTGAACGCCATGCACGCGAAATAGCATTACATGGTTTCGATGAGCTTTTGGTGCGAGGAGCATAGTGGCTAATGACGCTCGCTTTATCGCATTTCATTGTGGCGAAGGGATCGATCATAAAGGCCGCTATTCTCAGCGATATCTAGGCGCTCTCGCCCTCCTGGCTGGAACACACCCATGACTATATTCAGTGGCTGTTTCCCATTCCCGAAGCAGGCCGCTTTAACGCCTTTGCACCGTTGTTAACCCCAGTGGTACAAGCGGCGTTTGAGAGAGACACTCTATTACGCCAGCACCAGCAGCGCTCATGAGTCGATGTGGGATATAAGGTTGAGGCTGCGGATAAACTCCAACGCTTAGCAGGAGCTGAGTGGATGCAGGTTCAGAGGGTTTTCTGCTGGACTCCCAGTTTGTGCAGTTCGCCTAGTTTATCTTTCAGCGCCGAGGGGATTTCAGCGTTGTTGCCGATCTCGCGCAGCAAGGAGCTAAGAAATCTGCGGGAGATCCATAAGGATAGGCCATACTATTAAAAAGCAGCGCACTATCAGCTATATGAGACTGACAATGCGCCATGTTCATTCCTCAGAACCATTCATTTTTCTTAATCATACCGATCTTTTCTAATAGGTTATTGGGTTCCTCATCATCTAACCCTTTAATATGCTCCAAGACTTCAATTTGTTCGTATGGATTAGCAATATGCAACATATCGATAGCATCTGCCAATTCACTAAGCACGTCAGTTACTTCATTGATCACTGAAAGATTACCGCTCTGCAACGCAGAAAATAGTTCACGAATTTTCATAAATAAATACCTGTTTGATATGTCTCCCCTTGAGACAGGTTTAAACTAACAAACTAAATTGATCTAGCAAGACCCAACTGGGCACTAAATACCGATTTTTTATTGATTTAAATATAGGAGAGAGATCTAGTGTTCCTTTACAGTCTTAACCAGACCGCAAATAAATAAGACAGTGTTAGTTTTAGGAGAAACGTTACTACACCATCAAGACATGTGACCTACTAAGCCCTAAATCTGGAATCCAAGCAATTAGACACGACCGTAGTGAAACAAATTTTCCTAAAATCTTTTGGAAGCTCACTATGACTCGGATTAAATATGAATACAAAATTTCTATCAGCGGCTGATCTTGCTTCTCGACTTGGTGTTTCGAGAGCGACAATTTGGCGTTGGAAGCGTGAAGGACATATACCGCCTCCGGTGTATCTAGGAGCCCGATGCACCCGCTGGAGGGTGGAAGATATTGTGGCTTATGAAGAACGATTAATCAGCCATGCGACTACTGGTTAGCTAATCCCACACTTATAAAAGCGTTGCGATGAGAAGGTGTTACAGTCTAGATACGGCAGTTAAAGCATCCGCAGCTGCTACGTCAAAAAGAATAATCCCTGCATTGCCAAAGCCATCATAGTAACCCGCTCGTCTTAAGATGTATCGAAGATAACCGGGTTACTACTGCATCAACACCGTATACCGCTAGCCGATGGCGACTTGGTAAGCATGGGCGACTTTAAGCACGGTCGCTTCATCCCAGCGTCTACCCACTAATTGCATACCTACGGGTAAGCCTTCCGAAAAGCCGACCGGGACGCTCATGGCCGGGTGACCACTGACATCAAACGGGGCCGTGTTATGCAGGTTGCTAAGCGCACCAGCAAGTGTGCTATTAAGACTTTTATCAGCCGGTCTCTTTACCGCTTTCATAGCGGTGGTAGGCATGATTAACAAGTCATATTCCTGCAGAGCGTTGTCATAATCGCGTGCGAGACGCCTACCGATATTCTGGGCTTTACCATAGTAGTGGCGATTGTACTGTTCGGACATGTAGTGCCCGGCGAGGACCGTCATCTTTACTGTGTCGCTAAAGTCATGACCACGAGCGCGGCGAGCCCTGCCGTAAAAGTCCATAAGCTGTGTGCTGTAATGCCCCCGCCAGTTTGTGCCGTAACCATCGCCCCTGACCATGAGTTCGGTGGCGCCCTCAAAGGCAATCGCACTCCACAGCGCAAGCCCGTCGTTATGCATGGGTACCGATACCTCCGTGGCACGAGCGCCCACTTTTTCCAGCACGCTGATGGCTTCTTTAACGGCGGCGTCCACGTCAGATTCACTGACCCCGGCAATGCCAAACCCTTCACGTAGGATGCCAATGCGTATGCCAGTGAGATTTTCACTTAGCGATTCGGTGTATTTCGCGGTACGCACGTCGTATTGGCGTGGATCTAACCCATCCGAGCCAGCAAGTACCTCCAACATACGGGCGCAATCTTCGGCGGTGCGCGCCATAGGGCCTACGTGATCAAGAGTAAGCTCAATGGGAAAAATACCTGTATAAGGCACTAGGCCATGCGTTCCTTTGATCCCGTAGCAACCGCTCCATGAGGCGGGTAGTCGAATAGAGCCTCCCTGATCACCTCCCAGCGCCATATCGACTTCTCCGTTGGTCACCACCACGGCGCTGCCGTTGGAAGAGGCGCCAGCTAGACGCTCACGGTCATGGGGATTAACCGGTTGGGGTTCGGGATAGCCGGTACAACCTCCACCGTCAAAACAGAACGCAGGAACGGCTGTCTTGCCGATGATGTGCGCGCCAGCGTCGAGAAGCCGGGTGACGACTGTGGCATCCTCCCGGGGCACAAAACCTTCCATGATCGGCGAACCATTCATCATCGGGATGCCTGCCAGAGCGATGTTATCTTTTAGCGCTACCGTTCGGCCCGCAAGTGGCCCCTCTTCTGCCCCGGGCACCGAACACTTCCAAGCCCAGCCATTGAGTGGGTTGTCGTCACCGACGGGGCGATAACCCATATCTGCTCGCGGGTAGTTTACTGGTAATGATTCATCCGCCAGTTCATCCAGGCGATCATAAATGGCCATTGAGCCAGCAACGGCGGACTGGAACTCACCCAGTTCTTCAAAGGAAAGGTCAAAGCCGTAATAATCGGAAATAACTGCCAACGTATCAATGCCGGGTCGCTTTACACTCATAGTCAACTACTCCTATACACGAACGATTGCCTGAAAAGGCATTTAGCGAGGGGAATACAAGCTATCGCTCCAACAGTTTCGGATAGTGGTGTGGCAGGCGCATCACCACCAGGTCCTTTCGGCGTACAGCGCTGTTTGGGTAAGCCGAATCCAGGTTGCTCGTGTCGATAGCAAGCTGAACGCAGCCAGTGGCGCTGGTTAACAATGCTTCTTGGCGAGGAAAAAGAAACGTATCCGGGCCGAATATACCGCTTAGCCCCGGTAATCCAGCGTCGGGTATATGCACATTGGCGAAAGCGAAATAGCAGTTGTTCTCGCCACCGCGTATACGATAATGGTGCCAATGGTGATCGTCTGGGCCGGTGGGAATAGGTGCTGGCAGACTTATATCAGTACCGGGGTGGGCACAGTGAAATGGCCCTGGCAAGGCAGCAGGACAAGCGATGACATCGCATCCCCGCAGCGCCAGGATGCGTCCCGCTTCGGGAAAATCAGCATCATGGCCAATCAATAATCCTAGCCGCCCTAGCGGCAGATCGAAGCTTACCCAGCGCTCGCCAGGCGTCGCCCATTTACGGTCTGCCTCGTTTAAGTGAATCTTACGATAAACCGCCATAACGCCCTGCGCCCCTACCAGAGCGGCAGCATTATAGAGATGTTCCTCCGACTGTTCCGCGAAACCTACTACATAGTACTGTTGACGCTTCTCAGCGAGCCCACGCAGTGTGTCGAAAACACTGTGACGCTGTGAGATAGGATTGATAACGCCAGTGTCTAACCCGGTAAGCGCCAGCTCAGGAAAAACAATCAGCTCGGCACCCTCTGCTTGGGCAATCAAATCAGTACATTTGGAAAGGTTATCGTCGAGATTATTCGATGGGGAAAATTGAGCAACGGCGATGGTGCTTGCTTTTCCATTGGGCAGTGGCTGATGGCCATAAAGCCTGAAGAAGTCTAGCGGGTTCCAAGCGTGTGTTTGATGAAGTAGCTCATGATAAAGGTCTGGGCGACGCTCACTGGTCAACGCCCCCGTTACTCGTTCAGTATCAATTTCACCAAGCACGATGCCATCACCGTCATCGCGGCTAGCCTGGATATGTCCATCTGGCTCAATCACGCAGCTACCGCCACTGAATTGAACGCCGCGCTCCACCCCCCAGCGATTGCTCTCAATAAGATAGCAGCCGTTTTCTTTGGCACGACTTATCCAATAGGGTGCTGGCGCTCGCTCAGCCAGCCAATTACTCAGATGGCAAATGACCTCAGCACCCTGCAGCGCAACCAGCCGTGCGGTTTCTAGAAAATGAATATCCATGCAGATGAGCAGAGCAATACGGCCCAGCGACGTCTCAAATACTTGATGGCCAGTGTCGCCTGAAGCCGCCCACTTTGGCTCGGCGATATAAGGATGGCTTTTACGATGTTTTCCTAAATAGCCCTCAGGGCCAACTAAAACAGCCGTGTTGTAGTAAAGCCCATTGCCAGCATCAACTTCTGGCAGCCCGATAACGATATAGCAGTCAAGCTTCGCCGCCAGAGCGGCGAAGCTTTGGGTTGAGGGCCCTGGCACTTGTTCGACGTAGGGTGCAACCTCCTCTCTGTCATACCAGCAATAGCCGGTAAGACCCATCTCTGGCGTTATGATTAGCCGCGCACCAGACGCAGCCGCCTCTTCCACTAACCGCTTTAGAGCATCAATATTTCGCTCTTTAGCAAACATTTCAGGCTCAAACTGCACTGTGGCGGCAAGGTATTTCATATTGTTCTCCCCGCTCGCTAGCGTGCTTGCCCAACAATGGACTTGAGGATGGAAGCGCCTAATGTATATTTTGGATCCACCATGTTACCCAGCCGCACTCGTCCTGCCTGGGTAAGAAGCATGTAAGCATCTATTTCATCGAAATCAAACTCAGCAGCCAGCCAGCGTACCAGCTCTCTGTAGGCAATCCGGGTGGCATCTTCCATGGGACGCGCTGAACCAATGGTCATATAGAACTGTTCATTTTCCAGACGCGGCCATTTGAACGTCCAATCTTTAATCAAGTCCACCTGGACGGTGGTCACGGTAGGATGCTCGATCGCCACGCCGCACAACTCACCATCACCCTGCGCCGCATGGCAGTCACCTAGATAAAGATAGGCACCTTTGGTATGCACCGGCAGATAGATCACCGCACCCGGTGCTACATCAGGTAAGTCCATATTGCCGCCGTAATAATCGGGAACCAGCGAGCTAATCGACTCAATCTCTGGTGACACCCCAATGGTGCCAATAAAAGGCTGGTAAGGAAGGGTTATTTTATCGCTCCACTTCACGCCGGTTTCCGCGTCAACCTCGACCTTCTTTACCCTCTCCGGTAGCGGTGCGTTGAGTAGCGCAGTATCACCGGTAGCCACTAGTCCACCAAATTCGGTAATCAGTGCTGTTGTACCGCAGGGCTGGGGGCCACGAGGTTTCATGTCTCGGATATAAACCGCCAGGCAATCGCCCTTCTCCGCCCCCTCTACGTAGATCGGTCCGTTCTGCGGATTGAGATAAGGTAAATTAAGCAGCTCGCTGGGCTTGTCGCTTTCCGAGCGAAGTTTTCCTTCGAAAGCATCATGGGTTTCAGCACTAACGATATCGCCCGGTTGGATGTGCAGAACGGGCTTGGGGTTAGGACCAAGCGTATAGTGATACTGTCCTTGAGCCGCTTCAGTTAGTTGGTGTGTAGTACCCGGCTTACCTTTGGCAACGGCGCGACGCGCCATGATGGAATGATCAAACCAGTTCATTGTTCTACTCCTTTTTAGGTGCTTTCAGTCATTGCTCCAGCCACTGCAGACCGGAGTTTGAGTCATGGTTAAATGGTGTTGATGGATCTCATTCTGCTTATACAGCCAGAATTCGACGCATGGCGTCACGATCACGGAGTTGCTCATTCGCAAGCTCATGGGTAATTTTCCCCTTATCCATGACGTAGCAGCGTTGCGCCATGGTCATGATCATGTCCAGGTTCTGCTCTACGAGGAGAATGGTTACGCCCAGCTCGCGATTGAGCTTGAGAATGTTGCGTGAAATGTCCTTTACGATGTTTGGCTGAATACCTTCCGAGGGTTCGTCGAGTAGCATCAGCTTCGGCTTGCCCACCATGGCACGGCCGATAGCAAGCTGTTGCTGCTGCCCGCCGCTGAAGGTACCTGCTCGTTGATTAGCCCGCTCTTTCAAGATGGGGAAGAACTCATATACCCGCTCATAGTCAACACCCTCGCCAGGCTGTTGGAGCATTTCGCCGACCTTGAGATTTTCCCAGACGGTCATGCGTGAGAAGACCTCACGCCCTTGCGGGATATAACCAATGCCCAAACGCGCACGTTCGTGAGATTCGAGCGCGCTAATATCCTTACCATCGAAACGGATAATGCCTTGTCGATTCTTGATAAGACCAATCAACGTTTTCATTAATGTCGTCTTGCCGACTCCATTTCGACCGATGACGGCTACCACCTCGCCGCGACCCACACTCAAGCTGACCTCTTGCAGCACTGAGGTGGTACCGTAGCCAGAAATGACGCCCTCCACGCTCAACAGATTTGTACTATTCGTCGTCATCGGCTGTCCCCAGATAAATACGTGCAACCTCTTCGTTAGCCTCAATCTCGTTGATCGTGCCTTCCGCAAAGATTTCACCGAAGTTCAGTACAGTGACCTTGTGAGCAATCTGGCGCACAAATTCCATGTCATGCTCAACCGCCAAAACCGACATACCTTTGCGATTGAGTTCCTGGATCATCTCGCCCGTGCGCGCCGTTTCTTCTGGTGTCATGCCAGCTGTCGGTTCATCAAGAAGTAGTAAACGCGGCTCCGTGCTCACCGCCATACCGATCTCAAGCCACTGCTGTTCCCCGTGTGAGAGTTCTCCAGCAAGTTCTCCGGCTTTATCGGTAAGTCTTACAAAGGCGAGTGCTTTATCGATAGCCGCTGTCATGGAATCACCATGCAGATGGTTCTGAACCGCGATTTGCATGTTTTGCCAAACGGAGAGTTCGGAGAAGATACCCGGCACCTGGAACTTGACGGCAATTCCCTGTTTTACGCGCTCGAAGGAACGAAGCTTGGTAATTTTTTGATCTGAAAAATAGATCTCACCTGAGCTTGGTTGATGCTCACCGAGTACAAGCTTGAAAAACGTGCTCTTCCCAGCGCCATTCGGACCAATCAGGCATCGAATCTCACCATGCTCCATAGAGAAGTTCACATCCTGAGCAACTTTTACGCCGTCGAAATGCTTATATAATTTCTCAGCTCGCAATATGGTCACGACATGTCCTCCTTACGCTGACGCAGGCGGCCAAACAACCTGACTAGCCCTGGGATCAAGCCTTCCGGCAAATAGACCACGACGACAACCAGCAGCAAACCCATGATCACGAAGGCGTAGTAGCTGCCATAGATGGTCAGGTTCTGGAAGATACCTAACACCACCAAGGTGCCTACCAGCGTCGCGGTGAGGTCTTTACGCCCCCCTACTGCCACCCAAATAATGGGTAATGCGGCGGCCGCTAAATTCATGTTGGAAGGGCTGATGTACTGCCCCCAGGCGGTATACAGCACGCCGGAAAGTCCCGCTAAGCCACTGCCAATCACAAAGGCAATTAACTGATAGCGGCGTATATCGTAGCCAAGCATTTCAGCGCGGTGAGGGTTTTCACGAATGGCAACAAGCACATTGCCGAACCTAGAGTTGACGAGAATCCGCAGGGCGAGATAGCAAAGCACTAGCATGGCAAGCAACAGGTAATAAAGTGGTACGCCCGAATACAGTGCTATATCGCCACCGGCCCAAGGGATAGTTAGCGGCGGCATACCGGTCATGCCATTGTCGCCACCCAGGCGGGCATCGCCAATCGCCCACTGGGATCCCGCTGTTTGTGCCATAAAGGTGGCGAAAACCAGCGTGGTCGAGAGCGTCACAATACCCAGAAACACGCCGCTAATACGCCCATAAAAAAGCATGTAACCGAGTAACGCTGCCCCCAGGCACGACATCCCAACACCAAGCAGCAAACCGACAAGGGTCAGACCATACGCCGCGCCAAAATTAATCGTAACGACCCCATACGTGTACCCGGCAAGCCCGAAGAAAGCAGTCTGGCCAAAGCTGAGCGCTCCCGTATATCCCCATATCAGCGAGAGCCCAAGTGCCATAAACACCCAGCAAAGGAAGTAGGCCGTATTACCAACGCTCCAGGCATCCGCGAAAGCGGGGTAAACAACGGCTGCGCCAATGGCCAAGGCAAAACCGACCCAAAACAGCGGACCGCGGCCTAATGTTTGTGGGCCATTAACGAGTCGTATCCAGCGTGGCATTCGAGACGCTGACCGAGCCGCATGCGAACCTTGTCTTTGCAAACTAGCCATTTATGTACGCCCCTTTAACAACCAGCCAGACAGGCCTTGTGGGAGAATACGGATAACCACCATAACCGTGATTAACAGCCCCACCTGACCCATTAGCTGCCCTTGCCAGCCAGTCAGAAAAGCCTTGATAACCGCGAGCGTAGCCGCTGCCGGTGCCGTACCCAGGAAGACATCAGCACCGCCGACAACCACCGTCACAAAACTTTCTACCAGGAAATTGGCACCAAGCGTCGGGACGATGGAGATCGTGGGTGCGTAAAGCGCGCCTGCCAATCCCGCCAGAGCTGCCCCAAGGCCGAAGGTGAGTGAGTACATACGCCCGGTGTCGATACCTGCAGCTTTCGCCATGTGCGGTGCTTGGATCGTTGCGCGAGAGTGAATACCGAACGTCGTATGGTGAAACAGCAGATACAAGCCAATAAGCACGAGTACGGCCACACCAAGCAGTACCATTCGATAGGTTGAGTAGCTGTAGTTGCCCACCGAAAAGCTACCCAGCGGCGTACTGATACCCGCCATGCTGGAGCCAAGCACAATCAGCGTGCCCTGAGTAAGAATCAGGCTGATTCCCCAGGTGGCCACAATAGAGTCCAACGGCCGGTGGTAAAGCCGGTGGATAATGGTGCGCTCAAGCACCATGCCTAGCACCCCGGCAGCCAGGCTGCCGCATAACATCGCAATGGGCAGTGGAACCCCCAAGCGCGCCGTTGCTACCGTTACGTAGGCACCGCACATAATAAATTCGCCGTGCGCTAAATTGATGATGCCCATCATCCCGAAGATCACCGCAAGCCCCATGGCGGAAAGCACCAAAAAGGCAAACGCATCCCCAAACTGATAAAACGCTGTAAACGCGAAATGTATATATTCCATATCCAGGCTCCTGGGCAGGAAACACCAACGAGGTTTCCCGCTTAATGCAAACTCACAGGCCAGGCAGGGTGAAACTCACCACCCTGCCGGGACGAGACGTGATATTTACTCGTTGGGAGGGCTAGAAGGGGTGTACTGGGCACTTGGGTCGTTCTGGGTCAGGTCACAACCATTTTCACCCAACCAGTACGGCTCGATATTTTCCCAAGTCTCAGGGAAAGAGATCTCGTGGTTCTCATCCACTTTCGCCAGAAAGATGTTGTGAGACATATGCTGGCTCTTAGGGTCGAGACATACGGTGCCCGAAGGGCCATCGAAGCAGACATCACCCTCGGCGATAACAGCACGCAGGTCTTCCTTATCAGTCGAACCGTCGGCACGCTCAACCATTTGCTTATAAAGGTACATAGCGATATAAGAGTTCGCGGCTTCCTGATTCACATAGGGCGCATCAGGGAAGCGTTCATAGAACTTCTCAACGAACGCATTCGCCTCAGGGGTATCCACTTCTTCGATAAAGTTCGTCGTAACGTACATGTTGGCAAGGCTTGGCGGTGCGAAACGCTTATGCTCGTAGCCCTGCCCAACATTGACCGACGAAGCCATGGGGAGCCCGAGGTTAGCGGATGCTGCCTGCTCGTAATAAGACGCCTGATTAGAGCCCACCAGTAACGTCACAACAAAGTCTGGCGCTACGCCCTGAATGTTCTGAATAGTCTGCGAGAACTGGGAAACCCCCAGCGGGATGAAATCCTCGCCCACAATTTCCCCACCCTCTTCCTCTACAATCTGACGCACCCACTCCGCCGAAATTTGGCCAAAATTATAGTCCGCGGCGATGGTATAGACGTTCGGGCCATACTCTTCCATCATCCAGGGAATCAGCGTCGAGAACTGCTGTTCAGGCACTGCGCCAGTCACAATCATGTTGGCGTCACACACGCCGCCTTCATACTGATTGTTATAAAACGCCAATCCATCAAACTGGTTAACAATTGGCCGATACGCTTCCCGTGATGAAGAGGCAAACCCGGCAAAAACGGTATCCACTTGATCACGCTGGAGAACCCGCCGCATTAACTCCTGATAACGACGGTCATCAGACTGAGTGTCATAAATAACAAGCTCCACTTCTCGACCCGCAATACCGCCCGCCTCGTTGATTTCCTCAGCCGCTAACTCAATGGCATTCACCTTAGCCTGCGTCACCGCAGCAAAGTTGCCGGACTGATCCTCAAGCACACCAATCTGAATAGGATCACTCGCCGATGCGCTGGTCACTAAAGAACCCGCTAACAGCGTTGATAAGGTTGCCGTTCTCTGTATTGTTGAGTATTTCATTTGTATACCCCTGTTTGAGTTTTACTTTTTCTTCCTCGCCGTCCTGCAGCAACACAACTCCCTAGCCGTCTCTCCATAAAAGAGAAACAACCTTTTGCTCTTGAAACCTGTCCAACATGTTCCGCTTCGATCAACCTCAATGAATCCGCTATGAATAGCGGTTTAACTGGGCTTCCCTAAGACGATGGATGATGTCGGCGTCTTCCTTTAGTGCCGCCACCGCGATCTCACCCGAGACAATCATTGCTGCGAAATCCTCAAGAGACAGGCGTCGGTTCATGCTTGCCGAACGCAACAGGGCAAAGGCGTCATTTACCGAAATCACCATATCCTCAATGAGCTTGATAGCCGCCGTGCAGACGACTTGGCGCGCACGAACCTGCTGTTCCAAACGATGGAGTTTTTGCTCCGTCTCATGGCACTGGTTAAACGTTTGATAAGCAATCATAAGGCTCGCGAGAATACCGGCCTTACGTAGCGGTTTGGTGAGATAGCCAGACACTCGGCGCTCGATGAACCAATTAACCGAGCTAGGGGCATCTGAGCCGATAAGTGCAATAGCCGGCCCCTGCACTCGATCTATCATGTGCGCGATGTCGTCAAACTGACGCCCTAACTCATCGTCAAAGAACACCAGGTCAAACGGGCTATCAGATCCAGCCTCATCCAGGCTTTCATGAACGACTGGAGTGACTCCAAGCTCCACAAGGAACTGAGTCAGCACCTCTTGATCTCTTTCGGCGGCACATACAATCAATGCACGATGGCCCCTGAAGTTGCGTCGCGTGGTAACAGTCATCGCACGATCCTCAAGCCAATATTGTTTTGAGCCATGGGCGTTTTCGACTGAGCAGAGCTTTCACCACATGCTTCAGCCCAAACGAGATAAGGATCCGGGCGAACGGGTGCGTTTGCTTCTGAAATCACCTTAAACGTCGCGTCTTCACGGGATATTCCTAGCCGAACAGTCAAGTAGCTGTGATTGCTCTCAGGATCGACATGAACAATGCCCTGCGGGGCTTGGAACGACGTTTTATGCAAGGCTTTTTTCACCCGTCCGATATCAACTGAATCGGCGCCAGCCAGCGCCAAGGCAAGAAGATGAACGGTGTTATAGGAAGCCTCTGCATCTGCACTAGGCAGGGCATCATGGCCGTAGCGTTGGCGGTAACTAGTGACAAACTGCTTGTTAACTTCTGTATCAATAGTGGAGAAGTAAACGCTTGATGCGAGATGCCCAGCACACGCCTGCGGACCAATTTGAGCAAGTTCTGGCTCGCAAAGCGTGCAGCTGCCAACAACCGTTTTTTGAAGAGCGGCGTTCTCATCACGCGCTTTGGCAAACGCACGGTAAAACGCGTAGCTAGACTCACCAATCAGCATGTTCATAATGAATGCAGGCCGCTTTTCGTGAATCTCTTCGATGATACGCGCCACATCCAGGTCACCGACTTGCAGGTAACGTTCAGCGATCATCTTCCCGCCATGCGCCTTGGTCAGCTCTCTGATAATGCGGCCATTTTCCCAGGCCCAGACATAGTTAGATCCCACGAAGTAAACATCGCGAGTGATATGAGCAAGCACATAATCCATTAGCGGCAAAACATGCTGGTTCTGAACGGCGCCTGTATAAATGACATTATTATTGGTCTCAAAACCTTCGTAGTGAGACGGGTACCAAAGCAAGCCATCGTATTTTTCAAAAATCGGGATGACTTCTTTTCGGCTTGAAGAGGTATAGCAACCAATCACGTGCTTTACGCCCTCATGGCGTAGCAAACTCCGCACGTGGGTGCCGTAGGCAGCTGTATCCCCGGATGGCTCGCACTCGATGGGAACTAGCTCAAAGGAGAATCGTTTGTCCTGGTTGACCTCTTCAAGCGCCAGCATCGCCCCATCACGCATTGAGCGGCCAACAGTGGCGTAGGGGCCTTGGGTGGAGAAGAGTATGCCAACCGGGATACGACTGTTCATTGACTGACCGCCCTATTTCAAGACATAAAAAAAGGGCTCACAACGCTACCTGACGGTAACGATGGGAGCCCTATTGCTCTGTGCCCTTTCGGTGTATGCCGACGCACAACATGTCAATTACTAAACTTAGATTGTGACCCCTAAACGACTTTGTCAATATATTGACGCTATTCTTAAGTCGAAGGCCATTACCACTAAACAACTATAAATAAGTTAAAGCAACAAGCATGCCAATTAACCAAAGTGCCACAATAGCGGCTTTTGAACACGTTTAATGTGGGCATTGCGCCTCTTTTTGATACATACATAAGAATTTATGCTGCATGAAGGTGCATTCAGGTTTTCCATGCTTGCGCAACTGTGACAACCAGACAGTGAGAAAAACCAGTTGCAAGCGGGATCGCAAGAGCACGATTACTCTTTAATCCTAAGAGAGATCGCCATAACAGACAGAGGATGAAGGGTTTTGTAGAAACTGCCGAAGACCACCAACAAATAGGGCCATTTAGGCTACTCAGATACGATTTGCAAATCTGATAAGAACAGGCAGAATTGGTCTTGAGAGAAACGGCACGCAATACGGCACGCAGATGCGGAATATGGGGAATGAAACAAAAAAGACCACCCTTGAAGGCGGCCTTTTTAAGTCTCTAACATGTTGCTTTTAACCACTTTTTTAGTGGTGCCGACACCAGGAGTCGAACCCGGGACCTACTGATTACAAGTCAGTTGCTCTACCAACTGAGCTATGTCGGCGCTTCACGTTTTCTTGAGAACATGATTGCATTGCTGTTAGGCTTTACAATCAACAAGAAATCTTGTTGGCAATGGCTGGGGTACCAGGATTCGAACCTGGGAATGCCGATACCAAAAACCGGTGCCTTACCACTTGGCGATACCCCAACGTTTGGTGGCCAGAGACGGAATCGAACCGCCGACACGGGGATTTTCAATCCCCTGCTCTACCAACTGAGCTATCTGGCCGCTGCCAACGGTGCGTATTAAACTAAAAACGCCGCTTTTCGTCAACACCTTTGTGAAACTTTCTTGCGATACTGATGCTTAGGGGTGTTTTGCCCTGCTCTGAATGGGGTAGATAGTTAACGTACCACCGCTTAGCCCTACTGATTACAAGTCAGTTGCTCTACACCCTGTCATGGACATTATAGATTGTTACAGGTCACGCCTGAGCGGGCGGTACATAGCCTTCGGCTTGGTCGGTCTCCTGGTTGTCTAGGAAGCGTTGCATCTGATCCATAAGATAGGCACGTGATTCCGGATCCAGCATGTTGAGATGCTTTTCATTGATGAGTCGGGTTTGTAATGACTGCCAAGCTTCCCAGGCCGGTTTGGAAACCGTGGCCTGAATCTCCTGGCCCTGTTTGCCAGGCAGTGGTGGAAACGGCAGTGCTTCCAGCTCTTTTTGATACTTACGGCAAAAAACGGTGTTGCTCATAGAATGCTCCTGGTTCAACGACGCTATTTGAAATTTCCACCCTACGAAAGTGCTTTAAGCGTGCCCTGGTGTAGGGTCGAGGGTAAAAGGTGCTAACTGGCTGAGCAACGCTTTTACCGGGGCGGCAAGGCCCAGCGCAGGTGGATGGTTGATGTCATACCATACGCCGCTTTCGCGCACACCGCCCAGCCTATCGCAGCTCACCGGCTGCGGGGTAATCTCTAAGCGAAAATGGCTAAAGGTATGATAAAAGCTAGGCGGCCTACTTAATCGTTCTGGATTAATGACGTTAGCCTCAAGCCAGTCATTAAGTTCACTGTGAGTATCAAACTGCGGCAGGCCCCATAATCCGCCCCACAGGCCACTAGGCGGACGCTGTTCTAGCCATACTCGCCCTTCCAAGTCGCGCAGCATCAGCATGATCGTTTGACGCGTAGGCAGCGCTTTTTTCGGCTTAGACTCTGGGTAACGCTGAGGCTCGCCTTGGGCATAGGCTAAACAGACATCATTAAACGGACAGCTGGGGCAGTCAGGCTTACTGCGTTTACAAAGCGTGGCGCCAAAATCCATTATCGCCTGGGTGTAATCAGCTAAGCGCGTTGACGGCGTGTAGTAGTCGGCCAATGTCCAAAGCGTATGTTCAACCGCAGGCTTCCCTGGCCAGCCAGGAACCGCATGGAGGCGGGTGAGTGAGCGTTTTACATTGCCATCTAAGATGGCGGCACGCTGCCCGGTGCTTTGGGCAATGATGGCGCCAGCGGTGGAGCGCCCAATACCGGGCAGCATCATTAACGCATCGACACTCTCACACGGTAACTCGCCCCCATGCTCTGCTTCTGCCACCTGGGCAGCCTTATGTAAATTGCGCGCGCGGGCGTAGTAGCCAAGCCCTGTCCATAGGTGAAGCACTTCATCCTGCGGCGCGTTGGCGAGGCTTTCCAGCGTAGGAAAGCGTGCCATAAAGCGCTCAAAATAGGGAATGACGGTGGCAACCTGGGTTTGCTGCAGCATGATTTCCGAGACCCATACCCGGTAGGCGCTACGCGGCGACTGCCACGGCAAGTCGTGGCGGCCATATCGATCGAACCAGGCCAGCAGGCGCCGCTGGAACTCGTCCGCTGCCAGCCTTGGTGAGGGCATATCAGCCATGTACCTTCCTTAAAAATTCGCGAATACAGAAGCGCCGGCGTTTAGGCCGGCGCAGCACTGATCACGTTAGTTCAAAACAACTAAAAAGCTTAGTTAAACAAGTTACGCAGGCCATCGCGAAGCTGCTGACCGGCGCCTTCACCCAAACGCTCGTCTAACTGGTCTAAGGATTCACCTAAGCGCTCTTCCAGCTCTTCACCTACACGGCTACCAGCCTCTTCACGTAATAAGTCAACAACGACAGACTGGAAAGCCTCTCGGTCAAAACGGCACCATTCAGCACGTTCATTGCTCAAGTTGCCTTCGCAGCGCAATGGTAGTGGCAACTGCTCAAGACGAGGATTCACTTCGCAGGCAGCATCAGCGGTATCTACCAAGCGAGCGTTAGCGCGAGTATCGAAATTCAGGTTAATGAGGCTCAGCTCCCCTTCCCCTTGAACGTCGATGCCCGGCAATGTAATCAACAGGTCATCACTTTCAACGACGCCATTACGAACCTGGAATGTCCCATCGAAACGCTCAAAGCGCGTATCCGTATGCCAATCACGCAGCGTGCCCTCGCCTTCTAACTGGGCAACTAATTCACACATTTGCTGAGAAATATTGGTTTCTAAAATAGCACCGTCGTTAAGGCGGGCAGTTAGCTCACCATTTAGATTACTCAGCAATGATTCGCGACTATTTCCAAGGCTGGTGAGGTCGCCAGATAAGTTAAACCGGCCCCGCAGCGGTGATGTCTCTCCACTGATCGCTTCAATGAGGGGAGCTACTTGCACGTTATTAATCGTGGGCGATAGCGCCCACTCAAGGATCGACTCGGTGGCATCAATTTGCCCCGTTGCATTAAGCTCTCCCTCATAAAAACCAGATTCAAATGCGGTCAGTTGATGGACGCCGTTGTCGCCACGCAGTTGCAAGCTTGGATTATTGAAGGTGAGGCCCGCTAACACTAAATTGCCAACGCTTAGATTACCTTCAAGCGCTAACTCACTGAGCCAGGCTTGCGGAAGCAAGGATTCGCCCGTTTGAGCGAAGGCTTTGCGTAGAAACCCGCGGCTAGCCTGCTCTGCTACTACTGCGCTGGGCAAATAGTGATCTAGGTTTAAACGGTCACCCTCTAAGTCAAACGCTAACCGCGTGCCGTCTAATGCTGCTGATAATTCACCGGTAAAGGTGCTCTCATCTACTACCAGCGAGAGACTAGGCAGTGAAAACTGTTCAGCATTGCCTTCAATCGGGCTGGTCATTGCCACATCACTTAATGCCGCCTCACCCTGTGTGGCCAGGGTAATACCTGCGCGTGCAAGCCAAGGGCGCAGCGTAAAGGGCGCAGCGGTTAGCTGTCCACGATAGGTCGGGGCGTCACGCAGCTGTTCAACATTAAGGTGTCCACTCGCTCTCAGGCCGTCTGGCCCTGTCAGCTGGAGATCTTTAAGCTGTGCGGTTTGCGCCTGCCAGTCACCCTCCAAACCAAAGGCGAGCGTCAGCGCTAAGCTGCCTTGCCAGTTCTCAGCATTGCGCAGCCCGGCTTCTAGCACGCCTTCTCTGATGGAAAGCTGCTGCTCCTCCATACGCGCCACTAGCTCGGCAGCTTTTAAACTGAGCTGCTGGGGCTCGCTTGCTGCATCAGTGTGGGTACGTGTGGTGAGTGCCATATTTTCAAGCACAAAAAGCTCTTCCTCCAACCCCAGCCGCACGCGAGTGTCTAGATTTACCTCACTAGTGATATCCGGGGCACGCTCGAGCACCTCAGCATCAAGGCGATTGTGCTTGGTAACCGTGAACATAGCTTTTAGCGGAAAGGCACGCACTGGATTGACGTTACTGCCCGATATATTCAGTTGCTGCATGCGCCACAGCGCTTGGCTTTGGACATCGCGGAAACGGATATCAGCATTTTTGACTTCGACGCTGGCTATATTGAGCACCACCGATAGGCTACCGGCATCAGCATTTGGGCCTGCGCTGGCCGGCGCTAGCACCGTTTCAGCGGCACCGTTGCCCTGTTCAGCGAGGCGCTCTAACAGAGGTTCCCAGTTACCTTCCCCTTCAGCGTCGCGCTCCAAATTGAGGCGCATACCATCCAGTGTTAGACCATCGACAGCAATTTCTCCACGCAATAGCGGACCAAATGCCACGCTGACCTCTGCACGGTTAATGGCGGCAAAGGCAGCGCTATCCCTGGATTGATCAGGCAGCCACGCACGGGCCTGTTCAACACTCACCCCAATGCGTGGGTAAAACGACCAGGTAATGGGGCCTTCCAGAGCCAAATTGAGTCCCGTTTGCTCTTCCACCACGGCCGTTAAACGCGGTTTGAAGTCTTCGGGATCAAGAAAGGTGGTCACATAGACCACAGCGGCGACCGCGACAATGGCAAGAATGCCCACCGCCGCCAGCAAAATACGTAATAACTGTTTCACAATCCTTTCCCTTGTGGGTCTAACTCAACAAAATCACTGGTAGCGGGCATTCCCGGCCCCGGCGCTTCTGGATTGGCCATTGGCCGATAACCTAATTTAGACAGCAATACTCGATCCGCGAGTGGTAATGAAGAGGTTGCAATACGCAGCACCCGGCCCTCTTGTTTGGCTTGCTCGCCCAGCAGTGCCATTAAGCGCGAACCCACCCCGCGGCGGCGTGTCGTTTTGCGAACACATAGTTCAGAAAGCCACCATGCTCGGTCTTCGCCCTCCTGCACAGCCACAGCACCAAGCAGCCTGTCGTTGAAATGTGCACAGGCAAAAAAGTGTTGCCCTTTAAAATGTTGCTCAATAAACGGCTCAACCGTTGGGGTCGGCATTCGCTCTTGAGGCGCATCCTGATAGATGCGCACCAGGTCTGTGCGCACCTGCTCATCGGCCTCCCAACGGGCCTGGTCGACATGGTGCAGTGTCACCGGCATGCTGAAATCCTCTTCGCCAAAGCAGCTTGGCTGCTATTCCTGCCGCAATTGATTGCGGCTACATTTCGCGCATTGTAGCGGATGAGGGCGCCGATTCACTATAATGGTCGTTTCGCCACCGGCTGATCAATCAGTGGTCAGTTGATGAGAGCTTGATGAGAGCCATCAGCCGTCCCTCAGAGTGCGCTTCAGCGCAGGAGATGCAACATGTCAGCGCGTATTGCCACGGTTAGCCGTGACACCAACGAAACGCAGATTAAGGTCAGCGTCAATCTCGACGGCGAAGGCCGTCTTAGCTGCCAAACCGGCGTTCCGTTTCTGGATCATATGCTTGATCAAGTTGCCCGCCATGGGATGGTTGATCTCGATATCCACGCCACTGGCGACCTGCATATTGACGACCACCATACCGTAGAAGACCTGGGTATTACGCTTGGCCAAGCTTTTTTTGAAGCGATTGGCGATAAGCGCGGCATTTACCGCTATGGTCATGCCTACGTACCTCTGGATGAAGCGCTTTCTCGCGTGGTGATCGATTTTTCCGGACGCCCAGGTCTTTATATGAACGTTGAGTTCACCCGCGATACCATCGGCAGTATGGATACTCAGCTGTTCTGGGAGTTTTTCCAAGGCTTCGTCAATCACGCCCGCGTGTCGCTGCATATCGACAACATAAAAGGCTTTAATGCTCACCATCAGGCTGAAACAATTTTTAAAGCCTTTGGTCGTGCGCTGCGTATGGCCGTGGCAGAAGACCCACGTATGGCAGGTCAAATGCCCTCTACCAAAGGGAGCTTATAATGCTGCGCTATGTAGCCGGTTATTTGATGGGCTATGCCTCTAGCCACATTTTGTCCACCCCCACAAGGAGCGCTTCATGACCATTGCTGTGATCGACTATGGAATGGGCAACCTGCATTCCGTGGCCAAAGCGCTGGAGCATGTGACGCATGAAAATGTGGTCATTACTCGCGACCCGCGCCGTATTCTTGGCGCGACACGCTTAGTACTGCCCGGCCAGGGCGCCATCCGCGACTGCGTGGGTGAGCTTGAGCGCACTGACTTACGCGGTTTGGTGGACGATATTTTGACCCGCCAAGCCAAACCGCTGCTGGGTATCTGCGTGGGTCAGCAAATGCTGTTAGAGAGTAGCGAAGAGAACGGTGGCGTTGAGTGCCTGGGCTTCTTTAAAGGCAGCGTAGACCGTTTCCCTGGTGATATGCGCGATGCTCACGACCAGCGCTTGAAGGTACCGCACATGGGCTGGAACGTGGTCGAGCAACACCATGACCACCCCTTATGGGCAGGTATTGATAACCGCGAGCACTTCTACTTCGTGCATAGCTATTACGTGAATGCCGCTGAAGATGCCCAGGTGTTCGGCACCACCCAATACGGTAAGGTAAGTGCTCACGTGGCAATTGGCCGCGACGCGACCTTCGCGGTGCAGTTCCACCCGGAAAAGAGCTCCCGCGCGGGGCTTCGCCTGCTTGAAAACTTTGTTACCTGGACGCCCTGAGAGGATTTTGTATGTTGGTAATTCCCGCTATTGATCTCAAAGACGGCCAGTGCGTCCGGTTGAAACAGGGCCGCATGGAAGATGCGACCTCCTACGGCGATGACCCGGTGGCCATGGCTGCACGTTGGGTAGAAGCTGGCGCCCGCCGCCTACATCTGGTGGACTTGAACGGTGCCTTTGAAGGCAAGCCCGTCAATGGCGATGCCGTTACCGCTATTGCGCGAGCCTACCCCAACCTGCCGATTCAAATCGGTGGCGGCATTCGCAGTGCAGAAACCATTGAGCACTACTTAAGTGCTGGCGTTGCCTACGTGATTATCGGTACCAAAGCGGTGAAAGAGCCCGCTTTTGTTGGTGAGATGTGCCGTGCTTTCCCCGGCCATGTGATTGTGGGATTAGACGCCAAAGACGGCTACGTAGCTACCGACGGCTGGGCCGAGGTTTCTACTATCAAAGCCACCGAGTTGGCCAAGCGCTTTGCCAATGACGGCGTTTCTAGCATTGTTTACACCGATATCGCCCGCGACGGCATGATGCAGGGCGTTAACGTCGAAGCTACCGCAGCATTGGCCCGTGAAGGCGGCCTACCGGTGATTGCGTCAGGAGGCGTAACCAACCTGGACGATATCAAAGCACTCTGTGCGGTGGCTGACAGCGGCATTCTAGGCGCTATTACTGGCCGGGCAATTTATGAAGGCAGCCTGGATGTCGCCGAAGCACAGCGATTGAGCGACCAGCTATCGGGAGGTGGTTCATGAGCCTCACCAAACGTATTATCCCCTGTTTGGATGTAGATGCAGGGCGGGTGGTTAAAGGCGTCAACTTCGTGGGTATTCGCGATGCAGGCGACCCGGTGGAGATTGCCCAGCGCTATAACCAGCAGGGCGCCGACGAAATCACCTTTCTCGACATTACTGCCAGCCATGAAGATCGCGACACCACGGTAGAAATGGTTGAGCGCATCGCGGGCGAAGTATTTATCCCGCTGACCGTTGGCGGCGGCATTCGCAGCTGCGACGACATTCGTACCATGTTGAATGCCGGTGCCGATAAAGTCTCAATCAATACCGCAGCGGTAACCAATCCTGACTTTGTACGCGAAGCCGCCGAACGCTTTGGTAGCCAGTGCATTGTGGTAGCTATCGACGCCAAACGGGTCTCTGGGGAAGGCGAAATACCCCGCTGGGAGATTTTCACCCACGGCGGACGGCGTCCTACCGGCTTAGATGCCGTTGAGTGGGCGAAGAAGATGGTTGAGTTTGGCGCGGGTGAATTGCTGCTGACTAGTATGGATCGCGACGGTACTAAGATTGGTTTTGATCTGGGAGTGACCCATGCGATTTCAGAAGCCGTCAGCGTTCCCGTGATTGCATCAGGCGGCGTGGGTAATCTGGACCACCTCGTCGATGGCGTATTGAAAGGCGGTGCCGATGCAGTATTGGCCGCCAGCATTTTCCATTTCGGGGAGTACACGATTCCTGAAGCGAAACGCTATATGGCGGAACGCGGTATCGAAATGCGCCTTTAACATGCCATCAATAGACATGGACTTTAAAATGCTGCGTATATGCCCATGGATAGGGTGTCTAGCAGGCCTGCTGTTGAGCACGCCTGCTAGTGCATTTGATTGGCCTCCGGCGCTGGAGTGGGACCACACACTGGTACAAACCAGTCTCTATACCCGCCACTTCAGTCCGGATCCTGAACATACCAATCAGCAAGATCTTATTAGTATCGAACTGCACAACCCTGATCGTTGGCTAACGGGAGCTGCGTGGTTCAAAAACTCCTTTGATCAACCCACTTGGTACGTTTACATGGGCCGGGAGTTTCCCTTGTGGCAAACCAGCCAAGGTATCAATGTGCGCGCAAAGCTAACTGGCGGGCTCTTACGCGGCTATAAAGATGAGTTTCGCGACAAAATTCCGTTTAATCGTTATGAAGTTGCCCCCGCCGCGCTGCCTAGTATCGGTGTGCAGTGGGGACGATTTGAATCCGACCTAATCGTGTTTGGAACCGCTGGCATGATGGTGACCGCAGGGGTGCGCTTTTAGACGCTACTACTCCGCTTCTTCAAGCGTAAGTCCCAGGTTGCTAATGCCACCGTTGCGCCCTAACTCGCGTACCTCTTTTAATGCCGCTTTATCCAGCGGTTCGCTAACGGCTTCCAGCACGGCATCTTGGAAGTCGTTTTCATCCGCCATTAACGGATGGTCACGGATAATCAGCGCTAACGCCTGGGCGTCGTCTTCGCCTTCAGTGAGTTCTATGAAGGCGCGAACGCCTGCCCGGGAGGTACGGCTAACATCCAGCACGGCTTCCGGTGACTCGCCTTGAAGCGTGTCGAGCAGTGCCGAAACCGAGACCACTGCATCCAGAGCGCGCCGCGCACCAAAGCTATCATCGCCTTCTGGTGGCTCGCATTCGGCCAGCTTTTCCGCCTGCCGGGAAAAATCGATACTGGCATTGGGCACGTTTAGTCGCTCCCAGACCAGACTCAACACCGCCCCCAGGGTGTGGCTATCGCCCTGGCCAGTGGTTTGTTCATACAGCGCGTAGTTGGGTAGTAAACGCTCGCATAGCGCTGCCATAAAAGCTTGCTGGGCAGGTAATGGAAGCTCTTGCAGCCGTTGATAAAAGCCCTGTGGTTTCGACACCATACTGATTTCCTGGATCGCTTGACGTGGGATATTGGTGAAAAGTAGCCGGTACGTTATGGTCGACAATGATGATTTGGCCGGCGAGGAGATTACCATGCATATTCATCTACTACAGCACGGCCCTGACCATGGCCCCGCCCGAGTAACCGACTGGCTAACCAGTATGGGGCATAGTTACACCGTTTTTCATCTCTATGCAGGAGAATTAACCCCACGCCCGAACGAATGCGACGCACTGATCGTGCTTGATGGGCCAGAGGCACTTATAAGCCAACCACCGACTTGGTTTAAGGCAGAAGATAAACTCATTAATCGCTATTTGGACGGGCAAAAGCCGTTATTGGGTATTGGCTTGGGCGCGCACTGGATAGCCCGCGCCTTGGGGGCTGTCGTTGCTCCTGGCACCTATCCAGAAACAGGCTGGCATACGGTCACCTTAGCACCGGAAAGCACCCTCGACTTGCCTGAAGAGTTTACGGCCTTTATGTGGCACCGATACGTCTTCAGCCTGCCCGACGACGCCTTCTCTTTAGGCGGAAGCGAAGCAGCCCCCGTGCAGGGGTTTAGCTGGGATAGCGGACGCGTTATTGGCCTACTCTGCCACCTGGAAGCCACCCCGGCCAGCGTCAAGCAGTTGCTGAGCACAACACCGCAGCCTGTTGCGTCATCCTCGGCTTCTTCCCGCTATTTACAAGACGATGCGCAAATCAACGAGCACCCTAAGCGTTTTATTCACTTAGCACCCCTACTGGATAGGTTGATGACCCAGTGGCTTAGCGCCGTATAAGCGTAAGCCGTTAGGGAGTTTTAATTACCGGTTCCACTGCCTGGCGGCCGCCAGGCAGCTTTCCCAATCGCCCACATGAAGCTCCACTGGTGCACTATCGCGCTGTTTCTCTAAATGGTAGCGGTAGAGTGGGTCGTAGTACTCGGTAAGCAGCGGCGCAAGCCATGCTTCGTGGGCCTGCGAATTGCCTTGGGCATGCTCTCTGAATGCTAGCGCCTGAAGCCGCTGTAATCGTTGCAAGCGGGCATTGCCAAGGCGCTTGCCTAATCGAACCAGTGCATTGCTTAGCTGCTGCTGCATTAATTGCCAGCCTTGGTAGGCCCCATGCCGGGCGACATAGGCTTGCTCCAGATCAATGATATAGTCCTGCTGAATCTGCTCCAGCCGCCAATCCAACGGCATTTCGATACGCACTCGGGGTGCTTGCTGCAAAGCTTGCCAGAAACTCAAAGGAATATTGGCATTACCAATTTGGCGCGACTCATCTTCGATAACCAGGCCCCCCGTCAGACCCAGTAGCCGTTTCGCTAGCGCATGCTCAAAGTTAATTTGCGTGGCAGGCTCTTCAGGCCTGCGCCCAAAAGCAGAGCCTTTATGGTGCGCATAGGCCTCTAAATCTATGCCATTGTCGAGCCGATTAATCAGCGTTGTCTTAGCACATCCGGTTAGCCCTGCGACGACCAGCATCGGTTGCAAAGCTGCCGACTCAATACGCGCGCAAAGGGCTTGGCGCATGGCCTTCCAACCCCCTTGCAGGCGTGCCTGGAAATGCCCGTTTCTTCTAACCATTGCTGAGCAATTTGTGAGCGTAGTCCGCCACGAAAGCAGTAAATAAGCGCGTCCGGATGCTCGGTTAAATAAGCCTGCCAAGCCGTGATTCGGGCTTGTTTGATATCACCGCTGACCAATCGCTCACCCAGCGCAATGGCCGCGGTCTGGCCCTGCTGCTTATAAGCGATGCCGACCTGATGGCGCTCTTCATCATTCATCAGCGGTAAATTGACCGCCCCTGGCAGCGCGCCCTGGGCAAACTCTACCGGGGCGCGTACGTCGATTAACGGTCGCTCGTCACTGATTAAATTCAGAGATGAAGGTGTGGTAGCCAGGGTCACCCGAGAACCTCAATTGACGCTTTACCTTGGCGCGCTTTCATAACACCAAAGGAGTGCAGTGTCAGGCCATATTCACGGCCAATACGCTCAACGTCATCTTCCCAGGCGGGGTCTACACTGAACAGCAGGCCGCCCGATGTTTGAGGGTCACATAGCCATTGCCAGTGGGCTTCGTCCATGGCAGGAAAGCTTTCACCTAAGGCATCTCGATTACGCAGTGTGCCTCCCGGTACCGCGCCTTGGCGACGATACGCCTCAGCTTCGGCTAAACGCGGCAGTTTGCGGAAATCAATTTGGGCCATCACACCACTGGCATGACACATTTCAGAAAGATGGCCCGCCAAACCAAAGCCTGTGACATCGGTCATGGCATTAACGCCTTTAACATCGGCGAGTTTCACGCCAATGCGATTGGACTTCAGCATGGTTTCACGGGCCAGGCCGTGATGCCCGGCTTCCAGCAAACCGCGCTTTTCTGCAGTAGTTAACATGCCCACGCCTAGCGGCTTGGTTAAATAGAGCAGGTCACCCGCTTTAGCGGTGCTGTTTAGCTTAAGCTTATCTAGCTCGACCAAGCCATTGACGGCAAGACCGAAGATAGGCTCTGGGGCATCAATGGAGTGACCACCGGCCAAGGCAACGCCCAGCTCGCGACAGACAGCTTGCGCACCGGCCATGACATCTCCCGCCACTTCGGCGCTAAGCTTATCCAGCGGCCATCCCAAGATACCTAACGCCATGACCGGTGTCCCGCCCATGGCGTAAACGTCGCTGATGGCATTGGTGGCAGCAATGCGACCAAAATCAAAAGGATCATCAACAATTGGCATAAAGAAATCAGTGGTGGCGATCATGCCACGGCCATCGCCAAGATCGTACACCGCTGCGTCTTCGCGTCCTTGATTGCCTACAATGAGCTGCTTATGACCCGCCGCAGGCCCTGCTTTGGCCAGAATGCCATCCAAAACATCGGGGGCAATTTTGCAGCCGCAGCCTGCACCGTGACTATATTGGGTCAGACGAATCGTACTCATGGTGTCTCTCCTTGGCACTCAAGATTATCAAACACACTAAGCATAGCTCACGCTAAAGCGCGTCTTATATTAAAGGGCATCTAGGTATTAAAGGGCATCTAGGGCATCGCTTAATTTATCCACGGCAATGACTTCCATTCCTTGTGGGGCGTGCTTGGGTGCATTGCCACGGGGCACAATGGCCCGCAAAAAACCGTGTTTGGCGGCTTCGGCAATCCGCTCTTGGCCGCTGGGTACCGGGCGTATCTCCCCAGACAACCCTACTTCCCCAAACACCACCAACTCTTTGGGCAGCGCACGGTTTTGTAGGCTCGACACTACCGCTAGCAGTACCGCTAGGTCAGCGCTGGTCTCAAGCACTTTCACCCCACCTACCACGTTCAGGAACACATCTTGATCGCCGGTAAACAGCCCGCCATGACGATTGAGCACCGCCAAAAGCATAGCTAAGCGATTTTGATCCACGCCTACCGCTACCCGGCGGGGATTGCCCAGCGCGGATTCATCTACCAGCGCCTGCACTTCGACTAGAATCGGCCGAGTGCCTTCCCACACCACCATCACCAAGCTACCCGGTGCCTGTACCTCTTGGCGGGAAAGAAAAATGGCGCTGGGGTTTTTGACCTCTTTAAGGCCCTGCTCCAGCATCGCGAAAACGCCTAGCTCGTTGACGGCACCAAAGCGATTTTTCTGACCACGCAGGGTGCGAAAGCGTGAGTCTGCACCACCTTCCAATAGCAGAGAGGCATCAATCATATGCTCAAGCACTTTTGGCCCCGCCAATGAGCCGTCTTTGGTCACGTGCCCTACTAATAACAGCACTGTATTCGTCTTCTTGGCAAAACGCGTTAAGGCCGCCGCAGACTCGCGCACCTGGGCAACGCCGCCAGGTGCAGAACTGATGTCTTCCAGATGCATGGTTTGAATAGAGTCGATCACCAGAATTTCAGGCTTCTCACGCTCAGCTACCGCAAGAATGGTTTCGACACTGGTTTCCGCTAGCATTTTCAAACCGTTCGTAGGCAGCTGTAGGCGGTGAGCACGCATGGCGACTTGGGACAGCGACTCTTCCCCCGTTACATAGAGAATGCGCCGCTGTTGAGCCAGCTTGCAGGCCGTTTGTAGAAGCAGTGTTGATTTACCGGCCCCTGGGTTACCCCCCAGTAACACCGCTGAGCCGGGCACAAGCCCTCCACCCAGCACCCGATCAAACTCAGCAAAGGTAGAGCTCATCCGCGGCACTTCACTAAGATCAACATTGCCTAGATCAATAACTTCACGCGAGAGATCACCCGCGTAACCACTACGCCCAGGGGATGCCCCACCGCCGGGACGTGCACTCGCCAAGTGCACCTCGGTTAACGTATTCCACTCCTGGCAACTGCTACACTGCCCCTGCCATTTGCGAAATTCAGCACCGCATTCGGTACATACAAAGGCGCTTTTGGCTTTGGCCACTGCGATAACGCTCCTATCTTTACGATGATTTAATGGCTATCACTGAGCAGTTGCCGAAACGAGCTACCCAGCTACCATTTATATATACAAAAGGCGGCCATCGGCCGCCTTTCACACTGCTTGCTACTGCGTTATTGACGCGTTAGCTGCAGCATTTCACCATTTTCAAAGCGGCGGCGTTCTGGATCAATTAACTCTAATGTGCGCTCATCAATACGCATGAAGTAGTAAATTTGGCCTTCGCCATTCGGCGTTAACTCATACACAGTGGCGTCTGGATCAGTCGGCGTACCGGTAAGCACTTCCCAGTTCCCCGCATAGTTTTCATCCGGCGGCGTTTGGGGGTGATTACGGTACGTAGCGTTGAGTGTAAATGTGCGCTCTTCAGCTGCGCTCATTTCCTCACCCACCATGGTGACATCCAGATCGATTCCATCGCAGTTACGGCAAGGTAGTGACCCTTGGTAATTTTGCTGTGCGCTAGCTGCTTCTTCTTGCTGCTGTTCCATTGGGCTGCTCGCACAGCCAGCCAGCAGTGCCAACATAGCCGAACCGGCTAGCAAACTCTTGAGTTGCATAGAGTGTCTCCTTAATCTCGTGTTGGACATCACATTTATTACGCGCTGTTGTGACAGCATAACTGCTACAAGGTGCAACGCCCACCCCTTGCGTTGCGAATGCTTGCGCTTAGCCAGTCATCAAGCGACCATGGGCGACTACCTTGCTAGGATATCAGGTTACACTCATGAGCCAATACTGGAGTCCGGCTGTTCGGGAATTAACCCCTTACATTCCCGGTGAGCAGCCACGCGAGCGGGTTATTAAGCTCAACACTAACGAAAACCCTTATCCGCCTGCCCCAGGCGTTGGTGAGGCGCTACGTGACTATGCCACTGATCATTTACGCCTTTACCCTGACCCAACCTCTGCAGCACTGCGCGAGGCACTGGCCAAGGCCTTTAAGGTAACCAGTAATCAGGTATTTGTGGGCAATGGGTCCGATGAGGTGCTGGCATTCGCTTTCCAGGCGTTTTTTTGCCACGACGCCCCCTTAGACGTCCCCACTATCACCTATAGCTTCTACCCTGTTTATGCGAATCTTTACGGTGTGGAACTGCGCAAACATCCTCTGAATGCGCACTGGGAAGTCGATATAGAGGCTCTTGCTGCTAATACCGAACGTAGTGGCGTTATCTTCGCCAACCCTAACGCGCCGACGGGCCATGCGCACTCTTTGGCGACTATTGAGGCACTGCTTAAGCGTGTCACTGATCGGGTGGTGCTGGTAGACGAAGCGTATGTGGATTTCGGCGCTGAGAGCGCTGTAGCGCTAATTGATCGTTACCCGAATCTACTAGTCACCGGCACGTTTTCAAAATCACGTAGCTTGGCCGGCCTGCGCCTAGGCTATGCGGTGGGCTCAGAAGAGCTGATAGATGGTTTGCAGCGAGTAAAGGATTCTTTCAATTCATACCCAGTGGATAGCTTGGCAAGTTTAGTGGGTATTGCAGCGCTCAACGATCCGGAGCACTTTGAAGCCTGCCGCGAGCATGTTATTACCACACGTGAGCGGACCCGCCAGCGTCTCGAAACATTGGGATTTGAAGTACTGCCCTCTAAGGCTAACTTCATTCTTGCTCAGCATCCTGATTACGAAGGCGCGCAGCTCTTTGCAGCGCTACGCGAGCGTGGCATTTTGGTACGCCATTTCAACACTTCCGAACTCAACAACTTCCTGCGGATCACCATCGGCACCGATGATGAGATGAATAGCTTGATTGAAGCGTTAGAGACGATCTGCGGGTGAGTGGTGAGTGGTGAGTGGTGAGTGGTGAGTGGTGAGTGGTGAGTGGTGAGTGGTGAGTGGTGAGTGGTGAGTGGTGAGTGGTGAGTGGTGAGTGGTGAGTGGTTGATCATTGTAAGGTTTTTCTACTCACGATTCACAACTCACCGTTAACGATTTACCACTCACCATTCACCCTACCACGCAAAAAAAATCCCCCAAGGCATATGCCCTGGGGGATTTTTGGTATAAGTGCCTGACGATGACCTACTCTCGCATGGGGAGACCCCACACTACCATCGGCGCTAAGCGGTTTCACTTCTGAGTTCGGCAAGGGATCAGGTGGTTCACGCATGCTATGGTCGTCAGGCGTA
>NZ_DRFS01000031.1 GCF_011050415.1 Halomonas sp.
GGAACAGGTGCACCACCTTCGGCTTGCTTGAGGATCGACAGTATTTGGCTGTCAGAAAAACGTGATTTTTTCATGCAGAATCTCCCTGCGTTTAGCTTACGGAAAATTCTACTTTTGAGCACCCTGGTTTTTTGGGGGGATTACCCCGTGAGGTATATTTACGAATTACGTCTACAGGTGTATTGGTTGGCAGCACACTTGAGGAGGTAATTGAGAAAGGAGCCAAAACGCCAGCGCTCGAGAAGGTTGTCGCGCACTTGAATAACGACAGTACACTGGGTTCCTCAATTTGGAGAGATGTGCATGTTATTCCCGCCGGCGGTGTGGCTCACCTTCAGCGTGGAGAAGCACTCCGCATCACCTCGGAGCTAGACTCAATACACGACCTAAGCAACGCCTCTGGAGATCCAGCTGCGATACTAGAAGAATTGCTTCAACAAGAGGCTCTTACAGAGCGTTTCGGTATTGCATTCTCGGGCGGTTGTGACTCAACTTCTTTGATCTATGCAGCTGCAGCCGTATACGGGGTAGAGCAACCTGTAGCTTGCACTTGGTACTTTCCAAGCGGTAGTGCACACGATGATGCGAAGATTGCCTCGGCTATTGCCGACGAACTCGGAATCGAGCACTTTTCTTTAACGCTTTCGGAGGATTTGCTATTTCGTCCGATTCAGCGGCCGCTACCTGCAGCTCCTTCAACTGCACTCGCCTTCCAAGCCGTGATCTATCAGCTCGCGGAGGAGCTATCGATACGAACCAAGACACGGCCTGTGACAATTCTAGATGGCCATGGTGGCGACCAGATATTCCTCGACCCAGTGCCGGTGGCAACGCTACGTGATACGTTGCTCAGTCAACCTTCTGCATTCGCCCGAAAACTTAGGCACTACGCTCAATTATACTCGGTTAGTTATATCCGAGTGTTACGAGCAATAATGAAGTCGTCTCCGAATCCGGTTAATAAGTTTCTCCGAGACGAAGTAATTGCTAGCTTCTGCCAAGATCGCCCCTCGCTCACAGTTGCGAGAAACGAGCCTATAAGACGCGCATGGATGCAAGATGCTATCAACGAGAACAGCTATCGTGTTATCTGCGATGAAAGGGCGCAGTATTTGAGGCCATTCACTCAGGATAAAATGCTCCGTTATGCCCTTTCGCTTCCTACAGAGGCACTTTATGATAAAAATCACACGCGGCTACCTTTCCGGCAGAAAGTCGCTAAGCATTATAATACGAGTGCCGTTTTTCGACGCAGGAAGGGCTCGGTGACAGGGGCTTTTCAGAAAGCACTGTGGGCCAATAGAGCGTATCTGGAACCGCTGGTTCTCGAGGGACAGCTCGCTCAGTGGGGTCTAATAGATCGTGAAAGGTTTAGAGACGTCTACAACCAAACGGCACTAGGCTGTGGTGGGTTTGACCACGACCTTTTCAAGCTCCTTACCACTGCCCTACTACTAGACGCTTATCAAAGGCTGTTGTAGTTGGGAACATTTGCAGACATTTCTCGGCCCTCGCCAAGTAGCTAGCATCGATAAGAAGCAACTGTTTTAAAAGACTAGTTCACTGGCCGCTGCTTTCACGCCTGCGCACGGTAGAAACTATCCTCGCGAGGACGGTACTCAACTCCCAAGACTCCGATACAACCGCAACGAAGCGAAGGTTTTGACAAACGCTTCATGGATTTATCGCCCAAGCTCACTTGCCGGATGCAGCTATTTGTTAGCTTCAAAACCATATATGACACTACTAGCTAGGACTATTGCGAGCCAAGAGAGCACCTGCACCGATCATCAAACTGCCAGTAACCCAATCCCACCACTGCCTTATGTGCGGTCTATGTAATGCCCTCGCAACGCGCTCCATAATTATGATAACGCCCCACCACCATGCGATACCAATCAATACATCAAGCACGCCGAGTATCAAAATTTGCTGAACTGCACCGACCGTCGGATTGATAAACTGAGGTAAGACACTTAGGAAAAAGATGATTGCCTTTGGATTAAGCAAATTGCACAAAAAACCATTAGCAAAAGCACGCCTTCGGCTAGCAACCTCAATAGCTCCTTGTGCATCTACCTGTTCACTGCGGTGCTGGCTACGACTGCTATACAGAACTGTTAGTCCCATCCAGATCAAATAAGCTGCACCTACCCACCGAATCAGCATAAACAGCTCGGCGGAGCGGGCCGCAATGGCCGAAAGACCCAGAGCAGCCATCAGCATGTGTATACAGAGTCCGCTTTGGGCACCCAGCGCTGCTGCGAACCCAAGTCGACGATGCTTTACTGCATACCGACTGACTAGCAAAAAATCCGGGCCAGGGATCAGATACGCCAATAATACGACTGCGACGAAGCCTATAAGCTCAATACCCATCCACCCTCCTTCTCTATTTATTAAATCAAACTAAAGCGCCTAGTATTGAGCTAACGACAAGCTGAAGAGATCGCGAGAGTACTTAGCGTTCGGGCCATCAGCTACTAGAATTTGTTGAAATTGTATCCACCCCCCCTTCTAGCTATCGCCTCCACGTTCTAATAGGGTACTTGCATACCATTTGGCTGATGTAATGGAGCTAAATGATTAGCTCATTACTAAAGGTAGCCAAATTTTGTCATGATTTTCTATTTTTTTCCTGTGACTACATAGGCGAGCCTACTTACTACATCACTCCGGCGCTCCTTCTATTGTTTTCCCTCACATAGTAGAGTAGATGCTTATATAGCGTTGGGCAATTGAATTAGTTACATACTCAGCATATTTGTGATCACTAAGCAATGACGCATAGGCAGCTTAAAAATGATTCACCAAACCGGCGTTGCGGGGGTAATTGCCAACAACGTAACAACAGAGAAATTTAACGAATTCACAAGCAATCTTGATCATGCTCTTCAATCATTGGGAGTAAATCGTTATGCCTACTTCTGCTCAGAGCGTAATGGATCTTCACCCAGTATAGTTACAAACTTACCTAGAGAATGGCTTTCAGAATACGAAGAAAACGCCTTATACCGCATAGACCCTGTTCTAGATATTTCAAAAGATACTGCTCTTCCCTTCTCATGGTTAACCACAGGGCTAAATAATCAAAACCAACAACTATCAAGCAATGCATTAAAATATAAAATTATTGAAGGATACTCTTTCATTGCGATTTCTCATGGCACAGAGGTAGGCACACTCACTTTATGCCTGGATAAAAAAGAAACTGGCTTATCTTCTGTAATAAATAAAAACGAAGCTGCTATTCAATTTTTTTTAATTAAATACCATGAACAACACAGACAGCTATACAACCACGGATTGAGCACCAAACCAGACGCTCAGATAAAAAATCTCTCTTGCAGAGAGAAGGAAGTTTTACGCTGGATTGCTATTGGAAAAACGTATTCAGAAGCTGCCGCTATCTTAGGAATTACTGAGCGCACCATCAAATTTCACGTAGCCAATATAAAACAAAAGCTTGACGTTTATAGCTCGCGACAGCTGGCTTCTATTGCCACCAAGCATGGCCTGGTTAACGTATAAACTAAAACACTTTAAAAGCCTTGCACGACAGCAAGGCTTTTTTGTGCCTGCCCCACTGACCCTAGGTACAGTTGATTCAGTTAAGCACCCTCGTAGAATCACACTTCCTTTCACAATATTGATAGATACAAATAAACCAGCCTCTTATTGGCCTTGCTAAATCGTGCTTGGTAATTGCCAAGGACGTGCTTATTAAAACTTGGAGATCAACGTGAAACATCAAAGTATGGGAACGGTGTACCTGATTGCCTTGGGTGCCTTTGCATTAGGAATGGCGTCTTACGTCATTGCTGGGTTGGTACCGATGATTGTAAGCGATTTCAGTGTATCGGTTGCCAGGGCTGGCCAGTTGGTTACGGCCTTTACACTGGCCTATGGCATCGGATCACCGCTATTTGTTGCTCTGCTACCAGCCCATAAGCAGCGCTTAGGTCTATTGATCGCGCTGGCCATCTTCACAGTAGCCAACCTGGTTAGTGCGCTGGTAACGACCTATACAGCGCTGGTCGTTACTCGAATCTTTGCTGGCGTAGGCGCCGGGGTATATCTAGCGATGGGGATTGCTGCATCGGCTGCCGTTGTGCCTAAAGATAAACGTGGCCAAGCACTGGCGATCATCATGGGTGGGATGGCCAGCGGCACTGTATTAGGCGTGCCTGCCGGACTAATGATCGCTGAGCAATTGGGATGGGCCTCAACGATGTGGCTTATTGCTATTCTTGGGCTCGTCTCAATGGTGGGTCTGGCAATAAAACTTCCTGCACTCCCCGCCTCAGAAGCCTCCACCCTTCGGGAAAAATTTACCATCCTTAAAGATATGAAAGTCACTTTGATTTTGACAGTTTCCCTACTGGCTGCAGTATCTAGCCTTGGGCTTTACACCTATATCGCGCCAATAATGGCGAATGAAAGCTTCGGTGGTATTTCGAATATCACTCCTTGGCTGTGGGTATGGGGTATCGGTGGCGTAGCGGGCAGTTTCCTTATTGGCCCAATAGCAGATCGAGTTAGCGAACCAAAACTCGTGGCTATCATCATGCTTATGCTGACCGTCTCTCTAGCAGCCCTACCCTTCACCGCAGGTATTAATGCCTGGCTGGCAATGGTGCCGATTGCTATATGGGGAGCTGTGGGTTGGGCGCTACAAGTGCCACAGAACAATCAGTTGATCTCCGCACGTGAAGGAATTGGCGGTGGCAACGTAGCCGTAGCGCTCAATGAATCAGCACTTTATCTTGGTAGCGCAATTGGTGCCGCTACTGGTGGCCTGATCTTCGCCTTCCAGTTGGGAGGGTGGGCACTGCCTTTTGCTGCCGCATCAGTTGCCGGGCTAGGCTTACTGCTGCAGTTGGTAGCACTAAAATCAAATGGCATCTTTAGCGTAAATAGGTCTGGAGGCTGTAGCTCTTCCTGACGGTCATATCGATATTACGAGGCCTCGCTGCTTGCTTGTTTATTAAAGGCACGAGGCCTTCCTGCTGGCGACGTCACCCAAAACGACTACGGCCTGAAACTACCCTCGCCGTGCCTGACCCGCGCACGCTGAATAAATCATTATTCAACGTTGCCTTTCCGACCAGTAACGCAGAAAACCCCATTCCCTGCGTGCTGCCTTCACGCCTGCACGCGGTGGAAACCGTATTGGCGATGACGGTACACAAATCCCAAGGCTCTGAATTCCAGCACACCGCCCTACTGCTACAGCAAACGCCCAATCCCATCCTCACCCGCGAGCTGGTCTACACCGGCATCACCCGCGCCCGCGACTGGCTTACGCTGATCGAAGCCAAACGCGGGATATTGAATGATGCGGTGACGAGGGAGGTTATGAGGGTTAGTGGGTTAACTTCGTTTAAAGTGTGAGGAATGCAGTTCAACAATCTCAGCATCATTTCTCATACTTCGCGCCAAACACAAATTAAAGTCACCATAAGACAATATAACCTTACATGGTTTTATTTATAAAACCGTTCTAAGGCAGTAAGAAGCGAATTTTCAGCTCATTAATTGAGTAGGTCATACCGGGCCATAAACCATTAGCATCAGGCCCTAACAACATAAGAACAAAACTAACGTTACCTTTCATAACACTAGCTGCTTCAAAAAGAAATTTTAGTGAGTGCTGTGGTAAGCCTCTAACTACAAAATCAGCTTTATCAGGTAAAGAATTTAGGTATTCACCAGCGTCTTTTTTGGATATAAATAAAGGAATCATGTGCTTTTTACTTATTAAACCATCCTTTTTTGAGTAGTAATCTCCTGTTAGCCCATCACTAGTGATTTTCATCAAGCACCAGAATGGTTCTCCAACATAGGTTTCATCAGGCAAGGCTACCGACTCAATTCTTTTAGCAACCAAAACATTTAAAGTTGGCAGATCGTCTAATGTGAGCAATTGGATACCATAATGCGCAGCATAATCTTTAGCACCTTGTTGGTAACCACTTTTGCTTACGAATATACCTTGTATATTACCAACATCAAGCAGCTTACCATGGAAGTCAATAAGCTCGGATTTCTGAACACTGCGAGATTTGAATTTGCATTCAAAAGCCACTTTATGAGTAATCCTAGACTTCTCAAACTGATAATAAACATCAACTTCATGTTTAGCTCCAGATCTACCAACTAAGATTGTATTACTGCTAACCACAACACCATCGTCTTTAAGATTCAAAAGGCTTGAATATACATAGTTAACATAACTCTCTAAATCCTTAGGCTTTCTTAACAAATTTTTATGAAACATGCGAACCGATCCTAGTATAGATAATTGGCATTTGGCTGAACTAGCTATGATTGGATACATACTGGGAAGAGTATTTGACTACTAATAAAATCACTTAATCAATAATAATAAGCATTAATTAATAAAAACCTGTCACATTATAGCGCATCTCTTTTTTTTTGCTATTTCAGCAACGCTGGTTGCATACCCACTTACTCAACACCTACCCAATAACTTCAATTTTTCCTACTAAATCTTCACTCTATCAATAATCACATCCAGTCTACTATTGCCCCGCTATTAAGGCTACACTGCACTAAGAAAAGCTTGATTTCTTTAGCGCCACAAAATCTCTAGGTTCATTGTTTCAGCAGACTCGATACCACCCTACTGCTACCGCAAACGTCCACCCCTATTCTCACCCGCGAGTTGGTGTAAACCGGCATCACCCGCACCCGAGATTGGCTAATATTGATCGAAGAAAACATTGTACTTTGAATGATGCGGTGACAGGGGTGACATGAAAGTGAGTGGATTGGAGGGGGGTCTTCGGTAATTCAATATAATTAACGAAGACGTTACCCGGACTCTTATAAAATTTTAATTAGTCATCTATGGCTTTATTTTCATCTGAATCTATTGGAAGCACTTCTTTTAATTTATTTATAAAGCTGTCACTGTGTTCAAAATAAACATTAGCAGACGCAAATGAAAAACCAAACACTAAAATGATTCCTAGCCACCACTTTGAATAACTATCTACCTGTTCTTTAAGATATATTCTATTGGTTGAAACAACAGGGTCTATGCATTGATCGATTTCACTCTGCATTAAAACTTTACTATAGTTTAATTTTAGTATCTGCTTTACGGTTGCCGAGGCGCTTTCAAACTGTTTAAGCACTTGCTTAACTGTCATTTTACGCCAAACAAGTGAAATAATGCATAAAATAATCACTATGGCTAGATACACATCTGAAAAAATACTTTCACCACCGGTATCTTTAAGGCCGTTAACAACAACTACTGTTAAAAAGAACGTAACGAATACAAAAATACTATTTTTGAATGAACTAAGAATTTCATCTGCCATAGAATAAGTTCTTGCTGAGGACTCTATTACAAACTCACCGATTTTATTTTTTATCTCAAGATAGCTTTGCACATTATCTTTAAGATAAATCTGATAATTAGATTGAATGGCCTGCCACACTTCATTATCAATTTTAACTCTATCATTAGAGTCTAAATGGATAGAAAGAACATTTCTAACTAATCCAATCTTATCTGAACTGTTACCGCCCTCATATGACCAAGCGTATATTTTATAAAGAATATCGCAAGTACTAGCTTCATAATCTATAGTGGCTAGGCTTTCAGATATAGTTTTATACCCTGAAATCTTATACAAAAAAGAGCCATCTTTTTCAAAAGAAGATGAATTTGATATAAAAACAATCGATAGCAAAGATGATATATCTATAAATATTTTGTTTATTTTTTCGTATGACGACTTTGTTATTAGATAAAAATCATCGGGCAATAAATCTATCGCGAAATTTGATGTTGTAGCATTTTCAAATAGAAGGGATAATTTATTCTGTCTTACATTAATCAACTCAAAAGAATTTAAATCAGCTTCATCTTTTCCAGACTCAGAAAACCGAATCGTCTTACTACCAAATTTTTTAATTTTAGAGAAAACTTCAAATACGAGCGATTCTTCGAAATTTATTGAGATTAGGTTTATTACGTCTAATAGCGATATTGAGGTTAGGTAATCTGAAAACTGGTCAACAAAATAAATAGAAACACTTTTGTCTACATTTTTTTTATTTATTTTAAGTTCAAGTTCATATTCTGAATCGTTTGAAAATTCAGCAATATGCTTTTCCATTTTTTCAAAGCTATCTATAGAGCAATCTGAAACTGTTTCATGTGTCCCTTCAATTTCAAAAAACAGTTCAAATGTATCTCGCTTCGATAATGTTTTCAACTCGTCAAAAAATTTTGGGAAGAAATCAAGTATGCTTATGTTAGGCTTAATCGTCAGCCTTAAAGAATTAAATGTTTCATAAATATCACTATTTTTCAATTGATTAGTCTGTTCCAAATAGTCAATCAGCATAAAATCAATCTCTATCTTTAGGCTTGAACCTTTCATAGCCTTCGGGTGAATCTATAACAACAAGCTTTTTACCATCAGATGTCATTTCAGACCATATTTTATCTTCTAAATTATCAATTCCATCATCAATATTTATAGTGATCTCTTTGCTTAACCGTATACTTGATCTCTTATAAGGCACTTCTGAGGGAACCAAATTAAATGAGGAATCGAATTTCTTTTTCTCAGGCAACTCACGAAGTTTAGGCAAATCCTTTACGAGCTTTGCTTTCAGGGAAGGGCTTTCTGGTTGATAATTTTGAAATGTATTAGTAATAAAATCATCGAATCTCATCGTACCTGACTGTTTAAATGCTGAAATAGTTGCATTTCTAAGAATTGTATAATCTGATGGGTAGTCTTTTTTTATACGGTTCAAATATTTTATAACCTCGCTTGAAGCGGTCTTTGTATTTAAAGAATCACCCCTAATCTCTCTCAGCTCTAAAAAATCCTTCCACCAATATACAGAAGGTTTTTTATTAGTATCAAACACATGAACTTCAATCGGCATTCCATCTATATCAAAAGTAGCTTTGCAAGCTTTATATACTTTATTCGCAATCGCCAGACCTATTCTCTTTTTTAAATCGTTTTCATCTAAAAATGTTTGATGCTCAATCTTTACACCCAAATACGAGATTATTTTTCCTTCTCTGTACAAAAACTGTAGAAAACTACCTTTTTTAACATGACCGTTTCCAGTTTTTGATAAATGTCCAACACGATTATCTGTATCAATTTCTTTTTCAAGCAATCTTTTAGCTAAGTTTTCTGCCGCCTGATTGTTAAATAAATCTTGATTTTGGTAGAATGAGTTTAATGATTGATATAGTTCGGTAGTCTCTCTATTAAACTGATAGGCTCGCTTTTGTTTATCCTCATTAACCTCAACTAGAAGGTCGGATAGATATCCCTCTAGATCATTATCATTTTCTGAAATTGTTATTTTTCCATGTTCTCTTCTCTCAACATCAACATGATAAAGAACACTACTAATAATTCGATTTAATTTTTCATTGCTTTTATTTTCTACAGATTCCATAACATCCCCAAATTGATAAACAATATATATGATTTTAAAACTAAGACTCAACATTAAAGCCATATATCGTACTTCATTCACAACATGTGCAAGTAAGCCATATAATAACTTATAAAAATATCAATGGCCTACCACAATGCACATTAGCATTATATTTGAATTTCAATTATATAGCTTTAGGAACTTAGGGCCTCCACCAGCTTAGCTTTTTCCCCAAACGCCACCCTACCCGCTATCGCTTCCATTCCCTTAATCGGCTGCTCATAACTCCAGGCAATGTCTTTATTGTCGCCTAAAGAGAAATACACCCTCTTGCCTTTAAACGGGCAGCGGGCCGTCGTTCTGAAAGAGTAAGCAAGTCCATCCGCACATCTTTACAAGGGAAATAATGGCGCGGCGGATAGCCGGTTTCGCTGAGTTCGATAGCTTGAATGGAGTCGGCAAGAAACTTGACATCAATATGAACCTGCACGCGTCGGCTAACGGGGTAATGCTCAATGCGTGAAACCTTTCGCATTTTGGTTGTCCCTAGGCGATTTTTCGCTCTAGTCATTTCAGACTAGCAGCTAAGTTCGTTGAAACCCACGTTTGGTTCATTAAACTTTAGGCTACGAGCATGACCGAGCTCATACTCATACCCTATTACCGCACTGCTACTCCCCTACGCCACTGCGGAACAGCACGGCTATGATCCGTACTTTTTGTATATCACGATGTGCGAGACGCCATCACGATAAAGCCCCGCAATAACGAGGCGCTGAAGGCAGCAAAATCATTCAAGTTTGCCCTGCTAGGCGAAAGCTGTGTCCTGAAAACTAGCACGTGCAGTCACACCAACATGCCAAGCCTGAATCCGCGGATACTCTTCTTTCCATCTCACCTCTGGCATCCTGAAAGCCAAGTAATCCAGCGCGACCGCAATAGCGATTTCGCCCAAGTTGATAGCAGAGGCTTGCTGCTTTTCGCCAAGCTCACTGTGCAACTTACTCAATAGCCGCTGAATGGCTCGCGAACGCCGCTGGCCCAACTCGCTCTCGTCAATCTCCTTGCCATATTGCTTTCTGGCAATCACAGTCGTGAACGCGGCATCCATCAGATTTTGGCCTAGCCCCGCTAGGTGTAGTGCATCCCCCAGGCTGGCTGCTGGCAGCATTGGCGGGTTGGGGCTTACGCTATCCAGGTAAACGGCAATCAGCATGGATTCGCTAAGCGTGGTGCCCTCCTCCGTTACCAGCGCGGGAATGCGCCCTGCGGGGTTGGCTTTTAATAGCTCGGCATCGTCTGCCCAGGGGTCACACCACTTCAGCGTCACGGCGTCCGCTAGGCCTTTTTCCAGTAATACGATGCGCACTAGGCGAGCATAGGGCGAGGTTGCGTTTAGGTAGAGTTCCATTATTGCTTCCCGTGGTGTGTAAAGTGCTTTGAAGAGTGCTGTGTAGCGTGCTTTGTAAGTTGTTGGGCAGAAAGTTGCGCGTGGCGCTGCTGTACACCGCGGCTAAGCAGCACCAGCAAAAAGCCCACGACGAGGATGAGGCCGCTGATGGCAAACAGTGGCGCGTAGCTGCCCCAGGTGCCATAAAGCGCCGACATGGCATAGCCCGCCACTGCCTGGGCGGCAGCAAAAGCGGCGGTGGCTTGCCCCCAGAGTTTCTTGTGGGCGGTTGGCCCTACCAACTCTGCAAGGCGGCCAGAGGTAAGGGCCACAATGCCGGGGATCATCGCCCCCACCATGAACGAGGAAACCGACTGGCTGAGCAGTGCGAGCGAGAACACCGGCAGCAAGACGGCGGCGGCCTTCGCCGCAAAGGCGATCATCAAGCCACCCTGCCAACCCACTCGATGCGCCAGCGCGCCTACTATGAACGGCCCGCACAAGGCGCCCACCCCGAAGATACCCCACTGCAATGAAGCCGCTTGATTACCCAGGGCGTTTTCCCTGGCGAGATAGTCCACCCAGAACACGGTGTGGGGTACAAAACCAATCGCATCCAGGGCGTAAGCACCAATCACCAACACCACGATTATCTTTACACCCGCACCCCCTATGGGGCTATTCCCCCTTGAGCTAGCCGTGGTCGGTGAGGCCAAGTGTGCTACGCCCTGTTGTTGCAAAAAATAGTCGCACAAAAGGCCAGTGGCAATACACAGCAGCCCAAGCGTGCCCCAGGTGACGGAGAGGCTTAACCCTAGCAGTAACGGTACGATGAAGGCCGAAAGCAGTGCGCCAAAGCCAATGCCGGTAAACACCATGGCACCGACACGCGTTCGCCTTTCAGGGGGCGTGGCCGCTAGCGCCAGCGAGGGGCCAACGACCATCAAGATGGCCCCGGCAACCCCCGAGACCAACCGCCAGAAGAAGAACCAGAGAAAACCGCCCGCCCCGGCGCAGAGCACAAAGCTAAGCGCGATACCCGCGAAGCTTGCGGCCATCACCATGCGAGGAGAAAAGCGCTCACTCAGCGAGTGGGCGGCGAGTGCGCCGATAAAGTAGCCCAGCAGGTTGGCGGCCCCCAGGTAGGCGCCTTGGCTCGCGGTGAACCAACCCTCTTGAATAATCGCAGGCAATAGCGGCGTATAGGCGAAGCGTGCGATGCCAATCGCCGCCAGGGTCGCCATTATGCCTGTCATCAGGGCGGGCATATCGTGGGTAGTGAGTGTTCGCTTCATCACGCCAACTCCTTTTTGTGCCACCCCTTGGTGGGGTCGGCAGCACGTTGGTACACCACCAGACTATCCCCGAGGAATTATTTCTAGAAACGATTAGTTTTGATCGCTACTATCTTGTTAATAGATAGCCTAACAGGGAGACGGCGCGTGCAACTTAAATCGCTGCGACTGCTCGTGGCCGTGGCCGAAACCGGCAGCTTTGGGGCGGCGGCCAAACGGCTGCACACGGTGCAATCCAATGTGACCACCCACATTAAAAAGCTCGAGGAGGAGTTAGGCGTACAGCTGATTCACCGTGCGGGGCGGGTTCGCCCTACGAGTGCCGGGTTGGCGCTGGTGGAGTACGCCGAGCGCATGCTGACGGCCCACGATGAAGCGGTGTCGCTGTTCAAAGGCCAGGAGAAGGCGTGTGGGCGGCTGCGCATCGGCGCCATGGAGACCACGACGGCGTTGCGCCTTCCGCCGATACTGGCGGCGTACCACGCAGCGCAGCCTGACGTTGATATCCAGATCAAGACCGGGCCCACGGCTGAGTTGGTTGAGCTGTTGCTTAACGGGCAGGTGGACTGTGTTTTCGTGGCAGGTCAGCTCGAGCATGGCCGCTACCACTCGCTCAAAGCGTTTAGCGAGCAGCTTGTTTTAGTCGGCTCAACGCCGATGACGAAGATGCCCTCTTCACAAGCGCTGCTGACGTCTGCGTTCTTGGCGTTTCGCCAGGGGTGCAGCTACCGCCAGCGTATCGAGCTGCTGCTGGCGTCCCAAGGTGTCAATGCAGGTCGGATCTTCGAGTTCGGTTCGCTGGACGCGATGCTTGGCTGCGTTGCTGCCGGGATGGGTTACACGGTGCTCCCCTGTGGGACGGTTGACGCCCACCAGCACCGGTTCGGGATTCATACGCTGGAACTGCCCACCTCCATCGCCAATATCGATACCTATTTTGTCGCCCCCGAACCAGAAACCTGGACACCCGCCTTGGCAAGCTTCGCTGACACGTTGCGTGATGCGGTGGTGGTGGATGAGCCTTAGTTGACTGCGTCGTGAGGTGGGCGCCGACACTACGCTATAACGTTGCCCTATTCGCTTTTCAGTCGGTTCATAGATGCGTGTAAAACGGCGAGAACGTCAATTTGATCTGGTTTGATGTAGTAAATAATGCGGTAAGCGCCACACAAGACTTCCCTTATTTGAGCGATATCGTACTCCGGCACCTTACGTCCTGAAGCGGGGAAATCACCAATCTGTTGTGACCTTCGGGTGATTTTATCAACGGTGCTCAACGCATAAGCTTCTGAGTCCTGCGCGATATAGGCATAAATCGCGTCCAAATGGGCTACTGCTGTTGCTGTCCAAAACACATTCATTCAGGCAAGCCGTATTTCTTGCGAATATCCGCCACACTCGTAATGTTACCCGCTTGGCTATCTGCCATGCCCTTTTCGATGGTCTCCCGAACGTAGATCTCATGCATAAGGTCTTCCCAAGTGGCATTCACAGGAAGTTGCTCAATTAGCTTGTGCGCGTCGTCTTTGCTCATCGTAGCTGACATGGTGACTACCTTTTTTAGGTACGTAGAAAATACTTTTAGAGGATACCTTAGGTTACCGAGAGTGTTGCGGTTTATGCCATTTTCTGCAAATACATCGCGTGTGTCCTTTTAAATACTTTTGATTGGCTCCGCTATCTGCTTGCGCGTGTGCTTGGCAATAAACTCACTGCTCAAATACTTAATACCTATCGCTGCCACTCTTTTAACAACGGCTAACCAGCCCTAACAGCATGTATTGTTGGCTCACTCTATTAGTAGATGCTCGCTCAGCGCGACGAGGTCTTCAGCCACAAAATCCCACGCTTCTTCTGCTTCTAAATCTTTGCTCTGGTGGGGCCCATACTCTGTACGCCGGGGGATAAACGCCGTTTTCATTCCCAATGCTCGGGCAGCCCCCAGGTCGTAATTGTGGGCCGCGCATAACATTACCTCTTCAGGCGGCAGGCGCAGCAGGCCGCAAGCCCCTAAATAGACCTCTGGGTCAGGTTTATAGTGTTGGAATAACTCGGCGCAAAACACCATATCCCAGGGCAGTTTGGCGTGACGGGCTACATCCACCATTAGTGATAAATTGCCGTTGGTCAGCGTGCCGATAATATAGTGCTCTTTTAAGCGCTGTAGGCCGTTCTGAACATCCGGCCAGGGCTCTAATTGGTGCCAAAAGTGATTGATGCGATCAATGGTCGCCTCGTCTAGCATAATGCCATGTTGATTGAGTAGTTTGACGAGGCTTTCTCGGTGCAGGTCATCCAACCCCATCCAAGGCACGTCACCTTGCCGTACTCGGTTCATCGAAGGCGCATAGTGCTGACGCCATTGATCCGTTATCACTTCACTGGGTAATTCAATCCCCAGCTCTTTCTGCAGCTCATTGAACTGATGAATCAAACTGGAGCGCCAATCAACAATAGTGCCGAATACGTCAAACACGATGGCTTTCATTATTTTCTCCTTGCCGCTGGATAGTCATTAATAGCCCCAATAACGTCATGGCGATCAGCAAACTCCAGCCAAGCATAAAACTGCCACTGATATCTAACAGCCACCCAAGGAGTGGTGGTATCGATACAATCGCCAGTTGGTTAATCGCCATGGCCAGGCCTAGTACAAAGCCGGTTTTATCAGCAGGTGCAGACTCAGCCACATACGCTACCCAAGGGCCGTACCAACCAAAACCAAAAAAGCCCAGCCAGGCCATCAAGCAACCCAGCATGAGCGTTGAGTGTAGCGGCAGCCAAACCAATACCAGCAGCCCTACGATTACCGCCACCATGCACACCATGACCGGGAAATAGCGCGAGCGACAGCGATCACTCCAGGCCGCCAGCAAAATACGCCCTGCAACCCCGGCCCCTTGGGCTACGAATAGCAACGTCGCCGCCTGAAGTACCTCCATCTGCAAACGGCTATGCAGATAGAGCACGGTAAAAATCAAAATGCCGTACTGAACCGAGATCAAACTAATACCGGACGCCATGATCTGTTTCATGGCCGGTTCACGAATCATCGCCAATCGCGATAAGACGACTTTTTTTACGCCACCTTCAGAGGCTCTTGCAACCGGCAACACGCTACCAGGGGCACGGTAAAAAAGCATAAAGACCAACGCCCCGAAGATCGCAATCAGCCCGCCCACTAGAAAAGAGGCGCGCCAACCCCAGGTGATCGCGACGGTTGGCAGTATAATCGCCGCCAGCGCCCCACCCAGCGGTAAGCCCGCCTGACGAATCCCCATGGCAAAGCCTCGCTGAGATTTATCAAACCAAGCGGCTACCGATTTGCTACCGCCGGGTTGGGCGGTACTGTAGCCTGCCCCTACGATGACCAAAAACAACAACATGGCCCAGTAACTCTCCGCCAGCACGGCAGCGCTAAGTGCAATGCCTACGGTTAAAGTGCCCACCCCCACCACCAAGCGCTCACTGAACCTGTCCAGCAACTCCCCGGCAACTAACAGCCCAACCAAAGGCACCAGCTGAGCCGCCGAGACCAGTGCCCCAATCTGAAATGCAGAGAGCCCCATATCTGCCTGTATATAAACGCTGATGGCCCCTATACCTTGAACGAAAAAGCATGCCGCTGCTTGAGCCAAGGTAGCTATCAGCAGAATGACCCAGCGGTAGTTTTGAGCAGAAGCCATAGGCAGCATCGTCGTCATAGGGGTTCTCAGCGCATTGAGTCTTTCCTTAGCATTACCTATTTCTTGGCGTTTAACCATGACGATATCGCAACGCCTGTTGCCAAATCAGCAAGCACCGCGACTATCCTGGCTAAGTTGCGTTATTGGATAAAAGAGGCGAAAAAAATAGCCAAGGATGAACCTCAGTTGACTGCGTCGTGAGGTGGGTCTAAGAATTCCGGGGGTTATGACAGCCTTATTCAAGCCTTTTTCACAAAATGGGCGGTCACCATCATGTCACCGACGCCGTCGACCCTGCAGTCCAGTTGGTGATCCTTGCTGTCCATTAATCGCTTGATAACGGCTTTAGTGCCCACTTTGAGTACCAGCGAGCTGCCTTTGACCTTGAGGTCTTTGATCATCGTTACCTTGTCGCCTTCCGCTAACAGCGTGCCGTGGGCATCTTTTACCGCCACGGCGTCTTCCGCCTCAGTCTCAGAAGGGTTCCATTCATGGGCGCACTCGGGGCAGATGAACAGGCTTTGATCCTGATAGACGAATTCGGATTGGCAATGGGGGCAAGGTGGGCACGACATGCATGATGACTTCTGTGGCTTGGTTTAGGCTGCTTATAATACTGAGCCTGTACAGCCTTTGCGAATGCCTCACGCCTGCTTTGGAAAGGAAAAACGAAGATAAGCTGCTTGGTTGAAGCGCCCCGGCTGGGGCGCTTTTCGTTACTTCATAAGGTTAGAAGGATGTCCATTTCTCGGTGTCTTGCTTGCCACCAATCACGTGAGTCGACACCCCTTTACTGGCCCGAGGCTGGCTATCGCGCGTTCTTGGCGTCGCGGGTAGCGCGCGTTGGTTTTGGCCGGTGGCCGCTCCTCTAAAGAACGATACTTCGTTCAACAATGCCTCTGCTTGGCTTTGCAGTGAACGCCCTGCCGCGCTGGACTCTTCCACCAGGCTCGCGTTTTGTTGGGTGACACTGTCCATTTGCGAAACGGCGGTGTTGACCTGATCGATACCTTGGGCCTGCTCTCGGCTGGCGGTGGCAATCTCACCCATCAACACCGTGACACGCTGAACGCCGTGGACGATACCTTCAAGCGACTTGCCTGCTTGGTTAACTAGGCTTGAGCCAGTGTCTACTTGGCCGATGCTCTCTTCAACCAGCTTCTTAATCTCTTTAGCGGCATCAGCGCTTCGGCCTGCCAGGTTGCGTACTTCGTTCGCCACTACCGCAAAGCCGCGACCCTGCTCGCCCGCGCGGGCGGCTTCTACCGAGGCGTTCAGCGCCAGCAAATTGGTCTGGAAGGCGATTTCATCGATCAAGCCGACGATACCAGCAATCTTGCGGCTTGAGGCGTTGATACCTTCCATTGCCTTGATGGCTTGACCTGCGATCTCGCCCCCGGCATTAGCTTGCTGGTTAACATCGTGCACGAGCTTGTCGGCTTCAGATGCGTTGTCGGCGTTCTGGCGCACGGTGGAGGTGATTTCGTCCATCGATGCCGCAGTCTGCTCGATGCTAGAGGCCTGCTCCTGCGTCCGGCGGCTGAGGTCGTCAGTGCCTAGCACGATTTCGTCGGCGGCCACATTCACGGACTCGGCGTTATTACGCACGGACATGACCACCTGCGAGAACTTGGTTTCCATGCTCTTTAACGCTCTGAGCATCACACCAAACTCATCCTTGGCTGAAGCGTCGACGTCGTTATCGAGCCTGCCTTCAGCCATGGCGTTGGCGAGTGCTTGTGCCTTGCCCAGCGGTGTCATGATGCCGCGAATCAACCATATTGAGAGCAGAACGCCGAAGATGATCGCCGCCACCATAACGCCTATAACGAAGTTGCGCGTCCAAATATAGTCGCTTGATGACTGCTGGTTATTGGCGGCGGCTTGGGCGCTGTTAAGGTCGATAAGGCCCTGAATCGCCGTGAGCACTTTAGGGTATTCAGCACGTAGCGTGGTGGTGGCTATCTCTCTGGCGGCGTCATAATCATTGCCAATCATTGCCGCGTTGATATCGTCAATACCGGCACGCAGACTGGCTAGCGACACGATAAAGCTTTCGGCTACCGCACGCTCTTGATCACCAGAAACACGCTCAGGGAAGTAATCATTCCAGGCGGCGTCGATAATGGCATCGTTTTCCGCAACCTCTTGTTTCGTTGTTATAGCAGATGCCGGGGTTCGATCGCGCTGCTCTGCCGTTATCTTAACCCGGTTGCCGAGCAGTGCTTGGTTGACCTTAATAAGATCACCCAAGGTGAGTACGTTCCCCTCATAAGTACTGTTGAGGGCATCGTTGGTTTTGCTGAGACTGTAGAGACCGATAATACCGACAACAATTAACATCAAGATGCACGCGCCTAAACTCACGGCAAGCCGCAGTTTAACGCTTCGATTCAGAAGTAGCATGGGGGGATCTCGTGAAAGCCCGCAGCGCGTTGCATTGGGCAGGAGGAAGCCATCTCGGTAACTTCAAGCGTTTAGACCCAACGCATCTTGATACCAAGCAAAATGCATTATCGGCACGCACACAGAAACATTAAATTTTTTTAACTTATAAAGCGCCAATTTCTTATGTCATTACATGCTACCCGCCCCCTTTGATGGTCATTAACTTATCATCTGCATGACACAGCTTTGTCACCTAGGAGCGCTAACGTTGCATTGTGAGTCACAATCAAGTGAGCTCATACATTGCAAAAGGTGATCCAATGGAGCCTGTTCAATCCTCTGACTTAATGCTCCGCATCGAGAAAATGGGGGTGACATATCCTGGGAATGTTCTCGCACTCCGACCCACCACCGTTGATTTCCACAAAGGCGAGTTTACGGTTCTACTCGGTCTTTCCGGTGCAGGTAAATCTACGTTACTGCGCTCCCTTAACCACTTGGTGCGGCCCAGCACCGGCAAAGTGATCTCGGCTGAACTAGGTGCGCTCGAATCCATTACTACGGTACGCCGCCATCGGTGCAAAACCGCCATGGTTTTCCAGCACCATCAGCTCATTGAACGCCACACGGCGCTCCAGAATGTGCTGATGGGTCGGCTTGCTTACCACAGCACCTGGCGCAGTTTGTTTCCGCTACCCAGGCAGGAACAGGAGCTTGCCCTGCACTGCCTGGATCGCGTAGGCCTGGCTGAGAAGGCGCTTACCAGGGTCGATCAGCTGTCCGGAGGGCAGCAGCAACGCGTGGGCATTGCGCGTGCCTTGGCGCAGCAGCCCGCCATGATCCTGGCGGACGAGCCAGTGGCCAGCCTTGACCCGGCAACCTCTGAGCGAGTGCTTACGTTACTGCGAGACATATGCCGTGAAGATGGTATTACCGCCATCATTTCACTGCACCAGCTGGAATATGCCCAGCGGTTTGCTGACCGCATTATTGGACTAGCGAATGCCCAAATCGTTTTCGATGCAGCCCCGGCACAGTTACAGCAATGCCACCTGGATGAGATTTACCACGGTGCGCCAGGGGTTTTGCCCGAAGCCGATGAAACCACCAACCCCACCCCTCAATCCGCGAATACCCCTTCGATAAAACTGGAGATTGCACAATGAAACCGCTATTCAGCTTTTTCTTCGCTATCTGTCTTATGGCTGGAATGACCGTGTCGGCCTTAGCTGCGGATCCTGATCCAAACCCAGACCTGTTAAAAGTCGCACTGCTCCCTGATGAAAACGCTTCTGAACTGATCAAACGCAACCAGCCATTGAAAGACTATCTTGAAAGCACGCTTGGCAAAGAAATTGAGCTAATTGTCACTACAGATTACTCCTCCATGATCGAAGCCATGCGTTTTGGTCGCATCGACCTCGCCTACTTCGGGCCCCTCTCCTATGTAATGGCAAAAAGCAAAAGCGAGATCGAACCCTTTGCGGCCATGATTGTGGATGGCAAGCCCACCTATCGCTCCATCATTATTGCCAATGTCGATTCCGGCGTTGAGTCTTATGCCGATATCGAGGGCATGAAGATGGCCTATGGCGACCGAGCCTCCACTTCAAGCCACCTGATTCCCAAAACCGTGCTGCTTGAATCGGCGGGACTAGAAGCAGGAGAGGATTATGAAGCCCATTTTGTTGGCTCCCATGATGCCGTGGCGGTGAACGTTGCCAATGGGAATGCAGATGCAGGGGGACTATCGGAAGTGATCTTTGAACATGTGATGGACCGCGGCCTGATAGATCGCAGCAAGGTTAGGGTGTTGGGTCACAGTGGGGAGTATCCGCAGTACCCCTGGGCGATGCGTTCCAACTTGAGCCCGGAACTCAAGCAGGAGATACAAGACGCTTTCATTAGCATTGATGATGAAGAAATCCTGAGCAACCTGAAAGCCGAAGGTTTCGCCGTTATCACTGACTCCGATTACGATGTGATCCGGGAAATGGGAAGCCTGCTCAATCTTGATTTCTCCAAGATGTAAGGGGGCATTATGAATCATTCCAAAATAGTGCCGCCAGATCTTTCATCGCTTTCTCCCGACGCCGTATTGGACGAACACGCGCGCGGCTGGAGGAGCAAGCTCTTCCAGGCGGGTTCGGTGCTGGCAGTGGTTCTCCTGGCGAGTTGGTACGTGGACCTGCTGGATTTTCTCACCCTGGCCAACGGGGTTCCTGCCATCGCTACCCTGCTGGGTGAATCGCTACCCCCTGACTTCACCAACGCCATGGATTGGATAGCGCCGCTGGTCGATACCCTCGCCATGAGCATTGCCGGTACGGCGATAGCGGTTACCGCTTCCGTGCCCCTGGCGTTCCTGGCTGCTCGCAATACCTCGCCCCACCCCGTGGTCTTCCACGTAACCCGCACGTTGCTAAATGCTCTGCGCTCGGTGCCCGAGTTGATTATGGGCATTATCTTCGTTGCTGCAGTGGGTTTTGGCGCCTTGCCGGGCGTGCTAGCGCTCGGCCTTCATTCCATTGGGATGGTGGGTAAATTCTTTGCCGAAGCGATTGAGCATGTCGACCCAGACCCAGTGGAAGCCGCCAATGCCGCTGGCGCGACTCGCTTACAGGTTCACTGGCACGCGGTGCTGCCGCAGGTTCTTCCTCAGTTTGCCGATGTCTCCATCTATCGCTGGGAATACAATTTTCGCGCCTCGACGGTCATGGGCATGGTGGGGGCCGGCGGGATCGGCTTCGAGCTAATGGGCTCTTTACGCGTCATGCAGTACCAGGAAGTCAGCGCCATCCTGATTGTCATACTCGTTATGGTGACAATGGTGGATAGCCTTAGCGGCCATCTTCGTAAGAAATTCAAGTAAGGAAATCAAATGAAACCAAGGGTTTTCATTACCCACCGGGTACATAACAGTGTGCTGGAAAGGCTGGAACAGAGCTGTGAATTAATCACCAACCAGTCAGACACTACCTTGCCCGCCGCCGAGGTAAAGGCCCGCGCGGCAACCGCAGATGGCATGATGGTGTTTATGCCGGACCAGGTCAGCGAGGAATTTCTAGCTGGCTGCCCCAAGCTGAAAGTCATTGGCGCCGCTTTGAAGGGATACGATAATTTCGATGTAGAGGCCTGTACACGTCATGGCGTTTGGCTGACCTTCGTACCGGATTTGCTGACAGTGCCAACGGCTGAGCTCACCATAGGGCTAACCATTAGCCTAATCCGACATGTTCGGGCGGCCGACGAGTACGTTCGTTCTGGCCAGTTCAGGGGGTGGCAGCCAACGTTCTATGGGCTTGGTATTGCAGACGCTACTGTGGGTATCGTCGGCATGGGCCCCATCGGCAAGGCTGTGGCAACGCGGTTCAAAGGCTGGGGGGCCACCTTACTGTATTCTCAGCCAGACGCCTTGCCCGCTGCGGAGGAGGAAACGCTCGGCGTGGCGCGCAAGTCGCTTGAAGAGCTGCTCGGGCAAGCCGACATTGTCATTTTGGCCCTGCCGCTCAATAAACAAACGCTGCATACCATGAACGCTGCGCGCTTGGCCCTGATGAAACCAGGCGCCTTTTTGATCAACCCATGCAGGGGTTCTGTAGTGCAGGAAGCTGCCGTTTTGGAAGCATTGGAGTCAGGGCAGTTGGGCGGCTACGCAGCGGATGTTTTTGAAATGGAAGATTGGGCTCGAGAGGATCGTCCGCAAGAGATTTGCCCCACTTTGCGAGCACATCCCAACACACTATTCACGGCACACATTGGCTCTGCCGTCGAGGATGTGCGGCTGATGATTGAACAGCGTGCTGCCGACAATATTCTGCAAGCGTTACAAGGAGAACGCCCTCAGGATGCGGCTAATTCGCCCACTATCACTGAGACAACTCCATGCTGAACTTGGTCTGGCTGAAAAGTTTTACCACACTGGTTCAGCATCGACGTTTTCAGGCCGCCGCCCAAGCTCTCGGTATCGCACAACCCACGCTTTCACAGCACATTCAAAAGCTCGAAGAGCAGCTAGGTGCCCTGTTGATACGCCGCAGTAAAACGGGATGCGAGCCCACCAAAGCAGCCCTGGCGCTTATGCCTCTAGCGCTTAGTATGTTGCAACTGGACGAGCGTGCCCGAGAAGTCGTTAGCGGTACGCGTTTACGCGTAGGGGCAAGTTCCAACATCGGTATTTACATGCTCCAGCCCTACGTGAGCACGTTCAAGAACATTCCGGCGGTACCTGAGCTGGACCTTGTGATTGATAACAATCCAAACATTGCCAGACAATTGACCAGCGGCGAGCTGGATATTGCGGTGATGGAGTGGTGGCACCCAAAACCTGGCTTCCAGGCAATGGATTGGCGACAGGAACCCGTGGTTTTAATTACCCGACCAGATCACCCCTATGCGGGCTGGCATGAAATAGACCGGGAAACCCTTGCCGGAATGAGCTTGCTTGGTGGTGAACCCGGAACAGGTACTGGCCGGTTGCTGGCAAATTTCTTTGGCGAAAGAGGGCCGTTTCCGAAGGTTTCAATGCAACTGGGCAGTACCGAAGCGGTTAAACAGGCTGTCAAAGCTGGCCTTGGCGTATCACTGGTGCTGGCAGCTTGCGTCGAAGAGGAGATTCAAGCGGGCACCTTGTGTGCCATCCCGGTCAGTGATGCCGCATTGGCAAAAAAACTGATGGTCATTTGCCCTGAGAGGTAATCCCCCCATTTTTAGAGGGTTTCAAAAGTAGACTTCAGACCACAGCGGCCAGTTTCTGTTGAGGGGTAATCCCTCCGAGCCCCATATTAGGGCGCTCGTTATTGTAATGCCAGAGCCAGCGAGTGGCGTAATCTTGAACC
>NZ_DRFS01000032.1 GCF_011050415.1 Halomonas sp.
AGTAGAAGCCGCCTTTGCTCTTCGACCAGCCGTCGGCGTCCACTGCCTTGGTGCCGCCCGCGTCGTAGTTGCGGCGCTCCATGGTGGAGGCGTAGTTCCAGTGTACGGAGCTGACGTGGTAGCCATCGGCGCCGTTTTCGGCCTGTAGCTTCCAGTTGCCGGTGTAGGTGTACGACGAGGTGCCGCGCAGGATTTCCAGGCCTTCGGGGGCTTGGTCGACGATGTTGTCGATGACCTTGGTGGTTTCGCCCAGGTGTTGTTCGAGCGGTTGTACGTCGTCACTCAAGCTGCCGAACAGGAAGCCTTTGTAGTTTTCAAAGCGCGGTAGACGCTTGAGATTGTGGGAGCCATCCTGTTTGAACTGGTCAGGGTAGGCGCCGTTTTTCTCGTTTTTGGCTTTGAGCAGCTGGCCGTCGTTTTTGAACGTCCAGCCGTGGAACGGGCAGGTGAAGGTGCCCTTGTTGCCGCGCTTACGGCGACATAATGTGGCGCCGCGGTGGGCACAGGCATTAATCAGGCCATGCAATTCACCCTGCTTGTCGCGGGTGATGATCACTGGCTGGCGGCCCATGGTGACGGTCATGTAATCACCTGGCTCACTGATCTGGCTTTCGTGGGCCAGGAACAGCCAGTTGCCTTCGAAGATGTGCTTTAGCTCAAGTTCAAAGAAGTCAGGATCGGTGAACATGCTGCGGTGGCAGCGGAAGATGCCCTGGGCGGGGTCGTCTTGGACGGCGCCGCGCACGCGGGCTTCGAGCTGATCAAGCTGTGTGGTCATGATCTCTCTCCTCAATGCTTTGGCATAACCTGGAGGTAGCGCTGACGCACCGGACGGTGGTCAACGGCAATCGTCAGCGCGTGGTTATGAGGCGTTAAACCTTGGCAGTACCGGCGAGCTGGCTGGCCAGATCCTGGTCGTCTTCTTTAGCCCGCGGGCGGGCGTGACGTACCTGCAGTTCGGCGGCGTCGGTTTGGGCCAGCTCCACATCGAACACCACGTGGGAGAAGGGGCCGTCAAGCTCGCGCTTGGCGATCTCGGCCGGGTCGTCAATACGCTCGGCGGGCACCACCAGCTCTTCGCGGGTGGCAAAGGCGAAGTCGTCATAGGTGTAGGGGTCGCCCGCCAGGTTGATCTGGGTGGTCAGGTGCTGATGGCCCGGTGCGGAGACAAAGTAGTGGATATGCGCCGGACGCTCGCCGTGGCGGCCCAATGACTTGAGCACCACATCGGTGGGGGCACCTTCAGGTACGCCGTAGCCGGAGGGGATAATACTGCGCGCGGTGTAACGGCCGTCGCTATCCGCATAGATCGTGCGGCGCATGTTGTACTCGTCCTGAGAGGGGTCAAAGAAGGAGTAGCCGCCCTTGGAATTGCAGTGCCAAATCTCGACCTTGGCGCCGGGAATCGGGGTGCCGTCGACATCACGCACCTGACCGGTCAGCCACATCACCTCGCCATCGGCATCACTGCCGTCGTCCATGCGCGCGAAGCCTTCGGCTTCCGGGGCGCCAGCCACGTAGAGCGGGCCTTCGATGGTGCGCGGGGTACCGCCAGTACGCTTGGCTTCGGCATCAATAGCGTCTTGGCGCATGTCGAGAAAGTGGTCAAAGCCGAGCCCCGGGGACAACAAGCCGAACTGGGTCTGGCTACCCAGCGCATTGAGCAGGTTAACGCCCGCCCAGTACTCTTCTTCCGTGACATCGAAGTCGTCAATCAGCTTGAATAGGTCGCCGACTAAGCGATGGACGATCTGCTTGGCGCGGTCATTGCCGCCTGACTGATCAACGCCAGCAACGGCATTTAGGAAATCTTGCACTTCGGGCGTGTCGAATATTTTTACGGTCATGGTGAAACCCTATCGTTGGTTTTATTGTTGTCTTGGGGCCCGGCGATAGCAGCAACATTCGAGGTGAGATTGGGGTACGTCTATCATGGGCTTAAAGACGACAGTTGTTGTTGGTTCGTCAGTAATATCGACTAGACCCCACTTAACAGACCAATATCGTTTGAGTTCCTTGCCATACTTCATAGGTATCTCGATGCGGCACCCTCACCTACAAGCATCAATGCTTTCTAATGCTTTGTTAAAAAATAACCAATTGTTTTATATGTAAAAAATAAATAAAAACATGGAAGTATTCTTACTGCTCTGCGAAAGGGATACTCGGCTTATTTATTTTTTTTGTTATGTAGGGTTTAGTTAACCCTGTACAGGGCATTTCACACCTAAGAGGGCATCCAACAGATTTTTGAATTACGACAAAAGAATAACAAGCCAGTGCAAGGCAAGCTCCAATGACCAATTTAATATTTTCTTATGTAATAGATCCTTGGCAACGCATCCGAATTTGAAGCCCACATAGAACAATATTGCAGTGAAGAGGGATAAATGAATACACAACTGACGCCCTTACAAAGGCTGAGTGAGGCTAGAAAGGCTTTCTTCCAAGATGGGAATATTCCTAATGGAATAATAGACGAAGCTATCCTGAACTCATGGAAACGCTGTATCGCCGAGCACAAGAGTGTGACTGAGCGGGTCATATACGAAACGGTACCGTGCAGTAGATTTAACGAAATTAAACAAAAAAATCAAAATCTTACTAATGCAGCCACTATCCCAATTGAACAGCTTCATCGCACCATTAGTGGTGCGGGCTACGCACTGCTACTCACTGACCGCCAAGGCCATGCTCTATGCACCTATCAAGCTAACGCTCACTCCGGCAGGGTTCTCAAGCAGGCCTTCCGTCCTGGGGTCAATCTCTCGGAGCAATACATTGGGACATCGGCGATGAGCTGCGCGCTTACGGCTGGCCGACCTGTTGCTGTTTCAGGACCGGAGCACTACTACACCACTAATCAATCGCTGAATTGTGCGGCCGCTCCCATCATCGCCCCCTACGGTCAAGTGATTGGTTCGATTGATATCACTCGGGAGCACAGTTTGGCCCCAGGCAGTGCACTTTCACTCGTCACCCAGTGCGCGCGGGCGATCGAACATCGCTTGATCATGCAGCTAGGGCCCTACTTGATCCTGCAACTAAGCTGGCAGCAAGTACCCACAACTAATGATATGTTGATCGCCCTCGGCCCCGAGGGCGAAATCCTGGGTATGACGCCGAAGGTGCGCGAAGTGATCGGCCTCACCGCTAGCCATGGCCCGAAAAACTTCCAAGAACTATTTGATCTTCGCTTTGGCGAACTGGTCGATGCCGCCAGGGGTCAGCGCCCCCCATTGTTAGGCCGGACATCTTCCGGACTTTCCTTCGTACTAAATCCAACGGTGCAGCATCAGACAAGCCTGATTGAGGGAACGGCTACCTGCAAAGATAGCAAGCGTCATTTGTCAGCGGTTGAATCAGTACCCGACTTTGGCGACGCGACTCTTAACAAACAGATTCCACTTGCCCTGAGAGCTGTTAACAAGCGTCTTCCCGTATTGATTCTGGGAGAAACCGGTGTAGGCAAGGAAGTCATGGCCAAGACTCTTCACGAACAGAGTGACAACAAAACAGGAGAGTTCATCGCTATTAACTGCGCCGCTATTCCTGAGACATTGATTGAAAGCGAGCTTTTTGGATATACCGAGGGGGCCTACACAGGCGCTCGCCGTGGCGGCGCGCCGGGTAAGATCGAGCAGGCCAACGGCGGCACCTTATTTCTCGATGAAATTGGGGATATGCCCCTTACTCTTCAATCCAGGCTGCTGAGAGTGCTGGAAACACACGAAGTGAGCCGCCTGGGGGCGGGTAAGACGAAAAGCGTAAACTTCCAGTTAATCTGTGCAACTCACCATGATCTGGCATCAGCCGTAGCTCAAGGTGCTTTCCGTGATGATCTGCTTTACCGCATACAAGGGATGCCGCTAAGAATCCCACCTTTAAGAGAGCGCTCGCGGTTACAGGCATTTTTAGTAGAGCAGTGTTCACAAGTCACCCAGGCTACGCGTCAGCTATCATTTGATGCCCTCAAACGAATGGAGAACTACCCCTGGCCAGGAAATGTACGCGAACTGCGCCATGCCCTAAAACACGCTGATGTAATGGCTGATGATAGCGATCATCTGATCGATCTTTGCCACCTACCCACAGAGATCGTTGACAGCCCACCTCAACATTCAAGGAAGCGCTACTCATCGACACTAAAGGCCCAAGAGCAGCATATGATCGAGGCAGCGTTAGAAAAGACCGATGGCAATATCAGCAAAGCTGCCAAACATCTAGGTATAGGCCGCGCCACGCTTTATCGCAAAATCAAGGAAATCCAGAGCATAAAATAGCCGTCCAAGCTGGGCCTCATGGCATAAGAGCAACAGAAGAGCGGCGCATACACCCTAAGCTAAAGCTGTATCAAAATGAGAATGTTAAGACATTGCTCTCACTTTGAGACGCCTACGCACTATATCAAGGCCCTGAAAGAACGCTTGGGGATAATAAAAATCAAAAACTTAAAATAAATATTCACGACCGTCTCAGTTGGCATGCTTCTCGCTACAGATTGCAGGCACCTTACAAGATTAATAAGCATGATGGAGATACATAACATGCGGACGTATAGCCTGCCCATGCACTGCAGCCCACTGAGCAAAAAGATTCGACATGTTCTCGCGATGGCTGGAGCATTAACGCTTAGCACCACCGCCACTTTAACCGCCAATGCCGCCGAAATTGCCACAGACCCAGGTGACTACGTACCACTACCAGAAGGCAGTACGCTAGGGCTGCTTTATTTACAGCATGCTAGCCGGGATTCAGTTTACGCGAACGGTGATTTGCTTCGCGGTGATACGGGGCTCGATACCCGTATCGGTTTAGCCCGATTTATTCACTACCTGGATATCGGTGGGTATACCGTCAATCCCCAGATAATACTGCCTTTTGGTAGGGTTGAATTGAAAGCACCTTTCGGCCCTCTGGAGCCGACCTCCTCTAGTGGCATGGGCGATCCCATGATCGGCGCCACTACGTGGTTAGTGAACAACCCGGATCAACAAAAGTGGTTTGGTTTCTCCGCCTTTGCCTCAATCCCTGCGGGAAAGTACGACGCCTCTAATGGCCCCATTAATGTCGGTGAAAATCGCTGGAAAGGCATTTTCCAAGCAGGTTACGTCACCGGTCTTGGTGACGATTTTATGCTGGATATCATCGCCGAATATGCGACTTACGGCGATAACGATGACTTTATAGGTATGCGCCGTGAGCAAAATGATAGCCAAAGCCTACAGACACATTTCAAATACTTACTCAGCCCTCAAAGCCATCTTGCCCTCTCCTACTATCACTCCTTCGGCGGCGAAACGACCGTTGGCGGAGTTCGGCAAGACGACGCACTTGATAACAGTCGTTGGCAGGCCACGTTCGCAACCTTTGTTCAGCCCACTCTTCAACTCCAGCTGCAGTACGGCCAGGACATTAATGTTGAAAATGGCTTCAAGGAAGACCAGCGCATTAATCTTCGTGTAGCCAAAGTATTCTGAACACGCACCTACTGGCAACGCCAACACAATGGCATATGCCCCCTAGGCCTTGTTGCCACAAGCATGGCTAAGGCAATGGGGTAACTTAGAGAAAAGCGTAGCACCGATATTGGAGCACGCGGGAGACGATTGAAAAGGAGAAACATCATGTCCGATGCACTATTACTGAAACCTACCATATGGCAAGAGCACGTGTTTACAGGTCAATGGGTAGCCGGTTCAGGCAATGTATTGCCGGTCACGGCACCTGCCAGTGGTGAAACTCTCGGCCATATTGGCAGCACGACAAGCGAGCAGTTAGATGCCGTCGCCGACAAAAGCCATGAAGCCGCCATTGCTTGGGGCGACACTTCATACGATGAGCGTGCGGCCATCATGCGCCAAGCCGCCCGTACCGCTGAGGAGCACCAAGATGAATTGATCCACTGGCTCATAGACGAGAGCGGTTCAACGCCCGCCAAGGCCGCGTTTGAAGTGGCGATATCAATAAAAGTACTGCACGAAGCCGCCTCGTTACCTTCACGTGCGGCGGGAGAGCTGATGCCCTCAACGCCTGGCCGACTCAATATTGCACGCCGTCGTCCTGTGGGTGTAGTCGGCGTCATATCACCTTTTAACTTTCCCCTGTACCTCGCTATACGCGCGGTCGCCCCTGCGCTGGCATTGGGTAATGCGGTCATACTCAAACCCGACCCACGCACCAGTGTATGTGGCGGTGTCAGTATTGCGCGTCTATTTGAGATGGCGGGCTTACCTAAAGGTGTGCTTGCCATGCTGCCAGGAGGCGGTGAAGCAGGGGCGGCACTGGTCGAGAACCGTAACGTTGCCATGATTCAGTTTACGGGCTCGACAGCCGCAGGACGAAAAATTGGCGAAACCGCGGGCCGTTTGCTTAAGAAAGTATCGCTGGAGCTAGGCGGCAAAAACTCGCTGATCATACTTGATGATGCCGACCTAGATTTGGCCATTAGTAATGCCACTTGGGGGGCCTATCTGCATCAGGGTCAAATCTGCATGTCGAGCGGCCGCATTCTGGTTCAGCGGGACATCTATGATCGTTTCCTCGAACGCCTGACAGAGAAAGCACGCAGCTTAAGCGTTGGTGACCCGCGCAGTGGAGAATTCGCTCTCGGCCCATTGATTGACAAGGGCCAACTGGATCACGCATGTGACCTGCTGTCTCGCGCAAAAGCGTCCGGGGGCAACGTACTCGTGGGTGGTGAAACTGACGGGCTTTTCTTTAAGCCGGCGGTCGTCAGCGATGTCACCACCGATAACCCTATTTTTCACGAGGAGGCGTTTGCCCCTATTGCCGTGGTTATCCCTTTCGACACAGACGCAGAGGCAGTAGCACTTGCCAATAATACAGAGTATGGGCTATCGGCCGGGGTGATTTCGCGCGATGCGGGCCGTGCTTTACGCTTAGGCGAGCAGCTAAGAACAGGGTTGTTGCACATTAATGATCAAACAGTGAATGACGAAGTCATCAACCCCTTCGGCGGGGTTGGCGCCTCAGGCAATGGAACCAGCGTGGGGGGGAGCAGCAATATAGATGAATTCACGCAGTGGCAGTGGCTAACGCTCAAGGGGGAGGCGCCCGCCTACCCTCTTTAAATGCTGCCTTTAGCCAGAAATTTCTTATTACAACGCAATACCGAGGCGAACCATGACAAACAATACACACACAGACATCACAGTTGCAGTCACCCGAGAGAAAGGAGCTGACTTTACAATAGAAAAAGCGAGCATTCGCCCACCCCAGGGAGACGAAGTGCTGGTCAGGGTGGTGGCGACCGGTATGTGCCATACAGACCTGATCGTACGTGATCAGTATTATCCGGTGCCATTACCTGCCGTATTGGGGCATGAGGGCGCAGGTGTTGTGGAAGCCGTAGGCCCTGGAGTTACCTCACTTGAAATTGGCGACCACGTCGTCCTGAGTTATGCATACTGCGGTGCTTGCAACCCTTGTGATGCCGGACATGCATCGTACTGTAAAGACTTTTTTGGACGCAATTTCAGCGGTGGTGACCCCGACGGCTTCCAAGCCATTCGTGATGGTAACAACCAGCCTCTGCACGATCATTTTTTTGGCCAGTCCTCCTTCGCTACCTACTCCCTGAGCCGGGAAAACAATGCAGTCAAAGTGCCAAAAGACGCGCCTCTTGAATTACTTGGCCCCCTAGGTTGCGGCATACAGACAGGCGCCGGTGCCGTTATCAATGCTCTCAAAGTCACGCCTGGAAGCCGTTTTGCCGCCTTTGGTGCAGGGGCCGTGGGGCTTGCGTCCATCATGGCAGCAAAAATTGCAGGTGCCACTACCATTATTGCCATTGACATCATCCCTTCACGCCTGGAGCTAGCCAAAGAGCTGGGGGCGACACATACCATCAACTCCAAAGAGGAGTCAGTAGTAGAACGTATTCAGCAAATAAGCGGAGGCGGTGTTGATTTCGCGTTGGAGTCGACAGGCCGTCCCGAGGTGCTTCGTCAAGGGGTAGATGCCCTTGGCGGTCTAGGCATGCTAGGGGTGGTGGGGGCTCCTGCTTTGGGCACCGAGGCCGCTTTTGATGTGAACGATCTCCTTTTAGGAGGAAAAAGTATTCGCGGTATCGTCGAAGGAGACAGCGTGGCAAGACAGTTTATTCCTCAGTTGGTAGAACTTTACCAACAGGGTCGCTTCCCCTTCGATAAGCTGGTGAAGTATTACTCCTTTGAGGACATCAACCAAGCAGCCGCCGATAGTGCTGAAGGAATGACGCTTAAGCCTATTATCCGGATGAATGGCTGAGCGTATAGCATCCATTAATGCTGGCTAGCTTATAGTGGACGCGGCATCAGCGCACCGCCTTAAGTGCATTGAAAACAAGCTTTTGCCGGTGGAAGTTCTCCATCGGCATTTTTATCCAATGCTGTTGAGAAAAAATGCCCGAGCAGCGATAGCAGACACGGGCAAAGGAGGATGCGGTTATCGAGTGACAGAGGTAACAAAAGGTCAACCGCTTTTGGTGACCACCTCACGGGTGAAAATAAACTCGAAGTCCTTGGTTTCGAAGATTGCTGAAACGACCACGCCCAATACCAACGCCCAAAACGTGGCGCCGATGCCGAGAATCTGAATTCCCGACGCGGCAATTAGAAAGGCAAACAGTGCACCTATTTCATGCTTCTTGCCTGAAAAGGCGATAGCCATCGAGGAGGTGATGACCCGCATCAGTGCCAGCCCAGCGATAATGGCAATAAAGTAGCGCGGCGTAGCCTCCAGTAGGCTGACCACATAGCCGTAGAAAGGTGCGGCAACGACAAAGATAGCCCCAGCAATTACCGCCGCTACCCAGCGCTTATCGTGAGTACCCGCCTCTGGAGATGCGCAGATACCGGTCATAGGCGCAGCAATACAGGTACTGTGTAGATTGAAAAAGGCTGACACCATGGTGCCTAGACCGCCCACCGCCGTGATCGCATTGGCGGGCACTTCTTTGTAACCCATTCCCTTCACTAAACCGACGCCTGCGGGTGTCTCCATTCCTACAAGGATAATGGCAAGCGGCAAACCGTACGTTAGAAAGGCACCCAAAGTGAATTCTGGAACAATGAACTCGGGGAAACGGATCGTCGCCTCGATACCGGAGAGGTCCACACCGGTCGCTATTAGGTAGAGGATTCCGGCTAACATCGCCACAATCAGGGGCGGAATCTTACGAAACAGCCGTGCAGAAAAGAAGAAAGCCAGAATCATGATGGAGGCTGGCACAATAGCACTTTCCAACGGACGCACCATATTGAGGCCAAAGCTAAGCAGCATGCCGCCAACCATACCCATGACAATCGGCATAGGAATCAGGCGCATCACAATGCCCATCACGCCAGTCAAACCAGCAATCAGGGTAATAGCACCTGCAATCAAGCTCGCACCTAGCGCAGCCTCCAAACCTATTACCGGGATGACGGCTGCAAACATTAATGCCCCTGGGATAGAGTTAGCCATTGGCAGCGGCAAGCGGTAGTAAGCTGGCATGAAAAGCCCAAACAAACCATTGATCATCAGATAGCTGATGACCCAAATCATGATGAAGGAGGAATCCAGACCCGCAGACGTGCCAGCGCTGATGTGAACGACCCCAACGCTGAGCCCTAAAATTCCCGCCACTAGCCCAGTACTGGCGTTGTCGGCATTGAGGTCGCGCAGGAAATCGCGGGGCGCGTGCCTTAGGCTGACGCCTTTCTCAATATGTTTCACGGTGTGCTCCAGGGGATTATTGTGTTTAGAGTTATAGCTAACGCTTTATTTAGAATTATCTTTTTCCCAACCAATGCTAGCCAAGGTCGCCGCCCGCTACAGGCAGTACGCTACCAGTGATGTAACTGGCTTCATCGGAAGCAAGGAACAAAATGGGGGCGACCATTTCGTCTAACGTGCCATAGCGGCTCATCAAGCAGCTCTGCTTGGTCTGATCGATATGCGCTTGAAACCACGCCTTTTCCGTCTCATTGCTAGGCGTCGGTGTCCCTCGCGAAATACGCCGTGGCGGTGCTTCGGTGCCTCCAGGGGCCATGGCGACTACCCGGATGCCATGCTCGGCATACTCAAACGCTAGTGATGCGGTTAGCGCGTTGATACCGCCCTTTGCTGCCGAATAGGGGATACGGTGAATACCCCGCGTTGCCGCTGAAGAGACATTGACGATGACGCCGCTGCCCTGCTCAACCATGGTTGGCAGCGCCGCACGGCAGCACCAAAGCGTAGGCATTAGAGAACGGTTGATCTCTGCGGCGATTTGCGCCTCGCTAAACTCGGTAAAAGGCTTGAAGTTAATCGCGCCGCCAACGTTGTTAACCAAAATATCGATACGACCAAAGTGAGAGAGCGTCGTCTGCATGACTTGCTCGGCGCCTTCCCATTTTTCTAGGTCTGCTTGTACCGCAATCACTTCGCAGCCCTGCTTGCTTAGCCCAGCCACGATCTCGTGGATATCATCAGCGCGATCTACCAATACCAAGCGCGCACCTTCAACGGCGGCGCGCTCTGCAACCCGCTGTCCAATTCCTTGAGCAGCACCCGTGACCACCATTACTCGATCTTGAAAACGTGGGCCGTCAAAACGTTGATAGCTCATGCACTCTCTCCCACTTGATTAGGTGTGAACTTCTCATAGTGGAAGCTCTGGGGCTCGATTCCTTCAGCGTCGAAGTACTTCAGCACAGCATCTACCATCGGGGGTGGGCCACACAGGTAAACGTCCACATCGCCGTCATGCATTACCTCGGCGTCCATGTGGTGCGTCACGTAACCTTTACGCGAATGCTCGCTAGCCTCGTCGACCACCACGGTGGCGTAGGTGAAGCTAGGAATTTTTTCTACGAAGGCATCTAACGCATCCGTTTTGACTAGGTGGTCATCTTTATTGACGCCGTAAATCATGTGAATCGGCGCATCACAGCCCTTTTCGACCAATTGCGCTAACATGGAGAGAAACGGAGCCAGGCCCGTGCCGCCAGCAAGCATTAGCACCGGACGCTTCACTTCTCGCAGGTAGAAGCTGCCCAGCGGGCCGGTCAGCGTAAGCTTTTCGCCCACCGCCGCGCGCTCGGTTAAATAGCCGCTCATTACCCCATTGGGGATGTTGCGAATTAAGAAGGTGGCGCGCTTATCCCCCGGCAAGGAGCTGAAAGAGTAGGAGCGGTGCACCTCAGTACCGGGCACATCAATATGAATGTACTGCCCCGGCAAAAAGGCGAGGCCCTCGGCATCATCCAAATCAACGACTAGCTCAATACTATCTTCGGAAAGTTGCTCAACTGCTGCTACTGTGCTCTCAACCTTGCCCACCTGTGTTTTACACAGCGTGGATGCCACTGGCACTTGAATAACGCAATCCGAAGAAGGCACCATCTGGCACGTGAGCACTTGGCCTTCAGCTGCTTCCTCATCGGAAAGCGCATCTTCCAGATACTCGTCACCCATGTCGAATTCGCCCTGTTCGCAGTGGCCTTTGCAGGTGCCACATACACCGTCAGAGCAGTCCATCGGCAGGTTAACTTTTTGCCGGTAAGCGGCGTCGAGAACGGTTTCTCCCTCTTTACAGCCAATGAACCGGGTCACGCCGTCCTCAAAGTTGAGGGCAATGGTATAACTCATGGTTAACTCTCCTCTCTCCTCAGGTCACACGTGATACACGTCGATAACCTGATGGATATAGTCGTTGTTCAACTGCACGACTTTTCTTGTGATCAGCGGGGTCTCACCCGACACGTCCAGGGTGTAAAACGACGTGCCGAAAAAGCTGTCGGTCTTCTTGTAGCGGTGGTTGAGCGTGTGCCAGTTGAACCGCAGGGTTACCGTGTCACCCTCTTGCGACAGGATCTCAAGATTAGTCACCTGATGGGTGGTGCGCGGTTCCGGCGTACTCGCCCCGC
>NZ_DRFS01000033.1 GCF_011050415.1 Halomonas sp.
AATTGTTAAAGAGCGTTTTCGCTGGTCGATTACTGTGAAAGCAACCCGGCGGCCGTTGACTTGGCTTGCCTCAGCGAGGAAGGCGTATTCTACGCAGTTCCTGGTGTTTGTCAATGTGCGATTTTCGCTATCGATACAACCCTGATACGAAACCGCTAACCCTCTGACAAACCAAGGCTTTTACACCTTATGCACCGCTGGTAACGCTTGGCGTCCCCGGCAGCGGATGCGTACTTTACGGTTTCACGGCCGGGTTGGCAAGGGCTTTGATAAAATGAAGTCAAAAAAGTTTCAGCTTTGGGTTTTTGCTTTGCGCATGATGGCTAAGACAGGGCCTGAAGCCACGTAAGCACCAAACAGTAGTAGCAGCATGACTGAAGGCTCAACAGAGATCATTACGAAAGCCAACACGATGGCAAGAAGCACAACAAAGGGTACTGGCTTGCGCACATCGAACTCTTTGAAGCTGTAATAGCGGATATTACTGACCATTAGAACGCCTGCTGCAGCCACCACGACCAGCATTAGCAGTTTGAAACCAACAGCATCGGCATCGAAGCTATGGAAAGTCCACACACTCGCCGCCACCAGCGCCGCTGCGGAAGGGCTTGGCAAACCAATAAACCATTTTTTATCAACACTACCAATCTGGACATTGAAGCGGGCAAGGCGAAGCGCGGCACAGGCGACGTAAAGAAAAGCGACCACCCAGCCGGTTTTCCCGATATCTTGCAGAATCCAGGTGAAAGCCACTAGCGCAGGCGCCATACCAAACGAAATCATATCCGCCAAGCTATCATATTCGGCGCCAAACGCGCTTTGCGTATTGGTCATTCGGGCAACACGGCCATCCAGGCCATCCAGCACCATAGCAATAAAGATAGCGACCGCGGCCGAGGTAAACTCCCCATTAATACCCGCAACCACCGCAAAGAACCCTGCAAACAAGGCCGACGTGGTAAATAAGTTAGGCAGTAAATAGATACCACGGCGGCGAATTTTCTTACCGTCCTCTACTGTCTCTTCAATCACTTCAGTTTCACGTAAGAAGGCAGTTGCCAGATCCTCGTTGCCGATTGCGCCTGGCTGATCAGTACTCTCTGGCTGGGTAGAGGCTGGCTGACCTAGATGTGACTGATCAGAGTTTGCGGGCTCTTGATCGCGAGCGTCCTGTGTCATAGGTTTCATCCATTAAAAGTAAATCACGGGAACAGTGGTCGCTTTCATTCTACACGGTGAGTGCCGCTCGGCCAGTCAATTGCACCTAGACATAGGCAAACATCAGCGCAAAACGAGCCCCCATAGCAGCTACCCATAAAAAAACGCCGCCCCGTTAAAGGGGCGGCGGTCGGGGCCTATATTAAGCGCTTCACGCTTTTAGTTAGTAAGACCTTTTACCTAAAGGGATAAGACCTTATCACCTCGGGCGATTCCCGATACACCAGTACGTGCGACCTCAAGAATACCTACCGGCGCCATCGCCTGAAGGAAGGCATCCAACTTGCCTGCATCGCCAGTAATCTGCACGGTGTAGAGGCTCGGCGAAACGTCGACAATCTGCGCACGGAAGATATCCACCGTTCGCTTCACTTCATCGCGCGCCGCACCGAGTGCTTTCACCTTCACTAGCATCAGTTCGCGCTCAATGTGGTTGCCTTCGGTAAGATCCACCAGCTTGACCACATCAATCAGCTTATTAAGGTGCTTGGTGATCTGCTCAATTACCCGATCATCGCCCACAGTAGTGACCGTTAAACGCGATAGCGACGGATCTTCCGTAGGCGCCACGTTGAGCGTTTCAATGTTGAAGTTACGCTGGGAGAACAGCCCGACTACACGTGACAGCGCACCCGGTTCATTTTCCAATAGAATCGAGATGATATGACGCATCAGGTACGCTCCGTTTTAGACAGCAGCATGTCGCGCATGGCGCCTAACGGCACCTGCATCGGATAGACGTGCTCATGGGGATCGACCTTCACGTCAAGAAACACCAGCTCGTGCTTATTGGCAAACGCACGCTCTAGCGCTGGCTCAAGCTCATCAAGCGTATTGACGGTAATCGCCGTAAACCCATACGCCTCAATCAGCATATGGAAGTCCGGTAGCGACTCCATATAAGAGTGCGAGTGGCGCGACTTATAGTTCAAATCCTGCCACTGACGCACCATGCCTAGCGATGCATTGTTAAGATTGACGATCTTGACGCCCACCCCATACTGCTTACAGGTAGAGAGCTCCTGCATCATCATCTGAAAGCTGCCTTCACCGGTGACGCACACCACGTCATCATCCGGGTAGTTCTGCTTGATCCCCATGGCGGCGGGGAAGCCAAAGCCCATGGTACCCAAGCCACCTGACGTAATCAGACGGTTAGGTTTATCGAACTTGTAGTACTGTGCGGCAAACATCTGATGCTGGCCCACATCCGTCGTGACATAAGCCTCGCCACGGGTAACCCGACAAAGCGCTTCAACGACCTCCTGTGGCTTAAGTGCTTCGCCGGGCTTTGAAGGCTCGTAAAGCTTGCCTTCACGGTCGGCGCGCCAGCCGTCAATTTTCTGCCACCACTCGGTTAATGCTTCAGGATCGGCAATTTTATGCCCCTGCACCAAGCTGATCATTTCATTGATAACACTTGAGGCAGGGCCAACGATCGGCACATCAGCACGCACCGTTTTAGAGATCGAGCTAGGATCTACATCGACGTGAATGATTTTAGCCGTTGGGCAGAATTTCGAGGTGTTGTTGGTCACCCGGTCATCAAAACGCGCGCCAATGGCAATAATCAGGTCGGCATGGTGCATGGCCATATTGGACTCATAGGAACCATGCATGCCCAGCCAGCCCAAACACTGCCGATCACTTTGAGGATAAGCTCCAATCCCCATTAGCGTCGTGGTAATCGGATAACCCAGCTGCTTGACCAGATCAGTCAGGCCTTCGCTGGCTTTGCCTGTGACGACGCCGCCACCGGTATAAAACACCGGACGTTTAGCTTTGAGCATCAGCTCGACAGCTTTTTTAATCTGCCCAGTGTGGCCGCGGGTTACCGGGTTGTACGAGCGCAGCTTGACCTTTTTCGGGTAGATGTACTCGTAACGCTCAGTGGGCGCGGTCATATCCTTAGGGATATCAACCACCACAGGACCAGGGCGACCGGTAGAGGCTAAATAGAATGCCTTTTTGAGCACTTCCGGAATTTCAGATGGGTGACGAATCGAGAAGCTATGCTTCACGATAGGGCGTGTCACACCAATGATATCGGTTTCCTGGAAGGCGTCTTCACCGATCAGATGACTCGCCACCTGGCCGCATAGCACCACCATAGGAATGGAGTCCATATAGGCAGTGGCAATGCCGGTCACGGCGTTAGTCGCACCAGGCCCGGAAGTCACCAGCACGCAGCCTGGCTTGCCCGAAGCGCGGGCATAACCATCAGCAGCATGCGTAGCCGCTTGTTCGTGACGCACTAGAATGTGCTTCACCTTGTCCTGACGGAAAAGCGCATCATAAATATGCAGCGCTGCACCACCAGGGTAACCATAAATGTATTCGATGCCCTCATCTTGCAAGAAGCGGGCGATCATATCTGCGCCGGAAAGCAGTTCCACTGTGTATCTCCCCTGAAGGTCTCGAGTGCGATCCGCAGGACATCCTGCGGTGTCGAGTGCGGCGGTATGCCGCTGCCGGCCTATGCCGGCACCTGATGCCAAACCCTGGCATGTGACCCGGTTAGGGCCTGCACTCTCATCACGGCGGATCGCCGTGTCGGGGCGTTGGCCAGGTTGGGCGGTTAGCCCAAGCCCGGAAGTCCTTCGGCGGGTAGAGGCCTTCGCCTACCCTTCGCGCGGGAGTTAGGGGTTGCCCATTGAGTCCGCGCCCGCAAATCAGGAACCGACAAGATTCCATTAGCACCCTCAGCCTGTCAACCTCCTATCAGTCCAAACGCAACAAAGGTCGCAGAAAGCCATTAAAAAAGCCCCGCCAGCGTCGCTAGCGGGGCTTTTTGCCTACTCAATTGCGCAAAAGTGTTGTCATCAATTACGAGTTAAACACCAGTTTGCCATCTTCCGCTTTAATATGGATGGTATCGCCTGGGGCAAACTTACCTGCCAGCAAATCATGCGCCAACGGATTTTCAATGCGGCTTTGAATCGCCCGCTTAAGCGGCCGCGCCCCATATACAGGGTCAAAGCCCACCACCGCTAGCTGTGCCATAGCCTCGGCGCTGATATCAAGCTTCAAGTCATGCTCGGCCAAGCGTACTTTCAGGCGTTCCAACTGAATGCCAGCAATAGCCTGGATCTGCTCTTGGCCCAGCGCATGGAATACCACTACTTCATCAATACGGTTGATCAATTCCGGACGGAAGTGATTGCCCACTACCTCCATGACCATATTTTTCATCAGCTCATAGTCCCGCTCTTGATCACCACTAGGGTCACCGCCCATGCGCTGGATAATGTCCGAGCCCATGTTAGAGGTCATCACGATCACGGTATTACGAAAATCCACCGTACGTCCCTGGCCATCGGTCAAGCGGCCATCTTCCAGCACCTGCAGCAGGATATTAAACACATCCGGGTGGGCTTTCTCCACCTCATCCAGCAGCAGTACCGAATAGGGCTTACGCCGCACGGCTTCGGTTAAGTAGCCGCCCTCTTCATACCCCACATAGCCGGGAGGCGCGCCGATCAAGCGGGCCACGGAGTGTTTTTCCATAAACTCCGACATATCGATGCGCACCATGGCCTCTTCGGTATCGAACAGGAAATTGGCCAGCGACTTACACAGCTCTGTTTTACCCACCCCGGTGGGGCCGAGGAATAGGAAAGAGCCGTTGGGGCGGTTTGGATCGGAAAGACCTGCCCGCGAGCGACGCACCGCGTTGGCTACTGCCTCGACGGCTTCTTCCTGTCCAATCACCCGTTGATGCAACGCCTCTTCCATACGCAGCAGCTTGTCCCGTTCTCCTTCCAGCATTTTAGAGACAGGAATGCCCGTCCAACGGGAAACCACCTCGGCGATCTCCTCTTCAGTGACGTTAGAGCGCAGCAATTGGTGGCTAGAGGTATCCGCTTCTCCCTCGCCGCTTTCAGCAATTCTCTTCTCGAGCTCGGGAATCTTACCGTACTGAATTTCTGACATGCGGCCCAGGTCGCCCTGACGGCGGGCCTGCTCCAGATCAAGTCGCGCTTGCTCCAAATCAGCCTTAAACTGCGCAGCCCCTTGAATACTGGCCTTCTCCGCCTTCCAGATTTCATCGAGGTCGGCGTATTCGCGCTCTAGCTCGTGAATCTGAGTGCTCAATGCTTCCAAGCGTTTTTTGCTCGCCTCATCGGTCTCTTTTTTAAGCGCCTCGCGCTCCATCTTAAGCTGGATGAGGCGACGATCAAGACGATCCATCGCTTCCGGTTTGGAGTCCAGCTCCATACGAATCCGTGATGCTGCTTCATCAATTAGATCAATCGCCTTATCGGGCAGTTGGCGATCAGTGATGTAGCGAGTAGAAAGCTTGGCCGCGGCGATAATCGCTGAGTCAGTGATATCCACACCATGGTGCACTTCGTAGCGTTCTTTCAGGCCACGCAGTATTGCTACGGTGTCCTCTTCGGAAGGCTCATCCACCAGCACTTTTTGGAAGCGGCGCTCCAGAGCGGCGTCTTTCTCAATGTACTTGCGATATTCATCAAGGGTCGTCGCGCCTACGCAGTGCAGCTCACCGCGGGCCAGGGCTGGCTTGAGCATATTGCCTGCATCCATGGCGCCTTCGGCTTTGCCTGCGCCGACCATGGTGTGTAGCTCATCGATAAACAGGATCACCCGCCCCTCTTCCTGGGAGAGCTCTTTAAGCACCGCTTTCAAGCGCTCTTCAAACTCGCCGCGGAACTTGGCGCCTGCCAATAGCGAGCCCATATCCAGCGAGAGCACGCGCTTATCTTTTAAGCCCTCGGGCACTTCGCCGTTAACAATACGCTGGGCCAACCCCTCAACAATCGCGGTTTTACCCACACCGGGTTCGCCAATCAACACCGGGTTATTTTTGGTGCGCCGCTGCAGCACTTGAATAGTGCGACGAATTTCATCATCGCGTCCTATAACGGGGTCAAGCTTGCCGTCCAGCGCTCGCTGGGTAAGGTCCATGGTGTATTTATTGAGTGCTTCACGCTGATCTTCGGCGTTGGCATCATCCACGGTGGCACCGCCGCGCAGGCTGTTAATGGCGGCTTCGAGGGATTTGCGGGTTATTCCGGCTTCTTTGAGTAGCTTGGTAATCGCCGAATTCATTTCCAACGCTGCCAGCAGCACCAGCTCACTGGCAATAAACTGATCGCCGCGCTTTTGCGCTTCGCGGTCAGTTAAGTTGAAAAGTTTGATGAAATCTCGCGATGGCTGAACTTCGCCGTCGAACTGGCCTACCTTGGGTAGGTCATCTAGCTGCTGCATCAAGCCATCGCGCAGGCGCGAGGGGCTGCCCTCGGCTTTTTCAATCAGGGCTTTAATACCGGTATCTTTGGTGTCGAGCAGGGCAAGCAGCAAATGTGCTGGATCTAATTGATTGTGACCGCGACCCACGGCCAGCGACTGCGCCTCGGCAATCGCACTCTGCAGCTTGGCGGTAAATTTATCAAAACGCATGGAATTCCTCCTGGGGTAGCCATGCGTTTTGACGCATAGCGTAACCCGATAACCTGTCGTTAGACGTGCTAATCACTATTAGCTTGACAAGTTAAATGGCGTCAGTCCTGCGTATTTCAAGTGCTCAGCAGCTAAACCGCTGGCTTATAAAATTGTTTGTGAACATTAATTGATCCAGATCACGCTCGCCATGCGGCCTGTCTTGCCTCCATCACGACGATAAGAGTAAAACCGCGACTCACAGGCGGTGCAAAAATGGCCGCCGCTAATCTGATTAACGCCTAGCGCTTCTAGCCGAAAGCGTGCCAAGCGATAAAGGTCTGCCATGTAATGGCCTAATCGGTAGGGGCTATGGTCAAAGGCTTCGGCGGTATCAGGATGCACCGCTACAAAGGCGCCATACACTTCCGGCCCTACCTCAAACTGGGCGTTTGAGATCGCTGGGCCCAGCCATACGAGAATATCGTCGGGATCCGTGTTCATTGCGGCAATCGTTGCTTCCAGCACCCCACCCGCTAACCCACGCCAACCAGCGTGGGCAACGGCTACCTGAGTACCCGCACGGTTGCAAAACATCACCGGCAGGCAATCGGCGGTCAATACCACACAGGCGTATTTATTAGAGGTTGCAATCGACGCATCTGCATCGGCTGGCTCAGGCTGATACCCCTGCTGCACACGGGCACCATGGGTTTGATTTAGCCATAGCAAAGGCCGTTCATCGCCAATCTCTTTTTGTAGCAGACGACGGCATAGCGCAACGTGGTCTGTGTTATCCCCCACATGGGACGCAGGATTAAAAGCCGCAAAATCACCCTGGCTCGGCCCCCCTTCTCGGGTGGTCACAAACGCTCGTACATTGGCCGGTGCAGGCCAATCGGGTATTAAAAGCGTAGGCCGCAGATTAATGGCATCGCTCATCGCATGGTCTCATTATCTTCTCGCAGGTAGTCCAGCAACATTAACAAATCGTCAGGAAGGTCTGCCTGAAAGGTTAATGTTTCGCCACTTACCGGATGCTTAAAAATTAATTTACGCGCATGCAGGGCCTGACGTGGAAATTCACGCAGGATTTCCTTCAACGGCCCAGCAGCGCCTGGCGGTAGCTTGGCACGACCACCATACATGGGGTCACCAATCAATGGATAGCGAGCGTGGGCCATATGCACACGAATTTGGTGGGTGCGTCCGGTTTCCAATTTGCATCGCACGTGCGTGTGAGCGCGAAAACGCTCAACCACGCGAAAGTGCGTAATAGCAGGCTTGCCAGATGTCGTGACTGCTTGGCGCTTACGGTCTTTTGGATGCCGCCCAATAGGAGCATCAATAGTACTACCCGACACTGGCTTACCAATGACTACCGCGTCGTACTGGCGCGACACGCTGCGCGCCTGCATCTGCGCCACTAACGCTGTTTGTGCGGGCAGCGTTTTTGCCACCATCATTAAACCGGTAGTGTCCTTATCCAACCGGTGTACGATACCTGCGCGCGGAACTTCAGCAATCGCCGGGTAATGATGCAGCAGCGCATTTAAGAGCGTGCCATCAGGATTACCCGCCGCTGGATGCACCACCATCCCCGCCGCTTTATTAATGACCATCAGTGTTTCATCTTCATAAACGATATCTAGCGCAATATCCTGCGCTTCAAAACGCGTATCGTCTTCGATGGTCGCCTGCAGCGCTAGCACTTCGTGACCATGCAGTTTGGCTTTTGGCTTGGCCTGAGCGCCATCCACCGTTAGTTCACCGGCGTTAATCCACGCTTTTAAGCGCTCGCGGGAGTAATCACTGAACAACTCCGCTGCTGCTTGGTCTAACCGCGCACCGGCCAGTGAGGCGGGCACGCGCTGCGTGTCTTCAACAATTCGGGACATGAAAAACCTCTTTAAAACGCAAAAAAACCTTAGCTTGTACTTTTGACGACACCCGACGAAACGTCGCTAAGCCTGCGTTTTGAGCCGAGGTGTTTTATAGTGGGCTGACTGCGACCTATTCTACCATTTCTACTTATGGCCATCGCCGCTTTTTGGTGATTGAGGCTTGTTAGCAACGAGGATGATGATGCGCGTTTTTTCAGCTGCCAACCGCTTTGGCGCTTTAGCCCTTAGCCTTGCCCTTTTAGCGGGCTGTGCGAGCAATAACTCCAGCGAAGAAGAGGATGATGAATTTGCTGGTGTACAAGAGCGTGAGCTCTACGAACTGGCCCGCACGGCCTTAGACAGTAACCGCTATCCAATTGCGATAGAGCGTTTAGAGGCGCTCGACACTCGCTACCCCTTTGGGGCACATGCTGAGCAGGCTCAGCTCGAACTCATTTATGCCTACTATGAAAATAGGGATTGGGAAGAAGCACGGGCAGCAGCAAGTCGCTTTATTCGCCTCCACCCAGACCACCCCCAAGTGGACTATGCCTACTACTTGCGCGGTCTTTCCGCATGGCAAGCAGGCCGTTTCAGCTTAGAGCGTTTGCGCTTGATTGATATTTCAAAGCGTGACCTGGGTGCGTCAAGGGATGCCTACAACGACTTCCGCGAGTTGATTCAGCGCTATCCGCAAAGTGAGTATGCCGCTGATTCTCAGCAGCGTATTGTCTATCTACGTGAACTGCTGGCTCGCCATGAACTTCACGTCGCTGACTACTACTTGCGCCGTGGCGCTTATTTAGCCGCGGTTGAGCGCGGCCGCTGGGTGATTGAAAATTACCCTGAGTCCAATGCCACCCGTGATGCATTGGCAACCATGGTTGAAGGCTACCAGGGCCTTGGCATGGATGACCGAGTGAGCGAAGTGCTTGCCGTATTACGCGAAAATGCCCCGGATCATGAACAGTTGCAAGGCAACCGTTTTGTTCCCAAGCACGCAAGGTAAAACGGCTCAATTTCTGGTTGTCTTGGCTCAGGTACACCTATTCTATCTAAACAAGTGTCTATGAAAGCCTGCGACTAAAAACTTGTACAAAAACCACGCTTTGGCGTGGTTTTTTTATGGAGAAAAAATCACCGCCCCTATAAACATGATTTATATGAGCAAATATAATGACAGAACTCATACAAATTAAAAATAAAACCTATACATTATCTGTACAAGCACTGTATAGTATTTTCATCATACATAATAAAGCGTCTGCACGGCGCCTAGGGAATTTCAATGCTGCTGTCCATATCCGGCACCAAGATCAGCACCCGACTAATCGCAGGTTTTTCTGCGCTTTTGGGACTGTTGATTCTGTTAACTGCTGTAGGCATTTATCAAGTCAATCAAATCGACCGTGATCTAACCACAATTAACGATGTTAACGGCACCAAGCAGCGTTTTGCTGTGGATTGGCGGGGCAGTGTTCATGATCGTGCCATTGTGCTCCGAGATATCGTTATCACCGCAGGTAACGGCAATCTCGCGTCACTAGAGAGCGAAATGGTTCGCTTAAGCGATGCCTATAGTATGGCCGCAACTGGCATGCAGCAGGTCACTAACGAACATGCTAGCACCGCACAAGAACAGGCCATTATCAACAGCATCAATGAGCAAGGCGTCATTACCCAGGGACTAACCGAACAGGTGATCGCTGCCCGCCACGCTGATGAATATGACACTGCGCAAAGGCTACTATTAGAGCAAGCAGGCCCAGCTTATACCGAATGGCTAAACCGCATTAATCAGTTTATCGACCTGCAGCAGGAACTAAATAACGCCACTACTGCTTCAGCGCGTGATACTGCCTCAGGCTTTCAGATGCAGATGCTTGGTTTAACGCTATTTGCGCTATTGGTGGGTGGTTTAATCGCAGTGTTTTTATCCCGCCAACTGCTGCGTGAATTGGGCGCGGAACCCCATCAAGTAAAAGCGTTTGCTGAAGCAATTGGCCGTGGCGAATTAACCAGCCAAGTGAGCCTCAAGAGAGGCGATACCCGCAGTATTATGGCGTCTCAGGTGGCCATGGCCCATCAACTGCAAGCTATTGTGACTCAGGTTCGCGCTTCTGCAGAGGCGGTGGCCAGTAATAGCGAGCAAATCGCACAAGGCAACAATGACCTCTCCTCACGTACAGAGCAGCAAGCGAGTGCGCTAGCAGAAACAGCCTCAGCCATGGAGCAGCTCAACAGCACCGTCAAACTTAATGCCGACAATTCAGAGCAAGCCAGCAAAGAAGCCTCAAGCGCTTCTGGCATGGCAACTCGCGGAGGTAAAGCAGTTCAACAGGTTGTTGAAACAATGAACGACCTTAATAAAAGCTCACAGGAAATTGCTGGCATTATCTCAACCATCGATGCCATCGCTTTCCAAACCAATATTTTGGCGCTAAATGCCTCTGTTGAAGCCGCTCGCGCAGGCGAACATGGTCGCGGCTTTGCAGTGGTTGCAGAAGAAGTACGTAGGCTTGCCCAACGCAGCGCCGATGCCGCGCGGGAAATTAACAACCTGATTTCTAGCAATTTGGAACGGGTTAACCATGGTAATGAGCGCGCTGAAGAAGCCAGTAAATCTACCGACGAAATTGTAGCGGCCATTGAACGCGTCAGCAGCATTATGAAAGAAATTAGCCATGCTAGCGCTGAGCAAAGCGCCGGTGTGCAGGAAGTTGGCCAAGCGGTGACCGAGATGGATCAAGTCACTCAACAGAATGCCGCGCTAGTTCAAGAGAGTGCCAAGTCGTCATCCAGCTTACGCCAAAATGCCCACTCTTTACTGCACGCAATGCAAGTCTTCAAACTGCCCAACGCCCAACACACAACCTCTGCTTTGTCAGCGCCAGCAAGCGCTTACAGCAACCCATCACCATCACTACCGGTCGCAAACATTAAGCGCGCGGAGCCCGAGTGGGAAAGCTTCTAAACTTGTAACGGGTTTGGCCGTTGATTGATTTATAGATAAGCACGGTGTCTATCTTAGAGACCGTGCTTTATAGATTGCCCTCGAGAATCGCTATGAAACCCACCCGAAGCCTGCTGATCGTTTTCTTATTGCCTATATTAATGTTGATCCTGCCTTTACTGCTTATACTGGTACTAACGACGCAGGCGATAAAGGAGCAGTCACTACAAAACTACCAGCTGCAATCCAATGACTTGAACACTCTCGTTCAAATGGCCACCTTTGACCGTAAACTTAGTGATCTTCACCAGCGAATAACGGAGGTACTAAACCGCGCGGCTGTGACCAACTTGAGCGCGATGCAGCGCTACACTGAATACAACTTGATCAATCAAGAGCTCAACAAAGTTGGCCAGAGTATTGATGACCTCACTACATCACCGCTTATTTTAGATCTTACCCCAGAAAATGCCCTGACGTTACAGCGTGCGTTTCATCAGTATCAGCTTTTTATTAACATGGCCAATGGAATGGCCACGCTTAACCAGAGCGATCCAGGTTTTTTCCTGCAGGAAGCCCATAACCATTTCAGCACCTTCACACTATTTTCACAGCAGATTTTTGAAGCGCTAACACAGCGGGCTAGCGACCGTCATAGAGACTCTTATAAAGCCTTAATAGACTTGGGAGTATCTACGCTTTGGATCGGCGTTGGCATCTTAGCACTGCTGATCAGTACTGCGATCTTAGTGGCTTGTGGTATCAATAAGCGTTTAATGACGGTGGGCGACGCCATTTTGGCGCTCTCCAATAGCCATAAAAAACTACCGGACTTTAAAGCGATTAAAAAGATGAGTCAGCGACGTAGCGGCTCTTTAAAGCGTGTTGCAAAAGCACTGATGACGTTTCGTGATGCTGAACTTCAGCGCCGAGAGGCCGAACATAAGATTCACAGGCTCGCCTATTATGACTCGCTTACGGAGCTCCCCAACTGGCAATTGATGAAACAACATTTAGAGCGTTCGCTGAAAACCAGCCAGCAAACCAGCGTCTATGGCGCGCTTATTTATATCGACGTTGATGACTTTAAGCGAATCAATGACAGTGATGGTCATAGCGCAGGCGATGCAATTCTAAAGTGTGTCGCCGAGCGCTTAAGCAACCTTCATCATGAAGGCTGTACGGTTGGCCGCATAAGCGGCGATGAGTTTGGCATCATTATCGAAGGACTGGCCAGTGACCAGCTTGAAGCAGCAGCAAAAGCTGAGTTATTTGCCGAGCAGGTGTGCCATTTACTGACACAACCTTATTATCTCAACAGTAATTACCATTTCCTTAATATTAGCCAAGGACTGGTTCTATTTAGCTGCCCAGAGAAAAGTGTTGAAGACCTTTTCCAATATGCGAACGCGGCGGTTCATATAGCCAAAAAAACTGAGCGGAACGCCATTAGTTTTTACGACCCTGCCGTTCAAGCAGAACTTGAAGCTCGCACGGAGCTCGAACGCGACCTGAGGCTTGCTATTGAGCAACAAGAGTTTCTGTTGGTCTATCAACTCCAGGTTAACAATCAAGGCCACCCAATTGGCGCTGAAGCGCTCATTCGCTGGGAACATCCAACTCGCGGATGTATTTCTCCCGGCGTATTCATTCCCCTTGCTGAAGAGACCGGCTTAATTGTGCCGATTGGCAGTTGGGTACTTCGTGCAGCCTGCGAACAGTTGGTGGCTTGGCAAGCATTTGATCATACAAAAGAGCTGGTGCTTGCTGTGAACGTCAGCGCCAAACAGTTTCAGCAGCCCAATTTTGTGCAAGAGGTTTCTCATGCTTTAGACGTTAGCGGAGCCTCACCCCATCGGCTTAAGCTGGAACTCACTGAGAGCACAGTACTTGGTAAAGTAGAAGAAACCATTGAACGCATGCATCAGCTCAAAGCACTGGGCATAAGCTTTGCCATGGATGATTTTGGTACAGGCTATTCATCGTTACAGTACTTAAAACGCCTACCACTGGACCAAATAAAAATTGATCAGTCGTTCGTACGTGACCTTCATCAGGATACGGACGATATGGCGATTGTGCAGACCATCATTGCCATGGGTCGGGCGTTAGGGCTAAGCGTCATCGCCGAAGGAGTAGAAACACTGGAGCACTGGCGCTACTTAAACGAGCACCAGTGCCATGCCTACCAAGGCTACTACTTTTGCAAGCCCGTCAGCGCTGAAGAGATGGCAACGTTATGTCTTGCCCCTCCTCCCGAGATGGCTTAGCGCTGCTTCACCCGGCTTATTCGCCAGGCTGCCAGCCATTCACAATTGGATAGCGGCGGTCCCGGCCAAAGCCACGGGGAGTAACGCGCACGCCAATCGGTGCTTGACGGCGCTTATACTCACAGCGGTCAACAAGCTTAACCACTTTATAAACATCTTCATGGTCAAAACCAGCGGCGATGATCGCTTCAGCGCTCATGTCACCTTCGATATAACTTAAGAGGATAGCATCGAGGACATCGTAATCGGGCAAAGAGTCGCTATCCTGCTGATCCGGCGCAAGCTCCGCGCTGGGTGGGCGCTCAATTACCCGCTCAGGAATGGCAGGTGATTGGGTATTGCGCCAGCGGGCCAAGCGATATACCCAGGTTTTATACACGTCTTTAATCGCATTATAGCCACCTACCATATCGCCATACAGCGTAGCGTACCCCACCGCCATTTCGCTTTTGTTACCGGTGGTGAGCACCATTAAGCCTTTCTTATTGGAGATCGCCATTAGCAATACGCCGCGACAACGCGATTGCAGGTTCTCTTCAGTAGTGTCGCGCTCGGTGCCGGCAAAGCTCTCCGCCAGCGTCCCCATAAACGCCTCGACCATGGGTTCAATCGGCATAATTTCGTAGTGTACGCCCAACATCTTGGCCTGCTCAGCGGCATCTTGCTTAGAGATATCTGCGGTGTAGTGGTAAGGCATCATCACCGCCTGCACCCGCTGCGGGCCGAGTGCGTCAACGGCAATCGCTAGGGAAAGCGCCGAATCAATACCGCCTGAAAGTCCCAATACTACTCCGTCGAAACCACTCTTGTTGACGTAGTCGCGAAGCCCGGTAACCAGGGCACAGTAAAGACTCTCTTCCGGGGCTACCTCAGGGTCAATCTCGCCGGGCTGCGGTTCCCAAATTGTGGCGCTGGTTTGCAAAAACTGGATGGGCATCAGGCCTGCCTGCCAGTACGGCGCCAGCACCTGCACTTGTCCACTGGCATTAACGCAGCACGAGCCACCATCAAATACCAACTCGTCTTGGCCTCCGATGGTGTTTACATAAACAATCGGACGGTTGACGTCCTGCGCGTGTAGCTCCAATAACCGCAACCGCTCAGCGGGCTTGTCTTGGTGATAGGGCGAGGCATTCAAGCTAATCAACACCTCAGCGCCTGCCTCGGTGGCCGCTCTAACCGGTGCACCATCCCAAAGGTCTTCGCAGATCAGCAGGCCCAGCTTGGCACCTTTGTGCTCATAAACCAGCGGTTCGCTGCCGGGCGTAAAGTAGCGCTGCTCGTCGAATACCTGATAATTAGGCAACGCTTGCTTAGCGTACTCAGCCTCCCATTGACCGTTGTAAAGTAGGCCAGCGAGGTTGTAGCAGCGCCCTTCGCGCACACCGGGATAACCAATGATCACCAGCACATCCCGGGCGATTTTCGATGCCATCAGGGCGCGCGCTTCGCGCAGGCGGGTTTCCATGGAGGGGCGCAGCAGTAAATCTTCTGGCGGATAGCCCGATAAAAAAAGCTCAGGAAAGACAACAATATCCGCCCCATGCTCAATCCGCGCTTCGCGCACGGCCTCAATGGCGCGTGCGGCATTACCGGGAATATCCCCGACCAAAGGATCGAGTTGGGCCATTACCAGCGTTAAGTCTTGCATGGGCGTCAAAATCTCTTGAGAATCTTTAGAATAGGGTTACACCGTCATACACGTATTGTCACGCAAGGGCCGCCAGCTAGCAAAGGTCGCATGACACTCCCAACACCTATATCCCCACTTCGGGAGACACAAAAGGATGAACCTATTGATCATTCGGCTGATTATCTTCGCCGTTCTATTCTACGTCGGTTTAAAGCTTTACGGCATGTATCGCCAACGCAAGCTTGAGCATGACGAAAAAAGTAAAACGCTCAATCGCCATGAAGGTGGCAAAATGGTTCGCTGCCGCTGGTGCGAGGTGCATGTGCCTGAAGATGAAGCGTTGCGCGATCAAGAGCAGTGGTTTTGCTCCGGCGCTCACCGTGACCGCTACTTGCAAGAGCAGCAGAATAAAGATGGTACGCCTTAGACTTTTTTAGGTGAGCCATTTTAAGAGCCCAGTAGCCGCTGCTGGGTTGGCTGGTAAGGCGTTGGGTCGATCAGCGGCTCACGCCCTAGCAATTGATCTACCAGCAAGTGGGTAGAGGCAGGCGCTAGCACCAAGCCATTGCGGTAATGCCCGGCATTGACGAACACATTGGGCCACTGCGGCAGCGCGCCAATAAAGGGTATGCCCCCCGGGGAACCGGGGCGCAGCCCGGCCCACTGGTGCGCCACTGGGCAGTGTGCCAACGCTGGCAAAATGGCTTCAGCACTCTGCTTCAAGGAGGCTAAGGCCGTTGCGTCGGTGGTCTTATCAAAGCCGGTCTCTTCCAGCGTAGAGCCTACTAACAGCAGGCCATCTGCACGCGGGATAATGTAGCGTCCGTCTTTTAACACCACCCGCTGTAATAAGCCTTGAGGTGCCTGATAGGCAATCATCTGGCCTTTCACAGGCCTTACCGGTAGCTGCACATCAAGCTGTACCAAAAGTTGCGCGGCCCAAGCACCCCCACAAATAATGATGCGCTCTGCGTTTAGTACACCCTCAGAAGTCGTCACGCCCGCTACGTTGCCATCTTTACGAATAAAGCCGGTGACCTCGCACCGCTCACGCAGTGTCACCTGAGGCATGGCCGCCAGCCGTGCCTTCAACGCCTTAGCTAAGCGCGGATTACGCACGCTGCCAAGCGTAGGCATCCATAGTGCGCTGTCGTCAGCCATGGCGACGCTGGGCTCTTTATGATGGACAAAGTCTGCCCCCACCCGCTCCAGTGGTTTCCCCAACTGCCGAGCCCAGAGTAGTGCTTCATCGGCGTCATCCACATTCAGGTACAGCAACCCTTTTTGGCGATACTCAGGATCAATACCGGTCTCTTCCAATAACCGCAGCGCTAAAGAGGGATAAACGCCTTCCGACCAACGGGATAGCTGTGTCACTGCAGGGGCGTAACGCCAGGGGTAAAGCGGCGAAACAATACCGCCGCCCGCCCATGAGGCTTCCTGACCGCACTGCCCACGCTCTACCAACACCACTTGCTGTCCGGCATCGGCTAACTGAAGCGCAGTCATCATACCGATCACGCCACCACCAATAATTAAGAAATCGCTCACAAAAATGTCCGCTTTGGCTTACATAAAAAATAGTCACTGTCGCCTAGGGTATTGGAATAACCACCCCGTCATGGCCGCTGGCACCGGACAGTGAGCATAGCGTGGGCGCTAACAGGGTCAAGTCAGGAGGTGCAAATGCGTAGCGGTTTTAGCAACAAACACCCAGCGCTAGAAGGTGGATTCACGCTGCTTGAATTGATGATTACGCTGTTGCTGGTGGGCATCATCGCTGCTTGGGGGCTTCCCAACTTTCAAGCATTGGGAAATCGAACCGCCCAGACCAGCGAAGTCAATCGGTTACAAAGCACCTTTGCGTTAGCGCGTAATACGGCGATTAGTCAACGTAGTCAGATTACCCTTTGCCCCGCTGCTGAGAACCGTAGGGCCTGCCACGATGATTGGGGTGGTGAGCTAATGATTGTGCGAGGTGATAATACCGATGGCATTTCAGCAGATGATATTCTGCGTATTGTGCCTGCACAACCAGGTACGCAAGTAACTTACAGCAGGGGCTGGTCACGCATCCGCTTTAGCGCATTAGGCTATACCAGCGGGTTCAACGGCAGTTTTGCAATTTGCTCAAATAGCAGTGCTGATGGAACTCAAGGTAAAAGACTGGTGCTTAGCCAACTGGGACGTTTACGCATTGATGAAGCGCCTATCGATTGCTAGGCGCTTCATGCTAGCCAGTATTTACCCAGCGATACCGTCTAAGTAGCGCTCAGCGTCCAGCGCTGCCATGCAACCGCTGCCCGCGGAGGTAATCGCTTGACGATAGATGTGATCCATCACATCGCCGCAGGCAAACACACCCGGCACACTAGTGGCGGTGGCGTTGCCTTCGAGGCCTGAGTTCACTTTGATATAGCCGCCATTCATAGATAATTGGCCTTCAAAGATACCGGTATTGGGGCTATGGCCAATGGCAATAAACAGGCCCGGTGCATGAATCTCTTTGCTTGAACCGTCTTTGGTGGATTTCACCCGCACGCCCGTAACACCTGAATTGTCGCCAAGAACCTCTTCCACTTCCTGGAACCATTCCAGGACGATCTTGCCCGCCTCGGCTTTTTCGAACAGCTTATCTTGAAGGATCTTCTCTGCGCGCAAGGTATCGCGACGGTGTACCAAGGTTACTTTAGAGGCGATATTGGAGAGGTAAAGCGCTTCTTCAACAGCGGTATTACCACCACCGACCACAATCACTTCCTGGTTACGGTAGAAAAAACCATCACAGGTAGCGCAGGCTGAAACGCCTTGGCCCATAAACTGCTGCTCGGTAGGCAAACCCAGGTAACGCGCACTAGCACCCGTGGCGACAATTAGCGCATCGCAGGTATAAATGCCGCTATCGCCTTTCAAGGTAAACGGTTTTTCGCCTAAGCTGACCTCATTGATGTGATCAAACAGCACTTCGGTGTTGAAACGCTCAGCGTGCTGCTTCATGCGCTCCATTAACTCTGGGCCTTGTACACCCTGCGCATCACCCGGCCAATTATCGACATCGGTTGTGGTGGTCAACTGGCCACCCGCTTGAATACCGGTGATCAGCAGCGGCTTCAAGTTTGCCCGAGCCGCATACACAGCGGCCGTATAGCCTGCCGGGCCAGATCCAAGAATAATCAAACGCTCATGACGAGTTTCCATGACACCACCTTGTAAAGAGCTAACTGATAATGTTGCAGATAATTTCGCAAAGAGTCTGCCTGAAATGGCGTCAAGTACAAGCTATTGCAAGGTTTCATCTAAGCTATTAGGCGAAGAAACCTTGAAAGCGACTGTGCAAACACCCATCTATAACTACTATCATCAGTACGATGCTAAGCCATACTAAAGGAAGACCGTGACCGATGCGCCTAGTGAGTTTTAAGCCACTAAACGCCCAGTAATCAGAGGAGAATGGCATGAGCAAGATCCCCGATACGCTAAGCACCCTAGAGGTTGGCAATACCACGTATCACTACTACAGCCTGCCCCAAGCAGCCGAGACTCTCGGCAACATTGACCGGCTCCCCAAAACGCTCAAGATTCTACTCGAAAACCAACTGCGTTTCGCTGATGACGAGAGCGTCGCTGAAGAAGATATGCAGGCCCTGGTCGACTGGCAGTCCGAGGGCAAATCCAGCCGTGAAATTGGCTATCGTCCTGCACGGGTCTTAATGCAGGACTTTACCGGCGTACCTGGCGTAGTTGATTTGGCCTCTATGCGCGCTGCCGTGGAAAAATTAGGTGAAGACCCAGCTAAGATTAATCCGCTTACGCCGGTGGATTTGGTCATCGATCACTCGGTAATGGTTGATAAGTTCGGTAACGCCGCCGCCTTTCAAGAAAACGTTGATATCGAAATGCAGCGTAACCGCGAGCGCTACGAGTTTCTACGCTGGGGCCAGCAGGGGTTTGATAACTTCAGCGTCGTTCCCCCAGGCACTGGCATTTGTCACCAGGTCAACCTGGAGTATTTAGGTAGAACGGTATGGACCAAGGATGAAGACGGTAAATCCTTTGCCTACCCAGACACACTTGTTGGGACCGATTCACATACCACCATGATTAACGGCCTCGGCGTGCTTGGCTGGGGCGTGGGCGGTATTGAAGCCGAAGCGGCGATGCTGGGTCAGCCGGTATCGATGCTGATTCCGGAGGTCATCGGCTTTAAATTGACGGGTAAGTTACGTGAAGGCATCACCGCCACTGACCTAGTGCTCACCGTCACCGAAATGCTGCGTAAAAAAGGCGTTGTCGGTAAATTTGTTGAGTTCTACGGCGATGGTTTGAAAGATCTGCCGCTAGCGGATCGCGCGACCATTGCCAATATGGCCCCTGAGTATGGCGCCACTTGCGGCTTCTTCCCGGTAGATGACGAGACGCTGAACTATCTACGTCTAACTGGCCGCGAAGATGCTCAAGTCGCGCTGGTGGAAGCCTACAGCAAAGCCCAGGGATTATGGCGCGAGCCGAGCGATGAGCCGATCTTCACTGACGCACTGCATCTTGACATGACCGAGGTGGAAGCCAGCCTTGCAGGTCCCAAACGCCCACAAGACCGGGTAGCGCTTCAGGACATGGCGGCGGCTTTTGATAAATTCTTGCAGGAAGATACCAAAGCGGATTCAACGGCCAAAGGCAAGTTCTCCTCTGAAGGTGGCCAAACCGCCGTGGGCGTTGCGCGTAGCTTTGAACATGACACCAGCCAAGCCGTTAAGCTGAATGATCACGATTTCAGCCTGGACCCTGGCGCCGTCGTGATTGCGGCGATTACCTCATGTACTAACACGTCCAACCCCAGTGTGATGATGGCGGCAGGTTTGCTGGCGCGTAAGGCGCGGGAAAAAGGCCTGACTACCCAGCCTTGGGTGAAGACCTCACTGGCGCCGGGCTCGAAAGTGGTCACCGACTACCTTGCCGCTGCTGGGCTTAACGATGATCTGGATGCGTTAGGTTTCAACTTGGTCGGTTACGGCTGCACCACCTGTATCGGTAACTCCGGCCCTCTGCCGGATGAGATTGAGCAAGCGATTAACGATGGCGATCTAGCTGTTGCGTCTGTGCTTTCCGGTAACCGTAACTTCGAAGGCCGCGTACATCCGTTGGTTAAGACCAACTGGCTTGCCTCTCCTCCGCTGGTAGTCGCTTACGCCCTGGCCGGTAACGTTCAACGTGACCTTACCAAAGAGCCGATTGGCGAAGGCAGCAACGGCGAGCCGGTCTACCTTAAAGACATTTGGCCCACACAGGCAGAGATTGCTAACGCCGTCGAGAAGGTTAACACCGAGATGTTCCGTAAAGAGTACGGCGCAGTGTTTGAGGGTGATGACGTTTGGAAAGCGATCAACGTGTCAGAAAGCAAGGTCTACCAGTGGCCTGAATCTACTTACATTCAGCACCCGCCCTTCTTTGAAGGCATGGGTCGCGAACCGGATGCCATTGAGGATGTGCACAGCGCCCGCGTGCTAGCCATGCTGGGTGACTCGGTCACCACTGACCATATTTCGCCTGCAGGCGCTATTAAGCCTGCCAGCCCCGCAGGCCGCTACCTGCAAGAGCACGGCGTCAAACCGGTAGACTTCAACTCTTATGGTTCGCGCCGTGGCAACCATGAAGTGATGATGCGTGGCACCTTTGCCAACGTGCGTATTAAAAATGAGATGTTGGATGGCGTTGTTGGCGGTGAAACACGCCATGTGCCCAGCGGCGAGCAAATGGCTATTTACGATGCGGCCATGAAGTATAAAGAGGAAGGTAAGCCGCTGGTCGTGATTGCCGGTAAAGAGTACGGCACGGGCTCCTCACGGGACTGGGCAGCAAAAGGTACCCGCTTGCTGGGTGTGCGCGCGGTCATCGCCGAATCCTTTGAGCGTATTCACCGTTCTAACTTAATCGGCATGGGCGTTGTGCCGCTGCAGTTTGCCGAAGGCGAGAGCCGCCATACGCTAGGATTAACCGGTGATGAAGAGATTTCTATTGCGGGTTTAAGCGACTTAACACCAGGCGGCACGGTGAAAGTCGTGATCAAAAATGGCGATGGGGAACGTACCGTTGATGCCAAGTGCCGAATTGATACCGCAAACGAGCTGGCTTACTACCGCCACGGTGGTATCCTTCACTACGTGCTGCGCAAGATGATCGGCGCAGCCTAAAGGGTAAACCTTACCAATGCTTGCATGCCCCCACCTCGGTGGGGGCTTTTTTTGGCCTATTGATCAAATTATCTATAAACGCGTGCTTAGAACGCGCGGCGGCGGTAGCTGCGGTAATCCGGCGACCAAGAGGCTTTTTCAATGAGTTCACGCAACGCCGTACCACTGGTTTGCAGTGCCACACCGTTCTGCTGAGCCTGAGCGGCCACTTCAAAGGCAATCGACTTACTGATATGCCGAATGCGTGACAGCGGCGGTAACAGTGCACCTTTGCCCTCTTTCACTAATGGCGCCTCGCGAGCAAGCGCCCGGGAGGCGCTCATCAGCATCTCGTCAGTTACTCGAGTGGCACTGGCGGCAATCACTCCCAACCCAATGCCTGGGAAGATATAGGCGTTGTTGCACTGGGCAATAGGGTAAGTGCGCCCATTGTAGACCACCGGTGCAAAGGGGCTACCAGTGGCAACGAGCGCTTGCCCATCGGTCCAGCGAATCACATCTTCAGGCGTTGCCTCTGCCTGGGAGGTAGGATTGGAGAGCGGCATGATCACCGGATGCTCGCAGCCTGCGTGCATGGTACGAACCACCTGCTCGGTGAAAATTCCGCGCTGCCCGCATACGCCAATCAACACCGTAGGCTTGACCTGCGCAATCGTCTCTTCTAACCCTTGCCCGTTCCACTGCGCCACCAACGAAGCGTCGTGGGCTAAACGGCGCTGAAAATCGCGCTGCCACTCTTGATCGTTGGTCATCAAACCATCTCGATCAACAATATAAATTCGCGCCCGGGCTTCGCTTTCAGTCAAACCTTCAGCTTCCATTGCCACCACCACCTGCTCGGCAATACCACAACCCGCCGAACCACCGCCCACGAATACCACGCGCTGTTGAGCGATAGTCTCTTCGCGAGCTTGGCAGGCCGCCATCAAGGTACCTACCACCACAGAGGCCGTGCCTTGAACATCGTCGTTGAAGCAGCATAGCTCGTTCCGATAACGCTCTAGCAGCGGTACGGCATTGGCCTGGGCAAAATCTTCAAACTGCAGCAGCACATTGGGCCAGCGACGTTTTACAGCAGTAATAAACTCTGCCATGAAAGCGTCATACTCTTCTTGGCCTACCCGCTCATGGCGCCAGCCCATGTACATAGGGTCATCCAGCAGCGCTTTATTATTGGTACCCACATCAATCATGATCGGCAGCGTATAAGCGGGGCTAATGCCACCACAGGCGGTATACAGCGCCAGTTTTCCAATCGGGATACCCATGCCCCCGATCCCCTGGTCTCCTAAGCCGAGAATGCGTTCCCCGTCCGTCACCACGATAACTTTAACGTTATCTTTCGTGGCACTTCGGAGAATATCCTCCATATGCTCGCGGTCAGGGTAGCTAATGAACAAACCACGGTGGTTACGATAAATATTTGAGAATTCCTGGCAGGCCTGACCGACGGTAGGGGTATAAATAATCGGCAGCATCTCTTCAAGGTGCTGGGAAACCAGACGGAAGTAGAGCGTTTCGTTATCGTCTTGAATGCCACGCAGATGGATATGCTTTTCTAGATCGCTGTGGCACTGCTGGTATTGGCGATAGACGCGTTCCAGTTGATCCTCAATGGTCTCTACCTTTTGCGGCAGCAACCCCATCAGATTAAACGCTAGGCGCTCCTCTTGAGTAAACGCACTGCCTTTGTTCAATAGCGGCATTTCGAGTAAAGAAGGACCGGCGTAAGGAAGGTATAGGGGGCGTTTACTCTGGGTAGTCATAAGCACTCTCTTTTTTATGTCAATCACTGCTGCAATGCAGCAACATCAGGCGTTTACGGCGTTTGGAGGTAATGTAACATGCTCCTGATACAAAGGTAGAAGAGACCCGCTATAAGCGTAAAAAAATGCCTCAACAAAAAAGTCGGGGCATCTTCAAAACAATAGGTCAGATGTAAAGAAAATCAGCAGCTTTTGGCCGTCGGCTGAGGCCCTTCTACGCCTTCAAAAAAGAAGGGGCGCAGCTTAACGCCAACCATATTCCCCGCGAACGCCGCCACCATCCACACCCAGCCGTGCAGGCTGCCGGAGGCAATACCACTGAAGTAGGCGCCAATATTGCAGCCAAACGCCAAGCGGGCTCCATAGCCCAGCATAATGCCGCCAATAATCGCAGCGAGCACCGACTTCAGTGGGATCTTAAAATTAGGCGCAAAGCGCCCCGCCAGGCTGGCAGCTGCCAGCGCGCCGAGCATAATACCGACGTTCATGACCGTGGTGATATCACTCCACACGCTCGCTTCCAACGCCGCCGCATTGGCTGGCGCCTGCCAATAGCCCCACTGGCTTACATCACCGCCAATCAGCTCATAGCCTTTAGCACCCCACAGCGCAAACGCAGAGGTAATTCCCCATGGGCGCCCGGCCAGTGCTAAGGTTGCAAAGTTCAACAACGCCAGCGCTACTGCGCCCGCCACAAGCGGCCAAGGGCCGGTAAGCCAACGCTCATAACCATGTTTAGTGACAATAGGGGCCTGTTCTAACTGGCCATGACGGCGTTTCTCCATCACCCAGGTAAAGGCAGCAATAGCCGCAAACAGCACCAAGCTAATCGCAATCCCACCACCCACACCGGCAACATTTACCAGCGATACCGGCTGAAAAGCAGGCAAGCTCTGCCACCAGGCAAAATGCGCAGAGCCAATCACAGAACCTACAATAAAGAACACCAACGTGATCAGCATGCGCGCGTTACCACCGCCCGCCGTAAATAGCGTACCCGAGGCACAACCGCCGCCCAATTGCATGCCAATACCAAAAAGAAACGCCCCCACTAATACCGAGATACCGATGGGTGAGACAAACCCTGTCACAGGTGTACCAAACAGCGACCCCGCCCCAAGGGCGGGGAAGAATAACACTACGGCAATGGCCAGCATTACCATTTGAGCACGCAGCCCACGTCCACGCCGCTCAGTGATGAATACTCGCCACGCGGCAGTAAAGCCAAACGCAGCGTGATAGAGCACCATGCCAAACAGCCCGCCGACAATCATCAGTAGGCCCGTATTCGCTTCAAACACCACGCCCACTAGCAACGCGCCAAGCACTATCGCCGCCGTGGCGATGAGTGGCACGCGATAGCTCTGAGGCGCAGCAACCGTCGTTGTAGACATATAATTCACCTTTAACAATCACAAAAGCAGTGACAAGAAGCGCCTGTTAAGAAGCAGCGCTGATAGCCATTAAGGTCAGTGATGACAAGCTTAACGCTGCTAATAATCAGCGCACAATTATTTGTGCAACAATATTCATGACGACTTATCTCACGGCTGTTCATCTTCCTCACGCGTGACATAAAGCCGGTTCACTAACACAAATGCCACCACCGTCAACGGTGCGGCCAGTATCAAACCTGCTAACCCAAACAGCGTACTGGCCGCAAACAGCGAAAACAGCAGCATGGCTGGCGGCAAATGAACTGCCCGCTGTTGTACCAGCGGCTGTACAATATTGCCCTCTATCTGCTGAATAATCGTATAAGCGATCAACACAAATAGCGTGGTTTGAGGGCTCACGGTAAAAGCCAGCAACAGCGCAGGAATAGCGGCGGCCAGTGGCCCTACCAGCGGCACAAAATCCAATAGACCTGCCACTAGCCCCAAGCCAAGTGGGGCAGGCACGCCTAATAGCCACATACTTACCCCCACCAGTAGCCCAGTAACCGCCATGGCGACTAACTGCCCGCCGAGCCAATAGCGTAGCGCTTTACCGCTCTCATCCAGCGCCTCCCCCAGACGTGCACGGCTTTTAATCGGCGCAAGTAATAATAAACCACGGCGATAAAGACCCGGCTGGGCAGCAAAATAAACCATGCCGACAATCAGCGCGAAAAAGCTAACAATACTGCCGCCCATGGAAACCACCACCATGCCCACTTGAGAAATACCATCGCCAAATAGGTCCCCCGCCCTCTCAGCGGCGTTATCCACCAAGGGCGCTAACTGCGAGCCTTCTATTCTTTCTTGCAGCTGTTCCCACGCTTCAGGCAGCAGCACCACCAACGACTCCAACTCGTCCGCGACCTGGGTACCAAATGCCCAGCTCGTTAACCCCAACGCCAGGCTTAGCATCACAATGACTGTCAACAGCGCCAGCCAGCGTGGAGTACCCAATCTTAAAAAGGGCACCATGCACGTTTGCAATATACAGGCGCCGACCACCGCGCCAAAAATCAAAATCAGTAGGCCCACAAGCTTCCATAACATTAACGCCACGACCACCAGCGCTAAGGCTATCAATGCACACTCCGTAAACGTTTGGTGCTGATACTTTGATCGCATTCACTCTTCCCTTTGTAGATGCGTTGACAACGACAAGCGCTATTAAAATAGGCAGCAACTTGATCGGTGAGAAGCACTATAGATCATCAGTTGCTGCGCTGCGTTGGGCTTATCTGAAAGGGGAGGTTGGGAAGGTCATCGCTATCTTCAAAGTCATTGTAGTGAACAGGCCCTCTTTGGCGGCTAAACGCTTGGTAAAGGCAAGGTCGTACTACTTCTTATTTCTCAGGGGACATTGCTCATGCTGGTTGTACATTTGCTCTAAACGGGAACGAGAGATAACTCTTCTCGCTAACCGCAGGAACCACCACTCCAAACCGCTTTTCGATATCGCCCATCTCAATAAACTTCTCGCCGCGTTGGTAAGCCGCACGCAGGTGCTCACCCAGCTCACTCACAGCCTGAGAGGGCTTGGCCCATTGGGATTCAGGTATGGGCTTCGACCACTCCGCCAGCCAGTCACTGGGCACGGCCTTGGGTAGGATATGTTTCATGCGGTACTCGGTGTACCAGTGAGCAAAACGGGCATGTTCCCAAATACGCTTACGCCGAAAGCGCCGCCAGCGGGCCATGTCGTTGGTGCGTTCGCATTCGGCTTTTTCTCGGGCCACGTAGGCGTCGTACCATTCTACGCCCCATTCACGGGCGGCGGGGGTGATGGCCTCGGCGCCTTCTTCCATAAAGCGGCGAATGTACTCCCACTGGGACAGCGCCCCTGGCAGCCCGCCCACGCTGACAATGATACCCGCCCCAGGCAGAGTGTAGCCGGGGCGCTCTGGATCAGGGGGCAGCAGCGCAAAGTTCCAGCCAAAACCGGTGATCGCCCCCGGCCCCAAGCTAGGGTTGAAACCACAGACTGCCACTACCTCTTCCCAAGGCACCAGCACCGTACGGCGCTCGCGCTTGCAGAGTCGGCAGATGAGATCGTAGATAGGGGGGTAAACAAAGAGAAAAATCATGGCGGACGTATGGATAACGAAGACTGTTAGCGGAAATAAATCTTCAGCACCTCGAAGCCACTCGGCTAAGTCGATCACCACAACCAACCCACTTCCCATCGCGATCGCCCCTACGATAGAGACTACCCATAGATTTTGAGGAGCAGGAAGCCAAAAGCGACTAGCAGGATCAACCACAAAAGCTACTTCACGGCGCTGACGGTTTAAACGAATGGGAGGCATACGCCTTAATAATGTGTTCATCCAGACGATGCTGAGCATAAATACAAATAGAAAAACAATGTAAAGCCCCCCCCCCCATGCGGCGGCTAACTGCGGGTCAAGAGGGAATCCACCGATGCCTATCCATACAATCAGGAAGAAAGCCATCATGGCTACGACGCCTACGCTCAGCATATGCCCCGCCGTCATCATGCTATCCGGGCTGGCCCCCTGGCGAATATCCATGGTGGCTTCATCATGGCGGACATTAATATGGGCCACATCCACGGCGTACTCACTATTCACCGGTAACGGCAAGGGGCTTAGGCAGTACTGCTCGCCCCCGGCGCGGCTTTCCCGTTCGCCAGCCCGCATAGGGGGCAGCGCTTTCTTGGGAGTAGTTTTAAACATGCTTCATCCTTGTTCAGGGTGCCCAGGGGGTCAGCGGCATGCTGGGCCAGGTACCTAATTTAACACTACTGAAAAAACTATCTGTCAGGGCTTCCACGCGACGCCATTCGCTGGAAAGGGAGCGGCCACGGCGATGCAACTCGTAGACCTGGGTGGAGGATTCGCCATTAAGCCGTAAGCGCACCACCAGCCGCACAAAGTGGAACTGGCTCAGCGCTTCGGGTGCAAAGTGATAGGTAACTCCTTTACCTTCCCTTTCAGTGGCCTGATGCGAATAGGCCAGTACATCCCGGGTAAGATCCTGATGAGCACCACTCATTGGCACGCCCCATAGCCCAAACGAGAGGGTTTCCTCATCTGGAAAATGGCCGCCCGGCAGGGTCACGCGGAAAGCCAAAATTGCTGGAGTTAATAGAGAGATAGGATAAGCTGCGCTGAGGCCGGGGAAAGCATGCTGCCCTCCCCCCAAAACATCAATCGAGGTGGGTGAGATTAACCATTAGCAGGAGGTATTCGCCTTTGTGCTGATGGCAAGGTACTGCGTTCGCTTGACCAACCCACTTATCAGGCTTCCAGCCCCTGCCTCTTATAAGCTTCAGCAAACACGTCTTCGATAGGGCGCTGTGGGTCGACGTTACGAATCCGCCTGACTTCTTCAGAGAGCCTTACCAGCTCTTCGCTCGGCTTGGCCCACTTTTCTTCAGGCAATGGTGTTGACCACTCCACCATTTCGGCTGGCAATAAGTTAGGCCGCGTTTTCCGAAGGCGTTTGTTATCCCACTCGGTCAAGTAACCAGGTAGGTTCCAGAGCTGAATGATGTCGATAGCGTACCAACAGCCCCAGTATAGCCAGCCGATCTCACCATTGGTCCGGCGCTGATTGATATGACGCCGCGCATTTCGTAGCGTATGCACGCCTTCCCAGGGAGGATCACCCTTGCCCCTGACGACTTGAGGGTCTTGCACCTCAGCAAGTGAATTAACCTCATATTCCATATAGGCACGGATCGCTTCCCAGTGACTAATGGCCAAGGGCTTTGCCATGGACATAAACTCCAGCTTTAGCCACTGGCCCGTTTCTGGATGCGCATAGCCAAATCCCATACCGTACTGCTGCTGAACACCGTATTGAGTCACGCCACGAGCCTCTACCACCCAAGCCATCAGGGATTCCCACGGGACGATGACGGTTTCTTGGGTGTCATCCAGGGCAAAACATACCTCGCGGCGCTGGCGATGAAAGCGAACAGGCAGGGTATCACGCAAACGCCGAAGACTAGTCCAGTGCCCTGAGTACATCGCTAAAAAACAAGCCCCCCCCCGCCTAGGCCTATCCAGAAAAAGAACGCGTAGGTATCCCATATGAAATTAAAGGGCGCGTCCAGCATAGTTAACCAAGCAATGCTAGGAAAAACTACAGCACATAATAAAAAGGCTCCAAGTATCACACCTATCATTAGCTGCCAGCCAAAAGCTGTGGAATACCCCCCACCAATGTCCAAACATGTCTCATTAAAAGTGCTTATTGTACTGTTTAGGTCAAGCGCCTTGTGCCCAGTGGGCAAGGGTTTAGGGGCTAAGTAAGTAATGCGACCACCGGGAATAGTCTGGGTTTCCCCGGAGTGGTGGGGCTGAGTTGCATCGGGCTGAGGCAACTTCGGTATCTGCTGACTCATAATTGAAATCCTGTTTGCAGTAACATAAAAACTTCAAGCCTCAATTCGTTGCCAACGACCAGGATCACCGCGCCGCGCAAAAGTGGAAGGCGTATAGCGCTTGCCACTGCCTACCCCGCCACGGGGGTCAATATAGATATATGTTTCGCTTGCTTGGTAGTCGCCTTCACCATCCAGTTGCTCAAGCTGGATACCGACAACCCAATGCTCGGTGCTATAGCCCCGTTCAGTAGGGCGATGCGCAGGTGTGCTACCTGAAAGGATCGCATGGCCATCATCCTCGTCCGCGCTGACTACTAGCGTCTGTGACAACTCAGTTGACGCATCCAACCAGCTTTCTGCGGCTTGAATGGTACCTTCCCGAGGCCTTATCTTGACTGGCTGCACTTGCCAGGCTTTCAGGGAGATACGCATGAGAGCTTTGCCTGCCAAAGGGGGCAGGAGCGCTGCAGGCGTTATTCCTGGTAAATGCAGCGCCATAATATAGTGATCTGGCTCTCGCACGAAATTGGGTATCCAGCTATCTGAATAAACCTCTTCCAGGGTGATATGAGCTGCTTGAGTAATACGTTGTAGCTCCCGTAAATAGTGCTCCAAATGCTCATTGCCGTCCTCCACAGCCACGCCTGCCATACTCGTAACGGATCATCTGCTGGGTAAACGGAGGCCCCGGGTAGCTTCCGCGCCTCCCCTTGTAGCGTTCTTGAAAACACGCAAAAGGCGCCCAAAAGCTCCTTATGGTGAAATTGATATAATCTCAAAAGAAAGCCATGCAGGTAGGCTCTGCCAATACTAATTAAGCACCAAACATATGCTAATTAAGTTTTCAGCCTACCCTTTCAAGTAAAAACTAGCTTAGAGAGAAAATCTTATTTCATTTAAACATGATAAACATCAAATTTTCCCTCTATAACAGGGACTTCAGAAATATTTTTTTTAAAATAACCAAGAACATCCTCATACTTATTTTTAGGAACAAATATTGCTTTAACAAAATTTTTCATCTCCTCTCCTGTCTCAGGATTATCCCAATACAAGTTTAAGCCAATAATGCTTCTACTTGGGTACGCATAAATTTTCTTCGCATCCCGCCAAGCAATCTCATATTCCATTTGGTTTCGCGCCATAGACTGGTAACCTTTAGAATTACCCATCAACGCCGCCATTATACCAATGCCGACGGGGCCAATCGCTGCGATAATAAAGCTAGGATTAATAAAAACCAAAAAAAACACCACAACACCGGACACTATAGCTGTCCATTTCATTACTGGCTTGACTGAGTCAATTTGCGGCTTCCAGGAAAAAACCTCTATACGCTTATCCGTTAGGCGATAAACAATAATAGATGTTTGGTGAGTCATACCCATGCTAACAAGCAAGACCCCCCCCCTCCCCCTGCTCCCAATAAAAATAAAGACACACTAGGCTCATTAAAAGAAAAAATTGCAAACCCCACTGCAAGTGAAATAATAAAATTTATAAAAAACAAAATATTGGCAATAAACGTATTGTAATCCCGCGCACGAATCTGCCACGTCATTATCGCTGGCTCATCCGTGTGCTTCCATGGCATTTCCGCCGCATAATCTCGCTTGGGTTGAATAAACCACATACTCATTACACTCTTCAATTAGTTAAACAGCAGGTACCGTTAGAGGCACTTTGACGGAGTTGTCGGTACCGCGGTAGCGCTCGCTGACTTCCACGTCGCGCTTACCCTGACGGGGCTCAGGTTTGAAAAAGGTGAAACTGAGCCCTCCGTTGTTATCACTATAAATGGCTTCATCATAGGCGACTTCCATGAGAAAGGGCTCTCCGGCGGCCAATCGTTCAACAGGGAGCCACGCTTGCCACACTCGTAACGGATAATCTGCTTGGTAGAGGAGCCACCTGCAGTTGCCTAAGCATTGTAGTCACAGATGGCGATAGAGGAGTAACCAGGACAAACTCTACACTGGAAGTAAAATGCCCGGTTCCGCGGGGACGGACGGGCACGAAATGGTTGGCGTAGAACTAAGCTTAAAACACTTACTCTGGTAATGTCGCAAAGTGCGAATGCACAATAAGCTTTCCTTCACGATATGGCGTATCAGGCAGGCGCTTCCTAAAGAATGACAGACACTCTTCGAAGTCTTGATGACGGCAATACACTTTACTATAAACAGAATAATGGGACCCATCCTCATTATACCAAGTGAAGCGTAATCCAATCAGGTTGCGTTTTCTCCAAACTGCAATGTCTTCTGCATTTGGCCAATCTATCACATGATAATCTTCATCTCTCACCATAGATTGGTAGCCTTTAGAATTACCCATCAACGCCGCCATGACACCAATACCGACGGGGCCAATAGCGGCAACAATAAAGTCAGGATTAAAAAACACCAAAAATATAACCACAATACCGGACACTATAGCTGTCCATTTCATGACGGGTTTAACTGAGTCAATCTGTGGCTTCCAAGAAAAAACCTCTATACGCTCATCTGTTAACCGATACGCAATAATAGATGTTTGGTGGGTCATGCTCATAGTAACAAGAATACCGAAAAAGAATATACCTCCACCAATAAAAGTCTTTTCAACTGTACCTTCAAGCCCCCAGCCAAACGCAAACCAAAGCCCTATTAGCATAGAAAAAAAAGCCATAACAAGCAGAATAACATTAGCTGGGAGTGTATAGTAATCTCTAGTACGGATCTGCCACATCATTATCGCTGGCTCGTCTAGATGTTTCCATGGCATTGCCGCCACATAGTCTCGCTTGGGTTGAATAAACCACATACTTATTACACTCTTCAATTAGTTAAACAGCAGGTACTGTTAGAGGCACTTTGACGGAGTTGTCGGTACCACGGAAGCGCTCGCTGACTTCCACGTCGCGCTTACCCTCACTGGGCTCCGGTTTGAAAAAGGTGAAACTGAGCCCGCCGTTGGTATCACTATAAATGGCTTCATCATAGGCGACTTCCATGAGAAAGGGTTCTCCCTCTGCCAGTCGTTCAGCAGGAAGCCACGCTTGCCATACTCGTAATGGTTCATCTGCCTGGTACTGAGAGGCACCGGGCAACTCCCGCTCTTCTCCCTGTAATGGTCGCTCTTGAAAACTTGCAGCAGGCGCCCAAAAGCCTCCCGACACCTGCTCAGAAACCGAGACGCCTTCCCCAGCCAGCGTAGCAGGTAGGGCTAACTGCACCCAATACCCTTGCAGGGTGATAACCTGCCTACCCGGGGAGTAGGACGACATGGTCTTTGACATATCAAACTCTGTTTTCACCACCGGCGTGAGCTTAAGAGCAGGGGCAAACAGTGCCTCGTTCAGAGCGCGCAGTTCAGCCGTATTCTCTTCATCACTATCCGACCATTTGTTGGCGTTTCCCCAGGTACTTTGATAAAGCCAGAGTCGCACCCCATCCCGGCGGTAGTAATCGGCCAGCATGGAAGAAATTAAGTAGCCTACGCTGAGGGCTAATAATGCCCAACTAGCCCAGGGTGCCAATATCCAACCAAAGGCAACCCAGCGACCTGCTACCGCACCCAATAACTGAGTTCCACCTACAATTGTCATTCCTGCTGTTGTTAAGCCCTTAGCCAAAAGTGCTTTTTGTTCATCATTACTCGAAGCCTTTTCGAACTGTTGTGCTATTTGCCATGTTTCTACACCTGCACCAATTGCCGCAAATGCTGACATGCCCGCAACGCGACTTGCGAGCTTAGCGGCGATACGCGCAACACCAGCCTGTCCAGCCGCTTGCCATGTCGTCACACCCGCTCGCGTAATACTCATGATAGAACCACGCAGCGTAGCCGTTTGATTAGCATGACGCTGCCAATATGGCATGACCCATAGCGACATGATGGCTGCTGTGGCATAGCTCGCTTGGCTTGCGATCTTCTCCATGTCTGCCTGACTCACGCCTTCTTGCTGAGCGGTGCGAATGCTGTCGGTAACATTTAGCAAGTTAAGTGCAGCTACTAGCAGCGGCAAACCGCCGATGCCTCGACTATCCATCCAACGTGTCATACGTTGACGGGCTGCGGCCACACCACCTGCCGCCTGCTCAGCACGAAGCCGGTGCTGTTCACGTAATTCATCAAAGCCTAGTGTTTCTGTAGGGCCTCCCGTGGCGTCAGCGCCTTGATACGCAATAATACGTTTGGGCTCATTTGTGCCCAGTTCATTAAGCGCTTTTTGTTGGGCACTAATATCTCGAAGTTGAGAAGCACGCGCTTGACGTGTAGCTGGCCTAGCTAGCGCAGCTTGCTGTCCTTTTAATCGATTCTCACGGCGTATTATGTTGTTCCGCCAGCGACGATGACGAGCCTCAAAGTCCTCAGTGCGCACTAAGCGTGCATTCGCTGCCACGTTATCGGGATGGATGAACGCGGCCAGCATTGCGCTGGTAATTCCTCTCACTACCGCTTGAGCACCCACCTGTGCGCCCGCGCCTGCAGCAGGAAGAGCTTGATAGGCGAGCGATTCCCAGGCTGATCTGCCAGCCCCTGCCACAACAGCTTGCATTACCTCAAAGCTATCCTTAAAGGGGCGAGCTAGCCTCTGGTAAATAGCCGACTGTTGTACGCTCTCAAGATCCAATACACCTTTGGCATTACCTGCGGCATTTCCAACGTCCGTGGCATGACTGATACTGATACCGGCGTCTTCGTCGGGTACAGTGCCTTCCGACCACTCGTGGGCAATCGCGTCAAACGCAGTGCCTAGTGCAGGCGTAAAATTAAACAGACTAGTGCCAATCAGTGTGTCACGTTCACAGAATGTTTTGGTCAGCCATTCCCGCCCCGCCTCTGAGGCGCCAATAGCTTGCCCAACTAAAGAAGCAAACTCCATTAAACAGTGGCTTTGGTCAGTGTCGCAGGGATCATAGCAAACCCCTTCCCCATCGGCAGGCAACCGATCAAGCCACACTAACGTATCATCAAGGCTGGCTTGTACATGACGCTGCAAGCGCTCAAGTTGGGGCTGATGGGTATTGATATAGGCAACCGCCTCTTGATAACGCACATCGCTGCGCCAGAGACTTTTATTTCTCCAGGCTTCAAAGTCATCACTATCAGGAGGTTCAATACCAAACGCTTCCAATTCGGCATCAATAGACGACAGCCGCTCTTCATGTTGGCGCTGCAGAGCAGAGCCAGAGCGCCCAAAAGGCGAGCCACGGTTGACGGCCGTAGAAAGGTCTTGAGCCTGCTTGGCTTCTAATCGTTGTTGAATGAGCTGTCGGGCCTGCCGTAGCTTTTCTGGGTCATCCCTAACGTCCTTCGGTATGTCATTGTCGTCAGGGCCACATAATGACTGTGTGACTAACGCCGTCTCTAAGCGGTGACCATGCTCATCCAGAAAAGCCTCTAATTCAAGCTGCCGACCTAGTAATGCCATCGTGAGGTCGTTAACGATTCCCAAATCATCATCAAGCGCTACAAACACGGCTTCATCGTGCTTCTCCACTTCTGCTAATACGCTGTCCTGAGTAATTTCAGGTTTTACGGCGAGTAGCTGATAGATGCCTTCTTCGTCGCTGCCTTCACTGGCTTCTGCCGATTCTTCTCTTTCAACGGTCGATACGGTAGTGCTCGTGAAACCATCAACCGCGCCATCGGGCGTGATATCAGCAACATGCTCAGCGAGCTGGGTTAAGGGGCCTACGTGGGCAGAGAGTGACGCGCCGTCTCCAGTGCCACTCATCGCGGCCATTAGATCCACTGGGCGCATCAAACGCTGCCGCGCGTCAGCGTTTTCAAGCATGTGCTCGTGAATACGCTCAGTCCACTGCACCGAGGAGTAGGCCATTGCGATGGGTGTGCATGTCGAGTAGGTAAGGTGCGGTTCACCATTGAACGTCGCACCTTCCACGCGATACTCGTCGATCCGCTGTTCGCCCTCTTCGTCTACCCATACATATAGCCAGCCATCGCGCAGTTGTCTTAGCGTATAGCTGCGGGTTTCAATGGAAGGGTAACCAGGCCCTTGCCACTGCTCTGCCATTGGGTGAGGGGCCGGCGCACCCGCCTGATCAGGCGCTTCATCAATGGCATAGCGCACGGGGAACAGCGTGACATCCAGCAGCAAAGGACAAACACCACCAATCGGCGTTTCATCAAAGGCGGCATCGCGTGCCTGGGACTGAGTATCCGGATTATCCATAAGAGTTCTCGTCTTTTAATAGTGACGCTTGGGCGATGTCATTTGGCTTAGTCATTTGGCATCGTCATCTGGAATAGCCTCTTGAGTTCGACTCCAAGCATCTAACGCATAAAGTTGCTCTTGCCTTGAAAGCGTTTTTTTCTCGGTCGTTTGCACCACCCAACGGGCATATAAACCGTCGCTAGCGGCCATAAAGTGCTCGCCCCAGCGCAGGCTCAGGCTAGCCCAAATAGCGAGCTGGCGTTCCGTGCTGGCTCCCCACGCAATGGCCTCGTTTAAGCGTTCTTCCAGCCATATACCGCGCCCCTCAACAGGAAGCTGTTGCCATGCCTCGGACATATGCTCTCTGAAGTAATCCGTAAGGCGCTCCTTGAGCTGCCAGCGGTCTACTGCATCAAGGGCTCTCAACTGCGCGCTTCCCATCGGCGGAAAAGAAGTTGCCGGTTCCGGTGTTGTTGATGCTTGGCTGAGATGAGAGCGAAACATTTGCCACGCCAGCGGCCTAGGTTCTACCCAGTTTGGCGCCCACTCCGCCACCCACCACGTGTCGATGGGCCCCATAATGTCTGCCGGTAGAGCACTTTCGTAGCTGGCCAGCCAATGCCTTGTGACCAGTGGGTCAGCAAAGCGCAATAGCTGTTCGTGCCCCCCTTGCCCTTGGAATGTCACCAACTGACCAAGGTGCCTACCCAACTCCCCCGTGCTTGCTTGGCTGCTCAGCAACGAAAGCGAACGATACAATTCCTCGTCGCCAGCATGGGCTTCATCCGCTAGAAGGCTGCTTTTAAGACGTACCAGTATCGGCCCCTGCTCGGCTAACGATGACCAGCGAGTCATCAGGTACAGGGGCTCGATATCTTCAATGTCATCGCGGCTATACAAGCGTTTGAAGGCATTGGGGTAACGTACGCCATCCACCAATGCATGTGTCATTGCTTGCGGTCGTTCCATCTAGCTATTTCCCTGACTCAAATCTTCACAAATCTCACAGCGGGCCGGTGCTTTGAGCAGGGTTTTAAGCTGAGCTGGGCGGTTAATGGGCGCCACCGATTGGTGGCTCTCGGCTTCCGCTTCCACCGGCAACTGCGGCCCTTGTGCCGCCTGCCCACTCCCCGAACCAGGGCTACCACCAGAGTTGATTTTGACCTGCGGGCCAACAATGGTGACGCCGCCGGGGTCAATTTTGAGGAAGCTGCCGCCTGCTTTTAGGGTGATTTCCGCACCGGCTTCAATCACCACTTTCATGCCCGCTTTGTGATGAATCTCCTGCCCGGCTTCCAGCAGTTGGGCTTGGCCGATTTTTTCATGACGGGTGCCGTCGATCATCAGGTGGTCGTCGCCGTCTACCTGGGTATGGCGGTTGTTATGCACCGTGTGGTGATCGTTGTTGTCGATCTCGCTGATGCGGTCGTTGTGTACCTTGAGGTGGCTATCGCGCTGGATCTCTTCGGTGCGGTCATTAAGCGTGAGCAGCTCTAAATCTTTCTGGGCGTGGAGCCAGATTTGCTCTTCGCCCGCTTCGTCTTCAAAGCGCAGTTCGTTAAAGCCTTCGGCTTTATGGCTTTGTGTACGGATGACGGTGCGGGTTTTATGCTCCGGCAAGGGGTAAGGGGCGGTATTGACAGCGTGATAGGTCCGGCCAGTGATCAAGGGCTGATCCGGGTCGCCCTCTAAAAACGAAACAATTATTTCATGGCCGATACGTGGGATAGCGATACTGCCGTAACCGCCGCCTGCCCAACCTTGGGCGACCCGTACCCAGCAGCTTGCCGTGTCGTTGGGCTCAGCGTAGCGATCCCAGGGGAACTGGACTTTAACTCGACCGTGTTCGTCGCAGTGAATTTCTTCGCCTTCGGGGCCCACCACAAAGGCCACTTGGGGGCCATCAACCAGGGGTTTTGGGTTGGGCGTTGCACGCCAGGGGGCATCGCCGGGGATGAGGGTGACTTGGTTGTGATAGCGGGTCATACCGCTACCATCGTTCTGCGTCATCCCGTCTTCTTCCAGCGCCTGGGGCTGTTCACCGTGGTGAAGAACGCTAATGGCCTGCCAATCGCGATTGAGGCTGTCGGTATCGTGATCGCTCAGGGTAAAGCGCAGGCCGGGGGCCAGCTCAGGCAGGTCGCTTTCCGCTTGGGCGGTAATAACCTCGCGGCGCAGCTGCTCTAAACGAATACGGGTAAAAGGCTCGCCAGAAGCATCCTGCTTATAACGGCCAGGGTAGTCGTAGTGTTCGTAGTCCGTATTTTGACCATGGGCTTCAACATCACGGCCCAGGTGTTCATGTAGCTGTGCATAAGCAGGATTTTTAAAGCTGTAATCTTTGAGCGTGGCGGAAGCGGCCGCGACGCGGGCCTTATGGCTTAGCTTGCGCACATGGCGCATTGGAGCGGTGCCACCGGCGCGGCTGTTGTAGGGGCGTTCGCCGAGATTGGTAAGCACCTGAGGGTCATCGGCGAAGACCAGCCGGTGGCTGCTCTCGTCAAATTCATGGAAGTAGAACAGGCCTTCTTCGGCGGCTAACCGCTCAATAAAGGCAAGATCTGTCTCGCGGTATTGCACGCAGTACTCGCGCTCGGCGAGTTCGCGGTTAACCGCAAAGCTCACATCGGTAATACCCCGTTCGTCGCACAGGGTATTAATGATCGTGAGCGGGTCGACCTTTTGAAAAATTCGCGAATTCTGGCGCAGCGAAAGCCGCCATAACGCCGGGCGCAATACTAGGGAGTAAAAGGTGCGGCGGTGGCCACGGTCGCCCTGGCCGAATTCAGCAATAATGCCATGGACCCGCCGCAGCGGTTCACCGTCCTGCCAAATGGTCAAGGTGGCTTCACGATCCAGAAGCTCGGCAGCATCAAGGCTGCCGTCTTTACTGGCCAGGTTGAGCGCCAGCTCAAAGGGCTGGGAAAGGGCTTCGCGGTGGGTAAAATCGATCACCGCGATCTCGTCAACGCCGGGTAGCGTTAGGGTGAATTGCAAACCGGTCATGACATCATCCTCTGATTTGATTATTTAAGCAGGAGCGAGCGTTCTTATTAAAAGAAAGCGGTTCACCATCAAAGGAGGCTCTTTCAAGCCTGTAAAACCAGCCGTCTAAAAACATCCAGAGCTCATCTTCCACCACTTCAAACATGTAAGGAGACTCATTGGATTCTTTGCTATACACATTTAGCGTTCTGATATTGTCTCTTTCATGACCATAACCGTAGAAACTCCCAAACCTTTCAGCTGAGCTAGGGACATTACCCTCACCACTTGAGACTGGGTGGTCTTCAATTTCATAAACAGGATTTTCATAAATCGTTCCATCCCAAAATGAAAACTCATTTTCTTTTACTACCACTAATGTATCGAGCTTCTTTAAAGCTTCGTCGCTACTCGTTAGGCCACCGCGGTAACGTTCAACATTAGTTACTAAATAGTCACCATAAAGAGCCTCAAGCGTTGCTTCTTTTGCTACCTCATCAGCATAAATACTTGATAAGGGAATAAGCACAAAAAAAGATATAATGGCCTTTAATATATTCACCATCTTTCGTATACCCCCTTTGAAAACATTTCCCACTCTGCTGAGCGTCGATTTATTAGACCTTGGTTCACTCGGCCTTGGGATTTATTCCATGCCTTCCATGCGTCCTCCAGGGAGGAGTATGGTGTCTCAGCCTGGGGATCATTTATCAGCTTAACTGCTGAAGATGAGCTAAAGCCGCCAACACCGATGTTATAAGCGAGCATAACAGCAGCGTCTAATTGATGAGGTTCAAGGGGGACATTAATAGCTCGATTTACTGTATTTACGAACGGGACTAAATCATCCTCAAAAACTTGATCAGCTTGCTCTTCCGTAATTCCATTTTGGTAGATAGGCCATTCTTGTTGTGCAATAAGGTGTCCATAGCCAATCGTTGCTCCAGGCACCCACTGGGTTATTTCTTGACCTGTTTGATCGTCATAAGGCATCAAGCGAAGCTGTTCAACATCTTTAAGCCACCCTTTGCCCGCTTCACTCAAAGCCGACGAGCTAGCCGGTATAGAGGCCTCTCTGTTAACCGACTCAGATACAGTAGAGCTTGCGGTAGACGCCATAGAAGCAGCAAATGCCATTGCAGAAACGCCGCCAGTCCCAACTATGTCGCCACCCTCCCCTGACCCAGAGCCAATCACTACGCCGCCGCAATCGACTGCGTGGCCTGTCAATGCAGCGGGCTTGCCGTCGATCAGAATAGTGCCTGACCCTTGGGCGATGGCCCTTGGGTGCTTGGGGTGCTTTGGTTTGTCGTGGGGCTCTAAGGGGTCACCCACGCGGGCAACCGGCTTGCCGTCCATCATCACTGTGCCGCTGCCTGCGATAACCGGTGTCGGTGGAAAACCGTCGTGATCAGTGCCGATATCGCCCACTAATACAAATTTCTGGCCCATTGCAGATACTCCTTATTCTGATCCCGCTTATTCAGATAACTCACGCAGCTGCTCAAACCGATCACTCATCCCACTTGGCGGGCGCTTCGTAGCTGGCAACCTCAAAAGCGTCGACGTATTGACGGGTAAAGCCTGCGGCTTCGAGACTGTCGATGGCCGAGTGGCAGGCCAGTGGCAGGCGTGTTTGCAGCGGTACGCCGCTTAAGCTGCGTCGAACGGCCCTCAGTAGCCGCGTGCCATGCCCGCTGCCTTTCCACTCTTGGCTGATGTAGAAAAAGCGCAGTTGCCAGGCGGCCTCATCATCTGGCCGACAGGCAAGCACCATGCCGAGCGGCGGCCCTTCGCCATGGCGCAAAGAGAGTAGCTTTCCCTGCCAGTGCTGAACCTGACCCTCCTCTCGCTGCAGCCATAGGCCACGATGCACAGTGAACTCCAGCGCCCGGCGCAGGGTGTCTAGAACGCTTTTATCGCGCAGCACCCAAGGGGAGCGCCCCTTGGCATCGGCTTGGTATACCGCTTTAATAAAACTGTCGATGTCTTCACTACACGCCTCTTCCAAGGGGCGCGCACGGCTCACTTGTCGTTTATGGCGCCTAATTGGCCGAGGCTCACCAGAGGAAAATAGCCGTTTAAGTTTGGTCAGCATCACCACCTCGCTCAGCGTAAAGCGCTGATGGCAATTGGAAGCCTGCGGCTAGCGGGCGCGTAAAGGGGTTGGGCGCGCCGTTAGCAAACAGGCGATAGCGCATCGTGCCGCCATCAACGTTAAAACGCAGCTCTAACTCCCGTTCGCTCACACTAGTGATCTCGGCTTGTTCCAATAGCCGGAACCAAGCCCAGGCGCCATCTTGTGCCACGCTACGCGGGGAGCGATTCACTTCACTGGGCACCATGGTGATACGGCTTTCGGTACCACCGCGCAGGGCGTTAGGCCAAATCATTGAGACGCGCTGGCTGGCACTGTGGGCATATTCGATCAACTGCCCATCGACGCTGATCACACTGCGCCGTTTGTCGGGGCTTAGGCTCACCGGTTCCAGAGCAAACTCTACGTCCAGCGCGCCGTCGCGGCTAAAGTAGGCACGGCGGATCTGCTCGGCCTGCTGAATCGACCGGTGAAGGCTATCGCGCAGCAAAGAGTTTCCCTGGGCATCTACCAGATACTCAGGCGCACCTTCAATAAAGGGCTTCAAGCTGTCTTCGTAAAAGGTATCCAGGGTTCCACTGGGGGCGAAGAAGTCTTCGAAATCGCTGAGTGCCACTTCCTGGCTAGCATTAGGCGCTAAGGGGTAACGACCAGCCAAACGCTCTTGGTAAGGGGCGACTACGTCGTCAAGCCATTGGTGCTCTAAGTGGCGTGTAGCACTCACCATCATGAGCTGCCAGCTTTGATCAGCTAACTCATGCAACATATTACCTACCGGCTGAGGCGTGTTGTCAGCGATACGCTGCAGGTTAAGAATGGGGTCGTTACCCCGTAGCGAGAGCCGGTCACGCACATTCATAAAGGCGGCTCGCTCGGCATTACTGGACTCTTCGATCTCCATTAAATAGTCGCGTAACGCAGTTACCGCAGCCTTAATTTCTGCCAGTGAAGATGGGTTGTCATTACGCTCATGGCTTAATTGGTTGATAGGCGTAAAAGGTTGCTCAATCGCTAACGCCAACTGATAACGCTGGGACTGGCGTAACGCTTCACGGGCCTGATCGTCATCCTCGGGTAGTTCAGGATAAAGGCTGGTATTGCGCTCAACCGCTGCCAGTAAGCGATCCAACGGGCGCTGCGAGCCCACCAAAGCATCCGCAACGACGATAGCCTGACGAATATCCGGTAGAGGTACCAAGTGCGTATTGCTCAACGCGTCGCGCCAGCTAACATGGTAGTCGCTGACATAGTGCTCACGCAGTGCCGTTTGCAACTGCTGTTTATCCGCATCGCTAAAATTAATGTTATCGCGCTGCCCAAGTACCCACACATCAATCAGGGCTAGTTCTGTTGCACGATTAAGCTCTTGCAAAAAGTAGTTCTCGAAGCCATCCCGAGTGACCAAGTGCGGCAGGCGAACATGCTCGGGATCATCGTTGCGTGTCATGAACACAGTATCGAACATGGTGCCCACGCTGCGGCGCAGGTCTAAGGGGTCGCCCTGGCGGCTACCGGCGGCTTTTAAGGCGGCGTATACACGTTCATCAATCGGTTGGCGCGAAAGTTCTTCCTGAGCCGCTTCCAAGCTACCGCGCAACGGAGCCATTGCCTGGGCGGGCCGCTGCTGCCCTTGTGCAATATGACCCTCTAAATCGCTGTGCTCTAGGGCATAGTCCAAATGGGTTAAAAGCCGCTCCTGAACCTCTCCCTGCTGGGGGAAATAGCCTTGCCAGCGCTGGGCCATAAAACGCTCTACCCGCTCGGGTTGGCGACCACTGGCATCGGACATCATGCGCAGTACCCTCAGCAGTGCCAGTTTTGCATTGCTGCCCTCTTCTGCGCGATTCATATCATCCATAATGCCAATCATCAGCGCAGGCAAGAATTGATGTTCAAGCATAGCCAAATAAGCACGCTCTACCTGAGCACCAATAATATGCCCCTGGTATAACCCCATATCGGCCAGGTAGGGCGTATGGGTGCGGTAGCCATCAAAGGTTTCAAGCGCATAACGTAGCCTGTCCAAGGGCTCCAAAAATTCGTAACCGCTCGGATCATCGCTTTGGAAGTCATCAGGTTGAGTGGCTAAAAACGTTTCGGCCCGCTCTTCAACAGCGGCGAGTGACACGCTGTTTTTCTGATAGAAGTGAGCCCAGCCCCCCACCAGCCCGATACCCATAATCAAGCAAGCGGCGAGGCTGATATTACGAGCACGACGCCGACGCTCTGTCACCCTGGCGTTATCACCGGCTAAGCCAGCCTCAGGGTAAATAACCTTATCGAACAGCTCTTCGGTAAAGTAGAGCGCACTGCGTGCCGCTCGGTGTGCGGGCTGAACGCTGTCATCCATACCGTATCGACGGGCAGCAGCATCCACAAAGGGGTCTTCAGGAACGCCCTGTTGATATACCGAGGTAAAGTAGGTGCCGCGCACCATGGCCGCGGTGGAGAAGCGGTCGCTGGATAGTGCCTCAGTCAGAAAGCCGAAAAGAACATCACGCAGACCTGCCAACTGACGTACAAAACGGAACACGGATTCGCGCTCTTCACGGTCACGACACTCCGACAACATGGTCGGCAAATGCTGATTTAGACGCGCCAGCATGGCGTCGTAATCAGTTTCAAACTCCGTTTCCCATTTACCCGGTGTTTCCATGGAGGCAGGGGAGAAGGTAAAGCCAAGTGGCGCTCGGCGGGCATCACGCGAGTAGTGACGGAAGAAGTCATCAAAGCCGTGTAACAAGTCCATTTTACTGAACGTAACGTAAACGGGCAGCCGGGTGCCATGACGCTCCATTAACTCGCGCAGCCTACTGCGCAGTAGTGCTGCATAGCCTTTACGCACTGCGACTTGAGCGTGGCTCAGTCGGGCAAGATCCAGCACCAGTACAACACCATCTAAAGGGCGTTGGGCACGGTTGCGCTCTAGCCAATCAACGAAGTGATCCCATAGCCTGCGCTGCAGCTCCTGAGGCTCTCCCCCTTCCATGGCCCCCTGGGTGAGCAGTTCACCATCGGGGTCAATCAATACTGCTTTATCGCCAATCCACCAATCAAAACCAAGCTGGCCTTGCTTACTGCTCTGTCCAGAGGCCTTCATCACATGGGTAAGCGCAAAATTTTGCCCAGAGCGGTTAATAAGGCTGGTTTTACCCGCATTCTCAACCCCCATTACCAAGTACCAGGGCAGTCGGTAGCGACTGCTATGACCACCGCCCAGGCTGTCGGTAATTTCATTTATCACACTATTGAGCGACGCTTCCTGGCGCTCCACTTGAGCCATAATCGGGTCTTGATGGCGGGCATCTTCCTGCTGGCGCTCTTCATCCAAGGCTCGCAAACGGCGGGCTAAGCGGACACCCCATACCACCGCGATCAATGTCACTACCGCTAACGTGGCCAATAAACGATTCGTTAAAGGCGCGAGAGGCATCACCCCGCGGACTTCCCAGCCAGGGCCCAGCCACCAAATCGCGACCAATAAGACGACCAGCAGCACCGCCCATAGCAGGGTAGATAGTCGTAAAACCCCCTTGGCTTTATTAGCGTGAGCGTTGGCCCGATTTTGCGCTGTCTGTGCCCGCGACATTCCCGGTACCCAGCGGCTTAGCTTTGATTTTAATGTTGACCACATTAGTCTTTGTCCCTCGTCCCTTTAATGATGAACATTATTAGTGCGCCTCTTTAACCGCTGCTTTAAGACGCGATACCAGTGCAGGTTCCCACTGCTCTAGCGCAAGCTCGGTCACGCTCTGATGCAACGTGTGGTAGTGCTGCTGAGCGAGACTTTCTAGCCCGTTTTCCTGTAAGAGGTCTGCACTTGCTAACCGCCAATACGCGCTTTCACGGGGTGAGCGGGAGGCACTTAAACCTTGATCCAGCACTTTTAATGCCGCCCCAATATCACCACTTTCAGCCGCGTTACGTGCTTCTTCCAGACCCGCCTGCCAGGCTTCACCACCGCTGCTTCCCGCTCCACTAGCGCCTGATGTACTGCTGTACAGCCAGCGCTGAGTTTCCTCGTCAACAAATTCAGCCGCGTTGTTAAACGTCAATGTTTCAATCCCCGGCAGGCGTTCTACAAAGCGCTGAGCTTCATCACGGATGGCGTCTGCACAGCGTGGATGCCCCAACTGCTTCGCCAACCCTGCGCTAAGTCGATGGCCTTCTAGCCAATAGGGGCTTACCGCCAGGCTGTTTTCGATTCGCTGCCATAAGGCGTTGTCGCCGCCGCGTGAAAGCGCTTCCCGGTATTCGGCAATACGGTCTGCAGAAACTGGTGCTAGCTCTGTTTTGCCCCCCGCTTTAGCCACCGGCAGCGCCTGAATTGAGCTCCATACCGCATAGCGGCGAAGACGATAAGCGAGCGGCTCGCCTAGCGTCTGCTCGCTCAAGAAGTCCGCCATCTTGAGCAGCGCCTGACGATTAGAACGCTCATTACCTGCTTCTAAACGTAGTTCTGGCGCCTTTGCGGGTGCCTGAGCAGAGGCTGATTGCATGGCACCGGTGCTATTTATTTCGCTACCGTCATGAGTGCCAGCGTCTTGGCCGCCGGCTGGTTTGCTGTGATCGCCTTGCTGATTAGCATGACTGCCACCGCTGGAAGAAGACGACTGAATCGGGCGCTTTGCTACTAGTTGGCGATTGAGATCGCTTAACGCATCACTTGGCAAAGAGCACTGCTCCGCTCGCGCCTGCAGCTCAGTGAGGGCGTTTTGACAGGCCTCAAACTCATCTTCAGCGTTGTTAAAATCAAGCCCGGCAGCGAGCTTGACGCTACGCTGAGTGAACTGTTGAAACAGACGAGGTCTCAGCTTCACCCCACGTGGGCCATTAAACGGGTAAGCGTGCTCCCACCAAGGTTGCTCAAGCGCTCGAGTTAGCAAACGTAGCGAGAGCGCAAAGCGCACACCATTGCCATCATGCTGTAAGCAGTGCAGCAAATGTCCCAACACCTTCAAGTCTTTGCCACGCTGACTCAGCATTTGAATAGCCAGCGTTTCAGCCGTCTCCCAGGCAACGCTGGCGTGCTGTAACGACCCGACTTTCATCATTTCAGCATCGAGTGCCAGGTAGTCGCTCGTCTCGTCAAGTGACTCTCCCACCGGATGGCCTTGCTCGTTAGCGGCCAGCGATGCGAGTAAAGGATCAAGATGACTTTCAGCAGTAATGCGCATAGTTAAGCTCCCCTACCAACGGCACGCTTCGCGTAGCGGCTGAATGAGTTGGCGAAGGTCGGTAATGTCAAAGCGCAAACCATTTAGGCTTGATACATCGCTGCTAATAGTGACGTCATTGGCGCTAAGCAGTTGGCGCAATGTCTCGATAGCGGGTAATCCTCTGCCACCATTAATCACATGGCCACCATCACGCACTCGCCATTGCTGCTGAATAGTGGCGCCATTGGCGGTGAGCTGTAGATCAACACGTGCATCATTAATTGGCGCTGGCAGATGTAGTTGGAAGCGAGTGATCTGCTTTTCACAGGCCATCACCATGATCGGCCTTGGCGGAGTGGTCCCGAGCGCAGGTACACTCATCAGCACATCGTCACCGGTAAGTCCTACTACCAAGCCAACATTCTCGCTGTCACGCTCACGCTCCTGAGCTTCGATTGCGTACCATAAATCCGGTAGCTCTCTATCCTCGATGGGTGAGTCGGCTGTTTGAAACAGGCCGTCATAACAGCTCAATCGCTCTAATCGCGATGTTTCCTCAGCACATGCCAGCGCACTTTCCAGCAGTGCCTGATGCTGCTCGGCAAGGGCGTTGTGACTCCCCAAACCAGCGAGTAGCAGCAGCCCCCAGCTTGTCCACTGGCGGATGGGTAATGTCTGTTTCATTTGGTATCCAGTTCTAGCAGCTGACATTTATGTGCCAGTGTTCGCTTAGGCAAGCCAAGGCTTGCTGCGGCCTGGGCGCGATTGCCGCCAAAATGCATTAACCGCTGACGGATGATGGCGGATTCAACATCGCGAAGTGTTTTACGCAAATCATCGATATCGTTTGGCAAAGAGAGCCCCATGCCACTGCCTTGAGACGCTGGCGCCATCGACTCATCACGCTTTTGTTCACCCTGAAAAACATGCTCGTTCGGAAAGACATAGGCATCAATATCTGCTCCTTGCGGAGTCATGGCGCAGGCGTAATCAATCAGATTTTTCAACTCACGAACATTGCCGGGGTACTCCCGTCGCTGTAATAAGCGCAGCGCAGCAGGCGTGATCCCCATGTCGTCACGCTTTTCGCGGGCGCAAAAATCGTTAATAAAGGACTGCGCTAACTGGGCAATGTCATCGCGCCGCTCAGCCAGCGGTGGCAAGGTGAGCGGAAATTGACCTAGCCGGTAATACAGGTCCGCTCGGAAATGCTGGGCGCGGATTTGCTCGCGCAGAGGTTGATGGGTGGCCGCCACCAGACGGAGATCGGCACAGCGCTCTTCACTGGCCCCCAGCGGACGATAGCGCCCGCTTTCCAGCACCCGTAATAACTTTGCCTGCAGCGCCAGCGGCATATCACCAATTTCATCAAGAAATAGCGTGCCACCGTCGGCTTGGCTGATCAGCCCTTCCTGAGCATGATCAGCGCCAGAAAACGCCCCTTTAGCATGGCCAAACAGCTCTGACTCCAGCAGTGCTTCGGGAATAGCGGCACAGTTGATAGCCATAAAAGGGCTTTTCGAGCGAGCAGAGAGCTGGTGAAGCGCACGTGCTACACGGTCTTTACCCGTGCCGGTTTCCCCTTGCAGCAACACCGCCAAATTTGTTTCTGCTGCCCGAACCACCTGCCGACGCAGCGCCTGCATGGCAGTGGACTGGCCTAGCAGCTCATCTGCCAACTGGTCAGCTAGCGCTTGTCGGCGCGCGCCATCGTTAATTTTTACTAACGAGTCACGTAGCGCCCTTGAGCGGTGGCGTTCCCCCTGCTCTCGGGATAAACGCGTCCACAGCCTGCACAACAGCTCTTCAAACGCCGCCATACCAGGATCATCACTGAGCGTATTAAAGGTGCTCTTCTCGCCCACCATCAACAGCACACCCAACCACTCTTTATCGCCATCCTTGGCACGTAAGGGTCTTACTTGCAGCTGTTTTTTTGCCCCGAAATTAGCAACTTGAGCCTGAAAACCAGCATGATCCAAACGCGTTCGCGCACCTCCCACACTTAACGTTAGCGGCTTGCCACTGCGAATCACGTGGGCATAAGGATGGCTAAAATCACTGCAATCAAACTGCACCTGATCACCATCGCGGCCAAGCCAACGTCCACTACCTTCTACAAAGAGGCACTCTGAGCAGTCAATATCCAGCCCATCGCAGAGTACCTGAGTAGCTCGCTTGCGAAGTGCTTCTGCGTTAGCACTCTCTACCAGAGTTAATGCAATGGGCATGGCGGCTAGCCGAGACGATAAGCACGCACTGCTGGCAGCGATGGTGTCGATGGCTTGAAGCGTCATGAGCTCACGCGACCTCCGCGGTAAAGGTGCCCTGCTCGGCCTCCACACTTAACGCTACCCGTGTCACCATTTCTCGCCTTGCCATGCGCTCAAGCAACGCACGAGAAAGCGGCGGCAGAAGTTCACCATCGATCACCGACTCCAGCATTCGCGCGCCGTTTTCGCTACGCGTGGCGCGTTTACAAATCGCTTCTGCCAGGCTTTCGTCAAGCACCACTTCGGCCTGCCGGTGACGCTCACGGATGCGGTTCGCCAGGGTATCCAACTTGACCTTCACAATCTCACGCAGGGTGTCGCCGTCGAGCGGCAGATAAGGCACCACTTCCATGCGCGCCAACAATGCGGGCTTAAAGAACTCAGCCAGGACCGGATAGAGCGCGGCGTCGAGTGCCGCTGGGTCATCGCCATAACTAACTATCGCTTCGTAGCCAAGGTTAGACGTCAGGAAGAACAGCACGTTTTTACAGTCAATCACACGCCCTTCACCGTCTGCCAGCTCCCCCTTATCGAAAGCTTGATAGAAGAGGTTCAATACATCCGGATGGGCTTTTTCTACCTCATCCAGCAGCACCACCGAGTAGGGGCGTTGGCGAATCGCTTCGGTTAATAACCCACCTTCACCAAACCCGACATAGCCGGGGGGTGAACCAATCAAGCGTGAAACGGTATGCTTTTCCTGGTACTCGGACATATTAATGGTGGTAAGAAACTGACGACCGCCATACAGCTGATCCGCTATTTGCACCACGGTTTCGGTTTTACCAACGCCACTGGGGCCCACTAATAAGAACGCGCCCAGCGGGCGACCAGGACGGCGAAGATCCGCCCGCGCCGTTAGCAAATGGCGATGAATACGCTCAATAGCAACGTCCTGACCTTGGATGAGTGCTCCTAGGTGCATGGGAAGCTCAGTGAGGCGGGTTAGCTCATCGCTGGTCATTCGCTCAACCGGCACGCCGGTCCAGTCGCCAATTACCTGAGCAATTTGCGCTTCTTCTACGCTGGGGTTCACCAGTGCAAACGTTTCTTGAAGCTTGGCCAACTGCTGTTCGCGCTCGGCGAGTTCTTGATGTAGTCCTTCGGGTAGTGCTTCTGCCTCATCGCCCTCTTTCGCTTCTAATAACTGGCGATGCATCGTGACAATGGCATCCACGCACTCGCGCTGAACTTTCCAAGCCGCTTCCAAACTGGTCAACTCATCTTCCAGTTTGGCTAAACGCTCGCTTAGTGCCTGGTGGCGTTCGCTGTCGGGTTCGCGTCCCAGCAGCCGCTCCCGCTCCACTTGATCACGTTCACGGAGCGCAGCAATATGCTCACTTTGCAGATGGCTAAGCTTACGCGGCGGAGTATCCAAGGCTTGCGCTAACCGAGTACAGGCAGTGTCCAGGACATCAATGGCTTTATCGGGTAACTGCCGGCCGGCGAGGTAACGGGCAGACAAGGCAGCAGCAGCACGTAAACCACTATCACCAATCAGTACACCGTGGGCGCGCTCATACACGTCGCGCAAACCACGTAAAATGACCAGCGCCTGATCAACGCTTGGCTCTGCCAGGGCAATGGGCTGGAAACGCCGTGAAAGCGCCGGATCTTTTTCAAAATACTTCTTGTACTCACGCCAAGTAGTGGCGGCAATAGTACGCAGCTCACCCCGCGCCAAGGCAGGTTTCAGCAGGTTGGCCGCGTCACCGCCTCCTTCCTGGTTTCCGGCACCAATCAAGGTGTGCGCTTCATCAATAAACAGCAGTATGGGGCGCGGGGCGTTTTTGACCTCATCAATGACCGCTTTCAGACGCTTTTCAAATTCGCCTTTCACCGCGGCACCAGCTTGGAGCGCGCCTAAATCAAGGGTTAGCAACTCAACATCCGCCAAGGCGGCAGGTACTTGCCCTGCCACAATGCGAGCAGCCAGGCCTTCCACTACCGCGCTTTTACCTACCCCGGCATCACCGATCACAATGGGGTTGTTTTTGCGCCGACGCCCGAGGATATCGAGCATCTGGTCGATTTCAGGGTCACGCCCCAATACCGGGTCAAGCTCACCCCGGCGGGCCTGTTCGGTCAACGAGGTAGCAAAACGTGCCAGTGCGCTGTCATCAGTAGCGCCAGGAGATGTTGGCCGCTGCCCTGGAGCAGCGCTGTCTTGCGGTGCTTCAGCTGAGTCAGCCGTTAGGCGCTGGAAGTGGCGACGCAAATTTTCACGATTGATGTCCGCCAATAGCCGAACAGTGCCTGCCCCTATATAGCGTTCCGGGTTATACAGCAAAGCGGTAAAGATGGTGCCACTGCGCAGTGCAGTGTGCTGGTATTCAGTGGTACCCAACAACCATGCATCTTGCAGTAACTCTACCAGCAGTGGCGAAAAACTCGGGGTGGTGACCTCAAGGTCACGCGGTGGGCGCATATCTTCTGCGAGCTGCGTGCGCAGTTCGGCCGCGTCAATATCGAATGTTTCGCATAAGCAGCGCACATCGCAGAGCGGCTGATCCAGCAGCGCCTGGAGCAAATGGGCAACGGTGACTTCAGGCGCCTGCTGCTGCGCGCACAACACGGCTGCCTGCTCGAGTCCTTGGCGAGCGATTACATTTAAACGGCTAATAAGCGCCGGAAGCTCTACCCTGAGCATGGTATCTCCTATCGGTAAATTTGATTGAGTAACGAGGTGATCTGTTCAGCTTGCTGGTCAAGTGACCAGGACAGACCCAAATACACCGCCACCATGGCAATACCAAACAGAGCAAAAATGCCCCATACCGGAAATCCTGTGCGCAGGCGTTGCTGGCCATTCACTACATTGCGCAATGGCTGCGTGAGCGCTTCTTCAGGCGGTTGGTCGAGCGTTGCCAGCTGGTCGCCCAGGGCGCGCACAATTTGCTCGTACTCATCGCGACCATGAGACATCACCCGATAGCGCCCTTCAAAACCGAGGCACAGGCACAAATAGATAAACGCCAGCATGTCTCGATAACGCTGAGGCTCCTGCTGCAGACGTGAAAGGATTGAGAACACCTTCTCGCCGCCCCAGGTTTCATTATGAAAGCGCGTTAATAGCGAGTGTTCCGCCCATTTGCTCTGCCTTCCCCAAGGCATCCCCATCACCGCTTCATCAATGAATGAGCAGAGTACGTAGCGATAAGCGAGCAAGGTCGCCCGATCATAGCCTTGCTCTGTCAGCTCAATTTCAATGGCGGCGATCTCATCCACCACTTGGCGATAAAGGCGCTCAACATCGCCCGCACTGTCGAGCTGGCGAACACGTACGACCATGCCTAGCAGGCTACTGGCAGCATCTACTAACGGATTTAGATTATGACCCCGTAGGCGGAACCAGTAGTCTTCATCAGCATCAAGCTGTTCAGCGTGACTATGGATCAGGTGCTCCAACCCACGTTCGTTGATCAGATCTTCATGGCGAACTTTGTCGCGATCAGCACGTGGGCGTGCAAGGGGTTGATCATCGGTTGAGATATATTGCATGGCTTAACTCCTGATGGCCCAGAACTGCATTTCCAGCCCTGGAAATTCACCGGCAACATGGAAGGCAAACCCGCTGGCGCCATTCAACATTCCCCACGCTTCACTCTGACGGTCCAGCTGGAAGTAGGTATAGCCTGCGTGATAAGGCAACTCGCGGGGCGCAACCGGTAAGGGTTCAAGGGGCACACCCGGCAGTTGCAGGCTAATGAGGTCGCGGATACGCTCGACGCTGGCGACTTTGGTTTGCTGCAAAAAGAGCTTACGCAGACGTTCGTTGGGCATATCAGCGCGCACGGCCAGAATAAACTCTGCCGACTCGATAAGGCTGAGGTCTGAAAGAGGAGCGACTAGAAGACCAAAGCGCCGCGCCTGTAGCTGAATAGCGACAGCACGCGGTTCTAATACGGTTGAAAGCGCTTGGCGCAGCATTTTTATCAATGGCCGGAAAGCGCTCTCAGGGTGGTCATGATCATAGGCAGGACACTCCGGCGGTAGCCGCGACTCATCGGTAAACGTTACCAACTCACAGGCGACTTCATGCATGGTGTCGTAAAGGCGCTCAGGGTGAAGCTGACCAAGCCGAGCAAGGTGCTGGAAACGCGGTTGAGCGCGATTAAGCAACTGCAGCAACATAAAATCGGAAACATCGGCCACCCCAGCTTGGTTCGGTGTGGACAGCCGCTGAGCTATGTTGCGCGCTCGTTCGCGCATTAATCCGGCCATCTCACCCACAAAGCGCTGCAGCCCAGGAGCCGCCTGCACATTGAGCAGCGTTGGCAGAAATTGCTCATCAAGTACTAGGCTGCCATCCGGACGGCGCTCGACGATTTTTGCCACCGCCAAGCAGGCATAACCACTGCGATCATCACTTTGCAGCAGTAAACGCGGCGAGACCCGCGCCACTTCTAGCTCAGCGGTCGCGCCATCGCGGGAATGAAGATCACGAACGCTGCGTGAAGAGTGGCGATAGCGCGCTGGCAAATCATCGCCTGGCCAGCGCACTTCACCCACACCGTCAGTCGCTAGCGGCAGGCCCAGATAAACAATCTGATTGGTAATACTGGCGTCGCTGATCTCTAACGGGCTGGGTTCTACATCATCTGCCGGAAGCTGGAAGGCCACACCATCAGGCATAACGCCACTGGCACGGCTAATGGCAATCCGCCCAAAACTAAGGAATTCGCTATTCAGCTCAAGGGTATGAAAGCCATATAAATAGTGGCTAATACCTTTTAGCCGCGTATCAATGAGGCCTTCTAAACTACGCTGCTGTTGTTGGAAGTGCTGGGGTTTAATGAACAACCCTTCGCTCCACACCACACGATTTCGGCTGGCCATTACTCCTCCTTCCTTAGTTCTACTTCGCTATCCCGGAGGTGAACCAGTAAGTGGTAATGCTCTCCACGGGTCTTCACCTTAACGACCTTTTTCCATTCGGCTTCATTGGGATTTGCATAGAAAGCAATCAGCCCGATATAGCGCGTCTCTTCATCTACTTCGAAGGGCTCGTAAAATTTCCACTGGCCGGGCAATAGGGTGAAGTCATCATGGGTTAGGTAGTTCGTGCCTAATGCCGCCTCTAGGTCGAGGCTCAACTGTCCTAAATCAGCCGCCATTAACATGGAGTCGTCTTTTAACTGCAGTACCTGAAAACGCAGCGGCGTTCCTTCGCCGTCCACATTAGGGTTGACGTTAGGCTCAGCAATCATGCTTAGATCTACCGTCGTGGGCCGGTCTTCGGGGTAACCGACAGGAATCGAGGGATCGCGCATCACTTGCCACGCTTTGCCAGTGGCTTCACGGGTTGAGGCACAGCCTGCTAATAGCAGAATGAGACAAAATAACCCGGCAAGCCGTGCCATGCTCCGCACACTTATGCGCTGCACGTTCATGCCTCCTCCCGCTGCTGACGACGCACCGACTGGTCATAGGCTTGCTCAAAGACTTCCCAAAACAGTTTTTGAAAGCCCTGTTGGCGACCCGAGTTAAGCTCACGGTAGTAGTAGTGGTACATCTCCCATGCCCAACCGCCCTCATCTTCGATACGATTGCCTGCACCACGGTATGCTTGAAAACGCTTGAGCAGTGTTTCTGGCGAGAACGCATCCAGAATGGCACCCAAGGCATGTCCAATGGCTTCTTCAACAGCGGCCTGATGCTGGCCTTGGTGGCGCAAACACTCTGCTACGGCTTCCGGTGCTGACAGATGCACGGGGCTACGCTGAGCAGAAAACATCGTTTCAGCCGTCTCTTCATAGGACTGACCAAGGCGCAATGGATTATCTTCAATAGGCTGTAAGCGCCTGTCTCGCAGTGGATACTTACTATCATGTTGGGCTTGCTGAAGAAGCCGTAAACCATCAATAGTGGCACGCAGTGTTTGCCCCGCCTCTTCTAAAAACGCTTGCTGCTCCTCACTGTCACGGAAGGTTAAATCCAGGCCTAACCCTCTCAACAAAGGATCTGCACCAACATGTCCAAGCGACTGTGTCGTCGGCGCTTGCCAGCGGTCTTCCAACTGCTCCCCTACAGAGCGCTCCAAGTCGTTTATCTGCCGCTCATCCATGCCACTGCTCCTGTGCATTGTTGTGCCATTAGGTGTTCTGATCTCAGGAAGGCTTAGCGCTTCTTCATAGCGCTCTTGCTGCTGCCACAGCCCCCTGTTTTTTTGAAGTTGCTGTTCTTGAGATACATGTCCTTGAGATACGCGCCCTTGAGACACATGCTCTTGATAGGCGTGTTTACGAGGTGAAAGAGCCATCGCCTCTAGCGGTTCCATGCTATTTATTGACGCCTCATCGCGGTCTAATGCCACCATAGGGTCGTGCTGAGTAGAGCCTGGCAAAGCACCGCCTAGCGCCTCCATCGGATCGCCTTTTTCAGCCTCGTGATTAAAGGTGTTAGCGCGCTCCACCGACCACACTTCGCCGTGAGTGGTGACCTCGTCGTGCTCTTCGTCAATTAGCGTGGCAAGCGAATGCACGCCTGGCTGCCATGAGTGGCGATCACCGAGATGCACTTTCAAGCGATACTCGCCAATCAGCAGTTCATCACCGTCACGTAGCGCTACTTTGCGCTGCCGACCTATCGGTAGCGTGGTGCGGTTAATAAAGGTATGGCCACTAAGATCAATGAGGCAGAACTTGCCATCAATTTTGGTAATTTCTGCATGGCTGGGTCTAATGCGCCCGCCATGGTCTTGCAGTAACCAATCATCATGAGGGCTGCTGCCAAGTGTTCCGCCATGGCTATAAAAGACAAAGCTACTGGTCGAACGCCCTTCAAGCTGCTCGCTGTTGGTCACTACCAACGTAATGGCATCTGGTCGATTAGGATGCATGGGATTAACTCGTCATCTGAATGCGAACACGACGGCGCGCAAGGCGGTCATCGCTCTCTGGATCGACAAACGTCGTCCATCCAAGCTGACATGAACTGCTATCCCCCAAACGCATGGGTTTTACCTCGCTTTCCAGCAGTTCAAGCTCAAGGTCATAGGCCAGTGGCTCACGTAGCACAAAGTTCACCAGGGTTTTAAGGGAGCTGTGCTCTTCACCATCAGGCAGAAAGTCTCTAAACCGCGCTAGACTTAAGCCGCGTAAGCAGAGTGCAAACTTGCCATTCACATCAGCCACTTGCTCTCCCGCAACCATATCCTCTCCCAGCGTCATGCCCGAGATCCCCGTGCGACTGCGCTGATCTAATGGAATGTCTACCCAACGCTGCACCCACTCCTCTATTTCTACCTGGGCTAAATCAAAGCAGTGGCTGACAATACCGCTGACCACATCTGGTGAGCGCGACCGACCTGCCAACAGGCCGGCATAAGCGAGCATTTTGCTCCAGTTGATCGGTGTTTCACCGCGCAAGTTACTATCGGCTAGACCTACCAAGGCAAAGATAGCGGCGGAAAAACCATCTTTCGCATCATCCTGATAGCGCACGTAATGACGATATTTACGCCAACTGCGGTGCACAAGTGTCAGCAGCCGATGGTTGAAAAAGTCCAGAAAATCCCCGGCGGCGCCTTCTTGATGCGCAGCGTTATGCGCTAAGGATTCCAGGTAGTAGCCGGGCAATGGTGACTGCGAACCCTGTAAACCTAGAAAACTGACTTCCATCTCATACTGGCCACCTTGCCCCTCACTGAGGGAAAGCACATCGCTGCCTGGAAATCCCAATGACGCCGACGACCGATAACGCACCCGCTGAAATTCAGGCACGCTACCGCCACGCCGCTGCTCTAAATCATCGCCATGATGACGGTGCAGAAGCTCTACCAACTGGTAAAATTCGTAGCGTCGCGCGCCCTGAATAACGGGAGCAAGCGCTACATCAGGGGCTGCTGCCCCACCTGTAAGGTCCATTCATAGCGCTCTTGGTTATGGCGATTAATGACATGCAACTCGTGAAATGAGTTGATGCTTGCGTACAGCGAGAAAAAGCGCGCCAACACGCTGCCAAACAGATAGAGGCTGCCCTCCTCACCGAAGGCTTCTTGATCGAGTGTCATTACCGAGCGCAAACCGCGCACAGGCAGCCCTTTTCGCAGGCGATCAACCGACTGAGTCTCAATATCCAAAATGCCGGCCAATCGTTTGTGGGCAATACGCTCTGCTTGCCTGTCGACTAAGGCCCGGAAATCATAGGCACGCAATACTGAGCACAAAGCATCTCGCTCAAGTAAGGAGAGGTAGTTGAGCGACAAATTTGAAATCAATATCCACAGCAATCCATCGTCTAGTGCAGGTCTGAGCACCGGCGTTGGCCGTGTAATATTGCGGAAAGTAGCGTAAGCAGGGCTCTCTTCCGTCGCTACGCAAAGATCACCGATGGTCAGTTGCTCAGGCAGCTCACGATTACTGCATGTTAATTGCAGTGAAACCGTTTCCCGACGTCCCATGCAGGCGTGCTCATCACCTCTAACAAAGGCAATATCGTGGTCAAAGCCATCGCTACGCAGGCTGTCACGCACGCGCACACGGTAGTAGAGGGCTTCCCGTCCACGATCATGTTCAATTTGATGTTGAAAGCTCTCAAAAGGGAGATAAGTGCGAGACTTTTCTTGTCGCCCCGAGCGCTCACCCTCAAGCCACCCCTGCACCTCATCGACACTAAATATTTCATAGTGAGAGGGCGACCGGCTGTTAGGCCTGATGCGGTACTCGCTGCGCTCACCGCTCAAATCAATAGGCTCAGCGTCGTGTTCAAAAAGATTGATGGCTGGCGTGCAATAAAGCGCTAAGTGCTCGTCCTGAACGCGGGCATCTGTCGGCAGCGTGCGAGAAAATACAAAGCGCAGCGTAATATTACTGGCAGTATCAGCTGGCAAGTAGGCGGCGAGTCCTAGCACATCAAAAAAATGGAAAGCCTCTGGAAAACAGAGATACTCCTGCAGAATGCGATACCCTTGATGGACATTCTGCGGATAAGGCAGCAGTGCCTGGTCGCGCTCAAACCCGACAGCTTTTAATGCATTTGAGGGTAGGAGCTGTTTATGCCCGTCAATCTCCAGCTCAAGCCTTGCCAAGTAATGGCTCATCCATAAATACAGCGTACGCGCGGTGTAGCCATCACCACCCAGGTGCAGTCGCAATGACTCTATGCCCATAGCGTTCATCGGCTGGTCGCTGCGCACCTCCATTGCTAGCTCAACAATAGAGTGTTCACGCGTGTGTCGCGCATCTACCCCTATCGCCGCTAATGGATAAAGGGCGACATCATGGCACGTTCTGAATTGGCATGACGTTCCCGCTATTGGCTCGCTGGCAAGCTGCGTTCCGCGTTTAACTAATTGCTGCTGACTAAGGGCATACCAACTGGGCGTGAACTGCACCACGGTCATACTCGGCACTGGCCGCAGATAGTTAGGCCACAGCATGCTGATTAAAGAGTGAGTAAGCTCGGGGAACTCATCCTCAACCTTTTCGCGCATGCGCCCCGTCAGAAAGGCAAAGCCTTCTAATAACCGTTCTACATCTGGGTCGGTGCTGCGCTCAGACAAAAAGCGGCTTAAGCCGGGGTTTGCTTCAGCAAACTCCCGCCCCTGGCGCTTTAAAAAGTTGAGTTCATCTCGATAGTAGCGATTCAGCATTCGTGCCTCTCGGGCCTATCAGTTGAGACACTGATAACGCTTGTTGTTAAGCAACAAATCGATCGTTGCCTGCGTGTTTCCTTTGCCTAACGCAACCGTGGCATGCACCTGAAAGCGCAACTGCAGCGGATCGCTATGATTAGGCAAAGACTCAACGTCAACACGCTTGACTCGGGGCTCATAGCGCTCGATGCATTGACAAATGGCCTGCTGAATATTGCGCTCTAAATCCAGCACGCCGATTGTTGCATCATTGAAGTCGAGCAGGCCTAGCTCTGGTGCACAGGGACTATTGCCTGGATGGCTATTAAGCAACTCCACTAAGTGGCGCTTGATCGACTCAACCACCTCCATCAGCTCGTCTGCTTCCTTCCGCAGGCCAGGCTGATGGGGTGACGCAAGGCGTTCAAACAGTCGACTCCCTAGCAACTCTCTCCCCAACAATCCACTACTGTCAGTTGCCATGACGGCCGTCCTTTATTCTTTGTCGAGACGTCCAACAAGGGAGAGTTCGAAGTTAGCACCCATATACTTAAAGTGCGGGCGAACTGACATGGAAACCTGGTACCAACCTGGCTCGCCTTCAACATCCGCCACCTGGATTGAGGCGGCACGCAACGGGCGGCGACTGCGCACATCTGCTGGTGGGTTTTCTTGATCGGCCACGTACTGGCGGATCCATGCATTGAGTTCACGCTCAAGATCCTGGCGCTCTTTCCAAGAGCCAATTTGCTCGCGCTGAAGTACTTTTACGTAATGCGCCAAGCGATTGATGATGAACATGTAGGGGAGCTGAGTGCCCAGTTTAAAGTTGGTCTCGGCAGCTTTACCTTCAGCTGTATTGGGGAAGACCTTAGGCTTTTGAACAGAGTTGGCCGAGAAGAAAGCCGCATTGTCACTACCTTTACGCATCGTCAATGAAATGAAGCCTTCTTCAGCCATTTCAAATTCGCGACGATCGGTAATCAACACCTCGGTGGGAATTTTGGCCTGTAGCTGGCCGAATGCCTCATAGGTGTGAACAGGCAAATTCTCGACTGCACCACCACTTTGCGGGCCAATAATATTGGGACACCAGCGGTACTTAGCAAAGCTATCTGTCAGCCGTTCCGCCAATAGATAAGCCGTATTGCCCCACAAATAGTGTTCGTGGTCTTCACTAACGTTTTCGCGGTAGTTAAACGTTTTAATCGGGTTTTCTACTGGATCATAAGGGGTGCGCAGCAAGAAGCGTGGTGCTGTTAAGCCAAGATAGCGCGCGTCTTCAGACTCACGCAAACTCCGCCAGCGAGCGTATTTAGGGCCTTCAAAAATAGCCTTGAAGTCTTTGATATTCGGCAGCTCTTCGAAGCTATCAACACCAAAGAATGAAGGACCAACCGAGGACATAAAGGGCGCATGCGCCATAGCACCGACTGCCGCCGTATGCTGAAGCAGCTTCATATCTGGTGTAGTGGGTGAGAAATCATAGTGCCCGATGATACCGGCAACCGGCTCTCCACCGAACTGCCCATAGCCCGCATTATAAACGTGGTGATAAAGCCCGCTTTGGCTAATCTCAGGCGCAAATTCAAAATCTTCCAACAGCTCCTGCTTAGTTGCATGTAGCACATCAAGCTTGATGTTTTCACGAAAATCTGTGCGATCAACCAGTAACTTCAAGCCACGCCAAGCAGACTCTAATTGCTGAAAATTAGCTTCGTGCAAAACCTCATCTACCTGATGACTAATTTTGCGGTCTAGCTCAACAATCATGTTATCGACCAGCGCCTTGTTGACCTTTGGAGCTTCCTCACCGCCGTTTAGCAATTCAGCTATAAAGGCAGCCACACCTTGCTTAGCAACGTCGTAACCTTCATCCGCTGGCGCCATACGTGTTTGCGCCATCACTTGATCAAGCAGTGACACTTCCGTTTCAGTGGCTGTTGCTGTGCTCTGTTGCTTTGCTGTCTTACTCATCGCTGTGCCTCGAATTAGCTGAACTGGGTTCAAAACGCGAATAATGCTAAGGAGTTACTTTTCCTTGTCTGCATCCAGCAACGCCAGCTCGCTTAATAGCTGCTGGCGCGCCTCATCGTTTTCCAACAGTTTTTGGAGCCGATCTCGAAAAGCAGGAACGTTACCGAGCGGCCCCTTTAAGGCGACCAACGCTTCACGAAGCTCAACTAACTTGCGCAGTTCAGGCACTTGCTTTGCAACAGCATCTGGAGAGAAGTCTTCCAGGGACTTAAAGCTAAGATTGACAGCGATATCGGTAGGCTCATCACTCTCATCAAGACGGTTAGGCACTGCGGTCTGTAAACTTAAACCTGCCTCCCGCATCACTGACTGAAAATTATTTTTATCAACAGATACTGCCTGACGCTCCTCAATAGGCGTCTCTTCCTCACCACCCTTAAAGTCGCCTACCACCAGTAGCTTAAGCGGTAGCTCAGTCTCGGCTTTCTGATCACCCGTAGCCGGCACATACTTAATATTAATGCGCTCTTTCGGCGCGACGGTCCCTTGCTTAGCCATAATTTTTCGCCCTGGAGAGAGGTGTAGAAATGTAACTGCTAATAGTTCTTAATCCCGGGAAAATAACTAATTTTTTATGATGATGCCAACCAGCCATATCACGTGAAAGTATGAGCCAGGGTGGCAGCTTAAAAACACTGAAACGAGTTTGCCGTCATTCGCATCATTTTTAGTGAAATTAGCTGATTTTAGAGTCAAAAAATAATTTAGATAAAAGCTAATTTAAATTTGTAAGATATATCTTACAAATTCTATCGGCAATCTCTTAAGGTTTTTGACGGAAATAACGCACAAATGAAACTGGAGATATTAAGAATTATCTTAATAGCTTCATGCGACCAATTTGAAATAACTAATAAAGTATGACATTTGAAACGAAACGGTTACTTAATGACACAATTTAAGCCGCTTTAATAACAAGTAAGAAGGAATATAAATATTAACGAATGGAGATAAGCAATACCTTGCCTAACAAGCAAGGAATTGCTTAAGACAGGCAACTTATTGCCTAATAAAAACTAATATTAAAAATAAACAAAACCAAACCACTGATATTTAAAAGAATTTTTATATTGGCACAGGCATTGCCTTATTAAAGTGTCTTAGCGACAACCATTTACCTTTTCCGTCAAGGAGCAGACCTATGCCAACTCCATGTTATATCAGCATTGAAGGCCAAACTCAGGGCAACATCACTGCAGGTGCGTTTACCCCTGATTCCGTGGGCAACATTTATGTAGAAGGCCACGAAGATGAGATGCTAGTACAAGAGTTCAAGCACGTTGTCACCGTACCGACTGACCCGCAGTCTGGTCAGCCTTCTGGTCAGCGTGCTCATAAGCCGTTCGTATTCACGGTTGCACTAAACAAGTCTGTGCCGCTGATGTACAACGCCCTCGCTTCTGGCGAAATGCTGCCTAGCGTAGCCCTTAAGTGGTACCGCACGTCTGTTGAAGGCAAGCAAGAGCATTTCTTCACCACCACGTTGACCGATGCCACCATCGTTGACATCAACCTGCGCATGCCGCACGCCCAGGACATCACCAAATCTGAGTTCACTCAGTTGATGGACGTGTCTCTGGCTTACCGCAAAATTGATTGGGAACACACCGTTGCGGGCACTTCTGGCTCTGACGACTGGCGCGCCCCGATCGAAGGCTAATCAAAACCGCCGAGCTGGTTGTTTTAAGCCTGTAAAAAAGCCCCTTCCAAATGGAAGGGGCTTTTGCGTGAGGAGGTAGGCTTTTTGGATCGAGTAACTAAATCAATCGTTACACGAACCGCCCAAGACCAACGGCCGTACGTAACCGGTCCATCGTTTGCGCAGCTTCTTCACGGGCACGTCCTGCGCCTTTTTGCAGTACCGCTTCAATATGTGCGGGATCTTCCATCAGAGCGTTGTAGCGTTCACGGGGACCGCTTAAATGGGCATTCAAGTAATCAAACACCTGGTTTTTGGCATCGCCCCAGCCGATGCCATTCGCGTACTGCTCGCGTAGGCTGGCGGTCTCATCAGCCGTAGCAAAGGCGGAGTAAATTTGGAACAGCGTACAGGTGCTTGGATCTTTCGGCTCACCGGGCTCCAGTGAGTTAGTTTTAATCTTACGCACCAGCTTTTGCAGCTTTTTCTCGGGTGAAAAAAGCGGAATCGTATTATCGTAGCTTTTGGACATCTTACGGCCATCCAAGCCATTCAATAACTGTATCTTATCGTCTACCACAGCCTCGGGAAGTACGAAATGCTGCCCTTTATAGAGGTGGTTAAAACGCCCGGCGATATCGCGAGCCATTTCGATATGCTGAATCTGATCACGCCCTACCGGCACCTTATTGGCGTTGAACATTAAAATATCTGCCGCCATCAGCACAGGGTAGCCAAACAGCCCCATGGTGATACCTTTATCCGGATCTTGATTTTCTGCCTCTTCGTTCTCGGCAACCGCCGCTTTATAGGCATGGGCGCGGTTCATCAAGCCTTTGGCACACACACAGGAGAGCATCCAGGTGAGTTCAGGGATTTCTGGAATATCTGACTGGCGATAGAAAATGGCATTATCGGTATCCAGCCCCAGCGCCAGCCACGTAGCGGCTATTTCCAAACGGGATTCCTGCACGCGCTGCGGATCAGGGCATTTAATCAGTGCATGATAATCAGCCAAAAAATAGAATGACTGAACGTTGGGGTCTTGGCTGGCCTCAATGGCAGGCTTAATCGCCCCAATATAGTTACCTAAATGGGGCGTACCGGTGGTGGTAATACCGGTGAGAACGCGGGTTTTAGCAGACTGACTCATTTTTTCAGACTCTTAGTTTTCAGGCTCTTAGGCAAGTACCACTATGATAACGCGCGCCCAGCCGTGTGGCGAATAGCATCATTGCCAACCGACTAGGCGCCAACCGCCTCTTCCCCCCGTTCCAGGTGTACCACTCGATGGCCCACCAAAAGCGCCAACCAAGAGCTCATCATAAACAATACTGCCGCTACCACTCACGTTAACGCTGCGCCCTTTTACACTACCAAAAAAACCTGCGCCCGAATTAACCGAAACGGTTGTATAAGGCGCATAAACATTGGCGACTACTCTATTACTTGAGCTGAAGTTAACGCCCGTCCCTGTACCGCTATAACCTGAAAAAAGGGAGAATGTCGGGTTGCCATTCAGGTTAATCGAATTTGATGCGGGCATATTCAATACACTGCCAAAATCAATTCGCCCCGACACAAAGACCGTCAAACTGCTGTTTGAGTCAATCACCAGCCCCGGCCCACCTCCGCCCATCGTAAAGTCCCCATCCACTACAATAACCACGTCACCACCACTAACTCTTAACGACGGCGAACCAGTTAAATTAAGGGTATTCATTCGGAAGATGGGGGTTTGCTCACCGAATAATGTATTAAATTCTGGTGATGCATGGGTCATCCAGCGGTTGACGTTCCATGTTTGGTCATAACGTTCTATTTGTTGGGGGGTAAAGCGCCACTCGACATTAGGGTAGGCACCGACCGTGATATCACCAATTGACGTCAGAACTGATTGATAACGGCTAATTTCATCTCTCAGGGAATTACCTGCGAAGCTCAGGGTATCGCAGGGCTGTTCTTCTACTCTATTGAGTAAAATATCACTGCGTTGAAAAAAATTAGCTCTGTTATTTTGATCAATATGATCCGAAGCAGGGTTACGGCTAGAAATAATGTTTCCACCTGCGTAAATTCCCTCACCAACACTGGCTGACCAATTATTTAAGCGCACATGCCGCATTGCTCTTACAGTGCCATCAACTCTAGTACTACTATCAAATATTATATCTGCGCGGCTTTCTGCATTACCACGTACGCGGCCTCCACCGGCATTTAGGTTAATTGTTTGATTGGCGAAAATACTGCCAAATACCTGTGACGAACCGTTAAGGGTGACGGAGCCCAACGCCTCTACTCCTCCATGAATTTGTTCATTCCCACCCAAAACCACATTTGCATTTTCTACAGTTGTACGAATTAACGGAATATCATTTTCAGCAAATCGGCCAGGCTGCCCACTCCAATTTCCTTCATTTGAACGGTAGCTACTGATAGTGGAACCTCCGCCTGACGACACTCCCTCACAGCCGACGACTGGGGTTTGAAAAGGAGTGGGGGTTACGCTTGTACTTTCTCCTAAAGAAAAAATCAGCCGTGACTGGCCGCGAGCACTGCGACGCAACCCATCGTCGGCAGCCGTCACCGCAATTTTCCCATCCTCTAACCGCTCAAACTCCAACACAAAATTTTCGACGAGCGCGTTGTATATTTCGTTTTGTTCTTCTGGGCTTAGCTCACTATAGTTACTAGGTAGCAACTGCCTAAAGAAGGCATCTAACGAGCCTACATCAAGCAACGCTTCTACATCACGCCCGCGTAGCCTCTGTGTATCGCCAACAGAAGCAAAATTCTCGTTACTCCATAAGCTATTAAAATACTCATTGCGGCGGTCAGCGTTCTGCCGATCAACAAGCGCTGATGAGGTATTTTCTGCTGTCATTTGAGCTTGCACAGAGGCACGATAATTGCCCGCTAACCGCTCATCAATGATTGCACTCTGCATGCCTGACATACCTAACATCAGCGCGCCAGAGAGCAATGCCATTACAATTACTAATGCTGCACCTTGCTGCTGCTTCATGGTGTTAGCCCTGGTGCTGAAACCACCTTACTTCGATCAGTGACACTAAACGTGATCTCATCACAGTTTGAATTGTCGCCTTCTCTGCAATCGCCTACGGTCATTGTTAATGTAGAAAGCGCATCATTATTATTGGCTACGGTAAGCACAGGGCAATCCCCTGCGCCATCAACTTGGGCAAGGTCAACTATTGGCTGATTTTGGGCAATGTCTTGGAGGACGCAGTAGTAACGCGTGCCACTATTTGAACTCCGCTCGTCTGACCTAATAGCATAGTTTCCAATATTTCCTTTTCGCCCTTCCTCAACCAGAGTACTTACCGCAAAAATCAGTGACTCTTGCTTGCGGCTGATTTTGTCAACATTTTGAAATGTTTGAAAAGTGGTTAAGAAAAGCTGCCCGGCGCCCAAGATGATGACAGTGCCAATCGCCATTGCCACCATCAGTTCCACTAGCGTAAAACCATCTTGATGCTCTCTCATGGCGAGCTCTCAATACGCGGGAGGCTAAAGGTATAGTCGAATTGATCATCCCCGCTTTCACTCAAAGCTACATTCACGCGGAAGCGACAGCCAGTGTTACTGGCATTTCTTTCGACTGTGCTTCCGCTCAATGAAGCCCTGCGCAGTGGCGTTGCGTCATTATTCTGAAACCAATGGTTTCTCCATAATGCCTGTATCTCTGCGGTGTCGATGTTTTCGCATGTTTGACTTGGTTCTAGCAGCGCCAATTGTGCCCAAAGCCGCTCCTGCGCATCAACAGCGGCGACGCTTGCCACTGAGCGCTGATAGCCAGCGTTAGCACTTTGCAACGCTTTAAGCTGCATCGCTGCTACCCCAATCAGGCCGATGGATAGAACGACCAGCGCTATTAGCGCCTCTATCAGACTGAAGCCTCGCTGGTGAGTCATGGTGCTGAATCCTGCCTGCGAATGCTGCCAGTAATGTTAATCGCCAGGGTGATAGAGGGAATGTTACTTTGCTCACGCTGAGGGCTAATCGTGATACGGCAGGGATTAGAAGAGCAACCATCAATCTCGGCATCCCCCAAACTCTGAAAGGTGAGAGAAAAGGCTTGTTCTGGCGTGGTGATGTTAGCTGATGGCCCCATGCGCATGGTCTCACCCTTACTCTCCACCCAATAGCACCAACGCGCGCTATCGCTACCAGCATTCATCTGCCCTCCTTCACGACATTCATCGGCGGGAGAAAACTGAACCGTGATGGGCTGACGCTGTTTAATCGCTTCGCTGCGGGCAAAACTCAGCACCGAAATCATTTCGTTAACATCGCTGGATAGCTGCTGGCGGGCAAGGAAGCCACCGAACGCAGGTACCGCCATAATAGCGATGATTGTCACGATCATCAGCGTGACTAACAGCTCAATTAGAGTGAAGCCGCGCTGCTGCTTACCAACAAGCATCGGGTAACCTTTCACCACTTGATGACAATGTAATATTGTCTTCACAACCGTCGTTTTGCGTGGTGCTAGCAGTTAATAGGTACCCGTTACCGCGAATGTCTTCTGTAATCGTATAGTGGTTGTCAGGGGAGGAGTTACTGATCGGACAATTATTGTAGGTATAAGAGCGTGTATTGCAGCGCTCCAATTCTGAAGCGGCTTGCATGAGAGCCGCATGGGCGTCGGTACGCATTGATTTTTGTACATAGCGTGTATAGCTGGGATAGGCAATGGATGCGATGATGCCAATGATCACCACCACTATCATTAGCTCAATAAGGGTAAAGCCGCGCTGGCCATTCAGATATGAACGGCCGGAGGAAAGATGAGAAACATTAGACACGCGACCATTCTCCTGTATTAGTCAGCTCATACCGTTTTAGTATGTCGCAAACCAATACGCTTTGCATCAGCCGCTGACAATCACCTTTTCACGCAACTCTTTCGGCATGGAGAATGTAATCGTCTCTTCGCGACCTTGAAGCTCTTCTGGTACCGCGGCCCCCATTGATTGAAGCTTAGTAATCACGCCTTTTACCAACACTTCAGGAGCGCTAGCACCTGCGGTAACCCCCACATGCGCAACATTTTCGAGCCACTTAGGATCAATCTGATCGGCGTTATCGATCAAATAAGCCGGTGTACCCATGCGCTCAGAAAGCTCTCTTAAACGATTGGAGTTGGAGCTGTTAGGACTCCCCACCACCAGCAACAGGTCACTCTGCGCGGCTAGCTCACGCACGGCGTCTTGACGATTTTGCGTGGCGTAGCAAATATCATCATTGCGGGGCCCTTGAATCGCTGGAAATTTATTGCGCAGTGCGTCAATAACCTTAGCGGTATCGTCCATTGAGAGCGTAGTTTGCGTTACAAAAGCGAGTTTGGAGGGCTCGCGCACCTCCAGCTTAGCAACGTCGTTCTCGTCTTCAACTAAATAGATACTGCCACCATGGGAAGTGTCGTAACGTCCCATGGTGCCTTCCACTTCAGGGTGGCCTTCATGGCCAATTAGCACACACTCTTGACCGCGTTTGGCGTAACGCAGTACTTCCAGATGTACTTTGGTTACCAGCGGGCAGGTGGCATCAAACACTTTCAAACCACGCAGCTCGGCATCCATTTGCACCGCCCGTGACACACCATGGGCTGAGAAAATCACAATAACGTCGTCCGGCACTTCATCTAGCTCTTCGACAAATACAGCGCCCCTGTCACGCAGCGTTTCCACTACAAACCGGTTATGAACCACCTCGTGACGGACGTAAATGGGCGGGCCAAACACATCCAATGCTCGGTTAACGATATCAATCGCTCGATCAACCCCGGCGCAAAAGCCACGTGGATTGGCCAGTTTGATCTGAATGGGTTGTGCTTGCTGCGTGCTTGTCATGAGAGCGCCTTGATGCGACATGGCATCTGCTTAATGAGTGGTCACCGGCTTAACGTCTAACACTTCTACTTCAAACGTAAGCGTGCGGCCTGCTAACGGGTGATTAAAATCGACTTCTACACGATCACCCTCAATCGTTTTGACCACACCTGGCAATTCCGTTCCCGCTTTATCGGCAAACGACATCACCATGCCGATTTCAGGGGCTTCGTCACCAAAGTCAGCGCGCTTTAGAGTCTGAATGTTCTGTGGGTTGTGCTGACCAAAGGCATGCTCAGGGGTAATCTGAAAACTGCCGTTCTGCCCAGCAGCTAATCCTTTAATGGGGTGCTCAAAACCTGGCGGCAGATTGCCATCACCAAACTCAAAGGTGGCAGGCGCTTTGTCTTTGGTGGAGTCCACCAGCGTGCCATCCTCTAGCTTTAAGGTGAAGTGCAGCGTCACTTCCATGCCGTCATCGATTAAATAGTCGCTCATTGCAGCTCTCAATAGTCGGTTGTTCTCAACGTTCGATTAATGAGCAGCCTCGGCCGCTTTTTTGCGCCGACGCTCCCCCATAATGGATTCCCAGATTAAAGCGACGGCCCCCAGGGTAATCGCAATATCCGCCACGTTAAATGCCGGGTAGTACCACCCGGCAACGTGGAAAGAGAGGAAATCGACCACATAGCCATGCACTAGGCGGTCATAAAGATTGCCTAGCGCACCACCGATAATCAGCGGCAGTGCAATCGCCAATAGCTTTTCGTCATTTTTAATCCGCGTCAGCCAAATGGTGAGGCCGACACTGGCGCCAATCGCCACAATGGCGAAGAACCAGCGCTGCCAGCCAGGATGCGTGGCTAAAAAGCTAAACGCAGCACCAGGATTGTGCAGCAACGTCAGGTTAAAAAACGGCAGCACTTCCACTGGCTGGGCATAGCCTAACTGGCTACTGGCCACATACTTAGTGGCCAAATCCAATACAATCACCGCCACCGCTAGCCATAACCAACGCAGCGGCCGGTGCATCGTCGGCCGCGCATTTGTATCGGTATCACTGAGCGCCTTTTGTTCGTTAAGCGCCTTTTCTTTATTAAGCATAGTAGCGAATCTCACCGCTTCCTTCAGGGAGGTTGCTGATACAGCGCCCACATAAATCCGGGTGATCCGAATGGGTACCTACATCGGGACGATGGTGCCAGCAGCGCTCGCACTTAGTGTGCTCGCTAGTGCTAACGGCTACCTTCAAGCCATCAAGCTCAGTCCCCTCGGCTTCAGCCGCTTCTGCTAGCGGTTTAAGGCTAACTTCACTGGTCAATATGACAAAACGCAGCTCATCACCCAATTTAGCTAATGTTGCCTGTAGTTCATCACTAACATACAGCGTTACTTCTGCCGCTAAGCTGCCTTTGATTACTTTGGCATTACGTGCGTCTTCTAAACACTTATTAACAGAATGCTTCACTTCCAGCACCTGCTCCCAGAAAGCACGCCCCAGATCAGCGCCCTCATCCAGCGTCGCTAAGTCCATGTAATAAGTTTCTAGCAATACGCTGTCGCCACGCTTACCAGGGATGTTCTCGTGAATCTCCTCGGCAGTGAAGGAGAGAATCGGCGCGATCCAGCGGCTCAGCGCTTCAACCACGTGATAGAGCGCCGTTTGCGCACTGCGTCGCGCCAAAGAATCGGTCTGGGTCGTGTATTGACGGTCTTTGATAACGTCTAAATAGAAGCCACCCAATTCCCGCGCGCAGAAGCCGTGTACCTGCTGGTACACATCCAGGAAGCGATACTCTTCATAGGCTTTTTCGATCCGCACCTGCAACTGAGCAGCGCGGTCGACCACCCACTGATCCAGCGCTAGCATATCGTCAAAAGCAACTTGATTGTGCTCAGGATCAAACCCGTTAAGGTTCGACAGCAGGAAGCGGGCAGTGTTACGAATCCGGCGATAGACGTCCGAAGTGCGCTTCAAAATCTCGTCCGATACGGCCATTTCGCCAGAGTAATCGGTCGACGCGACCCATAGGCGGAGAATGTCACCACCCAGCTTATCCATCACTTCCTGAGGTGCGACCACGTTGCCCAGTGATTTGGACTGTTTACGGCCCTGGGAATCCACAGTAAAGCCGTGGGTCAGCAGTTGACGATACGGCGGATGGCCGTCAATCGCCGAACCGGTCAGCAGTGAAGAGTGGAACCAGCCACGGTGCTGGTCAGAGCCTTCCAGGTACAGGTCAGCACGCGGACCGCTTTCATGGCCATGGGGGTGCGAGCCGCGCAGTACGTGGCGGTGAGTAGTGCCTGAGTCGAACCAGACATCCAGTGTATCGGTAACTTTATCGTACTCAGCTGCTTCTACGCCTAACAACTCGGCGGGATCGAGCTTGAACCAAGCTTCGATGCCCTGCTGCTCAACGCGCTTAGCGGCCTCTTCCATCAGCTCAACAGTGCGCGGATGCAGTTCACCGGTTTGTTTGTGCAGGAAGAAGGGAATCGGCACGCCCCAGTTACGCTGGCGAGAGATACACCAGTCTGGGCGATTGGCAATCATGCTGTGCAGGCGGGCCTGCCCCCAGGCGGGCGTAAACGCGGTGGCTTCGATGCCTGCCAGCGCTCGCTCACGCAGAGTTTTGCCGTCTTTGCCTTGAATATCCATACCCACAAACCACTGGGCCGTGGCACGGTAGATCACCGGCGTTTTATGGCGCCAGCAGTGCATATAGCTGTGCTTGATGGGCGTGTGGGCCATCAACGCACCCACTTCGTTCAGCTTTTCGATGATATGGGGATTAGCCTTCCAAATCATCTGACCGCCGAAGAAAGGCAGGTCGTCAGCGTATACGCCGTTGCCCTGCACCGGGTTGAGCATGTCGTCAAACTCCATGCCATGCTCGCGGCAGGTGATAAAGTCATCCATACCGTAAGAAGGCGCAGAATGCACAATACCCGTACTACCGATTTCAGACTCGACGTACTCCGCTAGATACACAGGAGAAAGACGATCATAAAACGGGTGACGGAAATTGATCAGATCGAGGTTTTTGCCTTGCGTGGTGGCAATTACCTCACCCTGCAAACCAAAGCGTTCAAGGCAGCTTTCCACCAGCTCTTCTGCTAGCAATAACAAGCGCTCGCCAGTATCGACCAGGGCGTAGGTAAATTCAGGGTGGACGTTAAGTGCCTGATTGGCCGGAATGGTCCACGGCGTCGTAGTCCAGATCACCACGGCAGCAGGTTTAGCCAATTCGGTTAAGCCAAACGCCGCCGCCAGCTTGTCGGTATCTTCCACCGAAAAGGCCACGTCGATAGCATCCGACTTCTTATCGGCGTACTCAACTTCAGCTTCCGCCAGCGCCGAGCCACAGTCAAAGCACCAGTTGACCGGCTTCAGGCCTTTAAATACATAGCCCGCATCCACCATCTCAGCCAACGCACGAATTTCGCCTGCTTCGTTGGCGAAATCCATGGTGCGATAAGGGTGATCCCAATCGCCGATAATACCCAAGCGCACGAAGTCGGTCAGCTGGGTTTCGATTTGCGCACCGGCGTATTCACGACATAGCTCGCGCGCTTTGCTAGGTTCAAGGTGCTTACCGTGAGTGGTTTCGACCTTGTGCTCAATGGGCAGGCCATGGCAGTCCCAGCCCGGGACATACGGTGCATCAAAACCGGCTAGGTTTTTTGACTTAACAATAATATCTTTGAGGATCTTATTAACAGCGTGACCAATATGGATACTGCCGTTGGCGTAGGGAGGGCCATCGTGCAGCACAAACAGCGGCGCGCCCGCACGGGCTTCCCGCAGGCGCTGGTAAATATTCATATCCTGCCACTGGGAAACCCGCCCCGGCTCTTGCTTCGGCAGCATGCCGCGCATGGGGAAGTCAGTTTCAGGTAAATTCAGCGTATGCTTATAATCCATGGTCTGGTCAGCCATTGTTAGCATCGGCGGCATTATCCGCCGAATAAGAATCAGAAGAAATCGTCTCACGCCCAAGCGGGGCCGAGGCCAACGGAAGAGCATAATGATTGTCAGCCACTGCCGCCGTTAAATAGTGGCGAGCACGGGCCTGATCACGCTCAATTTGCGCTTTTAGCGCCTCAAGATCGTCAAATTTTACTTCACCACGCAGGCGGGTGCAGGGAAACACCGTCATACGCTGGCCGTAGAGGTCACCGCTAAAATCAAGCAGGTGCACCTCAAGCGTTGGGCGCTTTGAGCCGACGGTTGGGCGAAAGCCAACGTTCGCCACCGCCGGGTAGCGTTCACCATTTGCCAACTCAGCCACCACCGCAAATACACCCCGCAGCGTTAACGGCTGAGGCAGCAACGGTAAGTTGGCGGTAGGCACGCCAATGGTGCGCCCCAACTGCTGGTCGCGCACTACGCGCCCATGTAACGAATAGGGACGCCCCAGCAAGCGTGCCGCAGCAGAAAAGTTACCGCTAGCAAGCAGTGTGCGCACTCGCGTGCTAGAAACTCGCTCGTCATCAACGGTAAAGGTGCGGGTGTGTTCTACCCCAAACCCCTGCTCACGCCCTACGTCCGCTAACAGGGCAAAATCACCCCGGCGATCACAGCCAAAGCGGAAATCATCACCCACTACTAAGTGCTTAACACCGAGCCCGTCGATCAACACCTGATCAATAAACTCGCGCCCCGTCAGGCTGCGCAGTGTGTCGTTAAATGGCAGCACCAATACTTGCTCCGCGCCAAAGTCACGCAGTAACCGCACCTTTTCGCGCAGACGTGTTAACCTCGGCGGCGCTTGCTCGCCGGCAAAAAACTCCCGCGGCTGGGGCTCAAAAACGACAACCGTTAGCGGCACACTCCAGCGGGCGGCATGTTCACGGCACTGCTGAAGAATGGCTTGATGGCCGCGATGCACACCATCGAAATTACCGATAGTCGCAACGCAGCCACGATGAGCCGCTTTCAAGTTGTGCAGACCTCGAATGACGCGCATGGCACCTCAGCCGTTGGGAGGACGATAAAGCCCCTGATTATAACGAAACGCCTGATAACAAACACACCCGCGATGGGCGCAGCGTTACGATTGCATTTTAAAATGACGGAAGCGCAAACCAAGCGCGGCTAGCCAAATGAAGTAAACCGTACCGCCTAAGACTACCAGCCCGCTTACCCAGCTAACCCGTTGCCACAGGCCAAAGGTGAGCCACGCCTGCCAATCAGGCGATACAACGTACAATGCCGCACACATGAGCCCACTACCACCCAGTAGCTGCACCGAGTAACGCTTCCAGCCCGGCTGAAATATCAGTACGCCCTGTTTATGAAGTAAATAACCTAACAAACCGGCATTTAAGAAAGCTGAGAGCGCCGTTGCTAATGCCAGTCCCGCATGGGCCAGCGGCCAGATTAACAGCAGGTTAAAGACCATGTTAGCGACCATGGCGATAATGCCCACTTTCACTGGCGTACGGGTATCTTGGCGGGCAAAGAATCCTGGTGCCAATACTTTGATTAACATAAAGGCCACCAACCCAAAGGCGTAAGCGCGTAGGCTCATCGCCGCCATTTGAATATCGTGATCGGTCATCGCGCCATAATGGAACAGCGTGATCAATAAAGGCTCTGCCAACACTGCCAGTGCCAATGCTGCAGGTAAGCCTAGCAGCAAAACAATGCGAATGGCCCAATCCAGCATCGCGGCAAAGTGCTCTTTCGACTGGGAGGCATGGCGCTTAGAAAGCGCAGGCAAAATCACCGTGCCAATGGCTACCCCGAACACCCCGAGCGGCAGCTCTACCAAACGATCCGAGTAATAAAGCCAGGACACACTGCCCGCCACTAAAAGAGAAGCCAACACAGTATCCAGCAGCAGGTTAATCTGTGATACCGACACCCCAAACAGCGCAGGGCCCATTAGCTTAAGGATACGCCGCACACCCTCATGGGCAAAATTTGGCCAGGGCTTAGGCAGTAGCCCTAAACGCAATAAGAACGGCACTTGAAAGGCAAGCTGTGCAGCCCCGGCGATCAGCACGCCCCAGGCTAGCGCCATGGCGGGCTCTTCCATCAACGGCATTAAAAAGAGTGCCGCGCCAATCAACGACAGGTTAAGCAACACCGGCGTAATAGCGGGTACGGCAAAGCGGTTCCAGGTATTGAGCACACTGCCTGAAAATGCGGTTAACGAAATCAATAGTAAATAGGGGAACGTCAGGCGCAGCATATCGGCGGTCATTGCCAGCTTTTCAGGGTCCCGCCCAAAACCTGGGGCAAATACCCAAATAAGCCACGGTGCGCAAAGCATAGCCACGGCGGTAATCAGTGCTAATACCGCCGTTAAGCTTCCTGCGGTAGCGTTCAAAAGCTCCCGTATCTCTTCGCGACTACGCTGAGTGGAATACTCAGAAAGCACTGGCACAAAAGCTTGGTTGAACGCTCCTTCTGCAAATAGCCGACGCAGGAAGTTGGGGATCTTAAACGCCACAAAAAACGCATCCGCACCACTGCCCGCACCCAAGAAGGTAGCGACCACCACATCACGCACTAACCCCATCACTCGCGACAGCATGGTCATGGCACTGACTACCAGACCAGAGCGCATAAGCCCCCGGCGGGCAGGAGTTGTGTGGGTAGTTTTCATCGCTGTCATAAGCTATCCAGAAAAAGCTATCTAGAAAAAGCTATCTAGAAAAACTATTCATCAAAACATTCATAACCACTATGTAGAACAACCATTCAGACACAAAAAAACCGGCCGCAGCCGGTTTTTTTATGGCGCCTGTCGGCTTACGCCGCCAGTGCTTTAATACGCTTGTTCAAACGGCTTTTCAGGCGAGCTGCTTTCTTCTTGGACAGCACGTCTTTATCAGCAATACGGTCAACGACCGGCTGCATGACCTTGAACTCTTCCATTGCCTTAGCGTGGTCACCAGTGCTGATCGCTTTCACTACACGCTTGATGTAGGTGCGGACCATGCTGCGCTGGCTGGATTTCAGGACGCGACGCTTCTCGGCCTGGCGGGCGCGCTTGCGAGCTTGCTTGCTGTTCGCCACAGGGTATCTCCTTGGAGAATAAAGGTTGCCCATAATAGGCAACGAAATTAAATATGTGTTCGTCGGCTGCGCTTATACAGCACGACATTTCCGCAACATGACACTTTTACAACAACCGATTATTCATAACAACCGATTGAATTGGCAGGTTTTTCGCCCTGCAAACACACAATACAGGCAGTGTAATTATGCTGCCCGCTCACGGGTCTTGTCTGAGAGGATGGCATAGTCTATCACGCGCTAATCGTGCTTGCCAGCGGTTGTCAATACTGGAACGGCCTTAATGCACTACATGCCCCACACTACAAAATCAGGGTTGAGCACAAGGTCAGGCGTAGCGTAACTCAGTGGTAGGTTTTCAAACGTGACAACGCGCCCCCCTGCTTGCTCGACAATAACTTGAGCAGCCCCCGTATCCCATAAGCTAGTTGGCCCAAAGCGAGGATACACATCGGCTTTACCCTCAGCGATAAGGCAAGATTTTAGCGAGCTCCCCATTGGCTGAAGCTGATAGTCACCCAATGCCTCTAGCCATCTGGACATACGCGCATCCGCATGGGAGCGACTGCCCAGCACACGCCACGGTTGCCCTTCTAACGGGGACGATGACACTTGGATCTTCTGCCACTTCCCATCAACACCGGCTTTAAATGCTCCCAAGCCTTCAGCGGCTAGGTACGTCAGCTTTAACGCAGGCGCTACGACTACACCTAACACCGGCTTACCCTTGAAAATTAAAGCAATATTGACGGTAAACTCATCGTTACGCTTGATGAACTCCTTGGTGCCATCTAATGGATCGACTAACCAATAAAATCCTTCCGCGCTGGGGCCACTAAAATGCTGTGTATCCTCTTCAGAAAGGATCGGAACTTCGGGAGTAAGCGTCTGCAAACCACGCATGATAATAATGTGAGCGGCTTTATCCGCCTCGGTGAGCGGACTATGGTCAGCCTTTAACTCAACGTCAAACTCACGGTGATAGACCTGCATGATCGCCTCACCCGCCTCATACGCTAACTGCTCAATGCTTGTCAGCAATGCCTTGGTTATAGTGGGCATTCAGTCTCCATAAAACAGCGTTTGGGTGGTTAAGGCACCGACTGCCCCGCAGGCGCTAGTATTTTGCGCAAGAAATGGCGTGTTCGCTCATCTTTGGGCGCAGTAAACAGCTCCTCTGGCGGCGCTTGCTCTACGATGCCACCATCGTCCATAAAGACCACCCTATCAGCCACTTCACGAGCGAATTGCATCTCGTGAGTCACAACAATCATCGTTTGGCGCTCTACGGCCAATTGCTTCATCAAGCTCAACACCTCTTCTACCCACTGAGGATCAAGCGACGAGGTAGGTTCATCAAATAGAATCACATCGGCGTTGGCAGCCATAGCACGACCAATCCCTACGCGCTGCTGCTGACCACCAGAAAGCGAGGCTGGGTAAGCGTCGGCTTTATCTGCCAAACCGATGCGCTGAAGAATTTCTCGGGCTCGCGCATGGGCGTTAGCTTTAGGCAACTTATCTACAACAATCATGCCCTCGCTGATATTTTCCAGCGCGGTTTTATTGGCAAACAAACCGTAGTTCTGAAATACGAAGGCCGTGCGCCGCCGTAATGCCAAAATGTCTGCACGGCTGGCACGCTGAGTATCAACGCTCAGGTCGCCTACCGTTAAACGCCCGGCATCTGCTCGTTCAAGAAAATTAATACAGCGCAGCAACGTCGACTTACCCGTGCCGGAAGGACCAATGATTACAATTATCTCGCCCTGAGAAAGGCTCAAGTCGATATTTTCAAACACAGTGTGGGCACCAAAGCGCTTGGTAATACCTTGCAGCGAAATCATCGTTGATAGGCCTTATTCAGATAAACTTCTAACCGGCGCTGCCCCCACGAAAGCACTTCCACGATCACCCAATAGATGATTGCTACCAGTAAAAACGCCTCTAAATAGAGAAAGCTGCCGGCGGCTTCTTTTTGCGTGGCGCCCATGAGTTCGGTGACCCCCAGGGCAAAAGCTAATGAGGTCGCTTTAATCATATCAATGAAGTAATTCATCAGCGTTGGAGTAGCCACGCGTGTCGCCTGGGGCAAAATAATACGCCGCATCAGCTGTGACTGAGTCATGCCTATGGAGAGCGCCGCTTCGGTCTGGCTGCGATCAATCCCCACGATCGCCGCGCGAATAGATTCAGCCATGTAAGCAGAAAAATGTAGCGTCAAGCCCAGCACCGCGGCGGTAACGCCGGACATCGAGATCAGCGCGCTGATCAGCTGCGGCAAGCCGTAATAAAAGAGAAACAGCTGAACCAACAGCGGTGTGCCGCGAAAAAACGAGATAAACAGCATTGCCAAGCCATTTAACAACGGCACCTTCGATACGCGGATAACCGCCATTAAGCAAGCCAGGATCAGCGCAAAAAACATGGCGATGGTCGCCATTTGTAGCGTGAGGGGCAAATAGCGCAGTAAAACCGGCAGCAGCCCCCACATATACTCAAGGTTAAGCATCGCAATATCGCTTATAAGCAAACGGCCGTGGCAATGCCACGGCCGCGTTTAACAGATTGAGCCAAAAGTTATGGCTGAGTAATATCGGTATTAAACCATTTTTCGGATATCTCGCGTAGCGTGCCGTTTTCGCGTAGCTCGGCCAGCGCCGCATCAATGCGGTCGCGCTGCTCGCGGCCCGCCTCGTCATCACGGAAAGGCAGCGCATTCTCAATGGTCGAGAAAGGCTGACCTGCCAGCTCTAAAGGCAGATTACGCTCGCTAATGACCTGAGTAGCACTCACGCGATCCATTACAAATGCTTCCACTCTGCCCAATGCTACGTCTTGCTCAATATTGGATTCATAGGTGCGAATATCAATTTCATCGGCATTGGGTAGCTCTCGTAAAAGCTGCTCGTAGTTAGATCCCAAGTTCACCGCCACGCTTTTGCCGGATAAATCTTCAACGCCCTGGATAGTGTCATTGCCTGTTCGCACTACAACTTGAGCACCGTCGTACACATAAGGTTCTGTGAATACGTACTTGGCTTCACGCTCAGGGGTAATAGTGATTTGGTTAGCAATGGTATCGATACGGCCCGACTCAAGCATACCCGCTAAGCCTGAAAAGCTAGCGGTAACGAACTCGATATCATCGCCAGAAAGCTCTCCCACAGCGTTCATAACATCGACCTCAAAACCTTTCAGCTCATCCTGCTCAACATAGGTGAACGGGAAGTAACCACCTGACATACCCACACGTAATGTATCGGCTTGAGCTGCAGCGGCAAACAGCCCGCTAGCAACGCTTAAAGAAACCGCCGCGATGCTGAGGGTAAAAGTGCGTGCCAGTAACATAAGATGGTTTTCCTTTTAGAGAGTCTAACGGTAATGAGCGATATATTAACGCCGATCAAAAGACAAATAAAAGAATATTAAAAATAATTTTTATTCCATTTAGGAATAAACAGTTTTTTGTCCTTCAATCAACCCCTTGAGGCGCCTACATTTAAGTAAGAAACCCAAACTGTTGATACGCATTGCGCAGCCAGACCCTCATACGCTGACGTTCAGCAATATTCATGATAGTGCGATCATTCGCGACCGCCCAAAAACTAGCGTTGTTGAAGTCAATTTTTTGGGTCAGCTTGGCATGCAGTTTTGGCAGCTCAATTAGTGTTGCCCCCTGCACTTTTGATTGCTGGAAAGCATCAGACTGTTGGAATCGTGAAAAACTCTCACCACGCCCATAGTTTTGCACTACTACTACTTCTACTGGCTGAGCTTGATAACGCTCTAACACCTGGGAAAGCAGCGTGACGGAATCAGCGCCGTCATCCATTACGTGCCACCACATCACTTGCATACCCATTTCACTGAGCAGGCCAAATACGTCAGTTTCTTCAATCCAGTGATTGATGCGCAGGGCAGACTGCGCAGCAAGATCAATGATCAAATCTCGCCCTGGATCGACTTCAATCGCTGTCAGCATGTCATCCAGACTTTCGTCATCACCAATCACTACCGGAGAAGCATACGCCTGATAAAACCGCGAAAACGTGCCATGGGAAGCGTCGCAATCAAAGCCTATAAATGCCTTGTCATGGTCAATATAGTATTGAGCCAACACCCGAGCGGTCATCGATTTACCCACGCCGCCCTTCTCACCGCCAATAAAGTGAACCTTGCCCATGCCTGCCACTCTCCAATGGAAACCCTAAACGATAGTGGAAACCGCAAAACTTCAGGAAAGGTAGCAAGAAAAACCAACGACGTCTCATGCTATATCAGCTCTAGCACCCCAAACTTACCCACACAAAACACTAGCCTTTGGTAATAGCTTGAAAGGTATTACGCGTTGCAGGCTGGCGATCAACGTCCAAAATGCTTCCGCCTAGCGCCGCTAACTCTTGGCTGAATTCAATAAGCTTTTTCAACTGCACCTTATCGAACCCGCGTTTACGCTGAGGCTTTTTAAGTATGACGCTGACGCCGCTGATCAGATGTTCAGTTTGTAGAAAAGAGCCTGCTGGCGGCATTTCCCCCGGCGGATAGGCGTTGGCAACCCGTAAAGGATTCTGTGGCGTAACCCCAGGCACAACATACACTTTCAGGGTCTCGTCGTAATGAGCTTCCCACTTCTGCAGAATTACTTGGAGCTTTTTATTGAGCGCGGTGTCGGGTTGATCAAACATCACAAAAAGGGCATGGGCGGCGCTGTCGTCTTCTGTCACAGGGAGCACTTCCTCTAGGCTATCGTCTTGCTCGGGTAGCGCAGAGGAGGTACTCACCTTTACAGCAGCATTATCAGCACTTGGCTGCCCGCTGCTTCGCTCAATCACGGGAGTTAATTGGCGGCCAAGCTTCAACCACTCCGCCATTTTCCAGTTGCCACCTTCAAGTACCATTCGCTTACTAAGTAAAAAGTAGGCAGTAATGACGAGGCTATTAAAGCTTAGCCACCCTGCCGCAATCGCCAAGGTTATCGCTAATTTATGCGGATCCATGCATTGACTTCCTGCTTAAGAGGAACATGAATTTGAGCATCCCTCAGACCTAAGGGTGCCATATGTAACCTCTCAGTATCGAACAAAAACTAGGAAGATCAATGTTAGCGGGCTAAGCCATTAGTGGGATAAATAATGTTAATATGAATCAGCAGCTTAGGTATATTAATGAGCCAGCATAGCCAAGGTATGCTCACGCTGCTGTTTGATAGCATTATCCAAGATATCTAGAAGCGCCTGATAATCTTCCGGCATCGTGGCGTTTAAACCATAAATTTCGACTTGGTCGATGGTGGCCTGCGTTTCGCGGATAAGCGTTTCTAACGCTTGGATCACCTGCTCGTGTTCATCGGGGTGCATTAATCACACTCGCTTCGCGGTTCAGCGCGCTTGTTGTAAGCGTTGTACACGTTCATAAAGCGCCTTAGCGCTTTCCACTGCAACACTTTCATGTTGATCCAGGGTAAGCAACACATCTTTACGTGGGTCATTCATCACCACTTCTAGCTCACGATGGTAACGTTTTAATAGGTGTTCCAGGTTCATACGAATCATGGTGAGCTCCAACTGAAATTCTATCTGCAACTTGGTATAACGCTCGATTTGCGTAGGTAGCTGGCTGGCGTCAAGCACAGCGCTAATCGTCTGCTCAATATGCTTTTCAACAGTATTGAGCTTGGGAATTAGCTCTGTCACTACATATACAGCAGATATGGGGGCGGCCTGCGGCTTCACGGAACTCCTAACGGCGTAAGCTGTTCAATATGAGCCTAGCTTAACAGTGCTACCAAAAGCCTAAAGGTTGATTAACCCTATGAACCGACAGCATATTGCTGCCAACTGGCCGCAGCACACTCAATGCGACAATTGATACCTGAAATCAACCCTCCTATATTCCGTCTATGGAATAAGGCATGAGTGTATGGATCAAGGGCTAGACACTTTATTAGAGCTCAATGGTACTAATCTTCAGCCAATTTATTGTTAAGCCTGCAGGTTTCGATGCGATCGATGCTGGTTTGAGTCTCACGGTGCCCGGCGCGGCTTCAGTCTACAGGCAGGAACACAAGGATATCAGGAGAGCACATGGCCGAACTACTCGACCCTACCAACGACTATGTTTTTAAACGACTTTTTGCCCAAGCGCCTGATCTTCTTGTCAATCTGATCAATGACCTACGCCCAGACCTGCCTGACATCGCCTCAGTCGATATCCTCAACCCCAATATTGAAGCGAACGAATTAACCGGCAAATACATTATTCTTGACGTTCTGGCGCGTGATGGCGAAGGCCACTGCTATAATGTAGAAGTACAGGTACGCCGCTACGGTGCTTGGCACAAACGCGGCTTATTTTATCTTACCCGCACGCTGGGCTCACAGCTGAAAATGGGTGAAGATTATCAAGAATTACGGGCGTCAGTAGGGTTGCACCTGCTCGATTTCGACCTATTCACGGCCACCGAGAACGAGCGTCAACAGGCGATATGGCGCTTTGAAATGCGCGATGAACAACAGCCCAACGTCTCGCTCGGGAACATTCTGCAGATGAACCTGATCGAACTTGGCAAGGCTGATCGCCTGAGCTTGCCACCCGGCCCACTGCTCGACTGGATCACTTTTTTTAAGCATTGGCAGGAGGAGTTAACCATGGCTAATATTGCCCACGAGCCTGTCAAACAGGCCATGAGCCGCATCAAGCAGCTAAGCGCCGACGAGGAAACCCGGCGACTCGCCTTTGTCCGAGAGCGAGCACTGCGCGATGAGGTTTCGTTTATTAACGAAGCTAAGCGAGAAGGGCTTGAGCAAGGGATTGAGCAAGGAGTAGGAAAAGGCCGAAAAGACGTTGCTCGGAAGCTAATTGAAATGAATCTATTAACGGATGCTCAGATTGCCACGGCATCAGGGCTAGCGGAAGATGATATCAAAGCGCTGCGTAAGGAAATCAAGCATTGACCGCCAAGGCCATGAGCCGCATCAAACCGCTCAGTTCCGTCAAGGAAGCTCGGCTCCTCGCCCGGTTAACCGGTGTTCCAACAGAGTGCCATGGTTAACCACGTGGAGTGGAGGGAAGGCGATATATTTCATCTTGATGAAGGCGCGATTGTCAGCGACCCCGCTTGGTCGGATCAAATGCGCAACGTGGCTGCGGCACTCTTTCGGTTGGAGCACAACCGTGATGAGCAAGACATGCTGGCAGTGCTCGGAACGTTGGTGGAGTGGCTTAAAGCCCCTGAGCAAACGGGCCTAAGGCGAGCGTTTGTGGTGTGGATACGCCGAGTGCTGTTACCTAGCCGGGCACCTGAGCTAGAGCTGCCTGACTTTACGGATTTACAAGATTTACACGAGGTGCATGACATGCTAGCAGAACGGATTAAGAAATGGCCTGAACAGTGGGAAGAGAGAGGTCGCCAAGCAACCTTGCGAGAAGCGGAAGAGCGTGTACTAGAAAATAAACGTAATGCCGCCCGCAGGTTAATTGCCCGTACTGAAATGAATGATCAGCTGATCGCTGAGATCGCAGAATTACCGGTTGAAGAAATCGAAAAGCTGCGTGCTGAAACGCAGCACTGAGTGCATGACATGCTGGCAGAAAATCTTGAAAACTGGGCGCAGCAAGAGCGTCAGGCGGGCCGTCAAGAAGGCCGTCAAGAAGGCCGTCAGGAAGGTGAGCAATTGGGTATCCAAAAAACTGCTCGAAACTTACTAAAGCTAGGGGTGCTCAGTAACGAACAGATTGCCGAAGCGACTGGGTTAGCGGTTGACGAGATTGCCAAACTTCGCATTGAAGATAAGCACTGACCCCGCCTTTAATAAGGGTTTAGCGTTTCGCTGGATGGTGTTGGCACGGCCACAACCGGCGTTGCGCTATGCAATCAGTACGAACCCTGGATATCGAAGCGCGGCAAGTACGGCGCATGGGCAGATCGGCTTGTTGCTCGGTGTCCTGGGTTTCATCCATCCGTTCAGTGCTTATTCTATGAATCCAGGGATCAACGGGCGGCCATCGTTTAGTGAACCATTTTAAGAAGCTTGGATTAAACCTTCGCATTTCCGGCAATCATCGCTTTAAAACCAGCTTTGGTGATGGGTTGTTGCTCCGCATCCACCACGGTGCCACCCAGGCGTGCTAGCTTTTTGGATAGCGACGCTAACTTAGCAAGCTGGAGTTTGCTGGGAGCAAGCATCGGGTTACTTTTGGTAATTTTAATGCTTACGCCTTTAATAGGGGGAAATACGGCGCTGTTTTCGGTTAGCGAAGGAAGTTGGCCCGCCGCACTCACATTCTCAATTTGAATTGGTGTACGTGAGGAGTCGTCAGCCACCTTGAATGTCTTAGTGCTCGGCTCATACACCGCTTTTAAAGAAGCAAGCATTAAGCTCAAGCGTTTATTCAAAGCAGGCGAAGGGCTTTCAAAGAGCACCTGCACCTCCCAGGAAGCGTGTTCTTTATTGAGCAAGGTAGGTGCTTCTAGCGTTGGCGCGGGGGGTTGCTGAAGGGAATGGTCACCGTCTTGGGCAAGTTGCCATGTTCGCCTGGTCAACAACAAATAAGTAGCAATACAACCAAAGGTAAGGCTCAGCCAAAGCGCGCAGATCGCAACGATTAGAACGAGCGTATGGGTATCCATATCCTTATCTCATGGTTATGAGCAATTTACGTAACTGCTCAACACAACAAAATATAGGCCAAAGCGCACAAAATTTGCAAGCTAACTAAAATGGACCCTACCCAGAGAGCATCAGTTGCGTATGCTCGCGCTGCTGTTTCACAGCGTCATCTAAAATGGACAGCAGCTTGTCGTAATCCTCCGTCATTTCTTCATTTATGCCAGTAGCCTCAAAACGCTTGAGCGTTTGCAGGGTGTCATCAATCAGTGCCTGCAACTCGTCTATAACGCGCTGGTACTCATCAGCAGTCATAAAATCCCTTCGGTTTGAAATGCCTGTACACGCTGGTAAAGCACTCTAGCACTATCAACGGCCACGCTTTCGTGTTGGTCTAGCGTGAGCAACACATCCTGGCGCGGGTCGTTCATCGCTGCTTCCAGCTCGTGACAGTAGCGTTTTAGCAAATGCTCCAGATTCATACGTATCATCGCAAGTTCGAGCTGAAACTCCGCCTGTAATTTAGTGTAGCGTTCGATTTCTGCTGGAAGTTGGCTTGTGCTAATGACAACGCTAATCGCCTGCTCAATATGCTTTTCGACGGCATTAAGTTTGGGGATTAGCTCTTTCACTACGTACACAGCAGATACGGTGGCGGCGTGCGGCTTCACGATACTCCTAACGATATAAGCAGTTTAATTTAAGCACCCAGCCTACCAGCACTTTCGGTTAGCCTAATGGTTAATTAAACCTATGAAGTAACAGCATATTGCTGCTCTGAGCACGACTGCGTATATCGCTTCACAAACGAGCTGACTGTTGACACCTGAAATCAACCCTCCTATATTCCGTCTATGGAATAAGGCATGAGTGTATGGATCAAGGGCTAGACGCTTTATTAGAGCTCAATGGTACTCAGTACGGCATCTAAGGTGCTGAAGTTATTCTATGAATCCAGGGGGCAAGTTTGAAGTGCAGCGAGTCAATACAACACCTAACATTCCCCATGGAATAAAGTACAGCTTGACCCTGCATCATAAGAGCGGGACACGGCTACTAGGCTTTGACAACGCCCATGCTCCAAAAATCAAACGCAGAAAATTCGCGGGACGACGCAAAGAGTGGGATCACCGCCATTATCGCAGCGTTGTCAGTGATTACTTCTTTGATTCTGCGGCTCAGTTGATTGAAGATTTTTGGAAAGATGTCGATGAAATACTCCAAGAGGAAGGTATATGAAAACCATCAAGATTGGCATCATGAACCGTGATGAGTTTCGTCAGCGCACGATCTCAATTGCCAAAGGCCTCTATAAGCCTACTGCTGATGACCCAAAAGTATGGTTCGATAGCGTCGAGTCCATGTCTCGCCTGCTGAATACGAAAAATCTTGAACTTCTTAAAACGATTCGTCAATGCAAGCCGCTATCATTGGGGGAGCTTGCTGAAATAACCGGGCGTCGCAAAGAAAGCTTGAGCCGTACCATTAAGAAGATGGGCGATTATGGCTTGATAGAAATCAAAGAAGGCCCCCGGCATGCCAAGATGCCTGTTGTTATTGCCGATAGTTTTGAGGTCAAGTTAATGTGAAGGCAGTGAAAAATGGGCATGTTTTCATAGCGGCATACTGCTTCAAATAACGGCGTCTAGCCCCTTACGCTCAATTAAATTCAACAGCTTTAAAGATGGCCCACTCGGCTTTTTATCTCCCGACTCCCATTTTTGAACGGTCGATGGGCTGGTATTGAGCATGGCTGCGAATACCGCTTGGCTTACATGCACATGCTCACGCAATGCTTTGATTTTTAGTGGTGAAAGTTCATGCACATCAAGGTGGCACAGTGCTTCAAACTCACTCATACGCCGCTTACTGATTAAGCCTACATTATGCAGACCGCTTACCGTTTCGTGCATTTCTTTTAAAATGCGGCTATCACGTTTTGTCATTGCATATTTCCATGATCTCGCCAGCAGCCTGTGCTGCTAGGACCTGCAGCTAATTAGCGACTTAAGCTCAACATTGACGACCATGCGCGCGCCCTGTATCAAGTACTAATCCAAGGGCGCATAGGAAAGACCTACCACATTGGCGGCAACAACGAACACAGCAACATTGATGTTGTGCATGAGACATGCAAATTACTTGATGAATTAGCACGCCGCGCAGGTGGCGCCTATTCAGAACACATTCGTTACGTAACAGACCGCCCTGGCCACAAACCAACGCTACGTGATAAATACAGCTAAAATGAAAAATGAGCTAGGCTGGCAACCCCAAGAAGGCTTTCACAGCGGCCTTCGAAACCACTAGAATGAGCAATAAACAGGGCAGCATAGCTAACGTCATGGCCAGGAGAAACATATGAAACATACTACGCCAATGCCACCACAGCGCCATAAACGCGTTTTCTTAACTGAAGACATGGAAGCCCACGCCAAAGAAATTTCTCAAGATAAAGAAAAATCGAGGAAATTTCTTATTAGGGCGGGTCTAATAAAGCAAAACGGCGAACCAACCAAAGAGTTTAGCTGATGCAAAGTGGCTATAAACTCTCTCCCTTAGTGGGCTATCACGGCTGCGATAAAGCAGTGGCTGAGAAAGTTTTATCTGGTCAAGCACACCTCAATCACAGCGAAAATGAGTATGATTGGCTTGGAGACGGCATCTACTTCTGGGTAGACAGCTACGAGCGCGCTTGGGAATGGGCCAAAATGCGCAGTAAAAAAAAGCCGTATGTGGTAGGTGCCTTCATTGACCCAGGCCTTTGCCTAAATTTAACGGATTACGGCGTTACATCAGAGCTAAAAACTGCGTACCAATTTCTTAAAGAGACCTACGCACAAATAAGTGAAGATTTACCAACCAACGCTGTTATGCAACATGGCAAGCCCATGACACGTAAGCTAGATTGCGCTGTGATTAAAGCCGCCCATCAGTTACGCCAAGATGTAGGCAAACCAAGCTTTGATACCGTTTACGGGGTGTTTGAAGAAGGTGCCGCACTCTACCCTGGCTCGGCCTTAAAAGAGCACACACATGTTCAGATAGCTGTGCGCAACCAGCAATCGATAATTGGCTATTTCAGGCCAGAGCAACTAATAAGTAGCACAACATAAAAGGCATCATTCTAGCAGGCGGAAGCGGCTCTGGGCTTTACCCCATCACTCTGGGTGTTTCCAAGCAGCGCCCAACAATTCCTTCATTTGAGCCCGCTGCTGCTTTATCGCCTCGACTAAAATCGCCATCAGCGTGTCCTAATCTGCTAGCAGCTCTTCATCCATACCTGTTTCCTCAAAGCGCGTTAGTGTGGCTTGAATGTCATCAATGACCTGCTGCAGCTCGTCGATCACTTTCTGTTGTTTGTCCGGTGTCATGCTCGCCTCGCATGGCGACTGGGTATTGAGGGGCTTCAGCCTTTCAAATTTTTCTTAATCAGCTTCTTCCCAAAGATCACTCTCATTCCTTCTTGTGTAATGCACCACATCTTCCCCACCTTCAACCGGGACACTAAGGCGCTTCTCAAATTCATCATTGGTTATAACACGGGGGGCTCTTTCTAAACCATCGAGTCCAACGGGATTGTTATTAGCCCAATCCCATAACTCATTTAACTTTTTCTGAGAGAAATGCACAAAAATGGCCTTTTTATCTAATTAATAAAAAACGGGGCCTTTCGGCCCCGTTAGATATCGATCAATCAGCTTAAAAGCTAACCAATTAACCCAGCAGAGAAAGAACAGACTGCGGGATCTGGTTGGCCTGGGCAAGTACAGAAGTGCCAGCCTGCTGCAGGATCTGTGCGCGGGTCATGTTGGCTACTTCAACTGCGTAGTCAGCGTCTTCGATGCGTGAACGAGCGGCAGAGAGGTTAGTCTCGTTAGTGCTCAGGTTGGTGATGGCAGACTCGAAACGGTTCTGCACAGCACCAAGGTCAGAGCGTAAGGCATCAACTTGAGCCAGTGCGGCATCCAGTTTTTCGAGCGGATCAGTGGTGCGGGGGCCTTCAGTGACCGCTTCAGAAGTCAGGTTGCCGTCTGAACCTACGAAGTACTGGTTGGCTGCGGCATCAGTGATATTGCCGTTGTCATTGACGATCAGATCAATTGACTCTTGGGCTGCTTGGGTCAGCTCACCTGCAGCATTTTCGTAAACAGCGGCGCCGTTAGATTCCACTGCAATAGTACCTGAGTTGTCGCCGGTCAGAACAATTGGATCTTGACCAGCAGCGCCATCACGCGATGCAGTAGTAGTGGTAGTAACTACAAGAGAGCCAGCATTAATAGCAGTTGCTAGATCTTCAGCAGAGATTTTCGCACCTTCAATGGTCACATTGGTGGCAGCGTTATTACTAACAATCTTAGAGCCGTCTTCCAATGTAAGGGTTGAATTGCCTGCAGCCCCAACATCAGCAGCAATAGCTGCTGTCAGGTTTGTAGCACTTGCAGAGTTAAGCGTACCACCTACGTTATCATAGGTTAACTCACCGGCAGCAGTAATAAAGAGGTTGGTTCCTTCACGATCGGTAATGTTACCGTCGTCTTGGATAATGATCTCGGTACTCTGGGAACCGCCTGCAGTGGTAAACGTAGCGTTTTGGGCAGTACCACCATTAGCAGCATAGGTAGCTGCGTCAGCATCGGTAACGGCAGTTACATCGTAAGTGAAGCCATCAGCACCATCACTAATAACGCCATCTAGAGCAATATCACCGGAAGTTGTCGTGCCAATGGCTGTGTTTAACTGAGTTGCAGATAAAGTTCCAGCAGCGTTGTCAATTTCAACTTTAACGCCTTCTTCAATGCCTCCGAGAATATCAGCAGCAGTTACCTGAGTATTTTCAGTCACCATGCTATAAGTGTCGCCATTCAGCTCAACATTGCCCGTGTCAGCAACGATTTTATCCAGAGCTGCTTTGTCGGCCGCCGTGTTCTGGGTTGCGCCTTTATCGTTGACGTTAAAACCATCAAGATTCAGGGTGTTGCGGTTGATCTGCTCTAGTTTGATTTCGATGGTTTCACCATCGTTAGCACCGACCTGAATATTCAGTGTACGTGCGGTGGGATCTGTCGCACCTTCGTTTGCACCCAGCACTTTAGTGCCGTTGAAATCAGTTTCCCTGGAAATACGGTTGATTTCCTCCATGCGCTGCTCAATTTCAGCCTGGATGGAGTCCAAATCATCCTGAGAGTTGGTGTCGTTTTGTGCCTGAACCGTCAGCTCGCGCACACGCTGAAGGTTATCGTTGATCTGGTTCAAACCGCCTTCAGCAGTCTGGGCAACGGAGATACCGTCGTTGGCGTTACGCTGAGCGGTGGACAGGCCAGTGATCTGGCTAGTCATACGGTTGGCGATGGCCTGACCCGCCGCATCATCCTTGGCACTGTTGATGCGCAGACCAGAACTCAAACGCTCCATAGAGGTTTGTAGAGCTGATTGTGATTTAGACAGGTTGGACTGGCCGATCATCGACGTGATGTTGGTATTGATCACTGACATGGTGATTCTCCTTGCTTTGGACACTGGCCTTGAAGGCCCGCTTTTCGGCCACTGTTCGTGCCGTTATATTGATTAACGGCCCTGCAAAGGGAATCTTTAGGAGAAATAGTAAAAAAAGATGTAAGCGTTGGTAACTATTTACAGCAAAAGTCAGCCATATAGATGAGGCACTGCTTTTTTATGCGTAGCGGCGTATTGTAGCATTTTTGATAAGCACGGCAGGGCACGCTATGACCTTTTCTTACCTTCCTATGTTACTGGCGGGCGTCGCCATTGTGTTAGGGCTAGTCAGCGCTGCGCTGTTTTACAAGGTGGTGATTGCGCCGCGCAATAAAGCTGGCAATGCACCGAGCAACGCCCACTCTACTGCCACTCAAACGCCCGCCGCTGCATCGGAGCCATTGGCGACGTTTGCCCCTACTAAAACATCCGCCAAACAACAGAAAAAAACCACACAACAGTGCTTGTTTGTGGTGTTTGAGGCGCCCAACCAATCAATTAACCAAGCGCTTGGCGAGATGCTAAACGCTAAACATGCGTTTTACGAAGCTGAGCTAGGTGCCTTCCATCTTCCCCCTGGGCCACAGGGCTACCCGCTGATGGTGGCCAGCGCTACTTCGCCGGGTAAACTGCCGCCGCTGCATAAAGCAGGCGAGCACACGCCGGTACAGGGGGTGTCGATTTTGATTCGCTTTTTAAACGCCCGCAAAGTCTCACGCGGGCCGGATGATTTAATCGCGTTTACACACGAGGTTGCGGCACTGGGTGGGCAAATTTTGGATGCTAAGCGTAATCCGATCACGGAAGCGTCTTTAGCGGCCATGTATCAGGAGGAAGAAGCTACTCGGGATTAGTTCACGCTAGCGCAGCGGAAGCGGTTTTCCGCAATTCCTCTCTTTTTAGAGGTCGTTGCGAGGAGCGTAGCGACGCGGCAATCTAATAACAGCCGCCGCTAACCCCGAGATCGCCGCGCTTAGCTCGCGACGGCAAAGGTGGAAATAATAACCATATGAAGGTGCCATGCCTCAGTGCGTGAACAGGGCATCTAAGGTATCTGCCACCAGCACCTGCTCTGACCAACGTTCTAGCTGTTCAGTCGTTGCATTTTGAAGCTGCTCATCTACCCAGCTGGGCAATTGGCCAAATTTGAATGTGAGCTGCTTTTTCAGGATGTTCAACTCGCCTTCTTGCCTGCCTTCTTGACGGCCTTCTTGGCGACCTTCTTGACGCTCCTTTTGGCGCCAGTTTTCTAAGTTCTCTGCCAACATATCTTTGCCCTCTACTAAGCTATGCAACTGATCCAGGTTAATACCTGCATTCAGCCGTTGCAGGTGGCGTTTTAACCAGCGCGTTAGAATCTTATCGATTCGCTCTTTATTGGGGTCCTCTTGGATGATGCTAACAATTCTATTCACCGCCTGCTGTAGCGAGGTGTGATCCACCGAGGCTTTTTCAATTTCAAATACACCACTTAGAGCACTATGACGCTCTTCCAGTTCCTGATCGGTATAAGCGCCTTCATCAATTAAATAATAGCGTAAATGTGGCTGGTAAGGTTGCAAGAAAACGGGCGGTTCGGGCCGTACCATTTCATAAATATCTTGCTTGGCCTGCCAGCGTCGTGAACCGTTATAGAGCACGATAGGGAAAACTGGCGGCAATCCCTGACTCGCAGCCATTGTGCTATTTTTCAAAAGGTGATCGTAGAAGCAGGCCACGTAGTGCATCAGCCGAATAGGCATAGTGTGATCCACCCTGGATTGAAACTCTAACAGCAGATACAGGTAGACCTCTTGATTAACGCCTTGCCAATTGATTTGCAC
>NZ_DRFS01000034.1 GCF_011050415.1 Halomonas sp.
CGCCATCCGCGGGTGCCTAAAACGCTCGTTGAACTCGCGTTCTTCGTTACCACGCGCTACAAGTATGTGCACGATGCTAAATCAGTGGGTTTTCGTAGCGCGGCGTAAGCGTCAGCGCACCCGCGGAAGCATCGCGCAGCGGTGCCGGGGTTGGTGTGGTGCCATTGGGCGCCGTTCCGCCGCCTCCCGCGGGAGCAGCTATTCACTAACCGATCAAATAAAATCCGTCGCGTTATTACGCTTCTCTTCCCGCATTCTATCTCTCGCTATATACAGTGCTGCTATGGCGCGGGCTTCGTGAAAATCTTCGCGAAGTAACAGCATTGGTAACTCTTCAATCGCGTGGGTCTCGACGATCAGCGGCTCAGGCTCATCCCCCGGCAGGCGCTTAGGATAAAGATCGGTGGCGAGCAGCACCTGCATACGGTGGCGCATATAGTTAGGTGCCAATGAAAGCTCAACCAGCGGTTCAATGCAGTGCGCGCCAAAGCCACACTCTTCCATCAGCTCGCGGTTGGCTGCGGTAATGATATCTTCTCCAGGATCGACCAACCCCTTCGGCAGGGTAAGCACGTAATCCTCAAAGCCTGCGGCATATTCGCGGATTAGCAGCACATGATCAGGGTCTGGCATGGCCACGATCATCACGGCACCACGGTCAGCGCCGGTTAACCGCTCAAATTGACGCTCTTCACCGTTAGAAAAACGCAGCGCTAGCGACTCCACCTTGAATAGACGACTTTGCGCCACGCATTCGCGGGATAGAATTTGTGGCTTACGCAGGTAACCAGAGCGGCTAACGCTGGCATCTTCAGGGTGATCAAACCCAGGCGGTGTAGGGGGGAGCGTAGACATAAAAGAGGGCCTCCATAGCTGGTAAAAGGCGGTTAAGCTACAATAGCACGCTTACTCCTTATGTGACTGGAGCGGCAATGATTGATTGGCGCGAGATAGACACTGTGCTCCTCGATATGGATGGCACGCTGCTGGACTTACACTTCGACAGCCATTTTTGGTTGGAGCATCTACCCCGGCGCTACCGGGAACTGCACCAGCTGGATGAAGCTTCCCAAGAGGCGCTACGTGCACGAATTATTGGCGAACAGGGTACCCTGAACTGGTATAGCTTAGCCTACTGGAGCCGCGAATTAGGGGTGGATATTGTGGCCCTGAAGCGCGAAGTTCAACACTTGATCGGCCTACGCAGCGACGCGCTGGATTTTCTTAAGTGGCTTAAACAGGCACATCCACGAGTAATTCTTGCCACTAATGCTGACCGTGCAAGTCTGGCCTTGAAGCTTCCGCTGACCGGGTTGGAAAGCTATTTGGATGCTATTGTCTCGTCAGAAGATGTAGGTGCTGCAAAAGAGGAGCAGGCGTTCTGGTTTGCGCTACAGGAAATTGAAGCCTTTGATCCGGCCCGTACGCTGTTCATTGATGATAATGCCCGCGTGTTAGAGAGCGCCCGCGAGTTTGGTATTAAGCATTTACTGGGTATTAAGCAACCTGACAGCCAGCGCCCTGAAAAAGAACTACAGGAATTTATTGCCCTGGATCGCTTTGCTCATCTGCTACCAGAACAGTTGCCTGAAGCGTTACAGGTACCACAAGGAGAGCATTAATGAGCGATAGCGTACGCTTGGATAAATGGCTGTGGGCAGCGCGTTTTTTTAAAACTCGCGGGCTAGCTAAAAAAGCCATCGAAGGCGGCAAAGTGGATTACGACGGTGGCCGCGCTAAAACCAGCAAACAGGTGGAAATCGGCGCGCTTATTCGCGTTCCCCAAGGCTGGGAGATATTAGAGGTAGAAGTGATATCGCTTTCTGATCAACGGCGCGGCGCACCAGAAGCTCGCAGGCTCTATGCTGAAACCGAAGAGAGCGCGCAGCGGCGTGCCAAAGAAGCGGAAGCCCGTCGGCTTACCAACGAGGCAATGCAGCACCCCCTCAAACGCCCCGATAAAAAACAGCGTCGCGATATTCAGCGTTTTCAGCGCCACTCGGGAGAGTAATCCCGCTATTTAAATAGCCGTATTTAAATATCAGTCGCCCTTTAAACTGTAGGTAGCTTAAACATGTCAGATCAAATTCAACGCTTTATGTTCGATCACACCAATGTACGCGGTGAAATCGTCACCTTATCGGCCGCCTATCACGAAGTGTTGGATCGTCACGCCTACCCGCCTGCGGTAAATGAGCTACTGGGCGAACTACTGGCTGCCGTGGCCCTGCTGACGGATACCGTTAAGCTAGACGGAACGCTAAGTATCGAAGTCCGTGGCCGCGGGATCCTTTCGCTGCTCATGGCCGAGTCCAACCCCGGTGGGGAGCTGCGCGCTATTGCCCGTATTGCTGAAGATGCTGTACTACCCAGTGAGTATGCCAGCTTCCGTGAACTAGTGGGCGAGGGACAAATTGTGATTACCCTTGACCCCCGCGAAGGGCATCGCTACCAAGGTATTGTGGCGTTGGATCAAGAGACCTTGAGCGGCTGCTTGGAAGCCTATTTCAGCCAATCAGAGCAGTTACCTACGCGGCTGTGGCTGGCGGCTAATGGTGAGCGAGCGGGTGGATTACTACTTCAACGCTTACCGGAAGAGTCTCAAAACCAGGATGTAGATGCTTGGGATCGTAGCGTTCAATTGGCCGACACCATCAAAACAGAAGAGCTACTGGGGCTTGAGCAGCGCGAAGTGCTTCACCGCCTTTACCATGAAGAAACCGTGCGCGTTTTCGACCCTAAAGCACTGCGCTTTGGTTGCACTTGCTCACGAGAGCGGATGAGCTATGCGCTGCACACGCTAGGCCAGGAAGAGTTGCGCGATATTCTGCAAGAGCAGGGCGCAATAGATACACAATGTCACTTTTGTCACACGAAATATCACTACACGGCAGCAGATATTGAAATTTTATTGGACGACCCCGAGGCACCATCACCCACAATTCACTAAGCATGTAGTCGTCGCTGCCCATTCCGGCAATTTCAAGCGCTATCAGCAGCGCCAGTGGATTCAATGAATTCGGAGTGCTTTAAAAACGAACGTTTGAATTTATACTGCGCTGCAACACAAAATATAGTGGTTTTGTAGTAGTTTAACTACAAGATATTTGATACTCGCCCCCGTTTCCCGGGGGCGTTCTTTTTGCCATAATGCGCCGGACTTTAGCGCACCCAGCCGGATCAAGTGTGGTTGGGATGAACTTTAAGGCGTCGGTGACGCCCGGTAACACGAGAGAAACGGCCTTAAGGCCCAGGAATCGACATGACCACGACTCAAGCCGCTCCCCAAGCCCACGTCAATCTCAGCAGCGCCGAATTAATCGAGCGCTCCGTGGCACGTGGCGAAGGCCGCCTCTCGGCCAACGGTGCCCTGGTAGTAAACACCGGCCTGCGTACCGGCCGTTCACCGAAAGATCGTTATATCGTTGACGAACCCTCTACGAGCAGTCAAATCGATTGGGGCAGCGTGAACCGTGCCTTCGATGCTGACAAGTTCACGGCTCTGTGGAATCGCGTCAATGACCACCTGCTCAGCCAGGAGAGTTTTGTTTCTGAGTTGCATGTAGGCAGTGACTCAACACACTACCTACCGGTACGTGTGAACACTGAGACCGCTTGGCAGAACTTGTTTGGCCGCACTATGTTTGTTCGTCCTCAGGCTTATAACCCCGCCGCGAAAGACGAGTGGACAATTCTCAACGCGGCAGGCTTTGAGTGTGACCCATCACGCGATGGCACTAACTCTGACGGCTGCGTCATTATCAACTTTGCCGAGAAGAAAGTGCTGATCGCAGGTATGCGTTATGCCGGCGAAATGAAAAAAGCCATGTTCTCGGTACAGAACTTCCTGCTGCCAGCCTCTGACGTGCTACCAATGCACTGCTCTGCCAATGTGGGCGAAGATGGCGAAACCTGTCTCTTCTTTGGTCTGTCTGGCACGGGTAAAACCACGCTCTCAGCTGATCAGGCACGCTTCTTAATCGGTGATGATGAGCACGCCTGGGGCGACGGCATTGTCTTCAATATGGAAGGTGGCTGCTACGCCAAGTGTATCGACCTTTCTGAAAAGAACGAGCCGGTTATCTGGAACGCCATTAAGTTTGGTACCGTTCTCGAAAACGTGGTGCTGGATGACCGCCGCGAGCCGGATTACGCTGACGACAGCCTGACCCAGAATTCGCGCGCCGCTTATCCGTTAGAGCACGTAGAAAAGCGCGTAGCAGAAAACCTTGCCGGTGAGCCGAATGCCATCGTCTTCCTGACCTGCGATATGTCCGGTGTTTTGCCCCCGGTATCCGTGCTTTCTAAGGAAGCCGCGGCATATCACTTCCTGTCAGGTTACACCGCCAAAGTGGGCTCAACCGAAATGGGCTCTTCTGAAGGCTTAGCCGCCACGTTCTCTACCTGCTTTGGCGCACCTTTCTTCCCGCGTCCTGCACGTGAGTACGCAGACCTGCTGATTAAGCGCGTCGCCAAGAAAGATGCCCAGGTGTATCTGGTCAATACTGGTTGGACCGGTGGCGCTTACGGAGAAGGTGGCTCACGCTTCTCAATCCCCACCACCCGCGCCATCATCAGCGCGATCCAGTCCGGCGTGCTGCGTGATATCGACACCAAGCACATCGACGGTCTCAATCTGCAAGTGCCGGTGGCCGTGCCAGGCGTTGACTCAAGCCTGCTCGACCCGCGTGAAACCTGGCAAGACCGTGATGCCTACGACCGTCACCTAAAAGAGCTGGCGACCAAATTCGTCGATAACTTCAAGAAGTTCGAAGGCGTCAGCGAAGCGATTATCAAGGCTGGCCCTCAGTTAACCTGAAGGCCTGCTGAGCTAAACGTAGACGAACTAAAAATTAGTGGTTCGGTGTAAGTGGTTGAACGCCTGAACTACTAAGTAGTCAGAATAGAAATCCAAATGGGACAGTGCCACGGCACTGTCCCATTTTTATTGGCTACTTGCCTCACTGAGCATTCTGGGAGATACACCTATGAAAAGGCGTCATTTTTTAGGTCTGGCAGGACTCACCGGTGCCGTCGGGGTGTTGCCCAGCATCTCGTTTGGTTTTCCACGTCTTAATCTGGAAGCCGCTTCAGGACTTGAAAAGCTGGAACTAAGTAACGACGAGTGGCGCGAACGGCTTTCAGATGAAGCTTTTGATGTTCTCCGTGGCCATAGCACAGAGCCCGCCTTTTCAAGCCCTTTAGACAAGGAGTGGGGAGAGGGTGAATATCGCTGCGCTGGCTGTGATCTACTGCTGTTCACTAGCGAAATGAAATATGATTCTGGTACAGGTTGGCCCAGCTTTTTCGAACATGTAGAAGGCCATATGCTCACAGAGCTGGATTTCAAACTCATCTGGCCACGCACCGAGTACCACTGTGCTCGCTGCGGCGGCCACCAAGGCCATGTCTTTGAAGATGGCCCTGAGCCTACCGGCCTGCGCTGGTGTAATAACGGGGTTGCGCTGCGCTTCGTGCCTGCTTAATTTGTGGCCAATAATCACGTTAACTATTGATTAGACATTGTAAAAAATACCGACAAACCCTTCTGATGATTTTCAGAAGGGTTTTTTATTAACGGTCTTTAAGTAAATATTCAACAACTAATACTAAAGTATACGCCAGTTATATTGACGACAATTGTTATTGCTTATAGTTTATCGTTAACTGTTAACAATAAACACAAGAAAGGTGTCGTTCGTATGAGCAAGATTCAAGCATCCACTGCGCTCAAGCGTTTTCGTGTACTGGATTTATCGAGAGTTAGGGCTGGGCCAACCTGTGTGCGTATGCTGGCAGATTTTGGTGCAGATGTAATTCGTATCGAACCTCCGGCGGGAGTGGATCCAAATGCCAATATGTTCGCGGATGTGCGGCTTGGGGGAGATTTTCAGAACCTCAACCGCAATAAACGTTCGCTGACTCTGAATCTCAAGAAGTCTGAAGCAAAGGAAGTCCTTTATCAGTTGGTGAAGGAAGCCGATGTAGTAGTAGAGAATTGGCGGCCTGATGTTAAGGCACGCCTGGGTGTTGATTATGAATCACTGAAAAAAATCAATCCTCGCATCATTCTTGCCAGTATTTCTGGTTTTGGTCAGGACGGGCCTTACGCCAAGCGGCCAGGGTTCGATCAGATAGTGCAAGGGATGGGGGGCATGATGTCGATTACCGGCATTCCTGGCCAGGGGCCCGTGCGAGCAGGGATTGCAGTAGCAGATTCCAGTGCTGGTCTTTACACCGCCTTAGGTATTCTAACCGCATTACTGGAGAGGGAAGAGTCAGGTGAAGGTCAATGGGTGCATACTTCTTTGCTGCATGCGCAGATCGCAATGCTGGATTTTCAAGCCGCACGCTACCTGAATGAAGGCGATGAACCTATTCAGGCTGGCAATGATCACCCCACCAGTTGTCCAATGGGGCTTTTCTACGGTGAAGATGGCCCTTTCAATATTGGTGTTTCGGGAGACGGTCAGTGGCTTAAGTTCTGCGAGGCACTGAATAAATCGGAATGGATAACCGACTCGCGTTTTGAAACCGTTCAGGTTCGACGCAAGCACCGCCAAGAGCTGAATGCTTTAATTCAAGAGGTATTTAAAAAGCAATCAGTTGATCACTGGGTGGCGTTGCTCAATTCGGCGGGTATTCCAGCAGGACCTGTTTATACCGTTCCCCAAATGTTCGAAGATCCTCAAATTCAGCATCTTAACGTATCTAAAGCGGTTGATGACGAGGAAGTAGGAACCAAGCATTTCATTACTCAACCTGTGAATTTGTCACGCACTGCCGCCAATGTCGTAAAGATGGCACCTAAGTGGGGTGAGCACACATCCGAAATTCTATCCGAACTGAACTACAACGAAACTCAGATTGCACATCTCAAAGAGATCGGTGCTGTTTAAACGAGGAAACCTTCATGCAGCAAGAAAATGCTCCCGGTTATATCAAAAATGAATTGGACGGCAATGTTCTGCGTATCAGCATTTGCAATAGCCGTCGTTACAATGCCATGTCGCTTTCCATGTGGCAGGATTTGGGTAGGGTCGTTACAGAAGCGCAAACCAATGACGATGTACGTTTGATCGTTCTGAGTGGTGAAGGTAATAAAGCCTTTATGTCTGGTGCTGATATTAGTGAGTTTAAGGAGAAGCGTAACGACCGGCAGCAAGCCCAGTTTTACGCCGATAGCGTTAACCTAGCGCAATCATCCTTGCGTAGTAGCCAGAAACCTACAGTCGCTGTGGTTAAGGGTATTTGTATGGGCGGTGGTATGGGGTTGGCGCTTTCATGTGATTTGCGCTACAGCACCGAATCAGCAAGGTTTCGGATGCCGGCAGGAAAGCTAGGTTTGGGATATGCACTCGAAGGCATAAAGCGCTTCATCGATGTTATTGGTACGTCGAGAACTTACGAGCTCTTTTTGACCGCTCGCACTATCAATGGTAGTGAAGCCGCACGTATAGGGCTAGTGAATCAGGCAATTGCAGATGACCTTTTTGACCACGCTGTCGAAAAGCGCATTGCCGATATTGCTGGGCATGCGCCCTTGACTATGAGGGCGGTGAAAAATGGTGTGCGCTGCTTGCTTAACGAAGACGACGCGCCAACGCCAGATCAGGTTGCTGAGATGGTAAATGCTTGTTTCGAAAGTGAGGATTACAAGGAAGGACGCCAAGCCTTCAAGGAGAAGCGTCAGCCGGTATTCGCTGGTAGATAACTCTCTAATCATTACTAAGCAGTTGCTTCGCTCCATGTAGTTAAAAAAGCAGTAGTTAACGAAAATTAGTTAACAAAAAGCAAAATAATTCCAATAACAATCAGGAGAGCTTTCATGACCATGCTTAAGAAGACAATAACAACGCGTCCCCAGTTGTTCACAGTTGCCTGTATAACAGCAAGTAGTTTGATTTTGGCCTCTTCGCTAGCAGTGGCGGAAGAGTACGACCCTAGTCAGCAACTTAACGTGACCATTGCATTTGGCCCGGGTGGTGGTAACGATGTGTTAGCCAGAACACTGATTGATATCCTTGATAAATATGATCTTTATGAAGGTGATATCGTAGCTACTAACCGACCCGGTGGGAGCGGTGCTGTTGGGTGGGGTTACCTCTATGGCCAGCAGGGAAATCCTCACCATATTTCCACGACCAGTGGGAGTTTTATTGCGACGCCACTTCAGGCTGACACACCGTGGGACACCCTTGATTTCACCCATGTGGCACTGATGGCCGCAGATGATCAAGTGCTTGTGGTTAATGCAGAGAGTTCGATTACCTCTTTTGAGGAATTCGTTGAGTATGCACAGGAGGAGCCTCTGTCCGTTGGAGGTATCGGCTCTGTCAATAATGACTTTATCGTGGCCCAGTTGCTGTCTGTAGAGGCAGGGTACGAGTACGACTATATCCCCTTCAATCAGCAAGGGGAGCTAACCACAGCGCTGCTCTCCAACTCGATTGATGCCATGGTGGCGACCCCAGGCTCCATTATTGGTCTAATTGAGGCAGGGGATTTCAGGGCCTTGGCTTTCAGTGCTGATCAAGTGCCTGAAGCTCTCGAAGGGGTTCCCAGCTTCGAGGAGCTTGGTGTCGCAGATGCTGCTGTCCCTATGCCACGCGGCTTGATTCTACCTCCTAATGTTTCCGATGAGGCTCGTCAATGGTGGATAGCTACCATTGCAGAGGTGGTAGAAACACCTGAGTGGCGGGAGTATGTCGAAGCTAACTTCCTCACTGAGAATGTATTGATGGGCGACGATTTTACTGACTTTCTCGAAACCTCCATCAATAACTTCAGAACCATTCTGACCGAGACCGGCGCTATCTGATCCCGGTATCCCAAGTGATAAGAGAGGTCGGAGAATGTGAGCCGGCCTATTATCCTCTTTCTGGAGAATGGTCATGAGGTTGTTTTTCTATGCTTTTCTGCTGTTGTCGGCCATCGGCTACACCTATATGGCCTTCTTCGACCTATCGTTTGTGACTAATCGTGGACGCATGGGGCCTGGGTACTTCCCGAGGTTTATCGGCGTCTTTATTGTGTTGTCGCTGGTCATAGCGATCATCAAAGAAGCCAAGCTTGGCAAGCTGCTGGAAAAAGAGCTTGGTGGGCAAAACCGTGATGCCGCTGTACTCATTGGACTAGCAATTGTTTTTGGTGTGCTGCTGATGTTTGCAGGTTATTTAATCGCCACACCCCTGTTTGTCGGCTCGGTATTGCTTTACTTCAACTCCAAACGATTGGTTATGAATGGTGTTATTACAGCTGCTGTGCCGTTGGCCATTTATATCCTGTTTGGCCATGTACTGAATGCATCGTTGCCTCACGGCATTTGGTGATAGTTCCGACAACAATAAGAGCTTAGACATGGAAATCTTCGATAACTTGTTGATGGGACTCTCTGTAGCCATCACACCAATGAATCTGTTGTATCTGCTAATCGGTGCTTCAATCGGCATGATGATCGGTGCTATTCCCGGTTTTGGGCCTTCAGCAGGCATCGCTATTCTGCTTCCGCTTACCTTTAGTATGGATCCAATTTCTGCCGTCATGATGTTGGCCGCTATTTATTATGGGGCCATGTACGGAGGAACAATCACCGCTATTTTGCTGAATACGCCGGGGGATTCGACAACAGTTGCTTCAACATTTGATGGCTTCCCTTTAGCTCAGCAGGGTAGAGCGGGTCCTGCCCTGGTAATGCAGGCCTGTGCGTCTTTTGTGGGAGGCACCATAGGCGTCATCTTAATTACGCTCTTAGCACCTGTGTTTAGTCTTGTGACACGCAGTTTTGGCCCACCTGAGTTCTTTTTGCTCTGTGTGATGGGGTTGTTGACGCTGGTTGCCCTTATGTCTGGGAATTGGATCCTTGGTTTGATCTCAGCGCTGATCGGCTTTGCATTGGGTACCGTTGGTGTTGATTTGGAGACAGGGCATCAGCGGTTTACTTTTGGCTCAGTCGAGCTGATCGGTGGCGTTAACTTTATTCCTGTGGCAATTGGCCTCTTTGGTATAGGCGAGCTTTTTTACGCTTTCTACAATGGCGCACATAAAAGCGGTAGCGGGGGGATAATTCAATATAAAAATGAAGCTCGCTTCTGGCCAACTAAGAAAGACGTTACTGATTGCAAATACACAATGCCACGTAACTCCATCCTGGGTTTCTTAATCGGAGTTATTCCTGGTGCGGGTGCTACTATCGCCTCGTTAATGGCCTATTCACTGGAGCGCTCTTTTTCCAGGAATCCGGAAAAATTTGGCAAAGGGGAAATGCGTGGGCTAGTCGCCCCTGAGTCTGCTAACAATGCAGCCTCTTCTGGCGCAATGGTACCTCTTTTAACCCTTGGTATTCCTGGCTCAGCGTCAACGGCAGTGTTACTTGCTGCGTTCTTAATGTGGGGGCTTCGTCCTGGGCCACTATTAATGGAGCAGAACCCTGAGTTTGCTTGGGGGCTAATAAGCAGTATGTATCTCGGCAATATGGCCCTACTGGCGCTGAGCATTTTTGCCATTCCTCTCTTCGTGTACATCATTAAAGCGCCTTACCGTATTTTGGCTCCGATAGTACTGGTGGTATGTACGTTGGGTACCTTCAGCGTCAATGCCAGTATCATCGAAACGTTCATTATGCTGGGCGCGGGTATTGTCGGCTTTTTGATGAAGCGTTATGGATTCTCCCCGGCTGCAGTTGTGTTGGCATTGGTATTAGGGCCGATGGCTGAAGAGTCGCTTCGCCAGACATTGTTGATCAGCCGCGGTTCTTTCGACATTTTCTTCACCCGCCAAGCTTCGATTTACATTCTGGTTTTCTTTGCGGCCACTATTCTGGGCGGTGTCTTCCTCAACTCACAACGTCGCCGTGAAAAACTTAAGGAGAAAACCACATGATTGATGAATCAGCCACACGCGATATTGTTGAGCATGCTCTCACCACTCAGCAGCCGGAGTTTGGTCAGTTCTTTCTGGCCAAGCTGCTCCAACTCGATATTAACTACGAAGATGAAGTGTGCCATGTGGGCCTGCCGGTGGCAGCGCACCTCTATAACCCCCAAGGCAGCTTGCATGGCGGCATTATTGCGGTAGCGATGGATATCTCTATGGGGCATCTCATCCACCATGTGACGGGTAAAGGGGGGAGTACCATTGAGATGAAAGTACAGTTCCTGAGGCCCATAAAGGAAGGGATGCTGCGTTTCGAAGGGCGTTTCGTCAAGCGTGGGCGCCAGCTTGCCTTCATGCAGTCCCAGGCATTCAACGCGGAGGGTAAGGAAGTAGCCGTCGCCACCGCAACATGGATGATGCCTTCCAATGGCTAGTGTGATGGCATGGCTAGATATGCTATCTCCGCTATCGGGAGCGGCTAACGTTGGGCTAATTTTACTCAGTCTGGTGACCGCTTGGATCAATAGTGCAATGGGTATCGGTGGTAGTGCACTGCTTATCATGTCGATGGCGCAGATTATGCCGCCGGCAGCCGTAATTCCTGTTCATGGCATGGTGCAGTTGGGAGCCAATAGCAGCCGCTTTATGTTTATTTGGCGAGATGTAGACTACAAGCGGCTACTTGCTGTCATCCCAGGCATTCTGCTGGGGGCATTAATGGCCGGCTGGCTGTTGGTGCAATTGCCTTCTGGTATGTTGGAGCTGTTGATCGCTAGTTTTATGATATATATGTGTTGGGGGCCTTCTTTACCTGCCCGCTCGGTAGGGTATCTAGGCAGTATGGTGATGGGGGCCTTTACTACCTTTCTTTCAAGCTTTGTTGGGGCCGCCGGGTCGATCGTAGCTGCTTATCTTAAGCATATATCCTCCGAACGTATGGTGAGAGTCGCGACGCATTCTGCCATCATGTCACTTCAGCATCTTACCAAAGCCTTTATTTTTGGCTTTGCTGGTTTTGTTTTTATGGACTGGCTAGCATTGATGTTCGCCATGATCGCAGTAGGATTCATAGGTACCTGGGCAGGACTGAAAGTGTTGAAAAAACTGACCAACATCAAGTTTGATTTTATCATGAAACTGCTGTTGACCTTATTATCAGTCCGATTGCTCTGGGTAGCCTTTGAAAAGTTAGTATTGGCATAATTTAATATTGTTCAACGTAATCAGAGATATCATTATGGATCCTGTAAGCCGTTCAGCCAGTCTTATATCTGAAAGGAAATTAACATCTCTGACGACTATCGTGGCGCAAGAGTTGGAACGACTGATTATTACTGGTTATTTGAAACCAGGAGATCGCGTTAATGAATTACGTCTCGCTGAAGACTTGAATGTGAGTCGTGGAATAGTGCGAGAAGCGAGGCGAGGGCTAGAAAGGGCAGGACTGTTAACCAGCATTCCTAATCGAGGCGTGTTCGTCAAGCAGGTTTCCAAAGAAGAGTATATCGAGAATAGTGATGTAAGGGCCTATATTACCGGTTTCGTTTGTCAACGTGCTGCAGAGCGTGGGAGTAATGAGCAGAAACTGAAACTGCGTAAATTAGTAACTGATATGGAAATTGCTATCAGTGAAGAGCGTGCTCAGGACTACTACCAGATGAACTTGGCGTTTCATGAATATATCTTGCACGTTGCAAACCATAAGCGGGCTGCGGATGTTTACGATGATCTAGTAAAAGATTCGCATCTGGTAAGAAAATTTACGCTTAAAAACCAGTCGGCAATGACTCAGTCAAATGATGAGCACGATAAAATCGTCTCAGCGATAGAAAAAGGTGATGCTGAAGCTGCCTATAAAGCTGGGTTTGAGCATGTGAAAGAAGGATTGGTAAGATGGCTCAGTAAAGAGTCATTGGAAGAGGATAAGGAAATTAAATAATAGTTAAATTATGTATTCAACAATAACTGAATAGGCAACTTGATAATATGAATAAGAAAGTCGATAAAAGAAATGTTTGGTCACCTGTCATGACGCCTTTCATGTCAGATCTTTCCACCGACGACCAGCGCTTTGTAGAGCACTGTCAGTGGTTGCTTGATAACCACGTCGGATTAGCCATCTTTGGCACAAATTCAGAAGCCAACTCTTTGCCTCTGGCTGAGAAACAGCGTCTTATCAAGTTATTGGTAGCTTCCGGTATTCAGGGGGCAGACCTTATGCCTGGAACGGGTAGCTGCAGCCTGGAAGATACCGTATCACTCACGCGAACCGCTGTTGAAGCAGGCTGCTCTGGTGTACTCATGTTGCCGCCGTTCTATTACAAGGGCGTCTCTGATGAAGGGTTATTCAACTATTTTTCTCAAATCGTCGAGCGGGTCAACGATAGCCGCCTGCGTATTTATCTTTATCATATCCCCCCGGTTGCTCAAGTGCCGCTCTCTATCGAGCTGATTGAGAGCCTACGTCAACGCTATCCTAATGTGTTTGTTGGCATTAAGGACAGCGGGGGAGATTGGGCATTCACCCGCGCTTTGATTGAACGCTTTTCATCAGAAGGATTTGAAGTGTATGCGGGCAGTGAGCGTTTCCTATTGGATACGCTGCGTGCTGGTGGTGCTGGATGTATCAGTGCCACCGCCAACGTGAACCCCAAAGCGATTGCCGAACTAGGTGCCACTTGGCAGAACAGCGATGCTGATAATCAGCAGCAAGCCCTGAATCGTATACGTAGTGCGTTTGAAGGCTTTCCGATGATACCGGCTATGAAATCGACTAAGGCCCAAGCAACAGGTCATGATGGCTGGCACCACGTTCGCCCACCGCTTGTTAACCTAAGCGATGCCGCTGCCAATGATCTCCAAAAAGCCTTGGTCGAGGAAGGTTTTTCCATGGGCGCAACGGGAAGGAGCGTGACGGAGTGAGCTTTCTAACCCGAAGAGCGCTTTCGAAAATCCACAACCTACACGATGTCGAACGATTGGCCCGGCGCAAGTTGCCACGGCCTATCTTCGGCTATATCGATCATGTGGCCGAAGATGGCAGAACTCAGCGAGCCAATCTGACGGCTTTCGATGAATACTGCTTCTTACCCAAAGCTTTCGTCAATGTCTCACACATTGATCTGCAAACTGAGCTGTATGGCAAACGCTACGCGGTACCTTTTGGTATCGCCCCCATGGGTATCAGCGCGTTGTCGGCCTATCAGGGGGATCTGGTGCTTGCCCGCGCCGCCGCGGTTCGCAACCTTCCGATGATTATGAGTGGATCATCGCTAGTGCCCATGGAGGAAGTGGCAAAGGTCGAAGGTGCCGATTGGTTCCAAGCTTACCTGCCGGGTACCCCGGAAGGCATCGAAGCGTTGATTGAGCGCATTAAGCGGGCCGGTTTCAAAAAGCTCGTGGTAACGCTCGATTATCCCGTGCCTCCCAATCCGGATAATCTTCGTCGGTCAGGGTTCTCATCGCCCCTTGAACCTAGTCTAAGACTCGCGTTCGATGGCTTGATACGCCCTGATTGGCTGTGCAATACCTTTCTGCGCACGTTGTGGAAGCATGGCATGCCTCACTTCGAGAACAATCACGCCGAACGTGGTGCGCCGATGATCTCTCGTAAGGCGGCAAGGGACTTCTCTGGCCGCCGCCATTTCGATTGGAGTTATCTAGACCTGGTGCGTCGCTTATGGCCAGACACCTTGATTGTTAAAGGCATTCTTAACCCAGACGATGCAGTGCGCGCCCATCGGGCGGGTGTTGATGGCATTATCCTTTCCAATCATGGTGGACGTCAGTTGGACTCGACCATCTCGCCCTTGCAGGTGTTGCCAGAGGTGAAACGCCGCATTAGCAATATCCCAATTATGATCGACAGTGGTTTCCGGCGGGGTACTGATGTAATCAAGGCACTGGCGCTGGGAGCCGACTTCATATTCGTGGGGCGCCCCTTCAACTACGCTGCGGCCTGCGCAGGCCAGGCTGGCGTAGAGCATATTGCGGATCTGCTGCAGCGTGAAATTGAACGGGATATGGCACTGTTAGGGCTCACCAGTCTTTCTCAACTGGATCAGTCCTGTCTTTACCTGCCAGATAAAAATAGTATGCCGCAAGCTATGGCAGACGCCGAGCCGATTAGCAAAGGAGTCAGCGCATGATTATTACTGGCATCACGGCAACGGTTCATTATCACGATGTCCAAGTGCCGGGAGTCGATGAATCGGTAGAGCGGCGCATTTTTGTGTATGTAGAAGTTTTCACTGATGAAGGACTGAATGGCTTTGGCTTGACCGGCGCGATGCTGCCCTGGGCAGTGAAAAGCTGCATTGACCATCACCTAGCCCCTGCGCTCATCGGTAGAAACGCACTGCACCGTGAAGCAATTCACAGCCATATCTGGCATCACCTAAATACCCGCGGTTATACCGGCGTGATATCCAACGCGTTGTCAGCCATCGATATTGCCTTATGGGATCTGGCGGGCAAACGCACTGAGCAATCAATTCATGAATTGCTAGGCGGTTACCGTGATTGGGCACCGACTTATGCCACTTTTGGCTACCCCTCTCTAGATGATGACCAGCTGGTGGCTCAGGCGAACCGTTTTATTGCAGATGGGCATCGTATCCTTAAGATGGTGGTGGGAGGAAACCCCAACCGAAGTTGGCAAGATGATGCCCGTAGAGTTCAGCTGGTGCGTGACGCCATTGGTGAGGATGTCGGGCTAATCATCGATGCCAATTGTCGCTTTGACCCCGTGGAAGCTCGCTACTTAGCAATGGCTGTTGAACCCTGTAATTTACTGTGGTTAGAAGAGCCCTTGCATGTTAACGATGTAGAGGCGCTCCGAGACCTGCGTGCCAACGTCAGAGTGCCCATTGCAGTTGGGCAGATGGAAGGCCATCGTTTTCGCTACCGGGACCTGATTGCCAGCCGTGCGGTTGATATCATCCAGCCTAATGTGATCTACAACGGTGGTTTCACTGAATCGCTCAAAGTGGCGCACATGGCACAGGCATTTAATATGCCAATGTCCAATGGAGGAGGCTGGCCAATATTCAACATGCACCTGTTATGTGGGGTGATGAATGGCGGAGCAGTGGAGTTCCACTATGGCATTTGGCAGGTAGGTAAGCACTTCTTTACGGGAACTCCAGACCCTGTAGAGGGAATTATGCGGGTTTCCGGTCTCCCCGGTCTGGGATTTACTCCTAAACAGGATGCTTTGGCGGCTGCACGTGTAGATGAACCCCGCCAACTGCTATCGGCGAGCCATGACGCCCATGGCTACCGGACAGGCGCTTAACTTGAGGCACTACGATCGTTGTAGCGTTGCCTGGGTTTGGCTGAGGTGCCATTGGGCGTCGTTCCGCCGCCTTCCGCGGGTGCCTCAGTATGTTCGTTCCTCTCACATATTCGTTACCACGCGCTACGGTTTGTGCACGGATCTGATTTGGGTTTCGTAGCGCGGCGTAAGCGTCAGCGCACCCGCGGAAGCAGCGCGCAGCGGTGCCGGGGTTTGGCTGAGGTGCCATTGGGCGTCGTTCCGCCGCCTTCCGCGGGTGCCTCAGTATGTTCGTTCCTCTCACATATTCGTTACCACGCGCTACGGTTTGTGCACGGATCTGATTTGGGTTTCGTAGCGCGTGGTAAGCGAAGCGCACCCGCGGAAGCAGCGCGCAGCGGTGCCGGGGTTTGGTGTGGTGCCACTGGGCGTCGTTCCGCCGCCATCCGCGGGTGCCTAAAACGCTCGCTGAACTCGCGTTCTTCGTTACCACGCGCTACGGTTTGTGCACCATCTGATTTGGGGTTCGTAGCGCGGCGTAAGCGTCAGCGCACCCGCGGAAGCATCGCGCAGCGGTGCCGGGGTTGGTGGTGCCATAAGAAAATTCGGATCGACTTTTAAGTGCTCAAAGCCTAAATCCTTCAATAATATGCTCGGCCAAACCGTCGACAATAGGCGAGGTGGAGTGGGGCGACCTTATCAGCACAATGGAAGATTCTGGCAGTGGGGGGAAACCATCGGCTTCATCTAAAATGCGTACATCAGGGGTGACCAGACTGTGCATCCAGGCCGAAACCGCCAATCCCGCGCCGACAACGGCTTGTAAGGTGGCTAGGCTTGGGCTGCTGTAGGCAACACGATAAGCCTGACCCGCTCGATCAAGGGCATTACAGGCGTGGCGCCGACAGAAGCAGGGCGCTTCAAACATGGCCAGTGGCACTGGTGTCTGTAAGTGAATGCTGTGGCTCTCGGCGGCTACCCAAACAGTGGGTTCGCGCCTCAATATTGTGCCAACCTCATCGCCTATCTCTCGCGTCATAATACTAAGATCAAGACTCTCCTGCGGCCGCTGCGAGAGTACCGAAGATGGCGCGCAGTGAACATCCACATCTACCAGCGGCCACGCCTGGGAAAACGACTTTAAGATGCCTGGCAGAAAACGCATCACATAATCATCGGGTACACCTAGCCGCACCCGGCCCACCATGTCGGGCTGGCGTAACAGGGTTAGCGCTTCACCCTGCAGCGATAAAATCTTACGCGCATAGCCAAGTAGCGTCCTGCCTTCAGTGGTCAGTAGGAGTTGGCGGTTCTGGCGTACAAACAGCGGCCGCTGAATCACATCCTCCTCAAGGCGTTTCATCTGCATGCTCACCGCCGACTGGGTGCGGTTCACCGTTTGTGCGGCACGGGTGAAGCCCCCTTGGTCAATAATGGCGACAAAGGTGCGTAATAACTCGTGATCAATCGTGGGTAGCAGGGCCATGGACATCAATCCTATTGATGTGGCGCATAAGGAGTATTCGTTGGATTGATTCTAGGCGCTGCTCAATACTTCTTTCAACACTTAATCGCCGAACTTAGTGGGTAAGGCGATCAAACTGAAAGAGGAGGGGTTGAAATGGAGCGCTCACTAATATGCTGCCAAGCCATAGATCATCAAATTGATGAATCTCAACAGGTATCGCCACGTTCCAGCAACGTAACCTGGCGGGAAAGATTTTATCGCTGGCGCCAACTGCGTCGTGAGCGGCATGCCTTGCGCCATTTAAACGACGATATTCTTAAAGATATTGGCATCAGCCGTGAAGCGGTTCAGCGCGAAGCACGCCGGCCGTTTTGGGATGACCACGGGTGGCGTCGCTAATGCCGCAAGTCATGCCAGCCGTGGCGGGTTTGTGATACCTTGTGGACACTTAAAAATGCTGCATGAGTTAGTTGCAATTTATGGATGTCAATCAGCGTATTATTTCCCGCCTAGCCAATGAGCTCGGCGTACGTCCCGAGCAAGTCTCAGCCACGGTGGAACTACTGGATGGCGGTGCCACTGTGCCGTTTATTGCCCGTTACCGTAAAGAAGTCACCGGCGCGCTGGACGATATTCAGCTGCGCCAACTAGATGAACGCCTGCGCTATTTACGCGAGCTGGAAGAGCGCCGCGCAGCGGTACTCGCGGCCATTGATGAGCAGGGCAAGCTGGATGGCCCGCTGAAAGCCAGCATTGATGCCGCCGAGACCAAGCAGCGCCTGGAAGATCTGTACCTACCGTTTAAGAAAAAGCGTCGCACCAAAGCGCAGATCGCTCGTGAAGCAGGGCTCGAACCACTGGCAGATTCACTGCTTGCCAACCCAAGCCTCGACCCCGAAAGCGAAGCGGGCAAGTATCTGCGTCCGGCAGAGGGCGATATACCTGCCATCGAAGATGCTAAAGCCGCGCTGGATGGTGCCAAGCAGATTCTGATGGAGCGCTTTGCGGAAGACCCCGAGTTGATTGGCCAGCTGCGTGAACGGCTGTGGCAAGAGGGTGAGCTAAGCGCCCGCGTGTTAGAGGGCAAGCAGCAGGAGGGCGCGAAGTTCTCTGACTACTTCGAGCACGATGAGAAGCTCGCCAAAGCGCCATCGCACCGCGCACTAGCGATGTTCCGGGCGCGTAATGAAGGCGTATTGAGCCTTTCGATTCGCCTGCCTGGCGAAGACGAAGCCCTCATCCATCCCGCCCAGCTAGCAATTGCCAAACAGTTTGGTATCAATGACCAAGGCCGACCAGCGGATAAGTGGTTAAGTGAAGTCGTGCGCTGGACCTGGCGGGTGAAGCTCTACACCGCGTTAGAGACTGAGCTGTTAGGTCGGCTGCGTGAACAGGCTGAACTCACCGCTATTGAAGTGTTTGCGGCTAATCTAAAAGATCTGTTGTTGGCTGCACCGGCGGGGCAGAAGGTCACCCTGGCCATCGACCCCGGCCAGCGCACAGGCTGTAAGGTCGCGGTGATCGATACCACCGGGCAATTTGTTGACCACACCACTATTTACCCCCATGCGCCCCAGAATCGCTGGGATGAGTCCCTGGCCGTACTCGCCAAGTTAGTCAAACAGCACGGCGTTGAGCTGATTGCTGTAGGCAACGGCACCGCCAGCCGCGAAACTGACAAGCTGGCAGGCGAGCTACTCAAAGCGCTAGCCCCCGCTCACCGCTTAAGCAAAGTGATGGTGTCGGAGGCAGGCGCTTCGGTCTACTCCGCCTCTGAGTACGCATCAAAAGAAATGCCGGATCTGGACGTCACCGTCCGCGGTGCCGTCTCCATCGGCCGCCGCCTGCAAGACCCGCTGGCCGAGCTGGTTAAAATCGAGCCTAAATCCATCGGCGTGGGCCAGTACCAGCACGATGTTTCCCAGGTTCAACTCTCCCGTAGTCTGGAAGTGGTGATTGAGGACTGTGTAAACGCCGTGGGCGTTGACCTCAACACCGCTTCCAGCGCGCTACTCTCTCGGGTGGCTGGGCTGAGCACCGCGATTGCCGAAAATATCGTTGCCCAGCGCAATGTCAAAGGCGCCTTCAAAAGCCGTAAAGAGCTATTAGAAGTGAGCCGCTTAGGCGCCAAAACCTTTGAGCAGTGTGCCGGTTTTCTACGTATTCATAACGCCGAAAATCCCTTGGATGCCAGCGCCGTTCACCCGGAAGCCTACTCGTTAGTAGAGCGTATCGCTAAGCAGAGCGGTCGTGAAGTACGCGGCCTGATTGGCGATAGCGCCGCGCTGAAAGCCTTAAAGCCCGCCGACTTTGCCGATGAGCGCTTTGGTGTGCCTACGGTCAGCGACATTCTTAAAGAGCTGGATAAGCCCGGACGTGACCCTCGCCCCGAGTTTAAAGCCGCCGAGTTCCGCGAAGGGGTCGAAACGCTCAAAGACCTCAAGCTCGGCATGGTGCTCGAAGGTACTGTCACCAACGTGACACACTTTGGTGCTTTTGTGGATATCGGCGTTCATCAGGATGGCTTGGTGCATATCTCGGCGCTATCGGATCGCTTTATTGATGATCCGCGCAGCGTAGTTAAAGCGGGAGATATCGTCACTGTTAAAGTAATGAGTGTGGATATTCCCCGCAAACGGGTCGGGCTTTCCATGCGCTTGGATGACCAACCGGAAGCCGAAAACGCTGGCAACTCGAACGGCTCACCGACTGATAGGCACAACGCGAATCGCCAGCCGTCTCGGGGCCAGCGTAACAGTGCAAAACCTGCCGACGTGCCAGCCCCTATGGGAGCGCTGGGTGCTGCCTTGTTAAAAGCGCGTGGCGGCAAATAGTCACGCGCCTTGAAAAATGCATGGTTGCCGCCATATCCTGTTGTCTATTTTGATACAGCGATGATGGCGATGCCACCTGACTACACCAAGGCCCGCTTATGGCGGGCCTTACTGACAAGGAGTGTTCACCTTGCCTGAACCACTCACTGTGCCATCTGCGCTGACCGCGCAAGTCGAGCGCCTGATTCCCAGTGCGCGCCTTGGTCGGTTGGGCCGCCTGCGTCGTGGGCTTGAAAAAGAGGGGCTGCGGGTCGATGCCAATGGCCACATTGCACAAACGCCGCATCCGCATGCGCTGGGCTCCAAGTTAACTCACCCGCACATCACCACTGATTACTCAGAGTCACTCTTAGAGTACATCACGCCGGTTTACTCTCAGCCGGGTGAAGCACTGTGCTTTCTATCTGACCTGCACACGTTTACCTATCATCACCTGGAAAACGAGTGGATCTGGCCCGGCAGCATGCCTTCACGGCTGTCTGGTAACGACAGCGTACCGATTGCCGATTACGGCAGCTCGAATGTCGGCACCATGAAGCATGTTTACCGCAAAGGGTTGGACATGCGCTATGGGCGGATAATGCAGGCGATTGCGGGCGTTCACTATAACGTATCGCTGCCAGATGATATGTGGCACGCCCTGCGGGAGATGGAAAAAGCCACCAATATTCCGTTCAACGATTACCGCTCCACCCGCTATTTCGGCATGATTCGTCACTTCCGCCGCCATAGCTGGCTACTGCTCTATCTGTTTGGTGCCTCACCGGCGATTGATAAGAGCTTTTTGCCTGAGGGTAAAAAAGTCCCTGAAAAGCTGCAGTCGCTTAGCGACGATACCTACTTTGCGCCCTATGCAACGACCCTGCGGATGTCGGATCTGGGCTACCAAAACAAGGTGCAGTCGCAGCTTAAAATCTGTTTTAACTCGCTCTCTAACTACGTTAACACCCTGCGTCACGCTATCTCTTCACCGTGGCCTGACTATGAAAAAATGGGCGTAAACGAGGGCGGTGAGTGGCGTCAGTTGAACGCCAATATTCTGCAGATTGAAAACGAGTACTACAGCGATATTCGCCCCAAGCGTGTCGCCAAGCACAACGAAACGCCGAGCCAAGCGCTTGAAGCTCGCGGTGTCGAGTACATCGAAGTGCGCTGTTTGGACTTAAATCCTTTTGATCCTCTCGGCGTCACTGAAGACCAAATGCGTTTTGTCGATACCTTCCTAATGTGGTGTTTGCTCAGCGATAGCCCTTGGATATCCGACGAAGAGTGCGACCGCTTGGATGATAACCGCCGCTGGGTGGTTGAGCGCGGCCGCGACCCTGAACTCAAACTCTATAACCACGGCGAAGCTACTTCGGTGCGGGAGTGGGGCGAGCAGATATTTGCCGAGATGGGCGAAGTTGCCCGCTTGCTGGATGCCGTCGAAGAGGAGGCACCCCATGCTGACGCCCTGGCAAGTTTCGCACCACGCTTGGCAGACCCTTCGCTAACACCTTCCGCCCAGGTGCTTGAAAAGCTCAAAGCCAACGGCGGGTCGCTAAGCGATTTAATGCTGAGCCTGGCGAAAGAGCAGGCGGAACAGTTGAAAGCGGAGCCCATGCAACGCAGTCGCGAAGCGCTGCTTGCACAGTTGATTGAAACCTCGCATCAGCAGCAGCACGATATTGAAGCTGCTGATAAAGAGACGTTTGAAGAGTTCTTGCAGGTCTATTTTACTAAAGCACGTGAATCCCGCGCTCTATCGGCGCTTACGCCTGAGGTTCGTCAATGATCCTGCACTCGTTCCGCTCGGTTGCTCTAACAGGGCTAGCCTTCTGCGTCTTTATGATGGCGGTAGCCCTCGGCCTTGAGCATATAGGCGGCCTTCACCCTTGCCCACTATGTATTTTCCAGCGCGTAGCCGTGATCGCGGCGGGCATTGTGTTCGCCATTGCCGCGATTCACAGCCCCGCCGGGCGTGTCGGTAAAGTCATTTATGGGTTACTGGCGTTAGTCGCCGTAGGCACCGGGGCATTTATTGCTGGGCGGCATGTATGGCTGCAAACGTTGCCAGCCGATGAAGTCCCTTCCTGCGGCCCTGGGCTTGATTATATGATGGATATCCTGCCCATGCAGGATGTGGTAGCCATGGTATTAACCGGCTCTGGCGAGTGCGCCGAGATCGATTTCGTGCTGCTTGGCCTCTCGTTACCCGCCTGGACGCTGATCGGTTTTGCTATCCTGGCAATCGCTCCACTGCGTATGTTGTTTTTTAAAAGCCGACGCTAGCTGCGCGTCAGCGGTAAGGGGGCTTACATGCTTTATCAACACTTTACGACTCAAGAAGAGATTGATCGCGCCTACGACCCGATGATTGGTCAAGATCCGGCGGTGTTGGTAAAGGGGTGGCGTGAGCGTAGCGAAGCATCACGTGAACGCCACAGCGCAAGTCTTAAACTAAGCCTTGATCTGCCTTACGGCCCTTCGCTTGCTGAACGCATGGATGTTTTTCATGCCGATGCACCTCATGCCCCAGTGCATGTGTTTTTCCACGGCGGCTACTGGCGCGCATTAAGCCACCGTGAATTTAGCTTTATCGTTGATGACTTGGTCAAAGCAGGCATCACGGTCGCAGTGGTCAACTACGCCCTCTGCCCCCAGGTACGCTTTAGTGAGCTGGTACGTCAGGCGCAGGCTGCCGTGGCCTACGTTTACAGAAATGCCGCTGAGCTAGGCGTTGATCCTGAACAGCTCAGTATTTCGGGGCACTCGGCGGGCGGGCATCTGTGCGGCATGCTGATGTCCACGGATTGGGAAGGCAGCTTTGGCCTACCCAACCAACTGATTCGTGGCGCGCTGTGCGTTAGTGGTTTATACGATTTGCGGCCCTTTCCTTGGTCGTGGCTGCAGCCCAAGCTTCAACTGAGTGGTCGTGATGTGCAGGAGTTCAGCCCGCTATGGCTGCCGTGCCAAGTGACTGCTCCGATGAAGCTGGTAGCAGGGGCCTTAGAGTCTGACGAGTTTGCGCGGCAAATGAGTAGCTATAGCGAGCATTTAAGCGAGCAGGGGCAGAACGTCACTCAGCAGCTACTCCCTGAGGTGGATCACTTCTCGATCCTTGAGCACTATCTTAACGATGGCTGTTTTGTTGAGTGGGTCAAAGGGTTTCACGCTAGCGTTGAGATTTGATTAAAACCTAGCAAAGGTACTCATCACAGGATCGAAATAGCCTGAAGCGGGGGTCTTTCGCCATGGCCGGAAAGTGTTCCTGACAATTCCGGCATTTCCGCCATCCATGGCGGTCAGATGGCGAAAGTAGCGCCCAAGGATGGGTTCACAGCGCCCCCGCGGAAGGTTGTTTCGATCCGGCGCACCTCTTTGTACTCTGCCAGAGGCACTTTTGATTGTTGTTAATCAGCAGGAATCACCGCCGTCGCTTCGATTTCCACCTTAGCCTGATCTTCCACAAGCCCCGCCACCTGCACCATGGTCATCGCCGGGAAATGCTTGCCAAGTACTTCGCGATAAGCGCCGCCCACCTCCTTAAGCCGTGCCAAATACTCCCGCTTATCCGTGACATACCAGGTTAAACGAACGATATGTTCAGGGCCTGCATTGGCCTCTTTTAAGATCGCCACGATATTTTGCAGCGCCTGATTCACCTGAACAACAAAGTCATCGCTTTCAAATACCTGATCGGCATTCCAGCCAATCTGACCGCCGACAAAAACCGTCTGGCCGGAAGCGAGCACACCGTTGGCGTAGCCGATGGCCGGTTTCCAATGAGAAGGGTGAAGAAGCTGATGAACGTTGGCGTCACTCATTTTGGCTATCCTTATAGGTTATCAACGGTAATATGCTGGCGTATTGCCTCTGTCCATGGCATCGGCTTACCGCTACTTAAATCCACAAATACCAGGGTTGAATCACTGGTTAGGCGCTTTTGCTCCCCGCAATAAGCGACGATTTGGAGGGTCAAGCTGCTACGACCCACAGACTGAACCGTTAACTCAAAGGTCAGCCGTTCGCCTAACCGGCTAGGTGCATGAAACTGCGTGTCGATAGCGGCAGTAGGCACACCCGTACCGGTTTCCACATGCAGTTGATTAAAATCGTGGTGCAAGACCTCCTCAAACCAGTCCTCCACCACTGAATTAATCATCTCGAAATAGCGCGGGTAAAAAACGATCCCCGCCGGATCACAGTGCTGAAAGCGAACTTTCCGCTGAGTGGTAAATGGCATTGTTTGCTACCTATTTTATTATTCGCTAGACGCCCAAATAACGGTCACGAACGCTGCTATCCAGCCCAGCAGGTTTGCCGTCCCACACCGTGCAGCCTTTCTCTAGAATGGTGCAGCGATCCGCAATCGGCAGAATTTCACTCAATGACTTATCCACCAGCAGCGTGGATTGGCCCTGCTCCTTAAAAAGCCGAATTGCTCGCCAAATCTCCTGGCGAATCACCGGCGCTAACCCTTCGGTGGCCTCATCGAGCACCAGCAGGCGCGGGTTGGTCATCAGTGCCCGGCCAATGGCCAGCATCTGTTGTTCACCGCCAGAGAGGGTTTTGGCCATTTGCGCCCGGCGCTCTTCCAAACGCGGGAACAGCGTTTCTACCTTCTCCAGTGTCCACTCACCCGGGCGGGCGGTGACCAGTAGGTTTTCACGCACCGATAAATTGGGGAAACAGCGCCGACCTTCAGGCACCAGACCCAATCCCGCTTTGGCGATACGGTAAGCGGGAAGGCGGCGCAGGTTGTGGGACTCAAATTCAATGGTGCCGCCGCTGGCCGGGGTAAGGCCAAATATCGAGCGAATGGTGGTGGTCTTACCCATCCCATTGCGGCCCATCAACGCCACCATTTCCCCGGCGTTTACTTCAAGATTGACCCCAAACAGTGCCTGGGAGGGGCCATAAAAGGTTTCAATATCGGCAACCTTAAGCATCGGAATCTCCCAGGTAGGCTTCACGAACGCGCGGGTCCTGCCGAATCGCCTGGCTATCGCCATGGGCGATAACGCTGCCGGAGACCAGCACGGAAATACGATCGGCAAGCCGAAATACCGCTTCCATATCGTGCTCAATGAGCAAAATGGGCACTTCCAGCTTTAGCGCCTCAAGCAGCTCAGTCAGCTTCGCTGAACCTTCAGGGCCAAGGCCCGCCATAGGTTCATCCAGTAGCAGCGCGCGGGGCTTCAGCGCCAGGGCGCAGGCCACCTCTACTTGACGGCGTTCACCATGGGAAAGCTCAGATACCGGTGTCCAGGCGCGGTGGCTAAGCTGCATACGCTCCAGAGCCTCATACGCAGGTTCCAGCAACTGCTGGTCTCGGGCCACGGGCTTCCAAAAACGAAAGCTGTGACTCTGCAGCGCTTGAACGCCCATCATCACATTACGCATCACCGATAAAGGCTCGGCTAACGAAGAGACCTGAAAACTGCGCCCAAGCCCCAAGCGGGCGCGCTGGGCTATATTCATGCCGGTAATTTCGGTGTCTGCTAAATAAACCCGCCCCTCATCCGGGCGAATATTACCGGCGATTTGGCCAATCAACGTCGACTTGCCCGCACCGTTGGGGCCAATCAGCGCATGGATTTCGCCCTGCTGAAGATCCAACGAGACATCGTTGGTCGCCTGCAGCGCGCCAAAGCGTTTATGCAGTTTTTGCAGTGAAAGGACAACATCACTCATTGTGCTCCCTCCCGGCTAACCAACCCATCACTCCGTGTTTGGCAAACAGCACCACCCCAAGCAGCACTAGGCCTAAAAAGAGCTGCCAGTACTGAGTAATGCCACCCAGCAGGGTTTCCATCATCACGAAAAGAACCGCACCGGCCAACGGGCCATACAGGCGACCTACGCCACCCAAAATCACAATCACCATCAGTTCGCCGGAGAAGTGCCAGCTCAGCGAGGTGGGGCTCACAAAGCCGTTAAGGTCCGCATAGAGCGCCCCGGCAAGGCCGGTAATCGCCGCTGAAATGACAAACGCCACCAAGCGAATGGGGTAAGGGCTAATACCTGCCGTAGCCAAACGCACATCGTTAAGCCGCGCCATGGTGAGAGCAGCGCCAAAGCGAGATTTCATTAGCCGGGAGGTGATCGCCATGGCTAGCACCAGCCCAGTGAAGCAGATCAGGAAATAGGTCAATGAATTACTGCTATCGACCAGGGGCAGCGTATTGCGTATATAAATGGGCAGGCCATCCTCGCCGCCATAGGTTGGCCAGGAGTTGGCAAAGTAGTAAATCATCTGGGCGAAGGCGAGGGTGATCATAATGAAATAGACCCCCGTGGTACGCAGAGAAATAGCGCCGATCGCCAGCGCCAATAGCGCACACAGTAGGGCAGCAACCAGCCACACCACCAGCAAACTATCGCTGCCCGGTACGCTAATAGGCCAGGACATAAATAGCGAATAATCAAAAGCGTGATAAGCGCTGATGCCCGCTACATAGCCGCCCAAGCCGAAATAGGCGGCATGCCCAAAGCTCACCATGCCCCCATAGCCAATCGCCAGGTTAAGGCCCACCGCTGCCATGGCAATGATCGTCATCCGTGAGGCCAGGTTGACGTAGTAGATATGGCCCATAAAGTAAGCTGCGATAGGTACTAACAGCAGCAGGCCGAGTAGCGCCATTTGCACCAGGCCTTTGCGGTCAAAGTGCCTATCCGCCTTGGGCGCTAATGCAATGGCCGTAGTGCCTGAGGAAGTGTTATTAGTCATGAGCAGAGAACAGTCCCTTTGGCTTGAAGGCGAGAATGACGGCCATGAGGATATAGATCAGCATCGCAGCCAGCGCTGCACCAACCCCAGAAGCCTCAGAAGGCGGCATAAAAGCGCGGAAGAAAATCGGCAGATAGACCCGACCAAGCGTATCCACAAGGCCCACTAATAGCGCCCCGAGCAACGCGCCTTTGATTGAGCCAATACCCCCGATCACGATCACCACAAAGGCCAGGATAAGCACCGGTTCGCCCATACCCACCTGCACGGATTGCAGCGCGCCCACCAACGCACCGGCTAAGCCCGCCAGCCCCGCGCCCAAGGCAAACACCACGGTATACAGCTTGGAAATATTCACCCCGAGAGCACCAATCATTTCGCGGTCGCTTTCACCGGCGCGAATGCGCATGCCCAGGCGTGTTTTAGAAATCAAAAAATACAGCGCAATGGAAACGGTGATCCCCACGCCAATCAGCATTAACCGGTAAATGGGGTAGCGGGTATCACCCGGCAGGGTGACAAATCCGGTTAACCAGGAAGGCGGGCTAAGTCGCATGGGCGACGAGCCGAAAATCCAGCGGGTGCCTTCGGAAAAAATCAGAATAAGCGCAAAGGTCGCTAACACCTGATCAAGATGGGGGCGGTGGTAAAGCCGCCGGATAACGATCAGCTCCACCAAAGCACCAACGCAGGCTGCCGCTGCAATCCCGGCACTCAACCCCAGCAGAAAAGAGCCGGTTGAAGCCGTCACCGCAGCAGTGGCGTAGGCACCCACCATATAAAAAGAGCCGTGGGCAAGATTGATCAACCCCATCACCCCGAATACCAGAGTGAGGCCGCTGGCCATCAAAAACAGCATGGTGCCAAGCTGTACGCCGTTAAGTATTTGCTCGATTAGCAGAGTAACGGACACGTGGGGCATCCTTAGCGAAAGAGAAGAGATAAGGCTGGGTGATCACACCCAGCCACGGCGAGATTACATCTGGCACTGTTCGAAGTAGACGTCTTGAATATCTTCGACGGCAATGCCGATCAAGCGATTGGTAGGCTCGCCATCGTCACCTTCCACCACTTCACGCACATAAATGTCCTGAATGGGGTGATGGTTAGGGCCAAAGCGGAACTCACCGCGCACGGTGTCAAAATCGGCGGCACGCAGCGCTTCGCGGAAGGCGTCTTGATCATCAGGATGGGCAACATCGAGGGCGCTAAAAATTAGATTGGCCGTGTCGTAGCCTTGTGCCGCGTAAAGCGTCGGCGTGCGGCCATAGGCTTCACGGAAGCCTTCAACGAAGCGATGGTTGGCTTCATTATCCAAGTCGTAAGCCCACAGCGAGGTATTGCGGGCACCAATCGCGGCGCTACCCACGGCCTTGATCAGGATTTCGTCAAACGAGAAGGCGGCGCCAAAGATCGGCATATCGACGCCAGAACTCTCCCACTGTTTCATAAACGAGATACCCATGCCGCCGGGTAAGAAGAAGAACAGGCTGTCGGCATCGCTGGCGCGAATTTGGGCAATTTCAGCCGCGTAGTCGGTTTGGCCCATCTGGGTGTAAAGCTCATCAACGACTTCACCTTCATAAAGATGCTTGAAGCCTGCCAGAGCATCGGTGCCTGCTGGGTAGTTAGGCGCCATGATAATAGGCCGTTCGTAGCCCTCTTCACGCATATAGGCGCCCATGGCGCCGTGCAGGTTGTCGTTTTGATAGGCTACGTTGAAGTAGTTCTCGTGGCACATACGGCCCGCTAAATCGGAAGGCCCAGCGTTAGGTGATAGATAGAAAGTGCCCTGGCGAGTCACGGAGGGAACCACCGCCATGGCTAGGTTCGACCAGATGATACCGGTAAGAATGTCGACGTTATCCCGCTGTATGAATTCATCTGCCAAGCTGCGGGCCAGATCAGGGCGGTTGGCGTCGTCTTGGATGAGCACTTCAACATCATCGCGACCCGACTGCTCAAGGGCCAGCATAAAGCCATCACGAACATCGACACCCAAGTGCGAACCGCCCCCTGAAAGGGTGGTGATCATGCCGATTTTGACGTCTTCAGCGTGCGCCGTCAGAACGCTTGAAGAGAGCAGTAAACCAAGGCCTAAGCGAGTTATCTGTTTCATAGTCATTTCCTCATTATTTAATCGTTTTATTGCTTAGAGGGACGAACGTTTTTTTGATGTGGAGTCAGAGCAAGGTGAACCCGCGCTAGGGTAATGTTCCTGGCTCAGCCGAAAACGCTGAACCTTACCCGTGGTTGTTTTAGGTAGCGCCTCGATAAAACGTATGGAGCGAGGGTACTTATACGGTGCGATGGTCTGCTTCACGAAGTCCTGCAACATTTGCTGACAATCTTCATCTTGCTGAAATCCATCGTTTAGAACAACAAAAGCCTCGACAATTTGCCCACGCTCTTCGCTTGGTGCACCAATCACTGCGCACTCTTTAACGGCGGGGTGGGACAGTAGCGCTGCCTCCACTTCAGGGCCAGCAATGTTATAGCCAGCGGAGACAATCATGTCGTCATTGCGGGCAGCGAAATGGAAGTAGCCCTCTTCGTCCTGATAAAACGCATCGCCGGTGATATTCCAGCCATCAACCACATACTTTTGCTGGCGCTTATCGGCTAAATAGCGACATCCGGTAGGGCCACGCACCGCAAGCTTACCCACCGTGCCGCGGGGCACATCCTGCATGTCATTATCAACAACACGCGCCTGGTAGCCTGCCACCGGTTTGCCGGTGCAACTGGGGCGATGGTCATCAAGACGGTTAGAGATAAAGATATGCAGCATTTCCGTGGCGCCAATGCCGTCGATAATGGGCGTACCTGTCTGCTTGATCCAATCGTGATAAATCGGCGCGGGTAGGGTTTCACCAGCGGAAACGGCGACCCGTAGGCTACTTAAGTCCGCGTGGCTGGTGGGCGCTGAAAGCATCGCCCGGTAAGCCGTGGGTGCGGTAAACACCACCGTGGCCTGATACTCGCGGATAATATCCATCATATTGGGCGGGGAGGCGTGTTCCAGCAGTACGGCGGTAGCCCCGAAGCGCAGCGGAAAGATCGCTAGTCCGCCCAGGCCAAAAGTAAATGCCAATGGGGGCGAGCCAACAAATACATCCTCAGCTGTTACTTGCAGTACTTCTTTTGCGTAGCCATCGGCAATCACCAGCAGGTCGCGGTGAAAATGCATGGTGGCTTTCGGCGAGCCGGTGGTGCCCGAGGTAAAGCCCAGCAGCGCCACATCGTCGGCGGCGGTATCCACAGCATCAAAGGTGGCGGGTTTACTGAGTGCCAAGCGGTCAAGCTCCGCATCATGATTGGCGGTGCCATCAAAGCCGACAATACGCGTGAGTACCGGGCTCAACTGCTGGCAATCGACCAGCTCATCAAGCAGGCGGGTATCACAGAGGGCGAGGCTGATTTCGGCCTTATCAATCACCTGGCAGAGCTCTTTGGTGCGCAGCATCGGCATGGTGTTGACCACCACGGCGCCTGCCTTGGTAGCCGCTAGCCAACAGGCCACCATGGCCGGGTTATTCGCTGAACGAATCAACACCCGCTGGCCGGGAATCACGCCCAGGTCTTCCACCAGCACATGGGCGAGGCGGTTGGTCCACTCGGTGAGCTCTTGATAAGTTCGCCGTCGGCCATTACCCGCTAAGGCAATGCGTTGGCCGTGGCCCTGGTCGAGCAACCGGTCGCAAAGCTCAACGCCGGCGTTAAGTCGCTCAGGGTAATTGGTACCTGAGAGCAGAAACTCAGGCTGTCTATCAATGGGTGGCAGATTATCCCGCGCAAAAGTATCAGCATGGGCCGACTGGATATACATGACCAACCTCCGTATTTGGTGTCGTTGTTTATTCCTGCCCTATCCATATAGGAATCAGATCCTTCTCAGATGGTGATCTGCACCTCTTTGGTCTCGAGAGCAGGTTTACGCGAGGGCGCTGTGAACCCTTCCTTGGGCGCTACTTTTGACATCTGACCGCCATGGATGGCGGGAATGGCGGAATTGTCAGGAACATTTTCCGGCCCTGTCAAAAGACCCTCGCTTCAACCTGCTCTCTTCTCCCGGTAACGGAGATATTCAAAGAAGTCATTTCCAGCTGTGATGGCCCTGGGGCAGGGATACGGTGTCTGGCGTTGTGTTTTATTGTTTTTGGTTACTGCTGTTCGGTTTTTTTGCTGATTACTCCTCCGCGAGCATGCTGCGGGCGATGACCACTTTCTGTACGTCCGAAGCACCTTCATAAATACGCAGTGCGCGGATTTCGCGGTAGAGGCTTTCGATAATGTGCCCTTTGCGAACGCCATCACCTCCGTGTAGCTGTACCGCTTGGTCAATCACCAACTGGGCTTGATCGGTAGCAAACAGCTTGGCCATCGCCGCTTCACGGGTTACTCGCTCGGCGCCCTGATCTTTGGTCCAGGCTGCGCGGTAGACCAGCAGGGCGGCGGCATCCACATTGAGTGCCATATCGGCCAAGTGGCCCTGCACCATTTGTAGATCGGAAAGGGTAGCGCCAAACAGCTCGCGAGAGCGGCTGCGGGAAAGCGACTCATCTAAGGCCCGGCGGGCGAAGCCCAAGGCAGCCGCGCCTACCGTGGAGCGGAAAACATCCAGCACTGACATGGCAATCCGAAAGCCTTGCCCTGGCTTGCCGATCAAGGCGCTGGCAGGCAGCACCATATCGTTAAAGCCCAGCCGCGCTAGCGGGTGAGGCGCCACGGATTCCAAGCGTTCACGAATTTCCAGCCCCGGTGTATCAGCAGGAACCAAAAAGGCCGAAAGCCCTTTGGCGCCGGGGCCTTCACCGGTGCGGGCGAAGACCGTATAGATATCGGCAATGCCGCCGTTAGAGATCCAGGTCTTTTCGCCATTCAAACGGTAGTTGTCGCCGTCGCGCACGGCGGTGGTATCCAGTTGGGCCACATCGGAGCCAGAGCGTGGCTCGCTCAGGGCAAAGGCGGAAAGCGCCTCGCCACGGCGGGTTTTGTCCAGCCACTGCTTCTGTTCATCGCTGCCGTATAGGCTAATCGCGCCGGTACCCAAGCCCTGCATGGCAAAGGCAAAATCGGCCAGGCCATCGTGGCGGGCCAGGGTTTCGCGGATCAGGCAGAGGCTGCGCACATCGATATGCTCACCTGCCGTGCCTTTCAGAAACCCCGCCTGGCCTAAATCGCGTACCAGTTGAATGCAAGTGGCATCCACATCGCTGTGGTCGCGGGGCAGTTCAGCGCGGCACCACGCCTCAAGCTGCTCGGAAAGTTCGCGATGTTTAGCCTCAAAGAAGGGCCATGTTAGAAAGCTTTTGTCGCTCATTAGTCCCCCTTAAACTCAGGTTTTTGTTTGGCTACAAAGGCGTGGTAGGCGCGTTCGAAATCGTTGGTTTGCATACAGATCGCCTGGGCCTGGGCTTCCGATTCGATGGCCTGCTCCAGGCTCATCGACCACTCCTGGTTTAACTGGGTTTTGGTAATGCTGTGAGCAAAGGTAGGGCCGTTAGCCAGGCGGGTAGCGTAGGCGATGGCGTCCTCTTCAAGGGATTCCGGTTCGACCACCCGGTTGTAAAAGCCCCACTGCAGGCCCTCTTCAGCGCTCATGCTGCGGCCGCTGTAGAGCAGATCTGCCGCACGGCCTTGGCCGATAATGCGCGGTAGCATCGCGCAGGCGCCCATATCGCAGCCCGCCAGCCCCACCCGGGTAAACAAAAATGCCGTGCTGGCGCGGGGGGTGGCAAAGCGAATATCCGAAGACATGGCGATAATTGCCCCGGCCCCGACGCAGATGCCGTCCACAGCGGCAATAATCGGTTTGCCGCAGTTGAGCATGGCTTTGACCAAATCCCCTGTCATACGAGTAAATTCGAGCAGGCCCTTCATATCCTTGCCCACCAGGGGGCCGATAATTTCATGCACATCGCCGCCGGAGCAGAAGTTCTCGCCGTTGGAGGTAAACACTACGGCGTGCACATCCGAGGCATAGGCCAGATCGCGGAAGGTATCGCGTAGCTCAGCGTAGCTCTCAAAGGTCAGCGGGTTTTTGCGTTCCGGGCGATTGAGCCTAATCACGGCGACTCCGCCTCTCATTTCCCAGATAAAGTGCTCGGGGGTTAAGCCAGCCATACTCTTCATATTGTTGTTCTCGCCTGTCGGTGATTAAGGAGCATCGTTAGGAGAAGCGGGTAAGCGATGCAGCAACTCGCCGATATGGTGGGCGTCCTCTTCGCTCACCCCCTCAAATAGCGCATTGATCCAGCGCTCATGCTCAACGGCCATGCCTCTGAAGGTGTCTCTACCCGCAACGGTGAGGCAGACCCGCGTAGCGCGCCGGTCGCCCTCAATGGCAATACGCTCCACGGTGCCATCCTCTACCAAACGATCAATAATGCCGGTAACGTTGCCATTGGAAACCCGCAGCCGTTTGGAAAGCTCGTTCATTTTCAGGCCCCCCTCAGCGGCATACAGGGCGGCCATCACGTCAAAGCGTGGCAGCGTAGAGTCGTGCTCGGTACGTAGCCGTTCGCGCAGCTCCGACTCCACCTGGCGGGTAACCCGCAGCATGCGCAGCCATAAGCGCAGGCGCTCCTTGCTTAAGCTGTTTCCAGCCACATCCCCAGCCGTCATACTTCACCCCCTGAAATTGAAATCGTCTGACCGTTAATTGCACCGCTGTTAGGGCCGCATAGCCATAGGGCTGTGGCGGTCACCTCGGCTGGGGTGACTAAGCGTCCGGTGGGGTTGGTAGATGAAAAGTGAGAAGTCGCCTGTTCGGTGGATTGGCCGGTTTTAGCCACAATATTATCGACGCTGGCAGCCAATAGCGGTGTGTCGGTAAAGCCAGGGCAGAGTGCATTAACGGTGATATTCCGGGTCGCCGTCTCGGCCGCCAGCGAACGCACCAATCCCACCACGCCATGCTTTGCCGCGCAGTAAGCGCCCACATAGGCGTAGCCTTTTAGACCAGCGGTGGAAGCGACAGCGATCAATCGCCCGCCATCGTTCAACTGTTTTAATCCTTCACGTAGGGTTAGAAATACGCCGCTTAAATTAACGTTGAGCATGCGTTGCCACTGCTCAAACGAGGTCTTGGCGAACGTCGCGCTCTCTGCGGCGCCTGCGTTGGCGATGACAATATCGACCCTGCCGATTTTCTCGAACAGCGCCACCATGGCGGCCTCATCGGTGACATCGACCACGGCGAAAGCAAGGCGACTATGTTGATCCGCTACCGATTGAAGGGCGCTTTCGCGGCGGCCGGTAATCGTGACCTGGGCGCCTGCTTCGGCAAAGGCCAAGGCCATATCAGCACCAATGCCGCTGCCACCGCCGGTAATCACTACTCGTTTCTCTTTGAGCTGCGTCATACCCAACCCTCACCACGCTCAGCCAACCGCTGCAGTTGATCCGCACCTGCCCGGTAGGGCGCTGGCCACTCAACCTCGCTATCACCTAAGCCTGCGGCAACGTGGAGCAGCCAATAAGGGTCAGCCAGGTGTGGGCGGGCGATGCAGACTAAGTCGGCTCGACCAGCTATCAGAATCGAATTCACGTGGTCGGCCTGATAAATATTGCCCACCGCCATGGTGGCAATCGATGCCTCGTTACGGATCCGATCAGAGAAGGGCGTTTGGAACATGCGGCCATAAACAGGTTTAGCCTGAGTCCAGGTTTGCCCGGCAGAGACATCGACGATATCCACCTCTGCATCGCGCAGCCGCTTGGCGATCTCTACCGCATCGTCGGGGGTAATGCCTTCTTCACCGCACCAATCGTTGGCGGAAATGCGCACCGCAAGCGGCTTATGGGCGGGCCAAACACTGCGCACGGCGTTGATCACCTCAAGTGGGTAGCGCAAGCGGTTGTCCAGCGAGCCGCCATACTCGTCGTCACGATGATTGGTCAAAGGCGTGATAAACGATGAGAGCAGGTAGCCGTGAGCTGCGTGGATTTCAATCATATCGAAACCCGCGCGGTCAGCCATCTGGGCAGCGCTAACAAACTCATCGCGGACACGGTCCATATCGTGCCGATCCATGGCCTTGGGCACTTGATTGCGCGCTGACCAGGGAAGATCAGATGCTGACATGATCGGCCAATTGCCATCCGCAAGGGGGGCGTCCATCTCCTGCCAACCCAGCTGGGTGGAGCCTTTTGCTCCTGAGTGGCCGATTTGGGCGCACAGCTTGGCCTTGGTTTCTGTGTGCACAAAGTCACAAAGGCGTTTCCACGCCGCTTCGTGCTCAGGGGCGTATAAGCCTGGGCAGCCTGGGGTAATGCGCCCGGTGGGGCTAACACAGGTCATCTCGGTATACACCAGGCCAGCGCCACCTTTAGCCCGTTCGGCGTAGTGGCTGAAGTGCCAATCGGTAGGGCAGCCATCCACGGCTTTATACTGGGCCATGGGGGAGACCACCACGCGGTTAATCAGTGTCATGTCGCGTAACTTATAGGGGGCAAACATCGGTGCGCGAGCACTGCCAGGGTTACCCGCCTGGGTCTGAAACCAGCGCTCGGCGCTCTCTAACCACTGTGGGTCGCGTACGCGCAGATTCTCATGACTAATGCGCTGGGAGCGGGTCAATAGCGAGTAGTTAAATTGCACCGGATCCAGATCCAAGTAGCGCTCCACCTGCTCAAACCACTCGGTGGAATTACGCGCTGCCGACTGCAAACGCAGCACCTCGAAGCGGCGCTCCTCTTCATAGCGGGCAACCGCAGCTTGCATACTGCTTTCACTATGTAAGCAGTTAGCCAGCGAGATAGCGCTTTCCAGGGCGAGCTTGGAGCCGGAGCCAATCGAGAAGTGGGCAGTCGCCGCGGCATCGCCCATCAACACGACATTCTCATAGCTCCAGCGCTCGCAGAGTACCCGTGGGAAGTTGATCCACGCCGAACCGCGAATATGGTTGGCGTTGGTCATCAAAGCATGACCATCGAGATGCTTGGCAAAAACACGCTCGCAGACAGCAATGGACTCCTGCTGGCTCATTTCACCGAAGCCAAACGCCTGCCAGGTGGCCTCGCTGCACTCAACGATAAAGGTCGCCGTATCCTTATCAAACTGATACGCATGGGCCCACACCCAGCCATGCTCGGTATGTTCGAAAATAAACGTAAAGGCGTCGTTAAAGGTTTGATGCGTACCTAGCCAAACAAATTTACATGCCCGCACATCGATATCGGGTTTGAAGTGTTCAGCATAGGTTTGGCGGGTGCGGGAGTTAAGGCCATCGGCGGCGAGTACCAAATCATACTCTTGCCGATACTGCTCAATGGAGGCTTCGGTGGCATCGGTTTCAAAGCGCATTTCGACGCCCAGCTCGCGGGCGCGCTCTTGGAGCAGAATCAGCAGTTGGCGGCGGCCGATGCCGCAGAAACCGTGGCCGGTAGAGACCGTTTTTACCCCTTTATGAACGACTGCAATGTCATCCCAGTAAGCGAAATGCTCACGAATACGCTCTGCGCTCACCGGGTCATTCGCCGCCAGGTTATCCAAGGTTTCATCTGACAGCACCACTCCCCAGCCAAAGGTATCGTCTGCACGGTTGCGCTCAATGACCACCATCTCGTGAGAGGGATCCTGTAGCTTCATGCTAATAGCGAAATAGAGGCCGGCAGGCCCTCCACCGAGGCAGGCGATTCTCATTATTCTTCTCCACAGGAAAGCAGGCTCTTTTCTGAAGGTAGGAGAGTGATGAATAAAATTCAAGCATAAACTTTTTAAGTTTAAAGTATTTTTTTATGTACAGATTTTGAGCACCGAATGCTGTGGTGCTCGCAATGCCCCGCAGAAGATGAGAGCATAAATATTATTGAGGTAATGGTACTGCTCATCGTTTGAGAGCAGTCATCATGCGGCATAGTTAAAAGCGTTATTACCATTGAACACTAAGTACCATAGAAACCGTACCCGCTGGGATTGACAGTGGTAGGTGAAGGCGCGAACCTAACTTATTCGTTAGCCAGGATGGCTGAGCGCAGATATAAGTTATCTAGATAAAAGTTACGCAGATAAGAGCTACGTAGATGAGAGCTGCGTAGTTAAAAATATCGCTAAAAGAATCACTAAGGAGAAAGCCCCATGCTCGAAGATTGCAAAAATGCCCTGGAGCGCTGGGGAGGCGTGCATGTATTGATCGACCGCTGGCTGGATCAGCGGCGTAATCTTTTAGTCAGTTTCATTGAGCTGAAAGAAGCGTGCGACAGTGAATTGGAAGCGGTGAGAAAGGCGCCCATTGATAACTTCAGTGAAAAATTAATGGATTACATTAGCGCTGGTCATTTCGAAATTTATCCACAGCTTTCAGAAGAGGCAAAAGCCTTTGGTGATGAAAGCGCGCTGGTGATTGCTGCCAAGTTACTTGAGCGTTTAGAAATGTCCACGGAAATGGTACTAGAGTTCGACACCGACTTTGGCAACGAACTTAGCTGCGAGCAAAATATTGCCCGCTTGCCCGCATGGATTGACCGTTTGGCCCGAGGCCTTACCGAACGCTTTGCGTTGGAAGACCAGTTAATCGCGCGCCTACACGCCGCTCATAGTCCGCAAAACACCAAAGCACCCGCTTAATCTCCCGCATTTACAGGCGCCGCCAGGCGGCGCTGACGCTTCTAAGAAAACCCATCAATCCAGCTCCGACCACAAACCCGCGAATGGCGGCGGAACGACGCCTAAGGCCACCGAACCAACTTTGTCTACGCGAGCCAACCCCTGGCACCGCTTCGCGCTGCTTCCGCGGGTGCGCTGACGCTTACGCCGCGCTACGAAAATCCATCGATCCAGCTTCGTGCACAACCGTAGCGCGTGGTAACGAATCTCGCGAGGCACGAGCGAATGAGGCACCCGCGGATGGCGGCGGAACGACGCCCAGTGGCACCCAACCAACCTTGCCTACGCGAGCCAACCCCTGGCACCGCTGCGCGCTGCTTCCGCGGGTGCGCTGACGCTTACGCCGCGCTACGAAAATCCATCGATCCAGCTTCGTGTACAAACCGTAGCGCGTGGTAACGAATCTCGCGAGGCACGAGCGAATGAGGCACCCGCGGGAGGCGGCGGAACGACGCCCAATGGCACCACGCTTGCCACGGCACCGCTGCGGGTACGCTTCGCTTACCACGCGCTACAAAATCGATTCACCCCTCACCCATTGCGCCTTAACTTACCCCCAATCACCAACATACAAGGCGTGAGCAGCAGGGTAAGGGCGGTGCCGAAGGTGAGGCCGCCTGCTATGGCGCTCGACATCTGGGTCCACCACTGGGCGGAGGGTGCATTAAAGCCCAGTGCGGGCGAAAACAGATCAACATTGATACCCAGCACCATGGGCATCAGCCCCAGTACTGTGGTAATCGCGGTTAGTAGCACCGGTCTTAAACGCAAACAGCCCGCTTCCAGGGCGGCTTCTCCTGGGGATAAACCATCACGGCGCAGCTCATTATAGGTATCGATCAACACGATATTGTTATTGACCACAATGCCCGCCAGCGCAATAACACCCATCCCCACCATCACAATGCCAAAAGCCTGACCAGTAATTAGCAGACCCATCAGCACCCCGGCGGTGGAGAATACAATCGCTGAAAGCACCAAAGCCGCCTGATAAAAGCTATTGAACTGGGTCACCAGAATCAGCGCCATCAAGCCGATGGCAACCAAAAACGCACCGACTAAGAACTGCATCGACTCCTGCTGATCTTCCTGCTCACCGGCCACATTGACCATTAACCCATCAGGTAAACTGCCCCTGCTGGCGTCAAGCAGAGCGCGCAGGCGCTCATCGGCTAAATAACCAGGGCTAAGGTCGGCCTGAATGGTAATCGCCCGTCGGCCATCAATGCGGCTGAGCGTGCCCACCTTGGGTGCCGGTGTCAGCGTTACAAAGTGGGAGATAGGCACCTGACCGCGCTGAGTATTGATCGTCAAGCGCTCTAACTGATCCAGCGAACGCCAGTTTTGTGGCAGGCGCACGCGGATGTCCACCTCATCACTCACTTCCGGCGGGCGGTAGCTGGCAACCTGAAGGCCGGTCGTCAGTAGCTGTACCGCGCTACCAATCGTCGTTATATCGGTACCCATACGCGCAGCGGCTTCACGGTCGACATTAATCCGCCACTCCACCCCCGGCAGGCTGCGATCATCTTGAATGTCTACAAAGCCGCCCACTTCACGCATTAACTGGTGCAGCTGATTAACGCCTGCATCGGCAACAGCCGGATCGGTAGCACTAATTTCAAGCACAATCGGTTTGCCTCCGCCAGGGCCCATCTCCTGCTCCTGAAACTCTAGCGTGATGCCAGGAATATCGTGGGCGCGCTCAGCCATATCGGCCAAAATAGCCCGTGCAGGGCGGCGCTCATGCCAATCAATAAACTGAAACTGCAGCATGCCGATAACATCGTTGCCCATCTGCTCGTTGGGCACGGCAAAGGAGCGCGCATAGAGCGCTCTTACTTCACTCATGCCAGATAGCTTCGCTTCCACACGCTGCACAATGGCATCGGTTTCCAGCGCGGAGAAATCGCCACGGGCGCGTACTAATACCTGAGCACTGTCGGGCTCCACATTAGGGAAGAAATCAACACCGTGGTTGAAGCGTGCATAGCCGGTATACAGCAGTATCATCAACAAAATAGCGACCAGCAGCACCCAGGCGGGATGCAGGAGTAGTCTGGCTAGCAAGTGACGATAGCCGCGACCAAATGAAGTGGTGGCCGCTTCATGTCTAGCGTCCAGGTCAGTACCCTCAGTGGTCACTTCGCTACGTGTAACCAAGCGCCCCAGAGTGGGCAAAAACACCAGCGCCATGGCAAGCGACGCCAGCAGACACAGAATTACCGTCGCGGGCAGATACTTCATAAACTGACCCACCACGCCGGGCCAGAACAACAGCGGAACAAAAACCGCCAGGGTGGTAGCGGTCGAGGCAATCACTGGCCAGCTCATTCGTGAAGCTGCGTTAAGCCACGCTTCGTGGGGCGTTTGACCATCGCGTAAGTGGCGGTCGGCAAGTTCGCTGACCACGATCGCACCGTCGACCAGCATGCCCGCCACCAAAATCAGCGCAAACAGCACCACAATATTGAGCGTAAAACCGAACGCCCAGACCAGCAGAATGCCGGTTAAGAAAGCGCCCGGAATAGTCAGCCCTACCAGTAACGCCATGCGCCAGCCCATCACCGCGACGATCACAATCAGTACCAGCACCACGGCGGTCAGTACGTTGTTTAATAGCTCGGAGAGCATATTTTCGACGGTGGTCGACTCATCCAAAATGGTCGTAAAGCGCAACTGCTCGGGAAGCAAGTCATCCGCTTGTGCCAAGCGCTCACGTACGGCAGCAATGGTGGCGATAATATTGGCCCCGGCGCGTTTGGAAATCTCCAGCACCACTGCCGGTTGGTCATCAATACGGGCAAAGCCTTCAGGCTCTTTATAGGTAGGATTAATCCACGCTACATCACCAAAGGTGACCACTTGGTCATCTTCGACTTTCACCGGCATGTTCATAACATCTTCAAGGGACTCAATAATGCCGGGAACCTTCAAGGCCAAACGGCCTGCACCGGTATCCAAACTGCCGGCGGCTACCAAGCGATTGTTGCGCGATACCTGATTAAACAGCGCGTCGAAATCAACACCGTAGCTCTCAAGCACCAGCGGGTCGACGACGATTTCAAGCATGTCTTCTCGGTCACCGGCGATATCGACCTCTAATACATCGGCGATGCCTTCGATCTCTTCCTGCAGGCGCCGGGCAATGGTAATCCGCTCGCGTGTATCAAGCTCGCCCGAAAGCCCGATGGTCAGCACCGGAAATTCGGAGACATTGACCTCCATCACCCTAGGTTCATCGGCCTCAGAAGGCAGTTCGCTGCGGGCAATATCCACCCGGTCACGCACATCGGTCAGCGCCGTGTCTGGGTTAAACCCAGCATCGAACTCCAGGGTGATCGACGCATGGCCCTCGCTGGATTTGGCGGTGAATTTTCGCAGCCCCTCGATACCACGAAGTTCCTGCTCCATGGGGCGAATCAGCAGTCGCTCGCCATCTTCGGGGCTTACGCCCTCCAGCGAAAGCGAGACATAAATCATCGGAATCGTTACGTCGGGGTTGGCTTCTTTAGGAATCATCTGCCAGGCGGTGATGCCGGCCATCAGCAAACCTACCAACAGCAGTAACGTTGTACGGGTGTGGGCTAACGCCGCACTAATCAGCTGACGCATTAACACTATCCTGTGCGGGCGGCTGGTTTGAAGGTTGTTCTGGAGAGTGTTCTAAAGAGGGCTGTGCAGAAGTCGTCTCTTCAGCGGTGACGGGGACTACCGTTTGGCCAACATCGACCATGCCCGCGCCTAAGGTAATCAAACGCAGCGGGTCGGGTAAGCCGGTCACGTAAGCACGCTGAATATCCGCACTGACCATCTCAACGGCGGTCTGCTGCACCTGATTGTTGTCATCCAGATGTTTAACCGCCAGTTGCCCATTGCTGTTCAAACTAAGCAGTGCAGGTGAAAGGGTGTGCACCTGACGGGGAGGCAGGGTAATCGTCAGTTCAGCACTGCCGCCTGCCAAACGCTTACCGGCGGGGTTATCCAGCGTGGCTTCAATATAAAAGCTACGTGTGGCTTCCTCAGCACGGTTACTAATGTGGGTCAACTCGCCCTCTAAATGGTCGCCGTTGAGTAGGCGCGCCGTAACCGGCAAGCCAATGGACAAATCGCCCACCTGCTGTTGTGAGACCCAGGCGGCGCCTTTTAAGCGTCGGTCGTCGACAAGCTGTCCCCACTCTTCCCCTGGCTGCAGTAAATCGCCCAACTCAACTTGCACGCGGTTGAGCACGCCCTCAAACGGCGCAATAGGGCGGCTGTCATCTAATTGATTCTGCAACTGCGCCACTTGAGCAGCACTGGCGCTCAAGGCGCTCTGCAAGCGTAGTAGCTCAGGCTGTGAAATAAGCTGGCGTTCGCGTAGGTTGCGTGCTCCGGCATACTCGGCTTGGGCCACGGCCAGCTCATCCTGGGCCTGCTGCAGTTGCTCGGGTAGGGCATCGTTATCAAGCACTAGTAGGGTATCGCCCGCCTCAACGTGGCTGCCTTGGGCAACCGGCTTGTCAGTCACAAACCCCGCCACGTTGGCGCGTAAGGTGGTTTCACGCTCGGCAGTCAGTTGACCTTGAATGATCTGCTGGGGAATAAACGGTGTGCTTTGCTGCACAACAATCTCAACCCGTGAGCCAGCGTCACTGCGTGGAGTGGCGTCCGGTGGAGTGGTTTGGAAACGCTGAAAATTACCAAAGGCGAGCCATATCACCAGCGCCAGCACAAGTAGGCTAGCCAAAGCATAAGAGAAGGGTATTCTTCGCATGGGGGCGTCCATGTCCTTAGCAATACAAGAAAGGAGGGCGTAAAGCCGAAGACACCATAGCGCAACTCGACCTTTTCAGCGAGCAGCAAGCTAGTACGGGACTGATTACTAGTCTCATGTCTGATTGAGTTTTTGTCCGACTGGGCATACCATCTTTGCGTCTTGAGTTCTGTTGAGCCACTCCTCAGGCGAGAACCATCCCTAGGCGAACCAATCAAGGAGCAATGATGAAAGATCCAGTACGTATTGCGATTACCGGCGGCGCCGGTCAGATCAGCTACTCTCTCATTTTCCGCATCGCCGCTGGCGACATGCTGGGACCGGATCAGCCAGTCATTCTCCAACTGCTGGAAATTCCTCAGGCAATGGACGCCCTGAGCGGCGTGGTAATGGAAGTTAACGACTGTGCCTTCCCGCTGGTCCAAGACATCGTCGCCACCGACGACCCGAACGTCGCGTTCAAAGACGTCGACTTCGCCCTGCTAGTAGGCGCACGTCCGCGTGGTCCAGGCATGGAGCGTAAAGACCTGCTGGAAGCCAACGCAGCGATCTTCTCTGTACAAGGCAAAGCACTGAACGACCACGCTAGCCGCGACGTAAAAGTGCTGGTGGTGGGTAACCCTGCTAACACCAACGCGCTGATTGCTTCCTGCAACGCGCCGGATCTGGATGCAGGCCAGTTCACTGCCATGACGCGCCTGGATCACAATCGCGCTTTGACGCAGCTGGCACAGAAAACCGGCAAGCACGTCACTGACGTTGAAAACATGATCATCTGGGGCAACCACAGTGCCACCCAGTATCCTGATCTTGCCCAGTGCAAAGTTGACGGCAAAGCAGCGTTTGATCTGGTTGAGCGCGACTGGTACGAAAACGACTTTATCCCCACCGTGCAGCAGCGCGGCGCGGCGATCATTAAAGCACGTGGCGCGTCTTCCGCGGCTTCTGCTGCCTCTTCAGCTATCGACCACATGCACGACTGGGCGCTGGGTTCCAAAGGCATCGTCAGCATGGCGATCCCTTCTGACGGCAGCTACGGCATCGAAGAAGGCATCATCTACTCCTACCCAGTGCGTTGCCAGGGTGGCAAGTATGAAATCGTTCAAGGCTTCGAAATTGACGAATTCAGCCAAGAGAAGATGAAAGCGACCGAGCAAGAACTGCGCGAAGAGCGTGCAGCAGTTGAGCATTTGCTCGGCTAAACGCGCCCATTGACGCTTTTAAATAAGCGCCAGTAAACGCCAAACCCCGCAAGCCACGCTTGCGGGGTTTTTTGTTGCTGGGTGCGTACACGAAAGTGAAACGGTGGGTTTTCGTAGCGCGTGGTAAGCGAAGCGCACTCGCGGAAGCAGCGCGCAGCGGTGCCGGGGTTGGGTGCGGTGCCATTGGGCGTCGTTCCGCCGCCTCCCGCGGGTGCCTAAAACGCTCGCTGAACTCGCGTTCTTCGTTACCACGCGCTACGGTCTGTGCACGCATCTAATTTGGGTTTTCGTAGCGCGTGGTAAGCGAAGCGCACCCGCGGAAGCAGCGCGCAGCGGTGCCGGGGTTGGGTGCGGTGCCATTGGGCGTCGTTCCGCCGCCTCCCGCGGGTGCCTCATACGCTCGTGCCTCGCGAGATTCCTTACCACGCGCTACGAGTGCACCAAGCTGAATCAATGGGTTTTCGTAGCGCGGCGTAAGCGTCAGCGCACCCGCGGAAGCAGCGCGCAGCGGTGCCGGGGTTGGGTGCGGTGCCATTGGGCGTCGTTCCGCCGCCTCCCGCGGGTGCCTAAAACGCTCGCTGAACTCGCGTTCTTCGTTACCACGCGCTACGGTTTGTGCACGCATCTAATTTGGGTTTTCGTAGCGCGGCGTAAGCGTCAGCGCACCCGCGGAAGCAGCGCGCAGCGGTGCCGGGGTTGGTATGTGATGCCGAGGTTAGTGTGGTGCCATTGGGCGTCGTTCCGCCGCCTCCCGCGGGTGCCTCATACGCTCGTGCCTCGCGAGATTCGTTACCACGCGCTACGGGTGCACCAGGCTGAATCAATGGCTTTTCGTAGCGCGTGGTAAGCGCAGCGCACCCGCGGAAGCATCGCGCAGCGGTGCCGGGTCGGTGTCTCACACCCTAGTCCCTTAAGCTCATAATCCGCCATTGACGCTCTTCGGCAATTTTACGCAGGGTGTCGTCGGGGTCTACCGCGACGGGGTGGTCGACTTTTTCAAGCAGTGGCAGATCATTGTGCGAGTCACTGTAAAACCAAGCGCCATCCATTGATAAATCCTGCTGTTCCAGCCACTGATTTAAACGGGTGACTTTACCTTCGCGGTAGCTGGGGATCCCGGAAACACGTCCGGTGTAGCGGCCATCGGCAACTTCAGGGTTTACCGCGATTAAATGATCCACGCCCAAGCGCTCGGCAATCGGAGCGGTAATAAAGCGGTTAGTGGCGGTAATAATCAGCAGCGTATCGCCTTTGGTGCGATGGCGGGCTAGCAGCTCTTCCGCTTTGGGTAGAATATGCGGCTCAATTTTGCTGACCATAAATTGCTGATGCCACGCGGCAAGCTGTTCAGGCGGATTATCGGCCAGCGGCTTAAGCGCCACTTCCAAAAAGGCCGCCATATCCAGGGTGCCCGCATTGTAATCGGCCATGAAGCGCTCATTGGCTTCCCGGTAAGCAACCGGGTCTACCGCGCCCTGTTCGAGTAAAAACTCGCCCCAGGCATGATCGCTATCGGTGGATAGCAACGTATTATCCAAATCGAAAATGGCCAGACTCACGGCGCTCCCCTTATGGTTAGTGTGATTTATAAAGCGCCGGATTATCGCAGAGTCGCCCTGGCTTTCCCACCAACGATCAAGTTAAGACAAAGTAAGCATTCACCACTTAGCGTTATATTGTATTGATACGCTTGTCTCCCTTGTGGAAAAATGGGGACAACTGAAAATTTATGAAGGTGAAACCCGTGATCGACGCTGACGGCTTTCGCCCCAATGTTGGCATCATTATTGCCAATAGCCAGGGGCAGCTGCTTTGGGCGCGTCGGGTAGGACAAAATGCGTGGCAATTTCCCCAGGGGGGCATCAATGCAAGCGAGACGCCACAACAAGCGCTTTTTCGTGAGCTTTACGAAGAGATCGGTTTAACCGCCGACGATGTTGATATTGTTGCCTGCACCCGGGGCTGGCTACGTTACCGTCTGCCACGACGTATGATTCGCACACATTCGCGTCCGGTCTGTATTGGCCAGAAGCAGAAGTGGTTTTTATTAAAAATCCGTTGCCAGGAAAGCCAGATTTGCATGACGGCAACGCCCACACCTGAATTTGATGGGTGGCGGTGGGTGAGCTACTGGTACCCGTTAGGGCAAGTTGTTCCTTTCAAACGAGAGGTATATCGGCGCGCGCTACGAGAGTTATCTCCCCGCGTTCAGCGCCTGGCACAGGATGAAGATTAGGGCGACCCCGCTGCTCGAAAGGGCAGTGCAGGTCTGCCAGGAAATTCCTCAGCGAGGCAAATAATAGTGAAAAGTAAAACGTCCATGCTTGAGGTGTTGCGCCGAGTTATTCAAGAAGTGAATGGCGCTCGCAACCTCGACGCCGCGCTGTCCACGATGGTTCGCCGAATTCGTAAGGCAATGCAGACCGATGTGTGCTCCTTCTATCTTTACGACAAAGAGATTGAGTCGCTGGTATTGATGGAAACCATTGGCCTACGCACGCAAGCGGTGGGTCGCGTTGTACTGCCATTAGGCGAAGGCTTGGTAGGTCTGGTAGCGAAACGCAGCGAGCCGTTAAATCTCGAAGATGCCCAGACCCACCCCCAGTTTCGTTATTTCGAAGCCACGGGGGAAGAGCGCTACTCAAGTTTCTTAGGCGTACCGATTATTCACCAGCGCCATATGCTTGGCGTGCTGGTGGTTCAGCAGGCCGAAAAGCGCCGCTACAATGATGAAGACGAAGCATTTCTGGTGACCATGGCCGCCCAACTGGCAGGCGTACTTGCCCACGCATTAGCGACCGGCAACTTAATGCGCCCAGCACTGGCCGGTGGCCAGGCAATGTTTAAAGGCGTGGCAGCATCGCCCGGTATGGCCATGGGTGAAGCAGTCGTCATTACCCCGCCTGCTGATCTTAATAGCGTGCCTGATCTGATCCCAAGCGATCAAGATTATGAAGTCGCACGCTTAAAAGAAGCCATTGGCAAAACCCGCAATGAAATTCGTGCTGCCGCCGAGCGCTTAGCAAGCCGTATTTCCGCTCAAGAGCTGGCGCTGTTTGATGTATATCAACAGATGCTGGGTGAAGCAGCGCTTGCCGATGAAGTCGAAAAACGCATTCGTGAAGGGCAGTGGGCACCCGGCGCACTGGCCGATGTAGTGCGCCGCCACGTGCAGTACCTAGAGCGGGTAGACGATAACTACCTGCGTGAGCGTGCTGCTGATATCCGTGACCTTGGCCGCCGAGTACTTGCGCACCTGCAGGAAGACACCCCCTCAACGCCAGAAACCTACCCCGATAACGCCATTTTGGTGGGTGATGAAATCAGCGTAGCAATGCTGGGTGAAGTGCCCCGTGACAAGCTCAAAGGGCTGGTCTCGGTGCGTGGCTCTAGCACCTCGCATGTAGCCATTGTGGCTCGCGCCATGGGCATTCCAACGGTGCTGGGCATGGTGGATTTACCGCTGCCGCGCCTGGGAGGCGCGGCCGTGGTGCTGGATGGCCACCGAGGCCGCCTGTTTGTCCGCCCAGCCGCAGAGTTAACAGCGCGCTACGCAAGTTTGATTGCCGAAGAGGAAGCGCTCAGCGAGCTGCTTGAGCACGAACAGGATTTACCCAGTGAAACACCCGACGGCCATACCATGCCGTTAATGGTTAACACTGGGTTGGCAGTAGATGCCACTGCGCTGCTGAAAAGCCGCATAGGTGGAGTAGGACTATACCGCACCGAAGTGCCGTTTATGATCACCGAACGCTTCCCCGGTGAAAAAGAGCAAACCAAGCTCTACCGCGACCAGTTGGAAGGCTTCGCACCGCTGCCGGTGGTCATGCGTACCCTCGATATCGGCGGCGACAAAGATCTACCCTATTTCCCTATCGAAGAGGCTAATCCGTTCCTTGGCTGGCGCGGTATGCGAGTAACGCTGGATCACCCAGAAGTGCTGATGGTGCAACTGCGCGCCATGCTTAAAGCCTCGATTGATCTGGATAACCTCTACGTACTGTTCCCGATGATCACCAACGTGGAAGAGGTGGATGAAGCGCTGCGTCTGCTGGATCGCGCCATTTTAGAGCTGGGCGAAGAGGGCATTATTGTCATTCGGCCCCAGGTCGGCGTAATGATTGAAGTCCCCGCCACCATCTACCAAATGGATGCGCTGGCCAAACGAGTCGATTTCTTCTCCGTGGGCAGCAATGATCTTACCCAGTATTTACTAGCGGTAGATCGCAACAACCCACGGGTGTCGAGTCTTTACGATGCGCTACACCCCGCCCTGCTCGGTGCCTTATTGGAGCTATCTACCGACGCCAAGCGGCTTAATAAGCCGATTTCGCTGTGCGGAGAATTGGCTGGTGATCCTGCTGGCGCGCTGCTGCTAATGGCCATGGGCTTTACCAGCCTTTCGATGAATGCGCCCAGCCTGCCTAAGGTGCGCGCCGCTATTCGTCGGGTGCCATTTAGCGATGCCTCGCAGTTACTTGAAGAGGTCATGCAACTGGATACGCCAGCCCAGGTGCATACGCATTTAGAGCAGCGCTTAGATGAGTGGCAACTGTCGCACCTGATGCCGCCTCGGGATTAGATTTCACCTGAAAAGTGGTGGGGTGTCATATCTGATGGCGGGAAATCGCTAGGGTAGTTTCGCTTTCAAAGCGCCCTAGCGGCCCAAAGCTCTGTTCCGTTATCTCAATGTTACCCGCTTGATCAAGCGTTAACCATGAGGTGGCGCGGGTGCCGTAGCGCTCGCCAACAATAAATGCCGCCGAGAGCTGGCGTTCCAATTCAAGCCCTACGCCGGTATCCGGCAGCTCATCAATATTGGCTTCGTGAGGGTTTTGCATTGCGTCTTTAACGCTGCTTGGCCAATCAAGCAGAAAACTCTGCTCAAGCGCATTGCGCACATGGACAAGCTTAGGCCACGGTGAATTAAGGTCTGCGTTAGATAAGCCGTGCACGCCAGGCGCTACTTCGCTGAGAGATAAGCGTTCTCGGCCGCGGTGCAAGTGCCAAAGCCGCTGGGGCGTTGCAACAAGTAGGTTAAATCCCGCATAGCGTAAGGCATCTCCTTTGCTTAGTGCGATTAGCCACGCTTCAATATCGTCGCACTGCAGGGCATCAGCCACTAGATGGCCTCGGCTAGGCGCGTCTGGTGGCAAAGTTAGGTGAGGATCGCGTACATTAGTTAGCGCCGCGACAATGCCGCCTCGCTTCACGGCCAGCCAAGAGCCGCCAGCCTCTAAATCGCGACCACCGGCAATCTCAGCGTTATCTTGCCAATGATCGAGCGAAGCAGTGGGGCGTGCATGGAATTCATCGCGGTTACCCATTAGCCTTAGCGGTATGGGAGAGCCGGGTTGCCACGCAAATGTTATTAAACACATATAGCGAACTCGCAGGCAAAAAAGAGTAAAAGCGTTCAACGGAAGAGCAGCATGACAGTAACTAAATGTAGACGTACACTAATGTCAGTATCACGTTTGTAGCATAAATCACGCTACTCCATGGATGCGCGATGGTGTGTTTAGCAACATCAGCACGCACCTCTGTGTTTCAACAACGGTCACGTTATCACAGGCCTTTTGGCCACGAGGAAGGCGAGATCATGCAACGCTATCAAAGGGAGCACTTCTGGAACGCCATTGTATGGCCTCTAGTGTGGCCTTTGCTGCTTTCACAAGCGGCATTGATACTACTGTGCCTGGCAGTGGCAGCCGCAATATGGTGGATGTCGCCGAGTTATGTCTCATGGAGCACCACGCTATGGTTAACGTTAGCGCTACTCATGGGCAGTAGTTTGAATGTTGGTGCCTTTCTTATGCTAATAAAAGCGCGTGCCCGTCGAAAAGACACCCGCTTTATGCAAGAGCTGACTGAGCTTGAACAGCACAGCCAAGCGCTATGTGAGACGGCTGTCAGGTCAATAGCAGACCACAAATGCTCTCCGCCAAAGGCTGTAGATGAAACCCACCTGCCACTCCAACGTCTGGCCAGCGTCAACGCTGTGCTGGCAGGGCTAGAGCGTTGCATGCACTGCTCACAAGTGGCCAGCAACGTTTCTAGAAACACTCAGCAAGAGCATGAACAGTCATTGTTGGCAGACCTGCAGCGTCAGCAACTGCAGCTTAAGCAGTTAACGGCAGGCCGTGATCGAGCACGTGAAGAGTCACGTTTAAAGTCTAGTTATTTAACGCTGCTGCAGAGTGAAACCGAGAATTTAGATGAATTTCTAAATGCTATGGCTGACGACGATACCAGTGCTAAATGTCTTCATAATATCACCAGTGTGCGTGAGCGGCTGACGGATATCCGCGCGCTGTTGTCCAGCCTTGTGCAGCAAAGCACAGAGGAAGAGAGTGAGCGGCAGCAGGAAGAAAATGCCGTATTACAACGGCATTTGCGGGTGCTAGTGGTAGATGATGGACCCGTTAATTTGATGCTGGCGCGCCAAATGCTTGAAACCCAAGGGCTTCAGGTAGAAGGCGTTAGCAGCGGCGAGCAAGCATTAGAACGTCAGCGCAATAGTGTGTTTGATTTAGTATTTATGGATATTTTTATGCCCACACTAGATGGGCTCGAAACCACTCGGCGGTGGCGTGAATACGAGCGAAGCCACGGTGGTAAAAAAAGCGTTCTAGTGGCGCTAACTGCTAATATAGACAATGCTGGGCGCGATGCCTGTCTGGCCTCGGGTATGGACGATCTGCTGTCAAAACCCTATCAGCCCGAAACCCTTCTCAATATGATTGCTAGCTGGTTCCCCGGCACAATGGCAGTGTCACCGTCTCCCTAACGTTATCAGTGCGACAATAATGGTGGCTTTCTAGCGAGGCGTAATTATCATTGTGCGCTTATCATTCGCGTTAGTGCTTACTTCCTTTGGTTAGATTAGAGAGTGTAAATGATTAATTACCCGACGATTGACCCAGTGGCTATTTCCTTAGGGCCGCTGCAAGTCCATTGGTATGGCTTGATGTACGTAGTGGGTTTTGCCGCCGCCTGGTGGCTTGGCTGCAAGCGTGCATCACGCATTGGTCTTAATAATGACGATATCAGCGACTTATTATTCTATTGCGCGATAGGGGTAGTGGCCGGTGGACGTTTGGGCTACGCGCTATTTTACGGGCTGGGGCAGTGGTCAGCCGACCCGTTATGGGTATTCCGCGTATGGGATGGCGGTATGAGCTTTCACGGCGGGCTAATCGGTGTGGTGCTCGCCGCCTGGATATTTGCCCGGCGTAAACAGCTGGCTTTCCTAACGCTCACCGACTTTATTGCTCCTGTGGTCACTATCGGGTTAGGTGCAGGGCGCATTGGTAACTTCATCAACCATGAGTTGCCAGGCCGCGTTACCTCCCTCCCTTGGGGCATGCCATTTCCAGGTATGGGGCCTGAACCTCGTCATCCATCAGCGCTTTATGAAGCCTTTCTAGAAGGCGCTGTCCTGTTCGTTATTTTATGGTGGGTATCCGCCAAGCCAACCGCGCGGGGCTTAGTTTCCGGGCTATTTTTAGTCTGTTACGGCGTCTTCCGCTTCTTGGTCGAATTTGTCCGCATGCCGGATGCCCATATTGGCTATCTCGCCTTCGGCTGGTTCACCATGGGCATGCTACTCACACTACCCATGATCGCCCTAGGCCTGTTTATCATCGCCTGGTCCCGCTCACAGCCGGTGGATGTAAAAGCAGCAAGCTAAGATAAAACGCCGTAAACAAAGGTTTTCGTAGCGCGGCGTAAGCGTTAGCGCACCCGCGAAAGCATCGCGCAGCGGTGCCAAGGTTTGGTTGAGATGCCACTGGGCGTCGTTCCGCCGCCTCCCGCGGGTGCCTCCAAACGCTCGCTGAACTCGCGTTCCTCGTTACCACGCGCTACGGTTTGTGCACGCACTTGAAACGGTGGTTTTCGTAGCGCGTGGTAAGCCTACGGCGCACCCGCGAAAGCATCGCGCAGCGGTGCCAAGGTTTGGTTGAGATGCCACTCGGCGTCGTTCCGCCGCCTCCCGCGGGTGCCTCCAAACGCTCGCTGAACTCGCATTCCTCGTTACCACGCGCTACGGGTATATGCACGGAGCAGGATCAATGGGTTTTCGTAGCGCGGCGTAAGCGTCAGCGCACCCGCGGAAGCAGCGCGCAGCGGTGCCGGGGGTTAATTGAACAATGCTAACAAACCGTCACCGCTAGACCGAGCCGCTATGGCAGCCTAGAATAAACCGCTATACCGCCTGTTAATTTGGAATTTCTGTGACTGCCACAATGCCCGCGCTTGAGCAACCCTATTTAGATTTGATGCAAACCGTCTTGGATCATGGCGTTGACCGCCATGACCGTACTGGCGTTGGCACGCGCTCCGTATTTGGCCATCAAATGCGCTTTGATTTGTCCCGGGGTTTTCCACTGCTGACAACCAAAAAGCTCCACCTGCGCTCTATCATCCATGAGCTGCTATGGTTTCTGAAAGGCGACACCAATATTGGTTACCTGAAAGAGAATGGCGTACGCATTTGGGACGACTGGGCAGACGAAAATGGTGACCTGGGGCCTGTCTATGGCTACCAGTGGCGCAGTTGGCCCGACCCAAAAGGCGGAAGCGTTGACCAAATTGCCAAAGTGCTGCAACAAATCCGTACCCATCCGCAGTCGCGTCGTTTAATTGTCTCAGCATGGAACCCGGCCCAGGTAGATGAAATGCAACTGCCGCCGTGCCACTGCCTGTTCCAGTTCTACGTTGCTAATGGAAAGCTCTCGTGCCAGCTTTACCAGCGCAGCGCCGATATCTTCCTGGGCGTACCGTTTAACATTGCCAGCTACGCTTTGCTGCTCACCATGGTGGCGCAGGTCACCGGCCTTAAACCAGGTGAGTTTATTCACACCTTAGGCGATGCTCACCTGTACAGTAACCACATAGAGCAAGCCAAGGAACAGCTAACGCGCACGCCCAACGCTGCGCCACAGCTAGTGCTTAATCCAGAAATAGATGACTTATTCGCGTTTAGCTTCGAAGATATCCATATTGATGCCTACGATCCCCATCCGCATATCAAAGCCGAGGTGGCGGTATGAGCCAGCAAAACGACGCGTTTGACTCCTTAGTGCCGGTGGCAATGATTGTCGCCATGGCAAAAAATCGAGTTATCGGCGTTGAAGGCAAGCTACCTTGGTACTTGCCAGAAGATTTAAAGTTCTTCAAACGCATTACCCAAGCGAAACCGCTCGTGATGGGACGCAAAACGTTTACCTCGATTGGCAAAGCACTGCCGAATAGGCTTAACGTAGTGGTTACCCGCAACGCAGAATTTTCACATGAAAGCGTGCGCGTGTGCCACGATCTACCGGCAGCACTGGCACTGGCAGACCAACACGCCACCATAGAAGCAGCTGAAGAGATTATGGTAATGGGCGGCGGTGAGATCTATCGTCAGGCGTTACCCTTTGCCCAGCGGCTATACATAACAGAAGTGGATATCGAAGTAGAAGGCGACGCCACGTTTCCAGCTATTGATCACCAAGCGTGGCGAGAAGTGCAGCGTGTAGCAGGGCAGCCAGCCGAAGGGCAGCCAAACTACGATTTCGTAGTCTACGAGCGCACCGCCGACTGAAAAGGTCAAAGGAGAAGGCTATGGCCGCCAGCTTAATGAATATGTTAGATAATTTAGAAGCGCGTCTTGAACGCACACAAGCTGAGCTGCAAGCCCTGCGCGAAGAAAATCAGCGGCTAAAACAGCAGTTGGGAGATCAAGCCGCCCCGCTTGCTGACACCGAGAGTCAAGGCACTGATGAAAGCACTGATGAAAATAAGCCTAACAATGAAATAGAAAGCCCAGCGGTTGAAGAAGCTCCTGCGGTTGAAGAAGCCCTGGCTATTGAAAAAACGGCCCCGGTAGAAGCAGCTTCGCCAGCGCAAACGCCAGAACCTGAAGTGCCGGATAAAGCCGAAGTAACGCCAGAGATTAAGGCGAAAGAGCCCCCGCCTGCAGTAGCAAAATTACCTTCACCCAATGCGTTGCTAAACACTTGGTATGAACGCTACCCAAAAGCGTTCTTTAAGGGCCATACTAAGCCCCTGAAGATAGGGATTCATCAAGACCTTGCTGAACGAGAAGAGTGGCCGAATAAGCTGATTCGTAGGGCGCTAGCTAACTACGTAAATCTGCCTCGTTACATCAAAGCAGTTCGAGCGGGTGCAGAAAGAGTTGATTTGGATGGTCTTCCCGCAGGAAAAGTTGATAAAGAAGCTGCATCCCATGCGGCAGAAAAGCGCAGTGATCAGCAAGTGGCTGGGCAACCTATTCAAAATGACTCAGCCGCAAAAAAAACGGAACATAATAAGCAGCATAAAGCACAGGTTATGGTTAAGAAGCCCCGCACTGAAGGTGTGAAACAGCCAGAGCCGGAAAAGCGTGAACCACGCAAACAATTAAGCATGGAAGATAAATTAATTGGTCTTCAGCAGAAATTTAAAGGTCGCTGAGACCCAGTGATAGCGCATGGGTTCCATAAAAAAGCGCAAATAGTAAAGAAACACTGTTTTTTTCTATTGCGTTCAATGGAATCCCAGTATAGAGTTTGTGTTGCGAGCATTGGACTATAACAAGGCTTAGTTGAGGACATGCCGCATACCACCGGGAAAAACCGGCGGATGGCAGAAGAGCATGGCCCGCAAAAGCCACCTGCTGACTTACTAAAGTCGAGCAGCAACGATCGAAACAGTATACGAGTTAAGGAACTTACATCATGAAAAAAACACTTTTAGCGACTGCTATCATCGGCGCCCTGGGTGCCTCTGCTGCAGCACAAGCAGCAACTGTATATGACCAAGACGGCACCAAGCTTGATATCTATGGTCGTATCGCTCTGGGTATCGCTGGTGGTGGCCCTGAGCGTAATGCCGATGGCCCGATCAACAACGATCCTGAGTTCGTGGACGTTTTCTCTCGCCTCGGCTTGCGTATGAGCCAAGCTATCACCACTGATATGACGGCTTTTGGTCATCTTGAATGGCGTTTCCGTGCTGATGGCGGTGATAACCGTTTTGATGCTTTTCATGAAACGCGTCAAAGCTACATCGGTCTGCGAAGCGACCAGTACGGTACTATTCAAGCGGGTAACTTCGATAGCTTCTACAACCAGTTCGTTTCTAAACCATTTGACTGGCAGATCGACTCTGGCCTGGAATTTGCGGGTCACCCCAAACAGTCGCGCGGCGATTCTATCGGTTACTACACGCCTGAGCTAAACGGCTTCACTGCTGCATTGCAGGTTAAACACTACAGTGAGCGTGGCTTGCGCGAAGACCTCCCGGCTAGTGCTGGTGGCACATCTGAGCAAGGCGACGTAATTGCTGCGCAAGGTGGTGTGCGCTACCAAGATGGCCCTGTAACCGTTGGTCTGGGCTTTGTTGACGATGTTCAGCGTGGCGGCGGTAACGGCGAAATGCTATACGGCCTGATTGGTTCTTATGACTTCACTGACCAATTCACTGCTCGCTTAGGTTATGAAGGTCGTGAGCACAATGCTGACTTCAACAACGGCAATGCAAGTGCTGATAGCAACCGCGTAGGGTATGACACCGTAGGTGTGGGTGGTACTTTCACCACTGGTCCTTGGGCTTTCGCTCTTGATTACTACCACATCGATCGTGACGGTGGTTTCGACAGCAGCAATAGCTGGTCTGCCGGTAGTTACTACAAAGTTTCCAGCAACTTCGACGTGTTTGCTGAGCTTTATAATGGTGACATCCCACGTCTTAGCACTGATGAAAGCATCCGTGACAACTGGGATAACCTGACCGACGACGTATACTGGCTGACAGGCGCTCGTTACCACTTCTAAGCTTGGTTTAAACAACCATGCTTCAAGGGTAACTGCCTAGCAGAACCAATAGAACCGACCTCGAAAGAGGTCGGTTTTTTTATGGGTATACGATATGAAATTTTAAGCAAGCCACGAAAGGAAAAACTTAATCCTTTAGCAAAAAATAGTAATTAAGCACAAAGTTACTTTGCTTATTTAGTGTAATTATATAACATAACTTTTGATTGGCGCTTTTGATTGAGTTCAGGCTCCAAACAGCCATGTGTGTGTTATTAAAAGCAAAAAGTAAGGGATGCAATAATGAGAAAAACGCTGTTAGTGACCGCTGTCACCAGCGCTTTATGGGCTTCAGCAGCTCAAGCTACTACGCTCTATAATCAAGACGGCACTCAGCTGGATATCTATGGCCGTATTTCCATGGGTATTGCAGGTGGTGGGCCAGAGTTTAATAGCGCGGGTAACGAAATTGATGACGGCATAGAGTTTGTCGATGTCTATTCACGCCTCGGGTTTCGAATGAGCCAAGCCGTAACATCTGATCTAACAGCTTTTGGACGTTTAGAATGGCGGTTTAGGGGTGATGAGCGTATTGCCTCTCAAGCTTTTGCCGAAACGCGCCAGAGCTACATTGGGCTAGAAAGTAAGCAATACGGTACCATCCAGGCGGGCAATTTCGACAGCCTCTATTACCAGTTTGTTTCAGTACCTTTTGATGTTTACCTCGATCGGGGCCTACTGTTCAATTCTACCGGGTTACAGTCCCGTGGTGATTCCATTGGCTATTACACGCCTGAATTGCATGGGTTCACCTCTTTTATACAGCTCAAGCATTACAGTGAGCGTGGGCTTACTACGGCTGAGCAACGTAGCGAGGGTGACGTAGTTGCCGCTCAGGGTGGTGTGCGTTACCAGCAAGGTCCTTTTAAAGTGGGCTTGGGTGCGGTAGAAAACGTAGTCCGTGGCGGCGGGAATGGTGAAATGCTTTACGGCCTAATCGGTGCATACGATATAACCGATCAGTTCACCGCACGCTTTGGTGTAGAAACGCAAGATAACAGCGAGACCTATGGGGGAGGGTTCGACACCGTAGGGTTAGGTGGCACGTTCACGACAGGGCCCTGGGCCTTCACCGCGGATGTCTACAGCGTAGAAAGAGACAATCAAGACAACAGCAATGCCTGGGCTGCAGGGGCTTACTATAAGGTTTCCAGTGCGTTTGACATATTCATAGAGCTAGCCGATGGCGATGCACCTACGGTAAGCCGTGACGTAACCCTAGGTGATCTCTCGGATAACGTCTATTGGTTAACAGGAGCGCGGTATCTTTTTTAAAAAGTGATCACAGTTGAATGAATAAAATGCCATTGATGAATTAAGAAAAACAGTGTTCGTTTAGAAGCGCTCTACCTCTGTGGTTAGAGCGTTTTTTGTGCGAAATACGTCACCCATGCCGGATCCAATGAGGCGTTTTCACGCCTGTTCTGTTATGATTAGCAACAAAGCATGCTAGATGTGTGGCTCTACAGCATCAATAGTAAAGTATGAAAATAGACAGTTTGCTAAATAAAAAATGTAAATGTAGATGGCTTTTATTAAATAACTTTTATTGAACTGGCATTAATTGAAATAGTTCTTGTTGAATGATTTAAATATGTTTAGTTAAGAATTGGCTAAAAGTATATTGTTTAATCAAGGTAAATATGGAAGAAAGTGATTTTTGCTAGCTAATAAGTACTAGCTTGGCAGTAATGACTAGCTTATCGATAACTGATTGCGATAGTGTTTCGCAAGTTAAATAACCGTGACTCATGGATAGACGATCAATAGGAATTGTAGAGCGTTATCCGGCACAGCTTATAGTGCCGATAGTCGATGTGTTTGCCCTGGTTGTTGGCGGGATGCTAGCGCATAGTATTCGTTTTCAATCATTTTTGCTGCATGATAGATACTGGCTAGCGATGACAGTAATGACCTTGTTAATTCTGCTGATTAACACGGTTCAAGGTGGCTATATACGTTGGAGAGTTAGTAAAATACCATCGCTTTTAATTAAATTAGGTATGGTTTGGTTAATAGTCGCTATAGTGGCAGCTTCACTTATATATTTCGCACATGCGGCGGATGGCTATTCGCGATTATGGGTAGGTTATACCCTGGTTATTTCGTATGCTATAGCCGCTAGTGTAAGAGTCTTTGCGCAGTTACTTTTAAAATATGCGAGAAAACTTGGTAAAGCAAAGCGACCGGTGTTTTTAGTTGGTCCTTCTACTCAAGTTATTCATGTTGGAAGAGGGATGCGTGATGCACCTTTTGAAGGTTATTGCATTGCGGGTGTTGAGCGCTTACATGAAAAGCCAGATGCTTTGTTTTATGAACGATTGGTTAGACGAGTTATCGAGTCAGGTGCAAGAGAGGTATGGATATGTGTGCCGCTAGAAATGGGGGCTCTTGTACGCTCAATTTTTTACGAGCTTCGTTACCATACGGTAGAGGTTCGTTTTATTCCGGATTTTGAGGGTATGCAGCTGCTTAATCACCGTATGAGCGAGGTGGCTGGGCACCTTGCGGTAGATCTCAGTGTATCGCCTTTGGATGGTGTTACACGGATTGTGAAACGTATGGAAGACCTAATCTTAGGTTCGATTATAAGTATCTTAATATTGCCATTATGTATTGCTATTGCCATTGCTGTAAAAGTAACGTCACCAGGCCCTGTGTTATTTAAACAGCACCGCACGGGTGCAAATGGTAGACTTTTTAAAGTTTATAAGTTTCGTACTATGTATGTGCATCAAGAGCCGGAAGGATGGGTGACCCAAGCAAGCCCTGGAGATGAAAGAATAACACCGTTAGGTGCCTTTCTTAGAAGAAGTTCTTTTGATGAATTGCCACAATTCTATAATGTTTTGCAAGGACGAATGTCAATCGTAGGGCCTCGCCCTCACGCGTTAGCGCACAATGAATATTATAAAGATATTGTTGAGTCGTACATGAAACGCCATAAAGTAAAACCCGGAATTTCAGGCTGGGCTCAAGTAAATGGGCATAGAGGAGAAACCGACACGATTGAGAAAATGGAAAAAAGAGTCGCCTATGACTTGTGGTATATTGATAACTGGTCATTGATGTTGGATCTTAGGATTATATTTTTGACAGTCATTAAAGGGTTTTTTAATAAAAACGCTTACTGATATTAATGTTTATGATTTGGGTGCTCTGCTGAATGACTGAAAATATTATTGGTAATCCGAGTAAAAATGATTTTTTTAATATGTTAATGAGAAATTATGCATCTCTCTCTGTTTTTTTAATGGGGAGTATTGCGCTTGTTGTGCCAACGGGCTATTCAGTGGGGCCTCTGCTTTTACTGTTTGCAAGTACATGCTTACTGTTTAGAAAAGAGACAGTTAAATTAACGACTCAAGATATTTTGATTATTATAATTTTAGCCACTTATGCTCTCGTTGTGGGCGGCATGTCGTATATAGAAATTGGATCGAGAGGGCTAGATCGTCCCGTTAGATTTCTGCTCGCGATTCCAGTGCTACTGCTCATATTACGTTATCCGCCTCATCTTGCTTGGCTCTGGAGTGGACTAGCGCTAGGAGCAGGCTTGGCAGGGGGGTGGGCGGCTTGGCAGAAATTCGTAGAAGGGGTGTGGCGCGCGGAAGGCTATACTCACGTTATCCAGTTTGGCAACTTGAGCATGCTGATGGGAGTGATCTGCTTCGCAGGTATTGGGTGGGCATTGTCTCAACCTCGTTTTAGATTTGCGTGGTGTTCACTCCTTGCGGTTGGTGGGCTAATGGGGATGCTAGCTTCGCTTCTATCTGGCAGTCGTGGCGGGTGGGTAGGGTTGCCGGTCGTCGCATTTGTGCTCTATAAAAGCTATGGACACAAGCTCTCAAAAAGCGTTAAGGCGCTGGTGATAGCGGGTTTGGTATTAGCAGGTTTGTCCCTTTACTCGATTCCTCAGACTGGCTTGCAAGACCGTTTCCAAGATGCTAAGAACGATATTTCCAGCTACTACTCGGACGAAAACCGTGATACCTCCTTGGGATTGCGATTTGAGATGTGGCGAGGTGCAAGTCAGCTAATTATGGAACGGCCCATATTAGGCTGGGGTGAGGCGGGATACGCCGAAGCGATGATCGAGTTAGGTGAACAAGGTGAAATCACTTATCAATCTTCTCAGTTTGGCCATGCACATAATGAATTTATCGACGCATTAGCCAAACGCGGTTTGATGGGCTTGGCAGTGCTATTGGCGCTCTATTTTGTACCACTCCGATTATTTGCGTCTGGACTTAAGCACCAAAACCTTGAAACACGCTCATTGGCAGTAGCCGGAACGCTTCTCGCCGTAGGTTATATCGACTTTGGGCTGTCACAGGCATTCTTGGCACACAATAGCGGGGTTATGTTTTACGCTTTCTGGCTTAGCCTACTGTGGGGATGTTATCGAGTGCAATTGATACAACAACAAATCAGCGTTCAACCCCAGAATTGAGAATGCATTGAAAGCCGCTTCTTAATCTGAATAGGCAGCTTCTTTTCATAACGCCCCAGCCGATAACCCGCGTATTTTGCAAAAGTACGCAGTAGGGCGCTGGGGAGTGAAAGGGGAGCATGATTCAATAGGTAGCGCGCTTCAGAGCGAATGAAGCGCATACCTTCACCTTCCGCACTTCCCAGCCATTCTATTAACCACGCTTCCTGAGAGTGAAAAGCACCGATATCAAAATAGCGCTTAAATTCTTCGCGCATTGAATAATTATGCGAATGGTAAACACAGGCCTCAGCGTTATAGGCCAGCTTCCAGCCCTGCTTAAGCAGCCTTGCACCTGCCATCATATCTTCAGAAAGAATCACATGGCTTGGAAAACCACCGGCATCAATCAAAGCCTGCCTGCGGTAAGCCGCGAAAGAGTTAGAGAGGAATGCTGTTTTGATGCCTAGCGTTGGAACATCGGCCTGGCTGACCACTCGAGACTCGGCAGGGTAGTTGAATAAGCGAGCGTGGGCTGCTACCGCTGTTGCGTCTTGATGAGGCAATTGCCTGCCAAACGCCGCGCCAACGTTAGGATCTTCAAAACTTTGGCAGAGAATCGTCAGCGCTGCAGAGTCTAAGATGTAGGCATCCTGCGTCATAAAGATCACCACATCACAGTCGCCCAGTTCATGTAGCAGCCTGTTTCGCGTGCCGCCATGATTAAACGTCTGACGATCAATGCTAATCACCTCTGCACCTGCATTGTGAGCCAGGGTGGCGGTGTCATCATCAGAGCATGAGTCAACCACCACCAAGCGCATAGTGGGCCCGAGCCCCGCAAGGGTGGTATCAAGCCAGCGCTGCCACTGTGGGCCAGCGTTCAGCGTAGGCACGCAAACGGCAAAATTAAGTGCCATTATTTAATTCCCGACTGAAGACTGGCTACGGATAAGAAGCTCTTCGTCAGTTGAATTTTTAACATCGTGATAGGCTTTATCGAGCGCCAGCTGTCTCTGCTGCTTCACAATTGGGTTAGCGGGAGTACGATAAAGAGACGTAGTCTTTTCTACTAATTTGAATGTGCTTTGGTAGGCGTAGCGGCGCCATAAATTCCAGTCTTCAAGCTGATCAAGCGTTTCATTAAATCCACCCAGCTCCAGGTAAAGTGCACGACGGAACATAATGGCCTGAATCGAAATAAAGTTTTCAGTTGCCAAGCGCTCATGACTAAATGCCAAGCGGTGCTGACCATGCAACTGATAAAGCAGCTCATTGATGTGCTTATTTTCCTTATCAATATCACACATCACATCCCAGGCAAGGCTGTAAACACCTGACAGGCGCTCTTCGCTTTCCAGTACGGTTCGTACTAATAACTCAATATGATCTGCGTAGATCAAGTCATCATCATCAAGGAACAGGCACCACTCACCGCTAGCTTTGGAAAGCCCCAAGTTGCCTGCAGCGCTGCGACCTAATTTATCCTGGGAGTAATAGTGCACCGGGAGTTCGCTGTTTTCAGCAAGAAGCTCAACCGTCTGCGCGCAATGCGTCCCACCATCTTCCACCACGATCCACTCAATGGCGCGATAGGTTTGATTGAGAACGCTGATTCCCGCTTGGTTCAGTAACCAATCTCTACCCTGATAGGTGCGGGTGATAATAGAAACCACCGGCCTGGAGTCAAACGTCTCAACAGCCGTATCAGAAGGAACAAATGCTCCTTCGCGGGTCAATTCGTAATCCAGTCCTCGGAAGACACCAACCGAAAGGCTACCGGCCTTTTTGCGCTCGCGATTTAAGGCAGGTAGCTGGCGTAACAGTGCAGAGTACTCTTTCATTAATCGTTTGCGCGCGCCCTCGAAAGGCTGGGGGCGAGCAACGCTAGCGATAGCTAAACCAAGTGTCGCTAAGCGGGCAGGCACCGTGCCATAGCGCAACCGCAAATAGAGATTAGCGCGGGTGCTGCCGAGGTACTGGGCAGGCTTAACCTGGTGTGCCTCTTCATAGGTATAGTGAGCCACGGTCGCGTTAGGGCAATAGCGCAACCTGAAGCCTGCCTCACGAATCCGGAATGAGAACTCAACGTCTTCGCCATACAGAAAAATACGCTCATCGTAGCCATTGATATGATTAAACGACGTGCGACGAATCAAAATACAGGCATGAGAAGACCAATGGGTCTCCCAGGTAACGGGGTCATAATGCTTCGGATGTTCATAGGGGCGCTGCCTTAGCTCCCAGCAAGCAACATCGTCTTGATCCCTGGCCGCCAAAGTAACAACCCGCGAAATTGAATCTGGATCAAACTCAAGATCAGGGTTGGTGATTAACGCGTACTCACCTTGGCTATGGTTGATTGCCCAGTTATGGGCCGCACCGAAGCCTAAGTTGGGCCGCTGGTGTAACTGAAAATCAGCGAACGCATCGCCCATGGTAGAGCGTATAGCGGCAATTCGCTCAAGCGTGTCATCCGTAGAGCCATTATCCACAATCGCCACTTCAATGCGATCAAGCGGATATGCCTGAGAATGAATGCTATTAAATAAAGAAGTTAACCATTTACTACTATTATAAGTAACTAGCGATATAGTAATTAAAGGTAAAACAGTGCCATGGGGCAGCGGCGTGCTAGATGCTTGCGCTAAACCTCCATACTGAATAAGTAGCGGCTCATCTAAGTTGCGTTTTTCAGCCAGTTTATTTAAAAGCCGCAGATTATGAGGTTCGTTAAAGCGAGCTTCAAAGCGCTTCAATATATCAGCCAACGGGCGTAGCACTGATTTTACCGGTGCAGGTAGCCTGCGCGCCGCAGAGCGGGCACGGTAATAGCCATGGCGTAATGAAATACGTGAATGGCCAGCACCTTTACGCAGGCTTGCCGAAGCGTGCCAACGAGCATGGCGGCTCACATAAATAGCGCGCCGCAAAGGGTTGGTAACTCGCCAAGAGCGAGATGACTCGATGGCGCTCAGTTGCTCACGCAAGTGCGCATTTTCCTGGCGCAAATGGGCGATTTCATCCGACATATCCTGGGCGTCTTGGGGGCTGGAAGCCTCATTAGGCAAGCGTCCATGCATACTGTTATGGCTTAAGTTGCGATCTTCCAATGTTCGTCCTGAAATAGCAGTAATCAAGTAAAAGAGAATCGGTTCATGATAGTCGATCTACTATCTAAGGTCGACGCGCATTTCTTCGCGTTGTTAGAGGCACACGCGTAACGTAGAATGAGCGGCTAATTCTAGCCACCAATGGACGGAAGCCGTGACGCAAACGCACATGGCAGCGCGGTTTAAGGCTGCGCCGAGGCAATTAATTGCAAGTGTTAATACTCATCACCAACTGCTTTTGAAGCTGATTTGGCGCGATGTGGTAGGGCGTTACAGGGGGTCTTTGATTGGCTTGTTGTGGTCATTCGTGACACCACTAATCATGTTGGCCGTTTACACATTTGTTTTTACTTATGTTTTCCAAGCGCGTTGGAATGTAGGTGAAGACGAGCCAAGAGCACTGTTTGCTTTGGTACTTTTTTCGGGATTAATGTTGCACGGTTTATTAGCAGAAGTGCTTAATCGTTCGCCAAGTATTATTATTAATAACGTTAATTATGTGAAAAAAGTCGTTTTCCCATTAGAGCTTTTACCCATTGTTATTTTAGGGGCAGCACTCTTTCATTTTGCGATTAATGTGGGTGTCATGCTGCTGGCGATGCTGTTAATGGGTATGCCGCTGCATTCGACTATTTTGCTCTATCCGCTCGTTGTATTGCCATTGATACCATTAACGCTGGGGCTCGGATGGGGACTGGCGGCGCTAGGTGTGTTTGTGCGTGATATCGGCCAGCTAACCGGCATCATAACCACTATTTTACTATTTCTTTCGCCGATCTTTTTCCCCTTGGATGCGCTGCCGCCTTTGCTGCAGAAGCTGCTGGTGTTGAATCCATTAACCATCATCATCGAAAATGCGCGTAACGTGCTGCTGTGGGGTGAAATGCCAAACTGGGGAGCGCTAATGATGTATAGCGTTGTCTCCCTCGTGGTATTCCTGGTGGGGTTCGTTGGTTTCCAAGCGCTACGTAAGGGGTTTGCTGATGTCCTCTGAAATTGCCATCCGCGTCGAAGGACTCTGCAAAGAGTACCGTGTCTACGAAAAGCCTTCTGACCGCCTCAAGCAAACCTTTGCACCGCTTATTGCACAGTTACGGCGTCGCGAAACCAAACTCTACTATCGTGAATTCAAGGCGCTCCACGATGTTTCATTCACCGTCAGGCGCGGCCAAACGGTTGGCTTAATAGGCCGTAACGGTTCAGGGAAATCGACCCTGCTTCAGCTTATTTGCCAAACGCTCACGCCGACCTCAGGTATTGTTGAAGTAAATGGCCGGGTCGCCGCACTACTAGAACTTGGAGCGGGTTTTAATCCTGAATTTACCGGTAAAGAGAACGTCTATCTCTACGCCTCTGTTATGGGATTATCACAAACCGATATCGACAGCCGTTACGCTGATATCGTCGCGTTTGCAGATATCGGTGAGTTTATTGGTCAGCCGGTAAAAACCTACTCCAGCGGCATGTTATTACGCCTAGCGTTTGCGGTTATTGCTCATGTAGACGCAGATATTCTGATTGTCGATGAAGCGCTAGCGGTCGGGGATGCCTTCTTCGTTCAAAAGTGCATGCGCTTTTTGCGCCGCTTTATGGAAACTGGCACCGTGCTGTTTGTAAGCCACGATAGCTCAGTGGTGACTAACCTCTGTAATCACGCCATTTGGTTGGAAAAAGGTAATGTGATTGAGCAGGGCGACCCCAAGCAGGTCGCTGAACACTACTTGGAAAGCCAGTACGCAGAAAACACGCCGTTTGAAAAACCTACTCCCGCAAAAAAGCAGGTCGAGGAACCCCAGCCAGAAGAAGACGCTGGTGAGTCCATACGCCAAACGGATAGCCAGGGCGAAGCCAGCGACTACACAGCGGAAGAAGACTTTTACGATATGCGCCGTGAGTGGATGAATAACTCAAAATGGCGTAACGATATAGAGCTTTTTGCCTTCGACCCAGACGCCCCTAGCTTTGGGGAAAAAGGCGCAGAAGTAACCAGCGTTGTGCTGCTTAGCGAAGAGGGCAAAATGCTGCACTGGGTTGTCGGCGGTGAAGCAGTACATCTGCAAATCAACTGCAAGGCGCACCATAGCCTAAAGAGTCCCATCGTCGGGTTTGTCATCAAAGACCGCTTGGGGCAAACCCTATTTGGTGATAACACATTTTTGGGCACTGAGCCGATTAGCATGAGTGCAGATGATGATTTCTGCGCACATTTTGAATTCCGCATGCCCATCCTGCCCGCCGGACAATACTCCGTATGCGTGGCATTGGCCGATGGCACTCAACAAGAGCATCGCCAACATCACTGGATCCACGACGCCCTTATCGTGACTTCCCATGCAAGTTCTGTTGCGCACGGCTTAGTGGGCATTCCAATGCGGCGTGTGGCGCTTGAGTCACTTAACGCCCCAGCGCCCTGATTAAAATCGAGATATTAATAATGAATCAACCTTACACGCTGACCGTTGACCAAACATGGCTCTTTGAGCCTCAACATATTACAGAGCCAGACAGTTGGGCTGGGCATACACCTTTTGCTGCTTGGCTGGTTGCTAATCAGCAGCCTAAGTGCCTAGTTGAGCTGGGGACTCATACCGGATTCTCATATGGAACCTTTTGCCAGTCAGTGAGTGCCAACGCACTGGATACACAGTGTTTTGCAGTAGACACTTGGCAAGGTGACGAGCACGCTGGTAATTATGACGACACCATTTACCAGCAAGTAAAAGAGTGGCACGACGCGAGATACAGCGCCTTTTCATACCTTATGCGCATGACCTTCGATGAGGCACTAGGGCATTTTGAAGAAGGAAGTGTCGATCTACTTCATATTGATGGGTTGCATACTTACGAAGCTGTTAAACATGATTTTGAAACGTGGTTGCCTAAACTCTCTGATAAGGCCGTTGTGCTCTTTCACGACACTCATGTGCGTGAAAGGGGGTTTGCCGTTTGGCAGTTGTGGGAAGAGTTAACACAGCAGTACCCGCATATAACCTTTGCGCACTCTAGTGGGCTGGGTGTCCTTTTGGTGGGTAAAGACGTTGCACCAAGCGTTAAGCAGCTTGCCGACACCTATAAGCACAACCCTGAACTGGTGAGTGGCATGTTCGCTCAGCTAGGCGGCCGCATAGAAAATCTATGTGAAATGCGTCGTCAGCGGCACCAGAATGAAGCGCGTGGTAAAGCCCTTGAAGAGCGGGAAGAGATGCTTTTGCTGCGTGATAATGCCATTACAACGCTAGAAGCCACTGTTCGTGAACAGCAGCAAGCACTAGGGAATGGGGAGCTTGGGGCGACGAAAAGCATTAATGATTCGGTAGAAAATGAAGCCTGGCAGCACTCACTGTTGGCTAAAATAGCTAAAAAACTGCATCAATAATTAGGCCTTTTAATTAGCAAAACTGCTAATTCAGTCGGCGCCTAGATGCTCAGCAACTGAAGATGATTGCGTTGCTGGGCATAACAGCAGTGCTAAGAGTGGATAGCCTAACTAGCCTATAGTGTCCGATTTTAGCCGAATTTAATGTTGACTTGACAATAAATGTTGGGCGCTGCTTGGCTTCCATGTAAATTCGCCCAATGTCCTTCCCAAGGACGCGCACACCAATTGGTTGAATTCCGCCCAGGAAAAAGTAACACAGTTATTAGTGATGGATAACCTGGGGCAAGGTTTCGCATAGCCGCTTGGAAATAATCATCTAGATAGCATAGAGAAAAGCCAAAAGCGGCACAAAAAAGCTTAAAGAAGTCCATATTCTTAATGGCCAAGTGCTAAGTGAAGTAATCCCATAAGGGCAAAATTCCACTATCGTCGGCATGTGTTCTGTCTAGAAAGGGAGGCCACAAAAGGTGGGCGGCAATGGAGCGGTATTAAGTTACGAATTAGACATAAGGAACCTAGCATGAACATTTTAGTAACAGGTGGCGCAGGGTTTATCGGTTCTGCAGTGATTCGCCACCTTATTGAGCAAACTGAGCACGCCGTGGTGAATGTCGACGCATTAACCTACGCGGGCAATTTGGAATCGTTGGCCTCGGTGGAAAGTAGCGACCGCTACACCTTTGAGCAGGCGGATATTGGCGATGCAGAGAGCATGGCGGCTATTTTTGAACGCCACCAGCCAGATGCCGTCATGCACCTGGCAGCAGAGTCCCACGTGGACCGCTCCATTGATGGCCCTGCCGCGTTTATTCAAACCAATATTGTCGGTACCTACATACTGCTGGAAGCGGTGCGTAACTATTGGAAAGGGCTGCAAGCAAACGCTCCTGAAAAAGCCAGCGCATTCCGCTTTCACCATATCTCCACAGATGAAGTGTACGGTGATTTGGAAGGCCCGGAAGACTTGTTTACCGAAGAAACCCCCTACGCACCCAGCTCACCTTACTCCGCCAGCAAAGCAAGTTCCGACCACCTGGTACGTGCATGGCACCGCACCTACGGTTTACCAGTCGTGGTCACCAACTGCTCTAACAACTACGGCCCTTACCACTTCCCAGAAAAACTTATTCCGCTGATGATCTTAAACGCCCTGGCGGGTAAACCGCTGCCGGTATACGGCAATGGTCAGCAGGTGCGTGATTGGCTATATGTAGAAGATCACGCCCGCGCGCTAGTCAAAGTCGTCACCGAAGGCGTAATAGGCGAAACCTACAACATCGGTGGTCATAACGAGAAAGCCAATCTAGAAGTAGTCGAAACCCTGTGCGACCTGCTCCAGGAGCTGGTGCCAGCGGAAAGCAGCTACCGCGACTTAATCACATTCGTGCAAGACCGCCCAGGCCACGACCTACGCTACGCCATCGATGCCAGTAAGATCGAACGCGAGCTAGGCTGGAAGCCGGAAGAAACCTTTGAAACCGGGCTACGCAAAACCGTGCAGTGGTACCTAGCTAACGAATCCTGGTGGAAGCGAGTACAAGACGGCAGCTACCAAGGCCAACGCCTAGGCAGTTTGTAAGGACTAATTTGTAAAGGGTAAGCGCTTCGCTTGTGAGGCGGGAGGGGAAAGGGTATGAGAAAGCATCAGCAACTGCGGGTATGGCAAGAAGCAATGGATCTCGTGGTTTCTATTTACTCAATGACCTCTACCTTCCCCTCGTCTGAGAGGTTTGGGCTTGCTAGTCAAATGCAGCGTGCGGCTGTATCTGTACCAAGCAACATAGCTGAAGGTGCGGCTCGCGGCAGTAAACCTGATTTTTTACGATTTTTACATATAGCGCGAGGCTCACTCAGTGAGCTTGAAACTCAGTGCCAAATTGCCCACCGGTTAGGGTATACAACTGATATTTCAGCACTGGAATTAGCGATCAACTCTGTTTTTTCACAGCTAGGCGGGCTGATCAAGCATATAAAGGCTTCTCTATGACATCTGAATACTCACACCTCACACCTCACACCTCACGCCTCACTATCCTCATTACCGGCGGAAGCGGTCAGGTGGGCTTTGAACTGCGTCGTCAATTGGCAACGCTGGGTGAAATCCTAGCCCCCAAACGGGCTGAGCTTGATCTGGCAGACAGCGACTCCGTTAGCGCTTATTTAGCTCAACACCAGCCCGACCTAATCGTCAACGCAGCAGCCTACACCGCAGTCGATAACGCCGAATCCGACCAGGGAATGGCTGCGCGTTTAAATGCCGAGCTACCAGCGCAGTTGGCAAAGTACAGCCAGCAGCGGGGCAGTTGGCTCATCCATTACTCCTCAGATTATGTTTACACCGGTGAAGGCGAAACTCCCTGGCAAGAGAGCGACGCCACCGGCCCATGCAATGCCTACGGCGCGACCAAGCTAGCCGGTGACGAAGCGATCGCTAACAGCGGCTGCCAGCACCTGATCTTTCGCACCAGTTGGGTATATAGCGCCTTCGGGAAAAGCTTTTTATCCACCATGCTACGATTAGGCGCAGAGCGCAGCGCACTAAGCATTGTCGGTGACCAAGTGGGCGCGCCAACGCCCGCTCGCCTGATTGCACTGATTACTCAGCAGGCGATAGCCAAACTGACTAGTGCGCAAGCCGCCAACACGCTTGAAAGCGGCGTGTATCACTTAGCGCCCAAAGGCGAGACTAGTTGGCACGGGTTTGCCTGTGAGATTTTCCAGCAAGTCAAGCAAGCTGGCCTGCCACTCGCTATTACAACTGAAGGTGTTACGGCAATTCCTACCGCTGAATACCCAACCCCGGCTACTCGCCCGCTGAATTCACGGCTAACAGTTGATAAAATAGAAAAAGCGCTGGGAATCGAAATGCCCAGTTGGCAGAGCCAGTTGGCGCTTACCGTGGAAGAAATAGCAAGCTCGCGTTAGTCACCGGGCAATGAGCAAGGAGCAACAACGATGCAACGTAAAGGCATAATTTTAGCGGGAGGCAGCGGCACACGCCTGCACCCGATCACGCGCGGTGTTTCAAAGCAACTGCTGCCCATTTACGACAAGCCGATGATCTATTACCCCATCTCGGTGTTGATGCTGGCGGGCATTCGGGAAATCCTGATTATCTCCACGCCAGAAGATTTGCCGCAATACGAAAACTTGCTGGGCAATGGCGATACCTTCGGCGTGCGCTTCGAGTATGCCATTCAGCCAAGCCCAGATGGCCTTGCCCAAGCATTCCTGATTGGTGAAGAGTTCATTGGTGATGCGCCGGTGTGCTTGGTGCTGGGCGACAATATCTTCCACGGCCAGCACTTCTCCGACCAGCTAAAGCGCGCTTCCGCACAAGCAAGTGGCGCTACCGTGTTTGGTTATCTGGTCAAAGACCCTGAGCGCTTTGGCGTGGTGGAGTTTGATGAAAGTGGAACGGCGGTTTCTATTGAAGAGAAGCCCGTTAAGCCCAAATCCCCCTATGCGGTTACTGGCCTATACTTCTACGATAACGACGTAGTGGAAATTGCCCGCCAAGTGAAACCATCTGAGCGCGGCGAGCTTGAAATTACCAGTGTCAATAATGCTTATCTAGAGCGTGGCGACCTGCGCGTTGAGCGCCTGGGCCGCGGCTTTGCATGGTTAGACACCGGCACCCACGACAGCCTGCTGGAAGCCAGCCAATACGTGCAAACCATTGAGCACCGCCAGGGCCTGAAAGTTGCCTGTCTAGAAGAGATCGCCTGGCAACAAGGCTGGTTAACCGATGAAGCGCTGCGTGAAAGTGCTACTGCACTGGCTAAAACCGGTTACGGCCAATACCTATTACACCGTTTAGATGCAAAAGGTAGCCAATAATGTTGGTAGAAAAAACCTCCTTGCCTGAAGTAGTGATTCTAACCCCCAAGGTATTTGGCGACGAACGTGGCTTCTTCATGGAAAGCTTCAACCAGCAGGCGTTTGAAGATGCCACCGGCTGTAAGCGCCACTTCGTGCAAGACAACCACTCCCGTTCCCGCCAAGGCGTACTGCGCGGCATTCACTACCAGTTAGAGCAGCCCCAGGGCAAACTGGTGCGCGTTGCCCAAGGCAGCGTATGGGATGTGGCGGTTGATTTACGCCGCGGCTCACCCCGTTTCGGTCAGTGGGTAGGGGTGGAGCTTTCAGCGGAAAACAACCGCCAGCTTTGGGTGCCAGAAGGGTTTGGGCACGCCTTTGTGGTGCTCTCTGAAACCGCTGATTTTCTCTATAAGACTACCGACTACTACCATCCTGAATCCGAGCGCTGCATTCGCTTTGATGACCCAGAACTCGGCATTGAATGGCCTGAGCTACCGGTTGAATTCGCGCTCTCTGAGAAAGACCAAGCGGGTAGTGCATTTAACTCAGCGGACGTTTACAGCAACACCTGAGTAGTATTACCTCAGGCATCAATTCGTATGGTGCCCAGTGTTTACCTTTCTATGCCACACTGGCTCAACAGTGTGGCTTTTTTTGTTTTTAAAGAGCATCCAACTCAGCTAATAAGTACTAACTTTTCAGTACTAAATTTGCCACCAAAGGGAATGATTTTTGTTTGCAAAGGTCTGTGGAATGCTCTTTACAATGCTCTTTACAATGCTCTTTGAAATGCCCAGAGCATCGCAATGGTGTTTGCGGCTCAAAATGGTAATTGAGAGCGACGCATGTCAGTAGGTAAGTGCATGAGCAGGCTGTACAAGAATTGTTAATGTAGAGGGCTAGACGGTAATCCCCTACAATGGCGGCCTGGTGCTATGTGCCTTTACCACAGCCCCACGTACTGGGCAGCATTTTATAAAGGCACTTATTTAACGCACCATCTCTTTCACCGCGCAGAAGAGTAGGGCAAGGGAATACGCCCGATACGATCCCTGGGCGGTAGCGTGCCTTTTTTTTGGAAATCAATATGCCAATATCTCAACGTTCATTTGTGTCGCCAGCTCGCATGCTGCTGGCAGCACTCAGTGTGGCCGTTATCAGCGGCTGCGCGACTAATTACCCTTCTGGCAGTACCCAGCAAGAAGCGCGCTACGTGCTGAATACCGATGCAGCCAAGCTATTAAGTGATGAAAGCCTCAACAGCTTTCTTTCAGAAGCGCCGGCCAGCGGCATTCTCAATCTGGCGCGTAGCCCCTGGGGCGACAATGTCGAGATCGTTGCTGACGAATCTTACCTAGCCGCCAGCGGCCGTGAATGCCGTAAGTTACGCGTGGTAGCGGCAGGTGGAATCAGTGCTCGCACTGCGCTTGTGTGTGAAACGCCCAATGGCTGGGTGAATCAGCGCTTAGTGACAGAAGCCGATACACAAACAAATATGCAAGTAGTTGAAGGGCGCTATTAATGATTAAGCAAACCATAGCAGTCGTTTCCATCACCTTAATCAGCGCGTTAGCAAGCAGCACTGCTTTGGCACAGTCGTTAAGCCTTTCCGACAGCATTCTGCCTTCGCAAGGTGGCCAGCAGGGCGCAGCCCAACAGCAAGAAGAAGTGAATGATACCCCGCGCGCAGATTGGCGCAGCGGCACCTATGGCCCCGTAACGCTGCCATTGCAAGACCCGGATACCTTGCCACCGTTTGGCGCTAATCTATTTAGCGGCGGTTTTCGGGGTGCAATGGGCGATGGCCTAAACCCGGATTACCGCATCAAACCTGGCGACCAAGTCACTGTGCGCGCCTGGGGTGCATTTGAATTTGACCGCGTACTGCCGGTCGATGCCCAAGGTAATATCTTCCTGCCAGGTTCTGGCCCGCTAAATGTAGAAGGGCAAAGCAGCAGCGAAGTAGATGGCAGCGTGCGCAGCGCCATTACGTCGGTCTACCCAGACAACGTAGAGGTTTACACCAATCTACAAGGTGTTCAACCCGTTGCCGTGTACGTGACCGGCTATGTGGAAAACCCCGGCCGCTATGCAGGCACGCCCAACGACTCACTGCTCTATTTCCTCGACCAGTCGGGCGGTATCGACCAAGACCTTGGCAGCTACCGGCAAATTCGGGTAGTGCGTGACGACCGCACCGTAGCCACCGTCGACCTTTACGACTTCCTGATTAACGGCACCATTGCCCGCCCGCAGTTTCAAGATGGCGACACCATTGTTGTCGAAGAGCGCGGCCCAGCCATTGCCGTAGGCGGCGATGTACATCGTGAACACCGCTATGAGTTGATCGGTAATCAGCTTAGCGGCGCTGAAATTGTTGCCCTTGCACGGTTAAGAAGCGGCGTTTCCCACGTGCTGCTAAGGGGCGACCGTGAAGGCGGCCCCATTGCGCAATACTTCCCCATTGATATGTTCTACGGCCAAACCATTCGCAGCGGTGATGAAGTGCAGTTCAGCGCCGACCAGCGCAGCGAAACGATTGTGGTGCAGGTAGAAGGTAGCTACTACGGCCCCTCGCGCTTTGCACTGCCGCGCAATGCCCGCCTAAGCGAATTGCTGGATGCTATTCCCGTACCGGAAAACATGACTGCGGTCGAAAGCATTTCATTGCAGCGTGAAAGCGTACGCGAGCAGCAGGCCCAGGCACTGGAAGATAGCCTGCGCCGCTTGGAAACCACCTACCTAGGCGCAAGTTCACGTACCGACCAGGAAGCGCAAATCCGCTTGCAAGAAGCTGAGCTCATTGAACGCTTTATTGAACGCGCAAGAGACCTAGAGCCCAGCGGCCGGTTAGTGGTTGCCAACAGCAACGGTATTTCCGATATCCGCCTGCAGGATGGTGATGTGGTAACAATTCCGGAAATCAGCGATTCCATCCTGATCAGCGGGGAAATTCTGGTGCCCCAAGCCGTGGTTTACCGCCCAGGTATGAGCGTGATTGACTACGTAGAAGGTGCAGGCGGCTTTACCGAGCGCGCCGATGAAGATCAAATTCTGCTAGTTCGCCAAAACGGTGCCGTAGAGCACGCCAAAAACTCACCGCTACGCCCAGGCGATGAAATCCTGGTAATGCCCGCAGCTCCCACACATAACCTGCAGTTGGCTTCCACGCTCACACAAATCCTGTTCCAAATCGCCGTCACTACACGCGTAGCGCTTGATCTGTAATAACAGGCAAGCGTTGAAGAAAGGTTTTGTAGCGCGGCGTAAGCGTCAGCGCACCCGCGAGGCGGCACCCGTGAAAGGCAGGTGTGCTGCCCCGTTAAGGCGCAATACATTGGCAGGAAAAGGCTTTGTTTATCTCTAAAAAATTATCCCCATGGAAAACATAAACGCACAGCCCCAGCCCCGGCGCGCCCGTACATCGTGGCAAGTCACCCGCAGTGTGTGGTACGGCATGTTTCTGCGCGAAGCAATCTCGCGCACCATGTCAGACCGGATGGGCTGGTTCTGGATGCTCGCCGAGCCAGTTGCTTTTGTGGCGATTATGGCGGGCATTCGTAGCTTTATTAGCGGAGATCAACTGATAGCTAATGCACCTTTTATTCCTTGGATGATTGTAGGGATGATGGGTTTTTTCTTAGTGCGCGAAGGCATGATGCGTGGCATGGGCGCTATTGAAGGTAATAAAGCGCTGTTCGCCTATCGGCAAGTACAACCTGTAGATCCCGTATTGGTACGTAACTTCTTGGAAGGCATGCTGCGCAGCTTAGTGTTCCTGATTTTTATTGGCGGTGGGTTAATGCTGGGGTTGGAGCTATACCCTGATAACGCGATTCGAGCGATGTGGGCTTGGCTTTCGCTTTGGGCTCTCGGACTTGGCTTGGGCTTAGTAACATCTGTAGCTTCGGCGTTAGTGCCGGAAGTTGGCAAAATTATTCGTATGATCTCGTTACCTTTATTAATCGTATCAGGGGTAATTCTGCCGCTTAACAGCCTACCGCACTGGTTGCTTGAGTACTTAATGCTTAACCCTATTCCCCATGGTTTAGAAACACTGCGCCTTGGGTTTTTCGAGAAATACCAGGTAGTTCATGGCACCAGCATGCTCTATTTTTGGTTATTCACCCTTACCCTTATCGCCCTGGGGCTATTAATGCACCTGCGCTTTTCTGATCGTTTGAAGGCAAATTAATCCATGCAACGTTCGTTACGCCGTTTTGTAAAAAAGTCGCCGCATTGGGCCGTGGCCATCGCCGCGATTTTACTCGTATCATTTTACTGGTTTGTATGGGCAGAAGAGCGCTACGTATCACGAGCAACTGTGGTACTGGAAAGCCCCCAGGTTGCTACACCGGAATTTAGCTTGTCCTCGATAATGGGTGGCGGCGCGGGTAATACTGCCGACCTGCTGCTGCTACGTGAGCACTTACTCTCCGTGGATATGCTGCGCCGCTTAGATGAAGACCTAAACATTCGTGCACATTACACCGAGCATGGCGATATTTTCGCCAAACTGCGCGACCGCGATGCTCCCATTGAAGACTTGCATAAATACTACCTGCGCCGGGTAGAGGTAGAGCTGGATGAGTACGCAGGTGTACTGAATATTTCAGTGCAGGGCTACACCCCAGAATTTGCCCATCAAATGACCACGCTGCTGCTAGAAGCAGGTGAAAATCATATGAACGAAATGGGCCATCGCTTAGCTGACGAGCAAGTGCGCTTTTTAGAACAGCAAATGGTTCGCCTGGATGAGCGCTTTAAAGAGACCCGCGCCGCACTGTTGGAGTACCAGAATGAGTATGGCTTGGTATCACCCACAGATACAGTCGCCAGCATTAACCAAGTCGTCTCCACGTTAGAAGCCGACTTAGCCCGTTTCCAGGCCCAGCGCAGTGCACTTTCCAGTTTCCAGAGTGCACAGTCAGCAGAACTTCGCGATGTAGAGCGCAGTATTACCGCCTTACGTGAACAAATCGTCGAACAGCGTGACCGTATAGCGCAAGCATCCGGCGGCTCACTAAATAGCGTATCGGCGCAGTATGAAACATTAGAGCTACAGGCACAGTTCGCTCAAGAAACCTACTCCAGCGCCTTAGCCGCACTGGAAAACACCCGCTTAGAAGCCGCCCGCCAGCTCAAGCAAGTCAGCGTACTGCAAAGCCCACTATTCCCGGAATACCCAACCGAACCTAACCGGCTCTACAACAGCAGCGTATTCGCCATCATCACCATCTTCCTAGCCTTTATCCTCAGCATGCTGATGATGATCATCAAAGATCACAGGGATTGATGGTGCGAGTTAGCGATAGGCCGGCTACAATTTGAACCTACTCGATCTATAATGGCTCTATGAAGTACATGTCTTGCTTAGAGGCACAAAGAAATGATTGTAAACACGAAATCTGAAAAGCTAGCGGTTATCCGTAAAGGCAAAAGAAAGGATCCAATGCAAGATAGCCGATCATTGATGCAGTTTGCGAGCGAATCTTCACGTACGGCAATTCGCAAAAATCTGGAAGCTGGCGTTTCTGTTGTTTATGAACGTGATGGCTATTTGGTCGAGGAGTCACCAGATCATCAGGTTAAACAACTTAAAAAATTAAAAGAATCCCCGCCTTTTAACCTTAGGGAGTATTTGTGCCAAGGCTAAGGCTAATCGCTGGACCCAATGGGTCGGGTAAAACAACCCTGACCCAATTTTTGATCAGCAAAAATATACCGTTGGGACAGTATTTAAATCCTGATGATATTGCCAAATACATTGATTTAAATAGCATAATTAAAAGCACATCATCAGCTATGACTGGCGATAAGGCATTGGAAAGCAACTTTTCACAGGACTTTGAAACTTATTTTGCTGCGTTGTCAGCTCAATCTATTGCGATAGGTTTGAGGAATGATTGGCTAGAATCAGGTTATCGTTAACCTATGAATCTGTCATGAGTCATAAAAGCCATGTAGATTTTGTTGAGAAAGCGCTTAAATTAGGTTTCGAGCCTTATCTTTACTACATATGTACGTCTAACCCAGAAATAAACCAAGCGCGTGTTGCACAGAGAGTTTCGGGCGGTGGGCATGATGTGCCTACGGATAAAATAATAAGCCGTTATAACTCTAGTCTTTCTCTTTTGCATGACATGGTTATAAATTGCAGGAGGGCGTATTTTTTTGATAATTCAAGCGAAAGGCATTTGCACTTTGCTGAAGCTACGCCTGATGGCTATCTAGATATCTATGAAAGCGTTTTTAACAAAATTGATTCTGACTGGTTTGTCGAGTCAGTTCTTAAAAAGTGGGATCGGTCGAAAATTAGGTCTGCGCGCGTTACTTAGCTTTGCTTAAGCGCGCCAGCGTATGGCGTTGGAACGCCCCCAACGGCACACAAGCAAATGCCCACACGGCTCCCACTGTTCGCCCGTTCTGTAACGCTACAACTGATGGCACTTAATAGAAATATTCTAAGTACCGTAGCGCGTGGTAACGAGAAAGCGAGCTCCGCGAGCGTTTCGAGGCACCTGCAGCGGCAGCCCGGCACGGAAAGCGTCGGAACGACGCCCAACGGCACACAAGCAAATGCCCACACGGCTCCCACTGTTCGCCCGTTCTGTAACGCTACAAAGTGATGGCACTTAATAGAAATATTCTAAGTACCGTAGCGCGTGGTAACGAGAAAGCGAGCTCCGCAAGCATTTCGAGGCACCTGCAGCGGCAGCCCGGCACGGAAAGCGTCGGCACGACGCGCCCAACGGCACACAACCAAATGCCCACACGGCTCCCACTGTTCGCCCGTTCTGTAACGCTACAAAGTGATGGCACTTAATAGAAATATTCTAAGTACCGTAGCGCGTGGCAACGAGAAAGCGAGCTCCGCGAGCGTTTCGAGGCACCCGCGGATGGCGTCGGCACGACGCCCAATGGCACACAAGCAAATGCCCACATGGCTCCCACTGTTCGCCCGTTCTGTAACGCTACAAAGTGATGGCACTTAATAGAAATATTCTAAGTACCGTAGCGCGTGGTAACGAGAAAGCGAGCTCCGCGAGCATTTCGAGGCACCCGCGGATGGCGTCGGCATGACGCCCAATGGCACACAACCCAAGCTCGGCACCATCAGCGCTCCCCACAAATCACCATCTACATTTATACGGCTTCATAATGCTCGAAATAATCCACCACGGCGGTGCCACTGGCGTCACCGGCAGCTGCCACCAACTGATTCTAAATAAACAAGAATCCCTGCTGGTAGATTGCGGCCTCTTCCAAGGCGAAGACGCCACCAAAGACGCATTCGAACAGCTACAAATCGAATTCGACATCAGCACCGTTAAAGCACTGATCATCACCCACGTACATATCGACCACGTAGGTAGGCTGCCTTACCTGCTGGCCGCAGGTTTCACCGGCCCCATCATCTGCTCGATCCCCACGGCCAAATTGCTACCGCTAGTGATTGAAGACGCGCTAAAAATCGGCTTTACCCGTAATGCCCAACTGATCGAACGCTTTCAAGCGCAGTTGGAAAAGCAGATTGTTAGCGTGCCTTACGGCAAATGGCAGAACATAGATAACGTAAACATCGAAAGCGATGTAAGCAGTCACTCCGGTGTTGGCACAAACATCACAAGGGTAAAGCTAAAACGGGCAGGGCATATTCTAGGCTCCAGCTACGTAGAAGTGAGTTACCAAGACAAAGCGACCGGCGAAAAACAGCGCGTAGTGTTCTCCGGTGATCTAGGTGCGCCATACGCCCCATTACTACCCGCACCGCAATCACCCTACGGCTGCGACCAACTAGTGCTAGAAAGCACCTACGGTAACCGCATTCATCCAGACCGCCGCCAGCGCCGTTCCACCTTAAAAGCAGCCATAGAGCAAGCACTCGCTAACGGCGGCACCGTGATGGTGCCTGCATTCAGCATAGGCCGAACGCAAGAACTGCTGTATGAGCTAGAAACCATTATTCATCAAGCGAAATCACCCCAGTGGAAATCGCTCGAAATCATTGTCGACTCACCGCTGGCAGCACGTTTCACCAAGGTGTATCGCGAGTTAAAACCCTACTGGGATAAAGAAGCCCAGCGCCGCCTGCGCAGTGGCCGCCACCCACTTAACTTTGCCAATCTCTACACGGTGGATAGCCACGAAGAGCACCAGCAAACCGTTGAGTACCTGGCTAAATCAGGCCGCCCAGCCGTAGTGATCGCCGCCAGCGGAATGTGCGCAGGCGGACGCATCATGAACTATTTAAAAGCCATGCTAGGTGATGAACGCCACCAAGTACTGTTCGTAGGTTACCAAGGCACAGGCACCCCAGGGCGAGCCATACAGCAATTTGGCCCCCAGGGCGGATGGGTAGAAATTGAAGGCCAGCGCATTGATATTAAAGCAGGCGTTACCTCCATCAGCGGCTATTCCGCCCACGCCGATCAAAAAGACCTGATCAACTTCGTAAAACGCATGCGCCGCTGGCCTCATACAATTCGCTTAGTACATGGGGAACAAACCGCCCGCACTGCGCTCAAACATAAGCTAGAAACGATATACGCACGTAAGAGCAAGAGCGTGACGGTGAAAAGTTAGATGATAGGAGTGAGGTGTTACCCCTCACAAGCGAAGCGCTCACCCCTTACCCATTACTAAGAAACCCAATGATTGAGATAAAAAACCTCTACAAGCGCTACCACAATCACCATGGCAGCGACTGGGTGCTCAAAGATATCAACCTGACGATCCCCACAGGGGTGAGCGTAGGGCTGATCGGCGCAAACGGTGCAGGTAAATCCACCCTGTTGCGCTTAATCGCTGGTATGGATAAGCCGGAGCGTGGTGAAGTCATCCGCCATAGCCGAGTTTCCTGGCCAGTAGGACTTTCCGGCGGTATGCAAGGCAACATGACCGGCCGCCAGAACGTAAAGTTCGTTGCCCGTGTGCAGGGCAGTGGTCCGGATGAGGTAAAGCGGGTTATCCAGTTTGTAGAAGAGTTCGCTGAAATCGGTAGCGCTTTTGATGAACCCATCCGCACTTACTCATCTGGCATGCGCTCCAGAATTTCATTTGGCCTTTCGCTGGCATTTGATTTTGATGTGTATATTTCAGATGAAGCCACTGCCGTAGGCGACAGAGCGTTCAAAGCCAAGGCCAAGGAGCTATTCAATTCTAAAATTGGCCAAGCCTCGCTGATTATGGTGTCTCACTCAGAAGGCATATTAAAAGACTTATGCCAAGCGGGCTTATATCTCAAACAAGGCAAGGCCCACTGGTACGATGATATTAAAGAAGCGATAGAAGTTTACCATGCAGATTCAGACGCCAAAAAAGATGGCACGGCGCTTCCCCCTGATGTACCCAGCGCCCGCCGTTACCTGCAAGATTGCCACTTAACCTTGAAAGGCGCGCAGGAAGCGCTTCAAGAGTTTCAAGAGCAGGGTGCGCCGCCGCAAGATATCTCTGCAGCTAAAAATGAGATTCAAAAAGCAGGCAAGACAGCACGTGAGGCGCGTGAACACTTGGAAGCTTTGGAGGAGATGCAGCGTACGGAAAGGCGAAAATTAGCAGGGTAAACAGCTATATCTAAAAGACCAAGACGCATTACTTCTAATAAAAAAATTCGGCCAACGCTAGCACATAACCGCTTAATTATTGGAGGCAATAGTGAAAGAAATTGAAGCAGTGAAGCTTCTATCCTCATCAAAATTATTTGATGAAAAATGGTACAAGGAGTGTTATCCGGACGTGGCAATGGCCGGTATGCCACCAGTTTTGCATTACCTTAAATATGGTTGGTTGATGAGGCGAGATCCATCTCAAGATTTTTCAAGCGAAAAATATATTCAAAGTAATAAAGATGTGATGAATATTAATCCTCTTTTGCACTATCTAACAGTCGGTGAGAAAGAAGGGCGCAAAAAGTATGCCTCACTAGTAAAGGTAGGTAGTTCAAAGGGGATTAAGAATACATATAACACTCTTAACAGTGTTGCTGACAACGTTGCGATTCAGCTAGAAAAAACTCAATCCTCACTAGAATATTATTTCCAACGCTGCCAAGAACTTGAATTTGAAAAGCTAGATCGCTAATTTTTAAAAGGTAAAGTCATGAAGGTGCTAACAGTATTTGGTACACGCCCCGAAGCCATTAAAATGGCACCGCTCGCGCTACAGTTGGCAGAAGACGAGCGTTTTGAATCTAAAGTATGTGTTACGGCACAGCACCGTGAAATGCTGGATCAGGTATTGGATTTATTTGAGCTGAAGCCAGAGTATGACCTTAATATCATGAAGCCAGGTCAGGATCTTAATGATGTGACATGCGGCATCCTGCAAGGGCTAAAACCCGTATTAGAAGAGTTCAAGCCAGATATTGTCCTGGTGCATGGCGACACAGCAACCACATTTGCGACCACATTAGCGTGTTATTATCAGCAAATTCCGGTTGGGCACGTAGAGGCAGGCTTGCGCACTGGTAATTTATACTCACCCTGGCCTGAAGAAGGCAACCGTAAGCTAACGGGTGCATTAGCCGCCGTCCATTTTGCCCCTACTAATACTTCCAAACAGAATTTATTGAATGAGGGCATAGACCCAGCATCGATTCATGTGACTGGTAATACGGTAATAGATGCATTGCTGGAAGTAGTCGAAAAACTACAGAATAATTCAGCATTAACTGCAGAGCTTGCCGCGCGTTTCCCAATGCTAGATTGCAGCAAGCGCCTGATCCTGGTAACTGGCCACCGCAGAGAAAGTTTCGGTGGTGGGTTTGAGCGTATTTGCCAAGCCTTAGTAGATACCGCCAAAGCGCATCCTTCAACGCAAATTCTTTACCCAGTGCATCTAAACCCGAATGTGCGTGAGCCCGTTAATCGTTTATTGGCGGATGTGCAAAACGTTCACCTAATTGAGCCGCAAGATTACCTTCCCTTCGTATATTTAATGAACCAAGCAGCCATAATTTTGACTGACTCTGGTGGTATTCAAGAAGAAGCCCCCTCGTTAGGCAAACCCGTACTAGTGATGCGTGACACCACCGAACGCCCTGAAGCGGTTGAGGCGGGCACGGTTAAGCTAGTGGGTACTGATATAGCTACCATTACCGAAGCGCTGAATACATTGCTAACCGATGAAGAAGCCTACAACGCAATGAGTTACGCGCATAACCCGTATGGCGATGGTAAAGCCTGTCAGCGTATCCGGGATGCTTTAAGCAAAAAGTAAGCGCTTCATTTGAGAGGAGGTGGGGGCTACACCTCACTCCTAACTATTCACTGTTCACCATTTACGGTTAAATTTATGAAATTCGAAACGATCTCTATGATTGGTCTAGGTTATATCGGCCTTCCCACTGCGGCGGTATTTGCATCACGTAATCAAAAAGTGATTGGTGTTGACGTTAACCAACATGCTGTTGATACCATCAATAATGGTGAAATCCACATTGTAGAGCCTGAGCTAGATATCATCGTGCATGCGGCTGTAAAACAGGGCTATTTGCGCGCTACGACAACACCTGAACCCGCTGATGCCTTTATGGTGGCAGTGCCTACGCCATTCCATACTGATGAAAATGGTCAGAATCACAAAGCCGACCTTAGCTATATCGAAGCCGCCAGCAAAGCGATTGCAAAAGTACTTAAGCCTGGCAATCTTGTTGTATTGGAATCGACCAGCCCTGTTGGTGCAACTGAACAAATGGCCGCGTGGTTAGCCGAAGCGCGTCCCGATTTAACCTTCCCGCAAACCCATGGCGAAGCGTCCGATATTCGCATTGCTCATTGCCCTGAACGCGTGCTTCCAGGCCATGTTATTCGTGAGCTGGTAGAGAATGATCGGGTTATTGGTGGCATGACAGCCAAGTGTGCAGAAGCCGCCTGTGCGTTATATGAAATTGTTGTGGAAGGTGAATGTGTGCCTACCACGGCGCGTACCGCTGAAATGGCTAAACTAACTGAAAACAGCTTCCGCGATGTAAATATTGCCTTTGCAAATGAGCTTTCCACCATTTGCCATGAGTTAGATATCAATGTGTGGGAATTGATTTCGCTGGCGAATCGTCACCCGCGAGTCAATATTCTTACGCCTGGGGCTGGCGTAGGCGGACACTGCATAGCAGTAGACCCATGGTTCATTGTTGATTCATGCCCAGAACAGGCCAAGATTATTCGTGCTGCACGAGAAGTGAATGATGCAAAGCCACTTTGGGTATTAGAACGTGTGAAAGAAGCGCTTGAGTATTACCACCAGCAAAACCCAGACGCAAAACGTAGCGATCTAACCGTGGCGTGCCTTGGTCTTGCCTTCAAACCCGATATTGATGACCTACGCGAAAGCCCTGCGCTTGGTATAGCCCAACATATAGCGTCGTTAGGTTGCCGTGTTCAAATCGTAGAACCAAATATTAAAGCGCTACCTAAATCGTTAGATTTACCCAACGTTGAATTAGCAACTTTGGAAGAAGCACTAACTCAGTCTGATACAATGTGTGTACTGGTTAAACATAAATCGTTTATTGAAAATGCTGAGCAAGCGCGTTCAAAAGAATCCGTCATTGATGCAGTAGGCTTGTTGGGTTAAACGATCTGCAGGTTAAATATTTAAACAGTATTTGTACGTACATTACATGATTGGATGCCCATGGACGAACTGCTTCATTACGCTGAAAAGTTAGCTGCTCAGCCTACCTTGCCGCTATATACGTCGATTACAGGACGAATTGCATACGTTGTGAGTCATGGTAAAAGCTATGCAAATAATGGTTACGCAATAAGAACTCAAATGGTTGCGGAATCACTACAAGGCATGGGCTATGAACCACTGTGTATGGTTCGACAAGGTAGACCGTGGGAGTTAGGGGTAAAGCGAGATGAAATCAAGCCGATAGTAATGGTTGGCAATATTCGCTATATACATAGTCGATGGCCAGAAGATATTACACCAAGTAATGAAAAAATCCAGCTAGAGCTAAGTGCAAATCGCTATGTTGAGCTTTTTCAAGTGTATCGGCTAAGTGCGGTTATGGCCGCCTCTAATTGGGTTGTTGGTTTACCTGCTTGGGTAGCGGCAAAACGCCTGGGCATACCTTTCTATAATGAAGTTCGTGGTTTCTGGGAGCTTTCAAAGGCGGCTAGAGAGCAAGACTATCAACACAGTAGTGAGTTTGAACGCGAGAGACAAAGAGATACGTTTGTTGCTACTAAAGCAGAAACAGTATTTACACTGAATGGCTTGATGAAAAATGAGCTAAGTGTAAGGGGGATTGCAGAAAGTAAAATTTCAATCATCCCTAATGCTTTTGAAGAACAGCCAAAAATAAAAAAAGTAAATGCTGACTTAAAAAAAGAATTAAATATTGTCGAAGAGATGGTGTTTGGTTATGTGGGTAGTTTTAATGAGTATGAAGGGCTGGATGTACTGATCGAAGCATGCAGCAATCTTCATGCAAAAGGGTTGGCATTTAAGCTTCTACTTTTAGGAGATGACCAGCCAGTAGAGAGTATTTCTAATACTGCTTCTCAACTTACATCTCAACCATGGCTAGTACAAGTTGGGCGTGTACCACATGAAAAAGTCGATGACTACTACGGTGTTATAGATGCCATTGTCATTCCTCGAAAACCAAGTACGGTCTGTAATATAGTTCCACCAATGAAGGTGGCAGAAGCCATTGCTTATCAAAAATTTGTTCTTGCCTCTGATTTGCCAGCGCTCCGCGAAGAGTTAAAAAACGCAAGTGCGTTTTATTTTGATTGCAACCCTGAGTCAATTGCAAAGATATTAGAAAGCGCATTATCACAAAGGTTAGTACAGCACGCTAAACCGGTGAAGTTTTCCAATGCAGCGAGCGAAGCATTCAAAGTTTTTGGCAGGCCAAAATATAAGGCTGAAGCTAAAAAAGCAGCGACGAAACCCGTTGTTAAAAAAAGTGATGTTAGCGACCTCAATTTCTCTGTTGCATCACAGTGGTTTTATAAAGAAGGTAATCTAACCGATGTACTTGCATCTCTTGAAAAGTTGCAAGCACGTGGTGTCAAATTCGATAAACCTAAACGTGATTTCAAAGCATTTGTAGAAGGACTGCTTCGATTAAAAGGGGGGGGGTCAATACCCCCTCGCCAGCCAAATGCTGGGTTAATGACTCGTCGTCGTCACGCCCTGTATTGTCTACATCAGTCTATTCCTCATACAACCAATGGTTACTCGACCCGTTCTCATGGCATTGCTGTTGGCTTACAGCAATCAGGTTGGAAAGTGCGTGCAACGACCCGTCCTGGTTTCCCTTGGGATGCGGACGTTAAAGGCTTAAATAAAGGCTATCACGAAGCTGAAGTAGACGGCGTGACTTATGCCGCTGTGGCAGGCTGGAACCTCAATAAAACGCCTCTGGACTACTACCTGGCAGAAGCCGCTGACCATTATGTTAGGGAAGCACAAACCAGCGGCTCTGAAGTCATTATTGCTGCCTCTAACCACATTAATGCGCTTCCTGCGTTAATGGCAGCACGGCGTTTAGGCTTACCTTTTGTATATGAAGTGCGTGGCCTGTGGGAAGTAACCCAAGCCTCTACACAGCCTCAATGGGCCGATTCAGAACGTTTCCATTTAATGCGCGAGTTAGAACAGCAAGCTGCCCTAGAAGCCGATTTAGTTATTACGCTGACGGATGAACTCGCTGAAGAGTTAGTAAATTGGGGTGTGGATAAAAATAGCATTGTCGTTATCCCAAATGCCGTCAACGCAGAAACCTTTACGCCCAGCGTAGCTGATACTGAAATTGCTCAAGTACTAAAATTAGTGCCCGGTGTGCCAGTGATCGGCTATGCAGGCAGTGCAGTGGCATATGAAGGACTAGAGCTATTGTTAGAGGCAATGGCAAAGCTCAAGCAAAACCAACAGAAGTTTATATTTGTGCTGGTGGGCGACGGCAAGGTGATGGATACCGTCAAAGCGAAAGCCAAAGCGCTGGGTATTTTGGATCAGTGCCGCTTTACTGGTCGAGTACCGTTCAACGAAGTACCGCGTTATCTCTCCTGCATGGATATCATGCCGGTGCCGCGTCTATCATCGGCGGTGACTGAAATGGTCTCAGCATTAAAGCCGCTTGAGGCAATGGCAATGGGCAAGGCCGTGGTACTTTCGGATGTTTCACCTCATAAAGTGATGGCAGGCGAAAACCAACGAGCACTGCTCTTTAAGAAAGACAGCGTTGATAGCTTGGCAGAAGCGCTTACCCAGCTTATTAAGCAGCCAGAAGAGCGTACTCGTTTAGGGCAAGCCGCACGTAAATGGATTGAACAAGAGCGAACCTGGAATTTTGTTACGAATAACTATCACAACGCGCTGCAGCGCTTGTTAGGTAATAAAACCCATGACTCAGGGTTAGAAACTTCCAAGTCCTTAGATCAAATCACGCTTGGCTTAATCGCTGATCAATTCACAACGGACACCCTAGCAAGTGGCGTCAACGTTGTTAAGCTTTCCCCGGACAACTGGCAGCAAGAACTCGCTGACCACTCGATTGACGCCCTATTTGTTGAATCCGCATGGAAAGGCAACGACTGGGCTTGGCATCGCAAAGTGGGCTATTACAGTGATGAGGAATTTGCCCCTCTAAGTGCATTGCTAACACACTGTCGTGAACGCGGGGTGCCTTCGCTCTTTTGGAATAAAGAAGATCCCGTGCACTTTGACCGTTTCCGCAAGGCGGCATCACTGTGTGATCATGTATTTACCACCGATAGCCGCCGGATTATTCCTTACCTCAACACCCCTGGGGCGCTGACCAAAAGTGTAAGTAGTTGCCCCTTCTATGCATCACCAAAAATTCACAACCTGCTCCCCTCAAAGCGTGCATGGCAGCCCACGGCTGCTTATGGCGGCACGTATTACGGGAAGCGTTATCCAGAACGCACTGAGTATATGGATAAGATCATGAGTGCTGCAGCCCCTCTTGGGCTTACCATCTATGATCGCCAACATGATGACCCAGAGTCGCCCTACAAATACCCAGGTAGTCTAGGTAGCTATGTGGCAGGCAGTCTCAGTTATGAAGAGATGATTGAAGCTTATAAAGCCCACCCGGTTCAAATCAATGTGAACTCGGTATTGGACTCGCCAACTATGTTCTCGCGAAGGGTGACTGAAGCCGCAGCATGTGGTGCCGCCATTATTTCTGGCCCCGCGTTAGGTATGAATCGTTACCTTGAAGCAGCAGGGCACGTAGTACGTACGGAAAGTGAGGCTGCCCAGGCGCTTGAAAATCTTATGCACCACGATGCATACCGCTGGCGCGTGGCATTAAAAGGGGCTCGGGCAGTAATGCGCGCGCACACGACCCAGACTCGTTTAACGCAAATGCTACGCACTGCTGGCATGAAAGTCACTGCACCTGAGTTACCAAGCGTTAAGCTTTACTGTGACGTAATCACTAAAAGTGGCGCTGAGAAGCTAGCTTGCCAAACATTGCTGCCTAATGTAGTAGTAACACCTACGTGGAATGCTGAAGCACATTCTTTACTTGAGAGTTTCGGTATTGAGTGTGTAACAGGCCCTGCCAGCGTTTACCCTGGTGAATATTGGCTTTATGCCGAACCGAAAGGGCTAGAACAGCTTGAGCCCGAAGATATTGAAGACCTAGCGTGGACAACGTCCTACTCAAACTACAGTAGGGTAGGTTTTATAAGAGATGATCAGGTTAGCAGTGGCGAATGGCCGGGTGTTGCGTTTGAAAGCGGACGAATAGATCGAGGTTTTCAGTTAATTCGTACGCAAAGCCAACGTGCAACAAATGAGTTGGTGGTATGGAGTAATGATGAAGCAACACTAGCTCTGCGCAAGCCCCATTCAGACTACGACCAGACGCCCAATGTAGCGCCTGTCAAAACGGTGGTGATTGCAGGCCATGATCTCAAGTTCATCAAACCCTTCTACCCCTACTTCATCAAAGGGGGTATGCGCATTCTTCTCGACTTTTGGAGCGGGCATAACCAGCATAATGAAATTGCTAGTAAGCGCCTAGTACGCCAAGCGGATACGGTATTTTGTGAGTGGACGCTTGGTAACGCCATTTGGTACGGCAAACATAAGCGTGAAGGGCAAAAGTTGGTGGGCAGGTTACATGCCCAGGAGCTACGTAGTGCTCTATTTGAAAAAGTACCGTTTGAAGCATTTGATACTGTGATTTTTGTTGGCCCGCACATGTTACGCAATGCTCAGCAACGTAACCCTGCGCTCAACAAAAATGGTGTAGTGATCTATAACGGTGTTGATGTAGAGGCATTACAGGCAGTTCTCCGTAAAGCTACGAATGGCAAAGTTTTAGGGTTAGTCGGAATTGTACCGCAAAGTAAGCGCCTCGACCGTGCTGTGGATATTCTGAAAGAGCTACGTAAACAAGATAGAAACTACACGCTAAGAGTAAAAGGAAAAAGACCTGAAGAGTTTGCCTGGATGCTAAATCGTCCAGAAGAAATGGTATGGTATGAAGAACAATACCGCCGCTTAGAGGAAGACCCTTTATTGAAGGGAGCTGTATTCTTTGATCCTCAGGGTAATGATATGCCTGAGTGGTACGCAGGAATTGATTACATTTTATCTGTAAGTGATCATGAAAGTTTTCATTTAGCGGTAGCAGAAGGAGCTGCAGCAGGATGTAAGCCCGTGGTTTTATCTTGGGAAGGCGCAGATGAGATTTATCCGAATGAGTGGGTTAGTTTTAGTCAGGAAGATGGGGTTGAGAGTATTGAGAAGGGCTCTAATAAAAGCGATAGTCCCCGAGTTTTTGTAAAATGCAATTTTCATGTCGATTTAGTCGCCAAAAAAATCATTGGTATTTTTTAGTTTTATAATAGGATTAATATGAGTTCTTTTTTAAATGTCCTCATTTTTGGTAGCTGTGTTTCACGAGATTTTTTTGAAATAACCGCTGAAAAAAAAATAAAGCTTGTTGATTATTACGCAAGATCGAGTTTCGCTTCTATAAGCGCTAGTCCAATAAAAGACGATGACTTGACTGAACGAGTGGAGTCAAAATGGCAACGCTCGATGATAGAAAGGGATTTGGGTAAAAATATAATAAAAGATCTTGAGGTTAAAGATTTTGATATCATCTTAGTTGATTTTATTGATGAAAGATTTAATTTGGCAAAGGTTTTCAGTAGTGTATGTACTATTTCGACAGAGTATAAAAAATATCAAAATAAAAGTAAATATAAATCTATTGCATTTGATTCGGATGAGAAGTTTGAACTATGGAAGGCTGGAATTGATAAGTTTTTAAGCACCTTAATTAAAATAAATGCGCTTGATAAATTAAGAGTTAGTAAGGTTTATTGGGCAACTGAAATCGAGGGTGAAGGACGCTTTTCTGATGAGTATTATGACTATATAAAAAGAAACAATATTATGCTGGATAAAATGTATTTGTATTTAGAGGAGAAAGTAAATATAAATCAATTTATATTTTATCCAGAAAAAACTTTGATGGCCGCGCAAAAACATAAGTGGGGTGTTCAACCTTTTCATTATGTAAATGACTTTTATTTTTATACTAAAAAAAGTCTTGAAATTAATGTAGTAACTAGTCGGGAAAAAGAAAATATAAAGTCAAATGCTGGTAAAGTATTTCCAGATTTATTATCTGCATATCGTTCAGTGAAAGTGGGAGAGTTTTTTATAAATAAAGATGGGGTTATGTATCCATTTAAATGGGATATGACTAAAGGAAAGAACTCACCAATAATATTTTTTACACCTGGGAGAACTATTCGAGGTAAGCCTATGCCTGTTTTTCAAAGGTCTAGATACTTTGAGTTTCTTAAAGAATATAACTGTATTTCTTGTTTTGATCCTACATTATTTAAAGATAGTGAGATGAACTTGGCCTGGTTCCAGGGAGAGAAAAAAAGGTTTTATGCTTTAGAAATAGCTTCATTATGGAAAGAATTCGTGAAAGTAATGAATTTTGATCCAACTAAAATTCTTTACTATGGATCCAGTGGCGGAGGAATCTTAGGGTTTTATCTAGCAAAAAACACCCCTAATTCAACTCTTTATATGTCAAATGTTCAGACGGATGTTAGACATTATGATCCTAAAACTTTAAAAAAACTCATTGAAGTATCATTTGATAATGACTCTGGATATGTGGAGCAGGCAGGGGATAAACAAAATAGATTTACGATAAATGGTCATAGTGGACCTTTTCATTTGATTTACTCACAAAATAAAGTAGATAATTTTCATTACGAGCATCACTATAAAAAGTGGAGATTAAGTACAGAGTTAACATACTTTAAAAGTGTTTGTTTCATCGAGTATGAAGATGTTGAAACAGGGCATGGGCCATTAAATACTGAATCTGAGATTGGAATAATCCGTGCAATAATTGAAGGAGTTGATTATAGCGCTTTTTTTCCGGCCCATTCTATCGAAAACATTTATCCTGAAAAAAAAAAGCAAGATGAGAAAATAATAAATCTTAAGCACTATGCTTATCCTGATTTTGAACTAAGTTTTCCAATTAACTGGAATCAAGATCCTTATTTGTCAAAAAACTGGAAGCACAATTTAAATAGTTTGAGATGGCTGCACGTTTTTGACAAAGAATTAAAAGAAAAAGTTATTCAAGATTTTTATAGTTTCAATATAGAAAAAAAGATTAAAAATCCATACTTTAATACACGCCGTGGTGATCATACTATATCATTAAGAATTGAAGCTTTGATTGGTTTTATGGAAGACTTTAAAGAATTGCCATCTGTCTTAGATAAAATTGAAAAAATTTTAAAGAACGATGTCGCTTCTTTGTTAAAGGGAGATGTTTACCAAATCAATAATCATGGTTTAATGGCTGATGTGGCAATTATTAAAGCAATTAATGCAGGTGTGAATTTTTTTCCAGGCTTAAATGATATAGTTCATGATCGATTAATTAATACACTATCATCAATGTACGACGAAGAGGGAGTGTGTTTAGAGCATTCTATATCTTACCAAGAATATAATTTATTAATACTCAGTGAAGTGAAAAAAATCCTACCTGCAAAAAGTATAGCTCTATCTGTTATAAACAGGGTGGTAGAAAAAAGCAGAGAAGTACTAGGATTTCACTTATTGAAAAATAAGCAATATATTCCTATTGGGGACTCATTTAGAGTTCCTAATGAAAAAATTCTAAAAGAAACTTATGGAGATAATGATTCTTTAGAAGAATTACTGCCTTTTTCAAGTAAGGTAGGAACCTTCTTTTCGAAGTCTGGCTATTTTATATACAAATCATCTGATGGTTTAACCCATCTTTCATTGGTGTCAGGTTGGCACTCTCACGTACACAAGCAAAATGACGAATTGTCAATTTTTCTTTATCATAAAGACCACATAATTTTTGATGACCCTGGCTATACTGAATTCCGGCCATGGGGTGAAATATTAGAATTAAAGTCAGAAACTTGGCATTCTAATTTCATTGTTGAAAATAAAGAATGGTCTGATATGGTTGAAAAGCCGTCAGGGTCAAAAATAGAATTAATCAGTGATTCACCTTTAAGTGTTGTGGCTGAACATTCTAGAAATAAAAAGCTTATATCTAGTCGTAATCTAATTATTGAAGACAATATAATTCTTATTAAGGATTGTATTTCTGGCGAAGATGTGAGTGGTGAGGTAACTAAACATAAGTTTATGATTTCTGAAGTCGTTGCTTATATAAATCATAATTCTGTAAGCTTGCATTCTAAAACAAATGATTTAGAGATTGCCAAAATTGAAGCGATTGGCTCTGGAACTTGGAATATAAAAGAAGGGAAGCGTGTTTGCTCAGACAGAAAAGTGGTAGAGGTTTGTAATCTTCTTGTATTTACTTCTTTCAGTAAAAGTAAAGATTTTAAAGTTACCCTTTACTGATATTTAATTATTGTTTTTTATATTTATTATGACGTTTTATTCTATTTATTAAAGAAAATAATCTTATGAGAATTAAAAATAAATTAGACAATGGCTTTAAATTGAGTATAAAGGATAAGGTTAAATTAATTTCTTCTAACTCAATTAATACATCTTTAGGTTTTAGATTAGTAACTCAAGGAAGGGTTGAACTTGTCCCTTTTAAAGCTATAAATTTTAAAGGCTGGGACGACTGGGAGCAAGATCCGCTCAAGAATCGTAGCTGGCAATGGCGTTTGAACTGGCTGTCTTTTCTCCCGTATTTGATGGCTTATCATCGAAGCTGTGATAATGATGCTGCGCTCGACTTCGCCCGAGAGGCAATTCAATCATGGTTAAATAATTATATAAAAACCGATACTAGTTATCCGTTTGAGTTTATTTGGCATGATCACGCAACTGCTCTGCGTACTGAACAACTTATCCTCTTTACATACTATTGCCTAGAACATGCACCGGATTGGGTAGAACAGCACTCTGATTTTTTTGTTGGATTGGAGCATGCTTTGCTTGTTCATGGAGAATGGTTAGCCAAAGATAGTTTCTACTCAAAGCATACCAACCATGGTTTGGAACAGTCACGTGTTTTGCTTCTTTTAAGTACTGTGTTTGAAGGTGAGCAGTCTGTTGTATGGCAGAAAGTTGCGCTCGCTAGAATTAAAAGCGAATTAGAATTTTCGTTTACTAGTGAGGGCGTACATGTTGAGAACAGCCCTGCCTATCATATTTTTGTATTTAAAGTTTTTTTAGGTATTGTCAAGGATTATCCCGCCTCAATTTTAGGGGATTTGGCGACTCAGTTCGAACAGTTTTCAGCTAATGCTTTGAAGTTTATTGCTTATATCCTTCGGCCTGATGGAATGCTGCCCCCAATAGGCGATACTGAGCAGTTACCTACCTCAAACTCCTATGCTGAAATGTTTGCCAAGAGGCCTATTTATCAGCATTTTTTATACGCACTTAATCAGGGTAGGCAGGGCATTAAGCCCCAGCTAGTAAACAGTGTTTACCCAACGTCAGGTTATGCGATTTTTCGGGACCAATGGCCCGAGGCTGATGTTTATCAGCAAGCTTTTCATATTGTGATGAAACTAGGCTGCTTAAGCCGCTACCATCATCAGCAAGATGAAGGGCATCTTTCTGTGTATGCGTGGGGGGAAGATTGGTTAATTGATTCCGGCCTCTATAATTATGTGAACACTGACCCTGTGCGTAAATATATGCGTGGACGAGCCGGCCATAATGTACCGTTAATCAATGGGGTCAGTTATTCGAAGGATTTTGAACACCGCTTAAAAAATTGGAAGGTGACTGATTTTTCCGATTCTAATGAAAATCCTTTTGTAACGCTTGAGTTGCAGGTTTTAGAGTCTGTTATACAAAAAAGAACATTTAGTTTTCTAGGGGAAATAAAGCGCTTATGTGTTGCAGATGAATTCACTTTTAGTGATGAGGGCACACATGATATTACTTTACAGTGGCACGTTCCTACGGATAAAAAAATATCTATTGAAAATGACAAAGTAAGTATTGTTTCTAGCGCAGGCGCACAATGTATACTTACTTTTGAGGATGAAAAGCCAGATCAAATTGTCGTCTTGCAGGGACAAAAAAAAGATAAGGTTTATAGCTGTATTTCTTATAAAACTAATGCGTTAGAAAGCTCACAGGTTATACGCGTTATCTTTAGAAGTCGACCTTCATTAAGTGTTAAAAGTGTGTTTGATTTTATTTCAGAAAAAACAATATCCAGTGCTGTTTCAAACACTACTCTTCATGATGTAGAAGTGTCAAGTAACGCCTACAAAATTGATCTGCCTGACTATAAAACAGATTATATCCAGAAATTTATTGCTGAACATAAAGCCCCTTATGAATCTGAGATGCTGGATGCGATGGCTATTGGGTTGAAGCCAATGGATTTAGTGTTGGATGTAGGTGCTAATATTGGCAACCATACGCTTTATTGGGCATGTGTTTTAGGCTGCCAGGTGCGCGCATTTGAACCCAATGAACGCCTCTATAAACCTTTAATGAATAGCGTTGAGTTAAATGGTATCACTCACTTAGTTAACGTACTTCCATACGGTGTAGGAAAGGTACCTTCTAAGGCGAGGTTCACTAGTTTCGATGAGACTAATTTGGGCTCACAATCATTACAAGTAGTCAGTGATGAGGAAGATGCAAGCATAGAGGTTGTTCGTTTAGATGATCAAGTTTTTGAATCACCTGTAGTGGCGATAAAAATAGATGTTGAAGGAATGGAGCTTGCTGTTTTAGAAGGTGCTGAAGTTTTAATTCAGAAAGATCGGCCTTTGTTAGTTATTGAGTCTGTTGATACTACGCACTATGAATCTTTGCGTGACTTTATAAAAAGAAATGATTACATATATTGTAGTTCTTTTAATGGAACCCCTACGCACTTCTTTATTCATCAAGATAAGGTTTCAGGTTCTCCCTGGATAAATCTGTTCTTTGAAAAAGGACATGAGTTTTATCAAATGCGGCATTTCCATAAAAAACTGAAGAAGACACTACAACAATTGAGTAAAACTAAAAAATAAGGTCAATTATGCCTAAGCTTACCAATGAAAAACTAGCAGCGGTTTTTGAGGATGTGAACGCACTGGCCAATGGCGAGCTTTTATTTGAAAAAGGGCTGTTAACGCTGGGCTCTTTTAAACCGGTAGCGTTTATATTTGAAGGTGCGCCCCTCAATTGGGAGCAAGACCCCCTCAATAATCGCAGCTGGCAATGGCGGCTTAATTGGCTTTCTTTTATTCCGTATTTAATAGCGCTGCATCGTAAATCTAATGACAATGAGGTGCTTGACCTTGCTCGCACTTCCATTGAGTCTTGGTTAGATAGTTACCTTGAAACGAATTCAGATTACCCCTTTGAATTTATTTGGCATGATCATGCCACAGCATTACGCGCCGAGCAGTTAGTGCTTCTGTCCTATTATTGCCGTGAATATGCACCTGAATGGGCCAAGCAGAATACGGAATTTCTCGAGTATTTGGCGCGAGCGGTTGTCGTGCATGGAGAGTGGTTGGCACAGGACGACTTTTATTCTGAGCATACTAACCATGGCTTAGAACAAGCGCGTGTTCTGCTTTTCATCGGGACATTATTCGATTGGATAGAACAGGCGGGCGAATGGCAGAGCATTGCCCTTCAGCGGATTACTAGTGAGCTGGAATTTGCTTTCACTGACGAAGGCGTTCACGTTGAGAATAGCCCCGCTTATCATGTTTTTGTGTTCAAGGTTTTTATTGGCATCATCAAAGATTATCACCCTGATGTACTGGGAGACCTTGCTGTTCAGTTTGAGCAATTTTCAGCTAAGGCGCTGAATTTTATTACACATATTTTACGACCAGACGGCAAGTTGCCGCCTGTTGGTGATACTGAGCAGCTACCTACAACGGATGCCTATCAGGAGATGTTTGGCCACACGGTTGAATACCAGCATTTCCTTTATGCAATCTCCCTTGGAAAACAGGGAGAAGTACCGGCAGTATTAAACCGCGTATATCCCATGTCAGGGTATGCCATTTTTCGTGACCGTTGGCCCGCCAAAGAGCACTACTCAAAAGCTTTTCATATTATCGCTAAGGTAGGGTGTTCTAGCCAATATCACCATCAGCAAGATGAAGGACACATAAGTCTCTACGGTGGTGGTGAAGACTGGTTGATCGATTCGGGTCTTTATAACTACATCAATAAAGATCCGATACGGAAATACATGCGAAGCCGCGCTGGTCATAATGTGCCTATGGTCTCCCATGCAAGCTATGCAAAGGACTTCAACCATAGGTTGAGCTCTTGGCAAATAGAAGATTATTCGGAAGTTGCCGTTAACCCACACTTGAGCATGAAAATTGAGGTACTACTACCGGTAGTGCATACCAGACTGATTGATTTTGATAGACAAGCCAAGGTAGTTGAAGTTGAAGATAGCGTGGTTGCTGACGATGGGCAGCTTCGCGATATAACCCTGCAGTGGCATTTCCCTCATGATAAAACTATCACCATTGATGAAAATCGAGTAGCGGTTACCAGTCCTACTGGCAATCAGTTGAAAATTGATTTTATCGGCGAAGTTCCTTCCAATTTATCGGTAGCTACGGGCCAGAAAGAAGATCGTGTTTTCAGCTGTATTTCTTATCATGCTAATAAGGTTGAAACTAGCAAGTTATTACGTGTTGTATTTAAAAATCGTGCAGAACTAAAGGTCGTAACTCGGTTTATATTTCAGATAACCAACGAGAATATAGCTCCTTCGCTTGAACCCGCTATTGATGGGTCGCAACCCTTGGGCATTATGTTACAACGCTGGCAAGAAAGCGGCCAGTCCTTGCATACAGTCGTGCTAGGAAGCGGTAATGCCAATTTAGAATTAGCTAAGTGGCATCGAGAAGAAGGATTTGGGTATGTCAGCTCGCTTGTTAATGATGCTCAGCAGTGCAAAGCTATTCGGAAGCGGGTAGGTAAACATTATCTCGCCTCTTGGTTAAACTGCCATTCGCTAGATGTAATAGATACTTCACCAATAGCTTTTAATAAACACCCATTACAATGTATAGAAGGAGTATCATTGCTTATAATCACTAAAAGTGGTTTCAAAGAGGAGGATCTAGGTGGCGTAGTGTTAGGTACGTTGCCGTTGATAGTTGAACGTATGACAAACTCTGGCCACATATGGATTAGTCCACGCCTACCTGAGCATGTTAAAGAGCACTGTGAGTATTGGGCGACACAATATAAGCTTACGATTAGCTATGTTACAGGCCTTGAATAGAATCGTATCTTTTTGTTACACCCCGCAACACTTTTGACCTCTTTTATCATTATTTATCGTTTATCGTTCATTATTCGAATTGGTAACCACCACATATTAGGACTCTTTATGTGCGGAATTGTTGGCGCGGTTAGCGCAAAGGACAGCACGGCTTTTCTTCTGAATGGCTTATCGACATTGGAATATCGCGGTTACGATTCGGCGGGTTTGGCGCTGCTTTCCAGCGAGCAAAACACTGGCTTGCAGCGTGCCCGTTCGAAAGGGCGCGTGGCTGAGTTGGCCGCGCTTGTAGAAGAAAAGGCGTTAAGCGGCAATGTAGGCATTGCTCACACCCGTTGGGCCACCCATGGTGTGCCGGCTGAACGCAATGCTCACCCGCATATTTCCGGTGGGTTGGCGGTGGTGCATAACGGCATTATCGAAAACTACGAAGCTCTGCGTATTCAGTTGCAGGGGTTAGGGTATGAATTCACCTCAGATACCGATACCGAAACTATCGCCCATTTGATTCAAGCCTGTTTCAAAGGCCAGATTGGCGAGCCAGCGGAAAATCTCTTTTCTGCCGTGCAGTGTGCTGTGGTTCATCTTAAAGGGGCGTTTGCGCTGGCGGTGATTAGTGAAGAGGAGCCAGATTCTTTAGTGGTTGCTCGCGAAGGCTCGCCGTTAATGCTGGGCATTGCGGAGGATGGTCACTACGCTGCTTCTGATGCTTCAGCGCTTATCTCTGTCACCAAGCGCATGATGTATCTGGAAAACGGAGATACTGCACGCTTAACCCGCGATGCGGTAACCGTTATGAATAAGATCGGTCAGCCGGTTGAGCGAGAAGTAATCACGTCTAACCTGAGTGCCAATGCCGTAGAGCTGGGTGATTACAGCCATTACATGCAGAAGGAAATCTTCGAGCAGCCGCAAGCGTTAAGCAATACGCTGGAAATGATTAGCGGGGCAGGGCAGCTGCTACCGGGAATCTTTGGCGCTGAAGCCGCTGATGTTTTTCAGCAGGTCGATTCCGTATTGATTTTAGCCTGCGGCACCTCAAGCTACGCGGGCATGACGGCTAAATACTGGATTGAGCAAGTAGCAGGCATTCCTTGTAACGTTGAAATCGCCAGCGAGTATCGCTATCGCGACAGCGTGCCTAACCCTAAACAGCTAGTGGTGGTTATTTCACAGTCGGGTGAAACCGCGGATACGTTAGCTGCCCTTCATCATGCGAAAGCACTGGGCCATACGCATACGGTGGCAATCTGCAACGTACCTGAATCCGCCATTGTGCGTGAAACCGCGCTGCGCTTTATTACCCGCGCTGGGCCGGAAATTGGTGTGGCGTCTACCAAGGCGTTCACTACTCAGTTAGCAGCACTGTTTCTACTTACTCTGCTGCTGGCGAAAGCTAACCAGCGGTTAAGTGAAGCAGATGAAAAAGCTTACTTGGATGAGCTGCGTCACCTACCAATCGCGGTGGATAAAGTATTGGCGTTAGAGCCAAGTATTGAAGCCTGGTCGAAGCAGTTCGCAGATAAGCACCATGCCCTATTTTTGGGCCGTGGGCGGCATTATCCTATTGCGTTGGAAGGGGCGCTGAAGCTTAAAGAGATCTCCTACATTCATGCGGAAGCCTATCCAGCGGGGGAGTTGAAGCATGGTCCCTTGGCGTTGGTTGACTCGGAAATGCCTGTGGTAGTGGTGGCACCTAACGATGAAATGTTGGAGAAGCTTAAAGCTAACATGCAGGAAGTGAGTGCTCGTGGCGGCCAGCTGTATGTGTTTGCCGATGGTGATAGTGCGGTGAAGTCTAGCGACGGCGTAAATGTATTGATGATGCCTGAGCATTACGGTTTGCTTTCGCCAGTATTGCATGTGGTGGCGCTTCAGTTGCTTTCTTATCACGTGGCCTTGGTAAAAGGCACCGATGTGGATAAGCCGCGCAATTTGGCGAAGAGCGTGACGGTAGAGTAGTGCCATTGGGCGTCGTTCCGACGCCTCTCGCGGGTGCCTTTAACGCTCGTTGAACTCGCGTTAAGCGTTACCACGCGCTACGGTTTGTGCATTTCCATAACTGGTTGCGAGGCTTGGCAATGCTGCGTGACTCTGCTCATCGTTAATATTCAATATTCACTTTTTAGGTTTTAAATAATGCGTAAATATTTTGGCACAGACGGTGTACGCGGTCGTGTGGGTGAATTCCCGATGACCCCTGATTTTGCTATGAAATTAGGTTGGGCCGCTGGGCAGGTATTGGGCGCTGAAGGCGTTAAAGAAGTTTTAATTGGTAAAGATACCCGTGCCAGTGGCTACATGCTGGAATCCGCGTTGGAAGCGGGGTTTTCTGCGGCGGGGGTGAATGTTGCGCTGGTAGGGCCATTGCCTACGCCTGGCGTTGCTTATTTAACCTCTACCTTCCGGGCAGATGCAGGCGTGGTGATTAGCGCTTCCCATAATCCGTTTGATGATAACGGAATTAAGATTTTTGCCCAGGGTGGTCATAAGCTTACGGATGTTCAGGAACAAGAAATAGAGCGCTGGTTAGAAGTTGCTATTGAAGGGGGCATGACCTGCGTTAGCTCTGATAAGTTGGGCAAAGCGCGACGTGTTGATGATGCCGCGGGGCGCTACACCGAATACTGCAAGGCTAACTTGCCAGGGCACTTGAGCTTAAATGGCTTGAAAATTGTGGTGGATAGCGCCAATGGTGCGGGCTACAAAGTGGGCCCTGCGGTTTATCGTGAGTTAGGTGCTGAACTAATCAGCATTCACGATAAGCCAAACGGTATCAATATCAATGAGGCCTGCGGTGCTACTGATCTGCAAAGCCTACGCGAAGCTGTGATTGCCCATAATGCGGATATGGGCATTGCTCTGGATGGTGATGCTGACCGCTTAATGATGGTCGATCATACCGGTGCAGTAGTGGATGGCGATGAACTTCTATTCCTGCTGGCGAAAGATGCCAAACGCGCAGGTTATACCGGCGGCGTAGTGGGGACTCAAATGAGTAACCTGGGGCTTGAGCAGGCACTTAACGGCCTGGATATTCCGTTTAAGCGTGCCAAAGTGGGCGACCGTTATGTACTGGAGCAGTTAAAGGCCACTGGTTGGCGGCTAGGTGGGGAAGGTTCTGGTCATTTGTTAAGCTTGGATCACGCCTCAACGGGTGATGCGATAATTGCTTCACTGCGAGTGCTTACCTGTTTATTAGAGCAGCAAGCAACGCTGTTTGATGCCAAACAAGGCATGCTGAAATTGCCCCAAACTTTGATCAACGTGCGTTATACCGCTCAAGTAGGCCACGACCCGCTGGAAACTACCGCCGTACAGCAAGCTGTCGCGCAGGTAGAGCAACAACTTGGCCAAGATGGCCGTGTGCTGCTGCGTAAGTCCGGCACCGAACCGCTGATTCGTGTAATGGTAGAAGCCGTTAATGCTGAGCAGGCGCAGTCATCCGCTCAGCATATTGCTGATGCCTTGGTTTAAAACAGGAAGTAGTGGTGGCTCAAGCGCGCTCTATTTGTCTGATTTACCATAAACTCGCCCATTTGAGTCGCCAGCGCTTAACTTGACGGGTTAAGTTGTTATCCTTACGCCTATTATTGCTAGTTACCAGGAAGAAACCGTGAGCCAACAACACCAAGTGGCGGACAACGCCCAGCAAGAAGTTGCTATCAAACCTTCGCTTAATACCCTGGCTCAAGGGTCGATGTTTTGGCAGCCTGATTTTCGCTGTGCTTCTCCATGGCTGGAGCATGCTCCGTTTATTTTTTGGTTAGTAGAGGCACTGCGCCCACGTCAGAGTGTTGGGCTGGGTATTGATGCCATGTCGCATCTTACTCTGTGCCAAGCGGTTTCTCGGTTAAAGCTGGATGCCCACTGCTACTTGATAGGTGAAAGTGCTGATAACCCCCAAGAAGGGGAGTTGCTTGATGAGCTTGCCGCTGAGCAGTACCCAACGATTAGCCAGTGGTTAAATACCAGCCCTACCCGTGCTATTCAGCAGTTTGATGAAGGTTCGATTGACCTGCTGGTGCTGAATGTCACTCCTCAAGACGACAGTATTGACTACCTGCTGGATCGCTGGCTTTCTCGCCTTTCTGCCCAGGGTGTCGTGTTGTTACCTGGCGTTGCCCGCCGCGAGCCTGGCTGTCAGGTTTTCCGTGCCTTTGAAGCACTGCAGGCACAGTACCCGCACTTTGCTTTTCACCACGGTAATGGCTTAGGCGTTATCGCGGTTGGCCAACAGCAAACCACGTTGCTGCATAATTTATTGGCATCGCTTGAATCAACGGCTTCCAGCCGGGTAGTGCAGGACATTTTTGCGCGGTTGGGCCGCAGCTGCCGCGACAAGTTAACTGCTCAAGAACAACGCGCGTTAGTACAGCAGCTTGAAGAGCGCGTTACAGGGCAAACAGAGCAGCTGGAACAAGTTGAGCAGCAACGCGCCACTCTTGATGAGCAGTTGGCTGCCAGCAAAGACGATGCCGATAAACTGAAAAAACGCCTGGAAAGCCAGGAGGAGCGCTTTGCCCATGAGCGTGGGCGCTTGGCGGAACGAGTGAGCTCCCTGGAAGAGTTCAACCAAGAGCTCAAACATGAGTTAATGCGCCAGCGTAACCAGAGCGAACAGCGCGAAGCTGAGCGCCGCGAGCAGGCTGCAGCCTTAAAAAGTGCCGAACAAGCGTTGCAAAAAGCGTCAGCCGACATCGCCCAACTGGAGCAGCAGCTTAAGGCCAACGATGAGCAATTAAAGGAAAAAGCGCAGCAGATAAAAGCGCTGCAGCAAGAGTCTAACACTCGCTTTGAAGAGTTGGCCAAGCTCACCAATCTGCTTGAAACAAGTGAACAGACGCTTTCAACTGAGCGCCAGGAAACTGCCCGTTTAGCAAAGCAGGTTGAACAGCTAAAGGTAGATCTCAAACGCCCAAGTGAAGAAGCCGAAGCATTGAAGCGCCAGTTGGCCCAGCAACGCCAAGAAGCCAAAGTGTTTGCTGATGAGCGTTTCCGTGAACTGGCGATTCTCACTGAGCTGTTAGAGAAAAAAGATACTGACACACAGCAGGAGATTGATCGCCAAACCCGCGAGTTAGCAGCGCTGGCGGCGCTGTTAGATGAGCGTGGCATTGATTATTCGTCAGTCATTCGGCCGATCACTACTCCCGTAGCCGAAGGCGTCGAGCCTAATGCACCTATCACTGCTCAGCCATTAGTAAACTCTGTAGTAAAGAAAGCACCGCCGTTGACTAAACGCTCTATTAAACGCCAAATTGCCTTGATTGAAACCAGCCGGTTCTTCAATGCCAACTGGTATTTAGGGCAGTATCCAGATATTGCGCAAGACCCCAAAATGTCAGCGAACCCTGCGCGCCATTATTTGCTGATGGGTGGATTTGAGGGCCGTAATCCTGGGCCGGAATTTGATTCTGCTTTCTATTTGGCTAACCACCAGGATGTAGTGCAAAGCGGTATTAATCCGCTAGTGCATTACCTCAAGTTTGGTGAGAAAGAGCAGCGCGCCATTAAAGCGTAACTGAATGAATTGAGTACGCGAGTGAAGGAATTCTTTTGGCGTTAAATGTTAAGAAGCTGATGTCGTGGCTTAAAAAACTACAGGTTTCCACCGACCAGGCTGAACTGCCTTCTGCTCAAGATGATTTTGACGCAGAGTGGTATTTAAGTACTTACCCCGATGTTGCTAAGGCGGGTATGGACCCATGGGAGCACTACTTTCGCCATGGGGCCAAAGAAGGGCGGTTACCTCGGTTTAACAAAGCCACTGCCTGGGACGACGCGCTTTGGCGGGGTGCTCATGCGGTGATGCTGCCGCGCTTGCAAGCATTGCTGACCGATACCGCTGCTAACGCTTCTGAACAGCAGGCGGCCCGTTGGGCATTGGCGCGGTGGTACCTGTGGCAACAGCAGTGGGAGCGCGTGATTACTTGCCTGCATGGGCAGGATGACTTTCAGCATTTATTCAATCATGCGGATCACCCAGGCATGGCGCTGCTGGTGGTGGAGGCTCATTGCAGGTTACAGCTTGCAGGTAGGCCGCCCCCGTCAGTTGATAGCGCATTACCGCCACTGCTTGAAGCACTGAAGCAGCGCTTTCCACATCATGCAGATACGTTTCTAGCGGAAGCGAATATTCGACTGCTTAAGACGGGCAGCGATGGCTCGCGGCTTGACCTGCTCAACCAGCTTTTTGCGTCGCATGGGCTAAGTGCGATCACCACGCGTGATACAACGTCGCCCTTGGCATTGGATAATCTTACCTCTGCTACTTCCCAGCCTTCATCCCTCTCTCTTAGTACCTCTCCCTTAATCTCTGTCATCGTTCCGCTTTATAACGCGGCGCATACCATTGGGTCTGCGCTTTGCAGTCTGTTTGATCAACAGTCTGTCCGTTTAGAGATTTTGGTGGTGGACGACGCCAGTGAAGATAGCAGCGTGGATGAGGTTGCCAAATGGCAGCGCCAGACACCTGAGCATGTGTCATTGAAGCTACTTCGCCAGCCTAGCAACCAAGGGGCGTATGCGGCGCGTAACAGGGGGCTAGCAGTCGCAACAGGCGATGTTGTGACAATCCATGACAGCGATGACTGGTCTCATCCGCACAAGCTGGTGACCCAGTGGCAGGCATTGGTAGCGAACCCACAAGCAAAGGCATCGTTATCCAGTTGGGTGCGTGTTACGCCTGAGCTGCTGTTTCACCGTTGGCGGCTGGATGAGTATGGCTGGGTTTACCCTAATATCTCTTCGCTAATGATGCGCCGAGAAGTATTCGAAACGTTAGGTTATTGGGATGCGGTGAGTGTAAATGCCGATACCGAATACCGCGAGCGGATAGAGGCTGCCTTTGGGGCCGACAGCGTGATCGTCGCGCTGCCCGGCATTCCACTGGCGTTTGGCCGTGCTGATGAAGGCTCACTTACTCAGCACTCTCGCTCGCACTTGGCAACCAAGTTTACAGGCTTACGTTACCGCTATATGGCGGCGGCACGTCGTTGGCATAAGCAAGCTGAAAGCGTCCAGCAGCTCTATATGCCGCAGCACCCTGAGCAGCGCCTGTTTGTTGCGCCTTCCGCGATGCTGCGCCCTTCTGATACCGAGCAAGCCAGCTTTGCAGAGATTGATGTGGTTAGTGAGTCTGCGCTATTTGATGCAGGCTGGTATTTAGAGCGCTATATCGATCTGCAGCAGGCTAGCATTGAGCCGTTAGAGCACTTTTATAGCGCTGGCACCTTAGAGCGACGTGACCCAGGCCCGCACTTCTCATTATCCGGTTATTGCCGCCGTTACCCCGAGGTATTGGCATCTGGCCAACACCCGCTAGTGCACTACATGGTGGAGGGCTATGCCCAGGGGTTTGAGGCGCTGCCTATTTGGCAAGGCGAGCGTGAGTTTAGCGAACGTCCTACGGTGATGCTCTGCGCGCACCAGTCGGGGAAGGCGCTTTACGGTGCTGAGCGTAGCCTGATAGACGTGTTGGATGCTATGGGCGAATTGCGCTGGAACGTGGTGGTGACGCTGCCCGAAGCGAATAACGCAGAGTATGAGCAGTTGCTATTAACGCGCTGTAAGGCATTGGCGGTATTACCCTATGGCTGGTGGCAGGTGGGCAAAGAACCGGTGAACGATACCGTCGATTACTTTTGCAACCTGATCAAGCGCTTTGCTATTGATGCGGTGCATGCCAATACCGTTGTGCTGTTAGAGCCCCATGTCGCCGCAAGGCGAGAGGGCGTGCCCACCTTAACCCATGTGCGTGAACTGCCCGCCCATGATGAAGCGCTGTGTGCCACGTTAGGTGCTACGCCTGCCCAGGTGCTTGATCATGTGCATCAATACGCGGATGTCGTGATTGCTAACTCTGCATGTGTTGCGCGTGCGTTTACACGTGAAGACGCCAGTGATGTGCATTATCCCGAGCTATGTGTGGTGCCCAATACCATTGAGATGGCACCGCTGTTGACGCTACCGGCGGTAGCGCTTGATGCACAGCATGAAGGCGATGCAAGAGACGAGTATCCAAAACAGAGTGATCAGCGAGAGCGTATCCGGGTAGGTATGTTGAGTAGCAATATCGCCAAAAAGGGCTTGGCTGACGTAGAGGCAATGGCTGAGCATTTGCAAACGCTGGCGCCTAACGTTGAGGTAGTGCTCTTTGGTGCCCATACCCCCGCAATTGCGGCGCTGCTAAAAAGGCAGGCCCAGGGCAGCGCGCCTGCCAATATTACCGTTGCCGGTTACGTTCAACGGCCTGAGGAAGCCTTGACCCAGCTGGATGTCGTGGTGAACCTATCCCGCTTTCAAGAGTCTTTCGGACGTACTGTATTAGAGGCAATGGCCGCTGCGCGCCCGGTAGTTGCTTACGATTGGGGCGCTTTGGGTGAGCTGGTGGTACAGGGCGAAACTGGATTTCTGGCGCCCTTTGGTGATTCCTTTGCCGCTGCACAGCACGTGGCCCAGCTTGCCAATGACCCAGTGCTGCGCCGTGAATTTGGGCAGGCGGGCAGGCAGCGGGCGGAAACACAGTTTAATGCGATTGAATTGCGCAACGCCTTGGCGAACGCTTATCAACTGACGAAGATTTCTACTTTTATTAATGGTAGTTGAAGAACGCCATCAATTTTATATCGGTTTTTATGTACGTTTTTATGTAAAAAGCTGTTTTAGAGCCATTTATTTATTAGCACCGTTTATTTATAGAGCACCGTGATGATGGGAAAACAGCCAACGCAGCAGCGCTTGCGTAAAGCGTCTAGGCGATTAATTCGCCAGGTAAAGCACGCTGTGTCAGGGAAAACGCTGGAGCAAGATGGCTATCAGGGCATTCGTTGGCACTTGGATTTTCCCTCTCTGCACCATCCAGCTTGGTTAACGCCAAGTGGCTGGGTGGTGCAGGGGTGGGTATTACTCCCTGAACACCTTACTGATTTAACGGGTGATGTACGTTTAGTCGCTCAGTGGGCAAGCGCTTTTGAATTACGCCATCCTTTATCCCTGAAACGGCCTGATGTGATTAAAGAGGTACTGGCAGAAGATAACCAAGACCATCCACAGGCCGTTTGCGGCTTTCGCTTCACTGTGCCGCGCCATTTAGCCTCTTTTACGCTTTCAGTGTATGTGGGGGATGAGTGTGTTGCCGCGCAGCACGTTGACATGCCAGAAGTTGATGAGGCCCAGGCACTGAAGGAAGCGCAGATAAAGGTGTTGGAAGGCGAGCAGGGATGGTTGTTTTTAGATAACGATACTAATGGCAGTGTCGATCAGTACTGTGGCCGTTTGGTATTAACCACAGAGGGTATTGGAGCATGGCAGGGTTACTTAGCCGGTCTTCATCGCTTGGCTGAAAAAAATGCAGCGAAGTGTGCCATGTTGGTTGCGCCTTCCAAAGAGAGCGTAATGGGGCCTCGTTATCATCCTTACGCCGAAGGCACGGGTGGGCCAATGCATCAGATGATGGCCCTTAAAGAGGCTAGCGAGGTGATTTACCCGGTGGAGGCGTTACGTGCGCTGGGTGATGATGCCTTTATAGTGACTGATACTCACTGGTCGCAGCAGGGCGCACTGCAAGCGGCTAAGAAGCTTGCTGAGGCGCTGGGGTTGGAAGCTCAGGCGATAGCGCAAACCTTTGCGGCTGATCAGTATCATATACGGCAACTGCCGGGCGATTTGGGCAGTAAACTTACCCCACCGCGGCAGTGTGAAATAAAGGTGTTACGTTCGTTTAGTTACTCGAAGCACCGTTATTTTGATAATGGGTTGCCGAATTTTGGGCGTTTGTTGGTCTTGGTCAATGACAAAGCTCTGATGTCTGGAACCTGCCTAATATTTGGCTCGTCATCCAGCTATTCGATGTTCAATTACGTGTGCCGACTTTTTCAGCGAGTGGTATTTGTTCACAGTGCCGGAAACCTTGACCCAGAACTGGTGAGCGCAGTGAGCCCCGCTTATTTAGTGGTACAAACCAATGCTCGTTTTGTGGTGCAGGTGCCGGTGTTGGAGCAGTCATTATTGCAGTTAATCAACGATAAACGGGCGCGATTGAACGCTGAAGAACAGACGAAAGTCGAGAAGATGCAGGTGCCCGCCAAGCCTGATGATGCCCTTTTAGCCAAACTCAATTTGTTACCTTGGTTGGTTTAAGAGCCTTTACATACAGGGGCGTGTGGCATGGCCTACGGGCTGGTAAGATGCCCGCTCCCTATCCGCCGGATAAGATGCTTTTCTGAATGAATGCTACCCAAACGCTTCGTGATAAGGATTGGTACCCTCACCACCGCACACCACAACGCTTTGTACCTCTTCAGCAGTTAACGGCAGGTTCGCACCCTGGTGAATGGCAGTCACTTGGGTCAGAGCCGTTGTTTGCGCTAGAGGGGCAACTGCCGTGGCCGGGCTGGAACATGGTCGAAATTGCCTGCGAGCGGGATGTGACCAGCGTGGTCTCCAGCCTCACCTTTGAATCCTCACGGCGTTCGGTAACCGCAGAGTTACCCCTGCGGGTAGGCAAAGTGACCAAGCGGTTGGTGTATGTGCCCTGGGGGGTAAAGCGTGTGACCTTTGCGCCGATGAACGCCGAAGGCACGTTTTCACTTGGGCATTTTCGTTTTGTGTGGCTAACGCCCATGTTTGCCTATAACCGTTTACTCCAGCGGTTAACCAATATGCATGAGCACTACCGCGATCTCTCCTTGCCAGAGATCAAGCAGAGCTTGAAGCAACAGGCGCGCAAACAAAGCCGTAAGTGGCAAACCGTTGCCCTCGAGGATTACGAAAGCACCTTCATCAGCCTTTCGACACGCCGCCATTATCAGCAGTGGATTCGTCAGGTTGAGCGCAGGCGGGCACCCAGCGAGCACATTGTGGCGCTGCGTAGCCACCTGCATAGCTTTGACTGCAGCGTCTTGCTAGTTTGTCCGGCGGCAGATACCCACTCCGCTAGCAGCTTAAAGGCGTTGCAAACACGCCTGAGTCATAGCTTAGCCAGTTTGGCGGAGCAGTCGCTGACGCCTCACCAGGCGGTATTGTTAGTGCCGCCGCAGGTGCATAAAAAGTGGCAAAAGTGGTTCGATGAGTGGCAGAGCGAAATGCCCTTTTTGAGCGTGGTAGAAAGCTACGCCACGAGTGTGGCAGGGCTACGCGTTGAGGCGCTCTCATACTGTGAGCATGAGTGGGTGTGGTTTTTACGCCCGGGCGACCGTTTGGCGACCGATGCACTGTTTCATATGGCGAGCATAGCGACGGATAACCCTAGCGCGCAGATGCTCGTCGCTGATGAAGATAGCCTGGACGAGTACAATGTTCGCCACTCGCCGCAGTTTAAGCCTGAGTGGAATGCTGACCTGCTGCTCTCGATGCCCTATATGGGGCGCGCAGTATGTTACCAGCACCGGTATGTGCCCCGGCTTTCCGCCGAGATGTGTGGTGAACATGCCAATGATGCGGATTGGCTCGATTACGTACAAACGTTAAACGTTATTCAGCGCGAAGACTTTTCCCCCGAACAGCTGGCTCATGTGCCACACATTGCTTACCACGGAGCGCAGGGAACGGTCACCACGCCTGATAGTTATGTAGCCGCCGTGGAGCAGCACCTGCGCGCCTGCGGCCATGCCGCTGAGGTAACGCCGGGGCTTCTATCTGGAACGCAACGGGTTCGCTGGTCAATGCCTGACCCCTTACCGCTGGTGAGCTTGTTGGTACCGACCAGGGATGGGGTACATATTCTGCGCCCCTGCGTGGATGCCATTTTAGACCGCACCGATTACACCCATTTTGAACTGCTTATTCTGGATAACCAGAGCAGCTGCCCCGAAACCCTGGCCTATTTGAAAGACGTCACTGCGCGAGATCCGCGGGTCAAGGTGCTGCTATGGGATGCGCCGTTTAACTACTCTTCAATTAACAACTTTGGTGCTGCCAGTGCTAAAGGCAGCATTATCGGGTTAATCAACAATGATGTAGAGCCGATTGACGGGCAGTGGTTGAGTGAAATGGTCGAGCAGGTCTGCCGACCAGAGATAGGTTGTGTGGGCGCTAAGCTCTATTACCCCAACGATACCGTTCAACACGGCGGGGTGATTCTTGGCCTGGGTGGTTTGGCAGGCCATGCGCATCGCTTTTTCCAGCGTGATGAAGATGGCTACATGGGGCGCTTAAAGGTCACTCAAAACCTTTCCGCCGTCACCGCCGCTTGTTTGCTGTTACGCAAAGATGTTTTCGATGCGGTTAATGGCTTGAATGAAGCCGATCTAGCGGTTGCTTACAACGATGTGGATCTGTGCATTAAGGTACGCGAAGCGGGCTACCGAAACCTATGGACGCCCTACGCCGCGCTTTATCACCATGAATCCATCTCCCGGGGTGCCGATGATACACCTGAAAAGCGCGCCCGTTGGTTAAGCGAATATGCTTACATGCGCAAAACCTGGGGTGAGCTATTAGACAGCGACCCAGCCTACAACCCCAACCTGACGTTGGTACATGAGGATTACTCGCTGCGGTAAAGTGGGCGCTCGTTTCGCCGTTACGGTATGTGTATTCACTTGGTTTCATTGTTTTTCGTAGCGCGTGGTAAGCGAAGCGCACCCGCGAAAGCAGCGCGAAGCGTTGCCGGGGTTGGGTTCGTGCGGGCAGGTGGGCACAGTGCCATTGGGCGTCGTTCCGACGCCTCCCGCGGGTGCCTCATACGCTCGTGCCTCGCGAGATTCGTTACCACGCGCTACGTGTGCACGCACTTGATTTCGGTGTTTTCGTAGCGCGTATATGGACTCCTCCTCTCTTGCAAGCACAAAAGGTCATAGCGGCAATGTCGACTGCTAGCGTATATCCGGTCTCATCAAGGATGCCTAACGTATGGGCATCGGACCTTAATGGGCTATTCGCACGTCGGGTGCCCTAAGCGTAAACGAGCTTTTAAGCTCTCCGCGCTACACGGTATGGCCCGACGCCGGTTCGACCTGTTCGCCATCTCTCTTGTGGTGTTGCAATCGGGGTGGTGGGAACACTGGGTTAAGGGTTAAACCTCTATAATCATGTCATGTCGTTAAGCGGCGGCGGCCAACTCAGGGTTATACGGCGCCTCATAACGCGTAACGGCCCACGCCATGCGCGCTGTCTTATTGGCGAGGGCCACGATCGCTACGTTGCGATGTTTTCGCACCGCCAGGTGCTTGATCCACTGACTTAGCCCGTCGTCTTGCTTCACCGCATAACGAAGGACAGCGCGCGCACCATGGACCAGTAGCTTTCGTAGATAACTGTTGCCACGCTTGCTAATACCCAGAAGTCGCTCTCGTCCGCCGGTGCTATGTTGTCGCGGGGTCAGTCCTAACGAGGCGGCAAAATCGCGTCCACGCTTATAGATAGCGCCATCACCCAGCACGCCTGATAACGCACTGGCGGTAATGGGGCCAATGCCGCGCAGGGTCATCAAGCGCTTGGCCACCGGGTCGGTGTTGGCATGCTCTTCAATGGTGGTGGTGAGCTGTTCAACGCGATCATCTAGGTAGCGTAAGTCGTTCGCTAACTCAGCCAGTAAACAGCGAAAGCGGTCACTGAGCCCGTTGGTGGCATCCTCCAGCCAGAGAGGCAACGCCCGCCGCAACTGCTGGATACCCGCAGGGGCAATAAACCCATACTCGCCGACGAGGCCACGGATTTGATTGGCCTTCGCCGTGCGCTGATGAATCAGCTCTTCGCGTATCCGGTGAGTGGCTTGGCAGTCCTGTTGATCAACGGTTTTAACGGCCACGAAGCGCATCGTGGGACGGCCTAATGCTTCACAAATGGCTTCGGCATCTGCTCGATCATTTTTATTCGTTTTAACGTAAGGCTTCACGAACTGGGCCGCGATCAGCTTTACCTGGTAACCCCGTGTTTGAAGTTCACGTGCCCAGTAGTGGGCAGATGCACAGGCTTCCATGCCGATGACAGCCCCTTGGGGCACACGGCGTGAGATAGCCTCCAGCCACTTGGCTCGGGAATATTTACCCCGCCATTGAGGCTTCTCATGCTGGTTAACGCCATGCACGTGAAAGACAGACTTTGCAATATCCACACCCACTCGGCTAATGTTCATAGGGGCTTCTCCTGACTCTCAAGCTGATAGTTTTCCAACCACCTACCAGTATGGCGCACTGACGCCGGAGTAGGGTGAGGAGGAGTCCATCCCATTGCGTAAGCGTCAGCGCACCCGCGGAAGCAGCGCGAAGCGTTGCCGGGGTTGGGTTCGTGCGGGCAGATGGGCTCTGTGCCATTGGGCGTCGTTCCGACGCCTCCCGCGGGTGCCTCATACGCTCGTACCTCGCGAGATTCGTTACCACGCGCTACGTGTGCAC